>CAVRJN010000009.1:0-202727 GCA_963721585.1 uncultured Acidimicrobiaceae bacterium | reverse complement strand
CAAGTGAAGTGCTCTACCAACTGAGCTACTCGGGCGCTGCGTCCCAGGTTACAGGGCTGCGCCGCAGCCGGCGCCCGGCCAGCGGAAAGGCTTGCTTCGGGCGGCGGCCCGGGCCAGGCTGGTCACCCAATGGATGACGACCAGCCGCAGACAGGATCGTCCGGCTCGCTCTCGATCGTCCGGGCGGCGGCCGTCATCATTCTCTTCGTCGTGGCGGTGGCGGTCCTCGTGTCGGTCGGGACGCGCCCCAGCGTGAGCAGCACGCTCACCGCCACGACAACCACGGTGGCTGCCACCGGTGCCAGCACCACGACGTCGACCACCGCGGCCGCGGCCGTCGCCCCATCGACGACCACCACGACGACGGCCCACCACACGACCACCACCAAGGCCGGCCACAAGGGGTCGACCACAACCACGACAGCGCCCCACAGCGCGACCACCGTGGTGGTGGCCAACGGCACCACCACCAACGGGTTGGCCGCCCACTACTCGACGGTGATCGCCGCCGGCGGCTGGACGATGCAGACGCCAGTGGACGCCGCGACCTCCGTGGCCACGTCGGCCGTGTACTACGCGCCGGGCCAGCAGCAGCAGGCGGCGTCCATCGCGACGACGATCGGCGTGCAGCCGTCGCGGGTCCTCCCGATCTCCGCGGCCACGCCGGTGAGCACCACCGGCGTCGACGTCGCGGTGGTCATCGGCACAGACCTGGCGGCGTCCTCGTCGACGACGACCACCGCGTCCTGACGTTGCCCACCGCGGGTGAGGCCGCGGCGGCGCGACTGCCGGCGCTCCTGCAACCACTGGCCGGCGAGCCGGATCGCAGCGCACTGTTCCTCGATTTCGACGGGACCCTCTCGGCCGTCGTCGTGGACCCGGTCAGGGCGCGCCCACTGCCCGGGGTGCCCGCCCTCCTGGCCGACCTCGCGGCCGGATTCGCGCTGGTCGCGGTGATCTCGGGCCGTCCCACCGGTTTTCTGGCCGATGTCCTCGGCGCGCCATCCGGCGTCACGCTCGTCGGCCTCTACGGCCTGGAGCGCGCGCTGCGGGGACCGGCGCACGACACCTGGGCCGCCGTCATCGACGAGGTGGTGGCGGAGGCCGTGGCCACGGCACCCGAGGGCGTCTACGTCGAGCCCAAGGGCCTGACCGTGACACTGCACTTCCGGCGCGCGCCCGAGCACAAGGACTGGGTGCTGGCCTTTGCCGAACGCCAGCACGCGACCCGCGGCCTCCTGGTGCATCCGGGACGGCTCGAGCGCGAGCTGCGGCCGGCGATCGACGTGGACAAGGGCACCGTGGTCCGCACCCTGGTGGCGGAGCACGACGAGCAGCACGGGGCCGAGCCGTTGCGGACGCTGGCCGCTTTTGGCGATGACGTGGGCGATCTGCCCGTCTTCGCCGCCCTCGAGGAGTTGCGCGCCGCCCAAGGGCCACCGCGCCTGGTGGTCCGGGTGGCCGCCGTCGACAGCGAGAGCCCCGGGTCGGTGGCCGCGGCGGCGGATCTGTCCGTGCCCGGTGCGGCCGGTGCGGTGGCGCTGCTGCGCGACCTGGCCGACGCCGCGGGGCGCCCGGCGACTCAGCGCTGAGCGGCCGCCACCTGGTCGGCCCACCAGTCGGCCGACGTGCGCCCGCGCACCGCGGCGCGCAACGCCGCCGCCCGTGCGGCCCGCGCCGGCGCGTCCATGGAGAGCGCGGCGTGCAGCGCGTCGGCCGTCCCGGCCACGTCGAAGGGATTGATACCGAGCGCGCCGGCACCCTCCAGTGCGAGCTCTTCCCAGGCGCCGGCCTGGCGTGAGAGCACGAGGACGCCGTCGGCCTCGTTGAGCAGCGGTCCCTCCTTGGCCACGAGGTTGAGGCCGTCGCGCACCGGGTTGACCAGCAGCACGTCCGACAGGGTCAAGGCGGCGAGGGAGCGGGCCCTGTCGTCCTTGAGCGACAGGACGATGGGCGTCCAACCTTCCGACCCGTAGGCGTGGTTGATGCGCTCGGCCGTGTGCTCGACGTCGGCGCCGTAGGCGAGATACTCGGCCAGCCCCTGCCGGCTGGGATACGCAAAGGCAACGTGCACTACCCGACCGCGCCACTCTGGATACGTGATCAGCAGTTCCTCGAAGGCGAGCATCCCCCGCACGATGTTCTTCGAGGGTTCCATGCGATCGGTGCGCGCGACCATGTGGCGCCCGCCCACCTCGTCCCGCAGTGCCGCCGCCGCGGCGACACACCCGGGTGACGCCGCCTCCTCCTCGAGCACACCGGCGTCGGGGCCGAGTGGCGCCACGAACGTCGGGGGCGCCGCCCCGGCTCGTCCCGCCGCGGCGTAACAGGCCAAGAACCCCGCCTCCCACTGGTGGCAGTGGAAGCCACAGGCCGAGTAGCCGGCCATGCCGTCGAGCAACTCCGCCCGTACGTCGTCGGGCAGCACCCCGAGCATGTCGGGTGCGGCGAACGGCGTGTGCAGGAAGTGCACCGTGCGCAGGTCCGGGCGCTCCTCGGCCAGCATCCGCCCGAGGAGCGAGAAGTGGTAGTCCTGCACGAAGACGGCGTCGCCCTCGCCGGCCCGGGTCGCCACGACGTCGGCCATGGCCCGGTTGTAGGCCCGGTAGCCCGCCCACGCCTCCCGCCAGTGGCGGTCGAAGCGGGGCCGGTGCGGCAGGTCGAAGAGGTGATGATGGCAGTACCACAGCGTCGTGTTGGCGACGACGTCATAGGCCTGCCGGTAGGTCTCGTCGTCGATGAGCACGGGGAGCAGATCGAGCCCGTCCTCGTGCATGAGGCCCTGGGCGGCCGCCTCGCGGTCCGCCGCACCCATCGTCACCGAGGCCCACGTCGTGCCGCTCCCCGCGAGGAGCCGGTGCAGCGAGGAGGCCAGCCCGCCGGCGGCGGGCACGGGGACCAGCGCGCCGTCGGGCCCGGCGCGGAAGGTGAGCGGGCCGCGGTTGGAGACGACGAGATGGCCGCTCATCACGGCAGCGGCGGCAGCGCCGTCGGGGGACGCGCTCGAGGGCCGCCCGCAGTACGTCGACCGCCTGGGGGCGCAGCTCGTGCAGCGGACGGTTGCGGTGGATGCGCTCGCCCAGGTCGACCTGGGCGAGGCGGTCGGATCCGAGCTGTTGGGCGACGTCGATCAACAGCCCGAGCTCGACTCCGTAGCCGGCGGCGAAACCGAGCTTCTCGAAGACCCAGCGGTGCGCCGCCGTCTCGCCCGCCAGGGGTTGGCGCACCCAGGAGAGCTCCGGGAAGAGCAGCTCGAGCACCGGACGCGCCACCAGCTCGGTGACCCGCCCGCCGCCCGTGGGGTCGCCGTGCAGCGGCCGGGTGTAGAACCCCTTCACGAGGGCCACGTGGTCGGTGGTGAGCAGCGGTCCGAGCAGGCCGGTCACGAAGGCCGGTGTCGTGTTGGCCACGTCCGCATCGAGGAAGGCGACGACGTCGCCGGTGGAGGCGGCCAGCGCCGCGGCCATGGCCTGGCCCTTGCCGCCGGCGCCGCCGGGGCCGGCCACCACCGATGCCCCAGCGTCGCGGGCGTGCTCGGCGGTGTCGTCGAGCGAGCCGTCGTCGAGCACGATCACTTCGTCGACCAGTCCGTTCCCCCCGTGCCCGGCCAGGAAGGGCTGGACGACCGCCCTGACCACCGAGCCCACCGTGGATCCCTCGTCACGGGCGGGGATGCACACCGTCACCGTCGTCCCGGCCCGTGCCTTGGCCTCGAGCACCGGTCCCGTGGGGAAGTCACCGTGGTGATAGGTGTGTGGCACGCCCACGATTCAAGCAGCCGCACCGCGTTGAGGAGGCCGGCCCGGGCGGGCTATCATGGATCCCATCATCCAGAGCGACTGAGGGACGGGCCCGTCGACGTCGCGGCAACCAGTGCAGAGCACCTGGTGCCAATGCCCGACCGATGAGGAGGACCGATGGTCAGTTTTGTCACTGGGCTGCGTTGTCGTGAATGTCAGCGTGCCTTCCCCGCCGAGGCCCTGCACGTCTGCGACTATTGCTTCGGGCCGCTCGAGGTGGCCTACGACTACGAGCGGATCGCCGCCGCGGTCAGCCGGGACAGCATCGCCGCCGGTCCTCGCTCCATCTGGCGCTACCGGGACCTGCTCCCGGTCGACGACGCCATGCCGGTCGACCTGGGCGCCGGCTTCACCCCGCTGGTGCGGGCGGACCGCCTGGCCGCCGAACTGGGGCTCGGCGAGCTGTGGATCAAGGACGATACGGCCAACCCCACGGGCTCCTTCAAGGACCGGGTGGTCTCGGTGGCGCTCACGAAGGCCCGCCAGCTAGGCTTCAAGGTGGCCGCCTGCGCCTCGACGGGCAACCTGGCCAACTCGGTGGCGGCACACGCCGCCCGGGCCGGAATGGACTCGGTCGTCCTCATCCCCCACGACCTCGAGACGGCCAAGGTCACCATGACCTCCGTCTACGGCGGGACCGTGATCGCCGTCGAGGGGAACTACGACGACGTGAACCGCCTGTGTGCCGAGCTGACGAGCGAGCGCCCCAGCTGGGCTTTCGTCAATGTGAACGTGCGCACCTACTACGCCGAGGGCTCCAAGACGCTGGCCTTCGAAATCGCCGAGCAGCTGGGCTGGCAGGCTCCGGACCACGTGGTGGTGCCGATCGGATCGGGGAGCCAGCTGACCAAGGTGGCCAAGGGCTTCTCCGAGCTGGGCAAGGTCGGCCTGTTGCCCGAGGAACCCGCCGTCCGGGTCTCGGGCGCTCAGGCCGAGGGTTGTTCACCTGTGGCCACCGCCTTCCTCGGGGGAACCGACGCCATCCGGCCGGTCAAGCCCAAGACGATCGCCAAGTCGCTCGCCATCGGCAACCCGGCGGACGGGTGGTACGCCCTCGACGTCATCCGCCGCACGGGTGGCTCGTGCGCCGCCGTGACCGACGGTGAGATCGTCGACGCCATCGGGCTGCTCGCCCGCACCGAGGGGATCTTCGCCGAGACGGCCGGCGGGGTGACCATCGCCACCCTGGCCAAGCTGGCCGCCTCCGGGACCATCCGCCCCGACGAGCGCGTGGTGGCCCTGGTCACCGGGCACGGCCTCAAGACGGTGGAGGCCCTGGCCGGCGCACCGGGCAGTACCCCTACGGCGACGATCGCCCCCACCCTGGACGCCTTCGATGCCGCGTTGGACGACCACGAGACCAAGGAGACCCCCCGATGAGCGTGACCGTCCGCATTCCCACCCAGCTCCGCACCCTGACCGGGGGTGCGGGCGAGGTCGAGGTCGAGGGCAGCTCGGTCGGCGAGGCGCTCAAGGCCCTGGATGCCGCCCATCCGGGTCTGGCCGAGCGCCTCTTCGACGATGCCGGCAGCCTGCGCCGGTTCGTCAACGTGTTCCTGGCCGACGAGGACGTCCGGTTCCTGGACGGCCTGGCCACGCCCGTCACGCCTGGGCAGACGCTCTCCATCGTCCCCGCCGTCGCCGGGGGCTGACCACACGTCACCGGGGCTGGCCCCCCGTCAACCGGGGGCGGGCCCCTCGTCTGCTGTGCGGGCCGACCCCCTCGTTGTCGTCCGTCACGGACCAGGTCCGGCCCCGGAGAGGGTCGGTGGCGGACGGATCGGGCGCGCCGCCCTTGCGCACGGCCCCCTAAGGTGATTACCTATTAGCACTCACAAGACGAGAGTGCTAACGGAGGAATACACCAGATGGCCAAGATCATCGCCTTCCAGGAGGAAGCCCGCCGCGGCCTGGAGACGGGCATGAACAAGCTGGCGGACGCGGTCCGTGTGACCCTCGGCCCGAAGGGCCGCAACGTGGTGCTCGACAAGAAGTGGGGCGCCCCGACGATCACCAACGACGGGGTCTCCATCGCCAAGGAGATCGACCTGGAGGACCCGTTCGAGAAGATCGGTGCCGAGCTGGTCAAGGAAGTGGCGAAGAAGACCGACGACGTGGCCGGCGACGGCACCACCACGGCGACCGTCCTGGCCTGGGCCATGGTCCATGAGGGCCTGCGCAACGTCGCCGCCGGGGCCAACCCGATGTCGCTCAAGCGGGGTATCGAGGCCGCGGTCGAGATCGCGGTGGGCTCCATCCACGGCCTCGCCAAGGAGACCGAGTCCAAGGCCCAGATCGCCCAGGTGGCCTCCATTTCGGCCGCCGACACCGAGATCGGCGAAATGATCTCCGAGGCCATCGACAAGGTCGGCCGCGACGGCGTCATCACCGTCGAGGAGTCGCAGACCTTCGGCATGGACATGGACCTCGTCGAGGGCATGCGCTTCGACAAGGGCTACATCGCCCCCTACTTCGTGACCGACCCCGAGCGCATGGAGGCGACCCTCGAGGACGCCTACGTGCTGCTCGTCGGCTCCAAGATCACCGCCGTCCGGGACCTGCTGCCCGTCCTGGAGAAGGTGATCCAGAGCGGCAAGCCGCTGCTGATCGTCGCCGAGGACGTCGAGGGCGAGGCCCTGGCCACCCTCGTGGTGAACAAAATCCGTGGCACCTTCCGCTCGGTGGCCGTGAAGGCCCCGGGCTTCGGCGAGCGCCGCAAGGCCATGCTGCAGGACATCGCCATCCTCACCGGCGGCCAGGTCGTCACCGAGGAGGTCGGCCTCAAGCTGGAGAACGTGACGCTCGACCTGCTGGGCACCGCCCGCAAGGTGGTCATCACCAAGGACGAGACGACCATCGTCGAGGGCGCTGGGACCGAGTCCGACATCAAGGGCCGGATCAACCAGATCAAGGCCGAGATCGACAACACCGACTCGGACTACGACCGGGAGAAGCTCCAGGAGCGCCTCGCCAAGCTGTCCGGCGGTGTGGCCGTGATCAAGGTCGGCGCCGCCACCGAGGTGGAGCTCAAGGAGAAGAAGCACCGCATCGAGGACGCCGTCTCGACGACCAAGGCCGCCATTGAGGAGGGCGTGGTCCCCGGCGGTGGCGTTGCGCTGCTGCGGGCCCAGACCGCCATCCTCGAGGGTGCCGAGAAGCTCGAAGGCGACGAGGCCACCGGAGCCCGCATCGTGGCCCGGGCCGTGGAGGAGCCGCTGAAGCAGATCGCCGTGAACGCGGGCCTCGAGGGCGGGGTCATCGTGGAGAAGGTGCGCGGTTTGAAGGGTGCCAACGGCCTCAACGCCGCCACCGGCGAGTACGAGGACCTCTTCAAGACCGGCGTCATCGACGCCGCCAAGGTCACCCGGTCGGCACTGCAGAACGCGGCGTCCATCGCGGCGCTGTTCCTGACGACCGAGGCCGTCATTGTGGACAAGCCCGAGGAAGACGCGCCTGCCATGCCCGGTGGGATGGACGATTACTAGATCGGCCAGCTTGGTGCTGGTCCCGGATGGGGCTGTCACCCGGTTGCCACGGTGCTGCAACAGCCCGGGGTGACACTGGGAACGCCTCACCCCCAACCGAGGCAGTATGGATACGCCCGGCCGCAAGGCCGGGCGTATCTGTCTCTGTCACCGGGGCCGGATGCCTTCTCTACACTGACGGCGTGCCCCTGACCCCGACGACCGGCTGGGGCGTGTTGCATCTGTTCTGCCGGCTGACCCCCGATTTCGACGCGAACGCCCTGCGCAAGGCGGTGAGCGCGGCCGAGGCGGACGGCTACCAGGTGGTCCCGGTTGCGTTGTTGGGCCACAAGGCTGACCTCGGGCTGATGGCGCTCGGGCCCGACGTGTGGCGGCTGCGCCGCCTCCAGACCGATGTGGTCGGGTCGGGCCTGGTCGTCGCCGAGTCCTATGTGTCGCTGACCGAGGTCTCCGAGTACGCCGCCGGCGTCCCCGAGGAGATGCGCCGGGCCCGGCTCTTCCCGACGCTCCCGCCCGAGGGCAAGGACGCCTTCTGCTTCTACCCGATGAGCAAGCGCCGGGGCGACGTGTACAACTGGTACTCGCTGGACTTCGAGTCCCGCAAGGAGCTCATGATGGGCCACGGCAAGGTCGGGCGGACCTTCCACGGCCGGGTGCTCCAGGTCATCACCGGTTCGACGGGGCTCGACGACTACGAGTGGGGGGTGACGTTGTTCGGCGTCCATCCAGACGACCTGAAGGAGTGCGTCTATGAGATGCGCTTCGACGTGGCCTCCGCCTTGTACGCCGAGTTCGGCCCGTTCTACACGGGCGTGGTGGGCACACTCGAGGACGTGCTCTCGGTGCTGGGGGCGACGTCATGACTCTGACCTCTGCGACTGGGTCGCCGGCCTCGGTCTCGGCCTCCGCCTCATTGGACGACCTCAGGGACGTGCTGCGTCGCCTGGGCCGCGTGGTGGTGGCCTTCAGCGGCGGCGCCGACTCTTCGCTTCTGGCCAAGGTTGCCCAGGACACACTGGGGGCGGACTCGGTGCTCTGCGCCACCGCCTTGTCACCCTCGCTGGCCGGTGCGGAGGAGGCGGATTGCCGCTCCCTGGCCGAGGAGTGGCATCTGCGGTGGGTGGGCGTGCCGACCAGCGAGATGGAGGACGCCGCCTACGTCGCCAACGGCCCGGACCGCTGCGCCCGCTGCAAGTCCGCCCTGATGCATGCCCTGGGCCCGCTCGCCACGGCCGAAGGCGCGACCGTCGTGCTCGGTGTGAACGTCAGCGACCTCGGCGACCACCGCCCGGGCCAGGCGGCCGCGGCCGCGGCCGGTGCCGTCTTCCCTCTGGTCGATGCCGGCTTCACCAAGGACGACATCCGGCGCTGGTCGCGTGAACTCGGGCTGCGCACCTGGGACAAGCCCGCGGCCGCCTGTCTGGCGTCGCGCCTGCCCTACGGCACGCCGGTGACGCTGGGCCGCCTGGCTGCGGTCGAAGCGGCCGAATCGGCGCTGCGCTCGCTCGGCTTCGGGCAGCTGCGGGTGCGCCACCATGGCGATGCCGCCCGCCTGGAGGTCGAACCCGCCGCGCTGGCCGAGGTGGTGGCCCGCCGGGACGAGGTCGTAGCCGCCGTGCGCGCCGCGGGCTTCCGTTTCGTCGCGCTCGACCTGGAAGGCTTCCGGTCCGGCAGCCTGAACCGGGGCCTGCGCCCGGGGGCGGGGGCGGGGGAGCCGGGGACGAGCGACGCAACGGAGAAGGCGCCGTGAGCGGGGTCCGGGTCAAGGTGAAGCTGACGTTTCCCGAGTCCGAGGTGCGCCGGGCCGTCCTCGCCACCCTGGTGCGCCGTTTCGACGTGGATCCCGACATCCGCCGGGCCGACGTGGAGGAGCACCGAGGCTGGATCGTGTGCGAAATGGACGGTCAGGCAGCCCAGGTGGAGGCGGCGCTCGACTGGCTGCGCGGACAGGGCATCACCGTCGACCTCCTGGGGGACGTCCTCGAGGGCTGATCACCCGGGTCGCCGAAGCGCCAGGGCGACGGGTCGCCGAAGCGACGGGTCGACGGGGCAGGTTCAGCCCTCTTCGGGATCCTGGGGCACGTGCCATCCCGCCGAGGACACCCGGCGGGGCTCGTAGAACACGCAGCCTTCTGGGCAGGCGAAGGGCAGCGGCTCGTTGGCGTCCACCTTGCAACGCTCCAGGCGGTCCCCCCGTGGCGTGGTCCGCATCACGTAATGGCGGCAATCCTCGTTGACGGACACGCTCCATTCTGGCCCAGGTGGCGGGCCGCGGTAGCGTCACCGCTCGTGGACCCGAGTACCGACCGCGACGTCCCCCTCAAGACGCTGTTGCGCTGGAGCGAAGCCCTCTCGGGCATCGCCAGGACAGGACTGGGCTTCACCGAGAGCCTCTACGAGCAGGAGCGCTTCGAGGAGATCCTGAAGGTCGCGGCGGACATCCGCGCCGAAGCGGACGGCGAGCACGAGAACCCCGACTACGCAGGCGGACTGGTGCAGGAGTGGATGGACACGGTCGGCAAGGGCGTCCCGGGCTACATCACCCCCAAGGTCGCGGTCGGTGCCGCCGTGGGCAACGACAAGGGCGAGTTGCTGTTGATTCAGCGCGCCGACTCGGGCATCTGGCTCTACCCGACCGGCTGGTGCGACGTGGGTTACTCCGCGGCCGAGGTCGTGGTGAAGGAGGTGGAGGAGGAGACCGGCATCATGGCGGAGCCGGTGCGCCTCATCGCCGTCCTCGACGGGCTGCGCCTCGGCTTCACCCGGGTGCCTCTCTATTCGCTCCTCTTCTACTGCAAGGCCGTCGGTGGCGAGTTGGCGCCGCACCCGCTCGAGACGCGCGACGTCGGTTGGTTCACCCGTGAGACCTTGCCTCAGCCGCTGGTCGGGTCGGAGCGCTGGGGCGAGCACGTCTTCGCCGCCATCAACGGCGAACGACGCGACGTCCTCTACGACAGCGTGCGGCAACCGATGTGGCGGGGCGAGTCGACGACCTCGTGATTTCGGTCGAGGCCGCCGCCGTAGTCGACGACGACCTCTGCGCGGCGGTCGACCGCCTCGTCCCCCAGCTTTCCCGCTCGTCGCCTCTCCCCGGGCGCGCCGTCCTGGAACGAATCCTTGCGGACGAAGCCACGACGCTGTTCGTGGCCCGCGGCGACGCCGGCATCGTGGGCATGCTGACTCTGGCCACCTTCCAGATCCCTACGGGCGTGCGGGCCTGGATCGAGGATGTGGTGGTCGATGGCGCCGCCCGCGGGAGCGGCGTGGCGGCGGCCCTTGTGCAGGCCGCACTCGAGCACTCCGCCGAGCTTGGTGCACGGACGGTGGACCTCACGTCGCGGCCCGACCGCGAGGCGGCCAACAGGCTGTACTTGCGTATGGGGTTCGAGATCCGACAAACCAACATCTACCGACGGACGCTCGAAGCTCGCGGCTAGACGTTCGACCGCGCCCTCGCTATCGGCGGCCCGTGGTGGGATACTGGTGGGTCATGAAGCGATTGGATCGGGTGACGGCGGTTTTTCTGATCCTGGCCGCCGCCTTGGCCGTGGCCCAGTTCGTGTCGGCCTTCTTCGTGCACGTGACAGCGCGCGCCCAGCCGACCCGTTCCGGCTGGACGGTGCCGCCGACGAAGACGTACATACAGACCTTCGGCGTCTCCGAGGTGATCCTGACGTCGTTGAGCCTCGTAGCGATCGTCGTCGTGGGTTCCGTACTGAGCCGTCGGAGGATGCGCGTGGAAAGCGGTGCCGGGTGGCTCGCCTGGGGCGTCTCCGTCGTCGCCGCGCTCTTGGGCCTCGTCGGGTTCCGCTACCTGTTCGGCGCAGGGGTGTGCCTGCTCCTGGCCTGCGTCACCGTACCGCGCCGTCATCCCAGCGCCACGATCGGCGCGTCGAGCGCGAGGTCGCCGGTCGAGCCGTTGAAGACGGCAGAGCCGTAGCCGAAGATCCCGCCGTCGGAGCCCACTTCCCAGTACCCGCCGCCACCGGGCGTCTCGGCCATGCCCACTATTGGTGCATTGAGGTGCTGGCCACCCATGGAGCCCAGAAACGACTGGCAGAACGAGAAGACGCCGCCGTCCGCGGCCACCATCCGGTACCCCGGCCCGGATCCGCAGTTGACCGCAGTGCCGAGCTGCCGGGCCTGTCCGGAGTTGGGATCGATCATCAGGGACGACTCGTCGACCGCCTCGAACGCGCTGGCCGGAACCTCCTTGAGCTCATTGACGAGTGCGATCGGCCAGTTGTCGTCAGCCGCACCGCCGAAGTACCAGTTGGAGCCGTTGTCGGCCAGGATCAGTCCGTACTGCTGCGTGGCGCGCAGCACCACCTGCGCCTGTGCGGAGTAGCCCGATATGTCGTAGTTGGCCTTGAGGCGGAAGCGGGCTCCCATGGGCGGCAGGTTCGGGGTCGACGACGTCCCCGCCTCGTGGCGGGCCCGCCACAGCTAGGAGGTGTTCGTCGCCTCGGCCGTCATCCGGATGGCGTGGGTGATGACACCCGACCGCACCTCGTCGTACCGGACGAGGCCCGGCAGGATCGGCAGTCACGCGGCGTCGGCCGACGTCCATCCTGCCCGCCGCAACGCGTTCGAATTGAGGTTCCAGATCGCACCCGATCCGGCGGTCGACGCCGACGTGTTGTACTGCGCGTCCCAGAGTTCGTGGAGAGCGCATGTGCTCGGGTTGACCATGATGGCGTGCCGATCGCCCGTCGACTGCTGCCCGCCCTCAATGGGCGTGCTCGCACTGAACGGGTACGGGCCGGGGTCGCTCTCGTCGGCGTATTGGAACGTGACGGGCACTTCGAGTTGTGAGGGGGACACGACGGTGTAGGGGATGCCGTAGGGGGAGGATGGATCGCCCGACGGCCCGAAGTCGAGGTGGAGGTTCGTCGTGCCCGCGTCCATGCTGGCCAGCCAGGCCGCACTCTGCGGGCTCACGAGGAGGGAGGCTCTGCCACATCGCTCCTGCGGTCACGAATGCCACCGGTCCTGCGATCCTGCCCTGTCGCACGAGCGCCCCCTCCCTGCGTGACCGACCGTACCCGACGAGCCGCCATCGCCTTGTGATTGCGCGACCGCGCTACCAGACGTAGGGGATCAGGCGCTTCCGCGAGGCGGCGAAGTCCCGGTAGCGTTCGCCCAGCTCGCTGAGCATTGCCTCCTCTTCGACGCTGATGCGGTAGACGAGGCCTGCGGCGAAGCAGCCGGTCAGTGTGACAACGGACAGCCAATTCCCGATGAAGAAGCCGAGACCGCTGACGGCCAGAAGGATGCCGGTGTAGCTCGGGATGACGCAGAACCCGGTACAGCCCGGCAGAGATGACAGGTTGCTCCGGGCTGGTGCGCACCGTGAGCGTGAAGTAGCGACCGAGAGTGTGGAAGCACCACAGTCGGAGCGCGGACACCACACCACAGGAAGGTCAGGCCGACCCAGGCACCGAGGGCCCGAGGCTCCATGTCCGCCCCCGGCACCGCACGCAGGGCGATGACCGCGGGGAGCGCGCCGGCGACAGCGGCCGCGCGCAACACGATCTCATCTCGCCAGGCGGCTGTCGTGGCTTCCGGTCGGCGCCCGACGGCCTGTCGGAGCTCGGACGGCACCCACACGGTGACAATCGCGATGAGGAGGACCAGGAACACGCCGGGTGCGGACCCCACCACCACTACCCACACACCCTACGGCGTGGGCGTCGGACGTGGCTGAGACGGGCGTACCAATTGCTGAAGGCTCAGCCTCCCCTCAGGCAACCGGGGAGGGGGGTAGCTCCAAGGCGTCAAACGCACCGGGAGACACCTTCTCGCCGATGGATTGCCGCAGTTAGGGTTTGACCGATCCGAGCTGGAAGGAGACAACGTTGAGCGGCAGCGGAATGCAGGGGCGCAACTGGGTGCTCGCGGCGATGATATTCGCGGTTTCGATGACTTTCATCGACCAGACGATCGTCTCCATCGCGGTCCCGAACATTCAGCGTGAGCTCGACCTGACGTCGACCGGCGTGCAGTGGGTGGTCAACGGCTATCTGATCTCCTTGGCTGCGTTGTTCGCGCTGGGTGGCCGGTTGTCGGATATCTACGGCCACACGAAGTGTTGCGTGATCGGCGTGATCATCTTCGTGGTGGCGTCGACCATGTGCGGACTGACGCCGAAGGGTTCGGGAGCCGAGGCGTGGATCGTGACGTTCCGCGTCATTCAGGGCGCCGGCGGCGCGTTGATGTTCCCGGCGGCGCTGGCCATCGTGGTGAACGTGTTCCCCCTGCGAGAGCGCGGGAAGGCGCTTGCGCTGTTCTTCGGCATCGCCGGAGGTCTGACTGCTATCGGGCCGCTTCTCGGCGGCTACTTGACCGAGTGGACCTGGCGGGCGATATTCTGGGTCAACATCCCAGTGGCCATCATCGCCCTCGTCCTCATTGGGGTCTCGAAGCCAAAGACGCAGTACCGCAGGGCTCCGATCGACTACCGGGGCGCCGTCCTCATCGCGGCCGGCATCGGCCTGAGCATCTTCGGCCTGCAGCAGTCCGTCCCGTGGGGATGGAGTAATCCGCTGACCTGGATCTGCATCATCGCCGGCCTGGCCATCATCGGCGCCTTCGTGCTCGTCGAGTTGCGCACGGAGTCGCCACTGATCAAGGTCAGCATCTTCCGCATCCGAGCCTTTGCCGTTGAGAACATCGTACTGATGATCGCCATGATGGCTTTCATCCCGATTTTCTTCTTCGCCAGTGAATACGCGCAGATCTCGTTGCACGATACGGCTTCGAATGCGGGAATCTTCCTCCTGTATTTCTTCATCGGTTTCGTCGTCCTGGCGCAGATCGGGGGCCGGATGCTCGACCGCGAGGGGGCCAAGCGGGCTGTGGTCCTCGGATGCGCCATTGCGGCAGTCGGGTTCGGACTCTGGGCGTCGAAGGTCACCACGCTTTCCTTTAGCAAGCAGCAGATCTGGGTCATCGTGGCCGGGGGTGGCATGGGGATGATGCTGGGCCCGGCCAACACGGACGCGGTGAACCGTGCGGGGAACCTTTCCTACGGCGAGGCGACGGGGATCACGCAGACCATCCGGAACTACGGGGCCAGCCTCGGGTTGGCGGCGCTCGGGACGATCGAGCTCTTCAACTACCGGTCGCACCTCACCGCGTCGCTGCGCGGCATAGGCCAACCGAATGCCGCGGCCGCCGCCGAGGCGAACCACATCTCGCAGAGCCAGCAGGGCAGTGGCTCGGTCAACTCCATCCCGCATTTCGTCTCGCTCGCCTTCGCCCAGTCCACCGAGACCGTGCTCTACGTGATGTGCGGGATCATGGCCTTCGCCGGCCTCGTTGCGCTCTACGGCCTGAAGCGCGGCCGCCAAGAGGTCGTGGCGGTGGAGGACGGAGCCTCACCGTCGCCCACCGGGCCGGGCTGATCCGCTTCGACCCGAGGTGCTGGCGCCCCGGGGGGGCGGTCCTGCCGTAACCTCGCACCGGCGTTGCCGTTTCAGTCCCGACGGTGCAAATGGAGGAGGCAGGCATGGCGCAGCGAAGCCGCATTGGGTTCGTCGTGGTTCTGGGGGTGGTCGGCGCCCTGGCCACCGGCTGCAGCACGGTGAGCAAAATCAAGCAGGCGGTCCACACCGTTGAAGGCAACAAGGCGACCATCGACTCGTTCAGCCAGAACTTGCAGTCCACGCAAGACTCACCCTTCGAGGCCACTTATTCGACCACCGGGAGCTCGCCTGCCACCATCGTCTATGCCGTCGATCCGTCCGGTGGCGGGCTCGCCTTCCGCGAGATGCAGACGGGCGCCAACGCGTCCAACGTCGAGATCATTGTGAACTCGTCCGGCGAGTACCTCTGCAACCAGAGCGGTTCGGCGGGCGCCTGGTCCTGTCAGAAGCTGAGCAAGGCCGATGCCGCCACGCAGAACAAGATCTTCGATATCTACACCCCGTCGCACTGGGTCTCCTTCCTCAAGGGCGTCTCGCTCGTGGCCGGATTGTCCGGTGACAAAGTCACCACCTCCACCAAGTCACTGAACGGCTTCGACATGAACTGCGTCGACCTCGTCGCCAAGGGGGTCGCTGGTACGAGCACCATCTGCAGCACGTCGCAGGGGATTCTCGGATACGTCAGCGTTGCCTCGGACTCGACCAGCTTCGAGATCACCAATTATTCATCGGCCCCCGCGGCATCGCTGTTCCAATTGCCTCCGGGCGCCACCGTGACAACCCTCACGACGCCCACCTCCTAGGAATCGTCCTCCCGACGACAGGCGGACGACACAATGAAGGGATGACGACCTTCATCACCCGCTACGAGACGTCGGGATCCGGGGTCCGGCTCGCCGTCAAGGACCTCATCGACATGGTGGGGGAGCCGACGACCGCGGGGTGCCGCGCCGTGGCGGACCGGGCAGTGCCGGCGGGGAGCGACGCGCTCTGCCTCGCCGGCGCCCGGGAAGCCGGGGCCCGGATCGTCGGCCGAACGAACCTGCACGAGCTGGCCCTCGGCGTGACCGGCGTCAACCAGTGGTACGGAACCCCGGTGAACCCGCTCGACCCCGCCCGCGTCCCCGGAGGCTCTTCCAGCGGCTCCGCTGTTGCCGTGGCCATGGACGAGGCCGACGTGGCGTACGGCAGCGACACTGGTGGGTCCATCCGGATTCCCGCTGCCTGTTGCGGTATCGCCGGCCTCAAGACGACCTGGGGGCGCATCCCGTTGGAGGGGGTGTGGCCACTGGCGCCGAGCTTCGACACCATCGGCCCCATGGCCCGTACCGTTGCCGGTCTGGTCACGGGAATGGAGCTGCTGGAGCCGGGCTTCAGCGTCGACGGTCAGAGCGGGGACGACTTGGTCGTCGGCCGGCTGCCCGTGGCGGCGGACCCGGCGATCACCGCCGCGCTGGACCGTGCTCTGGGGTTGGTGGGGTGGGACTGCCGAGAAGTGGTCGTTCCCGGATGGGACGACGCCACTCTGCAGGCCGGCCTACTGCTGGTGGTCGAGGCCTGGCAGTCCAACTCGGTTTTGGTGGCCAACGACCCCGGGGGGATCAGCGATGGCGTGCGCGGTCGGTTGGAACTCGGGGGATCCTTCGATGGCGACACTGTCGAAGCCGCCTGGCGGGTCCAGCGCGCCTGGAAGGAGACGCTGGAACGGACCTTCGCCCAGGTCGACCTCCTGGTCATTCCGACGCTGAGCATCTTCCCGCCCCACCTCGAGGACGGGGACGATCTGCTCGTTGCGCGCTGCACGCTTCCGGTGAACCTGGCCGGGGTACCGGCCCTTTCGCTCCCGGTACCGTCGGGTGGTCCGCTGCCGGCCAGCATGCAGCTGATCGGGCCGGCCCACAGTGAGGCGCGATTGTTGGCGGCTGCGGCTCTTCTCGAAGCCGCTGTCGGCTCGGCCTGACGCCGGCGACGATCGTCAGGTGTGGGCGCGCAACAGGTCCTGGCCGATGGCAGCCAGGTGGGCTCGCACGCTCTCAGGCGCGACGACCTCGAGGCCGTCGCCGAAGCCGGCCAGCTGACGCGCCACCATCAACTCCGACTGGGCGCGTAGCTCCACCTCGATCCTGCCGTCCGATTGCTCCACTCCCTCGCCGACCCGGTTTCCGAAGATGTAGCGGAGCACGTCGATGATCGTCGGACCGGCCCGTACCCTCACCCGGACGGGAGTGCGTTGCGCGTCGACCGTCGTGAGGATAGAGCTCCAGGCCTGCGCGAGGTCGAAGTCGTCGGGACGGGCGGAGGGCTCCGTCGTGAGCTGCAGCGAGCGCACCCGGCTCACCCGGAAGGTCCGCTGCCCGGCCGCGGTCCCGGCCACGAGGTACCAGATGCTGTTCTTCACGACGAGCCCGAGCGGATCCACGGTGCGCGAGGAGGTGCGACCGTCCCGACCTCGGTAGTCCAGCTCGACCCGGACCCCCTCGATGATGGCGCGCTGCAACGCGTCGAGATGGTCAGGCGCCGCCGGCACGGTGTGGTCCCATCCGGCAGGGTCGAGCACGACGGCACTGGCCGCCGCTTCGGCGTGGTCGCGGAAGGTTGCCGGCAAGGCCCGTACGAGCTTGCGCAGCGCAGCACGGACTTCGGGTGTGGCACTGGAAGGTCCCGCGATCAGGAAGAGGGCGCGGGCCTCGTCGACGGTCAGGCCGCTGAGGTCCGTCCGTGCGCCGCCGATGAGCTCCCAGCCGCCGCCCCTCCCGGGCTGGGAGTAGACGGGGATGCCGGCCAGGGCGAGTCCCTCGAGGTCGCGGCGGGCCGTGCGCTCGCTGATCTCGAGCTCCTCGGCCAGCTCGCCTGCGGTGATCCGGCCCTTGGCCTGCAGGATCAGGAGGGCGGCAACGAGACGATCCGCGCGCACCGGACCAGTTTGCCAAGGAAAGTGGCCAAGAGATGGCCAGTTTCGGAGCGCACCATGGACCCTCAGCCCACAAAGAGCGCCGGTGAGCACCCGGCGGGAACGGAGATGACGACATGCCTGGACTCGTAGCCCCCCTCGTCGACGAGCGCGAGGTACTCCTCGGCTTCCTCGGCCAGCAGCGCGACGCCCTGCGCTACGCCGCCCATGGCCTGGACCAGGACCAGGCATCTGCCCGCCCGACGGTCAGCGAACTGAGCCTGGTCGGCCTCATGAAGCACGCGGCGCTGGTGGAGCGGGCCTGGACCACCTTCCTGACCACCGGCGACACTGGCGTGTTCGTGCCCTACGACGACTGGGCCGACGGATTCCGGCTGACAAAAGGGGAGACCGTCGAGGATGTGATCGCGCTGGCCGACGACCAGGCCAGGCTGACCGAGAAGGTGGTCGGCGCGCTGGAGGACCTCGCAGCCCCGTTACCTCCAACGACCGACCTGGTGCCGTGGATACCGGGCGGCATCGTCTGGACGGCCCGCTGGGTCCTGCTCCACCTCATTGAGGAGACGGCTCGACACGCCGGACACGCCGACATCATCCGTGAGTCCATCGACGGCGCAACGTGCTGGACCCTCATGGCCGCGGCCGAAGGGTGGCCGGCACGGGACTGGGCGTAGGAGTGTCGTGTTGGCGGCCATAGGGTGAACGGTGCATGCACATTGACGTGTGGTCGGATTACGCGTGCCCATGGTGTGCGCTCGGGTTGGCCAGGCTCAGTGTCGCGCTCGAGTGACTTCGAGCACGGGGAGGACGTCACGGTGGTCCACCGATCCTTCGAGTTGGATCGGCACGCCCCCGCCTCGAGCGCCTGTACCGCCGAGGAGGCCGTTGCCCGAAAGTACGGCATGCGGCCCGAGCAGGTACGAGCCGGTCACGCGCAGCTGACCGCTCTCGGTGAGGAGGTGGGCTTTACTTTCGACTTCGAGCGTGTCCGTCTGGGCAACACCTTCGACGCACACCGCCTCACTCAGGCCGCCCGCGGCACCGAGTGGGAGGGAGCCTTGGTGCGGCGTCTGTTCGCGGCGCACTTCGGCGAGGGGCGTCAGCTCTCCGATCACGACGTCCTGCGACACGTGGCCCACTCCGTTGGGCTCCACGAACACATCACGGAGGAGGTGCTCGGGGGCACGGCCTACGCTGGCGAAGTACGGGCGGACGAGGCGACCGCAGCGGAGCTCGATGTGACGGGCGTTCCCTACCTCCTCATCGGCGGCGCATGGCCGGTACCAGGCGCCCAGGACGTTGAGACGCTGCGCATCCTGTTGGAACGCGCCTGGTCACGCGTCGACCATTGAATCGAGGATCTCGTCGACCATCTCGAGGGTCGTGTTGGGGTGGAGGAATGCGAAGCGGGCCACCGTCTCGCCTTCCCAAGTGGTCGGTGTGACGAAGCCGGTCTGCGCGTGCAGCAGGGCGGCCGACCAGGCCTCGTAATCTGCCTTGTCCCATCCGGGCCGCCGGAACAGGACGATGGAGAGCCCGGGGTCGCGCACCAGCTCCACATGGGGTGATTCGGACACTCTCTCGGCCGCACGCTGGGCCATGGACAGACCCGTCTCGACACCCTCGCGATAGGCGTCGAGCCCGTTGACCGCCATGGAGAACCACAGCGGCAGCCCTCGGGCGCGGCGCGTGAGGTGGAAGGCGTAGTCGCTCGGGTTCCATTCCTCGGGGTTCTCGCTGTGGAGCACCTCGAGGTACTGGGCATCCTGGGTGTGGACCGCTTTGGCCAGGTTGGGCTGGCGGTAGACCAGCGCGGCGCAGTCGAAGGGTGCGAAGAGCCACTTATGGGGATCGACGATGAAAGAGTCGGCCCGTTCGAACCCGGCGAATTGGGCCCGCACGGACGGCGCGAAGAGCGCTGCCGCACCGCCGTAGGCCCCGTCGATGTGGAACCACAGGGAGTGCTCGGCGGCGACGTCGGCCACGCCGGCGAGGTCGTCCACGATGCCGGCGTTGGTCGTCCCCGCCGTGGCGACAACGCCGATGACGTCGGCACGGCGGGGGTCCTCACGCAGCGCGGACCGCAGCGCGGAGCCGGTCAGGCGATGGTCGCGCGTCGCCACGGTGAGCGAGCCGACCCCCAGCACGTGGAGGGCCTTGCCCACCGACGAGTGCGCGTCCTCACTCAGGGCAACGAGCGGACGCAACGGTGCGGCGGCATGGCGCCGGTGCTCAGCCGTGTCGCGGGCCACCATGAGGGCCGACAGGTTGCCTGCTGATCCGCCGGCCACGAAGCAGCCCCCGGCTTCCTCGGGGAGGCCGGCTTGTGCCGCCAGCACCCCCAGGGCCTGGTTCTCGGCTACGACGACGCCGGCCGCTTCGAGCCAGGACGTGCCGTGGAGCGACGAGCAGGAGATGAACATGTCGAAGAGCAGGGATGCCTTGGTGGGCGCGGCCGGGATGAACGATAAGAAGCGGGGGCTGTCGCACGAGACCACGGCGGTCGACAGCTTGTCGACGAACAACTTCAGCACCTTGCCAGCGTCGTTTCCCTCGGGCCGCATGAGGCCTGCCAATTCGGCGTCCAGTGACTCCACGAGGCCGCCGAAGTCGAGGGCCACCGGATCCATGGACAGCCGTTCCCGGCACGCCGCCAGGACGAGGTCGGTCATGGCCTCGTCGTAGTGGAACATCTGGCTCGCCATCAGGCTGACGGATCCTCCGGACCTGCGGTCGGGCGACGGGCAGCACGCCAGGCCTCCTCGGCCCGGCTGGCCACCTCGTGGGGTGGGGCCCCCGTCTTGGCGGCAGCCAGCGCCACGTCGTCGAACTCCGGCTTCGCCCGTCCCCTGATGACCTTCATCCGGATCGTGATGCCGTCGACCGTGACCTGTCCGAGCTCGCGGGCGGCCGGCCAACGCTCCACGGCGGTGGCGCGGATCCCCATCGTTCCGGTCACCCGCTGGATCTCGAGCGCGCTGCACTTCGACAAGCGTGGCGTCGGTCAGGACGTGGAGGACGTGGCCGGGACGGCCCTTCTTCATGGTGACCGGGCTCACCCACGCGTCCAGCGCCCCGGCTTCGAGCGCGCCGGCGATGGCGAGACCCAGCTGCTCGCCCGTGACGTCGTCGAGGCTCGTCTCGAGCAGCAGTGCGCCCTGCCCCGGCCCCACGGGCGGCCGATCGACGCGCCGACCGATCACAACCTGGGTGCAGTTGGGCAGGTCCTCCATCTCACCGGCGCCCCCCCCGAAGCCCGAGGCCGTGACCGTCATGTCGGGGAGGGGGCCGAAGGACGTCGACAGCGCGGCGAGCAACGCAGCACCGGTGGGTGTCGTGAGCTCAAGGGAGACGTCACGTCCGTAGGACGGGATCCCTTCGAGTAGGCGGATCGTCGCCGGCGCCGGATTCGGCAAGCGGCCATGCGCGCTGCGCACCATCCCCATTCCCGTTGCGACCGCGGAGGCGGACACTTCGTCGACGCCGAGCACCTCGAGCGCGGCGGCGGTCCCGACGACGTCGATGATGGCGTCGTGCCCGCCGACCTCGTGGAAGTGGACCTGGTCGATGGGGCGTCGATGCAAGGCGGACTCGACCGAGGCCAGCTTGTGGAAGACCGCTTGGGCGCGCGCCGCCACCCGTGGAGGCAGCGCGGCATCTTCGATGAGGGCCGCGATCACCCCGTGGGTGCGAACCACCACGTCGTCGCCACCGACGAGGGCACGAGTGCAGGCGATCCCGCCCCGCATGTCGCCCTCGAAATCGAGGTGCCAGCCCGGAAGCGAAAGTCGGTTGAGCAGTGCGCGGACCTCGTCCATGTCGGCCCCCGCGTCGACGAGCGATCCCAATGCCATATCCCCCGCGATGCCCGCGAAGCAGTGGAACCAGGCCAGCGTGGAGGAGTTCGAGGCGGGTGGTGTCATGGCAGGACCCGGGCGATCGCGCAGGCGGCGCCGTAGCCGTTGTCGATGCCGACGACCGTGATGCCGGAGGAGCAGGCGGAGAGCATGCCCAGCAGCGCGGTCACGCCCTCGAGTGCGGCGCCGTATCCCGTGCTCGTGGGCACAGCGACGACGGGCGCCGGCGTGAGGCCGCCCACCACACTGGCCAGAGCGCCCTCCATGCCGGCGATGACCACGACCGCGTCCGCCATAGCGAGGGTGTCGAGCTCCGCCAAGAGTCGGTGCAGTCCGGCGACGCCGCAGTCGGTGAGCTGGGTGGGCTCGAAACCAAGCGAGCCCAGCACCGCCATACATTCGATGGCTACGGGAAGATCGGCCGTCCCGGCGGTGATGACGACGACGGTGCCGGCCCTGGATGGTGCAGGGCGGAAGACCACCGTCGAGAGAGAGCCGTTCTCGGCGACGTCGGCCTGGCTGAAGCCGCGCGCCGCGGCAGCAGCAGTGACCGCTTTCACCTGCGACTCGGTCGCTCGGGTGAGCAGCACTGGACCATCGGTCTGCGAGAGGAGCTCTTCGACGACGGCCGCACAGTGTTCGGGAGTCTTGCCGGGGCCGTAGACCGCTTCGGGTATGCCGAGGCGCAGGTCGCGGTGATGATCCACCCGGGCGAACCCCAGGTCCGAGTAGGGGAGGCGGCGCAGCTGCCGGACAGCGTCGTCAGGCGAGCAGCGTCCGGCCGCGACGTCGTCGATCAGGGTACGGAGCGAGGAAGCATCCATGAGCTGCTCTATCCTGCCCAACTGTGAACCCACCTGCGACATCCGTGGCCTATTTCGGCCCCGAGGCGACCTTCACGCAGGAAGCCCTCCTGACCCAGCGCGACCTGGCGCGGGCGGACCTGAGGGCGCTCCCCTCGATCTCGGCGGTCCTCGAGGCTGTCGCCGGGGGTGAGGTGGACCTCGGCTTCGTGCCCATTGAGAACGGGATCGAGGGGACGGTCAGTGCAACCATCGATGGCCTGATTCACGACGTCGACCTGCACATTCAGCGAGAAGTCGTCATGGACATCCACCTCCACCTCATGGCTCGTCCGGGTACCGGGCTCGCCGACATCCATGCGGTGTCCTCTTACCCCCACGCGCTGGCCCAGTGCCAGAAGTATCTGGCTCGGGCGCTGCCCCCCGGGACCGAACAACGGGCAGCCAACTCCACGGCGGATGCGGCACGGGTTCTGGGCGAGTCCGGGGGCGCAGGAGAAGCGGCCATCGCGCCGAGGCTGGCTGCTGAGCGGTACGGCCTGGTGATCCTGGCAGAGGACGTTGAGGACCACCCGGAAAACCAGACCCGGTTCGTCCTCGTCGCCCCGACCAGCGTCCCGGCGGCCACGGGACACGACAAGACGAGCATCGTCTGCTTCCAACGGGCCGACCATCCGGGGAGCCTGCACGGCATTCTCGGGCAATTCGCCGCGCGCAACATCAACCTGACCAAATTGGAGTCCCGCCCGACGAAGCAGGCGCTTGGTGACTACTGTTTCGTCATCGACTTGTCGGGCCATGTGGGCGACGAGATTGTCGCGGATTGCCTCCGGGACCTCCATGTCGGCTTGGCCGGCGTGAAATTCCTCGGTTCGTATCCGGCCGCCGGGGTCCTCGCCCCGGAACAGCGGCGCCGGGCCGACGCGGCATGGGAGGCCGCGGACGACTGGCTGCGCGAGATCCGCGGCTGCATCGAGTAGGTCGCGGGTCTGTCTTGGGTGCGCCCTACGGCGCCCGACAACGTTCAACGGGGGCATGACGTGTGAGAGCGACCACTGGTACTCTGCGCGTGGGAGGGCATGTGATGTTGCAGACCATCGACGTCGACCAGCACCTGTTCGAGTCGAGGACGACCTGGTCCGAGTACATCGATCCGGCGCGGCGGTCTGATGCGCTGTCCATCGCCGACGATGACGCCGGATGGCCCTGGCTCATGTGGCGGGGCGACAGGCTGACCCCGCTGGAAGTCCCTGTACCGGAGCACTCGAACCTGATCGGGGAGGACCGCCTCCGCCGCTTGCGCGGCGAGCGGGCTCCGGCGTCGTTCGAGGAACTGGTACCGGACTCGTACCGCCTTGCCGGTGCCCGTCTGACATCGCTGAATGCGTTCGGACTCGACGCCGCGGTCTTGTTCCCGAATTACGGCCTCTTGTGGGAACAGCGGCTCGCGTCGGACCGGGTCGCACAACGGGCCAACGCACGGGCCTACAACCGCTTCGTGGCGGACGTGTGCGGCGAGGGCGAGGGCCATGGCAGGCTTTTCGGGGTAGCCCACGTGTTGTTGCACGACCCGACCTGGGCGGTGGAGGAGATCCGGCGCATGCGGGCACAGGGCGTGCGCCTGGCGATGATCGCGCCGGCTCCCGTTGACGGGAAACCCCTCTCGCACCCCGACTTCGACGCGGTTTGGGCCGCGTTCAGCGACGAAGGCGTTGCGCCGGTCTTTCACGTCTCGGATTTCGAGAGCCCGCTGCACCCCGCCTGGCTGACCGGTGAGCACGAGGAGGGCGAGCAACTTTTCGACTCGATCTTCCTTTATTTGGCACCTGCGGTCGCCCTCGCCAACCTGATCCTGACCGGGGTGCTGGAGCGCTTCCCCCGCCTTCGTGTGGGCGTGGTCGAGCTCACGGCGAGTTGGGTGCCGAGCTTCCTCCTCCACATTGACGGGGCATCGGACTTCTACACCCAGCGTCACGGCGAGCCGTTCCACAAGTTGTCGGATCGACCCTCCGACTACTTCCTGCGTCAGGTGCGCGTGGCCGCGCTGCCCTACGAGATGCCGAACCGTCTGGTTCCCAAAGTCGGCGACGACACGTTCATGCTGGGCAGCGACTGGCCCCATGCCGAAGGGGTGGCCGATCCGATGGCGCAGGCCCGGCGCGCCGTGGCCGGGCTGGCGGAACCGGCCCGGGCCAACATGTTGGGCGCCAACGCAGCCTGGCTGCTGGGCCTGTGACCGTGGACCTGGAGGCGGCGGCCGCGGAGCGGGAGCGTCTACGCGCGGACTACCTCCGCGAACCGGGAGACCGGCCGAAGTCAACGGCACGCGGGGTCCATCACGTGGCACTGATCTGTTCCGACGTCGAGCAGACCATTCGCTTCTACCAAGGCCTCCTGGGCTTCCCGCTGGTCGAGCTCTTCGAGAACCGGGACTACAAAGGGTCGACCCACCTGTTCTTCGACCTCGGCCACGACAACACTCTTGCGTTTTTCGGTTTCCCGGATCTCGGCCTTGGGCCGTACGCCGAGGTGTTGGGGGGGTTCCACCACCTCGCCATCTCGGTCGACCAGGCGCAGTGGGACGCCGCGCGCGCCCGTTTGGAGGTAGCCGGCATCCCCACGCAGATCGAAAGCGGGAGCTCGTTGTATTTCTCGGACCCCGACGGCGTGCGTCTCGAGCTCATCGCCGAGGATCTCGGCTCGCTGTACGGCACCCCGCTGCACTGATGCCGGTCACCGGCCTGGCCAACCTGGCAATCAAGGTCACTGATCTGGAGGAGGCGTGCGCCTGGTACGAGGCGGCCGGCGCTGCGGTGACAGAACCGGTCGCGTGGGAGAACGGGCGCCGGGCCGACGTGCAGCTCGGCGTGCTCTCCCTGACGCTTTTCACGAAGGCGATCTACGAGGACGCCTGCGAGCTGCCCGATGAAGGGTTCCTGCACCCAGCACTCTTCGTGGACGATCTCGACGCCGAGCTGGCGCGCCACACCGTCCTCTGGGGGCCCCGGACGGTCAGCGGCACGTTCGGTACCAGGCGCATTGCCTTCGTCGAGGCTCCGGGTGGCATCCGCCTCGAGTTCATGGAGCAGATCGAGGAACCTCCGGGCTGACGGGCTCTGTGTCAGGCTGTGGCGCGATGTCGGATCCGGTTCGGCGTGAAGAGGCTCCACCAATCGACCACGCACCAGGTGTTCCCTACGTGTACGCGTCGGAGACCGGGAGCCGGCCGATCCTGGTCTTCACCGCGGCTGCGTGTCCTCTCGACGACGCAGGAGCGACGGTGGCGGTGGGGGACGTGGCAGCCCAAGCCGAGACCGTCATGGCGAACCTCCGCAGCGCGCTGCACGCGGCGGGCGCGGGAATCGATGACGTCGTCACGTCCGCCGTCTACGTGGGCCAGCAGCGATCGCGCCGATCTGGTGGCGCCGGGCGCAGTGCATCGCCATTTCGGGTCACGCCAACCTCTGTCGACCCTGATCGGGGTCGCTGCACTCGGCTATTCCGATCAGCTGGTCGAAGTGGAGGCCATCGCCGCGCGGGCAGAACGGGCCGAGACACGGCACGGGCGGCAGTGACCGGATCGCCCCGTCAGTGAGAGGCTCGTCCTCTCCATGAAGGTTCACCTCGTCGACGGCACCTACGAGTTGTTCCGGCATTTCTTCGGCGCTCCGCCGCATCGCAACGCCGATGGCCAGGAGGTGGCGGCGGTGAGGGGTGTGGTCAGCTCCGTTCTGCAACTGCTGGGAGAGGGGGCGACCCACGTGGGCGTGGCGACGGACCACGTCATTGAGTCCTTCCGCAACGACCTGTGGCCTGGCTACAAGACGGGCGAAGGCGTCGATCCCGATCTGTGGTCCCAGGCCTGGCCACTCGAGACGGCGCTCAAGGCGTTGGGTGTGGTGGTGTGGCCGATGGTCGAGGTCGAGGCGGACGACGCCCTGGCGAGCGGCGCCGCCGTGGCCGACGCCGACCCGGAGGTAGATCAAGTCATCATTTGCACCCCCGATAAGGACCTCGGTCAGTGTGTGCGCGGAACACGCGTTGTGCAGCTCGATCGACGCAAAGACCTGCTGATCGACGAAGGCGGTGTCACTGCCAAATTCGGGGTGGGTCCGGCATCCATCCCCGACTACCTGGCTCTCGTCGGTGATAGTGCGGACGGTTTTCCCGGCCTGGCGGGGTGGGGGGCCAAGTCGGCCGCCACCGTGTTGGCTCGGTGGAACCATGTCGAGGAGATTCCTCCGGACCCAGGCGACTGGGATGTCGCCGTGCGCGGGGCCGCGAAACTGGCAACGACGTTGCATGAGTGTCGCGACGAGGCACTGCTGTTCAAGGAACTGGCGACGTTGCGGATCGATCGATCGCTCCTCGGGCGGGTTGACGAGTTGCGCTGGCGAGGTCCGACGGAAGAGTTCGCCGAGGTCTGCGCCGTTCTGGACGCCCCCGGCATTTCTCGTCGGGCCGAGGCGCTTGCCGCCGCCCGCTGAGCTGTCCCGGCGTAGCCACCGTCGGCACCGGGCCGGAAAACGTGAGACGACGGAGGTAGCGGAGGCAAAGGTCTCGGCTGTTGGGGAATCTCACCGCGCCAGGGATCCAGGCGTGGAAGGCCACCCAGAATCTCCGCGCGCTGTCAGGCGCCGAGGTAGCTGGTGGTCAGCGCTTCTTCCATCTCGGCCGGAGTTCCCTGGTGGGCGATGACGCCCTGCAGGACGACAGCGGCGCTGTCGGCGATGGGAAGTGCAGTACGGGCGAACTGCTCGACCAGCAGGATCGAGAGACCCGCTTCGGCCAGTTCGCGGACCTTGTCGTAGAGCTGACCGACCACGATCGGGGCTAGCCCCATGGAAAGTTCGTCGAGCAGCAGCAGTTTCGGATCGGTGGCGAAGGCACGCGCCAGGGCAAGCATCTGTTGTTCGCCTCCCGACAGAGTCCCGGCCATCTGCTTCCGCCGTCCGCTGAGTTGGGGGAACTGGGAGAAGGCCACCTCCTCGATGCGACCCATCGGCACCCCGACCTGGGTGGCCATCAAGAGGTTCTCCCGGACGGTGAGATTGGGAAAGATGCCGCGCCCTTCGGGCACCGTGCAGATGCCCTTCCGGGCGCGATCGTCCGCCGACATCGAGGTCACGACGGCACCGTCGAATGACACGTCTCCGCTGTCCGGAGCCAGGGTGCCGGAGCAGACGTTGAGCATCGTCGTCTTGCCGCCCCCATTCGGACCCAAGAGTGCCATCACCGACCCCGCCGCGACACGCAGGCTGACACCGTGGACGACCTCGATCGGGCCGTAACCCGCTCGGATGTCGTGCAGATCCAGAATCGGTGGGACCCCGGACTCTGACGGGGCGCGGCGCCGCTCACGGGGCACCGAGGTAGGCGTTGATGACAGCCGGATCGTCCTTGACCTGGTCCGGCGTGCCACTGGCGATGACCTCGCCGTAGTCGAGGACATGAATGTGTTCACAGGTGCCCATCACCAGGCCGACATCGTGCTCGACCAGGCAGATGGCCAGATCGCGCTCGTCGACGAGCTGGCGCAGCAGTCGGCCGAAGGCCTCCGTCTCCTGCTCTGTCTGTCCCGATGCGGGCTCGTCGAGCAGGAGGACCTTCGGTTGGGTCATGAGGGCACGCGCGACTTCGACGACCCGCGCGCGACCGGTCGGGAGTTCGCTCACCTCGCGGTCGGCCACGTCGCCGAGGCCCACCAGTTCGATGACATGGTCGGTTTCTGCGCCGACGTCGATCCGGGAACGCCTTCCCCAAGTGTTGCGAATCTCGCCGGCCACTCGGATGTTGTCCCGCACGGTGAGCGAGGTGAAGAGCTCGAGCCGCTGGTAGGTGCGAGAGAGCCCTCGGCGGGCGCGACGGGACGGTCCGGCCTTCGTCACGTCGTGGCCGTCGATCATCACGCGTCCGGATTTTGGCGCCAACAACCCGCTGACGACGTTGAACAACGTCGTCTTGCCCGCCCCGTTCGGTCCGATGAGGCCAGTGACGCTCTTTTCGGCGACGGTCAGAGAGACCTCTGTCAACACCTGGGCCCCACCGAAGGCCACGCACACCCCTGAAACCTCAAGGACGGGCATCGGCCACACTTTCCGCGACGACTTCCGTCGCGACGGGCGTCGACGCCGGTCGGGCCATGGCCGCCGGCGCGGGCTTGACCGGATCGAGGAAGGCTTCGGGTTGCACCAGCTGGCCGACAGCTGGAAGGGCGACGGCGATGAGGCCCGTCGCCAGCACGAGCCACCAGTTTCCCATCACCTTGGTGAGCACGAGGAGATACGCGACGATCTCGGCCATCACGCCGAGGAGCAGCACGCCCTTGGCCTGCCAGAGCGGCCGGTACCGGTCCACGATCTCGGGTACAGCCCCGCTCGGGTTGCGACCCAGGCTCACGCCGACCAGTGCAGGCGCCACCAGTGAGAGATTGGCAAGGACGCTCCAGAACCCCCCACCGCCGTGGTCCGTGCTCAGGTTGGTGAAGGTCGAAGTCAGGGCCTGGAAAGCGGTCCCGGCCAGGATCCCGCCCATGAGGGCGCCGGCGACGTTGCCGATTCCCCCGACGACCGTGAGCATCACGAGGGCCAGGCTGATGAAGATGATGAACGTCGTGTCGCTGACGTTGCCCGTCACGCTCGACAACAGCACACCGCCCAGTCCGGCGATGGCCGCCGAGATCATGAACACCGAGAGCTTCAGCTTTATCAGGTTCTGGCCCAACGTGGCTGCCGCCGCCGGGCTGTCCTTCATTGCCGTCAGTCGGCGTCCGTAATTACTCCGCCGCAGTGTGATGAGGCCGATGCCGATCAGAATGAAGATGCAAGTCGACGTGGTGAGGAACGTCTTCGACGAGCTGAGATCGATCGGACCGAGCTTGAGTGCCGGGATCTGCAGCGTACCGTTGGGGAAGATCGAGTAGTGCAGGTGGAAGATGGGCAGGACGTGCGGAGCAATGTCGGCGATGATCATGTCGGAGACGAAGACACCGAACGCCAGGGTGGCGAGCGCCAGATACAGACCGCGGAGGCGCAGAGCCGGCAGGGCGATGAGGCCGCCCACGACCGCCGTGACGGCCACGCCGAGGGCGAGTCCCCAGAGCGTGATCCGCTGGGTGAGCCCCGATCCGGAGAGGCCGACGTGGAACACGATGATGGTGGCGATTGCTCCAAAAGACACCGGAGCCAGGTTGATCTCTCCGGCGTATCCGGTGAGCAGGGTCAGCGACAGGGCGATGATGCCGTAAATGATGCCGACGGTCAGCGAGCTCATGTCGCTGGAGTCCATGACCTGCTCGAGGGCTAGCACGACGACGAGCAGGATGAGGCCCCAGGTCACGGCCGAACGGATGGTCGGGACGGTGAATCGTTCCCTGGTGCGGAGGAGCGTCGCCCCTCGCAGCCGGTCCTGTGGCAGCACGATCAAGACTACGAAGAGCACGATCATGGGCAGGGCGATGCGGAAGTTCGATGCCCACTCCCACGATTCGGGGAAGTACCCGAGCACGTAAGTGCTGGCCAGCCCAAGGACGAGTGCTCCGGCGAACGTCAGCCAGATGCTCCTCAGCCGGCCGAACATTGCGGCGGCGATGGAGTCCAACACGAGCAGGGTGAGCACGTGGACGTCGAGGGAGCCCCCGCTGATCGGGGTGATGAGGATGCCGGCGAGCGCGGCCAGGGCTCCACCGAGCGCCCACGAGAAAGCCGCCAGCCGTTCGGGCCGGCCCCCGTTGAGCTGGAGGAGCGCAGGGTTGTCGACCACGGCCCGCATGGCCACGCCGGTCCGGGTGCTTGTGAACAAGAGGCGGATGCCCACGGCGATGAGCACACCGCAACCAAGGGCGATCGCCTCGTGGTCGGTGACATAGACACCCAGGAACTTGAACTTTGCTGCGTTGCCGAAGAACAACTGGTCAGTCCGTGGTACGCCCGGGTTCCAGATCCACTGCGCCAGGGCGATCAACCCCAACATGATGCCGATGGTGACGACGATTTTTGTGACGTCAGCCGTCTGGCGAAGCCCCCGCATGATGACGACGTAGAGGACGATGCCCAGTAGGGGAGCGAGGACGATGAGCACCATGAAGAGCGCGAGGGGCGCCGGCCAGTTCCAGCCGTATCGGAACTGCCAATAGGTGAATGCGGCCAGCATCGCCATGGCGCCCTGGGCGAAGTTGAAGATGCCCGAGGTGGTGTAGGTGAGGACGAGACCTGATGCCGCGATCCCGTAGACAGCGCCGGTGACCAGCCCGAGGATTGTGTAGGTCAGTAACAGGTGCATGGCCGGAGCTCCCGTCGCTCAGGTCAGGCGGCGGGCGAGCTGATGTCCTGGGTGCTCACCCCTGAGGCTTCAGGACCGTGGAGGTCGCGTACTGGGTTGCGTAACCCTGGGCGTTCAAGGTAGTGCCGATTACTGACCCCGTGTTGGAGATGACGTACTTGGGGGAGCAGTCGAAGGTTCCGAGCTTCTTCGGGTAGGCCTGCACCCACTTCGTCCCGTCGAGCTTCATCAAGAGGCCGCAGTTCGGCGGGATGTTCTTGGCCGGGTTGCCCGAGGCGTTGAGACCGCCGCCGGTCCAATTCGTCACCTTGGACAGGTGGTTGATCATGCACTGACGGGTCAAGGTGGAACCGCAGGCCTTGGCCTCGGTCGCCCACAGCAGGAACGACGAGGTTGCCTGCTCACCCAGCTGTGAGGTCAGGCCCCCGTACTTCTTGACGATCGAGATGTACTGGGAGACAGCGGGGACGACCTTGGCCGCCTCGAGAGGCTCGTAGGACAGGCGGACGTAGACGTTGTTGGCGAGACCCTCGGTATTCCACTGCGCGAAGGCCGCCGTGTAGGCGCCGGAGTCCATCACCCAGATGGGGTCGTAGCCGATCTGATTCTCGGCCTCGAAGGCGCCGTAGAGGGTCTGCCCCGGAGTGGCGTCATTGAAGATGATTTGTGCCCCGCAGCTCTGGAGCTTCTGCATGAACGGGGTGTAGTTCGCCTCGCCGTTGTAGTCGATGTTGGCGGTGCAGTTGGGGAGGAATTTCCAGCCGGCCTTGGTGAATGCCTGGACGGCCTTGTTCGTCGAGGACTCCTGGGTGGAGAGGGTGGAGCCGTAGACGCCGACCTTCTTGGTCTTCGCTCCGAAGAGCTTCTCGGCCTCGTACGCGCTCGACACGGGGCTGGCGTTGGCCGGGTTCGGTGACGCCTGGTACATCTCGTATGCGTTCGCCACCACGGGAGCAACCGTGAAGCCGGGGACGGCAGCCAGATTGCAACCGAGGCGAGTCTGTTCGGCGGTGCCGTCGAGTGCGAAACCTTCGCCGACCAGCATGAAGTCCTGCTTGCACTCCTGTGTCACCACCGAACCGACGTTGGTCACCGCGGCGTTGCCGTAGTCGCCGACGAGCTTGCGCCCGCCGATGCCCCCTTGTGCGTTGCACCACGCGATCATGTCTTTCACCGCGTCGCCCATCTCCTGGTCGAGACCGGGGAGACCGGAGAACCCTCGGTCGTCGCCATAGGCGATGTTGATGGTGCTGTTGGTGACACCCGTGTCCGTGGCGCCGGTGTCGTGGCCCTTGCCGCAGGGCGACGGGAGCGTCCCGAACGAGGTCGAGGAGGTCGATGCCGCGCCGCCAACCCCCGGTGTCGACGAGCACCCCTGCAGCCGTGAGCGTCGTGAGCATCAGCGCTGCCCCCAGGGCCCGTAGGCCGGTGACCCTCTTCATCATCACACCCCCTGTTCGACGGAACCAGGCCCGAGTGGGCCTGTTTCCGCATCCCATGGAAATCCTAGAACACGTTCCTGTTTCGGCACACTAGCAATTCGGGAGTCAGAAGTCTCTGCGCCAGCTGAGAGCCGGGAGCGGCACCCACCCTACGAGTGACCCGCCGTCTCGATGTGGTAGCGCTTCGTGTAGTCCTCGAACTCTTCGGCCAGGCCGGGATAGGTCCATCCGAAGTCGGCGGGGTCGTAGCGGTGCCTGCCGAAGAGGTCTTGGGGCCGATCCTCCAGGAAGGCATGCATGCGGCGGGCATGGAGCGAGCCCACCTCTTCGCCGAAGCCGCTGTACAGCTCGCGGACCATCCCGACCGGGTCGGCGATCGAGGGCCTCGTAGTGGATGTGCTGGCACCAGCCGCCTGCGGCCTGCTCGTCGAAGGCCATTGCCGAGCGGAGCGCGAACGCACACTTGCGCTTCCACTCCTCGGCAGCGGGTCGGGGATCCTTCCGGCTCGTGAGGACCCGTTGGCCTGCGTTGGCCAGACTGGCCAACGACGTGACGACCGGCCCGGGATCCCTGTGGGTCCAGATGACCCTGGCATCGGGGTAGGCCGCCGAGCATGGCGTCGAGGTGCCACAGATGATTGGGCGTCTTGAGTATCCAGCGTTCGGTTGGCTGGCGCGATTGCAACGTCTGGAGAGCGAGCCGGTGCACGTCGTACGCCGGAGTCATATCGGCCTTCTCGAGCCAGCGAGCGTAGGTCGGGACGTGCGCCTGGGTCTCGAGCGCCAGTGCGCGCACGTCGTACATGAAGATCGCCACGCATTCCTCGGCCACGGTGGCGCCGAAGGGGTGCATGGCCTTGAGCGGCGGATTGAGCTTCATCAGCCCGTCGAGATCCTTGGCCGTGCGGGCGACGCGTGGATCTTCTGCAGCATCCTCCAGGGTCGCGGGAGGAACGGGGTGGGCGGCCTCCCACTGGAGGAGTGGCCGGGCCACAGGGTCGAGCCCGAGGAGTATCGAGAGCAGGCTCGTTCCTGTCCTGGGCAAGCCCGACGATGATCCAGGGGCGCTCGATGCGGCCCTCCCGGACCTCGGGGTGTTTCTTCGACCAGTCCTGCAGGGCGATGCGGTTCGCGAGCGCGCGCGCCAGCATCTTGGAGACGAGGAGGCGCCCGAACGTGGTCAGCTCGGCTTCGTCCTCGCATGCGCGGAGATAGACCTCTAGGGGCTCCCGGTAGGAGTCGCTCCCGAAGTCATCCGAACCGGCCAGCTTGATGGCGGCAGTCGTCACCGACGTTGGGCGGAGGGAGGGGAGTTCCAACCCCAAACGTGCCAACTGCGCGCCCGTCCAATTCAGGGCCCGGAGGGGTGGGCTACGCAGTTCGGAGTCGCGCCAGGTGTACTCGACCGTGCTCATCGGGTCCTTGTCACTGCACCACCACCACTGTGCGGCCGACCGAGCGGCGGGCCGCGTGCTCGTCGAGCGCCCGACCTGCCTCCGCCATTGAGACTCGTCGTCCGATGGCGGGACGGATTGACCCGGCTGCGGCCAGGCGCAGAAGATCGGTATGAATCTCGTCGGCGACATCCCTCCCGAATGGATTGAAACCAAAGCGCCGCATGCCGGGATCAACCGAGTTCGCCCAGGCCACCATGACGGCCACGATGTCGATGTTGCCGATGCACGCCATGCGAAGGGGCCGGCCGGTCATGCCGTTGGCATCGTCGTCGGCGAACCCCACAGCGAGGTATCGGCCCCCATGCGTCGTGCAGCGCCACGAGCGCTCCACGAAGTCGCCGCCCGTCAGGTCGTAGACCACGTCTGCGCCGGCATCGCCGGTGGCGTCCAGCACGGCTTCGACGAAATCCTCAGCGGTATGGTCGACAACCAGATCAGCTCCGAGGGCTGAGCAGAGTGCTCCTTTCTCCGACCCTCCTGCCACCGCGATGACCCGGGCTCCGGCCGCCTTGCCGAGCTGGATCCCTGCGGTGCCCAATCCGCTGGCGGCGGAGTGCACGACCAGCGTCTCGCCGGGCTGCAGGCGCCCTCTCTTGAACAGGGCCAGGTGGGACGTCTGGAAGGACAAGAGGAAAGCGGTGGCCTCGACGTCGTCGAAATCCGGGGGAGCATCGAACACCGAGATGGCATCGGCAATTGCGAACTCGGCGATGCCGCCGAGAGCGTTCTTGGTGATAGCGACGACCCGCTGGCCCAACCACGACTCAGCGCCTTCTCCTGCTGCGTCGACCACGCCACACACGTCCATACCGAGTGTGAACGGCGGAGGAGTGGGGACGGAGACCAGCTTGCCCAGGCAGCGGTCGATGTCGTTGAAGTTGAGCGACGCAGCGCTTACCTTCACGCGCACCTCGCCGGGCCCGGGTTCAGGACGTTCGATCGTCTGCACCAGCAGAACTTCGCCTGGTGGCCCGTGGCGAGTCACCTGCACGGCAGTCATGTCTGCCACGCGCCCTCCCCCTTGTTCGTCGGAACCTGGCCACGGCGAACCGACGACCGTGGCGGTGCGAGGTTACCCCTTCCCCTCGTACGGTCTCCGAGGTTGACTCCTTCCAGGTCTAGGGGCGCAGCGCGCCGGCGCTTGCATCGCCCGAGCCCCTACTCGCGCACAGCCGGGAACGTGGCCTGTCGAAGCCTGGCCGGGCGCAGGTCAGCCGTAGGTCGCAACAAGGCGCCCGCCTATCCCTCACACACGGCCCGCCCCGTCCGGAGGTCCGTTGGCCGGCCGCCTCAGCGTTCGTGTGGCCGGGAACCCACGCCGGCCGTCGCCCTGGTCCACAGCGGCGAGGGGCGCGACGTCATGACCAGGCCCTTGGGGCCGACGATCGTGAGCTCCTGATTGGCATTCCCCGTCATGACCCAACCATCCGAATGTACGAGGTGATGGTGATGGAGGCACAGGAGCGCGAGATTGTCCAAGTCGGTCAACCCGTCCCGTTCCCACGCCACGATGTGGTGGACATTGGCGAAGGTCACGTTCCCGCACCCCGGGAAGCGGCAATGCCGATCTCGCCGTGTGACCTCCCGACGCTGGGCCTTGGTCGGGAAACGCCTGGCCCGGCCTTCGTACATGGTGTGCCCGACGTCGTCGTCCACCGCGACGGCGATCGTCGCGTCACAGGCGACGCGCCGCACTGTCTCCGAGTCGATCAGGCCGACGTGCTCGAGTTCACCCGCGAGCGCCGTGCTCGAGCCTGACTCGTCGACCAGGGCGCCGATGGGCACGTGGGCGACCACGAAGAAGGGGCTGGCCCGGCCGGCCCCGCCGCGCCAACCCGGGGTCGCCGAACGGATCAGCTCCAAGAACACATCGCAGAGGCGCTGGTCCCAGGGGGTCTCACCGTCGGATGGGGTCTGGCGCGCCCGAGCTTCGAGACAGGCCTTGACCTCGGCGTAGGACGCGGCGGGGAGCTGGGCTGTTACGGTGCGGTACTGGTCGTTGCAGCGCACGTAGCGACGGTCGTTCTCGGACTCGGCCGCGGCGGCTCTCTCGGCGGGCCCGGCCGCACTCGCAGACGTGGCCGCGCTGGTCCGGGCGATCTCGACCAGGTCAACGACGCTGCAATCTCGGGCCTGGTCCCGCAGCTCCCGATCGGTCTCGGGGGTGGCCACGTCGGCCACGGCCCGCACCTTGTCGAAGGAGATGTCCCCGGCGCACAGCGACCCCACGAGGTGGGGGATGTCCCAGGCCATCCTGGCGACGTGCATGAGCCTCCGTGCGGTCGCCGGCGAGACGCCGTAGCGCTCCACCACCCACGAACCGCTCGAGGTCGCCCCCTCGTCTCGATAGGACTGGCACCGGTCGACCTCGCCGAGGATGGTGATGACCTCCCCTGCGTCGGCCGCGATCCGCCGGAAGGCCCCATCGAGGCGAGCCCGGTGCTCCTCGCTCGACATGGCGGCCACCCGGCCGATCACGTCGGCACCGAGTGACCCCAGACCAGGGAGCGTCAGCGTGTCGGACATCAGGGTGAGAACGGTCGCCGCCGTCAGTTCGGCATGTCCTCACAATCCCCAGGGACGTCTCTACTTGGCCCCGAAGGCCCTCGACACGTCGACGCCGAGGTCGGGAATGGGCTGATCCGTCGCGAACCGATAGAGGATCGTCCGCATGTACATCCCGGCGGCCGATGCGTACATCGAGACACCGATGAGCAGGACAAACCCGAGAACGGCGATCGGCACGCCGATGGCGTACGCGTGCTGTGCGATGCAGACCACACCGATCAGGATCACGAGCAGGGCGCCAAGTGAGAAACCGAGGAAGAGCAGCCCGAACCGCAGCCCGCCTCGGGCGATCGTGCCGAACCGAGCCTTCAGGATCGAGGAGGATCGCTTGACCGCCTCTATCGGCCCGACGTTCTCGAAGGCGAGGACGGGGATGACGAGGAACGTGGCGACGGCCCAGGCCAGACCTCCCGCAATGCCGATCAGACGGCCGACGAGTCCGAGCCGTTGTTCCAACAAACGGATCGCGGTCCCCACCACGGCCGAGAGAATGGCCCAACTGAAGATGACGTTGCGACGCTCCCAGGCTTGAGCCAGCGACCCTCGAATCGTGGGCGTTCTTCCTTCGATGCGATCCGTGGCAGCAAAGACGAGCGCCACGTTGAAGATCACGGTGGCCGCGGTAGCCACGACTGACCCGCAGGCCAATGCCACAAGCACGGCGACCCCGTTGTGTCCGATCGCCAGTGCGACCGGTCCGGCGACGATGGTGAATGCGATGACCGCGGTGATCGTCGCCATGACCGGGAGCCAGATCATCTGTCGGTCCTGCCTGAACAGTCGTAAGGACGCTCGAAGGATCGCCTTACCGGTTGGGTTGCTCGTCGCCATCCGCCCGCCTCTCTACCTCGGTCAGCACAGTCCAGAGCGTTATCGTCACGTCTCTGAGCAGGTGTGCGCAGTGTTGTGCGGCACGTGACAATTCGGTCACTCCACCACCGGCTGGGCCAGGGATCCCTCCACGGAGCGTTGCGCACGTGCGTCCCGCGAGGGGAGAGAGTTCACACGGCCGTAGCCTTCGACGGGATCTCGTCTGTTACTACTCTTGTGTGGAAAGCCTGCACACGCCGCATCGACCGCCCGAGCCGATCCGACCTCCCTCGGGGGACGGGCGGTGACGGACGTGCTGAGCCGCGAGCAGTCGGTCGACACGCATCAGAAGGCACTGCGCATCAATCTGGATCCTCGCTGGTACGGGACGGTGGCCGAGATCGGCGCCGGCCAGGAGGTGGCCCGTTGGTTCTTCCGGGTCGGAGGGGCGGCCGGCACCATCGCCAAGACGATCTCCGCCTACGACATGGCGGTCAGCGACGCCGTCTACGGCGAGGTCGATCGGTACGTCTCCGAGGCACGGCTGCAGGCCATGCTGGACCACGAGTACACACTGAACATCGATCGCTTGGGAGATCGGCGAGGCGACAACACGTCGTTCTTCGCCTTCGCCGACACGGTGGTGGCCCGGAGCTTCCGTGGCGGCAACGAGTGTCACGGATGGATGGGGGTCAAGTTCCAGGCCCATCCGCACGATGAACCGAGCCAGGTCGTCCTCCATGTGCGCATGCTCGATGTCGAGGCTGCGCTGCAACAGGAGGCTCTCGGAGTCGTGGGGGTCAACCTCCTCCACGGCGCATTCTTCGAGCACCACGAACCCGAAAACCTCGTTGAGAGCCTGCTCGATCGATTGAGCACCGACCGGATAGAGATCGACCTCATACGGTTCCGCGGCATTGAATTCCGGAGCGTGGACAATCGGCTGGTGGCGTTGCAACTGGTCCAGCTCGGGCTGAGCGGGGTCGCCATGTTCGGTCCGGACAAGGAAGTGCTCCAGCCGAGCGAGATCCTCCGCAAGAAGGCGGTGCTCGTCGAGCGAGGCAGCTTCCGCCCCACCACCGTCGTCAACCTGGACATGCTGGAGTGCGCGCAAGCGAAGTTCGAGGCCGACCCCGCCGTCCAGGGCAAGACCGTGCTGCCCTTGGCCGAGCTCACCATGCGCAACCTCCTCGCCGGAGGGGACCAGGTGGACCGACGGGACTTCTTGGCCCGTGCCGAGCTGCTGGCCGCGTGCGGGTTGACCACCATGATCTCCGACTACTTCGACTACTACCGGTTGGCGGCTTTTCTGTCTGAGCGGACGAGCGAGCGAATCGGGATCGTGATGGGAGTCCCGAGCCTGATCGACCTGTTCGACGAGCGGAATCACGCGCAGCTGCAGGGCGGCATCCTCGAGAGCTTCGGCCGCCTGTTCAAGAACGACCTCAGGGTCTACGTGTATCCACTCCGTCGATCGGAGACCGACGAGCTCGAGACCGTCGACAACTTGCGCGTGGACGTCGCAGTGCGTCCTCTGTACGAGTACCTGGCCACTCGGGGAAGCTTCGTGCCCCTCGACAACTATTGCGAGGGCTATCTTTCGATCTTCAGCCGGGACGTCCTGAGGCGGATTGCCGAGGGGGACGAGAGCTGGGAGCCGATGGTACCGACGGGCGTTGCGGAGCTCATCAAGAGGAGGGGCTTCTTCGGCTGCGTCCGATCGCCGGTGTGACGTTCCGCAGGGGTGTGCAACACCCACGTGCAAGGGGTGCGATGGATCCCTTCGAGGTCGAGGCGGGCCACGTCACCGCGCAGGTGGACGTGCTGTCAGCCTGACTCTCCATCCAGCGGAGGGAGTGGGATTTGAACCCACGGAAGCTTGCGCCTCGCAGCTTTTCAAGAGCTGTGCATTCGTCCGCTCTGCCATCCCTCCAGGCGGCTCATGTTAGGTGAGCGCCCCGGATCCCCACTCATCCGCTGGCCCACTCGGCCAGCTCGACGACGACCCCCGGGCCGTCCAGGAACACCAGCTTGCGGTCGTGGTAGTCCAGGACCTCGTTGCGCGGCGTGATCCCGTTCGCCGCCAGGTGCTCCAGCATGGCGTCGAGGTCGTTGACCCGGAAGCACACATGGTTGAAGCCTGTCCGGTCGAGCGTGCCCGTCCCGTTGTCGACTTTCACAGGCGGGGCATGGAAGAAGAGCAGCTGAATCTCCTGGTGGATGTCGGCCCCCTTGAGCACCAGCGTCACGTGGTCGGACACCCAACCGGGGATCCCCATGTAGGCCGAGACCCGCTCGCCGGATGCCACCACGGCGACGCTCTCGTCGAAGCCGAGGAGCCCGAAGAACCGACGCGCCTCGGGCAGGTCGGTGACGACGATGTGATGTGATCGAACCCCTCGGTTCGTGCGGTCACCATGTCCCGACCTCGCCCGCGGATCCCTACTTCGACGTAGAGGAGGATGTCTGCTCGCGCTGCGCCGCGTCCCGGGCCCGGCTGCGCAATCTGCCCCGTGTCGCCTGGTCGAGCAGCACCTTGCGCAGGCGAACGGCCTTCGGCGTGACTTCGACGCACTCATCCTCGCTGATGAATTCCAGCGCGTGCTCCAGAGAAAACGCCATGGCGGGCGTGAGGCGCTCGAAGTCCTCCGCTGTCGCCGAGCGGATGTTGTTCAGCTTCTTCTCCTTGGTCGGGTTGACGTCCATTTCCTCGGCCCGGGCGTTCTCCCCGACGATCATGCCCTCGTAGACCTCCTCGGCCGGGCCGATGATCAGCGTCCCGCGCTCCTGCAGGTTCATCAACGCGAAGGTCGTCGTCACCCCCCGCCGGTCGGCCACCATCGACCCGTTGCGCCGCGTTCGCAGGTCGCCGTGCCAGGGCTCCCATCCGTCGAACACGTGGTGGAGGATGCCCGTGCCTCGCGTCTCGGTCAGGAACTCGGTGCGGAAGCCGATGAGGCCTCGGGCCGGAACCCGGTAGTCGAAGCGCACCCAGCCGGTCCCGTGGTTGACCATTTCGGACATTGTGCCCTTCCGGAGCGCCAGCAGCTGCGTGACGACGCCGAGATACTCGTCGGGCACGTCGACGCTCACCCGTTCCACCGGTTCGTACACCTTGCCGTCGATCTCACGGGTGACGACCTGCGGCTTGCCGACCGTGAGCTCGAATCCTTCGCGCCGCATGGTCTCGACCAGCACCGCCAGCTGGAGCTCGCCACGTCCGAGCACCTCCCACATGTCGGGGCGCTCGGTGGTCGCCACCCTGATGGCCACGTTGCCCACGAGCTCGGCGTCCAGGCGGGCCTTGAGGAGGCGGGCGGTCAGCTTCGTGCCGTCCGCACCGGACAGGGGCGACGTGTTGATGCCGACGGTCATGGCCAGGCTCGGCTCGTCGACGGTGATGGCCGGCAGGGCGACGGGCCGGTCGGGATCGGCCAGTGTCTCGCCGATGGTGACCTCGGCCAGGCCGGCCACCGAGACGATCTCACCCGGGCCGGCCGAGTCCGCCGGTACCTGCTCCAAAGCCTCTGTGACGTAGAGCTCGGTGATCTTGACCTTCTCCACGGTGCCGTCGAGGCGGCACCAGGACACCGGGGCGCCCTTCACCAGCGTGCCGTTGTGGATCCGGCAGATGGCCAGGCGACCCACGTAGGGGGAGGCGGAGAGATTGCAGACCAGGGCCTGCGTCCCGGCGTCGGGGTCGAAGGACGGGGCGGGGACGTGGTCGATGATGGCCCGGAACAACGGTTCGACGTTCTCACCCTCGACACCGGGTTCGGTGCTGACCCATCCCGCTCTGGCGTTGGCATAGAGGATCGGGAAGTCGATCTGGTCCTCGTCGGCGTCGAGATCGAGGAACAACTCTTCCACCTGGTGCACGACCTCGGCGATGCGGGCGTCAGCCCGGTCGACCTTGTTGATCACGAGGACGACGGGGAGCCGGGCCTCCAGCGTCTTGCGCAGGACGAATCGGGTTTGGGGTAGGGGGCCCTCGGAGGCGTCCACCAGCAGGAGGACGCCGTCGACCATGGTCAGCCCGCGCTCGACCTCCCCGCCGAAGTCGGCGTGTCCCGGGGTGTCGATGATGTTGAACTTCACCCCGCCCCAGCGCACGGCGGTGTTCTTGGCCAGGATGGTGATGCCCTTCTCGCGCTCGAGGTCCCCGGAGTCCATGACCCGGTCGGTGAGCTCCTGGTGGGCGCCGAACGCCCCGGTCTGGCGCAGGAGCGCGTCGACCAGAGTGGTCTTGCCGTGGTCGACGTGCGCCACGATGGCGACGTTCCTGATGTCTGCGCGGGTCTCCATGGGGGGACCCCACGATAGATGACCTGGGCAGCTTTCCTTTCAGGCGGTCAGGCGGCTGGTCGGAGCGACGTTCCGGAACCACCCAGGGCCAGTTCCACCGCCTCCGTTCCGAGCCTCAGAACCGCCGGTTCGGGCTCGACCCGGACCAGGTGGCCCGAATCGGGCCACCAGCCGACCACGCGGCCGGGCACGTCGTCCCCGTGCAGGCGCAACGCCTCGACCAGGGTCACCAGTGCGAGTTCGGCCCGTATCGAGCCACGGCGGGGCCCCGACAGCACCACCAGGTGCGCATTCGCCGACCGCACGTCGGCGCGCCCACGGAGCGCCAGCAGCGCGGAATGGGGGCTGTCCCACCAGTGGTCGCGACCGACGACCGGCGCCGACCGGGAACGACGACCAGTCGAGAGCACACCAGAGGCGGGTGGCCCAGGTCACCGCTTCCGCACCGACGGCGGCCCGCCCGGCCGGCGAGAGACCGTCGATCCAGCGGTCCAGCTGCGTGGCGGAGGAACTGCCCTCCAGCACCCAGTGGGAGGATTCGGCCATCCGGCAGCGCACCGCCTCGAGGGGGGACCGCACGGTGCCGCCGAGCAACATGCGAACTGGCCGCCACCCCGATGGATCGCCGCGCCGTGAGTGCGGACCAGGCGAACGGCTGGTCCGGACCGAAATCGGCGGCCGAGTCGGTGCTGAACGCTGTCCGCACCTCGTGGTCGGTGACGCGGAAGCGCACGGCTCCCGCCCGCCGAACGGCCAGGCCGGCCAGCTTCGATTTTGCCTCTTCGAGGGTGGGGCGCCATGAGGTGGCGTCGACTGCGGGGACGGGCGCCAGGAGCGCGTCCATGAGACGGCTATCCATGAGCGGGAGTTGCCGCGGCCTGGGCGAGCCACGCCGCAATGTGGGAGGCGAGGGCTCGGAGGTGCTCCTCGCGTACGTCCTCGACGCCGTAACGACCGGAGGCGGATTCCAGCAATGCCAGCCGGAACGGGGGAGCGCCGCGTCCGGAGTGTTTCGAGCAGCGACAGATAATGCAGTGACCGTCGCGCGGTCGCCCATGGTCCGCTGGTGGACAGCCCGAGTGCGCAGACCGATGCCGTGCGCGGCTGTGGGAGTCCCACGACGAGATCGAACACCCCGTGGAGGACGATCCGGCCCCCGGCGAGTGGGATCGCGACGCGGTCGTTGGTCCGCGGCATCCAGCCCGGCGCGAAGCGCGGGACCAGCGCGGTCAGATTGCGGGCGTGGAGCGCGAGTGTCTCCGCGAGGGCGTCGCGTGCCGGAGCCGGAAACGCCTCGATCTCCCGTGCCTCGGCCCCGTCTCCACTGGCCCGCAGCGCATCGAGCGCGTCGGCCAAGGGGTCGCCGATCTCGCCGGTGTGCACCAGTTGGCGCAGCAACATGTGGACCAGGCGGGAGAGGGTGAGCCGGTCCGTCAGGCCGCCGGCGCCCCCATCGCCGTCCCGATGGTCGCCGGCGCCCCCGTCGGCGCCCCTGTCGCTGTCCCAGTCGCCGCCGAACTCGTCGTGGGATCCCAGCAGCTGCCGCGGTCCGAGGAAGAGGGGCGCTGCGTGCTCGCCCCGCGCCGCGACGACGTCGTATGCGGCGTCCTCCAGCCAGGCCCGCAACCCGCCCGCCAGGCCGGGATCGAAGCGGGGCCGAGCCGCCGCGTCGCCGCGCAGCAGCGCCAGGACCTCGGCCCCCGTGCCACGATCCGCCACAGCATCGCCCGGAGGTGCAGTCCGGAGCAGGGGGCGTGGTGCGACGAGGACCATCGCCGCAGTGTGCCCACGGGGTGTGACATTCCCCGCACTCCTCTACCCTGAGGTGGACATGGCACCCGCCTTCCTGCTGGCGTCGGCCGGCAATACCGCCTTTTTCGTGATCTTCGGCGTCTTCGTGGTGGCGATGATCGCGTTGGCGGTCATCGTGATCATGTGGGCGGTGCGCCACGACGTGGCGGGGCGGCAGGCCTGGCGGGAGCGCCAAGAAGCACGAGCGCGGGGGCAGAAGCCGTCGCAACCCCCGGACCCGCCTGGAAGGGCATCGTGAGCGACGCCAATCGCTTCGAAGGTGCGGCCGCGGGCTCGTTCACCGACCGCGTCCGCGCCAGGTGGGCGCAGCGCCGTCACCTCACCGATGGTGGTCGCAACGCCGCGCCGAAGCGAACCGCCTTCGTCCTCGCCGGTGGCGGCAGCCGGGGCGCGGTGCAGGTGGGCATGCTCCAGGAGCTCATCGCACGCGACATACGGGCCGACCGCGTCTTCGGTGCGTCGGTCGGAGCGATCAACGGCGCGTCCTACGCCGGCCGGCCGACAGCGGAGAACGCCGAGCGCATGGCCACCATCTGGCGCTCCGTGAAGGGCACCGACATCTTCCCTCGCGGCACCTTCGACGGCCCGTGGGCGTATTTGCAGAAGCGCGCGTCGGTGCATGCCAATTCGGGGCTGCGGGCCATCATCGAGTCCGGGATCGACTACGAGAACCTGGAGGACACCATCATCCCGTTCGAGTTGGTGACCACATCGCTCACCGACGGCCGGGAGCGCTGGATCGGCCACGGCCCGGCTGTCGAGGCGATCCTGGCTTCATCGGCCATCCCGTCCATCTTCCCGCCGGTCACCATCGACGGAGACCTGCTCGTCGATGGTGGCGTGGTCAACAACGTGCCGATCAGCCGGGCGCTCGAAACCGGGTGCGACCGCATCTACGTGCTGCTCTGCGGGCCCCTGCACTATCACCCCCCGCCGCCGCGGCGCCCGCTCGAGGCGCAGCTCACGGCGTTCTTCGTCGCCATCCACGCTCGATTCATCCGTGAGCTTGCGATGCTCCCGCCCGGCGTCGAGGTGGTCGTCTTCAGCGGGGGTGGTGAGCCTTCGGGGCAGTACCGCGACTTCTCGGCCACGCCTGCGCTCATAGAGGAGGGGCGGGCGGAGGTGGCCGACGTGCTCGACCGTTACGCCGGCACGTCGCAGGACCTGGCGCCGGCCGTCATCCCGGCGTCATGAGCCGCGAGCGCTACCTCCTCTCCAACGACGCCGCCGAGGCGATGGACCGCTTCACCGCCTTCACAACGCTGTTCGACCCGGCGACCTTCAGGCATCTCGACGGCCTGGGCCTGGGGCCGGGCTGGCGCTGCTGGGAGGTTGGGGCGGGCGGGACCTCGGTCGTGGACCACCTGTCCGAGCGGGTCGGCCCCGCCGGGCACGTCCTCGCCACCGACATCAACCTCTCGTGGGCCGCCGGCGCCGGGACCGGCGCATCCAACGTCGAGGTCCTGGAGCACGATGTGGCGACGGGCCCACCGCCGGACGGCCCGTTCGACCTGGTCCACGCCCGCCTCGTCCTGGTGCATGTGCCCGAGCGCGACAGAGCGCTGGCCACCATGGCCGCGGCCCTCCGTCCGGGCGGGGTCCTGCTGGTCGAGGACGCCGACCCCGCCCTGCAGCCGTTGAGCTGCCTGGAGGAGATCGGGCCCCCCCAGGAATTGGCCAATCGGATCCGTCGGGGTTTCCGTGCATTATTGGCGGAACGCGGCGTGGACCTGGCTTACGGGCGCACCCTGCCGCGCCGCTTCCGGGCCGCCGGCCTGGTCCAGGTGGCGGCCGATGCCGCCTTCCCGGTGAGCGACCCCGCCTGCAATCACCTCGAGACGGCGACGATCAACCTGATCCGGGACCAGCTCCTCGACCACGGCATCGCCACCGAGGACGAGATCGCCCAGCACCTGGCCAACGTGACCGCCGGGATGTTGGACCTGGCCCAGCCGCCGATGATCTCCTGCTGGGGCCGCCGCCCGCTTCCGGGCTGACCGCTTCGGGCGGGCGGCGCGGCCGCGACGGTCACTACTTCCTGGTGGAATGGGAGGATGCCCGAGACGCTCTTCCACCCGGCGGTCGCGAGCTGGTTCGCCCGCCGCTTCCCGGCCGGCCCGACGCCACCGCAGTCTGCGGCCTGGCCGCACATCGCCGCGGGCAGCGACGTCCTGGTGGCCTCGCCCACCGGGTCGGGCAAGACACTCACCGGGTTCCTGGTGGCCATCGACGCCGCCTATCGCGCCGCCGAGGCCGGATCCTCCGCCCGGGGAGCACCCGAGGTCCTCTATATCTCGCCGTTGCGGGCGCTTGCCGTCGACGTGCACGAGAACCTCCACGTCCCGCTGACCGAAATCCGGGAGGAGGCGGCCCGGCTCGGGTACCCGGATCCGGGGCTGCGCGTCGCCATCCGCACGGGGGACACGCCGGCGGCCGAACGTGCCGCCATGAAGAAGCAGTCGCCCGACCTCCTCGTCACGACACCGGAGTCGCTTTACCTCCTCCTCACCGCGCCCTCGTCACGGGCACTCCTTCGGGGCGTGCGGACCGTGATCGTCGACGAGGTGCACACGCTCGCCCGTGACAAGCGCGGCAGCCACCTGGCGCTGTCCCTGGAGCGGTTGGACGCGCTGGTGAGCGAGAGCGGCGGTCGGCTCCAGCGCATCGGCCTCTCGGCCACCCAGCGGCCGCTCGAGCTGGTGGCGCGGCTGCTCTCGGGCATGCACGACGACCGGCCACCCACGGTGATCGTCGACTGCGGCCACGCCCGCGACCTCGATGTGGCCATTGAGCTGCCTTCGACCGAGCTCGAGGCCGTCATGAGCGGTGGCCAGATGTCGGACATCCTCGACCGCATCGCCGAGCACACGCGCGACCACCGCACGACCCTGATCTTCGTCAACACGCGCAAGATGGCGGAACGGGTGGCCCATCAACTGGCCGAGCGACTGGGCGAGAACGAGGGGGCCGACGGGAACGACGTGGACGCCTCGCTGCTCGTCGCCGCGCATCACGGGAGCCTCTCGGCGGCGCGCCGGCGCATCGTCGAGACGCGCCTGCGCGCCGGTGACCTGCGCGCGCTGGTGGCCACGGCCTCGCTCGAGCTGGGCATCGATGTCGGCCCGGTCGAGCTGGTGTGCCAGATCGGTTCGCCGCGGGCCATCGGCACCTTCCTGCAACGGGTCGGCCGGGCCAACCACCATCGAGATGGCACGCCGGCCGGCCGCCTGTACCCGACCACCCGCGACGAGCTCGTGGAGTGCACGGCGCTCCTCGCCGCCGTGCGGGAAGGCCGGCTCGATCTGCTCGAGCCGCCGGTTGCACCCCTCGACGTCCTGACCCAGCAGCTGGTCGCCGAAGTGGCCTCCACCGACGAGCGCGACGTCGAGGCGATGTGGGACATGACCCGGCGTGCGGCCCCCTATGCGGAGCTGTCGCGGCAGGACTTCGACGACGTGGTGGCGTTGGCGAGCTGGGGGATCGAGACCGGACGCGGGCGGCGCGGCGCGCATCTGCACCTCGACGCCGTCAACGGGCGGTTGCGCGCCCGGCGCGGCGCGCGCCTGGCTGCGCTCACCGGCGGTGGTGCCATTCCCGAGACGGGCGACTACCGCGTGGTGCTCGATCCGGACGGGGTGACGGTCGGCTCGGTCCACGAGGACTTCGCCGTCGAGGCGACAGCGGGCGACATCTTCCTCCTGGGCACGCATTCGTGGCGGGTGGCCAAGGTGGAGGTGGGGACGGTCCGCGTGTACGACGCTGGCGACCTGCCCCCGACCATTCCGTTCTGGCTGGGTGAAGCCCCGGCCCGCACGGCGGAGCTGTCCGAGGCGGTCAGCGACCTGCGCGCCGCGCTGGAGCCGTTGCTCCTGGCCCAGGACGGCGACGGGGCGCGTGCGCTCGTGCAGCAGCGCGCCGCGGTGTCCGCCGAGGTGGCGCAGCAGGTCGTGGCCTACTGCGCCGCCGGACTGGCCGCCCTGGGTCACCTGCCGACCCGCCAGCGGCTGGTGGTCGAGCGCTGCTTCGACGAGAGCGAGGGCTCGCAGCTCATCATCCATGCGCCGTTCGGCGGCCGTATCAACCGGGCGCTCGGGCTGGCCCTGCGCAAGCGCTTCTGCGTCTCCTTCGACTTCGAGCTCCAGGCAGCGGCGGACGACGACACGGTGGTCCTGTCACTCGGGCCGCAGCACAGCTTTCCGCTCACCAAGGTGCAGTCCATGTTGAGCAGCGCCAAGGCGCCGGAGGTGTTGACCCAGGCGGTGCTGCTCCACCCCATGCTCGGCGCGCGCTGGCGCTGGAACCTCAACCGGGCGCTCGTGCTGCCCCGCATGAACGGCGGCAAGCGTCGTCCCATCCACCTGCAGCGCATGGAGGCCGACGACCTGCTCGCCGCCGTCTGGCCCGGCTTGGCCGCCTGCCAGGAGAACGCGCCGCCCGGACCGGTCGGCGTGCCCGACCACGTGTTGGCCCGCCAGACCGTGTACGACTGCCTCCACGAGGGACTCTCCGTCGAGGGTCTGGTCGAGGTGTGGGCCGGGGTCGAGTCGGGTGCCATTGAGGTGCACACGGTCGAGTCGTCGGAGCCCTCTCCCTTCTCCCACGCCATTCTGAGCGGGCGACCCTTCACCTATCTCGACGATGCGCCGCTCGAGGAGCGGCGGACGCGGGCATTGTCCTTGCGCCGCGGCCTGGGCGAGCTCGGTCCCGGCGGGCTGCCCGTCCCGGCGTCGGAACTGGCCGCGCTCGACCCCCGAGCGGTGGGGGTCGTTCTCGACCAGGTCCGTCCCCGGCTACGCAACGCCGACGAGCTGCACGACCTGCTGCTCTCGCTCGTGGCGGCGCGTCCGCATCGGGAATGGGCACAGTGGTTCGACGCGTTGGTGCTCGACGGCCGGGCGAGCCTGGTCGAGGACTGCTGGGTCGCCACGGAGCGCCGCGAGGCGGCGCTGGCGCTCGCCCACGACGACGAGGCCGCCGCGGCATGTCTCGCCGGTCACCTGCAGCTGGCCGGTCCCGTGACCGTCGAGCAGTTGGTGGCGGACGCCGTGCTGCCCTCGGGGGCACCGATGGGGGCGCCGCTGTCGGCGGCCCGGGCCCGCACGGCCCTGGCCCGACTGGAGGGCAAGGGCTCCGCCATCGAGCTGCCCGACGGCCGCTGGTGCGCGCGCAATCTCCTGGTACGACTGCACGGCGCCAGCCGCAGCCGGCGCCGCGGACTGGTCGACCCGGTGCCGATCGCCGAGTACGTGCGCTTCCTCACGCACTGGCAGCATGCGGCGCCGGACAGCCGCGTCGAGGGGCGGGCCGGACTGCTCGAAGTCCTCGAGCAGCTGCAGGGGATCGAGGCGCCCGCGGCCGAGTGGGAGGCCCAGATCCTGCCCGCCCGCGTCACCGGCTACGACGCGCGTTGGCTCGACGAGCTCTGCCTGTCCGGCGAAATCGTGTGGGGGCGCCTGACGCCGCGGGCCGAGCGGACCGGACGCAGCGGCACACCCTCGCCGGCCACACCGCTCGCCTTCGTGCTGCGCGACGACCTCGACGACATGTTGCGGGCCGTGCGCGCCGGTGCGGCGGCGCCGGAGCCCGAGGTCGGCGCGGCGGCCGACGTGCTCGCCTCCCTGCGGGCGCGTGGCGCCTGCTTCCGCCCCGAGCTGGCCCCGCTGACCGGCCGGCTCCCGGCCGAGGTGGACGAGGGCCTGTGGGATCTGGTGGCCCGGGGCCTCGTCACCGCAGACGCCTTCTCGGCGGTGCGGGCCCTGCTCTCGGCCCGTGACCGCTGGCGCACCCGCACGGTCCGCCGCCCCACCGGCCGCCTGGCGCGGCGCCGGGCGCCGGTCGGGACGGGTATCGGCGAGGGCCGCTGGTCGCTCCTGCCCGGGCCCGAGGTGCTCGGGGCGCCGGCCCTCGACGACGGCGTCCTCCTGCCCGGGAACGAGGCCCTGGCCGAGACCGTGGCGCAGCAGCTTCTGGTGCGCTGGGGCATCGTCGCCTGGGAGATCTGGAGCCGGGAGTCGTTCAAGGTGCCCTGGCGCGAGGTCGTGTGGGCCCTGCGCCGGCTGGAAGCGCGCGGGCTCGTCCTCGGCGGCCGCTTCGTGGCGGGGCTCTCGGGCGAGCAGTACGCGCTGCCCGAGGCGTTCGACGAGCTGCAGGCGACGCACCGCCGTGGCGCCAACGGGGAGCAGGTGGTCGTCGCCGGGGCGGACCCGCTCAACATGACGGGTTCGATCCTGGGCGGGGCCCGCGTGCCCACCCGGCGGAACCAGCGCGTGGTCTACCGCGATGGCATCGTCGTGGATCAGCTCGAGGCCGGTTGACGGCGTGACGCCCCGTCGGACCATCGACCTCAACGCCGACGTGGGCGAGGCCTCCGATGCCGAGGGGTTGGAGGTGGAACGGACGCTGCTGGGGCTGGTGACCTCCGTGCACGTCGCCTGCGGGGGGCATGCCGGGGACGTCGGCTCCATGTCGGCCACCGTCGCGGCTGCCTTGGAGCACGCAGTCCGGGTCGGCGCCCATCCCTCCTACCCCGACCGCGCCGGCTTCGGCCGCCGGCCGATGGACATCGACCGCAGTGAGCTCGGTGCGTCCTTGTCCGAGCAGGTTGCGGCGCTCGACCGCATCTGCCGGGCGGCGGGCACGACCGTCCAATCGGTGAAGGCCCACGGGGCGCTCTACGAAGAGGTGGCGAAGGGCGGAGCGGTGTACGAGACCTTCCGTGACGCCGTGCGCGACAGCGTCGGTGAAGATGCTGCGCTGGTGTTGCCGTCGGGGTGCCGCGCCCTGGCGATGGTACTGCGTGACGGCATGACCGCCTGCGAGGAGGGCTTCTGCGACCGGGCCTACCGGCGCGACGGCGGACTGGTCGACCGGGGGGAGGCGGGCGCGACGCTCACGGACCCCGGGGCGGCGGCGTCTCAGGCGCTCACCCTGGCCCGCGGCGCGGTGGTCGCCGCGGACGGCTCGGTGCTGACGTTGTGGGTGGACACGTTGTGCATCCACGGGGACTCCCCCGGGGCGGTGGCGATCGCAACGGCGGTCCGCGCCGCCATGGCCGACGTGGGGATCCAGGTGATCGCGCCGGCACGTGCATGACCCCGTCCATCCCCGCGGGGGAGGTGCGGCGCCTCGGTGACCGCGCCTTCCTGATCGGGGTCGCCGACGCCGGGGCGGCACGGGAGCTGGCCACCGGCCTGATCGCCGCGCTGGCGGGCGAGGCCGAGGTGGTGTGCGGCTGGGCGACCGTCATGGTCCACGCGACCGATCCCGAGACGGACCTGGCGTCGGTGGAGGCCGCGGCAGACGGGGCGCGCGCCGAGTTGGCGCGACGCGGCCGCTCCGCTGACCAGGTCGGCCCGGGCCGCGTCGTCATTGTCCCGTGCCGCTTCGACGGACCCGATCTCGACGAGGTGGCTGGGCTCGCCGGCTGCCGGCCCGACGAAGTGGTGGCGCAGCTCACGGCGCGGCCGTTGACCGCCGCCGTGGTGGGGTTCTCCCCCGGATTCGCCTACCTCGAGGGACTGCCCAGCCCGCTCGACCGGGTGCCGCGGCGGCCGCGGCCGCGTCCTGTCGTCCCCGCGGGGTCGGTGGCCATCGCCAACGGTCATGCCGGCGTCTATCCCACCCCGTCGCCCGGTGGCTGGCATCTGGTCGGCCGAACCGGGTTCCCCTTCTTTTCGGCGCAGGCCCCTCCCTACGCCGCCCTGGCACCGGGCGACCGGGTCCGCTTCACCGTGGCCGGCGCGGGCGAGCGCGTCGAACCCGAGCCGGTCGTGGCACCGGGGTGGTCGTTGCCGCCGGGTGCCCGCGCGGTCCTCGAGGTCGTCGTTCCCGGGCTCCGGACCGTCCTGCAGGACGGTGGGCGCCGGGCCGTCGCGGCGGTCGGTGTCCCCGGTGCCGGTCCGGCCGATCCCGTGTCGTTCGACCTGGCCAACCGCTTGGCCGGGAACGCGGCGCGAGCGGGCGCGGTCGAGCTCACGGGGGGCGGGGCCCGGCTGCACTGCCTGGAGGGGTGCCACGCGGCCGTGGTGGGTGCCGCGCCCGAGGTCCGCGTCGACGGCACGCCGGTCGCGGCGGGACAGCTGTTCCCGCTGGCTGCGGGTCAGGTGCTCGACGTCGGCCGCCAGCACGGCGGATGCCGCAGCTATGTGTCGGTGGCCGGCGGGTTCCTCGGGCCCGAGTGGTTCGGGAGCTGCGCCAGCGACGAATTGACCGGGCTCGGGCCTGGTCCCCTCGCGGCGGGAGCCGTGCTGCACGCCGGCGGGTGGACGCCACCGCTCGGCGACCACGTCGTCGCCGGCTGTGCCCCCGACCTCGGCGCGTCGTCGCCGGTCGGGTTGCGCGTCGTGCCCGGCCCGCATGCCGAGCAGTTCGACGCCGACGCCCTGACGCGTCTCGCGGCGGCGGTCTTCGTGGTGGAGGCGGCATCGAACCGGGTCGGGTTGCGACTCCGGGCAGAGGCGGGTGCGGTGACATTCCGCAACACGCCCGGAGGGGGAACGCTCGACTCCCAGGGCGTGGTGACCGGAGCCGTGCAGGTCCCACCCGACGGCGATCCGGTGGTGCTCCTGCCCGACCACGCCACGCTCGGCGGCTACCCCGTGCTGGCCGTGGTCGCCGCGGTCGACCACGGGCTGCTCGGCCAGTGCGCACCCGGGACCCGTGTGCGGTTGGTGCCGGTGGCTCCGGGTGAGGCGGACGAGGCGCGGCGCGCGGCGCGCCGCGAGCTGGCGCGCGCCGTGGCCGGCACCTACCCGCTCGCGGTCGACTGACCGTCAGAGCAGCAGCTTCACCGCCGTGCCCACGGCGACCAGAATGACCACCACCCGCAATGCGGGCGCGGGGAGGGCGAGGGCGAGACGCGCGCCGGCGTAACCACCGACGAGGCTGCCGGCGGCCAGCAACCCGACGGCCTCCCAGGCGAGGCCGCCGTGGATCAGGAAGACGACGGCGGCCATGCCGTTGACGATCATCGACAGCACGGCGCGCAGACCGCTGGTGTGGGCGAGAGTCAGGGGCAGCGCCAAGCCCAGGATGGCGAGGAACATGACGCCCATGGCGGCGCCGAAGTAGCCCCCGTAGACCGACGCGGCGAACACGCCCGCCACCAGCAGCACGGGCCGTGTGCGGGGGTGGGCCGAGCCGCGGTCCAGCGCTTTCCGCAGCACCGGTTGGGCGGCGAACAGCGCGGCGGCCCCCAAGACGAGCCAGGGCACCACGTCGTCGAAGGTCGCCGCGGAGGTGGTGAGAAGGAGCAGGGCGCCGGCTGCTCCGCCCGCCAGGGCCACCGGGCTCAGGCGCAGGAGGCGGTGGGACTGGTCGCCGATCTCGCGGCGGAAGCCGGCCGCCGAGGCGACGTAGCCCGGCCAGATCCCGATGGTGTTGGTGATGTTGGCCGTCAGGGCGGGGTAGCCGAGCCCGAGCAGGATCGGGAACGAGATCAGGCTGCCCCCTCCGGCCACGCCGTTGAAGATGCCGGCACCCACCCCGCCGAGCAGGAGGACCACGACGTGGGACGCGGGCATGCACGAACAGTACGGGACGACCGGTGGCGTCCCGCCGACCTGCTGTTCGTGCCCCGTGCCCCGTGCCCCGTGCCTCGTGCACGGCATCGGGACGTGACAACGGGAATTTTTCACAGGTGGGCGCAAGGTTCGCCGGGGTGCCCCGTTTCACGAACCGAGGCAGAGGAGCCTTCCGTGGAAGCGGAGGGAATGCGAGGGGTGGCAGATGAGGGGTCGGATCGGGATCGCCGCGGTGGGGCTGGTGGCCCTGACGCTTCCGTGCGCCGTGTCGCCCGGTGCGGGCGCCCAGAGCACGCCGTGGAGCGTGCGGCCCGACGGCGGGTTCGTCCCGCCCGATCTCCTCGACACGTTCCAGCTCGCCCTTGGCGGTGCACGGGCCGTCGCCGACGCGGCGTCGGTGGCGACGGTGACGCTGCCGCCCATCTTCTTGATTGCGTGCATGTGCCCGGCCGGGCTGCTGCTCGTCGGACGGCGCCGCATCGTCGCGTTCGCCCGCTCCTTCGGTTCGTCCAACCCTCGCCGAGTTGGCTCATGAGCCGATCACTGCCGATCCGGCGCGGATCGTACGGCGGACCGCCACCGGGCCCGGCCTTCGGGACCTCCTCCGTTCCCCCTCCGGTCTCGGGGGCCGGCCCGGTGGCGGCCACAGCACACCACGATCCCTCCCTCAGGTCCCGGGACCGCCGGTAGCCTGCGGGAGCGGCGACCGGGTCACCCGTGCCGGCGTCGCACCGGACAGGAGGTCCCATGGTCAGGCTCACGTGCCTGCTGCGCCGAAAAGACGGTCTCACGCCCGCCGAGTTCCATGCGTACTGGCAGGACGTGCACGGTCCGCTGATCAAGTCGAGCAGGAGCGGGAGCCACGTTTTGCGCTACGAGCAGCACCCGCGCCCGCTCAGTGACTACAACGGCGACGACGATGCCGGGTTCGACGGCGTCACGGTGCAGTGGTTCGAAAACATGGACGCGTACCGGGCCCACATGGCGGAGCCGGACTTCCCCGACATCTGGACCGACATCGGCAACTTTCTCGACACCGACCAGCTGCACTTCGTCGTCACCGAGCATCCCCGCGTCGTCATGGGAGACGACGCGCGCTCATTCCCCTTGGCCTGACTGCGGCGGCGGGGCCAGGGACGTGAGCCCCGGCCCCAGGGCGGGATGGATCGGCTCGGGAGAGGCTGAAGGTGCCGGTACCGGTACAGGTGCCGGCACCGGTGCGCCCTCGGGTGCCGGGTGGGGCAACGCGCGCAGCGTGGTGCGCATCGGCGGCCGGGCCGCCTCCGCTTCGGCCCGACGGCGCTCCATGAGATCTCGCAGTTCGCGCCACGCCCTCCCTTCGATGCGGGGCAGCTCGTCGGGCAGTCGTTTGAGAAACCGCTTCACCTGGCGCCGGCGCTGTTCGGCCACTCCGCCCATCATGAAGACGGTGGCGGCGGGGAGATGGGCTTCCCCGGTGGCCAGGTCGGCCAATTGCAGCGACGCCACCTCGGCGTCCTGCATTTCGCCGAGGTCGTCCTGTAGCACCGTGAGGTCGCGCACGAAGCGGGAGGTCTTTCCGCCGTAGACCTCGCTACTGAACTCGAGGGCGTAGCGCAACCGCTTGCACCGGATGCGCAATGCGTGGAAATCCGTCACGACGCCGGAATGCTTTGCCTGCTTGGCAGCCTTGCGGACCTTGTGGTGACGCCTCAGGACCAATTCGGGCAGGCCGATGTCGGCGGGCACCCTGGTGGCCAGCGAGCGACGGGCCGGTCCCTGCTGCGCCATGGCGGTCAGCCCTTTGGCCAGGCGATCCCAGCGGACCGAATCGAGCCCGTTCAGCATGTCGGTGCGGGCCGCCTCGCGCTCGCGCTCGAGAAGCGCCGCCAGTTCGGCCAGGGGGTCATGGCCGTCGGGTGCGAGGGCGAGGGTGGTGAGGACATCGGCGGACGGCAGGGCCGCCAGACCCTGCAGCTGCACATCGAGGTCGCGCACGGCTCCGAGGAGCCTGGCCAGCCAACCGAGCTCCTCCCGGAAGACCTGGGCCCGAACGGGCAGTACCGCCTCGAACAGCGAAAGGGCGGCACGCAGGCGGCGCGTCGCCACCCGCATGTCGTGCAGTTCCTCGGGGTCCTCGCCGAGACGAGTGCCGGGCTCCTTGGCCCGCACCACGGCCAACTGGCGCCGGAGGACGGCGAAGGCGAGGTCCCCCATGGTGGACTCGGCGGAGATGTCGGTCGGCCCGAGATCGGGCGTTCCGGGGATCTCCTCTCCGAGAGCCAGCAAGCCTGCTTCGAACTTGGAGAGGCGCGCCGGTTGGAGTCCGCAGGACGTCCGTAGTTGTTCCACGATCGGCTCCAGCGCGCCGAGCCAGTCCGGGTGGACCTCGACCTCGACGCGCCGGAGCTGCATGGGGCGCTGCCCGGTTCCGACGACGATCATCGTGTCATCGAGCGCGATCTCCGCCACGTCGACACCGCCGACCCGCAGCGCGAAGGGGCGCCGGCGGGTGCGCACCTGGAGCACTTCACGCAGGCGGCGGGAACCGACGATGGCGCGCAGGCGGCGCCCGACCGGCCCCTCGTGGCCCAGTGCGGCCAATCCGGGCGGGGGGAGGACCTCGGTGACCTCCAGACGCTGGCGCAGGCCGCTTCCCTCCGCAGGGCGCTTGTCCTTGAGGGTGACCTCGTCGTGGCGGCCGCGACGTCGGGTACGGACGACGAAGCCGGCTCGGGCGATGCGCCAGTCGTCACAGTCGAGATAGGAGTCGACCAGCCGCCGCGGCGGCCGGGCGAGCGCGGTCACGGTTGCACCGTCGCGCGTCTCGATGGCGAGGGCAGGGAGGGTGGCCAGCCAACGCTCCACCGGCCGCAGGTCGAGGGCGTCGAACTGCCACTCGATCTCGACGGGGTCCTCCCCGCCCGGCTCGTCTGCCTTGGGATCTGACATCGCGCTCACGCTACTGCGGGTCCTCATCCCACTTGCGGGAACGCGATTGCCGCGGTGGCGCGGGGCCGCGACGGTATCCTTCGACCTAGTGGTCCGACGAACAATGACGGCTGAGCTTCCTTCCCACACAGACGTGGTCCAGGCGGCCGGCGGCCTGGTCGTCCGCCGCCGGAGCGGGCTCCTCGAGATCGTCGTCGTGCACCGGCCGGTGCAACATGACTGGTCGTTCCCCAAGGGCAAGCTCGAGTCGGGGGAGACCCTCGAGATGGCCGCGTTGCGCGAAGTGGAGGAGGAGACGGGGATGATCTGCGATCTCCTCCGCTTCATCGGTCACACCGAATACGTCGATCGCAAAGGTCGGCCGAAAGCCGTGGCCTACTGGGTCATGGCGGAGGAATCGGGGTTCTTCCGTCCCAACGACGAGGTCGACGAACTGCGTTGGCTGAGCCTGGAAGGTGCAGCCCGTTTGCTGTCATATCCTCGGGACAGGGAGCTGGTCGCGGTCCTCATGGCTGCTGACCAGGTCGAACCCCTGATCTAAACGCATCGACATTTTTCTGAAATTCGGTGTTTACCGGTCTCCGGATCGGGAATAATGGATCCAGCGATCTACCGCCTGATCGCACTGCCGGCGTGCGTGCCCCAGTCGAAAGCTCCAGGACCTATCGCCAAGGGCCCTGTGACAGCGCTTTGCGTGAATCGACTGGGGCACCGTCGGCGTTCTCGGTTCCTGAGCAACCTTCTTTCTCGGGTACGTTTTCCCTGGTCAGACCACGAGTACGGCCGCGCCGTTGACCCGGTCGCCGCGCAGGTCGCGCAGTGCTTCGTCGGCGCGGTCCATCGGGTACGGGACGGTCGAGACGCGTAACCGGATCCGGGCTGCCTCGGCCAGGAACTCCTCACCGTCACTGCGGGTGTTGGCTGTCACGCTCCGCAGGGTCCGCTCCTCGAACAGGTGCCGCTCGTAGTCGAGGGTGGGGATGTCGCTGAGGTAGATGCCGGCGATGGCCAGCGTCCCACCCCGGTCCAGGGCCGCCAAGGCGGGCGGGACGAGGGTGCCGACCGGTGCGAACAGGATGGCGGAGTCCAGCGGTTCGGGCGGCACGGCGTCGGCGTCCCCGGCGCTGGCGGCACCCAGCTCCAGGGCCAGTTCCTGGGCTTCCCGTGACCGGGTCATGACATGGACGCGGGCACCGCGGGCCAGCGCCACCTGAGCCGTGAGATGGGCAGAACCCCCGAACCCGTAGATCCCGAGCCGGCCTCCCTCGGGAAGGTTGGCCCGCAGCAAGGCCCGGTAGCCGATGATCCCGGCACAGAGGAGCGGTGCCACCTCCACGTCGTCGAACTCCTCGGGGAGCTTGTAGGCATACTCCTCGTCCACCACGAGAAAGTCCGCGTAGCCACCGTCGACGTCCCAGCCGGTGAAGCGCGGCCGGAGGCAGAGGTTCTCGCGGCCCGAGAGGCAGAATTGGCAGATGCCGCAGGTGTGGGCCAGCCAGGGCACCCCGATGCGCTCGCCCTCCAGCCACCGCGTACTTCCGGGGCCGAGCCGATCGACCACTCCGACGACTTCGTGTCCCGGCGTGACCCGCGGCCGGCGGGGGACCAGATCGCCCTCGGTGAGGTGCAGATCCGTCCGGCAGACCCCACACGTCCGCACCAGGACACGGACCTGACCCGGCCCCGGCTCGGGGTCGGGTCTTTCCACCCGCACCAGAGGATGCGCTTCCCCGTCGACCGGGCTGGGTTGGTCGACCACCCACGCCTGCATGCCGGCCAGCGTAGGGGTTATGGGGCCGAAACCACTCGGCGATCTGCAGCTTTCGAGCGGGGACTTCGCAGAGCTCGCCCGCATCGTGCGCGACTTCGTACCCCGGCCCGGTCGGTGGGCCCTGTTCCTCGAGGGTGGGTACCAGCGTGCTGCGCTGGCGTCGTGCGTCGCGGCGGCGCTCGGTGTGCTGCTCGACCAGCTCGGGGCCGACAGGACGGTCCCCCGTCGCGCCGTTGACGGCGCGCACGAGGAAGCGGGATCGCTCTAGCCGGGGAGGCGGTGCACGAGCACCGGGCAGTGCGCATTGGTCACGCAGTACTCGCTGACGGAGCCGACGAGCATGCCGACGAACTCACCGTGGCCGCGGCTGCCGACGACGAGGAGATCGGCCCCTTTGGAGGCCTCGACGAGCGCCGGCGCCGGATGCCCGTTGACCAGCCGGCCTTCCACTTTCAGGCCGGGGTGCTCCGACCGCGCGTCTGCAATGGCGGTGTCAAGCAGCTTCTGGGTATCTGCCTCGGGATCGAAATCGTCGGGGATCGGCACGGCCCAGCCGTAGCTCGTCGGCCACTCCCACGTCATGATGACCTCGAGAGTGCTTCCGGTCAGGACGGCCTGGCGGGCGGCCCAGGAGAGGGCATGGAGAGAGGAGGCTGCGCCGTCGAAGCCGGCGACGATCCTGCCCGTGTCCGATGACGGTTCCGCGGTCATTGCTCAGCACCTTCCATCCTGGGTTCGGGCTCGGCGACAGTCCGGTGCCGGGCGCAGTGCGCGGCGAGGTCGACACCACCGCTGAGGAGCTTATCGACATGGCGCGGGGCTTCTTCCAGCTGGTCGCAGGCGTTGGTCTGAATGCGAAGATGGCGCAGTGCCGCTGGGCGGTTCCTCGTCGACGACCATGAGGTTGTCCGCACGGGTCTGCGGGCGTTGCTCGAAGGGGATGGGGACATCGGGCGAGGCGGACAGGGTCGCCGATGCGCTCGCCCCCCCGCATTCCTGCCGCGAAGCCCGACGTGGCCCACGTCTCCGACATGGTGGGCACCGTCGAGCTCGCCGCGGCTGCGCCGACGCGCTGTGCGTGGCGGGGCGCACGCGTACCACCGTCCGCCTGCGCTGTCCCACGGCGGCGTGGAAAAATTGGGTGGACATCGACGTCGGTGGCTCCTGTGGGGGACGGCCGACCCGCGTCTGGGCCGGCCTCGTGTGTCCCTCGTGAGCCATCAGCGGAGGCTGACGACCCAGCGGGCACGCTGTGGCGGACGGCTCGGACGCGACGAGCAGGGGACCGGGAGGACGCCGGGCCGGCGCCGCAGCACCCCGTGCCGCGATCTTTCCATGGACCTCCGTGACGCCACCCTGGGGATCGCAACGGATGTGCGGCAACCGGGTGACGCACGGCAGGGCCGGAGGCGGACCTGGTGCGGGATGTCCGGCCGTGCGCGAAACAACTCCGGAATTGGAAAATGGCGACCGAGGGGGGTGGCCGCCATTCTCCAAGCACCGTTGTCTGGGAAGAGGAGGGTGTCCCAGCCATTCTCATTGCGCACCGGGCGGTGGGGCTAGAGCCGAAAGTCATGGATTGACGGCCCCTCAGAAGGGAGTCGGAAGCGAGGTGCGAAGTCATGGCTCCTTGGCGCGAGAGTGGTGTCCATGCCGAATGTCTGCACCTCGGAGGAAGCTGTTGCGCTGGTCCGGCCGGTCGATCAGATCGGCTTCGGGCTCGGCCCGGGCATCCCCGATGCCCTGCTGACTGCGCTGGGAGCCCGCGACGACTGGGAGGACCTGCAGGTCGGTGGCGCGTTGTGCCTGAACCTGTATGACGTCTTCACCAAATCCGGGGTCAGCTACCGCTGCGGGTTCTTCGGGCCGGCCGAGCGAGTCCTGCTCGCCATGGGTCACCGGGTGGAATTGGTCCCAGGCGGGTTCCGACAGATGGCACCGATCTTGGCCCGGTTCGCTCCACGCGTGATGGTGGCGCAAGGAGCGCCTCCCGGCGAGGACGGCACCGTCAACCTCTCCCTGCACGTGGGCGGCACGCGGGATGAGTTGCTCCGCGCCGGACGGGATCCCGATCGCCTGCTCATCATGGAGGTCAATGCACACCTGCCCCGCACCACGAGCCTGCCCCCCCGGTACGACAACACCATTCCGTTGGATGCCATCGACGTGCTCGTCGAGTCCGACGCAATGCCCTTCGCCCTGGCCGACTCGCCCACGACCGAAGCGGACGCTGCCATTGCACGCCACGCGCTCACCTACGTACAGAACGGGTCCACGTTGCAGACGGGCATCGGCGCCATCCCGAACATCGTGGCAGCCGAGCTGGCGCGCGGGCCGCTCGGCGGATTCGGCATCCATTCCGAAATGTTCACCACCGGCCTGATGCAATTGCACCAGGCCGGCAAGGTCACCAACGACGCCAAGGGGATGTTCGACGGCGTGTCGGTGACCACCTTCGCGCTGGGCGTGGCCGAGCTCTACGAATGGCTCGACGGGAACGAAGATGTGGCGTTTCTCCCTGTCGACACGATCAACGACCCGACGATCATCTCGCGCAACGCCAATCTCGTCTCCATCAACGGCGCCCTTTCGGTCGATCTCTACGGCCAGGTGATGGCCGACAACATCGACGGACGCCAGATCTCGGGTGTCGGCGGGCACGAGGACTTCGTGGCCGGGGCCGAGCTGCACCTCGATGCCCATTCGCTCATCTGCCTACGTTCGACGGCCGAGCGCAACGGCGAGCTCGTGTCCCGCATTGTGGGCATCCCACCCGAGGGAACGGTGGTCTCGACGCCACGCCATCACACCGGCGTCGTCATCACCGAATTCGGTGCAGTGGAGCTGACGGGTGGCACGGTGCGCGAGCGCGCGCACCTCCTGGTCGATATCGCACACCCCGACTTCCGCCGGGATCTGCGCAAGGTGGCCGATGGGCTCGGCCGGGCCTGATCAGCGCTCCAGGCCGAGCCCATCGGCCATGTCGAGGTGGTCGAGAGGCGGCGCGCCCGCCAGGACTCGCTCAATGAAGCGGTGGGCGTGCGCGAACACCTCTCGGCTGTTGACCGCCCAGGGCATCAGGATTTCGAAGACGTGGAACATCCCGTCGAACTCCTGCCCGTATGTGGGCACCCCCGCCGCGCGGAGACGATCGACGTAGCGCCGTATGGGGTCACGGAACATCTCGTTGCCGCCCCACGTGACACAGGTCGGGGGGAACCCGCTCAAGTCAGCGATCAGGGGCGCTACGGCGCTGTTCGTGACGTCGGCGCCGTGCAGATATGCCGACGTGGGGATATTCCACGGCAAAATGTCGTGGTCGGCGTTCTCCGTGACCGAAGGCTCGTCGAGACGGAGGTCGACCTCGGGCGAGAAGAGCAAGAGACCCGCCGGTCGTACAGGCCGGATGCGCTCGGGGTCTTCGAGGAGAACGGTGTTGGCCAACCCGCCGCCACCCGAGTCGCCCGCGAGGAAGATCCGCTCATGGGGGATGCCGCGATCGATCAGTTCCGTGTAGATGGCAGAGGCGTCCTCCGCTGCGGCCGGGTAGGGGAACTCCGGGGCCAGGCGGTAGTCCGCGACGAACACGGCGCACCCGGTCTGCCGGCACACCTGCGCTGTGAAGAACGCGTACATGTTCGGCGAGGTTCCGATGTAGCCGCCGCCGTGCAGGTAGAGCACGAACCCCTTGGGCGTCTCACGGCGCGGTACGTAGAGGATCCCGGGCACACCGCCGAAATCCGCCGGGCGGCCCACGACGTCGAGGGAACGGACGATGGGAGGCATGATCCCCTTGCAGATGTCGTCGAGCACCAACTCGAGCGACCGGAACTCGGGGATACGTAGCGACGAGGCGTAGCCCATGAAGGCGCGAATGACCTCCCGGGTGACGGTGGTGCCCAGGTTGGAGAGAACCGACGAATCACCAGCGAAGGGACGGCGCCACGGCACCCGTGCCAGAGCGGCGCCGAAGTGCGCTGCCAACAGTGACACGTCCAGTGCCACAATCGGTCTTGGCGCCGTCTTCACCTCCGGTCGATTTCCCATTGCCATGTGCGTCAGGTTCCCGCGGGCCGGGGCGGACCGTCAACACTGCGTCGGCCATCGGACAAGGATGCCGCTGCGAACGTGTGGCAGGTGGCCAGATGCGGGGTTCCAGGGCCAGGCCGGGCCACTACGTTGTGAGCGGTCGCCAAGGAGAACGGGGGAGGGCCATGGGGAGGCCTGCGACCGAGCGCGGTGCGACTGCGGGTGATGCCGCGGATCCGCCGGAGCGGCTCAGCCGCGCATTCACGACGGTGATCCTCTTCGTCGTGATCGGCGCCGGCACGGCCATGAGGGTGCAGGGACTGACGACCCTCGGTTTCTATCGCGATGATGCCTGGGCCGCCATGTCGTCGAGGGTTGGAATCGGAACGGCATGGCACATGTGGGTCACCGCACCCGGTTTCTACTTCCTCGAGCGATCATTCATTGCCCTGCATCCCCAGAGCACGTGGTGGGCCCAGCTCCCAGCATTGGCTGCCGGGGTGGCCGCCATCCCTGCGATCTACTTCCTGGCGCGGCATTTCGGCTTCGGCCGCGTGGCCGGGCTCGCGTTGGCCTGCATCGTTAGCGTGAGTCCGATCTGTGTCGTCTACTCGACGCGCGTGAAGGAATACAGCACCGTCTTCCTCGTCAGTGTCGCGGTGTTGTGGGCGGCTGAGTCAGCTCGGCGCCACGCGGACCCGACTCGTCTCACAGTGTTGTCCGTGCTCTCGGTGGCCGCCTTCGCAGTCTCGGCCTCGCTGGGACCCGTGATTGCCGGCGCGTGGATCGCGTTGGGAATCGGCGTTCTGAGGGGCCACGGGCACCGTCGGGCTGTCATTGTCTGCGCGGTAGCCACCGCCGCCCTGTGCGGGGTCGTCGCAGCGATCTTCTATCGCGCTGTCTCGCCTGCGTTGACGAGGTTTTGGAGCGGGAGCTACATCTCGCTCGGCTCAGGGTTCTTCGTGGCCGCGCGCAGTTCGCTCTCGAGTCTCTACGCCAATCTGCTCCACATCACCGGGATCGCTCCGACGGGTCAAGTTGTCCTCGTGGTCATGCTCCTTGCGCTCTCGGCTCTCGGCGCCTCCCGCAATAGCGCCATGCTCGGTCCGGCATGCGCAGTGGTGGTCGCTCTGTGCCTCAGCGTGGCACGCAGGGCGCCGCTGGGAACCGGGCGGACGGACGAGTACCTCTACCCCGCCCTCCTGCTGCTGCTTGCGTCGGGCGCCGTCCGCCTTTGGGCGGCAGTACGCGACCACCTCGATCCTGTGGGTCTCAGGGCCGTCGGGACCGCAACTGCCTTCGTGTCGGTCGCCCTGGCTGGGGCTCTGATCGGTGACTCCATCGTCACCGCGACGCCCTACCCCGGGGTGGACGTCGAGGCTCTCGCCTCCGCTCTCGGACGTGACGCTGAGCCATCCGACCACATTGTGGTGGGTGAGCTGACGAGGTATCCGTGGGCGTACTACGAGGATCGCCCCCTCCGACTCCGGTTCGGCCCGGCCTGGGCGACGTACTTCACCGTGACGAGCACGGACCCGAAGGTCTTCATCGTCCCCTCGGAGCACTATGAGGGTGGTTCGCAACCGACGCGCTGGGCCGGCGCATTCCGCAACGACCACCGCCTGTGGTTCGTGTTGACGCCGCCGCAGTCACTGAACCCCACGTACGCGGCCCTCGTCCACCAGGGGTGGCACGCGGTGCGGACTCTGCGCGCTGCCGGATGCGCCGCCATCCTCTTGGAGCGCTGAAGACCGCTGGACCGATCCGGTCTCGGTGTGTCAGCACCGCTCGAGGGGGAAGCGGTGAAGGGCGGACCGCCGTGGTACCGTACGCCGGCAAGTCAGATGCTGTAGCTGTACTGCCCGCGAGGGGAAGCCGGTGAGAGTCCGGCGCTGGTCCGCAACCGTGAATGGTGCGCCGTCGAGGCGACGCCAGAAGCCGGGATACCTCAAGGTCAGAGAGTTCCCACCGTCGAGACACAAGGACCGGGGCTCGGTGCGACCCCGCAGGTGCGGAGTTTTCCGGGTCGAAGTCCGGGAAGCGAGAACCATGCACATCGTCCGCCGCACCCTGATAGGTGCTTCAGCAGTCGGCCTGGCAACGCTGCTCAGCGCCGCCACCATGACCTCGTTCGGGGCGCCCGCCGGCGCCGTGACCCCGGCGGTACCGCAGACAGCGGCAGCCCAGAGCGCGGCCCGGTGGATCGGGAGTCAGCTCACTCCGCAGGGCACTATCGACGACATCACGCCCGGTACCCCCGACCTCTCGGCCACGGCGCAGGCGGCGATCGGCCTCGGAGCTACCGGGGTCGATTTGACCGGCGCCCGGGCCGCACTGTCGTACCTCAAGGCGAACGCTGCGACGTACATCACGAAGCAGGGCAGTGACGGTCCCGGGCAATTGGCGAACCTCATTCTGGCCGCGCACGCCCTGGGCGCCAATCCGTCCAGCTTCGGGGGCACCAATCTGGTGGCACGCCTGCTGGCCACCGAGCAGACCAGTGGCCCGAACGCAGGCCGGTTCGGCACCGACGCCCAGGATGCCGCATTCAATGCCGGCACAGTCGATCAGGGGTTGGCACTGGCTGCGCTGGCCGCGGCAGGTGTGAAGGCGGATACGGCGTCCCTCACCTGGCTCGAGGGCCAGCAGTGCATCAATGGTGGCTGGACTGATCCGGACAACGTCAACACCCCGTGTGATCCGGATCCCATCGGGAGCGCATTTCCGAACGAGGACACGAACACCACGTCGTACGCGATTCAGGGCCTCGCCGCGCAAGGCGCGCTGACCGCGCCGATGTCGACGAATGCCCTGGCGTTCCTGACGTCCGCCCAGGACTCCGATGGCGGATGGCCATTGTCTCCGAATACGACCGCCAACCCCGAAACGTCTGATCCGAACTCCACCGCGCTCGTGATCCAGGCCCTGTTGGCTCTGGGTCAGTCGCCCAGCAGCCCGACGTTCGACCAGGGGGCGAACACGCCCTTGACCGCCCTCCTTTCGTTCCAGGTGACGTCGGGCCAAGATGCAGGTGCGTTCTCCTTCCCGGGGGTCGGCACCGCCGCCACCGGGAACGTCCTCGCCACCAATCAAGTGGTCCCGGCCCTGGCTGGGTTGACTCTGCCCTATCCGCCCAGCAGCGTCGGAGGGAAGTCCTACTGGGTCTTCACCGCGACCGGTGCCGTCTATCCCTTCGGCGATGCCACCCCCCACGGCTCCGCCGCCGCCCTCGCGCTCCGCGCGCCCATCGTCGGTAGCAGTGCCGCGCCCGACGGCGGCGGCTATTGGCTGGTGGCCTCCGACGGCGGCATCTTCAGCTACGGCGACGCCGGTTTCTTCGGTTCTCGCGGCGGCCAGGCCCTCAACGAGCCCATCGTCGGGATGGCGGCCACGCCCGACGGCGGCGGCTACTGGCTGGTGGCCGCCGACGGCGGCATCTTCAGCTACGGCGACGCGTCGTTCTACGGCTCCCGCGGCGGCCAGGCCCTCAACGAGCCCATCGTCGGGATGGCGGCCACGCCCGACGGCGGCGGCTACTGGCTGGTGGCCGCCGACGGCGGCATCTTCAGCTACGGCGACGCGTCGTTCTACGGCTCCCGCGGCGGCCAACCCCTGAACAAGCCCATCGTCGGCATGGCGTCGGACCCCAACGGCGCCGGCTACTGGTTGGTGGCCTCCGACGGCGGGATCTTCAACTACGGCGATGCCGCTTTCTTCGGCTCGACCGGCAGCGTCGTCCTGAACCGACCCGTTGTCGGCATCTCATCGTCGCCCGACGGGAACGGCTACTGGTTGGTGGCCTCTGACGGGGGCATCTTCAACTTCGGCGATGCCGCATTCTCCGGTTCGGCGGCGTCCACCGGGATCAGCAATGGTGTAGCCCTCGGGACCAGCCCCACATAGCAGTGCGTCATTCGGGATGCAGGGCCCGGGTCCTCATGTGGGGGCTTCTTGTGGGAGCGGCTGCGGCAGCGCTCGCACCCGCTGGGCCCGGGGCCCTGATCCCACTCAAAATGGCCATCGCTTCGGCGGACTCGGTGGGCAACGACGTGTACGTGGCGGTCGTGGTGGATTTCGGAAACGGGTCGACGATGACCACCGTGTCGAAGTGTGTCCCCGTGGCATCGAGCGCCCACGACGCCGATGCGCTCGCCGCTGTCGTGGGCAGTGACAACGTGGCCTATGCCAACTCGGGCCTGCTGTGCGCCATCGACAACTACCCCGCCAACGGCGTGCAGAACTGCGGTGAGAGTGTCGGATCGGGCGACTACGACTATTGGTCGTATTGGCATGGGGCCACGGGCTCGTGGGTCTACGCCAACGACGGTCCTGCGGAGCAGTCGGTGTCCAGTCCGGCTGATGACCTGGAGGGATGGAAATTCCAGCTGAACGAGCCGGACAATCTCGATGATCCTCCGCCGGCACCGACGTCGTACGGCCAGATCTGCAATGCGTCGACAGAGGTGTCGCCGGATCAGGGATCGTCAGCCTCCGCGGCGACAACGACAACGACAACACAACGACAACGACAATAGAGACCGAAGCGCCGGCTGCGCCGGCCGTCACGCCGACGACTGCCAAGGCGGGCGCGCCGGGCGCGGTCACCAGCACCGCAGTGGGCACGAAGTCGAAGTCGAGCAACGCTCCCGTCACCACGACGACAGCTGCAGCGGGAAAGGCGACGACGACGACGCTGGCCCCGGGTGGGTCGGACGGGGCCGATCGGGCCGGGGGTCACGCATCGTCCGACGCAGATCGTTCGGCCGTTGCCAGTGCCCCTTCACACGGGAGTTCGGGCGGTGGCGCCGGCAATCTCGTCCCGGTCATCCTGGTCGCTGTCGTCGTCGCCGCCCTCGGTGGGTTCGCCCTCTTCCGCTGGCGCCGTAGGCCGGCCGAGGAATGACACGGGCCGCCGCCACCCCGAGGCGACGCTCTCTCCACCCGGTGGCGTGGTGGCTCTGGGCGGCCGGCTTGGCGATCTGCGCCATGCGGACGAACAACCCGTTTCTCCTGGCATTGATCGGAGTGGTGGCGTGCGTGGTCGTATCCGCCCGCCGCAGCAGCGCACCGTGGTCTCGCTCCATCACGTTCTTTCTCCGTCTCGGCCTCCTCGTCATTGCGATCAGGATCTTGATCGAGATCCTGTTCGGCCAACGTGGCGTGCCGGGGCACGTCCTCTTCACCCTTCCGCAGGTGCCGATGCCCTCGTGGGCGGTCGCCGTGAGCATCGGCGGCCCGGTGACATTGGAATCCATCCTCAATGCCTTTGTTCTCGGGTTGCAGCTGGCGGTAATTTTGCTCTGTTTCGGCGCGGCGAATTCGCTCGCCAGTCCGTACCGGCTGCTCCGGTCGCTCCCCGCCGTGCTGTACGAGACCGGCGTGGCCGTCACGGTCGCATTGTCGTTCACCCCGGAGTTGGTGCAATCGATCGGGATCGTGCGTCAGGCGCGCCGCCAACGCGGCATTCCGACGAAGGGGCTGCGCGGCATGCGCGGAGTGGCCGTTCCGGTGCTGGAAAGCGCCCTGGACCGCTCTCTCCAGCTGGCGACCAGCATGGATGCCCGAGGCTACGGACGACGGATCTCCGTCGGGAAAACGTCTCGCCGGCTGGCCGGTGCAGCCACCATCGGTGGATTGTTGCTGGTGGCGGCCGGGGTCTACGGCGTGATCGACGGAGGGTCTCTCTTCGGATTGGGCCTCCCCATGCTGGCAGTGGCGGCCGTGCTCTGCGGGGTCGGTCTGGCCCTGGGGGGGCGCCGTACGGCGCGTTCTCGCTACCGCCCTGACCCGTGGCGACGGCCCGAGTGGATGGTGGCCGGGTCGGGACTCGCCGCACTCGTCGCCATGACAGTCGCCGGTGCCCTCGATGTGCCGGGTCTCACGATCTCGTTCTCCCCTCTGGCGTTCCCCAGCATTCCCCTGTTGCCGGTGGTGGGGATCGTGATCGGCTTGGCCCCCGCCGTCGCGGCACCGAACCCGATCGTCTCGCCCCCGATGCAGGCGTCGATGTGGCCCGAAACGAGGGAATCTCGACCACGAACGGCGAGCCGTCGAGACCCGGTCCAGTCGGACCTCTCGGGAGTTTCGACGTGATCACGTTCGACCAGGTCTCCTTCACCTACAACGAGGCGCAACGTCCCACGCTGCATCGGGTGAACCTCGACATACCCGAAGGCGAGTTGTGCGTGGTCGTGGGGGAGACGGGGACGGGCAAGTCAACCTTGCTGCGCGCGATCAACGGACTGGTCCCGCACTTCAGCGGCGGGACGCTGGCGGGAACGGTCACGGTCGACGGGAGGAGCACCAAGGACAACCGGCCGCGCGATCTGGCAGATGTGGTCGGCTTCGTCGGCCAGAACCCCCTGGCCAGCTTCGTCACCGAGACCGTCGAGGACGAGCTGGCCTACACGATGGAGAACCTCGGGGTGCCCTCCGATGCCATGCGTCGCCGTGTCGAGGATGCCGTCGACCTGCTGGGCCTGCAGGACTTGCGCGACCGATCACTGCGCGCCCTCTCGGGCGGGCAACAACAGCGCGTGGCGATCGGGGCGGTACTGACCGCGTCACCACGGCTGCTGGTTCTCGACGAGCCCACCTCCGCCCTCGATCCGGCCGCAGCCGAAGAGGTCTTGAGTGCCCTGGCCCGCCTGGTGCACGACCTCGGGCTCACCGTGGTCATGGCGGAACACAGGCTGGAGCGAGTCGTGCCCTTCGCCGACCGGATCATCCTGGTACCCGGTGCCGGCGCGCCGCTCGTCGTCGGGTCGCCCGAGGATGTGATGCGGTCGTCCCCGGTCGCCCCGCCCCTGGTCGAGTTGGGCCGGCTCCTCGGCTGGGACCCACTGCCCCTTTCGGTGCGCGACGCACGCAGGAAGTCGGCCTCGCTCCGTGAGCAGCTGGCACCGGTCGAACCACCACGATGGCCTGCTCCACTCTTCCCCGCTCCGGAACGCCCCGAAGCAGCGTCTGCGCGAAAGCTCACGGTCTCGTACGGATCGGTGGTGGCGCTCGACGTGGTGGACCTCACGATCACGTCCGGCGAGGTGCTCGCGCTCATGGGGAGAAACGGTTCGGGGAAGTCGACTCTGCTCAACACGCTCTCCGGGATGCGTCGACCGACCCGGGGCGCCGTGGCAGTGAACGGCCTGGACCCCCGATCGTTCCGCGGCGCGGAACTCGTCGGCCACGTCGGGCTGGTCCCGCAGGATCCCGGGCTCCTTCTCTATGGAGAGAGCGTCCAGGCCGAATGCCAGACGGCGGACAAGGCGTCCGCACTCGCGGCGGGGACGACCGCACGCGCCCTTGACCGGGTGCTGCCTGGACTCCCACATGACCGCCACCCACGCGACCTTTCGGAGGGCCAGCGCCTGGCCCTGGCACTGGCCATCGTGGTCGCCCCGTCCCCGGCGCTCCTCCTGCTCGATGAGCCGACGAGGGGTCTGGACTACCCGAGCAAGGATCGCCTGATCCGGGTCCTGCGCGAACTGGCCGGGGATGGTCACGCGATCGTGTTGGCCACCCACGACGTGGAGCTCGCGGCACGCGTGGCGGACCGGGCCGTGGTTCTCGCGGACGGGCAGATCATCACCGACGGCGCCGCTCGCCAGGTGGTTTGCCACTCACCGATTTTCGCCCCGCAGGTGGCCAAGGTGCTGGCCCCCGAGGAGTGGCTCACGGTGGACGAGGTCCGCCGGGCGCTCGGGGAAGCGGTGCCGGCGTGACGGTCTCAGTCCCGCCACGCGTGGCGGCGCCGAGGAACGGTCCGACCCCGGCAATCCGTGTCGGCTCCCGGTCTTCGCTCCTGCTCATCCTCACCACGCTCTTCGGCGTGGCCGCGTTCGGCTGGCCGCTCTTGATTCACCAGGCCGCAGGCCAGAACACCGCCCATAGTGGTGATGCGCCCTGGGTCTTCGTCGGCCTGCTGCCGCTCGTCCTGGCCATCGTGATGGCCGAACTGTCCGAGGGTGCGATCGATGCCAAGGCTGTGGCACTGCTCGGGATCCTCGCCGCGTGCTTCGCCGCACTGCGCGTGGCGAGCCCGGGCATCAATGGTTTCGAACCCGAATGGTTTCTCCTCGTGCTGGCGGCGCGCGTCTTCGGGCGTGGTTTCGGATTCGTCCTCGGCGCCGTCGCATTCTTCGCCTCGGGATTGATCACCGGCGGGGTGGGTCCGTGGCTGCCGTTCCAGATGCTGGCTGCAGGATGGGTCGGTTTCGGCGCTGGTTGTCTGCCACCGATGCGGGGATTTCCGGAACGGCTGCTGCTCGCGACATACGGTGTGGTGGCCGCCCTCGTCTACGGGGTGCTCACGAATTTCTGGTTTTGGCCCTTCGTGGGGTCGACGACGACCTACTCGTTCGTCCCGGGACTCGGAACCGCCGCGAACCTGCACCGGTTCATCCTCTTCGACCTGACCACCTCCATGGGCTTCGATCTCACTCGAGCCGTGACGTGCGCCATCTCGATCCTCGTTCTCGGTCGGCCGGTTCTGGCAGCACTGCGGCGAGCCTCACGGCGGGCCGTCTTTGAACCGCAGATCGATTTCATAGAGGAGTCCGACTCCAAGAGTGGAATGACGTGAGGATCGTCTCCCTCCTCCCGTCCGCCACCGAAATCGTCTTTGCCCTCGGCCTCGGTGAGGACCTGCGCGGCGTCAGTTTCGAATGCGACTACCCCGAACCGGCACGGTCAGTACCGGTCGTTTCGGGGACGGTGCTGCCCACCGACGGATCGCTCAGCGCGTCGGAGATCGACGCCGAGGTCAGCACCCGGGTCGCGGCGGGGGAGTCCATCTACACGCTGGACGACGCACGGATCCGGGCCATCGATCCCGATCTGATCCTGGCGCAGGACCTTTGCCAGGTCTGCGCAGTGCCGTCGGGCGCGGTGGAGGAAGCGCTCGACGTGATCGGGTGCCGCGCGCAGGTGGTGTCCCTCGACCCGGGCCGACTCGACGAGGTGATCGAGTGCATCGGGACGGTGGGGGCGGTGACGGGCACCAGTGCCGGTGCAGACGCATTGATGGAGGCCTTGCGAGCCCGAGTGGACGCGGTGCGACAGCGGGTGCGAGGACGACAGCGGCCCCGGGTGCTCGTCCTGGAGTGGCAGGACCCACCGTTCAACGCGGGACACTGGGTCCCCGACCAGGTGGAGGCTGCAGGTGGCGTGCCGGTTCTCGCCGTCGCCGGCGCTCGGTCGCGCCGCCTCACATGGGAGGAGATCGGGTCCGCCGACGTCGACATCACGATCTTCATGCCATGTGGGTTCGACCTCGAGGGCGCGGTGGCGCAGGCGCGCGGGCTCCTGGAGCATCCCGGTTCGGCGGGGCTGGGCCGGGTCATCGCCGTCGACGCCAACTCCTACTTCTCCCGTCCCGGTCCACGGGTGGTCGATGGTGTGGAGCTCCTCGAAGGGTTGTTGCATGGTGCGCCAGGCTCGCACCAGTTCGGCGCGCGGGTCTTGCGCGTATGAACCGGCCTCGCCACCGCGCGTCTGATGGGTGACGACCGAGCAGGATCTGTCATCACGGGTGGCCTTCTCGTTGCCGGTACGACATCGGACGCCGGGAAATCTCTCGTCACGGCGGGTCTGTGCCGATGGCTCGCTCGCCGAGGACACCGGGTCGCACCATTCAAGGCCCAGAACATGTCGAACAATTCCATGGTGTGCCCAGACGGCTCGGAGATAGGACGGGCACAGTGGCTGCAGGCATTGGCCGCAGGAATCACGCCCGAAGCCGCCATGAACCCCGTGCTCCTCAAGCCGGGGGGCGACCTTCGCTCCCATGTCACCCTGATGGGGAAACCGTTCGGCGAACTGTCGTCCTCCGGGTGGATGACTGATCGCGCCGTACTCGCGGAAACGGCGATGCGTGCGCTCGATGACCTTCGCTCCCGCTTCGACGTCATCGTCGCCGAGGGGGCGGGGAGCCCGACCGAGATCAACCTCAGGGCAGACGACTACGTCAATATGGGTCTGGCCCGCCATGCCAACTTTCCCGTGCTCGTCGTGGGTGACATCGACCGGGGCGGCGTGTTCGCCGCCATGTTCGGCACACTGGCGCTGCTCTCGGCTGAGGACCAGTCGCTCGTCGCCGGATGGGTCATCAACAAATTCCGGGGAGATGCAGGACTGCTCTCGTCCGCACTCAAGGACCTTCACAGCCTGACCGGAAGACCCGTGCTGGGGACCCTTCCCTGGTTGGACGACGTGTGGATCGATGCCGAAGATGCGCTGGCTGTGGCCGGATGGTCGAAAGGGGGCGCTGCCCGCGCCGACCCCCTGCACGTTGCCGTCGTCCGATTGCCGAGGGTATCGAACACGACGGACGTGGATGCGTTGGCAGCAGAGCCCGGCGTCGTCGTCACCGTCACCGCTGATCCCGACGTCGTGACCGCAGCGCATCTGGCCGTGGTGCCGGGCTCTAGAGCCACCGTCGCCGATCTTGACTGGCTGCATCGTCGCGGGATCGCCGGAGCGCTCCTTGTCCGCCAGCGCAATGGGAAGCCCATCCTCGGCATCTGCGGTGGGTTTCAGATGCTCGCAACGACGATTGTCGATGCCGTGGAATCAGGTCGCGGACGGGTTCCCGGCCTCGCGCTCCTGCCCACCACGGTCACGTTCGGTGAGTGCAAGCACCTGGCCCTCTCCTCAGGTTCGTGGAGAGGCGATCCGGTCGATTCGTTCCAGATCCACCACGGGCACACAGCCCTTGATTCCGATGATGCCCGGACTCGGCTCATTGAGCCCTTTCTCGACGGATTCCACCTGGACGCGACCTGGGGTACCTCCAGTCACGGGCTTTTCGAGAACGACGCGTTCCGCCGGTCATGGCTGGCCGCGGTCGCCGATCAGGCGGGGGTCAGATGGCACGCCGCCAGTGACGCGCCGAGCTTTCGTTCCCTTCGGAGCGACATGCTCGACCGCCTGGCCGACGCAGTCGAGGAGTATCTCGACACCGCCCGCATCGTCGAACTCATCGACCGCGGGAATGTGGAGGTCCCATTTGTCCCACCCGGTGTCCCTTGACGTCGTTCTGATCACGCAGGGCCACGGCCCCGATCTCAGCACCGGACCGCCTCCCTCGTCGACGGAAAGGAGCCGGAGCGACGAGATCATTTCAGAGGCCGCGGGACGGTGTGATGATCAGTAATCGGGTGCCGGACCGCTGTGGAGCTGCGCCAAGATCCGCACCAGGCTCTCGAGGTCCTCGGCGGGGAGCGCGCCCAGGCCGGGCGGAGGACGCGCCAGGATCTCGTCAGCCTCGTGGGCGAGCGCGGCGCCGTCAGCGGTGGCCGCGACGAGCTTCACCCGGCGATCGGTGGGATGGGCCAGGCGCTCGACCAGTCCCGCACCCTCGAGGTCGTCCACCACCGCGGTCAAGTTGGGCGGGTCGACGCTGAGCAAGGAGGCCAGCTCCGACATCGGCATCGGCCGCCTGGCGATCCTCCGGAGTGCCCTGATTTTGCCGAAGCTCAAGCCGACGTGTTCACTTACTTCCCGCCGGCGTTCGTTGTTCAGCACGAGATCGGCCATGGCCTGCCACGCCTCCCGAGCCGCGCTGTCGCGACGGATGCTCGCCTTCGTCATGCGCTGTGCGTCTCGAGGAACTCGGGGTTGAGCGCCTCCGCCGTGCGGTGCGCCGTGTTCCGGGCCCAGGCTGTCGTCGCGACGAGACCGAGGGACAGCACGACAGCACCGCAGCCGGCCAGGACCCACCAGCCAGCCCGGCTGGCCGCGGCGAAGTCGATGTGGTTTCCCTTCGCCAATGATGCCGAAACGAGCGATCCCACGACGGCCACGCCCAACGTCGATCCGATTTGGCGTGAGGTGCTCGCGATGGCCGCTGCGACACCCGCTTGAGCCCTCGGCATGCCCGAGACAGCGGTGTTGGTGATCGGCGCGTTCACGAACCCGAACCCGATGCCGAAGACCACGTACGCCGTGAACAACCACGAAAACGGCGTCATCGCGCTCAGGCCCACGAGCATCAAGCAGGACCCCGTGAGGGCCACGCCGGCAACCAGGAGGGGGATCCTGGTTCCGCGCATGCCGACGATTCGCCCTGAGATCGGCGAGAGCACCATGGTCATGACCGCCATCGGCAGGGTATCGATCCCGGACCGCAGGGCCGAAAGCCCACGCACGTCCTGCAGGTAGAGCGTGTTGAGGAAGAGAAATCCGCCCAGCGCGGCGAAGGCCGCGACAGCGATGACGGTCGCCGACGAGAACGGCACCGACCGGAAGAACCTCAGATCCATCAGCGGCTCGGCGGCTCGACGCTCCCAGATCACGAACGCGAGCAGCGACACCGTCGCGACCACGAACGCCCCGACGATGACACCGGACGAAAATCCCTTCTCGGGGCTCTCGATGATGCCGTACGTCAGCGACGACAGGAATGCGATGACGAGCAACTGCCCCGGCACGTCCACCCTTCTCGGCACGGCCGCCTTGGACTCGGGGATGTAGCGCAGCGCCAGGACCGCGGCCGCCAACGCGATCGGGATGTTGAGGAAGAAGATGGAGCGCCATCCGATCGAGGTCACGAGCACTCCGCCGACCACCGGTCCCAACGCCATGGAGACGCCCACCACCGCGCCCCAGATCCCGACGGCCTGGGCTCGCTCGCGTGGAATGGTGAAGGTGTTCGTGATGATCGACATCGCCACCGGATTCAGCATCGACCCGCCGATCGCCTGGATCATGCGGAAGACGATGAGGGTGTCCAGGTTAGGGGCCAGGCTGCAAAGCAGCGAGCCGGCCGCGAAGGTGATCAGCCCGATGACGAACGTTCGCCGGCGCCCGAGGCGGTCGGCAGTGGAGCCGGAGAGCATCAGAAGGCTGGCCAGCACCAGGGTGTAGGCGTCGATCGTCCACTGGAGCCCTGACAGCGACGCGTGGAAGTCGTGGCCGATGGAGGGCAGCGCGACGTTGACGATGGTGACGTCGATCCCGACGATCAAGAGGCTCATGGAACAGATCAGCAGGATGCCGACGCGTCGCCGCCGGCTCAGCTCAGCCGGAGCAGCCCCGTGCGCCACCGGTGTTTCTAAAGCCATAATAGTTATTATGACATCACTAATAGGGACCGCGTGCGTTTCAGGACGCCCGCTCCCCAGCCGGTGGGAGCGCCTACGATCCAGAGTGATGGTGCGATCGGCAGGGGCGGCGAATGGAGGGTGACCCACAAGTCGTCGAACTCCTCAACGAGGTCCTGACAGCACAACTGACAGCGGTCAACCAGCACTCCCCGGGCGCCACGAAGCCCAGTCGAGAAGGTCCGTGACCGACGCCGCTGAATCCCACGTCTCCTACCAACCGGTCGAACACCATCCGCCGGTCGAGGAGTACCTCCAGGCGATCGAGTCACTGAACGAGGAAGGCACTCCCGCGATTCAGGCCCGCATCGCCGAGCGACTCGGACGATCGGCGCCGACGGTCTCGGAGATGCTCGACCGGTTGGCGACCGACGGTTACGTCGAGCGAGCCGGAAGGACGATCACCCTGACCGAGCAGGGCCAGGACGTGGCGCAGACGGTTTTGCGCAAGCACAGACTTGCCGAACGCCTTCTCGTCGACGTGATCGGCCTGCCCTGGCACCTGGTGCATGACGAAGCCGGTCGCTGGGAACACGTCATCTCCGACGAGGTCATGAGCCGGTTGACGCAGATCCTGGGGGACCCCGCCACGTGCCCGCACGGCAATCCGATCCCGGGGAGTGCGAATCAGGTGGAGGTGTCGTCACCGCAGGTCTCACTGGCCGACATCGAACCCGGCCAGAGGGTGCGGTTCGAACGCCTCGGCGAAGAGGTCGAGCTCGACGGCACGACGCTGCGCTATCTCGACGACGGCGGGTTCATTCCGGGTGCGACAGCGACCGTGACCAGCAAGGGTCCGGACGGGAGGCTCCTGCTCGACGCAGACGGCATCACGCTGGTGCTCGACGCCGACCTCTGTCGGCGGCTGTTCGTCGTCGCGCTGTGACGCCGGCCCGGTTCGTCTGCCCGAGCGCGGCCGCGCGCCCTCCTCGGATGTTCCGCCGGAGGTAGCTCCACCCGAAGCGTCCCCGCCGTTCGAGGCCCGTATCTGGGAACGGCATCCGCCGCAGCGATGCTCGCCCGGAAGCGGCGCTTTCGGGAATCCACCGTCACCCTGGCAGGGCCTCGTTCTGGCGGTCTTGCCGGGAGCACCGTCCTGTGCTGCAATATGAGGTAAGGCTTACCTAATATTGCAGGAGACGGAGAGCATGCCTGGTCTGACGGGTCTTGAGACGGTGGGGGCACTGACGGTGCCGCTCCTGGCGGCCTGCAACTCCGGTTCGTCCCATGAAGGCTTCGGCCAGGCGAAGGGTGACGCGGGCTTGCACAACGTCTGCCCGGGGGTGGCGTCATGAGAGTGCGCACTGTTCTCGTCGCGCTCGCGAGCGCCGTGCTGGGCGCGACCCTGCTCAGCGCGTGCAGTGGAGGGGGGTCCACCTCGTCGAACTCCCTCACCCTGTACAGCGGGCAGCATGTCCAGACGACGCAGTTGCTCGTCGCGGCCTTCGAGAAGAAGACCGGGATCACGGTCAATGCTCGTTACGACGACGAAGACGTGTTGGCAGACCAGATCGTCGCCGAAGGCTCACGCTCTCCGGCAGACGTCCTCTTCACCGAGAATTCGCCGCCGCTCGAATACCTGGCATCGAAGAACCTCCTGTCGTCGATCGATGCGGTGACCCTGGCGCACACGCCATCCAAGTACAACTCGCCCGACGGGAAGTGGGTAGGCGTCTCGGCCCGAGTGAGCGTGATGGTATACAACACCTCACTCCTCAAGCCGAGCCAGCTCCCCACATCGGTGATGCAGCTCGCGGATTCCGAATGGAAGGGCAAGCTGGCAATTGCCGGTGGCGAGACCGATTTTCAGCCCATCGTGACCTCGGTCGCCAGGACATACGGCGACGCGACTGCGCTGAAGTGGCTCGACGCGCTCAAGGCAAATGCAGGCAGCCACGACTATCCCGACAACGAGACCGTTGTGGACGAAGTCAACCGGGGACAGGTCGCCATCGGCGTCGTCAACCAGTACTACTGGTACCGCGAGCGCGCCCAGGTCGGAGCGGCCGACACGCACTCCGCCATTGCGCACTTTGCTCCGAATGACGTCGGGTACGTCGTGGACGTCTCGGGCGCAGCGATCTTGAAGTCCTCGACCCGCCAAGCCGAAGCACAGAAGTTCGTGGCTTTCCTCAATTCGGCCCAGGGGCAAGAGATCATCGCCCACAGCGACAGTTTCGAGTACCCGATCGCCTCGGGAGTGACGACTGCGCAGCCGGAAACCCCCTTCGATCAACTCCAGCCCAACTCGATCACGATTCCGGAGCTCGGAACAGGGGCCGAGGCCATCAAGCTCCTGCAAGAGGCTCAGCTTCTTTGACCGACAGGCGTCCGGGGATGACGCCAGTCCGTCAGGTCACGCCGCACAGGACCGCCGTCTGACGGGCGCTGCTCCAGGCTGTCCTACTGCGGGGGGTTCACCGCGTGCAGTGCCGTCAGAGAGGCGAACCCGTCGACGAATGCCTGCACGTCGGTCCGCGGCGTGGCGGCGGTTCCCGAGCAGTTCACCGTTCCAACCGAGTAGCCGGTCAGGGACGTGCCGAGGGTGGCGTCGACAGGCCCGCGGATCTGACCGGTCGCGCAGGTCGGGACGTTGAGGTTGCCGTTCGTCTTCGCGGCCGTGCCGTTTCTGGCGGCGAGGAGAACGTTGCGGTGTGCCTGCACCCAGGCCACCAGGTACTTGGCACCTTGCGAGAAGTTGGGCGATTGGCCGTTGTCGACTCCCTGGCTGACCGCGAGGGCGGGGATGCCGCGGGCGAGTGCCGTCTCCGCCGCCCCCACCGTGCCCGAGAGGCCGGCCAGAGGACCGATGTTCTCCCCAAAGTTGATCCCCGACACGACGAGGTCGGGCCGCTGCGCTATGCCATGGTCATCGATGGCCCAGACGATTGTGTCGGCGGGATACCCGGCGACGGCCTTGGCCGGGTATCCGCTGGCCGTGGTCGCGTCGGTGACCGTCAGCGTCCCAGCGGTCACCTTCGCGCCCGTCCCGCTCTGATTGGTGAGGGGTGCTACGACGGTCACTTTGGTATGAGGGAGTGCCGTCAGCGCCCGCACGGTGGCATTGATGCCCGGCGCAGACACACCGTCGTCGTTCGTGACCAGGATGGTCAAGTTCGTGGCGGGCTTGGAGGCGGCCCCGGCGCTCACTGCAACGGAGCCGAATGCCATCAGCCCGGCAAGGGAGCTCAGGAGACCAACCGCAACGAGGCGTGAGTGACTTCGATGCTGCACGTGCGTCCCTTCGTCGGCGCGACGCGATGTCGCCCCTCACATCTGCGGGGCGGAACGTAACACGGAGATTCCGGAAACCGTCAGCACTTCCTTCGTCGGCCGGGGCGCCGCCAACGGAGGCAAGACTCCACGCTGCGATTAGCGGGGGGGCAGCCTCGAAGAGCTTGAGAAGTTGCCGTACAGCTCTTCGTCCGGGCCTCCAGGTCCGTAGGTGAGTGCCTGAACGAGGAGATCGCCACCGACGAAGGCACCCTTCCACGAGGCGCCGAGTCCTCCGAACACCTCCTCCCGGTCGCCTCGACTCCGGGGCTTGTTGATCCCGACCTTGAAGGCCTGCACCTCCTCGGCCAACTGAGACCCGGCGTCGGGGTCGTCGATGGCGATACTGGCAACCAAGGACCCGTTCGAGGCGTTCATCGCGGCGAGAAGCTCAGCCTTCGTGTCGACGACCACGACCGAGTCCAGTGGACCGAACGGCTCGGCGTGGTGCAGCGACCACGAGGCCGGAGGCTGGAGCACGGAGGCGGGGGCGATGTAGGCCGATGTGTCCTGTACGTCGAGGAAGCGACCGTCGCCGAGGGACCCTCTGTAGAGGGGAATGCCCCCGCCGCGCAGGGCCTCATCGAACTGGGTCGACAGCTCGGTCGCCTTCTCCGAGCGGATGAGCGGTCCGAAGTCCAGCTCGGGGAGCGGATCGCCGGGATGCTCGACCGCCAGCGGGTGGCCGAATCGCACGGCCCGCAGGACCGGGAGGTAGGTCTCGAGGAAGGCGGGGAACAGACGACGCTGGACGACGTAGCGGGGATAGGCGGTGCACCGCTGTTTGGCGTACTCGAAGCCTTTTCGAATGTGCTGCGCCAGGAGATCCCATTGGGAGAAATCCCACACGCCCCACGCGTTGAGGCCCTCCTGTTCGAGCATGTGCCGCCGGTGCGTATCGGCGAGGGAGACGGCGGCTCGGCGGCCGTTCGCCCTTCCGCCGACGAAGACAAGGGCCCCGATTCCCTCGGAACGGATCAGCACGTCGCCCAACCGCGACCCCATTCCCGAAATGAGCGTGACCGGAAGCCCGGCGCGCCGCATCAGCGCATGTGCGAGGGTGAGCGCGTGGAAGCCGCCCTGGCTTGGGGTCTTCGCCAGGACGGCGTTCCCGCAGAGGGCCTGCACCAGTTCGGCGTGGACTTGCACGCTCATCGGATAATTCCAACTGGCGATATTCGAGACGGGGCCCGGGAGCGGTTGCCGCTGGCGCCCGTCTGGAGTCTGGAGTTGGCGCTCTATCTGTCCCAGGTACCATCGGACCCCGTCGATGCAGCGATCGACGTCGGCAGAGGCGAGACGCCAGGGCTTGCCGATCTCCCAGACGAGGAGGAGCGCGAGGAGCTCGTGGTGCTCGCTCAGAGCATCAACCGCAGCCGAGACCCGGGCGCGGCGTTCGTCCAGATCCACCTTCGCCCATATGTCGTGCTCGCCACACGCGAACTCGACGGCGGCAACCGCCTCGTCGTGATCGACGAGAGGCGGCCCGGGGATGGGTGTGCCGTCAACGGCGTTGACGTGGTCCCCTGGAATTCCGATCCGGCGCCACTCCCCACGGGTCAGATTCCGCAAGCGGTCCGAGTCGAAGGCCTCGGGCGCGGCCTGCGTGCAGCGCCCGTACGTCTCCCACCACGACGTCCCGGGCTTCAACTGCAATGTCACTGGGCACCTCTTCTCCGGGCGACCGTGGTCCGGAACGCCCAGCCTTCGATGACGGGGGATCGACAACGGATCGTCTCTCCCAAGAGCAATGGAGACGGGAGACCTGAAGTGCCCGGGCCCAATCCACGAACCGGCCTCAGGGTTCCGTAGGAACACGACTGCTCACGGAGCCTTTTGGATCAGGCCGACGGCGCGGACAATCGCTCCGTGCACCGAGAGTTTACAACGCAAAGAGATCGGCGGACGCAGGCTTCGACGACGATTCGACGCGGGGAGGCGGGCGGAGAGCACCGCACGCCGGGCACGGACTCTCTGGATGGTCGCGGCGTCGATCCTCCTGGTTCTTCTCCGGGTGTGCGCACACGAGGCCATGCATCTCCCGGCCACTGACGACCCTGGCCGGCGGGACGGCGCGCCACATCGCCGTCGCCTTCCTCGCTGCAGGCGCCAAAATGCTCGTTTACCAGGTACGGAGTGGATCTGCACTGCCAACCGCCGGCTCATGAATAGTAATCCGAGCGAAATGGTCATATATTCCTCCGGACGGCCGGGCGGCCGGGCGGAATGCGCACACGCAGGAAGAGGCCATGGGCTCCACGGCGACGACCACGACGACGAGGGGGGAAGCGGTGCCGGAGCACCGCTGGGCCGTCGTGGTCGTGGCAGTCATCGGCGTAGGGCTGGTGGTCGCACCGTTCGCGTTCGGGATGTTCTCCAAGGCGCCGAAGGGCGCCGTCATGATCGATGGGTTCGCGCCGTACATGACGACGGCCCGGCTCGATGGCTACCAGCGCGAGCTGAGTGTGATCAACGCCGGCGTCCGCCAGACCGACAGCCGCGTCGCCGCCTACCTCGACGCTGCGGGTGCCGATCCGCGTGGCTTCAACGCGGCGCACCCGGGTTTCGCCGGTTTCGACACGCAGTGGCCGGCGATCGATTCGAAGATGACCGGGTTGATGGACCAGGTGCAGGGCAATCTCGGGAACTACCGGGCCGTCGCCGCGCTGCCGAGCTTCACGTTGTTCCCGTGGTTCTTCGTCGTCCCGGGCGTCCTGATCGCCGGCGTGGCCGTCGCGGTGTTGCTCGGGCCGGTCGGCTGGCGCCGCGGCCGCTGGATCCTCTTGATCCTCGGCGTCGGGTTGATCGCCGCCCCGGCCGTGTTCCAGATGTTCCAGCGGGCTCCCGACGGTGGCCGCATGATGACCGCCTTCGAGAACATAGAAACGACGCAGAACGTCCAGCAGATTCAGGGTTTCTTCGGATCGATGGCGGTCGGGCAGGGGGCCATCCGGCTCGACATCGTGCCGGCACTCGAGCAGACGGGACTCACGCACGCGGAGATCGCGCAGCGTTTTCCGGCCCTGGCCAGGCTCGATACGGACTGGGTGCACATCCTCAACGACATGACCCCGATGATCGGGGCGATGAGCGACAACGTGACCAACTACCAGGCCGTCGCGAGCTTGCCGGCGTTCCCTCTCTTCCCGTGGTTCTTCGTGATCCCGGGCCTCCTGGTCGCCGGGCTCGTGGTTGTCGCCGGCTCCCGGCGCAACGCCGCCGGCGGGACCGCGTCCGCCCGCAGCGACCATTCGATCGAACTCCAGCCGAAGCCGTTCGTCCAGCCGACACCCGCACAATCTCTGACCGTCTCCGAAGGAGCCCCATGACCCGTCGCACCGTCCTCTTCTTCCTGCTAGCCCTCGCTGCCGCATCGCTGAGTGTGATCGCCGCCGGCGCGTCGGCCGGCGCCTCCAGCGGCAAGCACGCGCTGGTCGGTACGTTCAAGCTGAGCCCGGGCGCATGCACCGGCGAGACCGTCACCGGCTCGTACTTCCGCATGATCGTCCCGGGTGGCAGCGTGGCCGGCGGGAAGTTCTTCGACAATCCCGACTCGACGTGCGACGACAAGAGCTACACGTTGGCCGTCCCGGGCACCAAGGGCGGGCTGGTGACGGGCAGCTACCAGCCCAACCCGACCCCTGCCTTCAACGCAAGCGGCGGGGCTCTGGTCAACAGCATCGTGCAGCCCCAGAGCTTCACTGCCATCGACTTCTCCATCGCCACCAACCAAGTGGACCCCCAGACCGGTGATCACGTACCGACCCCATCGATCAGCGTCGCCGGCGGGAAGATCTCGGGACAGCTCGAGGCCTGGTCCGCGTCGTGGAACAAGCTCTACTTCAACCAGGGCTCGCCCAAGCCGGGCGGGGCCGAGCCGGGCCTCACCGCGCCCGTGACGGGCACGTACAACGCCAAGACGCACGCCTTCGTCCTGAACTGGACCAGCCAGGTGGTGGGCGGCCCCTTCAACGGCTTCACGGGGGACTGGCACCTGACGGGCACCTTCGTGGCGAAGCGGTAGGTGGATTTCCCGTCGAAGAATCCTCGACGACTTCGAACCGAAGGGAGCATCGTCATGACGGAAGCACGATCGGGGGGCTTGAGCGCTTCGGCGCGCCGGATCTTCACCTTTCCCAATCCGGTCAACGAGGTGTCGGCCCGATTGGTCGCGGGTGGTGTGGTCATCATCGCGGTCCTGACGATCACGCTGAACCTGAAATGGGTCACGGCGGTCCTCGCCTACGGCTTCGTGGCCCGCGTGCTGTCCGGCCCGACGCTGAGCCCGCTGGGGCAATTCGTGACCCGCGTCGTCACGCCAAGGCTCCATGTTGCAGAGAGACCGGTTGCCGGGCCCTCGAAGCGCTTCGCGCAAGGGATGGGCGTGGCGTTCTCGGTGACGGCACTGATCCTGACGGTGCTCGGTTACTGGGGTGCGGCGCAGATCGTGCTCATCTTCTTGGTGGTCGCCGCCCTCCTGGAGTCCGTGCTCGGGCTGTGCCTCGGCTGCAAGGTGTTCGCTGTCCTGATGAAGGTGGGCGTGGTGCCCGAAGAGGTGTGCGAGCGCTGCAACGACATCTGGTCCACCACGCCGCGGGCGGTCTGACGGCGCAGAAGGACGTCGTGCCTCATGGGCAGAAAGACCGTCCCGACGACTGCCCGACTCCCGGTCGCGCGCCCTATCTTGACAAATCCGACTGAATAAGTCATATTTAGAAAGAGACGTCTGCCCTGCTCCCGGGTCCGATGCCGGACATCGTGAAGGGGCACGGACTCCAGGACGTGGAAGGAGAAGCTCCGTCGGCCTGAACCGGCTTGGAGGATCGTTATGGCACTGCAGACGCACTGGTTCCTCCCCACCTCGGGCGACAGTCGGAACGTCGTCCCGGGACTCGGGGGCCACGGTCGTCCGGCCTCTCTCGAGTATCTGGGTCAGGTCGCTCGAGCGGCAGACGACCTTGGCTTTGACGCCGTGCTCACGCCCACCGGAACCCACTGCGAGGACGCCTGGCTCGTCACGATGGCGCTGAGCCAGCACACCTCACGCTTGCGGTTCCTGGTTGCGTTCCGGCCCGGCATCACCAACCCGACTTTGGCGGCTCAGCAGGCCGCGACCTTTCAACGCCTCACCGGGGGCCGTCTCCTGATCAACATCGTGACCGGCGGGGACACCTCCGAGCAGCAGCGCTTCGGCGACTGGCTCTCCCACGACGAGCGCTACGCGTGCACCGACGAGTTCTTGGCCATTTTGCGGGGCGCGTGGAGCGGGAGCCCCTACGACTTCAGCGGATGGCACTACCGGGTCAAAGGTGCGACGGTGCGACACGCTCCGGATCCCATCCCCGAGGTGTTCTTCGGCGGTGCGTCGAACGCGGCCGAGGACGTCGCCGCCCGTCACGTCGATGTGTACCTGCTCTGGGGCGAGCCACCCGACATGGTGCGGGAGCGCATTGCACACGTTCGGGCGAAAGCAGAGGCCGAAGGCAGAGAGGTCCGGTTCGGAATCCGCCTCCACGTGATCACACGTGACACCGAGGCCGAGGCATGGAGGGAGGCCGATCGGCTTCTGGACACCATGGATCCGGCTCTGGTGTCGGCTGCTCAACAGCTGCTCTCGAAGAGCGAGTCGATCGGGCAGCAGCGGATGCTCTCGCTGCACGGGGGAGACCGCAGCGAACTCGAGGTCAGTCCGAATCTGTGGGCCGGCATCGGTCTCGTCCGCCCGGGAGCCGGGACAGCGCTCGTCGGCAACCATGAGCAGGTGGCGGAGCGCCTCGCCGAATATCACGAGCTCGGGCTCGATGAGTTCATTTTGTCGGGCCATCCCCATCTGGAGGAGGCCTACGCGGTCGGCGAGAACGTGTTACCCCTCCTCAACCGCGTTGCGCCTCGAGGCTCGGGTGGCAACGAAGCGACCGCACTGGTCACCAACGGTCCTTCTTCGCGGGCTCCCGAGGAGCCAGCTGCAGCCGAGGCGGCGTCTCGCGCGCTCGCCGTCTGAGGCGATGACGCCCCACTCCTCACTCCTGCATCCGCCGTACCTGGCCGTGGCGCTCGACGGCGTGGGTTGGCACCCCGCCGCCTGGCGCGAAACAGACGTCCACCCCCAGGAGGTCTTCGGGCCCCGGTACTGGGTCGGCCTGCTGCAGGAGGCGGAATGGGCCGGACTCGACTTCGTCACCATCGAGGACTCGCTGCTCCTCCAGTCGACCAGTGCGAAGCACCCTGAAGGGCGCACGGATCGGGTGCTCGGCAGGCTCGACGCGGTCCTGGTCGCGGCGCGGTGGCCCCGGAGACGGCCAGGGTGGGGATCATCCCCGTCACGAGCACCACCCATACCGAACCATTCCATGTTTCAAAGTCCATCGCCACGCTGGACTACGTCAGCCGGGGCCGGGCGGGCCTGCAGGCCCGGATCTCGCCCACTGGTCTAGAAGCGGCGCAGTTCGGTCGTCGCGCCATCGGGGACCCGTCGATCCAGACCGGAGTCCCAGGCCTCATGGACGAGGCGGCAGATTTCATCGAAGTCGTGCGTCGCCTCTGGGACAGCTGGGAAGACGACGCGGAGATCCGTGACGTCGCGACCGGACGCTTTGTCGACCGGGACAAGCTCCACTACATCGAGTTCGAGGGCCCATGGTTCTCGGTCAGGGGTCCATCCATCACACCTCGCCCCCCGCAGGGTCAGCCCATCGTCAGCGTGCTGGCCCATGTTGACGCAGCCTTCCGGTTGGCCGCCCGCTCGGCGGATGTGGTCTTCGTCACCCCCCACTCGAGTGAGAATGCCCGAGCCCTCGTCGCGGGGATACGCGGCCACGAAGAGGCGGTGGGAAGGGAGGATCCACCCCTCGCGTCGTCGCCGACCTCGTCGTCTTCCTCGAGGACGAACCGGGGCAAGCGCTGGCGCGAAAAGAGCGGCTCGATCAGCTCGACGGCCGGCCATTGCGTTCTGATGCACTGATCTTCACCGGCACCCCAGCCGAGCTCGTCGACCTCCTGACGGAATGGCAGTCCGCCGGCATTGAGGGATTCCGGCTCCGTCCCGGCGCCGTTCCGCGTGATTTCGATGCCATCACTCACGAGGTGGTGGCTGAGCTGGCCGATCGCTCGTTGCGCCCCCCTCGTATCAAGAATCGACGTTGCGGGCCCGCTTCGGGCTGCTGCGTCCGACGAGCCGCTACGCGTCGGTATGACGACCACACGTTCGGGCGCCAAACAGGTGCACTTGGCGGCGCACTTCCCCGGGGTCAATAACACCACGGTGTGGAGTGACCCCGCTGCGGGGAGCCACATTGAGTTCTCATCGTTCGTCAAACTGGCGCAGACGGCTGAACGGGCGAAGTTCGACTTCTTCTTCCTGGCCGAGGGCCTGAGGCTGCGCGAACAGCACGGTCGGATCCACGACCTCGACGTCGTGGGCAGGCCCGATACGTTCACCGTGCTCGCCGCCCTGGCGGCGGTCACAGAACACATCGGCCTCTCGGGCACAATCAACTCCACGTTCAACGAGCCGTTCGAGGTGGCTCGTCAGTTTGCGTCGCTCGACCATCTTTCCAATGGACGGGCGGCCTGGAACGTGGTGACCTCATGGGATGCCTTCACGGGCGAGAACTTCCGCCGGGGTGGCTTCTTGCCTCAAGAGGCACGATACGACCGAGCGAAAGAGTTCCTCCAGGTGGCACGTGCACTCTGGGACAGCTGGGGCGAGGACGCAGTCATCGCCGATGCCGCCACTGGACAATTCGTGGTCGATTCGTCACAGGGGGAGTTCGAACACCACGGATCGCAGTTCGACATATCGGGACGGTTCAACGTGCCGCGCTCGCCACAGGGTCATCCGGTGATCTTTCAAGCCGGAGACTCCGACGTGGGGCGGAGTTCGCGGCCGAGGCTGCCGACTGCGTCTTCAGCCGACACGGGAAGATTGAGGCTGGTCAGGAATTCTACCGGGACGTGAAGGGCAGGCTGGCCGCCCATGGCCGCTCGCACGACGATCTGAAGATTCTTCCCGCAGCGACATTCGTCTTGGGTGACACCCCCGCGGACGCTGTGGAGCGGGCCGAGCACATCAGGCACCAACAGGTCAGCGGTCCGACGGCGATCCTCTTCTTGGAGCAGGTATGGAATCGCGACCTCTCGTCGTACGACCCCGATGGGCCATTGCCCGAGGTGGAACCGGACCTCGACGCCCCGAACGTCTCGCAGGGGCGCGCCGCCACGCCTCGGGACAAGCTGAGGACTGCCACCGAATGGCGCGCGCTGGCGGAGGCGAAGAAGCTGTCGATCCGCGAGTTGATGATTGAGGTGACGAGCCCGGCTTCGTTCGTGGGTACGCCCGCTCAGGTCGCCACCAACATCGTCGAAGCCGTCGACAGGGAAGCGGCAGACGGGTTCATCCTGGTGCCTCATGTGACCCCTGGCGGGCTCGACGAGTTCGCCGACAAAGTGGTCCCGATCCTGCAGGACGCCGGCCGCTTCCGTCGCGAGTATGAAGGTTCGACGTTGCGGGACCATCTTGGGCTGGGCCCGGTGCGTGCTTCCCCCAGGAAGATCACGATGCCGGTGTTGGCATGACACACACCCGCGTCCCACTCGGGATCCTGGACCTGGTGCCGGTGGTATCGGGGTCCGACGCCGGGAGAGCGCTGTGCAATGCCATGGATCTCGTCCAGGTGGCCGAGCAGCTCGGGTACCGGCGCTATTGGTTTGCCGAGCACCATCTCAACTCCGGCGTGGCCGGATCGGCACCGGCGCTCCTCATCGCAATGGCGGGCGCGAGGACAGAGCGCATTCGGCTCGGCTCGGGTGGGGTGCAGAGCGGGCACCGCACGGCACTTTCGGTGGTAGAGGAGTTCGGTCTTCTGGACGCGATGCACCCCGGCCGTGTCGATCTGGGCGTCGGCCGCTCCGGTGGTCGCACGTTCTTCAAGGACAAGCTGGAACGTTCGGGCGGACCGGGGACGGGCGGCGAAGAGGCGGAGCGGAAGGATCGCTACACCGCCAATGGGCTGCTCATTCCCGTTGCACCCTCGCTGCGTCATTTGGCCGGCGCCCCCCGCATCACGCTGACCGGGCAGATGCTGCAACAGGAAGGTGCGAAGTCGCCAGACTATGCAGACCTGGTGGGGGACATCCTGGGCCTGCTGGACGGCTCCTACCGTTCCCACGATGGGCTGGACCCGCACCCGGTCCCCGGTACCGGGGCGCGGGTAGAACCGTGGATACTTGGATCGAGCCCCGGCGAGAGCGCGGAAGTGGCAGGCCGGCTGGGCCTCCGCTTCGCCGCCAGCTATCACATCAGCCCCGCGACCGCCCTGAGCGCAGCGCGCGGCCTACCGTGAGGCGTTCGTTCCGTCCGCCGACCTCGAACGTCCGTACCTGGCCGTCTCCGCCGACGTGGTCGTGGGGCCCGACGACGAGACGGCGCGACATGTCGCCGCGGGCTACGCGGAATGGGTGCGGAGCATCCGCTGTGGCGAGGGTGCCATCCCGTTCCCCGATCCAGTGGAGGCGTCCCGCCGCCACTGGACCCGCGGGACGAAGCCCTGGTGCACGATCGCGTTGCCAGTCAGATCGTCGGATCGCCCGGCACGGTGGTCCAGGGACTCGCTCGCCTCCAAGAAGCGACAGAAGCCGACGAGCTCATCGTGACCACCATCACGCACAGCCACCAGGACCGAGTGCGGTCCTACGCCCTTCTGGCTCACGAATGGTTCGACCAACCAGTTGAGGGTGCGAGGGTCGCCATGACCGGTCAGTTGTCGGCGAGCGAACGTCGTTGACGACGCGTTTACCGGCGGGCTGATCTTTTCGTGGGCATCGCCGTCGTCGTCGGCAATCCGAAGTCCGGTTCACGCACCTTGCACGTGGCGTCGGGGGTGGCCGATGCCCTGGAGCGACCGGGAGTGCCCACCAGGCGTGTGACCCTCGACTTGGCCGACGTCGCCTCCGAACTCTTCGATCCGCTGTCAGTCACCGTGTCCGGTCTGCTCGACGAGGTGGCGGTGAGCGACCTGGTCATCGTTGCGTCTCCCACCTACAAGGCCACGTACACGGGCCTGCTCAAGGCCTTCCTCGATCGTTATGGCAACAACGCCCTCGCCGCCACCGTCGCCGTCCCGGTGATGACGGGTGCCGCGCCCATCCACGCCCTCGCCCCGGAGGTCTTTCTCCGCCCCTTGCTGATCGAACTGGGGGCGTCGGTTCCGTCCCGTGGCCTGTTCGTCGCCGAGGACACCTCCGAGGATCTCGACGGGGTCATCGGGGACTGGGCTCTACGAGCGCGACCGCTCATCGACCGGGCGCTGCAAGGGGATCCGGCGATCTGATCCCTGGGTGGTTGGGGCGTCCCGCCCCGCCCGCCGAGCACCCGTCGGGTGCAGTTCAGTTGCAGGGGCCTGCCTTCCCTTGAACAGGAGCGTCGCCCTGCATACCGTTCCCAAAGGGGCAGAAGACGGAGGGGGAGGATGGCATCGCGCGCGGGCGAGTTGCCGATGGGCCCAGTGGGGTCATCGACGGCCCCTCCGTCGCGTCGGCGTCCGCTCACGCTGGCGACGCCGATGCTCTGGGCCATCGCTATTCCTTCAGCAGCGCTGCTGGCGATCTACTGCTTGTGGTATTCGGCCAACGAACCGGAAATGGACTTTCAGGTCTACCGGATGGGCGGCGGACACATCTTCGGATCGGGGCTCTACTCTTCGCAGATCGAAGTGCTCGGACGACATCTGTCGTTCACTTATCCGCCACTCGCGGCCCTGCTGTTCTGGCCGATCGCACACCTTTCCGTCCTTGCAGGTCAGGTCTTCTGGGACGCCATCAACCTTGCTGCCCTCGTCGCGTTGATCGCGGTGAGCATTGCGGCAGCCTGCTCGAGACGGCTCGCCCTCTCGGACTGGCGGACCGCGCTGGCGCTCCTCCTTCCCGTCGCACTGCTCTTGTACCCCGTACGGAGCGACCTGGCCCTCGGACAAATCAACATCGTGCTGATCCTCATGATCGTCGCGGACTTGACCATGGGACTCTCTTGGCGCAACCATTCCTTCCCCCATGGCGTGATGGTGGGCCTGGCGGCGGCGATCAAGCTGACCCCGCTCGTGTTCATCCCGTACCTGGTCGTGTCCCGCCAATGGCGCGCCGCCGGCAATGCCATGCTCACCTTCGTCCTGGTCACGGGGGCGCTGTTCGCCGTCTCCCCGCACGCGTCGTGGGCGTACTTCACTAGGGACGCCTTCGACGTGAAGCGTGTGGGCAACAGTCTTTCCATTGGGAATCAGGCGCTCCACGCCGCCATCGTCAGGGCGCACCTCTCGCCTTCGTCGGTGCTCTTCGATCTCATCGAAGCCGTCGTGTTCTGTGGCGGGGTGGCAATTGCCGCAGTGGCGCACCGGCACTCATCACGGTTGCTGGCGGTGTTGGTCTGTGCGGCAACGGGCCTCCTGCTCTCTCCCATTTCTTGGGTCCATCACTATGTCTGGGTCGTGCCCGCGGCGATCTGGCTGGCTGTCGGCACGGACCGGCCGGCGAGGGGTGCATGGTGGGCGCTCGTGGCTGCCTTGATCTTCATGCAGGTGCCGCCATCTTCCGCTGGGGGATCCGGTCCGTTGTGGTTCGTGCGGGATGACGCCTACGTCGTCGCGGCCCTGGCCTTCATCGGACTGGTCGGGGTGATGCTCTGGTTCAGGCGGGACGCCCCGTCGATCCCGCCCCCGGGGCGAGCCACCGAGTCGAACCTCGCCCAGAGCGTTGAGGGGCGGCAGCACGCTGCAGGGGGTTGAACACCTCAAGGTTGGGTACCCAACTACGGAGGGCAGTCGCTCGGACGGCGCCCTCACGACTATGCCCGCCTTCATGGTGCGCCGCATCAGAACAAGGACTTCCTGACCAGCGGCAGCTTCGTGATGGTGGATGCTGCCAGCCGAAGGGAATGCCATGCCAGACCAAGCAACTGTGCCCGATCGCGACGCCCCCGATGTTGACGGGGAGGTCCGGAACACGCCGACGCGAGTCTCCCGAGCGTGGATCGGGATGATTGCAGGGGCGTTGGTGCTCGTCCTACTGCTGATCTTCATCCTCCAAAACACACGGGCCGTCAAAGTCTCGTATTTCACGCTGACCGGGACGATGCCGCTCGGCGTCGCCCTCTTGCTCGCTGCCATCTCGGGCTTGCTGCTCGCGGGCGGTGTCGCCTCACTGCGCATCTGGCAGCTCCGCCGTCGCATACGCAAAGGACACAGCGGCGCATCGGGAACGGGCTGACCTCGCAGAACGAATCCCGAGTCGACCCGGCCATCGACGTCACCGCGTAGTCGAAGAGCACCTCTGGGTTCTCGATGATTCCTTCGAATCGCCGGATGAGCTCGACGTTGCCTTGCCCGGGGAGCTTGGCCCACACAGGAGCGCCTGGTCCACCGCCGCGAGCGGCACCCCGGCAGGGCGGGCTGGGCGATTTGGCGGACTGCGGCGCCGACGGCCCGGCGGGAGTCGCGATCCCTCGTGCACCTCGCCCGAGTTAGGCAAGCGAAGCGACGGTGATCCTGGTCTCGTAGTCGTCCGCCAAGCGCCGCAGGGCGTCTGCGCCGTCTCCGCTGAACGATGACCCGTGCATCAGGGCGAGGGTCCGAGGCTGCAGTTCGGCGAGGCCGCGCACGGTCGCGACGGTCGAAGGATGGAGCGAGCTGGCACGGAAGATCTCCTCTGCGGCTGCCGCGGGCTCCACAATGTCGCCCTCCGTCAGTGCCGGCCCGCTTCCGAGGTGGGTGAACAGGTCCCCGCAGAGCAGGGTGCCCGTTGATTCCTCGAAGAGGACGCGGGCCTCCCATCCGTGGGGGACGTGAGGCGTATCGATGTGACGCACTCGCTTGCCACCCAGGTCCAGAACGTCACCGTCGGCCATGGGTCTGGGTGGGCCGTCGGCGAGGTCGTCGAGCGAGACCATGCAGCCCAGTGCACCGTGCGCGACCTGTGCTGCAGGGGCCGCGGCGAGGAACAGGTTCATCGCCCCACACTCGTCCGCCTCGACGTGACCGAAGGTGATCCACCGAAGCGATTCGACGGGGAGCACCCTGGCGATCGCTTCGCTGACGCTGGGAAACATTGCTCGAGGCCCGGTGTGAAACAGCAACGGCTCTTCGTCCTGAACGAGGAACTGATTGAAGGTGAAGCCGGTAGGGCCGATGTCGGGAACGAATGACGAGAGCCGGAATATGCCGTCGGCGATCTCGTCGAGCTGGGTTTCCATGGTGCGTCCTTTCCTTTCGGAGTGGCTTAGAGCGGGAGTGGGTTGGCGAGGATGCCGGAGCCTGGAAGACGACCGGACAGGGTGCGGACGAACTCGATCGCATCGAGTTCGACCTGCTCTCCGTCGGAGCCCTGAACGAACTTGCCTCCGGCGGGTCCTTCGAGGACCAACTCGAAAGGCTGACCGTGGATGGACGCCCATTCGGCGACGATGTCGGCGACGAGGCGCCCGTCGTGCTCGGGGGTCGGCTGCATCGGCCGGCCGGTTGCGCAGCAAATGTCGATGCGGTGACACCAGACGTCTCGGGTGAAGCCCACGTCGAGGAGGTACTTGAGAGGTTCCCAGCCAACGGGAGGCCCGAAGGGGATTGGCACGTAGCGCATGGGGAGAGGGGTACCCCAGCGGCCCTTCACCGCCTTCGGTCCGACCGTCATGAGTTCGGCGACGAGCTCGGCGTTGGAGAGCTTCTCGCGCTCGCGAATCTGGAGCTCGTTCATGCCATCGACCCAGTGGTGCGAGTCGATCTGCTTGTTGAGCGGCATCCCTCTGCGCATCTGGTGCATGAACTCGCGCACGGAGGCCTGGGCGTCGGCGGAACCGAGGACGTGGAGGGACAGCTTGCGTACATCCCAGGCGGTGCAGTCGGTCGGCATCCTCCACTCGTCATCGGTCAGCGCGGCCGTCACTGCGGCGAATCGCCCGAACTCGTCTTCGGCCAGCCGGCGAGCCTCGGGGCGATCGATTCGCTCGATACTGCGTGTGGTGGTCATTGGGGGCTCCTTGTGAGGGCATCGTCAACGAGCAAGTCGACGAGGCGATCGAGATGGCGCACCCACCGGGTGCCACCGGGGTCGTTGCTGAGTTGCGCATCGATGATGCCGGCAGTGACGGCGACGACGCAGTCGATGTCAGCTTGTCGTGTGACACCAGCGGCTCGCATGCGGCTGTACGCGCGGCCGAGAACTTCCTCGGCCAGCGCGTAGGACGCAGCAGACGGCGTGAAACCCGGAAGGTGTCTTTGAAAGAGCAGCTCGTAGCGGGCGGGATCGTCCAGGGCGAACCTGGCGAATGTTCTGAGCCATTGCTTGAGCGCGACCCTCGGATCTCGCGACGGCTTGAGCGCGTCGAGGTGCTCGATGAGTTGCCGGTTCCCATCGGCGAACATCGCATCGTAAAGGGCATCCTTCGAATCGAAGTACCCGTAGAGCGATGGTTGGCGTATCCCGACCTTGCGTGCCAGCGCATGCAACGAGACCCCGGATATTCCGTGCTCGCGGGCCAGCTTCCATGCGCAGTCAACGATCCCGGCCACCCGCGCTTCTCGGCGCTTGGCCACCGTGCCCGACGAAGTTCCCGAACCCGCTCCTATCACCGATAGGACATTATCCTATCGGTGATAGGCCGTCAACCCCTTTTCCCAGCAAACGGAATCGGCCTCGCGAGGTCTCGCAGCTCACCGGCGAAACCCCGTTGCGGTTCGGAAAGGCGACAGCACCCGCCAGGGTCACGGTTTGGCTGAGGTCCCCGACGGTGAAGGTGAATGCACCGGGCTCCACGCGGTAGCGCAGGTCGGTGCCCGAGAACCCCAGTCGTCCCACCGGCACGCGGAATGTGAGACGAGCCGACGCTCCGGGCCCGCACTCGACACGTTGGAAAGCGAGCAGCCGCGCCGCGGGGAGGCCGACGCTGGCGACCTCGTCTCGAAAGAAGAGCTGGACGACGTCAATTCCCGACCGAGCGCCCGTGTTGGTGACGGTGACGGCAACCAGCAGATCATCGGTCGTCGTGGCAGCCTCGACGGCCAGGTCGGTGCGCTCCCACGTGGTGTACGACAGGCCGTGCCCGAAAGGGAACAACGGCGACGCCGGTGTGTCGACGTAATCGTTCAGAATCATGCTGCGTCCACCGCCGTGGTGTGCGCCCGAGTGCACCCCGACCTGGCCGACGGAGTGCAGCAGGGAAACAGGGAGGCGGCCGCTGGCGTCCACGTCACCGCAGAGAACGTCAGCCAGGGCGTTGCCTCCCTCTTCCCCCGGCAGCCAGCCGAGGACGAGAGCGTTGGCGTGCGGGACGACCTCGTCGAGCGAGTGGGCCCGGCCGCCGATGACCACGACGACCACGGGCATTCCACGGGCGGACGTCTCAGAAATGAGGGTGAGCTGCTCAGCGGCGAGCCGGAGGTCGGCGGTATCGCGGAACTCACCGGACGTATCCGCACGGGTGAGGCCGCTGCGGCCCCCGACGAACACCACCGCCACGTCGGCCTGCGCAACCTCGTCGACGACGTCGACCCGCTGGCGAAGCGCCTGCAACGGTGTCGGCGTCGGGTTCTGCGGCGGGAGCGCGGTGTGCTCGCTCCCCACCGGAGAGAGCGCCGCCTCTTCATGTTGGAGTTCCAGGTGCGCGGGGAAGTGGTAGTCACCCAACAGCAGGCGTGGATCGTCCGCGCTCGGTCCGAGGACAGCAATGCGGGCTCCGGCCGGGAGCGGCAGGACCCCGTCGTTGGCGAGGAGCACGATCGAAGCCGAGGCGGCTTGCCGAGCCAGCGCGCGGTCCTCGACCGTGTCGAACACGGCAGGTGCGGCAGCAGCATCGACGTAGGGGTGCTCGAAGAGGCCGAGTGTCTCCTTCTGCGCCAGCACCCGACGACAGGAAGCATCGACGGCGTCCAGCGGCACGGCACCTGAGCTCACCAACGCAGGAAGGTTCCGGTAGCACCAATAGGAGGGGAGCTCCACGTCGAGCCCGGCGAGCAAGGCGAGACGGGCCGCGTCGGCTTCGTCGCCGGCGCAGTGGTGGAAGTCCTCCAGGCTGCCGACCCCGAAGTAGTCGGCGACCGTGACTCCAGTGAAACCCAGTTCGTCACGGAGAAGCCCGTTCAGGAGCTCGGGAGATCCGTGAAGAGGCAGGCCGTCGATCTCGTTGTACGACGGCATGACAGCGCCGACGCCTGCCTCGTTGATCACGGCGCGGAAGGGAGCGGCAATGACATCGCGCAGATGGCGGGGACCGATGGAGGACCATCCCCAGTTGAATCCCCCCTCCGGCGCCCCGTAGCCGAGGAAGTGTTTGGCGGTGGAGGCAACACCTTGTGATTGCACCCCGCGCACGTAGCCGACGCCCATGCGGCTGGTCAGCTCGGGATCTTCGCCGTAGGTCTCCTCCACTCGGCCCCAGCGGGGATCGCGGGCGATGTCGAGTACCGGCGCCAACGTCAGGCGAGCACCCACGGCGCGCATCTGCCGGCCGATCACCTCCGCAACCCGCTCGACCAACGCAGGGTCCCACGTCGAAGCGAGATTGATGCCCTGAGGGAACTGTGTCGCCTGGCGCGCGCAGAAGCCCCCTGTTGACTCTTCGTGGATCAGGGCCGGGATCCCGAGCCTGGTCTCCTCCACGAAATAGCGCTGCACGCGATTTCCCAGCTCGGCGACGCGCTCCGGTCCGGCTCCCGCCTCGATGGCGATTCGCCCGACCTGGCCGATGCCGTCAGCCGCGGCCACGGCCAAACGGTCCAGGGCGAGGTCGCCGTCCACGAGTAGCCCCGAGAACCACATGCACCCCAGCTGCGCGCACTTCTCTTCCAATGTCATACGCGTCATCAGTTCATCGATGTCTGTCACAGGGTTCCCTTCCGCTCTCGGCCTTGGTCCACACTGATGTCCCTTTGTCGGCCTGCCAGACGGTCTGCCCGTCGGCCTGCTGTGGCACGGTGATGGACTCTGCCACGCGACGGAGGAACTGATCGGTGGGATTTTCAGAGTCAGAGAAGCGATCGGGCTGTGACGGCGGAATTCGCCGTGAAGGACTCGGGTGCGAGAGGTGTCGGCTCACGCGGGGCCACATGTCGGTGCCGGAGATCGAATCGGCGCGGGCGGACCGCCTGGTGGGATCGCGACGCACGGACGCGCACACCTGGCAAACCCCTGGCCAGCCTTCACGTAGGCTTCCCCGCACGGGCTTCAGCGAGGCGACCGGGGGCAGGCTGTGGACAGTCGGTCCCCTCTAACCGCGAAAGTCCTGCTGGAGAGGTGCGAGAGCGGCCGAATCGGAGTCACTGCTAATGACTTGACCTGGGTAACCGGGTCCGAGGGTTCAAATCCCTCCCTCTCCGCTCGGGCGTCGGGCACGTGGTTTGCCGGACGATCCGGATGGTTGGCCCGCTCAGGCGGGCCTGCCGAGTGCCGTCGCCCCGGCGGGACTCGGCCTGGTGCGAGGAGTGTGTGACGGCGTGGGCCTCTACTGGCTGCAGACCTTGGGGTGCCCGAAGAACCAGGTCGATTCCGACAAGCTCGAGGGCTATCTCGCTGCCCAGGGTTACCGCCGCGCCCCGGACGCCGAGGCGGCCGACCTCGTGGTGGTCAACACGTGTGCCTTCATCGACGCTGCCCGTCAGGAGTCGATCGACACCGTCTTGAACCTGGCCGACCGCCGCAGTCCGGGTGCCCGCCTGGTCGTGACCGGCTGCATGGCCGAGCGCTACGGCGACGAGCTGCGCGACGCCCTCCCCGAGGTCGACCTCGTGGCGGGCTTCGGGGCCGCGCTCACCGCCCCCTCCGGGGCCGAGTTCACCGCCCCCTCCGGGGCCGCGTTCACTGCCCCCTCCGGGGCAGGCGCCGTCCCCGTGACCCTCACCGTGGGTCGCCCCGGCGCCGCCCCGATGCCGGCGACGAACGGGTTCGACCTCCTGGAACTGCCGCGGCCCGCAGCCCGCGCCCCCTGGGCCTACGTCAAGGTGGCCGAGGGCTGCGATCGCATCTGTGGGTTCTGCGCCATCCCGTCGTTCCGGGGAAAGCAACGGTCCCGTTCGCCCGAGGAGGTGTTGGCCGAGGTCGACGCACTGCGTGCCACCGCCGACGGTGCGCCGGTCCTGCGCGAGATCGTCCTCGTCGCCCAGGATCTCGCTTCCTACGGACGAGACCGTTCGGGACCGGGCCGCCGCACCCGCATCGCCAACGGCCCGTCGCCCGTTGCGGCGCTCACACGCGCCGTGTCGTCCATGGTGGAGCGCACCCGGCTGCTCTACCTCTATCCCTCCGGGCTGACCGACGAGCTGATCGAGACCGTTATCGCCACTGGCGTGCCGTACTTCGACCTCTCGCTGCAGCACGTGTCGCGTCCACTGCTCGCCGGCATGCGCCGCTGGGGCGATGGCGACCGCTTCCTGCGTCGCATCGATGACATCAGGGCAGCTGATCCGAACGCCACGTTCCGCTCCTCCTTCATCCTCGGCTACCCCGGTGAGACCGAGCGCGACCACGATCTCCTGCTCGAATTCCTGAGTGCGGCGCAGCTCGACTGGGCCGGCTTCTTCCCCTACTCCCGCGAGGACGGCACCCATGGTGCCGGGCTCGGGGAGCATGTGCCGGCGGCGCTCGCGCTCGAGCGCCTGCGCGAATGTGCCGAACTCCAAGACGCCATCACGGCAGCCAGGCGCGACGTGCTCATCGGCGCCACCCGTCAGGTCCTCGTCGACGCGCCCGGCCAGGGCCGCACCGTGCACGAGGCGCCCGAGATCGACGGCATCGTGCACCTGCCCACCGACCTGGCGGTCGGTAGCCTCCTCGACGTCACCATCACCGGAGCGGAGGGGCCCGACCTGTATGGCGACCCGGCGGCCGGCCGGGAACCGGTCCCCGCGGGCGCCGCACCTGGCTTGGGAGCTGGGACAGAGTGAGCGAGGCGACCCACGAGCCCACCTCGCCGAGCGGGTTCACGTTCGGCCCGAGCGCGCTGGTCACGCCGGCCAATGCCGTCACCGTGGCCCGTCTTTTGGCAGCACCGGTCTACGTGCTGATGCTCGTGGCCTGGGGTGCCTCGTGGATCAACGTCGTCGTGGGCTTCCTGCTCGCAGCCAGTGACGGGATCGATGGCTACATGGCTCGCCGCCATGGCACGACCCGCTCGGGCGCCTTCCTCGACCCCCTGGCCGACAAGGCCTGCGTCCTGGCCGCCATGTTCACGCTCTGCGCGCAGGGCCACCTGCCGTGGCTGCCGGTGATCCTCATCACCATCCGCGAGGTCGGCATGCAGGTCTACCGCTCCTGGGTCGGTCGCCGTGGTGTGTCCATCCCGGCCCGTAAGTCGGCCAAGATCAAGACGCTGGTGCAGGATCTGGCCATCGGCACGGTCATCATCCCGCCGTTGGCGCACCAGCACACATTGCAGGTTGCCGTGATCTGGTTCGCCTGCGCGCTGACGCTCTTCACAGGCGCCGAGTACATGCTCGATGGCCGGAAGGCGCTGCACCGGCCCGCCGCCCCGTAAGGTCGCCTCCGTGAGAATCGAGATCGTCGCGGTGGGCACAGAATTGCTCCTGGGTCAGATCGCCGACACCAACTCCGCCTGGCTGGGCGAGCACCTGGCGGCGAATGGTGTTGCCTCTCATTTCCACCAGGCGGTGGGCGACAACCACGACCGCATCACGTTGGCCCTGCGCACCGCGCTGGCCCGGAGCGACGGCGTCATCATGTGCGGCGGGCTCGGGCCCACCCAGGACGACATCACCCGCGAGGCCATCGCAGATGTCATGAACGTCCCGCTTGTGCGCGACCAGACGATCGTCGACGTCATCGCCAGCTTCTTCGAGGCCCGGGGCCGCACCATGACGGACAACAACGCGCGCCAGGCCGACGTGCCGCGCGGGGCGTCCATCATCCCCCAGGTTGCCGGCACTGCGCCCGGTTTGATCTGCCCCGTCGGCAACAAGGTGGTCTACGCGGTCCCCGGCGTCCCCTACGAAATGTCCGAGATGTTCGAACGCGGCATCCTGCCAGATCTGCGCGCCCGCATGGCCGAGTCGGGGGAGGAGAGCGGCGTCATCGCCAGCCGTGTGCTGCGCACATGGGGCGCCAGTGAGTCCGGTCTGGCCGAATCCCTCCAGGACCGCATCGACGCGCTGGACGCCACCGGTGACGTCACGCTGGCCTTCCTGGCTTCGGGGATCGAGGGGATCAAGGTGCGCATCACCGCCCGGGCCCGCACGCCCGAGGACGTCACCGCTCTACTCGACAAGGAGGACGCCGAGGTACGGCGCGCCATCGAGAGTCGCCTCGGCGACATCGTCTTCGGCGTCGACGACGAGTCGATGGAGGTCGCGGTGGCCGCCCGTTTCATCGCCCGGGGGTGGACCTTCGGCGTCGCCGAGTCGCTGACCGGTGGTCTCATCGCGTCCCGTCTCGTCAACGTGGCCGGCGCCTCGTCCTGGTTCCGCGGTGGCGTCGTGGCCTACGACTCACAGGTGAAGTTCGATGTCCTCGGTGTGCCCGCCGGACCGGTGGTCACCGAATCGGCCGCGGCGGCCATGGCCGCGGGTGCAGCCCGGGTGACCGGAGCCGACGTCGGGCTTGGCATTACCGGCGTCGCCGGTCCCGACGACCAGGAAGGCGTTGCACCGGGCACGGTGTTCGTCGGCCTCCATCTCCCCGGCCACCCGGCGCAGACCCGCGAACTGCGGGTGCCCGGCGATCGGGAACGCGTCCGCCAGTACGGGGCAATTTCGGCCCTCGACCTGCTGCGACGCGCGCTCGACGCCGCCCCCGCCTGAGCGCCCGCCTTCACAGGCGGCCCACAGGGGGGTCACACTGGATGGAAAAGCCGTGGCGCGAACCTGTGCGCCAGGGAGGTAAGGCCAAGTGAGAACGACCGATAAGGGACCGCGGGTGCTGGTGGTTGACGACGAACCCTCGATCGTCGATGCGGTGGCGACGTCGCTGCGCTACGAAGGCTTCACGGTCGACGAGGCGATGACCGGGCGTAAGGCCCTGGCGCAAGCGCAGGAGGATCCGCCCGACCTCGTGATCCTTGACGTCATGCTGCCCGACCTCGACGGCCTCGAGGTCACCCGGCGGCTGCGCTCCGACGGGCTGCGGGTGCCGGTCCTCTTCCTCACGGCGCGCGACACCCTGCAGGACAAGCTGGCCGGCCTCACCGTCGGCGGCGACGACTATGTGACGAAGCCCTTCGCGCTGGCCGAGGTGATCGCCCGGGTGCATGCCATCCTGCGCCGCACCGGCTACGAGCCCGAGGACGACGGGGTTCTGCGTTTTTCGGATCTCGAGCTCGACGAGAGCGCCCACGAGGTGCGCCGTGACGGCAACGCCATCAATCTGACGGCGACGGAGTTCAACCTGCTCCGTTACTTCATGCTCAATCCTCGTCACGTCCTCTCGAAGTCGCAGATCCTCGACCACGTCTGGCATTACGACTTCGGTGGCGACGGCAATGTCGTGGAGACCTACGTCAGCTATCTGCGCAAGAAGCTCGAGAAGTTCGGTCCGCCGCTCATCCACACCATCCGCCTCGTCGGCTACACCCTGCGCGAGCCGGAGTCCGCCACCGGCGCGGCCTGAGTGTCACTCCGGCTCCGACTCCTCCTCGCGGTCGGAGCGATCGCCGTCGTCGCGCTGGTCGTGGCGGACTTCGCCACCTACTCGGCACTGCGTACTTCCCTGTACAACCAGGTCGACCAGCAACTGGCCCAGCACCGCCCCGGCCCGGCCATCAGTGTGGCTACCGGCAACGTGGTGTGCAACACGCCACAGAGCGGCAGCGGACTCGGCGGTTTCAATTCCATCGACAACGGGGCTGGTCCCGGCGGCGAAGGTGGATTCCCGGGCGGCGGTGAAGGCGGCCCGAACGTCCTCGGTATCTACTACAGCGCCGTGGTCAAGCTGAGCGGCGGAGTCCTCGACGGCCTCGCGTGTCCCGCCTACGTCGGGAAGACCGCCTACCGTCCGCAGCTTCCGGACCCGATCACGGGCTTCACCACACAGCCCGACGGGACCGATGTGGCCTATTTCACCGCTGGTTCCACCACTTCCGGCGGCCCTGCCTTCCGTGTGCGAGCGGTCAAGGCGCAGAACGGCGCCGTGTTGGTGGATGCGCAGCCGCTCGTGGACCAGACCAGCACATTGCACACGCTCTTCCTCACCGAGCTGGCCGTCACGGCGGGCGCGTTGGTCCTCGCCCTGGCCGGTGGATGGTGGTTGGTCCGACTCGGGTTGCGCCCGCTCGAAGACGTGGAGCGCACGGCTGACTCCATCGCGGCTGGCGACCTCGACCAGCGTGTTCCCGGCGCCGACCAGGCCACCGAGGTGGGGCGATTGGCCCGCGCCCTCAACGTGATGCTCGAGCGAATTCAGGCGGCGTTCTCGGCCCGCGTCGCTTCGGAATCGCGCCTGCGGGAGAACGAGCAACACCTGCGTCAATTCGTCGCCGACGCCTCACACGAGCTGCGCACGCCCATTGCCGCCGTGTCGGCGTACGCCGAGCTCTTCGAGCGGGGCGGGTCCCAGCACTCGGAGGACCTCCCGCGCATCGTCTCGGGAATCCGCACCGAAACGGCCCGCATGGACCGGCTGGTCACCGATCTCCTCACGTTGGCCCGGTTGGACGAGGGCGTGCCGATGAAGATGGCACCGGTGGAACTGGTCTCGCTGGTCTCCGACGCCGTCCGAACCGCGGCGGCCGTGGGTCCCGCGTGGCCCGTGCAATTCTCGGCGACACGCCCGGTCGAGGTGAACGGAGACCGGGACCGCCTGCGCCAGGTCCTCGACAACCTGTTGGCCAACATCCGGGCGCACACGCCGGAGGGGACGACCGCCACGGTCCACGTCGATCAGATCGGGGACCAGGCACGGATCGAGGTGCGTGACAAGGGCCCGGGCATGCTCGACTCGGACGCGCAACGCGTCTTCGAGCGCTTCTACCGCGCCGACCCGGCCCGGGCCCGCACCGGGGGAGGCAGCGGGCTGGGACTGTCGATCGTCGCCGCCATCGTGATGGCCCACGGCGGGACCGTCTCTGCAGTCTCGACCCCCGGAGAGGGGATGGTGGTCACCGTCCTGATCCCGGTCAGCACCGTGCAGCAGTCCGAGGACCCTGCCGCCGCCGTGGTCGAGGTTCTCTGACTGACCCGTCCGTGCCTGGCTCTCCCTATCGAGCGCCCGAGATTCACACCGGATTCACAGCCAAGCTTCACTGTGTCCGGAGACGGCACCGGCACCATGCGTGGCATGACAGCCCTGGCTCCATTCGAGGCCGACGTCGATCCCCGCCGCGTCCCGCTGGACGTCGAGATCGTGGTTCCGGTCTACAACGAGGCGGCGCAACTGGCGGAGCGCATCATCGCCCTGCGCAGATTCCTGGACGACTCGTTCCCCTTTCGAACGCTGATCACCGTGGTCGACAACGCCAGCACGGACGACACCGACAAGGTGGCGCACGAGCTGGCCGCCACGATGCGGGGCGTCGCGGCCATGCACCTGACGCGCAAGGGTCGTGGGTTCGCGCTCCGTGCGGCCTGGTCGACGAGCGAGGCGCCGGTCGTCGCCTACATGGACGTCGACCTCTCGACCTCGCTCTCTGCTCTCCTCCCGCTGGTGGCCCCGCTGCTGTCAGGTCATCGTGATGTGACCATTGGCTCCCGGCTCGCTCCCGGCGCGCACGTCGTGCGCGGCCCCAAGCGCGAGCTCATTTCGCGGGCGTACAACCTGTTGCTCCGGCTCACCCTCCACGGCCGCTTCAGCGATGCGCAGTGTGGCTTCAAGGCGCTGCGCCGGGACGCGGCGATGAAGTTGCTGCCGCTCGTCGAGGACAACGAATGGTTCTTCGACACCGAGCTCCTGGTCACGGCCGAGCGCTTGGGCCTGCGCATCGGCGAGGTCCCGGTGGACTGGGTCGACGACCCCGATTCGCGGGTGCAGATCGTCTCGACTGCCGCCGACGACCTGCGCGGCGTCTGGCGGATGTTGGTCCGGCGGCCCAAGGGTCTGCGCCGGGTTCGCTCGAACGAGGTCGCTGCCGACCAGCTGCTGCGTTTCGCCGGGGTGGGCGTCGTCTCCACGCTCGGCTACCTCTTCCTGTTCGTGGCCTGGCGGCCGCTCCTCGGGGTCTTTGCCGCCAATGCCGTGGCGATGGCCATCGCCACCCTCTTCAACACGGCGGTGCACCGCGAGCTCTCACGCAGCACGGATGGTCAGGCCCGCCGCGGCCGTCTCTACGCAGTCGCCGGTGGGCTGTACCTGGTGAGCTTCGGACTGACGACGCTGGGACTGGCGGTGGCCCAATGGCTCGCCCCGTCCGCGCTCCTCGCCGAGGTCGTCGCCCTCACGGTGGCCAACGGGGTCGCGGCCGTGTTCCGCTTCGCCGTGCTGCGGGCCTGGATCTTCCGACCCAGCGTCCGAACCGCAGGCGGCCCGATGGAGCTGTCCCGATGACCGACCTGACCCGGGCCCCCGACGCATCCGTGGGGGTGCTCGACCACCCGTTGCCGGTGGCCGCGCCCTCCGCCGAGACCGGGGATGGAACCCCGACCGCCTGGCCGCCGGCTCGCCGCCGCGGCTGGCCGATCCGCTTCGTACGGGGCAAGGAGAGCGACCCGGCTTGGGTCCGTCCCGCCCTGCTCGCACTCCTCGTGGGCACCGCCGTCCTCTACATCTGGGGTCTCGGCGCCAGCGGGTGGGCCAATTCCTTCTACTCGGCCGCCGTCCAGGCCGGCACGAAGAGCTGGAAGGCCATGTTCTTCGGGTCTTCGGACTCGTCCAATTTCATCACCGTCGACAAGCCTCCGGCGTTCCTCTGGCCCATGGAGATCTCGGCGCGAATCTTCGGCCTCAACTCGTGGAGCATGCTGGTGCCCCAGGCGCTCGAGGGCGTGGCCACCGTTGGACTGGTCTACCTCTCGGTGCGGCGCTGGTTCAGCGCACAGGCCGCCCTCCTCGGCGGCGCCGTGGTGGCGCTCACGCCCGTTGCCGCCATCATGTTCCGTTACAACAACCCGGACGCACTGCTGGCGCTGCTCCTCACCGCCGCGACCTACGCCACCATGCGCGGCCTCGAGCGGGCGCAGACCAAATGGATGGTCCTCGCCGGCGCGCTGATCGGGTTCGGCTTCATCACGAAGATGATGCAGGCCTTCCTGATCCTCCCGGTCTTGGCCGTGGTCTACCTGCTCGCCGCTCCGACGGGTTGGTGGCGCCGGGTCTGGCAGACCATTCTGATGGGCGTCTCCCTGCTGGTCGCCGCGGGGTGGTGGGTGGCCATCGTCGCCCTGACGCCCGCTGCGGACCGGCCCTACGTCGGGGGGTCACAGAACAACAGCATCCTCAACCTGATCTTCGGTTACAACGGCTTTGGCCGGCTCGACGGGAGTGAATCGGGCAGCGTGGGAGGCGGACGGGTCGCAGGAAGCATGTGGGGGCCGACCGGCATCACCCGTCTGTTCAACGCCGAGTTCGGGAACATGATGTCGTGGCTGCTCCCCGGAGCGCTGGTGATGGGCGCCGTGCTGCTCGTCGTCACGCTGCGGGCCCGTCGCACCGACCGTGAACGCGCCGCACTCCTGTTGTGGGGCGGCTCCCTGGTGAGTATCGGCCTGGTCATCAGCCTGGGCCAAGGCATCATCCACCCCTACTACACGGTGGCGCTCGCTCCGCCGCTCGGCGCGCTCGTCGGTATCGCCACCATGGGACTCTGGCAACGGCGGGCGAGCTGGGTCGGGCGCATCGGCCTGGCAGCGGCGCTCGCCGCGACGGTCGTGTGGAGCTTCATCCTCCTCGGCCGCACCTCCGATTGGTTCCCCGCCCTCCGGCCCTTCGTGGTGGTAGTCGGCGCGCTCGGCGTGGTGGCGATCCTCGCCCTCCCGCTGCTGCGCAACATTCCGAAGGTGGCCGTGGTGTTGGTTGCCACGCTGGGCTTCGGCGCCGCACTGGCCGCGCCACTCTTCTCGACGGTGGCCACCGCCGCGACCCCGCACAACGGGGCCATCCCGTCTGCGACACCGACCCCCGCGGGCGGAGCAGGAGGTCCCGGCGGCTTCGCCGGGGGCCCCGGCGGTGGCGCATTCCGCCGGGCCTTCGGAGGCGGATTCCGCGGCGGCACGGGTGCCGGTGGCTTCCCGGGTGGCGGTGGCTTCCCGGGTGGCGGCGGCTTCCCAGGAGCTGGGGGCCTCCCGACCGGTGCGGGCGCCGGTGCGGGCGCGTTCCCCGGCGCGCTCCCGGGCGGAGCGCCCTCCTTCGGCGGCACGGGAGGGTTCCGCCGAGCGGCGGGGGCCGGCGGAGCCCGCGCCGGCGGCGGCGGTGGCGGGTTCTTGAACTCCAGTCAGTCGAATGCGGCGTTGAACAAGGCGCTGCAGGCCGACGCCGGCCAGTACACCTGGGCGGCGGCCACGGTGAACTCGAACAACGCGGCCGGCTATCAGCTCGCCAGTCGTGAGCCGGTGATGGCCATCGGCGGGTTCAACGGCACCGACCCTGCGCCCACGCTGGCTCAGTTCGAGAAATATGTCTCGGAAGGAAAGATCCACTATTTCATCGCCGGTGCAGGCGGCTTCGGCGGCGGCTTCGGCGGGGGCTTCGGTGGCGCTGGAGCGGGAACCGCCGATGACGCGTCGCAGATCACGTCCTGGGTGGAGTCGCACTTCACCGCCGAGACCGTGGGCGGTGTGACCGTTTACAACCTGACCACGGGCGCGTCGTCCTGACCGGGGAGCAACACCGCTTTCAGCCGAGCAACTCGAGGTAACGCGCCAGTGTGACGCCGTCGAAGGCGACAAAGCGTATGAGCGTCACGTCGGTGTCCGCCGCGCGGGCCGTGGTCACGGCGACATCGGCGGCCCGCCCCGAGGGGTAGCCGTAGACACCCGTCGAGATGGCGGGGAAGGCGATCGAGCTGGCGCCCACCTCGTCGGCGAGTGCCAGCGCGTTGCGATAGCAGGCGGCGAGCGTCGAGGGCTCACCTGCCGTACCGCCGCGCCAGACCGGTCCCACGGTATGGATGATGAAGCGTGCCGGCAGGTCGAACCCGTCGGTGACCACGGCCTGACCCGGCGGGCACTCACCGATGGCCCGGCAGGCCGCCCGCAGGCGCCCGGCCCCGGCGGCCCGATGGATGGCGCCGTCGACGCCACCGCCGCCCAGGAGCCGGCGGTTCGCGGCGTTGACCACGGCGTCGACCCGTTCGGCCGTGATGTCGCCCTGCACCGCCTCGAGCAGCGGCGGCAAGGACGGCTACCCGGCGGTGCTGGACGACGACGAGGCGGGGACCAACTTGAGCAGCGAGAAGGCGCCGGTCGGCGCCGACTGGCTCTTGTCCTCGCCCCAGTTCGAGAACGTCACGACGCCCCGGATGGCGGACGCCCCGCCGGTGTTGCCGGCGTTGGTCACCTCTTGGATGGGGAGCGGGCTACCGCTGGCCGCGACGTACACCATGACGGGTACCTTGCCCCCGCTCTCGGTGGCGACCGACCCGAGGATGGCCGTCGCCTTCTGGCCGCCCACAGTGGTGGACTTGCCGAAGGTGTACGGCCCACCGACCTCGAGCTCCTTGGCCACCTGCGACGAAAGCAGCCCACCCACCAGCTCGCCGAGTTGGGCGTTGGACGTCGGGAAGGACAGCCACTTGCCCGCGTACTTCGCCGACTCGGCCTTGGTGAGACCGATCACGTCTTGGAGCGCGGCCTCGTTGCCGTTCACGTATCCAGTCGACCCGACCACCTTGGTGCTCATGCGTTCCGTGACACCCTTGTTCTTCACCACCAGCGTCTGCGCGCCCGAGCTGCTGCCGGCGTCGCCGGTCACAGAGAGGGTGGCGCCACTCTGCTTGGCAAGAGAGGCGAAGTGCACTCCCTTGGTGCCGACGGCCTTCAGGGCCGCGTTGTACTGGGCCGTGGCCGCGGCGCTGCCGGCGCTGGTGGTGGTGGTCGTGCTGGCGGCACCGGCCGCGTCCGGTGCGGCGGCGAGTGCGAGAGCGGCCGCCGCGGCGAGTCCGGCGGCGACCGCGGCGGTGCGGGCGGGGCTGTGGCGCAAGGGATGCATGACCTTCACTCTCCTGGAGGCCCGGCACGGTGGCGCGGCGAGCGCCGACTTGGCCAGGGATGACTGCCGATATCTTCCCACGTCCCCGACACGGGTCTCGTTCGCTGGGCCTCTTTCTTAGACAGCGTTTATCGAGCCGATGGAAATCGTGGCCTTCGGCGCTTCGGGCCGCACTTGCTCCCCCCATCTGGAATAGACGATGTGCTCGGCGGCGGTGTGCTGGCCCTTTGTGTTCACCGAGTCCTCTTCCACGGGAACGTGGGTTCCATCGGCCCGGACGTAGAGGACGACATGCTCGGACTTCTTGCCGATCGCCTGGGTGCCGTCGATGGCGTCGACCGCCTCGCCGTTGAGCCTGCTGGCGCGGCCGAGGGAGAGCGGGGCTTTCAGCGCCAGTTCCTTGGCCAGGTCGGTGGAGCGGACCCCCTCGACAACCGGGGCGAAGGCCGTGTTGTCGGTCGAGAACTCGATCCACTGTCCCGCGGCCTCGGCCGCTTGGGAGGGGCTGAGCCCGGCCAGGTCCTCGAGACCGTTGACGTTCCCCTTGAGATAGGAGATGTCGCCGATCACCAGAATGGAGATGGAGCCCTTCCCCAAGAGGACGGTCTGGCTGGCCGAAGCCGGTCCGGCGTTTCCACTTTCCTCCAGGGTCTCCTTGGATTCGGTCGAAGCCGAGGCGTAGTGGACCGACCAGGAACGGGTGGTGGCGAGGGCGTCCTGGTAGAGGCTCGAGGCGTTTGCGTTTGCGCTGGCCGCGGCGGCGGCTGGAGCGGCCTGGAGATTCACGACCAGGACCGGGGCAGCGACCAGAGCAGCGACCAGAGCAGTGGCCAGAGCAGTGGCCAGAGCAGTGGCCGAAAGCACGCCGACCACCAGCCTTCTTGCTTCCACGCGCCCCCTCCTCTCCCACTCCGGCCCGGGGAGCCGTCAGCTTCGCATGGACGCGGCACCCCTTCTGGTCGCCAATCGGCAGATCGAAAGGCGTCCGGGCGACGGGCGCCCGACCGTTCTCCGGCCGTCCCGTCCGGCCGGGTCAAGGATCCCCGTCTTACGAACACGTGTTCGTTATGCTCGAAACAGTCGGGTCGGCGGGGCGTCACACCCCCACCGTAGGGTCGGCACAACGGCGCTGATGGGGGCGCCGACGGTAGGTCGTCGCACACACGCAGTCACACCAGACGAGCACACAGTCGCACCACACGTCGCAGCAGCACACTCACAGAGGAGAGAGGGATGGCCGAAGCAGAACGGGAAAAGGCACTGGATGCCGCGCTGGGGCAGATCGAGAAGCAGTTCGGCAAGGGCTCGGTCATGCGCATGGGCGACAACGTGGGGATGAACATCGAGTCCATCCCGACCGGCGCCCTCTCCTTGGACCTGGCGCTTGGCATCGGCGGTCTGCCCAGGGGGCGCATCGTGGAGATCTACGGTCCCGAGTCGTCGGGGAAGTCGACGCTGGCCATGCACGCGGTGGCCGAGGCGCAGCGCAACGGGGGCATCTGCGCCTACGTCGACGCCGAGCACGCCATGGACCCGGTCTACGCCCGGGCCATCGGGGTCAACGTCGACGACCTCCTCATCTCGCAGCCGGACACCGGCGAGCAGGCACTCGAGATCTCCGACATGCTGATCCGCTCCGGTGCGCTCGACGTCCTCGTCATCGACTCGGTGGCGGCGCTGACGCCGCGGGCCGAGATCGAGGGCGAAATGGGGGACACCCACGTCGGCCTCCAGGCGCGGCTCATGTCCCAGGCGCTGCGCAAGCTGACCGGCACGCTGTCAAAGTCCAGCACCATCGCCATCTTCATCAACCAGCTGCGGGAGAAAATCGGCGTGATGTACGGGAGCCCCGAGGTCACCCCCGGTGGTCGCGCGCTGAAGTTCTACTCCTCCATCCGGCTGGATATCCGCCGCATCGAGGCGATCAAGGACGGGGCCGACGTGGTCGGCAACCGGACGAGGGTCAAGGTCGTCAAGAACAAGTGCTCGGCACCCTTCAAGCAGGCCGAGTTCGACATCATGTACGGCAAGGGCATCAGCCGAGAGGGGTCGCTCCTCGACGTCGCGGTCGAGCTCGGGTTCGTCAAGAAGTCGGGCGCCTGGTTCACCTACGAAGGTGAGCAGCTCGGACAGGGCCGGGAGAACGTGAAGACGTTCCTCATTGAGAACCCTCAGCTGATGGCCGAGATCAACGACCGCGTGCGCGAGTGCCTGGCCCCCAAGGTCGAGGACGACCTCGAGTTGGAGGGCGCCCTCGACCCCGACGACGTCCCGATCTCCATCGATTCCTAGCCGTACCCCGCCTCTCACGGCGTCGAAGGCTCCGGGCCCGCCCCCTCCTCCCCAGGGGCACCGGCCCGGAGCGCTTCGCGTCCGGACCACAATGGTGCGATGCCGGCCCGCGAATGGAAACAACGGACCTATCGGATCCTCGATCGCTTCGTCCCCACCGTCCCGTTCCGCTACCTGCCGCCCAAGCAGTCGGTCCGGCTCGCCTTCAACGTCGTCCTCGACCGCGAGCCTGACCCCGGGGGTGAGGCCGACTACGTCCAGAAGCTCATGAACGGTGAGCTGTCCCGCCACGGCGTCGCCGAGGCGCTGGCCCACTCCGAGGAGTTCCGCCGCCGTGTGCCCATCGGCAACGTGCTGCTCTCCATGCACGTCAGCCGCAGCGAGTTCGTGGCGGGACTGCCGCCGGCGGCGCGCATCCTGGACCTCGGCGGGACGCACCAGGGCCTGCCCGACGGTGCGCTGGTGCATCTGGGCTATCCGTATCCGTTCGAACGCCTCGTGGTGGTCGATCTCCCGGTCGACGAGCGTGACGCCCTCTACCAGGGGGCTCGACGGGCGAGCCGGTGCTCTCCGAACTCGGACCGGTGGAGTTCGCCTTCCACTCCATGGTCGACCTCGGGCGCTACGACGACGGGTCGTTCGACCTCGTCTACAGCGGCCAGTCGATTGAGCACGTCAGCGAAGAGGAAGGGGACGCGGTTGCGCAGGAGGCCTTCCGGGTCCTGGCCCCCGGCGGCTGGTTCTGCCTCGACACGCCGAACGGCCCGCTGTGGCGGCTGCGCTCGGACGAGTTGATGAACCATGACCACCAGATCGAGTACGGCGCGGCAGAGCTCGTGGGCAAGCTGGAAGCAGCCGGCTTCGAAGTGATCGAGTGCAAGGGACTCAACCTGATGCGGCGCGGCGCGGCCGCCGGAGTGTTCGACGAGGCGGAGGCCAGCGCCTTTCCGGGCGTGTTCGCCGCCGCGCAGGACTGCCTGTTGCTGGCGGTGGTGGCGAGGAAGCCCTGGGCGTGAGAGGACGCCCTACGGCGTCGTCGTCGCCATGATGGTGTTGGGCACCAGCTCGACCCAGGTCTGGCCCGGCTGCATCGGGATGGCCACGCCGAAATCGTTGACGAACTGGGTGGGTGAGCCGAGGGTGGAACGGTGCCACGTACCCGGGATGGCGTAGCCGTTGCGGTAGACGACGGCCGCTCCGCTGGCGTTGGGGTACAGGTCGGCCTGGACCTCCAGGCCCCCCTGCTCGTTCTCGGCCCAGGGCCCGTAGCTGACCTGCACGTACTGCACGACGACGTTGGCCGCGGCGTTCTGCACGTTGTCGGCCAACATGTCCGGTGTCGTCGCGTTGTAGTAACGCAGGAAGGTGTCGGTGGCCTTGTTCCACTTCCACGTCACGTTCGAGGTTCCCGAGAAGTCGATGTTCACGCTCGAGATCGCCGTGCCCCCCGGGGGGGTATTCGGCGAGTAGGTGAACAACGGCTGGGGCGGGGTGGTCATGCTCGGGTGCGTGCCGTAGACGATGGCACTCGACGTGTAGTCCGAGTCCGGCGCCACGTGGCCGGGCGGGTGGATCATGAGCGACTGGCTGGCACCGATGTCGACGTTCACGATGGGCGAGGCCTCTATGTTGGCGAGCACGGGGTTTATGCCACCGACGTGCGCCAACAGGGGAGTGCCCAGTTGCCCGAGAATGCCGATATCGATGTTGCGGGCCGACCGGACGGGACCGATCAACGCCGAGGTCTGGCACTGGAACACGGCGGCGAAGCGGGTGATGCCGCCTTCGACCGGCTCCTCGAAGACGATGTCGGCCTTGTCGAGGCCGGATTGCGGACGGCCGGCGGGATAGTTGTCGATCTTCACCGCCATGGCGGGCTGCTGCGGGACGGTCCCGTTGGGCGCCGGTTCCCCGGTCAGAGGACAGGTGGGTTGCGGTGCCGTCGTCGTCGTGGTCGTCGGCTTCGCCTTCACCGCGGCCTTCTCGGGGGGCGAGGACGAGCAGGCGCTCACGAGCACTCCGGCCAGCCCAGCGGCAGCCAGCACGCTCCAGGCGCGCGGATGCCGCAACTTTGAACGTGCTGTACCGGATCTCGCCATCGCTGAGCGTCGATCGTACGGGGGCCGAGTCCGAAAGTGGTGGCATCCCGCTACGGCGGGGCGCGTGACCCGGCTCAGAACGCGCGAAGGATCAGGCCGAGGGGGTACCGGCGGCGCTTCCCGCGCCGGCGGCGGCCCCGGTGTAGACGTCCGCCCAATTCCCGCTCGAACTGCCGTAGGAGGTGGCCGGGCCCAGGCCGAACCGGCCGTAGACGTTTTCCATGGCGCGGCGGATCACGTCGGTCACCCCCGGAATGGCAGGGACGATGACGTTCGGAGGGATCGCCCCGGTATTCCCGAGCAGCGACACGAAACTGGCCGAGCCGCTGGCCAGCACACCCCCGCCGTCCCCCGGCGCTGTGTAGTAGGTGATGTCGGACCAGTTGCCTTGGCCGGGGACAGGTGAGTGGGCGAGCACGTCGGCGTTCTTCGGTCCCGGAAGGGACGGTACGTAGCGGTCGTACTCGCCGAGGATGACCGTGCTGAAGGCCTGGCCGTCGGTGAGGTTGCACCCGTCGTAGAACCACGACGACGCGTCGGTGACCACCATGTCGGCCTTGGCCCCGACCGACTGGTACATGGAGCCGATGAGGGTCGATTCGGGATCGTTGAGCGGTGCCTGGTTCCAGTTGACTGTGGTGAGTGCCGGTTGCTGGCCTGTGATCGGGTCCTCAGCGGCGTCCTTGTAACAGACCTGCAGGCGATTGGGGCCGACAGAGGTCGATTGGAGCCGGATCTGGCGGTAGCAGGCGTTTGCCCCCAGAAAGGCGAGGTTGACTCCCCCGGCGCTGGCCGTGGATGCTGCTTGGCGCATCGGCTGGGACCAGTACTCGTCGTGGCCCAGGCTGAAGAGGCACTTGTGGTTCGTGAGGAGCTGCGGCCGGGCGTGCAGGTCGACGTCGGTCCAGTAGGTCATGTCCAGGCCGAGGCTCTCGAGGTGGGACAACAGCGGCAATTCGTTGCCCACGAAGTCAGCGGCGCCCGAGGCCCAGGTCTGCGGGTAGGGACGGTCGAAGGAGACGGCCCGGGCGCGGTTGGCAAAGAGCGACCGGCCTTTGCTGTCGGGCCCGTAGTAGAGGCTGTAGCTCCCCCAGAGGTTGTAGGCCTGCCAGGTGGTGACGCTGTTCTGGAGCACGTACGAGGCCATGGAGGCGTCGTCGCGGACGGTGAGGGGAACGAACTGCTCCTCGCCGCCGTCACCGACGAGCTTCAGGAGGTAACAACCGGGAGGCCAGTCCGTCGTGATGTTGAGGGTGAGCGTGGGCGACCACGGGCAGGTGACCGTGCCGATGCCGGGAGTGACCACCGGCGCGGCCTGGACCCTGGCCGGGAGGAAGTCCGTCTGCATGACGAGGCGCCCGCCGAGACCCTGGTAGAAGCCCATCCGGTAGGCCTGCACCTGGACGGCGTTGGCGGTGGTGTTGACGAACACCGCCACGTCGTCGCCGGGCACCGCGCTGACCTGGCTGGCGAAGCCCTCGAGCGCGTGCTCGGGCTGGTTGTGGTTGCAGATCCAATTCAGCGTGCCCGGTTTCGCGTTCTCGGCGATCAGCCAGGGTGCCGTCGGCACGATGACGCCGCTGGGCAGCTTCTTGGCCACGACCGCGGCGTGCGTCGGGCCGTGGCGTCTGGCCCGTGCCGGCACGCTCTGCTTGGGGTCCTTCTTGCCCAGGCGGGTGGCCCCGGCGAACCCGGCGGCACCGAGCGCGGACAGTTGCAGGAACTGGCGACGGTCGATGGGACGCTGAGACGGTGGTGGCACGGGGTCGGAGCCACCGTCCGGTGGGAGGGGCTGCACGCACAGAGGTTAGCCCCGTACCTTCCGGCGGCTCCGGCGGACCGGTGACGAGGGGGTGGGCGACACCACCTACGATTCGTGCGTGAGCTGGGCCCGCTCCCTTCCCGCACCGCTCCGGCGGCCGCTGTCGCGTCTGGTCCACGCGGCCTGGGAGGGTGCCGCCGATCTGGGGGCGATCGGCCCCGACGATCCCCGGGGGCGCCGGTTCGGACGGATGGGCGCGGGCGCCTGCCTGCTCTTCCCCCAGGGCGCCATCTACAACGAGCACCTGATCCACATCGGGGCAGAGACGATCGTCGGACCCGGCGCCTCCATTTCAGCCGGGATGGCTCCCGGGCAGGAGATGCCGACCGATCCGGTCGTCTCCATTGGGAGCCGCACCCTGATCGGGCGCGGCTCGCACATCGTCGGCCACTGGGAGATCGTGATCGGCGATGACATCCAGACGGGCCCCTACGTCTACATCACGGACCAGAACCACTCCTACGAGGACCCTGTCGAGCCAATCGGACGCCAGTGGCCGACCGAGGCACCGGTGCGCATCGGTTCCGGCAGCTGGCTGGGTGCCAACGCCATCGTCCTTCCCGGGGCGCAGATCGGTGAACACGTCGTGGTGGCCGCCGGTGCCGTGGTGCGCGGGGATGTCCCGGACCGCTGCGTGGTCGCCGGCGTGCCGGCGCGCGTGGTCAAGCGCTGGGTGGAGGGCTCGGGCTGGGTCACGGAGAAGGACGTCGCGCGTCCATGACCGGGGCGCCCGCGCCGTTCCTGGTGACGGTGAGCGGGCAGGACGGCCCGGGTATCTCCGAGCACCTCTTCGCCGCGCTTGCCGAGCGCGGTATCCATGTGGACGACGTGGAACAGGTGCGGGTGCACGGCCGGCTGCTGCTGTGCGTGGAGGCCGACATGGTGCGGGCGGAAGCAGGACCCGTGCACGCCCTGCTGGAGGACCGCTTGGCCGGCGCCGGCGTGGAGGTGACGGTCGACCCTCTGGTCGAAGCGGCGATGGACGACGTCGCCGAAGGCCATCTGGTCACGCTGCTGGCACCGGAGATCGATGCGGCGACGCTCGAGACGGTGACGGGGTCGATCGCACGCTGCGGCGGCAACATCGTGCGGATCGTGCGCCTGGCCGCGTACCCGGTGCACAGCTACGAGTTCTCGGTGGCCGGCGCCGACGTCGGCGCTTTGCGACGGGCGCTGGCTGAGGCGGCCGCGCGTTGCCAGGTCGATGTCGCCGTGCAGGCGGCCGGACTGCACCGCCGGGCCAAGCACCTGATCGTGTTGGACGCCGACTCCACCTTGTTGCAGGGGGAGATGATCGACCTGCTGGCGGAACGTTGCGGGTGTGGCTCCGAGGTGGCCGCGGTCACCGAGGCCGCCATGGCGGGAGAGGTCGATTTCGGCGAAGCGCTGCGCCAACGGGTGCGACTCCTGGCCGGTCTCAAACAAGGGGACCTCGAAGCAGTGCGCGACGGCATTGTGCTCACCCCGGGCGCACGGACCCTGGTGCGCACCCTCAAACGGCTCGGCTACGAGCTGGCGGTGGTGAGCGGCGGCTTCACCCAGCTGATCGGCCCGCTGGTGACCGAGCTCGGCATCGACCACCTGGCCGCCAACGAGCTCGTCGTGGACGGGGGAGTCGTCACGGGGGAGTTGGCCGGAGCCATCGTCGACCGGGCCGGGAAGGCGGCGGCGCTGGTGACGTTCGCGGCGGCGGCGGGCGTGCCGGTGGCGCGCACCATCGCAGTGGGCGACGGCGCCAACGACATCGACATGCTGGCAGCCGCCGGCCTCGGCATCGCCTTCAACGCCAAACCGGTCGTGCGCGAGGCGGCCGACGCTGCACTGAGCGTGCCCTACCTCGACGCCATACTCTTCCTGCTGGGAATCTCGCGACGCGAGGTGGAGCAGGCAGACAGGCTGGAGGAAGAGAGGGGGGTGTGACCGTTCTCGCCCAGGGCGAGCAGGGCGGGTCGGCCGACAACCGCGGCGAGCGCCCGCTGCTGCGGGGCTGGCTGCATGTCGGCGCGTTCTTCGCCTGGCTGATCGGCGGGCCCTTCCTGATCGCCGCCGGGCCCGACGCCGCGGCGTCGACGGAACTCGCTATTTACGTCGCCGGCATGCTTGTGATGTTCGGCACCAGCGCGGCCTTTCACCGGCTGCGCTGGTCCGCCCCGGCGTGGCGCCGCATGCGACGCGCCGACCACAGCGCGATCTTCGTAGGGATCGCCGGGACGTGCACGGCGGTAGCCGGGCTGGCGTTGCGGGGGTGGGCCGAGGTGCTCATCCTCTCCTTGGTGTGGGCCGGCGCGGCGGCCGGCATCGCGCTGCGCCAGACGTTCCTCGACGCTCCGCAGTGGGTGGTCGCCATCCCTTACGTGCTCGTGGGCTGGTGCCCCATCATCGTGGCGCCGCAGTTGGTGCGCAGCCTCGGCTGGGCCGGCTTCGCGCTGATGCTCTCGGCAGGGTTGTCCTACACGGTCGGGGCGGTGGTCTACGCGCGCAAGAAGCCGGACCCATGGCCGCGCGTCTTCGGCTTCCACGAGGTGTTCCACGCCTGCACGCTGGTGGGCGCGGGGCTCTTCGCCTACCTCGTCGCATTCATAGCCCTGCCGCGCTACTGAGCACAGCGTCACTTCGTGGCAGCCGAGCGGCTGAGGTCGGCCACTGCCCCCGCCACTGCCACTGCCACTGGTGCCGGCGGGCGGAGCGCGCAGGTCTTACGCGATGACGCCGGCCTCCCGCAGGTCGGCCAGCTCGGGCGCACCGAGGCCCAGCTCGTCGGCGAGGACGTCATCGGTGTGCTCCCCGAGCCAGGGCACCCGCGACTCGGGGCCTTCGGCCACCTCGGCGAACTTCACCGGGAGCCCGGGGATCAACACGGGTTGGACGACGCCGTCGGGACGCGGGTGCTCGACGAGCATGTGGCGCCCCGCCAGGTGCGGGTCGGCCACCACCTCCTCGTCGTTGGCCACCGGTCCCGCCACGAGCCCGGCCGCATTCAGGGCGTCGCAGGCCTCCCGCTTGGACATGGTGCTCGCCCACGACTCCAGGGCGGGCCGGATGTCCGAGTCCAGATGGTCGAGCCAACCCTGAGGCGTGGCGAAGCGCGCGTCGTCGGCCCATTCCGGCCGCCCGATGGCGCGGGCCAGGTCGGGCCACTGGTGGGGCCGCAAGACCTGCAGCATGAACCAGCCGTCGGCGGCCCGGAAGCCATGGAGGATGCCCGGCCATGGCGTCCCCATCGGCATGCCCATGGACCAGAAGTTCGGCACGACGTCGAGCACGGCGACCAGGGCGTCGAGCATGGCGACGTCGACGCGCTGGCCCCGGCCGGTGCGGTCACGCTGGCGCAGGGCGGCCTGGGTGCCGATGACGGCGAAGAGCGCGGTCACGATGTCGCCGAGGCCTCCCATGGGCGAGCCGATCGGCGGTTGGCCCTCCGGGCGCTTGAACTCGTAGGCGCCGCTCATCGCTTCGACGATGGAGGCCAGCGCCGGCCAGCCGGCGTAGGGCGAGTCCGGGGTGCCCGCCGGCACCGCGTGGCCGAAGCCCGAGATGGAGAGATAGACGACACCGGGGTGCACGCCGGCGATGTCTTCGTAGCCCAGACCCAGGCGCTCAATGGCACCGGCGCGAAAGTTCTCCGCCACGACGTCGAAGCGCGGCGCCAGCCGCAGCACGAGGTCGCGCCCGGCCGGCTGTTTGAGGTCGACGACGATGGAGCGCTTCGACAGGTTGTTGCGCAGGAAGGTGGCACCTACGGCGCGCCCGTCGGGGTCGGTCAGCGCGGGCGAGGACGATCGCCCCAGGTCGCCGGTGCCGGGTGACTCGACCTTGACCACCTCGGCGCCGAGGCGCCCAAGCAGTTGGGTGGCGTAGGGCAGCGCCTGCATCTGCTCGAGGGCGAGAATGCGCACACCGGTGAGCGGCTTGCCCCAGCGTTCCGCCTCGGGGTTGACGATATCCCCGAGCTTCACGGGCCTTCCAGGCCGAGCATCGCAATGGCGTTGCCCCGCATGATCCGGTACACCTCCTCGTCGGAGAGGTTCTTGACCAACTGTTCCGCCACGGCACGCGTGTCGGGCCAGGTCGAGTCCGTGTGGGGGTAGTCGGTCTCGAACGTGACGCGGTCGGCACCGATCACCCCGAGCGAGTCCAGCCCGTGCTGATCGCGGAAGAAGCAGCCATAGACCTGGCGGTGGAAGTAGGTGGACGGCGGTTCCGGCACGATGTCCTTCACGCCACCCCAGGCGCGGTGCTCACGCCAGACGTCGTCCACCCGCTCGAGGATGTACGGCAACCAGCCGATCTGTCCCTCCGAGTAGGCCAGGACGAGGCGGGGGAAGCGGATGAGGACGCCTGAGAAGAGGAAGTCGCACAGCGATGACATCGCGTTGCCGAAGCTGAGCGCGGCTGCGACCGCCACCGGCGCGTCAGCAGACGTTGCCGGCATCTTCGACGACGAGCCGATGTGCATGCTCACCACCGTGCGCGTCTCCTCGCAGGCGGCGAAGAACGGATCCCAGTATCCGCTGTGGATGCTGGGCAGCCCGAGGTGGGGCGGGATCTCGCTGAAGCACACGGCACGGACGCCGCGGGCGGCGTTGCGCCGCACCTCGCCGGCCGCCTTCTGAGCGTCCCACAACGGAATGATGCACAGCGGGAGCAGCTTGCCTCCGCTGTCGCCGCACCACTCCTCGACCATGAAGTCGTTGTAGGCGACGACGCAGGCCTCGGCCAGCTCCTTGTCCTTGGCCTCCAGGAAGGTCTGGCCGCAGAAGCGGGGGAAGGTCGGGAAGCACAGGCTGGCTTCCACCCAGTTGGCCTCGTTGTCAGCGACGCGCGCCTTGGGTTCGTAGCAACCGGGTCGCATTTCGTCGTAGGTGATGGGCGACATCGTCATGTCGTCACGGTCGAAGCCCACGGCCGCCACATGGCGCTTGTTGATGTAGACGAGGTCCTCGTAGACCCAGCAGTCGGCCTCGGGGCCCTCCGGGTCGAAGGACTGGCGGTACGCCCCGCCGCCGATGTGCTCCATGGCGCCGATGCCGCGGCGTTCCGCCTTGGGGCCACGGTCGCGGTAGCGCGCCGGCAGCCAAGTGTCCCACAGATGGGGCGGCTCGACGATGTGGTCGTCGACGCTGATGATCTTCGGGAGCGGCGTGGTGCTCCCGAGTCTCGGGATGGTGTCGTCGATGAGGTCGGTCATGGTTACTCCAGTGTGGACGCAATGGGGAGGAGCGGTGCCAGTGATTCCAACTCCGCCCGCACGGACCGCTCGTCGCCCGCCCGCACCCGGAGCACCACCTCGGTGATCCCGAGCCCGGCGTAGTGCTCGAGCTTGCCCTGGTCGGCGATGGTCCCGAAGGGGACGACGGACAGCGCGGCGGGGTCACGTCCGGCCTTCTCGGCCAGCGCGTGCAGGCGCGGGAGGGCTGTGCCCAGGCCGCTGCCGCCGATGGGGATCCAGCCGTCGGCGTACTCCACGACCGCCGTGAGCACCGCGTCGCCGGCGCCACCGCCGATGAGCGTCCGTACGCGCGGTTGCTGCACCGGCTTGGGCCAGGACCATGCCGGCCCGAAGTCGACGAACTCGCCGTGGTACTCGGCCTGATCGGCGGACCAGATGGCCTCCATGGCCGCCAGGTGCTCGCGCACCACGTCGTGACGGCGGGGCCAGTCGACCCGGTGGTCCTCCGCCTCGGTCCGGTTCCAGCCGAACCCGACGCCGAGGGTGACCCGCCCTCCGGAGAGATGGTCGAGGGTGGCCACCTGCTTGGCCAGCAGGATCGGTTCGTGCTGGGCGGCGAGCAGAATGCCGGTGCCGAGCCCTATACGCGAGGTCACCGACGCGGCCGTGCCGAGCGCGACGAGCGGGTCGAGGCAGCGCTTGTAGTCGTCCAGGCGCACCCCGCCCACCAGCGCCGGGGGTGTGTCCTCCTCGACGGGCAAGTGGGTGTGCTCGGGCAGGTAGAGCGAGTCGAAGCCCAGCTCTTCGACCGCAGCGGCGAGGACGGCGGGCGCCAGGTCGGTATCGGTCAGGGCGGCGGTGATGCCGAGGCGCACGGTCAGGACCCGGCGGCGGGCCGGGCTGCGAAGTCGGCAAGCGTGCCGCTCCCGACCGCGCTGCCCAAGAGCGACGCAAACGCGCCCTGCTCGCGGCGGTTGGCCTCGAGCACGGCGTCGCGGCGAGCCGCCCGCACGAGGGAGCTGCTGGCCCGGGTGGCACCGCGGGGGTGCGCTGCGATCCGCGTCGCCAGGGCGACCGTCTCGCCGAGCACGGTGCCGGCGTCGCACACCTTGAGGGCCACGCCGAGCTCGACCAGTTCGGGCGCGTGCACCCAGTCCGATGTCAGGAGCACCCGCGCCGCCTGCTGCCAGCCCATCAGGGCGGGGAAGAGGAGGCTGCTGGCCGCCTCGGGAGGCACTCCCAGCTCGGCGAAGGGGACGCGCAGACGCGCCTCGGCGTCGACCAGCACGAGGTTGCAATGGGGGAGAAGCGTGAAGCCGAGGCCGACCGCGACGCCGTTGACGGCGGCGAGCAGCGGCACCGACAGATCGATGAGGCAATCGAGCAGGCCCATGAACCCCTGCCCCGCCCCCTCGACGGCGGTCCCGGTGGCGATCGCCGCCATTTCGGCCAGGTCCTGGCCGGAGGTGAAGGCGGTGCCGCGGCCTGTGAGCACGACCGCCCCGACCGTCTCGTCGCTGTCGGCGGCGCGCAGGGCGGCGGTGACCTCCTCGTACATGGTGGTGTCGAACGCGTTGCGCACCTCGGGACGGTTGAAGGCGATGACGCGGACCCCGGGTGCCGCCTCGTCAATCTCGATCCGGCTGTACGTCATGGCGTGGCTCAGGCCTCGTCGTCGCCGCCGCTGGCCGCGGCCGCGGCCTGCCGCCGGATGACGGTCTCGGCCGCTCCGCTGACGCCGGTGGAGAGGGGCCAGCCGATGTAGTGGGTCAAGTGAACCACGACCTCACGGATCTGCTCGACGGTCAGCTCCCCGCGCCGGAGCGCGTTTTCGAACTGGATCTCCAGGAGCTCCGGCTTGTCCTGGGCCGCCAGGACGCCGATGGTCAAGATGCGCCGATCCCGCAGCTCAATGGTGTCGTCGGTCCATATCGTCCCGAAGAGGTGGTCGACGGTCACGTCGGTGTAGCGCCCCGGCAGATCCGCAGGATCGACGGTGAACCCGTAGACCTCCTGCATCTTCGCCATACCGGCGGCGCGCCTGCCTTCTTGTTCGCTCACTGGCGCTCCTGTTTCAGTAGAGGTGGTCGGGTCGCGCCCGGCGGGCCCGACCCTACCCAGGTCAGATCATGGATGGCTGCGGCTGCGGCTGCGGCTGCGGCTGCGGCTGCGGTGTTCAGATGTCGCCCTCGAAGCCGTAAATGCGTCCGCAACGCCGCTCGGCCAACGTGGCCAGCGGCAGGTCGACGCCGAGGGTGGCCCCCAGCTCCAGAATGGTGGTCAGGTCCTTGTGGGTGACCTCCGCCCCGGACCGCATGAGCTTGAGCAACCCCTCGTCGCTGCCGGCGGGCCAGGGTGCGGCGGTCGTGCGGAACATCAGCCGGGTGGCGCCGCCGATGCGCTTGTCGCTCTCGCGTGCCGCCTCTCCGAGCTTGAGCAGGTCGATGCCCGCGGCTTCGGCCAGCTCCTGTGCCTCGAACGCCGCGAGCCACGAACCGTAAGTGATCAGATTGCGGGCCAGCTTGGCAGCGAGACCAGCGCCGGGCGGGCCCATGTGCAGCACCAGGCTGCTCACGGCGTCGAGGACGGGACGCAGCCGGTCGACCTCGTCCTCGGAGCCACCGATCATGCACACGAGATCACCGGCGGCGGAGGCGTCCGGGCCCCCGCTCACGCCGCAGTCGACCACGGCGACGCCCCTGGCGGATCCTTCGGCCCGCATTTCGAGCACCGTCTCGGTGGGGATGGTGCTCACGATGACGGCTGTGCTGCCGGGTGCCGCCCCGGCCAAGACGCCATCGGGCCCCTGTAAGACGGCGCGAACCTGGGCGTCGTTGAAGACGACGACGAGGATCACGTCGCTGCGCGCGGCGAGCTCGGCGGGTGTCGCCGCCACGTGGGCCCCCTCCCGGTACGGCGAGGTGGCCTCCTCGCGGACGTCGCACACCGACAGCGCGATGCCGGCCCGCATGAGGGCGGTGGCCATGCCTCCGCCCATGTCCCCGAGCCCGATGACCCCGACTCGCAACGCGGTCTGCGCCACGTTGTTCTCGCTCTCCGGCACTTGGCCCAACCTCCCGATCGACGCGTCCAGCATCCGCGCCCCTGACAATGGACATCTGGATCTGGACACGTGTCTGGACTATAGTTTGAACTGATGACCACGCAAAGCGACACGGGGAAACCCGAACGCAACGACTACTCGGGCGCCTTCGACCCCGGCTTCGATTACGAGGACCTTTCGAAGGAGGCCCTGGTCAGGCTGGTCCGGGAGTACGGGCTCATCGTGCACCTGCTCGATCGGTCCATGTGCGCCGCCATCGGCCTCAGGTACGGCGCCGAGGCCGTCAAGGAGCTGGCCATCGAGGAATGGGCCGGTGCCAGCCCGGTCTACGGCGATCGTCTGCGTCAGATCATGAACGTCGAGGGCGACGGCGTCTCGGCCATCTTCAAGGTGTTACAGCTCGACCCCGGCTTCCCCCACCACTACATGGATGTGCACTACGAGCTCGTCGACGAGACGCACGGCTACTTCGAGCTCGCCTACTGCGGCGCGCTGATGGACGCCGAGCCCTTCGGCGACGCCATGGTCACCAACATGTGCCACCACATTGAGGACGGGACCTTCGACGTGACGGCGCAGGCCGTCAACCCCAAGGCGCATATCCGCCACGTGCACCGGCCCCCCCGTGTTCCCGGCGACCGCGTGCCGCACTGCCGGTGGGAGATCGTCATCGAGGACGACACCGAGACCCTTCCGGAGAAGGACATCACGAAGATCACGCGCATGACGACGGCCGCGACGTTCACATTTCCTGACATGAAGGACGGGACGCCGCACATTCCCGCTCGCTCTGGCGCATGAGCATGTTCGACGCCGTCGAGGCGGATCGGGGTGACGCGCCGGCGGCGCACGCCGGCCGCCGCCATCTCTCCGAGCGCCAGGCCGGGGTCATGGAGCGGCTGATCGCCGCCGCGGCCGAGGAGGCCGAGGAGCGCCCCTACGCCGAGATCTCGGTGCGGACGATCGCCAAGCGGGCGGGTGTGGCGCCGGCGACGGCGTACACGTATTTCTCGGGGAAGGACCATCTGCTGGCCGAAGTGCTGCTGCGGCGCGCGCAGGCCTCGCCGGGCCTGGTCGACCTCACGCTGTCGCTGCCCGAGCGGGTGGCCGACACCGCCCGCACCATGGGCTTCGCCGCCATGGGTTCGGCGGCCGTCGCCGTCTGCACGACGGCCCTGCTGGGGGACGGTCCCGACGTGAAGCGCGTGCGGTCGCGACTGGGCGCCGAGATCACGCGCCGGCTGGCGGCCGCGCTCGGAGCCGGGGTCGATGTGGCCGTGCTCAACGTGTTGCAGGTGACCTACACGGGGGCGCTGCTCAGCGCCGGCATGGGCCACCTCGCCTTCGACGCCGTGCCGCCGTTGATGGCCGAAGCGACTGCACTCATGACAGGCACGGGGGTGTCGGCGTCGTGACCACGGTGGCCCCGCTGGCCTACAGCCCCTACGACTACGGCATCCACGAGGATCCCTATCCGACCTACGCCCGGTTGCGCGCCGAGGCACCCGTCTTCTACAACGAGGAGCTCGACTTCTTCGCCTACGCGCGCCACGCCGATGTGCTGGCGGCGTTTCGCGATGTCGACCACTACTCGAACGCCTACGGCGTCAGCCTCGACCCAGCCGCCTTCGGGCCCGATGCGCACCGCGCCATGTCGTTCCTCGCCATGGATCCGCCCCGCCACACCCGCATGCGCTCCATCGTCGGCAAGAGCTTCACGCCGCGCCGGGTGGCGGCCATGGAGGACAACATCCGCGCGCTGGCCGAGGCCCATTTGGCGCCGGCGCTCGAGGCAGGCTCGTTCGACTTCATCGCCGACTTCGCCGGGCTGTTGCCGATGGACGTGATCTCCGAACTGGTTGGCGTGCCGGCCTCGGACCGGGCCGAGATCAGGCGCCTGGCCGACCTCTTGATGCACCGCGAGGACGGGATGACCGACATACCGGCAGAGGGGCTGGAAGCGGCGCTGACCCTCGCCGGCTACTACAGCGAGATGGTGGCCGACCGCCGGCGACATGAACGCGACGACCTGACCTGGTCGCTGTTGCAGGCCGAGATCGAGGGCGACCGCCTGACCGACGACGAGGTGATCGGGTTCCTCTTCCTGTTGGTGGTGGCCGGGAACGAGACGACGACCAAGCTGCTCGGCAACGCCTGGTACTGGGGCTGGCGTAACCCGGACCAGCTGGCCAAGCCCTTCGCCGACCCGGCCCGCGTGCCGGACTGGGTGGAAGAGACGCTGCGCTACGACACCTCGACGCAGATGCTGGTCCGTGTGACGAGCCAGCCGGTGCGCGTGCGGGACGTCGACATCGAGGCGGGCCGGCGCATCCTGCTCCTGCTCGGATCGGCCAACCGCGACGAAGACGTCTTTCCGGACCCCGAGCGCTACGACCTCGAGCGCCGTACCCAGGACCTAGTCAGCTTCGGCAGCGGCCGTCACTTCTGCATGGGCGCCGCACTGGCCCGCATGGAGGCGCGGGTCGCGCTGACCGAGGTGCGGGCGCGAGTCAAGGACTATGAGGTCGACCCGTCGGGGATCGCACGCGTGCACTCCATCAACGTGCGGGGATTCGCCGCGTTGCCGACGACGGTGACGCCGCGCTGATGCCGCGCTTCGAGCCCCACCCCGAACGCCGCCCGACGGCGGTGACCGGCGCCTCCTCTGGCATCGGTGCCGAGGCGGCGCGCGCGCTGGCCCGGGCGGGCCATCCCGTGGTGCTCGGGGCGCGCCGTGTCGAGGTGTGCGACGAGGTGGCCGCATCCATCCGCGCCGAGGGGGGAGAGGCCGTCGCCTGCTCCCTCGACCTGGCCGACCCGGGGTCGGTGACCCGGTTCGCCAAGGAGGCCGACGCTGCCTTCGGGCCGGTGGAGATCCTCGTGTCCAACGCGGCCAAGATTCAGCCCGGCACGGCCCTCGAGACGAGCCCGGAGGACTTCGAGGAGGTCCTGCGCGTCAACATCGGCGGGGCCCAGCGGCTGGTGCGCGCCTTCGGCGCCGGCATGGTGGAACGCCGCCGGGGCGACCTGATCTTCGTGACGTCCGACGTCGTGGCCCACCCCCGTCCGCGCATGGCGGCCTACGTGGCCTCCAAGTGGGGCCTCGAGGGTTTCGTCACCGCGCTGCAGATGGAGCTGGAAGGCACGGGGGTGCGCGCCGTGATCGTGCGGCCCGGTCCGACCCTCACGGGCATGGGCATGGACTGGGACCCCGACGTCACCGGCGAGGTGTTGGCCGAGTGGACGCGCTGGGGCCTGGCCCGGCACTCGGCGTTCCTGCGTCCCGAGGGCGTGGCGTCGGCCATCGCCCACGCGGTGGCCGCCCCGCGGGGGACGCACCTCAGCGTGGTGGAGGTCCAGCCGGAGGCACCACTGAGCCCACTCGGTATGGAAGGAGCACCGTGACCACGGAGACGACCTTGAGGGAACCGCCACGCGTCTCGGGCGGAGAGGGTGAGAACGGGCACCTGGACGAGCTCAGCCGCGACCCCATCGGCCTCATGGCACGCGTGCGGGCCGAATGCGGCGACGTAGGGGAGTTCACGCTGGCCGAACGTGACGTCGTGCTGCTGACGGGTGCGGACGCCAATGAGTTCTACTTCCGGGCGCCCGAGGAGCTGCTGGACCAGGCCGAGGCTTACCCGTTCATGACGCCGATCTTCGGCGAGGGAGTCGTGTTCGACGCGCCGCCCGAGCGACGCCGCGAGATGCTGCACAACCAGGCCCTGCGCGACAAGTTCATGCGCGGGCACGCCGCCACCATCTCGCGCGAGGTGGAGCAGATGGTCGCCGGCTGGGACGACGAGGGCGAGATCGACCTGCTGGAGTGGTTCGCCGAACTGACGATCTACACGTCTTCGGCCTGCCTCATCGGCCCGCGCTTTCGCAGCGAACTCGATGGTCGCTTCGCCCGGCTCTACCACGACCTCGAACAGGGAACGGACCCGATCGCCTACGTCGACCCCTACGCGGACATCGAGAGCTTCCGCCGTCGCGACGCGGCCCGGGTTGCGCTCGTCGAGCTGGTCGGCGGCATCATGGAGCGCCGGGCGGCAGATCCGCCGGCGCCCGACGGCGAGGCCGACCTGCTCGACATCCTTATGTCGATCAAGGAGGCGGACGGTTCGTCGCGTTTCACCGCCGACACCGTGACGGGGATGTTCATCTCCATGATGTTCGCTGGCCATCACACGACCTCAGGGACGGCGGCCTGGACGCTGATTGAGCTGCTGCGGCATCCGGCGGAGCTCCAGGCGGTGAACAACGAGCTGGACCAGCTGTACGCCGACGGCTCGGAGGTCAGCTTCCAGGCGCTGCGCGAGATCCCGCACCTGGAGTCGGCGCTCAAGGAGGCACTGCGCCTGCACCCGCCTCTGATTCTGCTGCTGCGCGTCGCCATGGAAGAGCTCACCTACGGCGACTACCGGATCGCCGCCGGCAAGTTCGTGGGGGCCAGCCCAGCCATCTGCAACCGGATCCCCGAGGACTTTCCGGACCCCGACGCCTTCGTCCCGGCCCGCTACCTCGAGCCGCGGGAGGAGGACCGGGCCAACCCGTGGACCTGGATCCCCTTCGGGGCCGGACGGCACCGCTGCGTCGGCGCCAACTTCGCCATGATGCAGCTGAAGGCCATCTTCTCGGTTCTTCTCCAGGGCTGGGAGTTCGAGGCGGCACAGCCGCTCGACTCCTACCGCAACGACCACTCCAAAATGGTCGTGCAGCTGCAGCAGCCCTGCCGGGTGCGTTACCGGCGGCGCGCCGGATCGGCGTCGGAGCCGGTGCAATGAGGATCGTGGTCGACCGCGACCTGTGCCAGGGCCACGCCGCCTGTGAGGGTGAGGCGCCCGAGGTCTTCTCGGTCTCCAAGAAGGGGGAGCTCACCGTCCTCCAGCCCGAGCCGCCCGAGAGCGAGCGTTCCGCCGTCGAACTGGCCGTGAAGTACTGCCCCACCCATGCCCTGTCCATAGAGGAGGACTGACTGCCCATGCCCGCCTACCCGCGTGCCGAGCTGGAGGAGATGGTCGAGCGCTGGCTCGAAGCCAACCGAGCGGGGGAGGCGAAGAAGGACTGGCACCACATGGCCGACCTCTACACCGAGGACGCCACCTACGGCTGGAATGTCGGGCCTTCGGATGAATTCATGGCGGTCGGGCGCGAGGAGATCCGGGAGATCGCGCTGGGTCTCGAGATGGCCGGGCTCGAAGGCTGGACCTACCCGTACCAGAAGGTGCTGATTGACGAGGCGCAGGGGGAGATCCTCGGCCTGTGGAAGCAGGTCGCCGACGCCACGAAGGCGGACGGGACCAACTACGAGATCGCCGGCCTCGGCGGCAGCTGGTTCCGCTACGGCGGGAACTTCCAGTGGTCATGGCAGCGGGACTTCTTCGACGTCGGCAACGCCGGCGCCGTCTTCATGGCGATGATCGGCGACGGCACCCTCCTGCCCGGCATGCAGCAGCGCATAGAGCGCGCCATGTCGGGCGAGCGACTGCCTGGGCACTACCGCCTGGGTGAGGCACCGGTCGGCCTCTGGGAGGTGCCGGAGGGCGCGTAAAGACGGGGGATTCGGCGGCGCTACCCGGTCCGCCGGCGGGTCTTCGATGTGTATATACCCACTAGGTGGCAACACGTGGACCTAGTGGGTATATACACATCGGGCAGAGGCCCCGAGCCCGGCGCTGCAGAAGCCCTATGCCGCACGAGCCCTACGCCGAGTGGGGAGGGAAGGTGCGAGCGAGGCGAGCGGCCACTGTGCGACGCTCGGCCGGTCCGACGGGCCCCGGCTTCGCGAGTGCGCTGGCGAACACTCGGGGCCAGGTGACGAGGACCCCTCGAGGGTGAAGGGCCGGGCGAAGAGGCCGACCTGCGCGCCGGTGAAGCTCGTACTCGGCCCGCTCTGAGGCGCCGGGCCGTCCCCGCTCGCCCGCCTCTTCCTCTGCTCGTGCCATCGCCACGCTCCTCGGAGCCCGGAGCCCGGAGCCCGGAGCCCGGAGCCCGGAGCCCGGAGCCCGGAGCACGGAGAACGGAGAACGGTGCACGGAGAACGGTGACGACATGGCGGGAAAGGCACGTGCAACGCTTGCCCGGTGCTGACGAGGCGAACACCGCTCCTCCTCGTCCTGGTCGCTGCCGCGTTGACCGCCGGCTGCGCGCAGAGCGGGCCGCCGGCGCCTCAGGCCCAGGCCCACCGGGCGGCGCCGACCGCGAGCAGCACGACCACGACATCCACTACCGAACCGCCGGTCATCCCGATGGCCTGGTCCCCGTGCAACGGCGATCTGCAGTGCGGCACCCTTGTCGTCCCGTTGGACTACGCAAATCCGGAGGGCCCGAGCATCTCCATTGCGGTGGCGCGCCACCCGGCGGAGGAGCCTGCTGCCCGCATCGGGTCGCTCGTCATCGACCCCGGCGGGCCCGGCGTCTCGGGTATCAACGACATGTCGAACGAGCTCAGCGCACTCACGCCCCAGCTGCTCGACGACTTCGACATCGTGCTTTTCGACCCCCGCGGTGTCGAGCGCAGCGACCCCGTCACGTGCGGGAGCGCGACGGGCAGCGGGCCCTCCGACCCCACCCCTGTGACCCCGAGCCAGCAAGCAGCGACCATCGCAGAGCTCCAGCAGTTCGCGGCGGCGTGCGAGAAGAACAGCGCCGACGTGCTCCCCTACGTGGGGACAGTCGACGTCGCCCGTGACATGGACCGGCTGCGCCTGGCTCTCGGCGACAGCGCGCTGACCTATATGGGGCAGTCCTACGGCACCCTGCTCGGGCTCACCTACGCTCAGCTCTTCCCCACCCACATCAGGGCCATGGTGCTCGACAGCGTCATCGACCCGGCCCTCTCCTTCGACCAGATCGCGGCGGGGCAGGCGGACGGCTTCGAGGGCGTCCTCAACGCGTTCTTCGCCTGGTGCACCGACAGCACGGACTGTGCGTGGCACCCGGGCGGCGATCCCACCTCCGCGCTGTTGGCGCTGCTCGACACCGCGGCGACAGCCCCAGCACCGGCCGGCGGGGGTGGCGTGGTGGGCGCGGGGCAGCTGTACGACGCGTTGCTTGAGGACCTGTACTCCCAGACGGACTGGCCGCAGCTCGGCGAGGCGCTGGCCGACGACGCGGCCGGCAACGGGTCGACCGCCGCCGCCCAGTCGAACAGATACAACACGGGCGGCTCGGACAACGCCGACGACGCCGCCACGGCCATCGACTGCCTCGACCACCCCGTCTCGCGCAACCTGGCGACCTACGGCGCGCTCTCCGACTCGCTGAAGGTGTTCGCACCGGTCTTCGGCCCGTTGCTGGCCTGGGGCGAGGCCGGCTGTGCCGTCTGGCCCGTGCCGCCAACCCGGACGGTGGGGCCGGTGGCGGCACCCGGCGCGCCGCCCATTCTCGTGATCGGGACGACGAATGATCCGGCCACGCCCTATGCCTGGGCGGTGAGCGTGGCCAAGGAGCTCGACAGTGGCGTCCTGCTCACCCACGACGGTGACGACCACGTCGCCTACTTCTACAGCGCCTGCGTCCGTGCCGACGTCCAGACCTACCTCGTCAGCGGGCAGACGCCTCCGCCGGGAAGCGTCTGTAGTTCCTGACGCGCCGAGTGACGGCGCGACTTCATCGACGTGGGCTCTTCACCTTCGGCCCTGCGGACCCGCGCCTCGGTGGATGCCTCGGGCCTGGCCGCCACGGCGCGCTGTCCTGCCACCACCTGGGCAGAGGCGGCCGAGATTCACTAGCGTTGCAACTTCAGCCCGACGAGTCGGGCGGCGCGAATGCAGGCGGTGCACTGAGATCATGACTACAACCGATGCGAAGAGGGGGCAGACCTCCCAGAGCGCGCAAAGCTCGCGAGATGGCCTCGACGAGAAGCTCTGGAAACAGATCGCTACCGAGCTGCTCGATCGCGACTACGACACGCTCGAAGAGACCCTTCGGGGGAGCTACAACACGATCACGACGAACACAGTTCCCCGTCACCAAGCTGATGTCCGAATTGCTCTCCGCACGGACGAATCCGCGTCGCAGCTCAAAGAACGTCGACGGAAGGCTCTTGAAGACACATTCGAGGGCAAGGACGCCGTCGAGACGCTGAACAACGCGATCAGCACATTGCGTGACAGCAAGGAACGCTTTGCCGACCTCGTGCAAGCGGCAGAATATGCACCAGATCGGGAACCTGGCCCTGGAGACAAGTCTGGGTCGAAAAAGAGAACCGGGAAATTCCGGAAGAAGAAGGCACCAGAAGAGGACAAGCTTCACATTCTGGTCGAAATGGCGAAGGGCGAGGAGACATCGAATGAAGCGCTGAACGTCTTGCACGAAAGAGCACGGGCGATTATTGCCGAAAACTTCTCCAGTGCCTGCCGCTCTTCAAGACACATCGAACTGTTGGCGGCGTATCTCTATGCCCGGCAACTCAGAATCTGGGAAGACACCTCGGATTGGGACGGCATCCGTCGGATCATCCACGCCTCGAGAGAGTCCTTCGACGGCGTGAGGGATCAGCTCCGTCAGGAGACAGATGACGAGACCGACGAATTGGTGGATCTCATCATGTGCCTGTGCGACTCCATCGACCCGGCAATGAGTGTGGAAAGCGGGTTGAACTGCTCGTGCCCGCTGACTATGCAGAAATATGCGTCCGAGATCGCGGAGAGCAGCGAGTCAATCGAGCAGAAGCTGTGCCAAATGGAACAGGAATCGAGTGGGACTTCGTCGGGCCCTCACGGCTGCTTTGGGTTCGTTCGAGCACGTGCTGCGATCGATTGCGCCTACTTCAACGCCGTTGCCCGAGTGAGCGATGCAGTCATCGCGTACATCACAGACGCTGAAGACGCTGACACTACGTTCGCGGAGGTTGACGAGGAGGTGCGGGCTGCGGAAGGTGCGATCGAGGGCGACGTCTATGAAAGTGAGCTCCGGAGCCACCGTCTCGGACTCGAAAGCCTTCGTGACGCGTGGCCCCGTCTTTTCGTCGACGAGGGAAAAGTCATCTACTGCTTTCCCTTCGCCCTTCCTTGGGTAGATCCGTCCACCCTGATCGAAGCGGCCCGGGAGTGCGATACGGGCAACAGGTGGAAGTTCGGCGGTCTCGAGGCAGACCTGAGTGAGCTCGAGCTCACTGACATGTGGGACGGTCAAGCGGGCGCGGACGAGAAGTTGTTCAGAGGAGTGAAGTTCAAGTTTTCCAAGGAGAATGAGCCAAGGGTCAGGACGAAGGCGCAGGACATTCTGCAGGAGCAAGGCGATCTTTGCTTCTCGCTCGAGATCCGACTCAGTCGTTTAGGCAATCACTACCTACGGTTCGAGAGTCCGCTCCAGGACTGCTCCATCCATGAGCTCAATCAAGCGATGCGCAGGGCCATGCAGCAGATGGGTGACGAGAAGGTCACTTTTGCCAACGTCAAGAAGTCGCGTCTCTACGACCTCGCCCAGGACATTATCGATAGCTTGGTGGGCCATCTCGTTTTGCACATCAACCACGGGGACCCTGGCGTAGAGACTGAGCCCGATCACTCGGAGCAAGCCGAGAGGAAGCCGACAGAGACCTTCCCTCCGCGCAAGGCATTTCCACATGTGATTGTGACCGCGCAGGAACTCTCTCTGGAACCGCGGCGGCAGCGTGCCCACGATGGGAAACTCAAGGATCTCTCCATCGACGAGCTGCGTGCAGATGACGCAAAAGGCTTGACACTTCTCGTTCAGCCAGTCCGTCACGCCGCTGCCGTTCTCGAAGAATGGTCGCGGTACAGCTTGCCCGATCTCGACGACGACAACGCAATGCAGCCACTGTCGTTCATTGGAAATTTCGCCTATCGAACCACCAACACGACGTTTGGCCTCCTCCGAGGAACGCCGGCGTTCCTCATTGAGGAGCACGAGGAGGCAGCGGAGTTCGTCGCTTCGTTGCCCATCCTCCTCGAGAGCTGGATGAGCCAGATCCGCCAGGAGACCGAGAACCTCCACGATGGAGCGACAACACAGGAACTAAAGGCTCGGCAACTCGAACTGCGCGAGCTCCTCACCAACGCCAAGATGATCCTGGCCCAGATCCGTTCGCCGGATCTGTGTCTGACTGCTGTCCATCGGAAATATCTCGACCAGATGTTCGCCATCGCAGGGATCGAACGGCTCGAAGGGGAACTCCAATCTCACTTTGACGTATTGAACGCCCATCTCGACACCCTGGCGGCCATGGCAGAGACGAGGGAACAGCAGAGGGTAGACAAACAGACCTTTTACCTGTCGGCTGGAGCGGTGCTCGTCGGTGTCCCTTCGGTGGCTGCACTGGTCACTCTTTTTGACCAAGGAGAACGCTACAAGGGGGGCGTGTTGACTCTTGAGTCGCTCGTATTGTTCGGTTTGCTCATTTTCGCCTTCATCTTCGTGAGCAGGCTCCCCGGGGCAGACGATGGAATCGAGGCAATCCGGAAGCGGCTCAAGAAGGTTGGCGCGTGGCTCACGGCACCCTACGCTGCAGCCAAGCAACGGATCGCGGAGCGGAAGCGGGCGCGGAGCTCTGATTTGGTCCCTCAGGTTGAAACGTCCACCAGCGAGGAGGGTTAGACGTTGACAGACCGGAGCGAACCGACGCCAGAGGTCATTGACATTGCCGACAGGCCGGACGCCGCAGAGCTCCTGAATCGGCTGTACGACGAGATCCTCGTGCCGTCCTTTCGGAAAGAGGAGCTCGAACCACTCGAGATGGTTGCGTGGTCCTTGGATCAAGAGCAGAGGAATACTGACGTAGCCGCCGCGTGCGACGAATCCGGGGAGATCCTCGGGGCGATGATCGGTGACTGGGATCCCCCAAGCGGTGTCTATCTACTCTCGTACCTGGCGGCGCGACCCGGCCTGCGTGGCCGAGGCGTCGGGACGTGTCTCATGCGACACCTCCCGGTCTGGTCGCGGGCGCGTCGGGCTCTCGTGACGCTGGCCGAAGTCGATGATCCGAGGTGTCATCGCAACGAAGGCCTGGTCGGCGACCCGACGGCGCGGCTCGCTTTCTACGGACGATTCGGCGCCCGTGTGCTCGATTTGTCCTACTTCCAGCCGAGCCTGGGCCCTGACGGCCAACGGGCTCACGGGATGCTCTTGCTCGCCTTCGACGTCGACGACGCCGGACTCACCGGCGGCCCAGTTCCGGCGCTCCGCGGCGACGTCCTCGGGACCTGGCTTCGCGGGTATTTCATCGACGCCGAGGGTGTGGACGAGTCACAGGAGAACAGGGATGACGCCGACCGGACTCGTATTCTCGACCAGGCATCCTCAGCAGCCGGCGTCCGGATCCTCCCGCTCGAGCAGTACGCCGAGGTCATCCCCGACATCGCAAGCGCGTGACGTTTAGGCGGCTGCACCACCGACAGCGACAGTGGCAGCGAGACGTCAGGCAGATGTGGGCGTGGCGCCTCCTTTCCGCTGGAGAGGGCGAATCGGTCGGTGGCTCCCTCGTCCGCCGACGATATGAGCGTCGTGGTCGGCTGCGCTCCGCAGTCGTTCGACCGACTCCGAGTCGCCTCGTTTTTGTGGCCTGGGGAGGGAGAGGCGGAGCGCGACAGGTCACCTCGACGTGAACCGGTAACCTCCGCTTCCCACCGAGAGGACCGCCCGGCCGTCCGTCGCGGGAAAGACCGCCACGCCTGGCGCCCGGGTCGCCGGGACACCGCCTTCGCGCGCCGTCGCGGGTTCGGTGCTGGGCAGCCGCACGAGAGCCGACGCGTTGGCCGGCACTTCGAGCTCGAGCGCCACGCCGCCGCCCCTGCGCTCCCACGCCACGGTGACCGGGCCCGCCACCGTTGGGACCGAGCCCGAGGCTCGTGACAGCCCCGAGGACGGGGGCGCAACGGAGACACGTACGGTGCCGTCGGGGTCGGGATTTATGAAGGACACCCCGAGCAGGGATTCCTGAATGGCAGCGAGCGCTGAGGAGCCCCAGCCGTGCGACATGGAGTCCCCGATGAGGTCGCTCGGGCGCCACTGCTCCCAGGTGAAGGTGCCGCCCGCGACGATGATGTTGGCCCAGCCAGGTATGGACGCGTCGGTCAGGGTGTGGACCATGTCGTCTGGCCGGTCGGCCGCGGCCAGCGCTCGAAGCAATTCGAGCCCGTGGTTCGGGCCGACGTCGATCCCCAGACTCGTCACATGGGAGGCGACCACTTGCACGTCAGCCGCCGGCACGACGCCGTAGGCGAGTGGGAGCGCGTTGGCCTCCTGGGAGCGGCTTGGGCTCTGCGCGCCGTCGGCGTCGACGCCGTCGATGTAGGTTCCGTCGGGGTGGCGCAGGACCGTGTTGACGGCTGCGGCCAGCTGGGCAGCCCGTCCCTGCCAGAGCGCAGCACCGGACCGGTCGTTCGCCAGGGTCGCCAACTGGGCCACTCGGGCGAAGGCGTTGACCGAGAGCACGTTGCTCGCCGTGTCCGCGGCGACGGAGAGGTCGTAGCCGTAGACCGGGTCGCCGTTGCTCGTGTCGCCGAGCCCATAGAGGAGTCCGGTGCCGGCCTGGCGAGCCGACCACAACCAAGCGGCTGCTTTGACGGTGGAGGCGTAGTGGGCCAACGCGGTGGCCGTGTCGCCAGTCGAGAGGTAGTAACGCCAGACCCATTCGGGGTAGCGCGCCGTGGAGGTTGCGTAGAAGCGGGCGCCGTCATCGTTGGGGTAGACGGCGTTGACCTGGCCGGTGGGCCAGTAGCGAGCCTGGCCGCGCGCCACGTCGCGCAGGCCCTGCCAGCTCATGTTCTGGTCGCCGAAGGCGCGCATGATGCCCTCGGATTCGTTGGCGGCGTCCCACGTGAATGGACCTTTCTCGCGGGTCGGCGTGTCGACGAACTGCTCCTGGCTGCAGTAGAGGCACGAGCGGGTCGTGAGCCGCCAGACGGCGTTGAGCATGCGGTGGTCCGACGAGAACGTCGCCGGTGCGACTGCGGGCATGTCTGCATGCCGCGCGAGGGCGACCACCTGGTTGTGGCCGAGCTCCTCTCCGGGATTTTCGATCTGGAAGTAGCGGAAGCCGAAGTACGTGAACGCCTCGTACGTCTGGGGACCCGCCCGCATGATGTAGGACGAGGAGAGGTTGGTCTCCTGGGTCCCATGCAATGTCGACACCTGCCCGTCGGGATCGAGGAGATAGCCAGCCCGCATCGTCACCGTCGTGCCGTCCTGCCCGTGTCCGAATTTGACCAGGGGTCGAGCCGCGTACACCGCGCCGAAGTCGGCCACGACGGCGCCTCCGGCCACTGTGTGGAGGCTCACCGGCAGAACGGTCGTCTCCCGGATCGTCGTCCGCTGCGCGTATGTCGCGGTGAACGGAGCCGTGCCGGCCGGCCCGATCACCTTGGTCGTCGACCAGGCGCTGTCGTCGTAGCCCGGCTCCGACCATCCCTGAGGTTGGGCTCGCCCGTCGATCCACTCCACGAAGTCACCCACGTCGGAATTGCGCAGCGGCGACGGCAGCCACTCCGCGGGGAGCTCCCGCCACGAGCCGTCCGACCCGAAGGTCACGTGCCGGCCGTCGGCATACCAGAGGGAGAGGTGGAAGAGCAGTCCGGCGGACGAGGCCGGCCGGCCCTGGCCGGGCCCGTACCAGCGGTGCAACACGCCGAGCGCGCTCGGCCTCCCCGGCCGGATCAACCGCGTCAGGTCGACCGCCCGCGCGTATTGCTCGTCGGGATAGGAGAAGCTGGGCCAGGCATCGGCGGATGCTCCGTTGACGTAGAAGCGGTAGGTGTGCGCGGCCGACAGGTAGGCAGTGGCACGCGCCAACGTCCCGGCGGGGGGCGTCACCTCGGCACGGAGATAGGTCACGCGGTCGGGTTGCGACGAGTCGCCCGCTGGGCGCAGCCACTGGCCCCGCCAGTCGCCGCCACGTAACGCGGTGGTGAAGTGAGCCGGCGCGGACGGTGCGCCCCATGTTGCCGCGTACCCGCGGGCGTACCGTCCACTCGTACGCCGCGTCGGCGGCCAAGGTGGGCCCGCGGTACGCGACGAACGCTTGTTGCGCGGAGACGACGGGACCGCTGTCCCACACCAGGGCGGCATGGGACGGGTCGATGCGGCGCAGGATCACCCGGTACGCCGTCTGCATCGCCGAACGGCCCGTCGCGTGCAACGTCCAGGCGAACGACACCCCGTCGGGGTCCACGCCGACCGGGTTGACGAGACCGTTCACGGTGAGCCCCGTGGAGCGCAGCGGGCCGAGCGGGCTCGCGAACGACTCCTTGACCGAGGGCAGGCGATCGGCCCGGGGTGCCGCGCCGGCGTCCGCATCGGTTCGGGCATCGGCTCCGGCCAGCGAGCCGGCCCCGACGGCGCCGGCGGCCACACCAGCGGAGGCGGCCATGAAGGTGCGCCGGCCGAACCGGCTCACGCACCGCCCCCTGCGATGGCGCGCACCGTGTTGTCGCCGGCATCCGCGACGTACGCCGTCCCCGAGGCGGACACCGCCACACCCGTGGGCGTGCCGAACCGGGTCAGCACCCACCTCGTGCCGTCGCCCGCACCGGCCGGACTGGTCACGGGCATCGCGCCGGCCGCCGTGTAGAGGTCCCCGGCCGTCATGGGGCGGCCGAACAACGTCTCGTCGGACGAGGGGGCGACTCGCACGGCATGCATGAAACCATCGGTGACGACCAGTACCCCGCTCGAGCCGACGTCGAGGCCCCGGGGATCGTTGAGCTCCGCCGCCGGTCCCGTCGCCGAGAGTCCGTCCGCGAGATACGGCCCGTACCCGCCCGTCCCGCCCACGACGACGCCGATATCGCCCGCGCCGACCGCGCTGCCGTAGAAGGTCCCGCCGTGTGCGGGAGCGAGCAGCACGGACTGGTCGCCGTCGTCGGCCACGAGCAGGTCGCCCGCGTTGTCGACGGCCACCGCCACCGGGTTCCACAGCTGCGCCGCCGCCACGGGGCCGCCCTGGCCGGCCGAGCCGCAGACACCGGTGCCGGCCACCGTGTAGAGGTGCCCGGCCACCATGGCCCGCCCGAAGAGCATCGCGCTCCGGGCCGCGAGCACCCGCACCCTGCAGTTGGCTGTGTCGGCGATGACAAGGTCGCCGCTGCCGTCGACGGTGACCCCAGTTGGCTCGTCGAGCTCGCTGGCGCTCCCGGCGAGGCCGTTCCCGTTGAAGCCGGCTTGGCCCGTGCCCGCCACCGTGACGACGGCCCGAGCGGCCGGCCCTACCACCTGGACGCGCTGCGCGGTGGCCTCTGCGATGTAGACGTCACCCTGGGCGTCGACGGCCACGCCGCTCGGGTGGCCGATGGAGCGGGTGCCAGAGCACGACCCCCCGGCCAGGGTGGCGGCATGTCCCGCGTGCAGGCGCAGGCCGTAACGGGTCCCGGAGGTGGCGGGCATCACAAGCACACGGCAGTGCCCGGTATCGGCGACGAAGAGGTCCCCGTCCGCACTGAGTGCGAGGCCGTCGGGCGTGTCCAGAACAGCCGGGCCCAACACGGTACGCACCGCCCCCACCGACCCGTCTGCCGCGGCCGCCCCGCCCAGCGGAATGCCCGTCACGACGACAGCGGCCAACGAGACGAGCCCGGCCCGGGCCACGGACAGTCGACGCACGGCACACATCATGCCGGTTGCGGGCCGGGCGAGCACGGTGGCGGGCACCTGCCGGCACGCCGCGAGCTCGCGGCGTGCCCGCCGCGGTCACCGGTGGCAGGCCATAGGGTCGGCGCAACCGAGCAACACGCCGCTCGGAGCAACGCAGAAAAGGAGACACTGTGTCCGCACCCGAAGAGGCCCTCAGCGCCGGGAACATCACGTTCGCCGGCTTCGAGGGCGCCGAGATCAACGCCTATCGGGCCCTTCCCGCCGGCGCCGGGCCCTTCCCCGGAGTCGTGGTCATCCACCACCTCCCTGGTTGGGACTCGACGACGAAGGAGATCACTCGCCGCTTCGCCGCCGAGGGCTACAACGCCCTGTGCCCCAACCTCTACGCCCGCCAGGGGCTGAATGTCGACCCCGACGACGCGGCGGCCGCCACGCGCCAGGCCGGCGGCATCCCCGACGAGCAATTCGTGGGTGACGCCGAGGCCGCAGTGAAGGCACTGCGGGCGCTGCCCACGTCCAACCGCAAGGTCGGCGTCATCGGCTACTGCTCAGGCGGGCGGCACTCATTCCTGACTGCGGTGAGCGTGCCCGTCGATGCAGCCGTCGACTGCTACGGGGCCTTCGTCGTGGGGACGCCTCCCGACGGCTTCCCGCTCAAGGTGACGCCCCTCGTGGACCGGACGCCGGACCTCCGTTGCCCGCTGCTCGGCCTGTTCGGAAACGACGACCAGTTCCCGAGCCCCGAGCAGGTCGACGAGCTCGAGGCGGCGCTAAAGGCGGCCGGCAAGACCTACGAGTTCCACCGCTACGACGGAGCGGGGCACGCGTTCTTCTCCGTGGACCGTCCGGCCTATCGACCCGAGGCTGCGGTCGACGGCTGGCAGCGGATCTTCGAGTGGTACGGCCGCTACCTGGCGGGGAGTTGACCATGTGCTCCTACCTCACCGTCGCCACGGAGATCGCCGGCAGCGCCAAGGGAGCGCAGGGGTGGATGCCCGTCACCTCGGCCAGCGTGTACTTCGACCATCCGTTCCATGCGCAGTTCGATCACACCCTGAACATCGACTTCGCCGACCCTCGGCGAGGTCCCGGCGCCCGCGTCGCCGTCGAGCTCAGCGCGGACTCGGCGCGTCGCCTGGTCCAGAGCATCAACGAGGCGCTGGCCGCTGCCGGGGCCGCCGCCTTGTGACCACGTCCACCGGTCCGGCGGCCGGCGTCCACCTGCCCTGGTCCGAGGTACCCGCGGCGGTCCGGACGTGGGCGGCCCGGGTCGGAGGCGGCGCGTCGGCAATGGCGCGCGACCTGCCCGGAGGGTTCTCGCCGGGAGCGACAGCGGTGCTCGACTGCCCTCGCGGAGCGATCTTCGTGAAGGCGGTCGGGGCCGGGTTGAACACCGTGTCTCCCGAATTCCATCGGCGCGAGGCGGTGGTGTCGGCGTCGTTGCCGGCGGGGCCCCAGTTCCCGCGGTTGCTCGACGTCTACGACGACGGCGACTGGGTGGCGCTGGCTTTCGTGGCCATTGACGGCCGGCCGCCGGCGCATCCGTGGGACCGGCGCGAGCTGCAGGCAGCGGTGCGCGCGCTCGATGCCCTGCACCTCGCCCTCACGCCCAACCCCGTCGCCGATGCGCAGCCGGCCGCCGACAGGCTGCAGCCGCTGTTCGGCGGCTGGGCCGAGCTGGCGGCCATGGCCGAGCCTCCCGAGGGGCTCGACGAATGGAGCGGCCGCCATCTCAGCCGTCTGGCCGAGCTCGAGTCGGGGTGGCCGGACGCGCTCGCCGGATCGACGCTGCTCCATTGCGACGTGCGCTCGGACAACCTGCTGGTCACCTCCCATGGCGTCGTGTTCGTCGACTGGCCGCATGCCTGTGTCGGCGCACCGGTCTTCGACCTGGTCGCCTGGGCGCCGTCCGTTGAGCTCGAGGGCGGTCCCGCGCCCGAAGAGCTTCTGGCCCTGTCCGCTTCGGGATCGGCGATTGATCGCGACGTCGTCGCACCACTGGTCGCGGCATTCGGTGGATTCCTGGTGCGCCACTCGCTCTACTCGCCCCCGCCCGGGCTGCCGACGCTGCGCGCCTTCCAGGGCGCGCAGGGTGCGGTGGCCCTTGCCTGGCTCAGGCGGCTCACCGGCTGGTGAGGCCCGGCGCGCCCTGGCCTGCACACCAGTAGGTTCGGCGGCATGCACTTCGGTCTCCAGATTCCCAACTTCACCAACGACGAGACGCCGGGCGCCCTCTTCGCCGGAGTGGTCGCCATGGCCGCGGCGGCGGAGGAGGCCGGCTACGACTCCGTGTGGGTGATGGACCACTTCTACCAGCTGCCCCCGTTGGGCGGGCCGAGCCAGCCGATGCTCGACGCCTACACCCTGCTCGGCGCCCTGGCGACGCAGACGTCGCGCGTGCGGCTCGGCACCATGGTCACTGGTGTCACCTACCGCAACCCGGCCCACCTGGCCAAGATCGTGACGACGCTCGACATCATCAGCGCGGGACGGGCCATCCTGGGCATCGGGGCGGCGTGGTACGACGTGGAGCACGAGGGTCTGGGCTTCGATTTCCCCCCGGCCGGCGAGCGCCTCGACCGCCTGGAGGAGGCGCTGCAGATCTGCCGCGCCATGTTCACCGAAGAGGCCCCGTCATTCGACGGCCGCTACTACCGCATCCACGGGGCGCGCAACGTGCCGCCTCCGGTGCACCCGGGTGGACCGCCCATCCTCATCGGCGGCGGCGGCGAGAAGCGGACGCTGCAGCTGGTAGCCCGCTACGCCGACATGACGAACATCGTCGGTGACGCGGCCACGGTGGCGCACAAGGTCGACGTGCTGCATCGCCACTGCGAGGTGCTGGGACGCGACCCGTCGGAGGTCACGGTCAGCCGGCTGAGTACCCTGGTGCTCACCGGCAGCACAGAGGAGACGGCGTCGACCCGGGACTTCCTGCGCCAGGTCACGGGGGAGGAGCCGACGACCTCGGACATCGGCACGCCCGACGAGCTGGTGGCCCGAGTGGAGGAGCTGGCGGCCGCCGGTGTCCAGTACTTCATCTTCAACATGCCCACAGGTTCACCCGACACCGTCCGGCAGGTGGGCGAGCTGCTCATCGATCGCTTCGCCGACTGAGCTCGGGCGCCCTACTCGGCGCGCAGAAGTTGGGATGTCGTCGTGCGCGCCGCCAGGCGGCCGGGGATCATGGCCACCAGCACTGCCAGCGCGAGAGCGAGGACACCGATCAGGACCACCGTCCCACCCGGGACCGTGGGCGCGGGCACCGCGCTGATCTGGGTTGCGAAGAGGTTCCACAGGACACGGCCCAGGGCGATTCCGACGGGGATCCCGATGACGCATCCGATGACGGCCGCGACGCTCGCCTGCACGGCAACGGCGATGGCGAGCTGTCCCCGGGTGAAACCGAGCGTCTTGAGGATGGCCAGGTCGTGCCGCCGCCGGCACCCTCGCTGGAGTCCATCGCATCGTCGCGGCGGCGGACAGCGCACTTGCGACAGCGCCGGGAGGAGCCGCGGGCCACGCCATCGTGGTACGAGGTGTCCAGCGTCCGGCCGAGATCGCGACCTACAAGACGATCGGACTCACGCCTGCGCTCCTCGTGACGGGGCTGGTCATCGGCGCCATCGTCGCCCTGACACTGACCCTCGTTGCGTCGGTCCACCAGCGGCGCCGAGACCTCGCGCTCTTGAAGACGATCGGCTTCGTACGACGCCAAGTGGCCGCGGCCGTGGCCTGCCAGGCGACGACCGCGGCCATCGTCGGAATCGTGATCGGGATCCCTCTCGGGCTCGTTGTCGGGCGTTGGCTCTGGGACCTTTTCGCAGAGCAGATCAACGCGGTGCCGTATCCGACGGTGCCCGTCCCGGCAATTGTCCCGGTCGCTGTGGGCACGGTCCTGTTGGCCAACCTCGTGGCGGTGCTACCGGCCAGAAGTGCGGCGCGCACGCTGACCGCCCCTCTGTTGCGGGATGAGCAGCAGTCGTCGGATCCCGTTTCCCGTGGACAAGGCGTCCTACAGCGCCGGGACGGCTACTTCTTGGGAGCGATCGCCAGCTTGAGGTCTTCGAGCGCAGCATTCAGCTCGGCCGAGCGGTTCCGCCGGGCCGAATCGGCTGAGGCTAACTGCTCTCCGGTAGGGGTTTTCCCACCAGAACGCAAGAGATGATCCGCCTCGACGGCGAAGGCCAAGCCGCGCAGGCTGTTCGAGCAACGCATGCAGAGCGATCGGTGCGCCGCATCGGGCGCCCCTGCCGCAGCACGCTCGAGACCTTCGACCGCGTCGTCGACCTGCACGGCCACCGTGGCCCGATGCTGGGCATCGTCGGCGTCCGTCTGCGAGAGGACGAGCTCACGCGCCAATTCGGCCGCGGTGAGGGCGGGGCGTACCGAGCGGTCCCAGTCCACCTCGCGCCCCTGGCGCCGGCTCCGGCCGATCAGGAGGCCGACGAAGATCGCCAGAAGAGCGATGACCACCGCCAAGAGAACCCACCCCAACGTCTTGGAGCTCGACGTCGATTTTCCCGGGACCGCCGTCGTGGTGGTGGTGGGGTGGGACGTGGTCGTGGTCGCGTGTGCACGTGTCGTCGTGGTCGCCGGAAGTGTCGTTGTGGTCGTCGGCGCGGTCGTCGGGGGGACCGTCGTCGTGGTCGTTGGTGCCAACGTGGTCGTCGTCACTGGTGCCGTGGTCGTGGTGGTGTCCTGGGCGGCGGCGGTTCCCGACAGGACGCCGAGCAGCATCGGGGTGCCGGCGATCGCAAGGAACAGCGCGGGTATGCGGAGAGAAACCTTCGGAATCATCCGTACAGCCTACGGGTCGTGGCTGGTGTGGAAGGGGGATCACGTGTGTGTGGATTACGAGAAAAGGGGTGGCGGCTGCAGAGGACGACCGGAAGAGGGCTTCGGGCCGGGTAGACCGTGCCCATAGCAACGAGATGAGCGACGGAGGACGACACATGCAATTGGACATCCATGTGCCCCGCTTCACCTGGCCGGGCGGTCCCGAGGCGATCGGGCCGACGTTTGGCATCCTGGCCCGGACGGCAGAGGCGATCGGGGTGCGCACGCTGTCGGTGATGGACCACTGGTTTCAGATGGAGATGCTGTGGCCAGCGGAGGAACCGATGCTCGAGGGTTATACGGCCCTTTCGTTCGCGGCGGCAAGGACGGAGCGACTGCGGTTCCGAATGCTGGTGGGTGGCGTGACGTACCGCCATCCGGGGCTCCTGGCGAAGACGATCACCACCCTCGACGTGCTCTCCGGAGGCCGGGCTGAGCTCGGGCTTGGTGCGGCGTGGTACGAGCGGGAGCATCGAGGGCTTGGAGTCCCGTTCCCACCGTTGAGCGAGCGCTACGAGCGGCTCGAAGAGACACTGCAGATCTGCTTCCAGATGTGGAGCGACGACGACGGCCCCTACGAGGGTGTCCACTACCAGCTAGCAGAGACGCTCTGTTCCCCCCAGCCCATCAGCTCACCTCGACCACGGGTGCTCATCGGGGGTGGCGGCGAGCGTAAGACCCTGCGACTGGTCGCGGCGTACGCCGACGCCTGCAACATCATCGGCGACGTCGAGACCGTTGCGCACAAGGTGGACGTGCTGCGACGCCATTGCGATGACGTCGGGCGGGATTTTGCCCAGATCGAGGTGACGGCGCTGATCGGTGTGGCGGACGACGCCGGGCCGGACTCGATTCTGCGGGAGGCCGAAGCGCTCCATGGCGCAGGGGTGCACGCGATCGTCATCCGCGCGGCCGGCCAGGAACCGTCACAATGGCTCGAGGAGACCTGGGGGCCGGTCGTGCCGGGTCTGGCTGCGCTCGGCTGAGATACCGTCCGCCTCCGGGCACCCCGTACGTCAGTTATCTTGCAGGCGTCGGGCCGCTAGCTCATCCGGAAGAGCAGGGGACTTTTAATCCCAAGGTGCCGGGATCGAGACCCGGGCGGCCCACCATCTGTTGTGTGTGCAACTGACGGTCACCGCCTACACGCGGGCCTGGGTCTTTTGCGGGTCTTCGGATTCTGGCGGGGTCTGCGACCTCACCGGACGACGATCGAGCCCAGGACGCGCCAGTTCGGCTTGCCGGCGTAGAGCAGCGCTCGGATCCGGTAGTTCTCGAAGTTGCGGAATCCGAAGCCGATCCGCTTGATCCGCTTGATCAGGTTGTTGAGCGCTTCGGTGGGGCCGTTGGACACCCGGGCCAGGTGGAAGTTGGCGATCTTTTCGAACCAGGCGTGCAGGGTCCGTCCGAGCCTCTGGATTTCGGGAGGCATGGTGCGTCGGCGGCAGTGCTGCTCAAGCTCTCTGAGCATCGCCTCTGCTGTCTTGGGGTGGCGCGTTCGATAGAACTCGCGAAGGCGCTCCTTGACCCGATAGGCGACGGCCACTTCGGCCCCGGGATCGCCCAGGGCGAGCAGTGACCACAGGCGTTCGGTGGCAGCGGTGTCGAGGTGCTCTTCGCCGCGGAAAAGGACCCGGCGGGCCCGATAGAGCGGATCGTCGCGTCGCCCCCGATGGCCGGTCTGTTCGGTCTGGACGCGCCGGCGGACGGCATCGAGGCTGCGATTGGCCAGCGAGATGACGTGGAAGGGGTCGACCACCTGGGCCGCCCTGGGCAACATGACCGTGTAGACCGCCGCATAGGTGGCCGACATGTCGAGGGCCCCGAAGCGGATGCGCTCCTTCCAGGGCTTGGGTTGTTTGTCGATCCAGCCCGCCACATCGGTGTATTTGCGGGTGGGGAGGATCTCGATGATCTGGTGGTTCTCCACGTCGGCCACCGTGGTGGCGTAGTCGGTCGTCACCCGCGAAGAGAGCTTGACGAAGGACGTCTCGTCGAGGCCGATGGCCGTGGTGCGGTTCAGGCGCTTGCGATCCGCGGCCAGCAGGGCCTCGCCATAGGTGCACACGGCGTCGTTGACCGTGTGCCAGTCACAGGAGAGCTCGGCCGCCACTTCTGAGACGGTCCGGCCGCCTCCCACCTGGACCGTCGCCCACTTGGCCGCCCTGGTCGTCAACAAGCAACTCTTGGCCGCGATCCGGTGATCCTCGAGCACCCAGGACCTCTTGGGGCAGCTCGGGTCTAGACAGCGCAGCCGGTGCTTCTTCCAGGCCAACGACATGGGGGTGCCGTAGACGGGCAGGTCCACGTAGTGCACGACCGGGCGCTCTTTGATCTGGGCTCGCTGCCCGCACGTCGGACACGACAGCTCCCCGGTCACCTGCTCGATCATGAGCTCGACGCCGGGACCCCGGCGCACATACGCGAGGACGCGGACGTCTTTGAGACCCACCATGGCCCTCACGATCTCGCTAGGGTCAGTAACGACGAAGGTGCTGCTGGGAAGTTGGCTCACACCACAACCCTGGAGCACCTTCGCCTAATTCAGGGGGACCTCCGGACGCGGTGGCTCCCCGCTGAAATCCGAAGAGCCTCTTTTGCTTTAGTCGCTCGCAGGGGGTTTGGCCTCCAAGGCTGCAGTGGGGCCGATCGTAGTTGTAGTCGTCCTGCCACTCGTGGAACTGGTGGGTGAAGATCTTGGCGTCGTCTATGGCCGCCCCGTCGAGAAGCCGATAGAACTCCTCGGTGTCGATGCGATGAGACCTCTCCGCCTTGCCGCTGAGGCGGGGCGTCCTCGGTTTGATGTTCTTGCGCCCGATCCCCTTGTCGAGCAGGTGGTAGTGGAACGAGGAGCGGAATTCTGACCCATTGTCCGTCTGGATGACCTGGACGACAAAGGGCGGCAGCTTCTCGAGGACGTAGGCGGCGATCTGGATGGCCGTCTTCTGATTCACGTGGACAGATGCGCAGAACCCGCAGCCGGGTGCAGTCGTCGATGGTCGTGAACTGGTAGTACTTCTTCGCCGGCGATCCCTTGATCGGTGCCACGAACTTCACGTCGATCCGGACCTGGTGGTCGGGGAGCTGCTTCTCGCAGAGCTGCCAACGCTTGTGGAGCCGCTTATAGCGTTGCGATGTCGGCAGTCGGCTCACGTCGAAGTTGGGCTCACGCTGTCTTGCGCCCTTACCACACGGATTTCCAGGGTCTACAGTTTCCTCGGTTGCGCGGCGGACGTCGGTTAGATTTTCAGGGGGCGCTATGACCACGAAGAGCTCGGGACCCGAATTCTCTCGTTGGCGTGCTGCATCGCCCGTACTCGACGTTCCGATTTTGGCGGCCGAGAACCCGCCCGGCCCTCGCTGGTCCGCGGAGGAATGGTTCAGGCGACGCGTACGGCGGCCAAGTCTCCGCCAGCTGGCAGTCGTCGGTGTCGTCCTTGTGATCGCAGGCGCGTACACCGCGTTCGTCGCACATTACGCCCTCAACGTCCCGTTTGAAGACGACTGGAGTGAGATTCCGCTTCTTCATTCCGCGGTGTCCGGACATCTCTCGTTCGGATCGCTTTGGGCGCTTCACGACGAGAACCGGATGCTCGTGCCCAACCTCGTCTATGTCGCCACCGGCGTCTGGGCTCATGACGACCTACGTGTGCTCAACGCGCTCAGCGTCGCCACGTTCATTGTCAGTTTTATTGTGTACCTCGTACTCCTCCGGGCCTACGCGCGCCGCCCCCTCACGCCCTTCGCGGTTCTCGTCCTGGGGCTCATCTGGTTCAGCCTCGCCGACTGGAACAATGCACTCTGGGGGTTCCAGGTGGCGTGGTACCTGATTGTGCTTTTCCTCATTGTCATGATCGGTCTCCTCACCACGTGGGGCCGGTCAACCACAGCGTTCGTGTTCGCCGTTCTGACCGCCGTGCTGGCATCGTTCTCCTTCGTCCACGGCTTGTGTCTGTGGCCGGTCGGCCTCGTATGCCTCCTCTGGACCTCGCCACGACATCCGTCGGAGTGGGACCGACGCAAAAGATTGCAAGTGCTCGTCTGGATCGGCGCAGCGGTCGGCACGGTGATAGCGGCGCTCTGGGGCTATACGTTCTTCTTGCTGGGCTGCAACACCGCGAGCGGCTTCCAGTTTTCCTGTTCTGGATCCGTCACGAGTTACGTGCTTGCGCACCCGTGGCGCTTGATCGAGTTCGTTCTCGTCAACATCGGGGAGGTCGTGCCTAATGCAAACGAGAGCACCTTGTGGCTCAACGGTCTGCTGGGCGCGGCGCTGCTCGTCGTAGCAGTCATCGTCACCATCCGGTCGATCCGGCACAGGGCCGACGGCCGATCGTGCCTTCCCGTGGCTCTGATCTGCTTCGGGTTGTTGTGCGACACCCTCGTCGCAGCGGGTCGTGTCCAGTTCCTGACAGCCACGGCGCCTTCATCGACCTACACCATGGCGAATCTGATCATTCTCGTGGCCCTTGTCTCGTACGCGTGGGTTGAATTCCCTGTTTCCGGTGATCGGGCCTCTCTGGTCGGGCGTCGGATCGTTGTCGGCGTGGTCCTGGTCGCCCTTGCGGGCCAGGTCGTGCTCGCGTCACAGGCCGGGGTGACCAATGCCAGGAAGTGGGACACGCACCTCACGATCGGCGCCCGTCTGGTCGTGAACCTTGACCGTATTCCCGCCTCGCAACAGGGCTGCTATGCGTTGTACGGCGAGCTCGCGTATCTGGTGTTCAACGCAAAGGTCACGTCGTGGGACGGATTCGAGGAAGCTCGCCAAGACCGGCTCACTGTTTTCACACCTGTGCTCTACCGCAAGTATCGTGCGGAGGGTCTACCGGCGATAGCGCCGTGCAAACCTTGAACCGCGCCTGGCTCCCGCCTTTTCCTACGGGTCCGGTCAGGTTGTCTAGTGCAACCTCTATGCATGCCGGGTCGGGCCACCGCCGTGTGTGATGGAACCACGGAGGGGACTTCCGCTTGTGGACTGTCAGTGCTCGATACTCTCTTGAGCCACTCCACGGCGAAGCCCCGGCGGGACGCTCTTCGAACGAAAGCCACCCGGGACGGACCGGCGGCAGGCACTACTAGAGCGATCTCGACAGGGACCTCTAAACGCTACGGACGAACCTCAGCGTCTGAGGCAGTCTCAAGCAGGCACCTTGGGGATAGGGTTGGTAGTACGTTCTACGAGATGGCCGGATCGGTCAAGCAGAGGACCACTCCGGCGTTGTGCGCAGGATATCGGTCACTCCGTGCCACTGGTTTTCTTGATGAAGATTGCATGATCACAAGCTAACGACGCATCGAACCCGAATCGTCAGGGCGGGCCTACATGTACCCCATCGCTTGATTTCGGTGCTGCTGTAACCTTGGATGTACCAACGTGACTGAATCGCGATCAGACGTCGGAGCTACCGTCGAGGGAGGATTCGACGGTACGCCACCTAGCGGGCCCACTTCGGGGGCAGCCGCCGAGGTGCAGCCCACCGGGATCCTTGGTACTGCTTCTCGTGACAGGCAATGGGAGGCGTGGACAATCGCAGTCCTGCTGATCCTGACGATCTTTGGCGCGATCATCCGAGCCAGAGGCTTCGCCAGCACCGGCCTATACATGGACGACGCCTGGACAGCGCTGTCGTCCAGGGTCGGTCTCGGCACGGCCTGGCACATGTGGGTGACTGCACCCGGGGCCGGAGTAGTCGAACGCACGTGGATGATCCTTGGACCCCGCACTACGTGGTGGTTCCAACTTCCGGATTTCGTCTGTGGCGTTGCCGCCGTGCCCGCGATCTTCTTTCTCGCCCGCTATTTCAAGCTCGGTCGCTGTGTGGCGCTCGGGGTAACCGTGCTGGTGTGCGCCAGCCTCATCTGCGTGGAGTATTCGACCCGGGTCAAGGAGTACCCGTTCGACTTCCTCCTTTCGTGCCTCCTGCTTGCTCTGGCCGAGGCGGCCCGGCGACGACCCGTGCGGGGACCGTTGCTCGCGTTCGTGGTGGCCTCGGCCGGTGCCTTCTTCATGTCGGCATCCGTCGCGGTGTTGATCCTCGGCCTCTGGGCGGCCCTGGCCATCGTTGCTGTGCCCGACCGTCCTGCCCTTCGGCGCGTGCTGGCAGCGGCAGCGGCGGCGGCGGCCGTCTGCGGCACGATCGCCGCCGTCTTCTATTCCCACATCTCGCCGGCCCTCACCACCTTTTGGACGGGTTACTTCATCCAACACTCGTCACTTGACACCTTCCTCACGTCGTCGGTCCGCTCGGCGACCAGACTTCTCGTTCACCTCGTGCGCGAGCCCAACGGCGTATACGGCATTTCGGGGTTCGGGCTTCTCCTCGTCCTCGTGTGGGCGTCGCTGTCAGTGGTGGCACTGCGCCGCGATCGCTCCATGCTCGGTCCTGCCATCGCGGTGCTGGTCGCCTTCTTGGCCAGTGCAGCACGGCTGGCCCCGCTGGGTACTGGTCGTACCGACGAGTACCTCTACCCGCCGCTGCTCCTGCTCTTGGCCTCCGGTGCCAACCAACTGCTCGCAGAGTTGAACTCTGCGTTGAAGCGAATGTCCACCGCGTGGGTGGGCCCGGTGGCGATGTCGGCCCTCGGGTTGGTGTCGCTTCTGGCGGCGGGGCTGTTCATTCAACATGTCATCCGTCAGGCCACTGCCTATCCCAGCGTCGACGTTCCGGTACTCGCTACCAAGCTCCACCACGTCGAACAACCAGGCGACCACGTTTTCGTGAACGAATGGGCGGTTTATCCGTGGGCATACTATGAGGACAACCCTCTCCGGATCGAGTTTGGGTCGCAATGGCTTACAGGTTTCGCCCCGGTGAGTACCGACCCGAACGTCTTCATCGCGCCCGGCGACAACGCGGGGAGCAATAGGTTGGCTCGGTGGGTCGATGATACGGCGGCTTACCATCGCCTCTGGTACGTCTGGACGAAGGAGGGGTTGAACCTGCAAGGGTTCACCTCGAGTTACAAGGAGTTGATCCGCGGCGGCTGGGTTCCGGTCCGGACCATCCATGCGCCAGGGTGCGGAGCCACGTTGCTCGTGCGCTCCGCCGACGCCGGTTGAGTCGTGCGTCGAGCCGCGCTGCTCCATGTACTAGGGCAAGTAGCAAGTCCAATCGACCCACTTGACTCTGACCCTCGGTGAGGGGTCATGCTTCAGTTTGTGGACAATCTTATGGCAATAGGTGAGTTCTCCGAGCGCTCGGGTCTCTCAGCAAAACGGCTCAGGACGTACGCCGCCGAAGGTCTACTCGCCCCTGCCGCGGTGGACCCGGTTTCGGGATACCGCTATTACTCGCCAGGGCAGCTGGCCGATGCCCAAGGGCTTGATGCCCTACGACAAGCCGACGTGCCGCTCGCAGACATTCGCGACTTCATGCGTCGACCATCCCGGGAGCGGCTCGATGCCTGGGAGAGACAGCTCCACACCAACGCGGATCACCGCCAAAGTGCCCTCACCCTTGCACGCCACCTCTTTACGGTGAGCCAGGACACACGTATCCCGACTGTTGACTCAGACTCCAAGGAGAAGTTCATGATCACTCTGCGAAGCGCAGGACGCAGCGACGTCGGCCAGTTACGCGAGAACAACGAAGACGCCATCGTGACCAATGAGCGACTTGCGCTCGTCGCCGACGGAATGGGCGGCCATCCCGGCGGCGAGATCGCAGCGAATGCGGCCGCGAGTGTGATCCCTGCGGTCTTCACTGGCCGATCAGCAGTCGAGCTCCAAGCCGCGCTACGTGCGGCGAACTGGGCGATCCGAGAGCGGGCGTTGGCCCAGCCGGGGCTCGAGGGCATGGGCACTACGATCTGTGTCGCAGGACTCCTCGCGGACGGACGCCTTGCGCTCGTCAATGTGGGCGACAGCCGGGCCTACCTCTGGCACGACGACACTCTGACCCAACTGACCCAGGACCACAGCGTCACGGCCGAACTCATCCAGCGTGGCGAGCTACGAGAAGAGGATGCAACTGAGCACCCCCATTACGGGGTTCTCACCCGAGCTCTGGGCGTCGGGTCCGACGTCGAAATCGATAGCAGAACACTGGCCGTCGAAGCAGGAGATCGACTCGTCGTTTGTACCGACGGCCTATTCAACGAGCTCTCCCGCGAGGAAATCGCCAATGTCATTGCGTCAGGCGGAGACGTGACCGACATGGTTGACAATCTGATCGACGGCGCCATTGCCCATGGGGGCCGCGACAATGTCTCTGTCGTGGTCGGTGAGGTGGCTGCTTGATGGCTTCAGGATCGGCGCATGAGCGAGTCAGCAGCTGGTCGGCTGTAACCGTGGCGGTCCCGCCGTATCGGGGGACCCGCATTGACCGGACGAGAATGAAATGATGGATGCGGAGAGTTCAGTGCTGGACGACTTTGGCGAAGTGGCAAACCGCCATCGAAGGGTCTGTGTAACGTTCGGGGAGCAGGTCCGGGCTGTCGGTGATCACTGGCACGCGCCGTCCCCGTGCAGTGAGTGGGACGCCAGAGGTGTTCTTGAGCATGTCATTGGCTTCCATGATGTGCTCTTACTTCGGCCGCTGGAGGCTAAGCCACAACGGCCGAAGGATCCCGTGGGCCGGTGGACAGCCACTTATTTCGCACTCGATCAACTGCTGTACCGACCGGGTCTCTTCGACGGCGTCGTCGACGTTCCTGCGGTGGGAAACAATCCGCCGTCCCAGATTGACGCTGCTCGACTCGTCCCGTCTCTGAGCCTCGAAGTCCTCATCCACACCTGGGACCTCGGTCGGGCTGCCGGTCACGACGTCATCTTCGATGCGGATCTGTGCAGCACCTTCTTGGAACGCTTGCCCCCTGACGACGAATTCCTGCCGAGAACTGGTATGTACGCCAGCAGTCGACCGGTGGCAACCGAATCGGACGTACAGTCCAAATTGCTCGCCCGGCTGGGCCGTGACTCAAACTGGAGCCCGAATACATAGTCCGAAGTCCCTTCGGCGAACAGGGTCGCTCTTTCCTTGCGACGAGTCCTGTCTCTCTTCTGAAGCTCTGTCGGGGATGTCGAAATCTTTCGCAGATGGAGCCGCTGCGGTCGCTGGATTCACGCTCGGCCCCATGGACGGACAGGAACAGCCAATCAAGACGGACAGGAACAGCCAATCAAGGAGGATGCGAATGAACTGTAAGTTGTGATGACCGACGGCCGGCAGCATTGCTACGTTCGCATCGACTAACTGCGACCCTCGCCTGAGGGTCGGATGAGGGTCGGATGAGGGTCGTCTTTGACTGGCGGGGCCGCTACTATCGTGCGAAGTCGCGGTCATCCTTCGTTCTGGGATCCGCGCTCCGGCGTTTGGGTCACCTCTTTTTACCCGAGGATGAATTGCCAGCCTCAGGAGATCTTTGGATACCTCCTTACGGCATTGCGAAGAGCGCGACCTGCTTCACGCTGTCCGACGTGAACGCGGATCGGTCCCAGCCTCCCCACCGGTCCTCAAGGTCCATGCCCGCCATCTTCGCCATGAGCACCAGCTCCGAGGGCCAGATGTATCGGTACGGCGCAGAATGATGGACGAAGCGGCCGTCGACCACCTTCCAGTGATGGGACCAGGCCACCTGGTTCACGACATCATCAAAGGTCTCAATCCCCACATGGTTTGGTTCCATCTTGAAGATCCGGCCGAGCTCAGAGGGCGGCGCTCGGCGGAGCTGGGGGACGATCAGTTCGACCACGAAATGGCCACCCGGAGCGAGATGCGCCGCTGCGTTCGCAAACACCCCCACCTGTTCCTCTTGGGTGGTGAGGTTCATGATCGAGTTGGCCACCACGTAGACCAGATCGAAACTGCCTGGCAGGCGTTCTTTGGCCATATCGCCGATGACCACCGTGATCGCATCAGCGCCCGGTTTTCTCTGAAGCTGCTCGACCATGTGCGGAGATAGCTCGATCCCACACACCGGTACACCGCGGGCACTCAAGGGGAGGGCGATGCGCCCAGTACCAACGGCGAATTCAAGTACGGGGCTGCCGCCCGCGAATTCCACCAGGAAGTCCACCATGGGGTCGACAACCGATGGAACGGACTCGTAGGCGTAGGTCGCGTCATAGACCTCGGCGGTTTCTCGGTCCCATACGATCGAACCCATACTGCGGCCAGCATGTCATAGGCGATGAAGCGCCGCTGATCCAGCGTGCGGGGGCACGCAGGCCGCTCCATCAACACCTACCATCGGCTCCGTGGACTCCGCCCGGTCAGCCTGGGAATCCGTCGGTTCGACGTGGCGGATCGCCATTGAGGAAGCGTGGAGCTCATGGGCCGCAGGCTCAGCTGGGGTCGGAGCGGTCCTTGTCGATGAGACCGGATCAGTGATTGCGAGGGGTCGGAACAGGACAACTGAACAATCAGGTTCTCACTTATCGGGAACGATCATGGCGCACGCCGAGATGGACGCCTTGTCCCAGGTGCCTTTTGGCACCCGTGTCACAGGTTCGCTGTACACCACTTTCGAACCCTGCATCATGTGCGCGGCGACGATTGCGTTCTATCGGGTCCCAGAGGTGCATTTTGCAGCCGCTGATCCATTCTTCGATGGCCTCCACGACTGGATGAGGGGCTATCCATTCACGGCCGAGCGTTTACCTGACCGAATCAGACTCGGTGGACCGATCGGCGCCTTCTGCCATGTCTTGCACCTGGCCTGGCTGGTTGCGTATCCGGCCCCGCCCAATGTCATTGATGCGCATAGACGTCTCACGCCTTCGACGCTCGAGTGCGCCAACACGATTGCCGATCGTCATCGCCTTCGGCAGATCGGCAATCAAGACGCATCCGTCTTCGACGCGATACAGGAGCTCTGGCCGGACCTCATGGCGCTCAGTGTGTGACATCTACCTGGCGAGCTGGGACACGTTCGGTCCAATTCAAAATGGAGGACGATGTGGACTACTCGGCCGCTCTGATCGAGCAGAATCGCTTGTTCACTGAGATGGTGCTCTCGGCCGAGTCTGAAACCCCGATCCCCACCTGCCCGAGCTGGACTCTTCGACATCTCGTACGCCACGTCGGTCGGGCTCACCGATGGGGGGCTCAGATCACGAGGACCGGAGGGGATGTGACCCTTGACCCAGGCTCCGTACCAGACGGAAGACCATCCGATGACGCTAATGGCGCTAGGGCATGGCGCCATGCCTGCCCCGAAGTCCTCCTTCATGCCGTGGCGCAGGTGGGTGGCCCCGAGGCGATCGTCGCCACGTTCTTTGGCCCACGCCCGGCGCGGTGGTGGATTCGCCGCCTCCTTCACGAGACGATGGTCCACTGGGCCGATGCTGCCGTGGCTATTGCAGAGCCATACGAACTCGCCCCAGAGGTTGCTGCTGATGGCATGACCCAGTACGCATCGAACCAGGGCTCGCCTTCGTCTCTGCGTGGGACCACCAAGCCGCCCAGGAGTGGTCTGTAGAGCGACGAAGGCCGAACTCAGGTGTGCGCAGGTACCTTCGTGGTGGCTGGAATCATCGGGCGTTCAGGCTTCCAGAATTGCGTCGAGAGCCGCCATTGCGGCCCCGCGAGCGCCGGCCATGTCGAGCTCGGGCACGAGCGCGAAACGAGTCACAGCTACCTGCTCTTCGCGGAGGGTCGTGTTGTCGCGGACGTGCTGCAAGAACCTCGCCTTAAATGCCCCCCCGGCCTCCACGACGCCACCACCGATGAAATAAGCATCGGGGTCCAAGAAGTTTGCGGCAATCGTGAAAAGCCGACCCAACGCCGCTGCCTGTTGCTCGAATATCCGGGTTGCCATTGGGTCCCCGGCCTCTCCGTAGGCCCGCACGGATCGAGCCGCCTCGGAAAGAGGTAGCGATCCAAGCTCGTGGTCCGGGTAGCGCGACAACCAGTACGGCAGGAGGTTGAGCTCGATGCCCGTGAGTGACGCGACGCTTTCGGCATCTCCTGAGAACCCGCAGTTGCATCTTGGAATCGGCTGATCTGGCTCCAGGAGCCCCGCCATCGGAATGTGCACGTGGCCAAGTTCACCTGCCGCCCCCGTCGCCCCCTTGACAACACGACCCCAATGCACGATCCCACCGCCCAGTCCCGTACCGACGATGGCCGAGACCGACGAACGCAAGAGGCCATCCACACCGAAATGCCGGCGATGGGCATAGAGGGCGGCCGCGTTGCCGTCGTTGTTGTAGACGACCGGGAGACCTAGCCGGTACTCGAGATGAGCACGGAGGTCGAACCCGTTCCAACTCGGATGTCCGAAGTTGGTCGAACCCCGCCGGGAGATCACGCCTTCGGCACTCGCAGGGCCGGGGCTGTCAAGTCCGACGGCGCGCACCTGGGCGCGCTCGATCCCGGTCAGAGCAAGGATCAGAGCTAACGACTCCTCGAGCGCGTCCAGGGCTGCCTCGGTGCCCTCTTTGACCCGGCTTGGGGACTCGACCATCTCATCGACCAGGAACCGGCCCGAGTCCTCGAGAACGGTCGCGTTGTTGGACGTCCCCCCATTGTCAATGCCGACAACGACGGATGCAGGGTGCGGAGTCACCGAGGTTCGATCTTAAGGGGTCGGAGTACGGGTCCACGTAGCCTCTAGCCACCCGGTATCGCCTCCGCGTCACTTGCTTCCAGGCCACCACCCGAACTGCGACGTCGATCAATGAACAGGGGCGGTGGAGAGGCCTCCGTCGCGAACACTGAATGCATCGGGGGTCCTGGCGCGCAGAAGGGGCCCGTAGGCCACCTCGCGCGATGCTGCTGATCCTTGAATGCAGAGAGGATACCAACTGCCTGCACGGTCTGAGCAGCCGTTCTTCGATAGCACCCTGGGACCGGATTTCTGCTGGTCCTTGACTAAGACCGTGCACCCGGGTCGATTCCCGGCCGGGGCGCCCCGCTCGAGGGGCGGCCTGCTGGTGGCTAGCCGCCACCGAGAAGGCGGCCCGGTCGCTCAGGGTGATCGAAGTGCTCGCAGGCAGCCTCAGGTCCGCCGTGCGTAGGCCCCTCGGGACGCATTGGGCAGGGCGGACACCAAGGGACAGACTGCGGTGATGGAGCCCTTCGATGCTTCGGTGGTGCGCACTGCTTATGACACTGTCGCCGAGGATTATGCAGACGCGTTCGCCGATGATCTCCTCCAGCTCCCGCTAGATCGCCAGGTCCTCGACGCGGTCGTCCAGCCCTTCGCTGTCGGAGGGTCCGTTCTCGATCTCGGTTGCGGTCCGGGCCAGGTTGGTCAGTACCTTGCCGAACGCGGACTGCTCGTCGTTGGAATGGACCTGTCGCGACAGATGCTTCAGGTGGCGCGCCGACGTACCGGGAATGGTCGCATGGTGTGTGGCGACATGCGTTCGATGCCCTTCCATTCGGGAACGTTTTCGTGCGTCATCGCGTACTACTCGGTCCATAACCTTCCAAGACCGGCGCTTCGGACAGCGGTTGCCGAGATCCACCGAATCCTGAAGCAATTTGGTTCGTTCGTCGTCGCTACCCATTTAGGGGAAGGAGAGGTGTACAGCAACGAGTTCTTGGGGCACAACATCGAGACCGTCGGAGGCACCCTCTATCGTGATGACGAATTACTCGAGGTACTAGATCGCTACTCGTTCGTGATTGAAGAGGTTCACTATCGCGACCCGCTACCTCACGAGCACAACACTCAACGGATCTATTTGAGCTGCCGCCGAGCAGACGGATGACCGTTGGCTTGACACCATTGTGATTGTCTCAATCCCGGCGTACGCGGGCACCCTTTCCTTAGGGGCGTCATCCGGAATGTCCTACCAACAGAGCGAAACCTCGCCATCGCCAGAGGCAGTCCACTTGCGCCAACCCGGCTTCACGCATCCACAGAAGCTGGTCTTCAATGGGAGAGAGCCGATCTTCGGGGTCGTCTTGGGCTCGACCGATCAACTCGAGAAACTGACGATGAAGCTCAGGAGTTGCGGAAGCGACAACCTCAAGATTCGCGAATAATCCGTCGGCAGTGAGCTGTTCGGCAATCTCACCGAACAGGGTACGTTTGCGCGCGTCCTCAAGGTGATGAATCGAGAACCCAGCAACCACCACATCGAAAGTGCCAAGCGGTGTCAATGGGTCACCCAAATCCCACTCCCGGATACGGACCCTCTCGTCACCCGTGAATCGATCTCGAGCGCGTTCGAGCATCGCCGACGACGAATCCACCCCTACGACGCGCTGCACACTTGCACGATGCTCGAGTATGAGGGCGGCCAGCCTGCCGTCGCCGCAACCCAGGTCGAGTACCGAGGATGGTGAATCAGGCAGCACCGATGTCAGTACGTCCTCGCCTGCGACGCGCGGCGGCAGGCTACCGATCCGGGTCAGATACCAATCCACGTGCTCGAGATCGCTCCACGATGACGGTCGGGGGTCTTCGGGTACGGGTGTGACTGCCATCCAGAGATCCTGACCGACTGAACACCTCAATACCCACCGACCCGGTGAGCGGGGGCACGTTCAGTCTCTGTGCTCCGCAAGTGTAGGCAAGTTCTGCACCCGCAACTGCCCTCGTGCGATCAGTTTGCCGTCTTGTACCCTCTCGATTTCGACCAGCCAGATCTGTTGCGTCCGACCAGCGAGGACGGGCGTGCCAATGGCCCGCACTGGTCCGGCCCGATGGGGACGGAGGAAGTCGGTGGAGTTCGCTACGCCGACGACGGCCGTGCTGCCCGTGATCTCGCGGGCTGCTACCGCGGCCCCATGACTGCCGACAGACTCAACTATCGAGGCCCACACGCCACCATGAACGATGCCGTACGCTTGCTGATGTCGTTCATCGATATCGACATATCCCACGACTTGCCTCGGTGTCAGCTCGTCGATTCTGAGCCCTGACGCGTTGTCCCAGCCTGGCTGCGGTTCCACCCAATGCCTGTCTCTTTCTTGCGTAGAGCAATGGTAGGAGGAACCTGATGCCGCTACGCGCAGGTCATTTTCCCGGCGACCCCGATAGGGGCACCGTTGCAGTCCCAGAAGCGTCATTCTCGGTCAAGGAGCTGGAGCACGATCCACGGCCGAGGCGCATAACTGTATAAGGGCCCGACTGGAATGCCCTCAATCTTCCAACGGGCACCTGATCGATGAACACGGTGTAGCGACGAGCCGGATCTTGGAGCGACCGTGCCCGGTTGATGGTGAGCTCTCCGTGCGTCTCGTTTGCACCGGGTGCACTCATCACACTGAAAATCTGTCACACGACGTCTCGACCCTCACGTGCCGCACCATGGCGCTCCACCCCGGCGTCAGGGAGCGGTCTCGGCTGACATGATTTGCCTATGGAACAGCGTGTCAGCCTCGTTACCCTCGGCGTTAGCGATTTGGCCCGAGCCCGCGCCTTCTATGAAGCGCTCGGGTGGAGTGGCGCTCAACAACCAGACGACGAGGTGTGCTTCTTTCAAGCAGGTGGAATGGTGTTCGGACTTTGGACCGCCCTCGGTGGTCATGGGGCACCCGGAATTGAGCTTGCGTACAACGTCCGTTCGCCCGAGGAAGTGTCCAAGGTTCTCAGCGAAGCAGAAGTGGCAGGTGGCACAATCGTGCGCGAGTCAGCTCGCGCCGACTGGGGCGGCATAACGGGGGCGTTCGCCGATCCCGATGGTTACGTGTGGGAAGTTGCCCACAATCCTGGCTGGACGCTCAGCCGGGACGGCTCCGTCACGATCTAGGGGAACTTCAGCCTGGTCGTGAAAGTCCCCAGTGCATCGCCATCTCGGCGACTGGGGCAGGCGGCTCCCAGGCTCGGATACGGTGCTGCCATGCCGGATCGACCGCCTCTGACCGTCCTGGTAGGCGGGGCGCCAGGGTCGGGAAAGACCACGTTGGCGGGAGTTCTCGCCGTGGGGTTGGACCTCCCGGTGCTCCACAAGGACCGATTGGTGCACGGGCGGTGGCGCACTCTGGACAGAGCAACAGAGCTAGGAGCGTCCGGCGTCGAACCATTCTTTCGCTCCATGGAGCTTTGGATCGAGACGGGCATCAGCTTTGTCGCCGAGCAGACTTTCTATCCCGGTGTGAGCGAGCCGGATGTGGGCAGACGCTTGGCGCCACGGAGCGCCCTGGTCAATGTCCACTGCCGGAGCGGTCACTCGTTTGAGCGGTGGGAGCAGAGGATGCGGAACGATCCGCTCTGCGGAGAGATGCGGCTACAGAAGCTGATTCCCGTCGTCGAACGCCTCACTTCTGATCTGCATGAACCTCTGGACTTCGGCTGCCCTTCCGTTGTCGTGGACACGGATGACGGATACCAGCCGACACTCGAGGCGATCATCGCCCAAATCGACGATTACTACAGCAGACCGGGCATTCACGACGTCGATAGGGCATCAAACTTGGCCCAGTAGCGCCTCGGTCCCGGCGCACGGGGACACCGGAGGTCGAGAATGTCAATATGGACCGGTGAGATTCATTCGACTGTCAGTCGCGGCAACGGACTACTTGCGAACCGCCACCTATCTCGCCCCCGAGCTCTATCAGACGCTTCGGGACGAGATTGATGAGTCACCCCGATCGATTGCTTTGGACGACGCGACAGCCGAACAGGCCAGGAACGGTTTCGCCGAGCGACTCGCCCAAGTTGGATTCGACGATGAACACGATCTTTCCGGCGAAGGCGACCTGCTTGAAGATCTGATCGACCGATTCTTGGGTTGATCAGAGGGTGGCCCACGCCCGGAATATCGGGGCACCCTGGGAGCAGTGATCTACTCGGGTGATGATAGAGGTTGGGGATGGATGGTCTCACCTCGGGCCAACATCTCGACAAACTGGGCGATGCGTCTAGAGCGGGTTTCGGGTTTCTTGGCGTTTCCGATCCTGTAGAGGATGGCATACCGATTCGCGCTTGTGAGCATCTCAAACATCGCCTTCGCGCGGGCATTGGAATTCAGGGCAGCGAGAAGATCCTCCGGCACCTCAATGCTGGCTTGCCCGGCATAGGCGGCCTTCCATCGACCATCCTCCTTTGCCTGCCGCACGTCGTCTTCGCCGGATCGATGCATTCGGCCAGTGGCGATCAGCCTTTCAGCGATGGCAGCGTTCCGTTGGGACCACGGGCTGCGAGCTTTTCGAGGCGTGAAACGTCGTCGGAACGTAGCGGTGTCGCGACGCCCTAATTGCCCATCAATCCAGCCGAAGCAGATCGCCTCCTCAAGCGCCTCGTCGTACGAGATGGTTGTCGGATCGGTCGTTCCCTTTTTGGCCAATACCAGCCATACACCGAGCGAATCGGCGTGATGAGTGCTTAACCATCTTCGCCACGCGCGAGAGTCCACGACCAGAAGCTCTGGGAGATCCACGGGGTTCAGGGTATCCCCCATGTGCCTGCTTGAGACTTCCTGCAGACCCTGCGGGTGATCCGTAGCGTTGAGAAGTCCGGGTGAGATCGCTCTCGAAGTGCCTGCCACCAGCGTCTGCTGGTTGGCTTCCATGCGAAAGGCGTCTCTACCGGGCTTCGCTACGGAGTGGCTCATAAGAGGATCGAGCACAAGCCATCTGCAAGCAGGAGTGCCCTCCGTGGTTCCCACACGACCAAGGAGGAAGTTATGCAAGTGGTGATCGGCATTGACCCCCACAAGGCTTCGCACACCGCGGTGGCCATAGACGGTGGCGAAGAACCGCTCTCGAGCGTAAAGGTGCGCGCCACCCGTCGTCAGTTGGACCAGTTGTTGAGCTGGGCCGAGCCATTCGAGAAGCGCACCTGGGCCATCGAGTCGGCCGGCGGCCTCGGCTACCTGTTGGCACAACAGCTCGTGGCGCGAGGCGAGTCGGTGCTCGACGTGCCACCGACGCTGGCCTCTCGGGTTCGGGTGTTGGCGACGAAAAGGTCCAACAAGAATGATCCGAACGACGCCCTCTCGGTCGCCTTGGCCGCCTTGCGCACTCCGAGGCTGCGGGTCGTCGAGCCGGCCAACCACGCCGAGGTGCTCCGTCTTTTGTCCAAGCGCAACAGCGACATCGTGAGTCACCGCATCCGGGTCGTCTGCCGGCTCCACGCCCTTTTCCAAGAGCTCGCTCCGGGCGGAATTGCCAAGAAAATGAACGCTTCTGACGCCGAGGCCTTCTTGGCGAGGCTCGAGCCCACGACCCCGACGGAGCGGATTCGCTACGAGCTCGCCACTGAGCTCTACGAGGAGTTGTGCCGCATCGAGACCCAACACAAGGCATCGGAGAAGCGCATTAAAGAAGCCGTCAAGGCGTCGGGGACCTCGGTCACACAGATCTATGGGGTCGGGCCCGTTCTCGCCGCACAGCTGATCGGCTACAGCGGTGACGTCCGGCGCTTCGCGAACCGCGATGCTTACGCCTCTTACAACGGAACGGCGCCAGTTGAGTTCTCGTCAGGGGGTCGGGTGGTGCACCGGGTCTCCCAGCGAGGCAACCGGATGCTCAATCACGCCGTCCACATGACGGCTATCACCCAGATTCGTCAACCCACCACTCAGGGTCGGATCTACTTCGAGCGCCGAGTTGGCGAAAGAAAGACAAAGCGAGAGGCGCTTCGTTCGCTCAAGCGCCACGTCTCGAACGCTATCTATCGCCAACTGGTCCTCGACGCTCAATAAGGGGTCCGGGAGGACATCAGGGAACGACTCGCAGCCTGCGTGACCGGCTCTTCACCCTGCACGGCCGGCTCTTCGGCGAAGTCACTCCCGAACCCAGAGAAATCCTACGCCGCTACGCCATTCCGTGGCGGCTCGAATGGCCGCGCCCGATTTACCTCAGAACAGGGGTCTTGACACAAAGAGGATTCGCAAGGTGGCTCCCGTCCCGACAGCGAGGACTGGGGCGCGTTGACAGTTGCTGTGACCACAGTTCTGATAGGGCTCAGGATTCCTCCCAGAGGCATCGGCAAGTACTATTTCGACAGCGTGGCGGCGAACTTTCGACAGCGCAGCTTGTGGTGGGTGGCCCTGCTCGCCCTTGTCCCCCTCTTGACCTCGTGTGGCTCGTCTTCACTATCTAGCGCAAACACGATGGGTGCTTCGATTACCACGGCGGCTGGCGTCCCACAATCGCTACACGTCAGTCAAGGGTCCTATGGGCCGAAGCCAGGAATGCACGTTGTCGGTTCCCCCTATTCCGTCATGGTCGACCATTTCGGCGCCGTGTCCTTCAGACTATGGATCTCGAACAAGGGGACATCGACCTACGACTGCGCACCGATTCAGGCAACGCTTATCCCAACAGAGGGCGAAGGTGAAAGTGTCGGGCCTCAGAACCCCTATCAATGTGCCGGCGCTGCCCACACGATTGCTTCAGGAACCCGGACGTGGCTCTGGTTCTATGTGCCGGGCAACAGCCACCCACCGAAGGGCATCGCCGTGCTGCCCTATGGTTCGAACGTGGGCCGGATGGCATGGAGTGTTGCTGGCTGTCCTACTCTCCCGAAATCCTGTTTGGGACCATCGCTGAAGATGGAGCACTGAGCCGCCCATGCGGCAGCGTCGTTAGGGCTACGTAGGTCCATCACTGGCCATCCGATCACATCTCCCGAAGTGAGATACTTCCAGGGTGGATAATTGGGGTGCTCCGCTGTATGGCGAGCCATGTCGCGAGTGCGGGTTTTCATGGGCCGCCGGACAAGCAGGCTTAATCTCCCTGATGAACGAAATGCCAGACGCCGTAGAGGATCTTGTTATCGACGCAACTGGAACGGAGCGGCATTCTGATCTCGGGTGGAACGTATGCGGCTACATCTCACACATGACCGACAACACACGGATCTGGGCGGAACGGCTTGTTGCCGTCGCACGAGGCTCGGATCCACACGTCGTTCCCTATGACCCCGATCTCCTTGCCGAGGCCCGGCACTACAACGAGGTTGCTCTCCCGGGAGCAACCTGGTCGTTCCGCATCGCTGTTGCCGACTGGCTCACTGCCGTCGAGGAGGCAGATCCAGCGAGAGTCGTGATGCTGCACTCAGAGCGTGGCGCCATGGAACTCTCCGATGTTGTCGCCTCCAATGCTCACGATGCTTTCCATCACCGCTGGGATTTGACAAGGATCCTGCACTTACCCTGAATCAATGCCAATTGGCGAGCCGTCACAGTCCCGGCGTTCGGGGCACGACGCGACGGATTCCATTGGCCGCGCTCCTGGTTGCCAGTCCTCCTAGACCTGTGCGAACAATTGGGCAATGCCTCGGACTGCCGAATGTGCTTGTGGCCGGCTCCAGGTCACGGTTGAGAACGAACCTGTCGCCGTATTGACCTGCCACTGCGACTTCTGTCAGAAGCGGACGGGGAGTGCCTTTCAGGTCAGCGCGCTCTTCCCAGATACTCGGGCCATGGCTGTGACGGGTGAAACAAAGGTCTACAACGGGTCAGAAATCAACGGCGTTGGAACAACGAATGGTGACGAGGTCAGGTACCACTTCTGCCCTACGTGCGGCTCAACGGTGTTCTGGACCATCGACGGTCGTCCGGGCATGGCGATCGCAGTCGGCAATTTCGTCGATCCGGGTTTTCCGGCGCCCACCATGGAGCTACACACGTCGTATCGCCACCACTGGGTACAACCCATCGAGGGGGCCGAACAGTTCGAAGGTTTCCGCCCGAAATAGATGCCCGTAGTGGCGCTCTGACAGGCACGGTCACCCTGCCCCCATGGTTCGAACGGAGCGTAAAGACAATGGATCTCTGGTTCGACGTATCGACGTATCGACGTATCGACGTATCGACGTATCGACGTATCGACGTATCGACGTCAGATGGTGACGATGGTCTTAGAGCAAGCGGGGGAGGGATTTGTGGCGGACCTGCAGGACCTGCAGCCAATCTTGTAGCCCAAAGAATTGACTTCGGCGCATTCTCATGGACTCGCATGAACTATTTGCGAGCAAGCTCCAGCGCCCGCTGGTCACCCAGCAGGCGTGCGCCTGCCCAAATAAGGAGTGTGCCCACCCGTTGACGGGAGCGAGCGAACCGTAATGAACCGGCATCGCGTCGGACTCTTGGCTGCCTTCGGGTCTGATGCCTGTCGAGGAGATCGTCATGTCTCGCCTTGGCGAGGGCGCGTACCAGTTCGGGGTGCATCTGTGCTCCTGGGGGACAGAGAAACGAGGTATTGACGGGAGGTGCCGTCAGTGGGCGCGACGGCACAACGCTGTTCGCTCGGAAGAGTGAGGCGGCGCCGTTGGCGCCCCCGCTGTCGAACTCGATGCTGGCTCAGTCCAGCAGAGTGGGATGATCCGCAGCGGCGTCGGCGCACAGCTTCAGCATCGGACGGCTCGGGTGGATGTTCATGTGCACCTCCTCAGTGCTCGCGTTGAAGTCGCTATAGAAACATACTGACGCCCGAATGACGAGACCTTTGAACAAGAACGCAATGAACATGCGTCGCCATTGATTGTCCGAGCGGCCTCGCCCCGGTGGAGGCCACGCCCTTCGCTCGGGTGGACCTTGGCTCACGGGCGCCCTGCGCCGGGTTGGACGTGAGCTGATCGTCCATGTGGCCGAAGCGTAGAACCCGCCTTCGAGCCAGATTCAACAAGGGCGTGACATGTGGACGGCCGTCAGGTCGAACGGTCGAGACACCTCCGCGTGCGCCAGTTCATCCCGCGCGTGACACCATTTCGTCGGTGCCACATCCGAACTGCTGAAGGCGCTCAGTTCGGTTACCCGAGCTGGTTCGGCCGTGCCACTCTCCGATGGTTTGCGCGAGTGCGAGCACGGCGACACAGAGCAGGCTCACTGAGTCCATGGTCCCGTGTTCCCCGCTGTGCCTGAGGGAGGCTGGGGAGCGACCGATCCTTCGCTCGACGTATCGACGTATCGACGTCAGAAAGGCAAGCGACCTCCGCGAGCGGCTCCATGTCCCAATCGTCGGATCCCAAGGTGCCGGGATCGAGACCGGGGCCGCCCCCCGCGCATCCAGTTCACGCCTGCGGTTGTCATTGTGCTCGCTTCTCCGCCTGCGAGTGTGTCTCCCGGACAGGGGTGACGCGGTGGAAACGCGAGCGCATTGGAGCAACACTGGGGGATGTGAGAGAGGAGTGTTCGTATGGCAGACGATGACGTGCCCGGGGCAGCCGACGAGGTCTCCGATGATGAACTCGAAGAAGCCGATGAGGAGTCCTTCCCGGCCAGCGATCCTCCCGCCACGTGGTCGGGGCCGGAAGAGAACTGACAAGGTTGTGAAAGCACTCAGGCCTGGACGATCCGCAGACCGCCGCCGAGGCCATCACTGGTCGGCGGTTTCGGTAGCGTCTGTCCGAAAGGAGATCCATGAACCTGGAAGAGACCTTGGAAAAGATCGTCGAGCTCGCCCGCGAAGAGCTGCACATCGTGAGAAAGAGAACCGAGGAAAAGACGGCCGCTCGTGATCACGGGCATGATTATCACGAGGCACAGACCGCAGCCGATCGCCTGGATCATTACGCTCACCAGGTTCGTCGACTTCATGATGCCGAATACAAGCAGGGCTGGCGGCACGAAAGCGCGGCAGATGAATGACGCCCTCCGAACAGCGCTATGAGCCGTCGGCCGAAGAGCCCTTGTTCATCCTCGCCATGGATCAGCGCTCCTCGTTTGCAAAGGCGCTGTTCGGGCTAGAGGAGGACGCGCCCGAGGCAGACCTCGCGAAAATGCGAGACGCCAAGCTGGTGATCTATGAAGGACTCCACCGAGCCGTGGCGTCAGGCTTGGAGGTCGGCCGGGCTGGCGTGCTCGTCGACGAGCATTTGGGTTCTGAGGTGGCCCGGCGGGCCAAGGATGATGGCCTCGTGCTGGCCATGCCCATTGAGAAGAGCGGGACAAACCTGTTCGAGCTCGAGTATGGCAAGGACTACCCCGAGCACTTGGCCGCCTTCGATCCGGATTTCTTCAAGGTCCTGGTTCGATACAACCCTGCCGACAAGGTTGCTGACCGGACAGCACAGATCGAGCGGCTCGCAGAGGTATCGGCGTGGGGAGCCAAGGCCGGCTGGCCGTGGCTCTTCGAACTGCTCATTCCCCCAACCAGAGAGCAGCTGGCACAGAACGAGGATCAGTTCAGCTTCGATCGCGATGCCCGACCGGGACTGACCGCCGAAACGATCGCGGCGTTCTCCAAAGGTGGGGTGCACCCAACCGTCTGGAAACTCGAGGGTTACGAAACAACCGAAGGAGCGAAAGAAGTCCTGCGGGCGGTCGCCGGCCAGGCCGACGGTCCCTCCGAATGCATTGTTCTCGGGCGCAACGCGCTGATGGAACAGGTCGAGCACTGGCTGCGCGTCGCGGCACCCTTGCCGGGCTATGGCGGATTCGCCGTGGGCCGCAGCATCTGGATGGCTGCCCTTCAGGATTTGCTGGCTGGTCGGATCGACCGAGACGACGCGGTCGCAACGATCGCCAGTCGATACGGGACATTGGTTGACGCCTACTGTGAGGCTCGCCTGCCAGGATCTGGAAGTGGTGACAGCACCGAGCCCTTTACGTGGAAGCACGCGCGGCTGACCCCAGACCGTGAAGCCCGCATTCGTCGGGCGTTGGCGGGTGCTGACATGCGCGGCACGGGAGTCCCCGCCTGGATGGCGGCCACGTTGCTGGCCGAAGTTGATGCACTGCGCGCCGAGAAGGGCGATGGAACTCCGGGGACCTGAATGAAAGCTCGTTCCTGGCCCTCCCTGCCTCGACGGGACTACGAGGCTGAATTCCGCGTCTCAACCAGGGTGGTTCCGTGAGCACCCCGCGCGTGCCGGGTGGGGTGGTGCACAAGCTTCCCGGGGATCTGCGTGGCGCCCTGATTGGCAATCCCCGGGCGCTCCATGCCTGGAAGGACATCACGCCTCTGGCCCGCAATGAGTTCATCTGCTGGGTCGAGGATGCCAAGCAGGCGGTGACGAGAGAGCGCCGCATTCGGCGGACGCAGGAGGAGTTGGAGGAAGGCCTACGCCGACCCTGCTGCTGGCCGGGGTGCACGCACCGCGAGCGCACCGGCAGATAAAAAAGGGCGCCATTCACACGGCGAAAGGTGACCACGCTCCCGAATCGATGGCTTGGTCATCCGCATGACGGTGGTCCCGGCAATGGTGTTCAGAAGTTCGCAGTCATAAGTTCGCCGAGACTCCAGCGAGCCCGTAACCTCGACCACATGACGCCCGACAACGCGGAGCGAGCAGCGGTCCGGGTGGGACGGCTCACGACCGCCATCGGCGGTGCCCTTGCCGCGGTGCCGGCCCGCGTCGGACCGCCTGTGGGCCTGAGCGACCCACGGGCTGCACGGCTCGTGGGCCTCGCCGACCTCGCTCTCGTTCCGGGCCTGCTCCGAGGCCGGCCCCGTTGGCCCTGGCTCGCCGCCCGCGCCGGGCTCAACTTGGCGATCGTCGCCTACGCAGTCGTCACTGCTCGACGCAATCGCGGCGCTCAAGTCGCCGTCGCAGCGCTGGTGGCGGCCACCGTGTCTGACCTCGCCGCCATGTCTGCGCTCCGGGGTTCCGGGCGGTAGCAGGTCCTTGGGCAAATCCGCAGACGGCGTGGCTGCTACCGATCGACCGCCCGCTCCAGCTGAGCCTTGGTCATTGTGGAGCGGCCCGCAATCCCCTTGCGCTTCGCCTCTTGGTACAGCTGGTCTCGCGTCCGCCCGCCGGCGCCGCTATGGGAACGCGGGCCACCGCGACGACACGAGGAGATGTCCTCGGTCGAGCCGCGGCTCTTTGTCTTGGACTCGCCGAGACGCGCCCGTTCCTTGTTCACCGTTCTCGCCGCGATCTCCTCCGCCAGCTCTTCAGAGTTGCCCCGCTGCTTCAGCCCGCTCTTGATGTGCTCGTACTGACGTTCCCGTTTCGTGCTCCATGCCTGTTCTGGCATCGCAGAATCCTCCCAGGTGAAGGGCGATCATCCGTTGGTTGTGCACTGGGGCCGATACCCCGACGGCATCGGCTGAAAACAAACGTGTGGGTGGGTGTAGAGCTCGACCTGCGTCGAACCCGGGCAGTCAGCGATCGGCCCCGATTCTGTCGACAATCGGGAGCACGAACCACAACGCCGCGAAGCACCCGGTCGTCGCTCCAGCGAGGAGCCCAACCGGCCAGCTCAGGCCGACGAAGAGCAGTGCCATCCAGACGGCAGTGCAGACAGCAACAGCGACCATGGCCAACCCGACAATGGCCTGCACGTTGGCATAGCGCAGCAGTCGTCTTTTCTCGTGACGACGAAAGACCCAGCGGTGATAGGCGACCGGGCTCACCAGAAGCGCCGTGGCCACCGCCGCTCAGAGCAGGCTCACCTGATAGAGCGTTCGGCCCAGACCATCGAGCCGGCTGAAGCGAACGGTGAACGGCAGTCCGAGCAGAAAACCGAAGAGCACCTGCACGCCGAGACCGGCCACGCGCAGCTCCTGAAGAAGATCACTCAGGTTCCGATTGTTCCGTTCCGCTTCTGACTCGTCAGTCTGGCTTGAGCCGAACTGAGACCCTTCCATGCTGCCTCGATCCGTCCTCGAGTCCCCTGCGGGACTCAGCGAGGGGGACATACCCTCGCGAGCGCCGACGAACCGCCCCGGGACGCATCGTGTGGCTGTGCTCGAGTGCACACCAGGCGGTACTCGGCGTCGCCCCCGACGAGATTCGGCGAACGACGAAATGGGCAGGGGGACAACGTGAGAGATGACGTGGAATCGGGCATTCCCCCTGAGAACGTGGAAACGCGAGCGAGCGGCAGGCCGCCCGAAGAGGCTGCGAGCGACAATCCAGAAGAACAAGCCCGGGCCATTCTCGAGGACTCAGAGGTTCGGAAGAAGGCAGCCGCTGATGCGTCCGAAGACGAGGGTGACGCATAAGGCTCTCTGTTCACCCGTTCGATCAAGAGTTACGTGCCTCAGGACGACCCGAAAAGGTGACCCCTGGTGTTGCCTCCTTGCGACCTTCTGCCTCCCCTGGGGCGAGGTTGTTCGTCGACCTTTCCTGCAGCGTCGTGACGAGATTCGAGGGATAACCTCCTCAAAATACGGGTAGGGAGAGGTCCATGGCACTCTCTCGGAGAATCGCTCGTCCCCTGCTCGCATCCGTCTTTGTCGTCGGAGGATGGGATGCCGTCCTGCACCCGGCCGGAAAGGCCAAGAAGGCCGAAGTGGTCAGCGAACCGCTCAGCGAGAGCGTTGGCGTCGGCAGCGTCGACGCCCAGACCCTGGTCCGCATCAACGGTGCAGTGCAGATCGGCGCTGGGGTGCTCCTGGCTGTTGGGAAATTCCGGCGACTGGCCGCATTGGCCCTGATCGGTTCGATCATCCCGACGACGTATGCCGGCCATCGGTTTTGGGAGGAATCGGACCCGACCACCCGGGCGCAGCAGAAGGTGCACTTCCTCAAGAATCTTGGACTTCTCGGTGGGCTCATTCTCGCGGCCTTCGACACCGAAGGAGAGCCCTCCCTGGGGTGGCGAGCGAAGCGTCAGGCTCGAGAGATCGAGACGGTCATCGGCGTGGGGCGGGCGAAAGCGCGGCGCGCTGGAATGAATCTGCCGCCGTCCATTCTAGTCGGCTCCAAGGCCGGCAAGAAGACGATCCGACGGGGGCGGGTAGTGCGCCGCCATGCCGGTGAGCGTCTGACGGCGGGCCTGCAACTGGCGCAGAGTGCTGCTCCCGATCCCGAAGGTCTGCGACACGCCAGCGATGGATTTGCCTACGCGGTGCGGGACTCGAGTGGAACGGCCACCCACGCGGTACAACAGGCCGCTTCGTTCGTCACCGACGCCGCACGCCAGCTCGAGCCCCTGGCCCGCGATGTGGCTCATTCAGGGCTTGATGCAATCGCGCCATACCTCGCGTCGGGCTCGGAACGCACGGCGGAAGCCGTGTCGAAGGTACGCGAACGCCTGCCAGTCGACTGAGGAAGACGTTCAGCTCAGCAGGCTCGCCACGATGTTGATGGCCAGCGCCACAATCACCGCGCCGAAGAGGTAGGACATGAGGGCGTGCGAGAGCGCGATTCTCCGGATCGGTTTCGTTGTGAGGTTCGTGTCTGAGACCTGAAACGTCATCCCGATCGTGAAGGCGAGGTAGGCGAAGTCGAGGTAGGTGGGCGGGTCACTCTCATTGAAATCGACCGCGCCATTCGGGCTTTGAAAGTGGGTTCGGGTGTAACGAAGCGTGAAGACCGTATGGATTGTGGCCCACGAAAGCATGACGCTCACGATCCCGATGGTGATGAGATAGGCCTTCGTGCCGCCGTGAGATTGCCCCGCTTTGACGAGGACCAAGCCGACGGCAGCCAAGAGCGCCACCCCGGCGGCGAGGACGATTCCTTCAGCTGTTCGTCGGCTCGCGTCCTCGAGGTGCGCATGCCGCCTCGTGCCCTCCGCATCCAACCCACCGACGATCTTCCAGGTCCAGGCCAGATAGCAGATCGACGCGACATCCCACCCGAGCAGGATCGCGGCGGGCCAGATCACAAGGAGGGAAGCAAGGACTCCTGCGATTGCGCCTGCCAGCCCGGCAACGGCGCACCGAGCCCCGACGGTCTCCAGACTCACTCGATCCGACGCGTTCGCTTGGTCACCTCTTCTGGAGGGTACCGCCGGGAGGCGATTTGGGGGTGATCCGCCTCCTTGTACGGTCGAGCGTTCCGGCGTGATGACAACCCGCGGCCACGGCAACTTGGATGGAAGATTAAACCTCCGTGAATCAACCGCCGCGAGGGACGCGCGTCGCCGTGTGTCATGCACGTCGCGGCGAGTCAATCGCTCAGAAAAATGTGTAGACAGAGCAGCGAAGCGGGGTACTCTTCTTTCATGCCGGACAAACTGGACAAAGCAGCTGAAGTCGTGGGAGATGCCGTCGGTACGATCGAGACGGCCGCGGTGGCAGCTGGATCAAGAGTCCGGCAAGGCGTGAGTGAGGCGGCGACGGTGATAGGGGCGTCGAAGACGGCTGATCGCGTGGAAAAGCAAGCTCGTCCGATCCGGAAGGCGGCCGCGAAGAAGGCGAAGAGCATCAAGAAGACGATCAAGAAGCAGGCCGCTGTCGCCAAGCGCAAGGTCACGGTCGCCAAGAAGGCCGGCAGGAAGCAGGTGACCGGGGCCAAGAAGGCCGCAAAGAGGGAGAACACCGTTGCCAAGCGCAAGGTGACCACCGCCAAGAAAACGGCCAAGAAGCGGATCACCGGCGTTGAGAAGGCCGCCAAGAAGCGGGCCACCACCGCCAAGAAAACCGCCAAGAAGCGGGCCACCGGGGTCAAGAAGACGACCACGAAGCGGATCACCGGCGTTGAGAAGGCCGCCAAGAAGCGGGTCACGGGGGCCAAGAAAACGGCCAAGAAGCGGATCACCGGCGTTGAGAAGGCCGCCAAGAAGCGGGCCACCACCGCCAAGAAAACCGCCAAGAAGCGGGCTACCGGGGTCAAGAAGACGACCACGAAGCGGGCCGCGGTCGCGAAGCGCAAAGTCACCGGCGCCAAGAAGACCGCCAAGAAGTCCGCGAGCAAGCGGAGCTGACACCTCGCTCCATCCGGGTGGCGCCGCTGGACTGATCGGCGTGCGCCCTCCGAGTCCGGGTCCCGCACGACGGTGCGGCGTGTCCTGAACGGTTCCTGCTGTCCCGTGACCCGTCGTCCCTCGCGGTTCTCCTGCGCCGGGACGAACGCGCAGGGGTCAGGCTGCAGTTCGACTCCCCGCACCCTGCGCCGCTCGAGCCGCCCGTCGGCGTGCCGGGCGAAACGGCCAACGTCCCGCGGCTGCACCGGATCGTCGTTCGGCCGGGACCAGCCGCCAAACCCGGTGCGTCGCGAGTCCTGCGCTGCTCCGTACAATGCCCGCCCGATCGTTCATCACGAGCTGCCCGTACGGGGCGACCGGTTCACCGATGGGTCGGCTTTGCAGCAGGAGCACTTCGGCACCGGCGGGCGACGGCAACCCGTTCGTCGGAACCGACGACGACGACTGCTTCGTTCACCGGATGCCCCGCCACCGCCATGGAGTCTTCGAACACGTAGAGGGACCGCCTCCCTCGTCGTCCCGGATACTGCGCCGTTCCCGAGCCTCAGCGCTCCCTCGTGGTCGGTCACGACCAACCGGATCGACCGGATCACCTCCTCATCCAGGACCGATGTGGCCGTCGGGGCGGGTGCCTGCAGGGCGGTTCCCGGTCGCGCGTGGGATGCCCGGGTTGCACGTCCTGCCGCTCCGGGACGACGCCCGATAGCGTGCAGTTTCGTCGCGCCGGAACCTGGGAGGCACCGTGCAAACCGAAGCAGCTGTTCTGTGGGACCGTGAGGCCTGGAGCGTGGAGCCCATCGAGCTCGACCCCCCCAAGGAGGGCGAGGTCCTCATCAAGTTGGCGGCCTCGGGCATGTGCCACTCCGACGAGCATCTGCTCACCGGCGACATGCCCGTCCCCCTGCCCGTGATCGGCGGCCACGAGGGTGCGGGGGTCGTCGAGGAGGTGGGTCCCGGGGTGACCGGTTTGGCTCCGGGCGACCACGTGGTGCTGGGTTTCGTCCCTGCCTGCGGGAAGTGTCCCCCGTGCGCCACGGGGCACTCGAACCTGTGCGATGTCGGCGGCATCCTGATGACCGGCAAGCAGCTCGACGGGACGGTGCGTCATCACGCCCGCGGCCAGGACGTCTCCACCATGGTCTGTCTGGGCACGTTCGCCCCCTACACCGTGGTCAACCAGGCCTCGTGCGTGAAGATCCTCGACGACATCCCGCTCGACAAGGCGTGCCTGGTCGGTTGTGGCGTGACCACCGGCTGGGGCTCCTCGGTCTACGCGGCCGACGTGCGGCCCGGCGACCACGTGGCCGTCATCGGCATCGGGGGCATCGGTGCCTCGGCCGTGCAGGGCGCCCGCCTGGCCGGCGCAGAGACGATCTTCGCCATCGACCCGGTGCAGCTCAAGCGTGATCTCGCCCCCACCTTCGGGGCGACCCACACGGCGTCCTCCATCGAAGAGGCCTTCGGGCTCATCCACCAGGAGACCTGGGGCCACATGTGCGACAAGGTCATCTGCGCCATCGGCGTCGGGTCGGGTGGGTTGATGGACTCCATCCTGAACCTGGCCGCCAAGCGCGGCAGGGTCGTGGTCACCAACATCCACCCCTTCAACGAGACCGCCGTCACCATGAACCTGATGTTGCTGACGATCTACGAGAAGCAGGTCGTCGGCAGCATCTTCGGCTCGGCCAACATCCACTCCGACATCCCCAAGCTCCTGAAGCTCTACCGCAACGGGCAGCTGGACCTGGACTCCATGATCACCAACACCTACAAGCTGGGCGACATCAACCAGGGCTATCAGGACATGCGGGACGGCAAGAACATCCGGGGCGTCCTCATCTACGACGACTGACGGGCGACCCGCGAGGTGGCGGTTGCGCTAGACCGCTGCGCCGTGGGTGCCCCAAATGTCGTTGCAGCGCTCGCAGACCTCATCGGGCACCACACCGACGCGCATGAGGACCGCGAATGCCCTGCACCCGAGGCAGAGGCCCATGGCGGACTCGAGGAAGGCCGCCGCGGCCAGCAGGCCGAGGAGGACCTCGGCGGCCGTCCAGAAGCCGAGTCCGGTGAGCACGAGCGCCGTCACGGAGAAGGCCACCCCGATGCCCTGGGCGAAGCGCTTGGGAGGGCCGGCCACCGGGCGCTCGGCGATCCCGAGACGCGGGGTCACGACGCGGGTGACGAACTGGCCGAGCGGGCTGAGGGTGGGGCCTGTCAGCACGCGCGCCACGAAGCCGTAGGCGATGACCACGGTCGCCCAGCGCAGGTCGAGGGCGATGGTCAGCACACACATGACGACGACGCCGGCCGCCACCAGGCGCGCCGAGACCTCGTTGACCGGATTGGGGAACGAGAAGAAGGTGTGGGTGCGGCTGGATGTGCGTGCCGGGGCGCTGTCGATGGCCATGGCCTCCTTCCCGCTTGAACGCTGACCAGATTAGTCGGGTTTCACGCGGGGAGGTCCAGCCGGGATCCCGATGGGCCGGGGGGCCGGGTCAGCTCCCGGGCAGGGGGACCGGGTGGGGTGGAGGCGTTCCCACGTAACGGGCGGCCGGACGGATGAGGCGGTTGTGGGCGGCCTGCTCCATGACGTGGGTGCTCCACCCGATGGTGCGCCCGGCAGCGAAGGTCGGCGTGAACATCTCACGCGGGATCCCGCAGGTGTGCATCACCACGCCGGCGTAGAACTCGACGTTCGTGTAGAGCTGGCGACCTGGCTTGAGCTCGGCCAGGACCTCTACCGTCGTGCGTTCGACCGATTGCGAGAACTCGACCAGGGGCCCGCCCAGCTGTTCGGTGACGGACCGCAGGAGCAGCGAGCGCGGATCGTCGGTCTTGTAGACGCGGTGGCCGAAGCCCATGATGCGATCGCCGGCCTCGACAGCGGCGCGGACGTAGGCCTCGGCCCGCTCCGTCGTGCCGATGGCATCGAGCATGTCGAGCGCCCGGCTCGGGGCCCCGCCGTGCAGCGGACCCGACAGCGCGCCGATGGCCGCCACGATGGCGGCACCGAGATCGGCGCCGGTCGACGTCACCACGCGGGCGGTGAACGTCGACGCGTTGAACCCGTGGTCGATCGTCAGGATCATGTACTGCTCGATCGCCCGGGCATGCAGGGGGCTCGGCTCGGTGCCGGTCAACATGAACAGGTAGTTGGCGGCGAAGCCGAGATCGTCACGCGGTTCGAGCGGCTCCTCGCCCTGGCGCAGCCGGTGCGCCGCCGCCAGAATCGTCGGCACGACCGCGCAGAGTCCGAGGGCCTGGTCGTAGAGCTCGCCCGCGCCGATGTCGTGGGTCGGGCGCCAGCCGAGCTCGGCCCCCAGGAGCGAGACGGCGGTGCGCAGCACATCGAGCGGTGCGCCGCTCCGGCAGACGGCCGGCAGCACGGCGCGCAAACCGGGCGGGAGGGCACGGCGGCGCCGGACCTCCCGGCCGAAGGTGGCCGCGGCGCCGAGGTCGGGGAGCTCGCCGTTGAACAGGAGATGCCAGACGTCCTCGAGGGAGCGAGTCTCGGCGAGCTCGACCGCCGAGTACTGCCGGTAGTGGAAGAAGCCCTCCTTGCCGCGCACGTCGCCGATCGTCGTCTCTGCCACCACCACGCCCTCGAGCCCCGCCGGCACGTCCCCGCTCGCCTCGTCCGCGGGCCGGATGCGTGCCACCGCCATGAGATCGCGTAGCGACACGACGCCCACGCAGCGGTCGCCTTCGACGACGGGCAGGTGGCGGTAGTGGTGCGAGGTCAGGCTGGCCCACGCCGCGTCCGCCCGCTCGTCGGGACCGAGCACGTCCGGACGGGAGGTCATCCAGAGGCGCACCTGCTCCCGGTCCGGGTTGCCCTCGCCGGCCGCGGCCCGGAGGAGGTCGCGCTCGGTGAGGATGCCGACGACCTTGCCCTCGTCGGTCACCACGACCGAGCCCGTGTCCGCCCGCTGCATGGCTCGGGCCGCCTCGGCCAGGGTGTCGCCGGCGGCGCACGTCACAGGGGGAGAGGTCATGAGATCACGCACGATGGTTTCCATGCATCCCACTATGACGTTCTTTCCCTGCGTCTGTAAACGTTGATCAAGTCAATGTAGGATGAGCGGTGGTGGAACGGATGCTGACGACGGAGGAGGCGGCCCGACGCCTCGGGGTCAAGGTGCCGACGCTGTACGCCTACGTCAGCCGGGGGCTGCTCGAATCGCATCCGGACCCGGTCCGGCGCGGCAGCCTCTTCGACCTGGACGAGATCGAGGGACTGGCGGCGCGCAGCCGGGGCGGACGACAGACGGCCACCCGCCTGGCCACCATCACGACTGCGGTGACACAGCTCGACCAGAAGCTCGGCCCGATCTACCGCGGCCGGGCGGCCATCGACCTGGCGTCGACGTCCAGCTTCGAGGAGGTCGCCGAGCTCCTCTGGCAGTCCGAGGGCGCGGGGGACTGGACGGCGCCCGATCTCGGGCCCTGCCCGCTGACCCCGACGCTCGAGCGCATGCGGTGGGCGCTGGTCATGTGCGGGGCGACCGATCCCCTCCGGTCCGACCTGCGCCCAGCTGCCGTCGCCCGCGCCGCCCGTCGCACCACGGCTGCGCTGACCGGCGTCGTGGGTCCGGTGCCGGCACGGGAGGATCCGGGCGACTCCATCGCGGCGCGGCTCGCCGCTCGCCTCGACCCGTCGACCGCCGCGGTGCCGACGGCCGCCGTGAACGCCGCCCTCATCCTGATGGCGGACCACGAGCTCGCCACCTCGACGATGGCCGTGCGCGTGGCCGCGTCGGTCCGCTCCGATCCCTACGACGCGCTGCTGGCCGGGCTGGCCACGCTGGCCGGACCGCTGCACGGTGGGGCGAGCCAGCAGGCGTACGAGCTTCTGGTGGTGGCCGAACGCGACGGCGTGCCGCGCGCGCTGAACGACGTGCTCCGAGAACGTGGCCGTCTGCCGGGTTTCGGCCACGCCGTCTACAAGAACGGCGACGCCCGCTTCGTCGCCTTGTTGACACTGGCCGAGCCCCTGCTGAGCGAGGAGCGCCGTGCGATGCTCCACGAGGTCATTGCGTTGGCGGCCGCCCACGACGTGCCGCTGGCCAATTGCGACCTGGCCCTTGCCGCGCTGAGCTGGGGGACCGGCATGCCGCCCGACACCGGGCGCACGCTCTTCGCCGTGGCGCGCCTCGCGGGGTGGGCGGCCCACTACATGGAGGAGCTGACGGAGACGCCCCTGCGCTTCCGGGCCAGAGCCGTCTACAGCGTCTGACCCGGGCGCCGGCGGGCCACGGAAGGGCGGATCAGCCCGCCCCGATGACGATGGCGGAGGGGTGGCCGCCGACGCGCAGCGGGACGCCCGTCTTCCCGGTGGCCAGGGACACTGGGATCAACGTCCCCGCCTGTTGCGTCACCCACGCCGTCGAGCCGTCCGCACTCAACGCGATGCCCTGTGCCACGTCCGGCAGTGCGACCGGCGCGCCCACGGTCAGTCCGACCACGGCGACCGGGACCACGGCAGCGCTCCCGCAGACATAGGCCGTCGCGCCCGAGGGCGACAGCGCGATGCCGGTCGGGTTCAGCGGGAGCGCGATGCTCCCGCCCGCCCGCAGTGTCGTCGGGTTGACCGCGGTGAGGCTCCGGTTGCCGAAGTTGCCGACCAGCACCTCACCCGGCGCGGCGGCGATCGTCTGCGGTCCGGGGCCGACGGCGATGGCCGCGCCCGGCGCCAGTGTGGCGAGGTCGATCGGCGTCACGGTGTTGCTGCCGTAGTCGGCCACGAAGGCGGTGGCGGCCCCCGAGGCCGCCACCGAGACGGCGATGGCCACCGGCTCGGTTCCCACCGCAATGGGCTGACCCGCCCGCCAGGTGCCGAGGTCGACCGGGGTCACGCTGTCCGAATCGAGGTTCGCCACCAGCGCGACGCCCTTGCCTCCCGTGCCGCCGGGTGCCACCGCCACGGCGTCCGGCTCGACCCCGGTGCCGACTCTGTGCAGCACCTTGTGCGTCGCGGTGTCGATCTCGTGCAGGGAGTCGGTGCCCTGCGTCACGACGAGCAATCCCTTGCCTCCGGGCGTGTAGGCCAGCGCCGAGGGCAGGCTCCCCACCGACACCTTGCTCCCGATGTGCGGGCGGGCCAAGTCGACCGGCGTCACGCCGGTGCCCGGCAGGGTCACCGAGGCGCCGGTGGTGACCCAGGCCACCTCGCGCACGGACGCGCCGCTGACGGGTGCGGTCCCTGCCGCCAGGGCGGGTGCCAGCGTCCCGAGCACGGCCAGCAGGAGCCAACGCCGACGCAGGGGTGCGCTCACCCCCGCGCGCAGGCGGCGCCCGCCGGGCGGTCGGTCGCGCTCCATCCGGCGCCGCCGCCCTCGGGCCAGAAGTCGCCGGTCACGCCGTCCTGCAGGTACGGCACCGGCGGCGGTTCGCCGGCCGCCAGGGCGCGCAGCGCGTGGAGCAGCGCATCGATGTCGTCGTCGGCCGTGCCGAGCCCGCAGCTGGCCCGTACTGCACCGGGAATGCCGCTGCGGTCGCCCCGCTGCACGGCAGCCCGCGCCCGATCCACCCCATCGCGGCCGACGCCGAGGAGGCGGATGAGGTAGGGGTGCGCGCAGAAGCAGCCATGCCGGACACCGACCCCGAACTCCGCGCTCAACCGCGCAGCCACCAGGGCATGGTGCATCCCGTCCACGGTGAAGGTGGCCACCGCGAGCCCGGCGCCTTCGCCGGACTCGGACCACGGTCCGAGCACGCGCACGCCGTCGATGGACCGCAACCCGTCGTACAGCCGCCCTGCCAGCGCGGCCTCGTGGGCCGCAACGGCGTCCCAGCCGATGCGCTCCAGCTCGTCCATGGCCGTCCCGAAGGCGACCGCGCCCACGACATTGGGCGAGCCGGCCTCCTCGCGCTCGGGTGGATCGGTCCAGATCACCTCGTCCAGGTCGACCAGGTCGACGGCGCCGCCGCCGGCGAGGAAGGGATCGCCCTGCTCGAAGACCCGCCGCGGTCCCACGAGGGCACCGGCCCCGAAGGGCGCGTACAGCTTGTGGCCGCTGAAGGCGATGAAGTCCGGCCCCGTCGGGAGGGGGCGGTGGGGCGCCAGCTGCGCGGCATCGAGCAGGACGGGGACGCCGCGCGCGTGTGCCTCGGCACAGATCTCCTCCACGGGGGGCAGCCAGCCCGTGACGTTGGAGGCACCCGTCAGGGCCAGGAGCGCCGGCAGTCGCCCGTCCTCGAGCACCCGCACCACGTCGGCCGTCTCGAAGGTGCCGCGGCTCCCGCACTCCACCCAGCGCCGCGTCGCCACCCGCGCCCAGGGGAGCAGGTTGGCGTGGTGTTCCACCACCGTGGTGGCCACCACGTCGTCGGGGCCGAACTGCAGCCGGTAGGCAAGCTGGTTGATGGCCTCGGTGGTGTTGCGCACCAGGACCACCACGTCGTCACCGCCGGCCGGTCGCCCCGTGAAGCGGTGCACGCTCGCGCGCGCCTCCTCGTAGGCGGCCGTGGCGCGCCGTGACTTGTAGCCGGCACCGCGATGGACGCTTGAGTACCAGGGCAGGAACTCGTTGACCCGGTCGGCGACCGACTGCAGCGCCGGCGTTGAGGCGGCGCAGTCGAGATCGCGATAGGGGCGCTCGACGCCGTCGAGACAGGGGACCGGCATGTGGGCGCCGACGAGTGGCGCCACGGCTTCCTCCCTTTGCACGCCGTCACAATAGGGAAGCGCCGGCCTCCTGCGTGACCGGGGTACCGGTGGCTCAGAGAATGGCGGGGTCGGTCACCCGGCGCCGGGCGCTGAGCACGACGATGTCGTCGGAGCTCCGTGCGTCCGAGGTCATGGCGTCAATCACGAAGTCCGCTACCAGGCCGGGCTCGCTGCTCGGGGAGGCGCGCAGGGAGGACTCGAGCAGGGCGAGGCGCTCGTCGAGGTGGCTGCCCCGCCGCTCCACCAGGCCGTCGGTGAACATCACCAGGCACCCCCGGTCCAACTGGAACTCGTGGTCCTTGTAGTGACAGTGCTGGACGCCGAGCGGCGGCCCGGGCGGGACGGGGAGTTCGACGGCGAGTCCGGACTCCACGCTGACCGGGGAGGGGTGGCCGGCCGAGGAGAGCGCGATCGACCCTGTCTCGATGTCGAGCACGCCCACCAGCGCCGTGGCCAGGCGCCCCACGCCCGCCAGCGAGACGCGGTTCAAGCGCTGCAGCGCCTTGCCCGGCGCGCGCTCTTCGAGGAGGAGGAGCCCGAGGGTGTGGCGCAGCCGGCTCATGATCCGCGCCGCCCCGAGATCGTGGCCTTCGACGTCGCCGACGACGAGGGCGACGAGGTGCTCGCCGATGGGGACGACGTCGTACCAGTCGCCGCCGACCTCGACGCCGACGGCCGCCGGCCGGTAACGCGCCGCGACGTCCCACCCGGCGATGGAGGGGATGGCATCGGGCAGCAGGTGCCGCTGCAGCTCGTGCGAGATCCTCCGTTCGCGGTCATACGCACGGGCGCGGATCACGACAGAGCTGACCTGTTCGGCCAGCTGCTCGGCCAGGCCGAGATCCTTCTCGGAGAAGCGGCGACCCGACCCCGCGGACACGAGGGTGACGGTGCCGAGGACCTGCTCGTCGCGCAGGCGGAGCGGCACCGTGACGTAGGAGGTGAATTCGAGCGTCTTCAAAATGCCGTAGTGGCGTTCGTCGCGGCTCGTGCTCCGGAGGAACTCCTCGTCCATGTCGGCGCTCCACATCGACCGGCCGCTGCGCATGACCTCCATGGTGGGATGGACACCCTCGGGATCGGGCGGGTACGACGTGCGCAGTTCGTCCGTGAGCGCGCGCTTGTCCGGATCCGCGTGCCACGCGGCCATTCGTCGCATCTGGCCGTCCTCGTCCACGATGTCGATGAGGCAGAGATCCGCCATGACGGGGACCGAGACCCGGGCCAGCCGCTCGACTATCTCGCTGTAGTCGACGACCTCGGAGAGCACCTGGGTGGCCAGCAGCAGGAACTCGTTGTGGCGTCGGGCTTCGAGAAGTTCCTCGACCAGCTGCTGGCGTTCAGTCGCCTGCGCCGACGCATGCAGCAGTTCCCCCAGGTGGTCGCCGACCGCGTCCATGAGCTCGACCACCGAGGGATCGCGCTCGCGCTGGTGACGGCTCAGCATCTTGACGATCCCGACGCAGGCACCGTGGTAGCGGACGGGGAAGGCGTAGGCGCTCTGCAGCCCGTCCTCCATCAGCGAGTCCGTCACGAAGCGCTTGTCTGCCATCAGGTCGGGGACCCACAGAGGCTCGTCGTGCTCCATGACCCACCGGGGGAGACCCTTGCTCCCGCTGGTCGGATCGTGAGCCTTCTCGCGTGCGAAGGCGGGTGCGATCGTCGGCGTGCGTGTCCACACGTGCCGGCAGGTCAACGTCCGGTTGGCCGAGAACGTCCACAGTGTCGTGACGTCCCAATCGAGGCGACGGCCCAGGGTCGAGAGGAGGCGTTCGGCGGGTGGCTCGTCGATCGGCGCGTCGGCGAGGATCTCGAGCAGTTCGCTCGTCAGCTCCGACCAGCGCTGCAACTTCTTGTCGTCGCGGGGGCGCAGGATGCCCACGACCACGGGGCCGGCCAGCGGGTGGTCGAAGATGCTGATCACCAACTCGGTACGCACGTCTGTTCCGTCCGCCCGCTTGACGTCGGTGTCCAGCGGGCGCCCGACGAGGTGAGCGGCCTGGGAGCGCACGAACGCTCCGTAGTCCTCGCCCACCGTCGCGGTCAGTGAGTCGGGCACGAGGTCGAAGACGGGACGACCGACCAACCCGCCGCGCGGCCAACCCAGGAGATCCTCGGCCGCAGCATTGACGTAGCGGATCACGCCCTGGTCGTCGGTGGCCACGACCGCGTCGCGCAGCCCGTCGAGTACCACCCGGACCCCTGGGACGGGCCAGGCAGACTGCCCCCCCGGCGCCGCCGGAGCGGTCCCGGATGTCACGTCCGAGGGCGCACCCTCACCGGTGGAGCGCTGTCCGCGCCCCGTCTCCGGGACACCACCGCCCTCCGCAGACAGGGCCAACGAGAACGACACCGTCTTGCCGGGCTGGTGGCCCCGCATCTCGATGCCCCACGCGTCGGCCAGCGTGCGCACAATGTGGAGGCCCCGCCCGTGCGGTGCGTCGGCGTCCTGGTCCTGCGGCGTCGGGAAGCCGGTGGCACCGTCGGTGACCTCGACCCGCACCCGGTGCCCGCCGGGCGCCACCTGCACCGCCACCTCGAACTCCGTGGCGGCATGCTGCACCGCATTGGTCGCCAGCTCCGACAGCATGAGCACGAGCGCGTCCGCCTCGCCGTCGCCGGCGCCGGGCAGCTGGGCCAGCAGGAACCGCCGGGCCTGCCCCACGGACGATGAGGTCGCCGGGAAGCGGCGCGCGGCGACTGTCGTCAACGTGTCCGTATCGCCCATTATGGCCGTGGGTTCTCCCCCTGGAAGTGTGCGGCCGGGCATGCCGGCTGCCGTGTCCCTGCCCCGCCGGCGCAACCCCTAAACAAGCTGGGAGTATCGTCCGCCAGCCGTCCGTCCAGGGTGAGCCGTCTTCCGGCGCTACCCTGCTCGTTCGTGGAGGAACGCTACGAATCGGAACTGGCCCGGGCCTCGGCCGTCCTCGACGGCGTCGACCGTGCGCTCGAGCGCCTGAGCGAAGGCACCTACGGGCAGTGCGAGACCTGTGGCGCCCCGATCCTCGACGCCGACCTGGAGCAAGATCCCACCCGGCGCATGTGCGGCCAGCACCTGTCCCTGGCCTGAGGCGCCCGGCGGTCAGCCGGGGATCGTCAGCTTCTTGGCAGCGTCGAGGCGGCTCGCCACGTCGGGCCAGTTGACGACGTTCCACAGTGCAGCGAAGAAGTCGGCCTTGACGTTCTTGTACTGCAGGTAGAAGGCGTGCTCCCAGGCGTCGAAGACCAGGAGCGGCACCGAGCCGTGGCCGACGCTGCTCTGGTGGTCGTAGACCTGCTCCACGATGAGACGCCCGGCCAGGGGCTCGTAGGCCAGCACACCCCAGCCCGATCCCTGAATCGTCGAGGTGGCCTGTGTGAACTGCGCCTTGAACTTGTCGAAGGACCCGAAGTTCTCGTCGATGGCCGAACCGAGCGCGCCGTCGGGCTTGTCGCCGCCGTCGGGGCTCTGGTTGTTCCAGAAGATGGAGTGCAGCACGTGGCCCGAGATGTGGAAGGCCAACGTCTTCTCGAGCCCGACAATGGCTCCGAAGTCGTCCTTGTCGCGGGCGGCCGCCAGCTTCTCGAGCGTCTGGTTCGCGCCGGCCACGTAGGCGGCGTGGTGCTTGTCGTGGTGCAGCTCCATGATCTGCGCCGAGACGTGCGGCTCCAGTGCGGCGTAGTCGTACGGCAGGTCTGGGAGGGTGTACTCGGCCATTGCGTCTCTCCTCGGTGGTGGTCGTCGAGCGGTCGTCGGGGTGCTGCGTGCTGGACCATACCCGAAGGGGGCGTGATCCCAACCCACGGTTCAACGGGCATACCACCTGGGATCGGAGCCTCCGGAGGCGCTGCGCGGGCCCAGGGCCGACCCGCTGCGGCGGTACGCTTGCCAGAGTGAGCACGGACCCCAAAGACCGCTGGCTCGATCTGGGTTCCTTCATCCGCGAGCAGCGGGGTTCGGCCCGGCTCTCGCTCCGGCGACTCTCCGAGCTGGCCGGCATCTCCAATCCGTACCTGAGCCAGATTGAGCGCGGACTGCGGCGGCCCTCGGCCGAGATCCTCCAGCAGATCGCCAAGGCGCTGCGCATTTCCGCCGAGACGCTCTACGTGCAGGCCGGGATCCTCGAACCTCCGTCGGGCTCGCCGGACCTGACCCGGGCCATCATGGCCGACCAGTCGATAAGCGAGGAGCAGAAGCAGGCCCTCGTTCGGATCTACCTCTCCTTCCGGCGCGAGCACGACGACGGGCAGGGCGAGCCGGCTGCGGACCAGCCTGCCCCGGACCAGCCTGCCCCGGACCAGCCAGCCCCGGACCAGCCAGCCCCGGACCAGCCTGCCCCGGCTGCGGCAACGGCGGCGCCCCGGTCCGTGGTCGAGCCCGCCACCTCTCCTTGAGCGCCCGGCACCTCGAGCACGCAGCCTCACCCCGGAGGCCAGGCCGGAGCGGTTTTCCCGGCCGCCGGTAGGCTCTGACCGCCATGCGCCGGCTCGCCGTTCTCTCTCTCCACACGTCCCCCCTGGCCCAGCCCGGCACGGGGGACGGCGGCGGCATGAACGTCTACGTGCGGGAGCTCACCTCCGCCCTCGCCCGCTCCGGCGTGGCCTGTGACGTGTTCACGAGGGCGTGGTCGCCCGATTTGGCGCCCGTGGTCGACGTCGAGCCCGGACTGCGGGTCCACCACGTCCCGGCGGGGCCACTCGACGTCCTGCCCAAGGAGTCCCTGCCCGCCGTGGTCGACGAGTTCACCTCCGGGGTGCTCGAGCGCATGGCCGCCGCGCCCGGGGCCGGCGAGCTGCCCTACACCTCGGTGCACGCCAACTACTGGCTGTCGGGGCTCTCCGGCCACGTGATCAAGCACGAGTTGAACCTGCCGCTCGTCTGCACGTTCCATACCCTCGACCGCGTCAAGGCGGAGACGATGCCCGAGGAGGTGGAGGCCGACATGCCCCACCGCCGGGCCGAGGCCGAGGCATCCGTCATCGATTGCTCCGACGCCGTCCTCGCGTCCTGCACCGTCGAAGCCGACCAGATCGCCTCGCTCTACGGCGGTGACCCCGGGCGCATCCGCATCGTGCCGCCCGGCGTGGACCACGCCTTCTTCGGTCCCGGCCACCGGCCGCAGGCCCGCCGTGCCCTCGGTCTGCCGCTGAGCGGGCGGCTCCTCCTCTTCGTCGGGAGGATCCAGCCGCTCAAGCGAGCCGACGTCGCCATCGAGACGCTGGCCGAGCTGTGCGAGGTCGGGGGCCAGCCCTACCGCCTTGTCGTCGTTGGGGGACCGAGCGGCCCGCACGGTGAGAAGTCGCTGCGGAGCCTGCACGACGCGGCCGACGCCCGCGGCGTGCGCGAGCACGTCCACTTCGTGGCGCCGCAGCCGCACGAGCTGCTCTCCTCGTATTACCGGGCGGCCGATGTGTGCATCGTGCCGAGCCGCTCGGAGTCCTTCGGCCTGGTCGCGCTGGAGGCGGCCGCCTGCGGGACACCGGTCGTCGCCTCGGCCGTCGGCGGGCTGACGACGCTCGTCGATCACGGGCACACCGGCTACTTGGTGGACGACCCCGACCCGGTGGCCTATGCCGCCGCCGTGCGAAAGACCTTCGACGAGCCGCTGGCGGCCGAGCGTCTCTCCACCGCCTCGGTGCTGCGGGCTCGCCGCTATACCTGGCGGGCCGCCGCCCGCGCGTTGGTTGAGCTGCACGACGAGTTGGCCGCAGGCCGCCTCGTCCAGTGCAGCTGAACGCACCGGGCCCCCACCCGAACCGTGCCGATCGTCGACCTCCCCGACGACGAGGAGATGGCGGCCGCGGTGGCGACGATCGACGCCTGGGCCGAGCGTGAGCTGGCGGCCGGCGGGTTCCTCGTCGCGGCCGAGCGCCAGGAGGTGACGGACCGCACGGCGTCGTTCCAGTGGTATCTCCGCTTCAAGGGCGACGAGAAGGACTTCATCACGGTGTGGTTCACGCTCAAGCAGCGCACGCTGTGGCACGAAGCGCAGTTCATGCCCGCGCCCGAGGAGCACAAGGAGGAGGTCTTCGCCTACCTCCTGCGGCGCAACAGCCAGCTCTTCGGCATGTGCTTTGCCCTCGGGCCCGAGGACGCCGTGTACCTGGTGGGCCGGGTGCCGGCCCGCCTCATCGACGACGATGAGCTGGACCGCATCGCCGGGGCGTCGGTCGTCTACACCGACGACCACTTTCCGACGGCGATGACCCTGGCCCACCCTTCGACCTACCGCCGCCGGCCTCACCGCTGACGTCGTGCCCCGCGGCTGGGTAGGGTCGCGTTCGTGTCCAACCTGCTCATCGTCGGCGGCGGGAAGATGGGGGGTGCCCTTCTCGGGGGCCTGCTCCGCTCGCGATGGGTTGAGCTGGCCGACGTGGCCGTGGTGGAGCCGCTGGCCGAACGCCGGGCAGAGCTGACCGAGGCCTTTCCCGGACTGCACGTCCTGGCGGCCCCCGAGGCCGGCATGCTGCTCGACGGCGGCGAGCGAATTGCCGGAGCCGTGCTGGCGGTGAAGCCCGAGGTTGCGGAAGGAGCCTGCCGTGCCCTCGGGGCGACCGGGGTGCGTCGCGTCCTGTCCATTGTCGCCGGCGTGCCCAGCGCGCGCCTCGAGGCGGCGCTCGGCGGCGAGCCCGTGGTGGTGCGGGCGATGCCCAACACACCCGCCCTGGTCGGGTCCGGGGTGACGGCGATGTCGGGCGGATCCTTCGCCACGTCGCGGGACCTCGCCTGGGCCGAGGACGTGCTGTCGGCCGTCGGCACCGTCGTGCGGCTGCCCGAACGCCTCCAAGATGCGGTGACCGGGCTCTCGGGGTCGGGACCCGCCTATTTCTTCCTGGTCGCCGAGGCCCTCATCGAGGCGGGCGTGCAGATGGGGCTGGCGCGGGACGTGAGCCGGACGCTCGTGGTCGAGACCATGCAGGGCTCGGCCGCCCTGCTGCAGGAGACGGGCCGGGATCCCGAGGTCCTACGCGCCATGGTGACCTCGCCTGCGGGCACCACCGCGGCCGGTATCCGCACGCTCGAGGCCCGAGCGGTGCGCTCCGCGTTCATGGAGGCGGTCGCCGCCGCCACCGAACGATCGCGCAACCTGCAGCGCTGAGCGCCGGTCCATGACGAGAGAGCCCCCGCGCACCGTCTTCTTCCTCTCCGACTTCGGGACCGAGGACGAGTTCGCCGGCGTGGTGCACGCCGTCATTGCGGCGCGCGCGCCGGGCACGACCGTGATCGACCTGACCCATCACATCCCCCCCTTCGACGTCCGGGCGGGGAGTCACGCTCTGGTGCGGGCGGTGCCGTACCTGGGGTCCGGAGTGGTGCTCGCCGTCGTCGACCCCGGGGTCGGCACCGCCCGTCGCGGCATCGGACTGGAGGTGGCGCTGGCCACCGGCGCGTCCCTGGCGTTCGTCGGGCCCGACAACGGGCTGCTCGTCACCGCCGCCGAGGCGGCAGCCGAGGCACCGGTCGCCCGCGTGGTGGAGCTGGCGCGCCCTCCGGTCGAGCCCGACCGCGGCTCGACTTTCGACGGGCGCGATCTCTTCGCACCGGCCGCGGCCGCCCTGTGTTGCGGCGTGGCGCTCGAGGAGCTGGGAGAACCGATCGACCCGGCGTCGTTGGTGCGCCTGATCGGCGGCGTGGTCGAGGAGGGTCGCCTGCGCGACGGCCGTGCCTGTCTGCGCAGCGAGGTCACCTGGGTCGACCGCTTCGGCAACCTGCAGCTGGCGGCGACCGTGGTCGACGCCCGCGTCGCCGGCATCCTGTTGACCGGTCGTGTCGAGTTGGCGGCCCGGTTGGAGTCCGGGCGCGAGGACCCGGACGGGTTGCCGCGTTCGCTCGTGCCGGACGGCGTGCAGCTGCGGTGCGTCGACGCCTTCGGCGAGTTGCAACAGGGGGAGTTCGGCCTCCTCGTCGATGCGAACGGGCATCTCGCCGTGGTGGCGGGCGAGGCGTCCGCGGCGCATTGGCTCAACGTCGCCGCCGGGGAGTTGCTGATCCTGGCCTGGTGAGGCGATGGCCGGCGGGCGGTTTGGTGCCGCCGGGAGTGGCCTCGGTACCATCCGACGCAGTGAATGACGAGCGGGAGAGTTCCGGCCTGCCCGCGCCGAGGCGGATTCCCGAGGCCACGGTGCTGCGGCTCCCCATCTACCAGCGCATCCTGGCTGAAATGGTCCGTGGCGGCGCCCGGACGGTCTCGTCGGAGCAGCTGGCCGAGCTGGCCCGCGTCAACGCCGCCAAGGTGCGCAAGGACCTGTCGCTGCTGGGTTCGTTCGGCACGCGGGGCTCGGGCTACGACCCCGAGTTCCTGATCGCGCAGATCGACCGTGCGCTCGGGGTGGACGAGAACTGGTCGGTGGCCATGGTGGGCATCGGGAATCTGGGCCGGGCCCTCACGAACTCAGCGGGGTTCGCCTCGCGGGGCTGCCAGGTCACCTCGCTCTTCGACGTGGACCCGGCGGTCGTCGGCGAGGAGATCCGGGGCATGCGGGTGCGCCACATGGACGAGATCGCCTCCCTGCGTGCAGCGGAGTGCCCCGACATCGGGGTGATCACGACGCCCGGCTGGGCGGCTCAGGGGGTGGCCGACCTGCTCGTGCGCGCCGGGGTCACCTCGCTGCTCAACTTCGCCCCTCGGGTCCTCAACGTCCCGCCCACGGTGCACCTCCGCTATGTGGACCTCTCCATCGAGTTGCAGGTCCTGGGCTTCTACCGGGTCCGCGAGGAGGAGTCCGGGCGGGACGGGGTGCACGCCCCCATGATGCGGTCGGTGGGGCTTTCGCAGGGCCCGGAGCTCACCTGAAGACCCCAGGGTCGGCCGGCGACTGGCAAGCTGTAGATCAGGACCGGCACACTGGTGAGCAGATGCAGGAAGGAACTGAGTGTCCGTCGTCGTCATAGGTCTCCAGCACACGCAGGCCCCGCTGCCATTGCTCGAGGCGGCGGCCGTCTCCGACGACGACCTGCACAAGACGCTCAGCCGCGCTGGACCACCGCCGCAACGTCCAGGAGGCGGTCGTGCTCTCGACCTGCCTGCGCACCGAGGTGTACGCCGTGGTCGACCGCTTCCACGACGCCGTGGCGGAGATCTACGACGTCCTGTCCGAGCACTCCCACCGCTCCGTGGAGGAACTGTCCGCGCACGCCACCGTGCGCTTCGACGACGACGTGACCTCCCACCTCTTCTCGGTGACCTCGGGACTCGAATCGGTGGTGACGGGAGAGACCGAGGTGGTCGGACAGGTCCGCCGGGCCTTCGAGCGGGCCCAGGAGGAGGGCACCTCGGGACCCGTTCTCAACGCGCTCTTCCGGCACGCGCTGCAGACGGGCAAGCGGGTGCGCACCGAGACCGGCATCAGCAAGGGCACCACGTCGTTCGCCTACGCCGCTGTGACCGTCGCCCGAGGCGAGGACCAGGCCGGATTGCGCGGCGCCCGCGTCGTCGTGGTCGGGGCGGGCGACATGGGCCTCGGCGTGTGTCGTGCCCTTTCGGACATCGCGCCGGCCGACGCGCCCCAACGGGTCGTCGTGGTCAACCGCTCCGCCGCACGGGCGCGTGACCTGGTGCGCCAGGCCGCGACCGGGTCGTTCGAAATGCGGGCGGCACCCCTCGAGCGTGTGGCCGGTGAGCTGGCCGACGCGGATGTCGTCCTGACGGCCGTCGCCGCCCAGTCCCACGTGCTGAGTGCGGCGGACTTTGCCGGCGTCACCGGCCCGCTCCTCGTGGTCGACCTCGGGGTGCCGCGCAATGTCGATCCTGCCGTGGCCGCGCTCGAGGCCGTCAGGCTGCTCGACATGGACACCTTGAGCGCCTCGGTCGCCCGTGCTCTGGGTGACCGTCAGGAGGAGTCGGTGGCTGCCCGCGCCATCGTGTCCGCCGAGGTCGACCGCTATCGCAGCGCCAGCCGCCAGCGCGGCGCCGCCCCCGTGATCGCGTCGCTGCGCTCCCGTCTCGAGACGCTCCGCGTCGCCGAGCTGGAGCGGCACCGGGCACAGCTGGCCGACCTGAGCGAGGAGGAGTGGGACCACGTGGACGCCGCCACGCGGGCAGCCCTGGCCAAAATGCTCCACGAGCCGACGATGCTCTTGAAGGAGACGGCGGGGACACCCCGTGGCGAACGGCTCGTCGAGGCGCTGCGCATCCTCTTCGACCTGTAGTCGCGGCCATGGGATAGTCGGACCCATGGGAACCCTCCTCCTGGCCACCCGCGGCTCGCCGCTGGCCCTGCGCCAGGCCGAACTGGTCTCCGAGCTGCTGCGCCAGGCCCACCGCGGTCTCGACGTCGAGCCCCTCGTAGTCCGCACCCAGGGTGACCGGGACGAGACCTCACCGCTCGACCAGATCGGGGGTCAGGGTGTGTTCGTCACCGAGGTGGAGGCGGCCGTGGCCGACGGGCGGGCCGACGCTGCCGTGCACTCGGCCAAGGACATGCCCTCGGTCATGCCGGAGGGACTGGTACTCGGCGCTGTGCCACGGCGCGCCGACCCGCGCGACGCGCTCGTAGGCGCCACCTTGGCCGGCCTGCCGGCAGGCGGTCTGGTGGCCACCGGGTCGGCGCGGCGGCGAGCCCAGCTGGCCGCGTTGAGACCCGATCTCGTGTTCGCCGACCTGAGGGGGAACATGGCCCGGCGCGTCGGGTTGGCCGAAGAGGGGAGCGTCTCGGCGGTCGTCGTCGCCGTCGCCGCCATGGAGCGCCTCGGCTGGCTGGGCAAGGTGCGCGACGTGCTCGATCCCGTCGATGTGCTGCCGCAAGCGGGCCAAGGCGCCATCGCGGTGCAGTGCCGGGCGGACGACGCCGGCACGAGGGGGCTCCTCGCGGCCATCGACCACGAACCGAGCCACCGGGCCCTGCGGTCCGAGCGCGCGGTGCTGGCGGCCCTGGGCGGGAACTGCACGCTCCCGGTCGGCGCGTTCGCCGAGCCGGGCGAGACCGGGATCGGGCTCCAGGTCTCAGGCGTCCTGGCCAGCGGGGACGGGCACATCGTGATCCGTATGACCCGGGTGGGGGACGACCCGGAAGCGGTGGGCGCGGCGGTGGCACGCGCCCTCGTCGAAGGTGGCGGGGCGGCCATCGACGGCTTCGACGGGTGGTTGGACGCCTTGCCGTGACGGTGTACCTGGTCGGTGCCGGCCCGGGCGACCCCGGCCTGCTCACCCGGCGGGGCGCCGCGCTGCTGGCGCGCGCCGACGTCGTGCTGCACGACCGCCTGGTCAGCCCGGCCATCCTCGAGCTGGTGCCCCCGTCGGCGCTCGTCATCGACGTGGGCAAGGACTCCGACACGCCGGCCGGCGGAGCCCGCCGTCAAGACGAGATCGCCCGGCTGTTGGTGGAGCACGGAAGGACGTCGACCGTCGTGGTGCGCCTGAAGGGTGGCGACCCGTTCCTCTTCGGCCGTGGCGGCGAGGAGGTGGAGGCACTGGCCCAGGCGGGCCTCACCTGGGAGGTGGTCCCCGGGGTGAGCTCCGCCTTCGGGGTCCCCGCCGCTGCCGGCATCCCGGTCACCCAGCGTGGCGTCGCTGCGTCGGTCACTGTCGTCACGGGCCGGGTCGGCGAGCCGGACGGGACGAGCGCGCACGATTGGGCAGCGTTGGCCCGCGTCGGCGGGACGCTGGTGATCCTCATGGGTATGACGAATCGGGCGGCCATCGCCGCCGCCTTGGTGCAGGGTGGGCTGGCGCCCGACACCGCGGTCGCGGTGATCGCACGCGGGACGACCGCGTCCCAGCGCACCGCGCGCACGACGCTGGCGGGCCTGGCCGATGTGGATCTGGGCCCGCCCGCCGTCATCGTCGTCGGAGCGGTGGCTGCCCTCGGCCCGCCTGGCGCCGGCGCCGGCGCCGGCGCGGAAGGTCCCCTGGCGGGCCGGACGGTGGTCGTGACGCGCAGCGGCGAGCGCGCCCGGGGCCTGGTCGATGTGCTCGCGCGGGCGGGCGCCACCGCACTCGAGTTGCCGCTGACCCGTCAGGCCGACCCGGCGGACGGGGGTGCCGCGCTGCGCGCGGCCGCGGCCGCCGTGCGGGACCACGCGTGGGTCGCGCTGACCTCGGTCACTGGAGTGGAGCGCTTTATGGGCGCGCTGCGTGACGCGCGCGACCTCGGCTCGACGCGCGTTGCCGCGGTCGGACCGGCGACGGCCGACGCGCTGCGGCGGGCCGGCGTCGAACCCGACCTCGTGCCAGCCGAACACAGCGCCCGTGGGCTCGTCGTTGCCTTCCCGGAAGTGGCGGCCGGCGGTTCCCGCCTGGTGCTGTTCCCCGCGGCGGATCTCGCCCCCGGAACCATTCCCGACGGGCTTGCCCCGTTGGGCTGGGACGTGCGCCGCGTCGAGGCGTATCGGACCGTCCCGCTGCCGGCCCCCGAGCCGGCACTGCTCGAGCGGGTGGCAGCGGCCGACGCCGTGACGTTCACCGCGCCCTCGGCCGTGCAGGCGTTTTTGGCGCTGCGCGACGCGCCCGGCCGGGAGCTGACGCCGCCGCACGTCGTGTGCATCGGAGCGACGACGGCGGCGGCGGCCCGGGCGGCCGGACTCGACGGCGTGCGCGAGGCCCGGGATGCCTCGGCCCAAGGCATCGTCGACGAGCTGATCGACGCCCTGGCCGCCGGTCCGGAGCACGGCCCGTAGGCTGGACGGATGGCCGAGGCGATGTCGATGCCCGTTGCGGGCGGCTTTCCCGTCCGGCGCTTGCGGCGGCTCCGGCGCACGGCCGCGCTGCGGCGGCTGGTCGCCGAGGCCCGCCTCGGTCCCGACGACCTGGTGGCGCCGCTCTTCGTACGGGAAGGGACGGCTGAGCCGGTTCCGATCGCGTCCATGCCCGGTGAGGTACAGCACTCGCTCGACTCGCTCGTGGTCGAGGCCAAGCGCCTCGTCTCACTCGGCGTGCCCGGGCTCATCCTGTTCGGCGTCCCGGCCCGCAAGGACGCGCAGGGGAGTGGGGCGTGGGATTCGCAGGGCGTCGTACAGGTCGCGCTGCGCGCTGTGCGCGATGCGGTCGGTGACGAGCTCGTCCTCATGGCCGACCTCTGCCTCGACGAATACACCGATCACGGCCACTGCGGCATCCTCGGCCCGAGCGGCGAGGTGCTCAACGACCCGACGCTCGAGCTCTACCAGCGCATCGCCCAGGCCCAGGCCGATGCCGGGGCTGACGTGGTGGCGCCCAGCGGCATGATGGACGGCCAGGTGGCCGCCATCCGCGCCGCGCTCGACGGTGGCGGGCACGACCGGGTCGCCATCCTCGCCTACGCGTCGAAGTACGCGTCCGCTCTCTACGGCCCCTTCCGGGATGCTGTCGACGTCACCATCGCCGGGGGCGGTGACCGCCGGGCCTACCAGCAGGACCCGCGCAACGGGCGCGAGGCACTGGCCGAAATTCAACAGGACGTGGCCGAGGGCGCCGACATGATCATGGTCAAGCCCGCCATGACGTCACTTGACGTGCTGGCCACCGTGCGAGCCCAAGTCCCTGTGCCCCTGGCCGCATACCACGTGAGCGGGGAGTTCGCGATGGTCAGGGCCGCGGCGGCTGCCGGCTGGATCGACGGGCCGGCGGTGGCGCTCGAGCAGCTGACCGTGCTCAAGCGGGCCGGGGCGGACTTCATCCTGACCTACTTCGCCACCGAGGTGGCCGAGGCACTCGGTGGCTGAGCCGTCGCCGGCGTCGAACGAGGCTTGGTTCGCGCGGGCCCGCGACGTCATACCCGGCGGCGTGGACTCTCCGGTCCGCTCCTTCGCCTCCGTCGGGGGGACGCCGTACACGGTTGTCTCGGGTGACGGCGCCTTCGTCGTCGACGCCGAGGGGAACCGCTACCTCGACATGGTGCAGTCCTACGGAGCCGTGCTGCTGGGCCATGCGCACCCGCTGGTCACCGCCGCCGTGACGACAGCGGCGGCGCGCGGCACGACGTTCGGCGCGCCCACGCCCGGCGAGGTCCTGCTGGCCGAGGCGATCTGCGCGCGGGTCCCCGGTTGCGAGCAGGTGCGCCTCGTCTCGTCCGGAACCGAAGCCGCCATGAGCGCCGTGCGTCTCGCGCGCGGCGTGACCGGGCGCGACCGCGTCATCAAGTTCGACGGCTGTTATCACGGCCACTCCGACGGTTTGCTGGCGGGTGGCGGGAGCGGCGTGGCGATGCTCGGTCTGCCCGGTTCTGCGGGTGTATCGGCGGGTGCGGTGGCCGATACAGAGGTCGCTCCCTACAACGTGGTCCCCGAGCTCGACGAGCGGGTGGCCTGCGTGATCGTCGAGCCGGTGGCCGCCAACATGAATCTCGTGCCGCCGCTGCCCGGCTTTCTCGAGGGACTACGCGACGCCTGTCGCGCGAGCGGCGCGCTCCTCATCTTCGACGAGGTCATCACCGGCTTCCGGCTCGGGCCGGCGGGAGCTACCGGCTGGTCCGGCGTCACGCCCGACCTCTGGTGCTTCGGCAAGGTGATCGGCGGCGGGCTCCCCGTTGGCGCCTTCGGCGGCCGGCGCGATGTCATGGCCGAGCTGGCGCCCGGCGGCCCCGTCTATCAAGCGGGCACGTTGTCGGGAAACCCACTCGCCACGGCGGCGGGACTGGCGGTGCTGGGCCACGTGCAGCCGGCCGACTACGACGCGCTGGCCGCGCGCGTCGCGCTGTTCGCCAAGGACCTCGAGTCGGCGGTGGTCGGCGGTGGCCTGGCCGTCGTGGCACCGGTCGTGGGTCCGTTGGTCGGGCTTTTCGTGGCGGAGGCCGATGCCGCGCCCATCACTTCGCCCTTCGATTACGAGGGGCGCGCGCGCGCTGGCGGCGGGCGACACGTACCGCGCGCTTCTTCCACGCCATGCTCCGCCGCGGTGTCGCGCTGGCGCCGGGCGCCTACGAGGTGATGTTCCCCGGGATGGCCCACGACGAGGGCGTTCTGGCGCGCGTCGTCGAGGCAGCGGGGGAAGCGGCGGCCGAAGTCAGCCGGTGATCGGTTCGCTCGTTCAGAACGAGCGAATGACCGAATCGGGCCCCATGACGATGACGGGGCGCAGCGCCGGGTTTAGCCAGTCGAGCACGGCGTCGAGATCGTTCAGCGGCAGGGAGACACAGCCTGCGGTCGGGGACCCGGTGTCGGCATGGAGGAAGATGCCCGACCCGAGGGGTCCGGTCGGCGGCGAGTTGTAGTCGATGACCGCCATGGACGGGTAGGCGTTGCCTTCCGTCCAGAGCGCCTCCGATTCGTCGGCGTAGGGCGGCGTCGTACCGCAGGCCACGTGCTGGAACGTGTTGTAGGTCGGGCTGGCGGAGTCCTCATCCCACCAGTCGCCGCACGCCAGCTGGTGATAGGGGAACTGTGTCCCGGGGTCCGAGTTCGTCCCGTACATCGTGGAGCCGATGGCGTACATGCCTTCAGGCGTGGTGTCGTCACCCTCGGTCCGGCTCGGCCCGGGCAGCCAACCGTTGGCCCCGTCGACGGCCGGCATGGCGCCGAAGACCTGGTACCACCCGGCGCCGTCGTTCTCGTAGGCGGTGAGGGTGGCCGTCGTGCTGCCGGCGCTCGGCGCGTCGACGATCAGGACCTGTTGCGCGCTACCGGTCGCAGCCAGCTGATTCACCAGGAGCGGATTGATGTCGCCCGTGGCCGATCCGTCAAAGGCGGCCGAGCCGAAGTTGAACAGGCCGCCGTCGGCCGCCACGAGCCAGTACCCACCGCCACCCGGGCCCAAGGCCATGCCGTCGATGGGCTCGTTGAGGCGGATGGACCCGGTCGAGCCGTGGAAGGACGCGTCGCCGTAGCTGAAGATGCCTCCGTCGGCGGCGACGAGCCAGTAACCGTTCCCCGACGGCGTGGAAGTCATGCCGACCATCGGCTGGTTCAGGCGGACGGAGCCGGTCGAGCCGTGAAAGGACGCGTCGCCGTAACTGAAGATGCCGCCGTCAGAGGCCACCAACCAGTAGCCGTTCCCCGACGCCGTGGCCGTCATGCCGACCATCGGCCCGTTGAGGCGGATGGAGCCGGTCGAGCCGTGAAAGGACGCGTCGCCGTAACTGAAGACGCCTCCGTCGGAGGCCACCAGCCAGTAGCCGTTCCCCGACGGCGTGGCCGCCATGCCGACAATGGGCGCGTTGAGACGTATACCGCCCGTCGACCCGAAGAACGACGCATTGCCGTAACTGAAGACGCCGCCATCGGAGGCCACCAGCCAGTACCCCTGTCCCGACGGCGTGGCCGCCATACCGACGACGGGCGCATTGAGCACAGTCCCGCTCATGCTCCCGTAGGAGTGGGCGTCGCCGAAGGGATAGACGCCACCGGTCGACGAGGCGACCCAGTAGCCGTCGCCGTCGGGCGTGGCGGCGATCGCCACGGCGCGGGAGGGGCCCGATGCCGCTGCCGCACCTGCCGTTGTCGAGGCGTGCGGGGCGGCGCTCCAGACGAGCGAAGCGGCCAGCAGGCCGCAGGCGGCGAGGAGTGCGGGTCGACGGCGTTCGGAACGACGGTCGGGCAAGCGCCCCACGTTAGGAGGGCGGTGGCCCCGAACACGGTCACGAGAGGGTGCGACGGGCAGACTGAAGCCATGCCCTGGAACGGTTGGCCGCGTGACTTTCCTTCGGTGCTCCGGGGCGGCGGCCGGTTTCGGGTCGGCTCCCCGACGCCCGCCGGTGTGAGCCCGGGAATGGTTTTCGAGTGTATATACCCACTAGCTAGTCTAGTGGGTATATACACTTCGCCGGGGAGGGCCGAGGTGCTCCGCCCGGCGAAGATCGACCGGCTCCACCTGGGAAATCGCGAGGCTTTCGAGCGCGGCGCAGCGCTGCGTGCGCGCCTGCGGGACTGAGCCGACGAGCGCCGTGGAACTCCTGGCCGAGGGTCGCACGGCCGAGGTCTTCGCCTACGGCAACGGACAGGTGCTCAAGTTGGACCGGCCCGAGTGGAACGGCCTGTCCGCCTTCGAGGCGACCATGCTAACGGCCTTGGCCGATGCCGGGCTGCCCGTCTCCCGGCAGCGGGGCACGGTCACGGTCGACGGCCGCGGCGGCGTGATCCTGGACCGGATCGACGGCCCGGCGCTGCTGCAGGTGCTCGCGGAAGCGAGCCCGGCGGAGGTCGACGCCCTCGCCGGCCAATTCGTCGCGCTGCAGCAGCACTGCAACGACACGACGGTCGTGGGGTTGCCGGAATTGGTGCCGCGGCTGATCCAAGAAGTCGAGGCGGGCGTGCCGGAGGCCGCGTTGCGCAGGGATCTGCTGACCCTGCTCGGCGCGCTCGATGACGGCGGGCGCGGCGTCTGCCACTTCGACCTCCATCCACGCAACGTGCTGGTCGGACCCGACGGCTGGGTCGTCATCGACTGGGTCACGGTGGCAGCGGGGCCGTCGGCGGCGGACCTGGCCCGCACCCTGGTCCTGTGGGGCCTGCGCGAAACAGGCCCGGTGGGGCGGTTCTTGCGCGTCGTCCGCCGCGAGGGCCAGGCGCGGCGCGGTCTCACCGACGAGCATCTCGACGCCTGGGTACGCGTCGTCGCAGCAGCGCGTGTCGCCGAGGGCTTCGAAGGCGAGGAGCGGGCGTGGCTGCTGCGGGTGGCAAGAGGATCCGAGCGACTGTTCGCCTGAGCGGCGGTCGCGGGCAGGCGGCGGGAGCCTCCAGCCCCTCGTCGTGCGGCAGGACGCGGGGGACCAGCACCATGACGCCGCCGGTGATCGGCGCGAGGGTCATGTCCTTGGAACGTCGGGCTGTCCACGCGTGGCGCTTGGGCGTATTCGCCGACGTCGTGGGTGGCGGCCTCAGAACGGCGTGATCGCCACCTCGGCCTCCCGCAGCCGGGCGAGGACGGCGTTCTCGCGCTTCGGGAGGAGGGACGAGAAGAAGATTGTGTCGAGCGGGTACCAGAGGCCCACCCAGGCGAGGACCCACCCGGCCAGGTTGGGAAGCGTGTAGTCGTCGTTGGTGTTGGCGACCGCCGTCGCCACCGCGATGGCCAATCCGACCAGGGCGACGGGTATGCCCACCTTCAGCGCGGCGTACCCGTCGCGCCTCGTGCCGCGACGTTCGCGGTCGTTGCGCGCCATGCGGTTCTCGCAATAGCGACCGATCGACTGCTGCAGGCGCGTCGAGGTCTCCGGCTCGACGCGCTGGGCCGGGAGCGCGAGCTCCAGGCGCACGGGTGCCTGGGATCTGCGGCTGCGCAGATCGCTGATGCAGACGTCAATCCCCGGTTCGAAGCGCTCGGGCGGCGACGCGCCGTCCCACACCGGAGTCTCGAACATCTCCTCCACGCGCCCCAACCGCAGCCGGATCACCTCGGTCTCGTCCATGCTGCTTCCGCGGAGGGGCCCTTGCGAGTACTCGGTCAGGCGGCGGGACTCTGAAGGCCGTCGTTGTCGGGCAGGACGCGCGACACGAGCTCCATGGCCCGGAAGCCGAGCTCCGCCGGGCCGGCGGCGTCGGGCCGCATGAGATTGGCCATGATCCGCAGCAGCTGGGTCATGAGCAGCTCGGAGCGCATGCCGAGGCCGACGCACAGGCGCATGGCCTCGGGGTTCGAGATCAGGTGCACGAAGGCCCGCGCCACCTTGAAGTACGGGCCGTAGGCCGCCGTCAGCTCGTGGTCGTAGTCGGTCAGGGCACGCTCGCCCTCGCCGGTCAAGGCGTGGCCCAGCGCTGCGGCGGCCAGCCTCCCGGTCTCGTAGCCGTAGGCGATCCCCTCGCCGTTGAACGGGTTGATGGCGCCGCCGGCGTCGCCTGTGATCAGCACGTTCCCGCCGGCCCGGGGCCCGACCGAGAGCCCCATGGGGAGCTTCCCCCCCGTTGGCGGCCCGAGGCTCGTCTCGGGCCGGATACCCCACGACGACGGTGCGAAATCCACGAAGGCGTCCATGAGATGGCTGGTGTTGAGGCCCTTCCAGCGCTGATCGGTCGAGAGCAGCCCGACGCCCACGTTCACCCGCCCGTCGCCCATCGGGAAGATCCAGCCGTAGCCGGGCACCACGTCGCCCTCGGCGTCGCGGATGTCGAGATGTGACTCAATGAAGGGGTCGTCGTGGCGGTCCGAGCGGTAGTAGCCGCGCAGCGCCATGCCCATGGGGAGCTCGCGGCGCCGGGACGTACCCAGCATGCGGCCGATCCGCGAATTGGAGCCGTCGGCTACCACTACGTAGCGGGCTTTGATGGTGCGGCTGCTCGTCGAGCCCTTGTCCTTGACGGCCACGCCGACGAGAGTGGGCAGCGGGCCCGGGGGCGTGGCCGCCTCGTCGATCACCGGTTCTGTGACCTCGGTGCCCTGGAGGAGGGTCGCCCCGGCCGACTCGGCGTGACCGGCAACGAGGCCGTCCAGGTCGTGGCGGGTGATGGTGTAGCCGTAGTTGGGAAAGTTTGGGTGCTCCGGCCACTGCATGTCGATGGAGCGGCCGAAGCCGAAGGCCCGCAGGCCGCCGTAGCGGTGGGAGCCGGCCAGGGCCCCTTCCAGGTCCATGTCGGCCAGTTGCCGGACGGCCCGCGGCGTGAGGCCGTCGCCGCAGGTTTTCTCCCGGGGGAACTCCTTCTTCTCCACGACGACCACGTCCCAGCCGGCCTCGGCCAGCCAGTAGGCACAGGATGCGCCGGACGGCCCTGCGCCGACTATCACCACATCGTGGACGTGATCAGGGGCCCGCCGGGCCGCTGCCGAGGTCGTATGCGGGGTCTTTGCCGCGGACGTTGCCGCCCGCCTCGGGGACTTGGCGGCCTTCCCCGCCGCATCGGCTGCGGCGGGGGTTGCCGCCTTCTTCGCGGCCGCCTTCCGCGGCGTGACCTTCTTCGCCGCCGCCCGCTTCTTGGCAGGAGCTTTCGCAGTCCTCGCCGCCTTCTTGGGGGCACCGGGACCAGGGGTCTCGTCGGGAGCCGTCACGAACGCATCGTAGGTCCGCCGCCGGGGCCTCTGACCAGCGGCGCGGATGTGCCTGGCAAAGCGGTCGCATGGTAGAAACGGATCTCAGTGGTCCAGTATCTCCCGATCCTCATTTTGGGCGTGCTCGCGCTCGGTTTCACCGTGTTCTCGCTGGTGTCCTCAGCGATCCTGGCGCCGCGGAAGAAGCCGTCCTCCGCCAAGCTGGCGCCCTACGAATGCGGCATCGTGCCCGACGTGGAGCCGCCCCAGCGCTTTCCGGTGCGCTTCTACCTGGTGTCGATGATCTTCATCATCTTCGATATCGAGATCGTGTTCCTCTACCCCTGGGCGGTGGTCTTCCACCAGATCGCGACATTCGGGCTCATCGAGGTGATCGTCTTCGCGGCGGTGGTCTTCGTGTCGTTCCTCTACCTCATCTCCAACGGGGCCCTGACCTGGGGGCCGTCGAAGGCCCTGCAGTCCGGCCTGCCGAGCCGGACGTCGGAGTCGACCATCACCCGGATCAGTGCGTCCAAGAACCCAGGCGAGGCGGCCTGATCGATGGGGTTCGAGGACCTCCAGCACAACTTCTTGACGGGTCGGATCGAGGACCTGGTCAAGTGGGCCCGCCGCAACAGCGTGTGGCCGGCCACGTTCGGCCTCGCCTGCTGCGCCATTGAGATGATCTCGGTCGGGGCCGCCGACTACGACATCAGCCGGCTCGGCATGGAGGTCTTCCGGGGCTCGCCGCGGCAGGCCGACCTGATGATCGTCGCCGGGCGGGTCTCGCAGAAGATGGCCCCAGTCCTGCGCAACATCTACGACCAGATGATGGAACCCAAGTGGGTCATCTCCATGGGCGTGTGCGCGTCGACGGGGGGGATGTTCAACAACTACGCCATCGTGCAGGGGGTGGACCAGATCGTGCCCGTGGACGTCTACGCCCCCGGTTGCCCACCCTCGCCCGAGACGCTCCTGCACGCCATCCTGACGCTGCACGAGAAGATCCGGACCGGTGAGATCACCCGCCGTCCCGGATCCTCCGTCCCGGCCGGCGAGCAGGCGACCGGCGGCTGGGTGCCCACCGTGCCCGACGCCGTGCGGGTGGCCACGCCACGGTGAGCGGGACGACCCCGACGACTGCGCCGGTGGCCTCCCCTGCCAGCGTCCTCCCCGAGGTGCCGCGGCTGCCCGACCGCCTGGTCGATCAGCTCGCCTTCCCGCACCGCGAGACGTACAAGCAGATGGTGGCCGCCTTTCGCGACGCCGGCTTCGAGCTTTGCAGCGACCTGTGCGCCGTCGACTACCTGACCCATCCCGGCCGCACCCTGCCCGAGGGGGTGACGCCGGAGCGCTTCGAGGTCGTCGTCAACCTGCTCTCGCTCTCGTCCCGCCGGCGCGTGCGCATCCGAGTGCAGGTGCCCGAGTCCGATCCGACCGTGGACAGCGTGGTGGAGGTCTATCCGGGCGCCGACTCCATGGAGCGTGAGGCCTACGACATGGTCGGGATCATCTTCGAGGGCCACCCCGACATGACGCGCATCCTCATGCCCGAAGACTGGGAAGGCCACCCCCTGCGCAAGGACTACGGCGTCGGGCGGGTGCCCGTGCAGTTCAAGGAAGCGCCAGGCCCCCGGTGAGCGATCACGAGAACGAGCACGGCCATCACCACGGCCACGAGCACGACGAGGAGTACGCGGCCGAGGACGCCGAGCACGAGGCCTTCGAAGAGGCCGAAGAGCAGGCCCTGATCGCGGAGACGTCAGAGGGCGACCAGGGCCTCCGGTCGCGCACCACTCACCAGCCCCGGCGAACTCCGCCAGGAGGTGGGCGCGGTCCTTCGCCTCCCCGAGGGCGGCTACGCCGATCCGGCTGACATCGACATCGAGCGCCGTGACGACGAGACGACGATCATCAACATGGGCCCCCAACACCCTTCCACCCACGGCGTGCTGCGCCTCATGCTCGAGTTGGACGGTGAGGCGATCCTGCGCACCAAGCCCATCATCGGCTACCTCCACACCGGCATGGAGAAGCAGGGGGAGGAGCTGACCTACGTCCAGGGCTCGACCAACGTGACCCGGATGGACTATCTGTCCCCGCTCCACAACGAGCTGGTCTTCTCCCTGGCCACCGAGGCGCTCCTGGACGTGGAGACGCCACCACGCGCCACCTGGATCCGGATGCTGATGGTCGAGCTGAACCGGGTGTCGTCGCATCTGCTGTGGGTGGCCACCAACGGCGGGGACCTCGGCTCGACCTCCATGTTGATCTACGGCTTCCGTGAGCGCGAAATGGTCCTCGCCTTCTTCGAGAAGGTGACCGGGCTGCGCATGAACACCAACTACATCCGTCCGGGCGGCGTCGCCGCCGACCTGCCCGACGGCTGGCAGGACGACATCGAGATCATCTGCGAGACCATCCTTGCCCGCACCTACGAGTACGACGAGCTGATCACGGGCCAGCCCATCTTCCGCGAGCGCACCGAAGCGGTGGGCAACATCTCGGCCGAGGAGGCGCTTGCGCTCTCGGTGACCGGGCCCATCCTGCGCTCCACCGGCGTGCCCTGGGACCTGCGCCGGACCATGCCCTACCTGGCCTACGACAAGCTCGACTTCGACGTGATCGTGGGGACCTACGGCGACAACTTCGACCGCTACTCGGTGCGGCTCAACGAGATCCGCGAGTCCATCAAGATGATCCGTCAGATCGCCGAGATGATGCCCCCGGGCGACTACCGCGTGCAGGACCGCAAGGTGACGCCGCCGCCACGCGCCCGCATCGACGAGAGCATGGAGGCGCTCATCCACCACTTCAAGATCTTCACCGAGGGCTTCCGGGTCCCCGAGGGCGAGGTCTACGTGGCGATCGAGTCCCCGCGGGGCGAGCTGGGCTGCTACATGGTCTCCGACGGGACCTCGAAGCCGTACCGCATGCACATTCGTGCGCCGAGCTTCGTCAACCTGCAGGCGCTCCCGTTGCTGCTGCGCGGCGGCACCATGGCCGACGCCGTCGCCGTCATCTCCTCGGTCGACCCGGTCATGGGCGAGGTCGACCGGTGAGCCACCTGCAAGCGGACGTCCGCACCCGGGCCGAGGAGTTGGTCGCGCTCTACCCCGAGCCGCGTTCCGCCCTCATCCCGCTGTGCCACCTGGCCCAGGAGCAGGACGGCTGGCTGGTCCCCGAGGCCGTGAGCGAGATCGCCGAGCTGTGCGGTGTGACGGCGGCCGAGGTGCGGGGCACCGCCACCTTCTACGACATGCTGCACACCGAGCCCGTGGGCACCTACGCCGTGGCGGTGTGCACCAACATTGCCTGCCTGCTCGGCGGCGCGCTCGAGCTGCTGGAGCACGCGGAGTCGACGCTCGGTGTCCGCGCCGGCGGGACGACGCCCGACGGCGTCTTCACGCTGCACGAGGCGGAGTGCCTGGCCGATTGCGACAAGACGCCGTGCGTGCAGGTCAACCACCGCTACGTCGGCGCGCAGACGCCCGAGAGCTTCGACGCGCTGGTCGGGGATCTGCGCGCCGGTCGCCTGTCGGACACGATCCCGAACCACGGCACGCTGGTGCGGGTGCGCCGCAGTGTCGGCTTGCAGGCCGACCCCGCCGCCATCAAGTCCGAGCGCGCTGCGGTTGCCGCCGAACAGGCCACCCGCGCCGCGGCCGGCGGGGAGAAGAAGGCCTGATGGCCATCACCGACGCCCCCAGGATCATCACGGCGCGCCTCGGCTACGACGACTCCTTCACGCTGGAGCGCTACCTCGCCACCGGCGGGTACACCGGGCTGCGCAAGGCCCTGACCATGACCCCCGAGGCGGTGGCGGCCGAGGTCGACGCGGCCAGCCTGCTGGGCCGGGGCGGCGCCGGCTTCCCGGCCGGGCGCAAGTGGTCGATGCTGCGCAAGAACCCGGTGACGTACCTGGTCATCAACGGCGACGAATCCGAGCCCGCCACCTTCAAGGACCACATGCTCATTGAAGGCGACCCGCACCAGATCCTCGAAGGCGTGCTGATCTCCGCCTACGCGCTGCAGGTCACGCAGGCGTTCATCTACCTGCGCGGGGAGTTCGCACTGGGCCTGGAGCGCCTGCAGGCGGCGCTGAACGAGGCCTACGCCCACGGGGCGGTGGGGAGCAACATCTTCGATTCGGGGTTCTCGGTCGACATCGTGGTGCACCCCGGCGCCGGCGCCTACATCTGCGGCGAGGAGACGGCGCTGCTCGAGTCGCTCGAGGGCAAGCGCGGCTTCCCGCGGATCAAGCCCCCCTTCTTCCCGGCGGCCATCGGCCTCTACGGCGAGCCCACCGTGGTCAACAACGTCGAGACCATGGCCAACATCCCCTGGATCGTGAACAACGGCGGCGCCGCCTTCGCCGCGCTGGGCGCAGGCCGCTCCACCGGGACGCGGCTGTTCGCCCTGGCCGGCCACGTGCGCAACCCGGGCAACTACGAGCTCGAGATGGTGAAGACCACGTTCCGCGACCTCATCTACGCGCCAGTGTTGGGCGGGGGCATCCGCGGCTCCAACACGCTCAAGGCATTCATCCCCGGCGGCGTGTCTGCCCCGTGGTTCGGTCCGGACCAGGTGGACCTGCCGCTCGGCCAGGACGAAGTGGGCGACGCCGGATCCATGCTCGGTTCGGGCTCGGTCGTCGTCATGGACTCGGCCACGTGCATGGTGCGCGCCGCCTGGCGCATCACCAAGTTCTTCTCCCGCGAGTCGTGCGGGCAGTGCACGCCCTGCCGCGAGGGATCGGGCTGGCTGGAGCGCATCATGTACCGAATTGAGAACGGCGACGGGCGCGAGGAAGATCTGGACCTTCTCATGGACCTGTGCGACAACATCTCCCCCGGCGTGGCCTGGCCCCCGCAGCAGACAACGATCTGCGTGCTCGGGCCGTCGATCCCGTCGTCCATCGCGTCCGGCATCCGCATGTTCCGCGACGAGTTCCTGGTGCACGTGAAGGAGGGGGGGTGTCCCTTTGACTGACACGGCGAAGACCAAGAACCCCACCGACACATTCGCACCGGACGCGAAGGAGGACGGGACACACACCTTCACCCTCGACGGACGCACGGTCAGCGCCAAGAAAGGCGAGCTGCTGATTGCGGCGGCCGAGCGGGCCGGGACCTACATCCCGCGCTTCTGCTACCACCCGCGCATGGAGCCTGTCGGCATGTGCCGCATGTGCCTGGTCGAGGTCGAGGGCCCGCGCGGCGCCACCTTGCAGCCGGCCTGCTTCATCGAGGCGGGCGAGGGCATGGTCGTCGACACCACCTCGGAGAAGGTGAAGAAGGCCCAGGACGGCGTGCTCGAGTTCCTGCTGGCCAACCACCCGCTCGACTGCCCGGTCTGCGACAAGGGCGGCGAATGCCCGCTGCAGGACCAGACCCTGGCCTACGGCCCGGGTGAGACCCGCTTCATTGAGGAGAAGCGCCACTTCGAGAAGCCCATCGCCATCTCCGACCTCGTCCTGCTCGACCGCGAGCGCTGCATTCAGTGCGCCCGCTGCACCCGCTTCGCCTCCGACGTGGCCGGCGAGGCGCAGATCGACTTCGCCGGGCGGGGCGAGAACGTGGAGGTCGCGACCTTCCCCACGGAGCCATTCTCCTCCTACTTCAGCGGGAACACGGTGCAGATCTGCCCGGTGGGCGCGCTCACCGCGACGCCCTACCGCTTCACCGCCCGGCCCTGGGACCTCGATCAGGTCGAGTCCACCTGCACCGCCTGCTCGGTCGGCTGCCGGGTCGCCGTGCAGTCCTCGCAGAACCGCCTGACCCGGCTGCTCGGCATCGACTCCGAGCCGGTCAACCACGGCTGGCTGTGCGACAAGGGCCGCTTCTCCTTCGAGTCCGTCAACGGCGACGAGGTCGACAACGGCCCCCAGCCCACCGAGGTGGCCGACGAGGCCGTCGACGTGGTGCCCGCGACCGCGTCCCAGGTCGTCAGCCTCGGTGCCAGCCGCGGCCAGTTCCTGGGCGAGGCGCGGGAGACGGGGCGCTTCGAGCACGGCCGCCTCGTGGAGCCGCGCATCCGCAAGGAAGGCGAGCTGGTCCCGGTCAGCTGGGGCGAGGCCCTGGCCGCCGCGGCGGCCGGACTCTCCGCCGCCAAGAGCGCCGGGGGAGCCGGCGCGGTGGCCGTCATCGGAGGGGCACGCCTGACCAACGAGTCCGCCTACGCCTGGGCCAAGCTGGCCAAGGGCGTCATCGGCACCGACTCGGTCGACGCCCAGCTTGGTGATGGCCTCCCTGCCGAGCTCGTGCTGGGCCTGCCGAGGGCCACCATCGACGAGGCCTGTGCGGCACCGGTGCTGCTCACCCTGGCCGGCGACCTGCGCGAGGAGCTCCCGGTGCTCTTCCTGCGCCTGCGCGAAGCCGTGGTCGGCGGCGGCACCCG
>CAVRJN010000008.1:0-1693901 GCA_963721585.1 uncultured Acidimicrobiaceae bacterium | reverse complement strand
GTTGCTCGAGATCGCGGCCGCCCCCACGGCCCTGACCACGCTTGCCACCGCCTCGCTCCGAATCCGTCCGGGCGACGCGCCGGTCATGGCCCGCGCGCTGACCGGCGACGCCGCCGCCTCGACCGCGCTGGGCACGCATCCCGAGGGGGCCACCTTCACGCAGGATCAGATGGAGGCGGCCCGCGGCGTGCTGGCGGACCGGCCCGACGGCGAGGGCGTCGTCATCGTGGCGGGCCGGCCTTCGTACGCCGAGTCGGGTGAGGTGGCTGCGGAGGCCGTGCGCGCGCTGGCTGCCGCCCTTCCCAAGGCGACCTTCCTGCCGGCGCTGCGCCGGGGCAACGTCTTTGGAGCGCTCGACATGGGACTCGCCCCCGGGATCCTGCCGGGCCGGGTGAGCCTCGACGCGGGACGCCAGCGCTTCACGGCCGCCTGGGGCTCGGTGCCCGCCGGCGCCGGTCTGTCCACGGCCGACATCCTCGCCTCCATGGCGGGCGAGCACGACGGCGCTGGGACCGCGGTGCGCGCGCTCGTCCTGCTCGGCGCCGACCCGCTCGATGACTTCCCCGACCGTTCCGTCGCCGAGAAGGCGCTGCGCGCCGGGCACTTCGTCGTCGCCGTGACGGGCCACCCCTCCGAGTCGGTCGACGCGCACGCCGACGTCGTGTTGCCGTGCGCGGTGTCGCACGAGCGGGCGGGCACCACGACCAACATCGAGGGGCGTGTCAGCCGCCTCGGTCCAAAGCTCTCGGCGCCCGGCTTCGCCTGGCCCGACTGGATGATCGCCGCCGAGCTCGCCGCCGCTCTCGGTTCGGATCTCCGCCTCGCCAGTGACAACGACCTCTCAGACGAGCTGGCCCGCACGGCGCCGGCCTACGCCGGGCTGACCCAGCAGGTCCTCCATTCCGACGTCGCGCACGACGGCATTCTGGTGCCGCTCACCGGGAACGAGGACCATCGTGACGATGTGTCCCCGATCGACCCCGTGGCGCTGCCCGGCGTGGAGTCGGTGGAGCGCCAGGGCGCGCCGCCCCGCGTCGGCACCGGCGCCAGCGGCCCCGCCTCGGAGCAGGTCTCCGATCTGGGCAGCCCGCCGCCCCTGCTCTCCGGGACCGGTACCGGCGGCGCCGAACCGCTGGCGATCCCCAAGGCCGACAGCTACAGCCTCCGTCTGGTGTCGGGACGCCGCCTCTACGACGCGGGCAGCTCCATCACCGGCTCGCCGTCGCTCACGCCGCTCGTGCCCACGTTGGTGGCCCGTGCCAATCCCTACGACCTCGACCGCCTCGGCGCGCACTCCGGCGACCGCGTGAAGGTGCGTTCTGCCAGGGGTGAGCTGATCCTGGCTGCCGAGTCCGACGAGGGCGTGGCCCGGGGCGTCGTCGCCATCGACTTCAATGTCCCCGGTGGCGAGAGCGCACCGCCCAACGCGGTGGCCACGCTCATCGACAGCCGCCAGCTGGTGACCGACGTGCGACTGGAGTCGGTGTGATCGCTGCCGCCGCCCTGCTCTCGAACTCGGCCCCGTTGCTGACGCACAGCGCCGACAGCGGCAACGGGGACCCGCTCTTCTATTTCGGTCTCAATTGGCAGGTTTGGCTGATCCTGCTCATCAAGTGCGTGGCCGCCTTCGTGGCGCTGCTCGTCGCCACGGCACTGATGATCTGGTTCGAGCGCAAGGTGATCTCGGACATGCAGAGCCGGGTGGGCCCGAACCGGGCCGGGCCCTGGGGCCTGCTGCAGACGCTGGCCGACGGGACCAAGCTCATCTTCAAGGAGGACCTGCTGCCCGACCGGGCGGACTCCTTCGTCTTCAAGCTGGCGCCCTATCTCTCGGTCATTCCCGCCGTGCTGGTCTTCACGGTCGTCCCCGTCGGGGGCGTGATCACCATCGGCAGCCACACCTTCGAACTGCAGGTGGCCGACCCGCCGATGGGGATCCTCCTCGTCCTCGCCATGTCGGGCATCGCCGTCTACGGCGTCATGCTGGCCGGCTGGTCCTCGGGGTCGAAGTACCCGTTGCTCGGCTCGGTACGGGCGTCGGCCCAGGTGATCTCCTACGAGGCCGCCCTGGGCATGACCACGGTCATGGTGGTACTGGTGACCGGTTCGCTGTCGACGCGCGCCATCGTGGCGTCCCAGTCGAACGGCTTCTGGAACTGGAACCTCATCCGGTTGGGCTTCCTGCCGTTCATCTTCTTCATGATCGCCATCACGGCCGAGCTCACCCGCCCGCCCTTCGACCTCACCGAGGCGGACACGGAGCTGGTCGGCGGGTTCCACACCGAGTACTCGTCCATCCGCTTCGGTCTCTTCTACCTGGCCGAATTCATGAACACCATCACCATGTCGGCCATCGTGGTGACCCTTTTCTTCGGCGGCCCCAACGGCTACATCTTCCACATCCCCGGCGCGACCATCTACATGCCGATCATCTACTTCCTCCTCAAGACGGTGGCGTTCTGCTTCATCTACGTCTGGTTCCGTGCCGCCCTGCCCCGCCTGCGCTACGACCAGCTCATGGATCTCGGCTGGAAGCGCCTCATCCCTCTCACGCTTGGGTGGCTGCTCCTGGTGGCCGCTATCGTCGCGTGGGGTTGGGCCGGGCTGATCCTGGTGCCCGTCGTGATCCTCGCCTCCTTCCTGCTCATCAGGGCCAACAAGCTGGGCCGGGAGATCGACGACGACGACCTCATCCTCCCGGCGGTCGGGAGCCGGGTGACCCGGCCCTCCCGGCTGTTCCCGGTCCCCGATCCTGTTTCAGGAGGGAAGGCGTAATGGGCGTCGGCGACGAACTGAAGGACCAGCTCTCGTTCCTCGGGGGCTTCAAGCTGACCTTCCAGCACCTGACCCGGCCCCGGGTGACCTCGAAGTACCCCGACGTGAAGAAGCCCAAGCAACCGCGCCAGCACGGTCGCCATGTCCTGAACCGCTACGAGGACGGCATGGAGAAGTGCATCGGTTGCGAGCTGTGCGCCGGCGTGTGCCCGGCGGACTGCATTTATGTGCGCGGACTCGACAACCCGCCCGATCACCCGGTGTCGCCCGGGGAGCGCTACGGCTACGTCTACGAGATCAACTACCTGCGCTGCATCCACTGCGACATGTGCGTCGAGGCCTGCCCGACCGAGGCCATCACCGAATCCAAGTTGTTCGAGTTCTCCTTCACCAACCGCTTCGACGCCATCTACACCAAGGAAGAGCTCGTCGTGCACGACGACGGGACACCGAAGAAGCTCCCCTGGGAGGACTGGCGCGAGGGCGACGACAAGATGACCTCCGGCTGGATGCGCGCCACGGCCCCGTCGGGCAGCGCGGAATACGAGGGCGAGGTGCAGTGGTCGGGCGAGCTCGGCTACGGCGTGCGCGCCCCCGAGGGCGGCCAGTCGGCGCACCGGGACGACGACGCCACCGGCACCAAGCCCCTGCGCGAGGTGCTCGAAGCCCATCTGCTCGACGAGGACATCCCACTTGCCCACCGCGGGATGCAGGGCCGCGTCTGGCGGGCCAAGGAGGGGGCGGCGGCCAACCGCAAGAAGATGGACGCCATGCGGGCCCGGATGAAGGATCTGCGGGCCTCCCGCAAGGCGGCCAAGGCCGACGCCAAGGCTGAGCGGGCGGACGCGGCGGCGGACGAGGCGGCCGACGCCTCGGTCCACGCGGCTGCCGCGATCACGGGTGCGGTCGTGGACGAGGATCGCGTGGACGGCGCGGCCGAGGGGAGCGACTGACCCATGCTCCACGCCGTGCCGCTCCTGGCTGCCACGCGCGCCACGTGGCCCGACATCCTGGTCTTCGCCGCCGCGGCGGCGGTGATCCTGGTCGGGGCCGTCGGTGTCGTCACGTCGCGCAACCCTGTGCACGCCGCTCTCAGCCTGGTGCTGACGCTCTTCGGCGTCGCCGTGCTCTTCATTGAGCAGGAGGCCGATTTCCTCGCGGCCGTGCAGATCATCGTCTACGCCGGCGCCATCGTCGTCCTCTTCCTCTTCGTGATCATGTTCCTCGGGGTCGACCGGTCCGAGGACATCACGGTGGAGCCGCTGGCCGGCCAGCGCCCCCTGGCCGTCGTGTTCTCGCTCATCACCCTGGGCGGCGTCCTGGCCATGGTGGCCACGGCGCACTGGGTCACGGGCGCCAAGCAGGTGGTGGGGCCGATCCAGGGACACATCGCCGGCCCGAATTCGCCGGCGGGCGAGCCGGCCCAGCTGGGCAAGCAGCTCTTTACGACCTACCTCTTCGCGTTCGAGGCCACCGCGGCGCTGCTCGTCATCGCGGTGGTCGGTGCCGTGGTGCTGGCCCGTCGCCCGCCGACGGACCATGCCGACCAGGAAGACAGCACCGAGAGCGAGCTGCCGGCATGAGCCTGTCGGGATCCTGGTACATCGGCCTGGCCGCCATCCTCTTCACCATCGGTGCCATCGGCCTGTTGGTGCGGCGCAACGTCCTGATCATGCTCATGTGCATTGAGTTGATGCTCAACGCGGCCAACCTGACCTTCGTCACCTTCGCCCGCATGCTCAACGACATCGGCGGGCAGGCCATCGTGTTCTTCGTTCTCGTGGTGGCCGCAGCCGAGGTCGTGGTCGGCCTGGGGATCGTGGTGACCAACTTCCGCCGCCGTCAGACGACGGTGGCGGACGACCTGGACTCGCTGAAGGGCTGACCCGTGGTCCATCTCGCGTACCTCATGTTGCTGTTGCCTCTCGCGGGCTTCCTGTTCCTTGTGACCTTCGGGCGCCGCCTCGGCGACCCGGTGGCGGGTTGGATCGGGACCGTTGCGGTCGGTGGCGCATTCGTGGTGGCCTGCTTCGTGCTGGCCGGCCTCCTCGGCCTCCCCGACAACGGCCGGGTGGTGGTGGACAACTACTTCACATGGTTCAGCTCGGGCGGCCTGACGGTGCCTGTCGGGTTCCTGGTGGACCCGCTGTCGATCACGATGTGCATGTTCATCACCTTCGTCGAGCGCGTTCATCCACCTGTACTCCATCGGCTACATGAAGGACGACCGGGACTATTCGAAGTTCTTCATCTACCTGAACCTGTTCGTCTTCTCCATGCTGCTGCTGGTGCTGTCGGACAACCTGCTTCTCACGTTCGTGGGCTGGGAAGGCGTGGGCGTCTGCTCCTACTGGCTGGTGTCCTTCTGGTTCCAGCGCGACGCGGCGGCCTCGGCCGGCAAGAAGGCCTTCATCTACAACCGCATCGGTGACGCCGGCTTCCTGCTGGCCATCTTCTTGATCTTCGAGCGGACCGGCACCCTCCAGTACGAGAGCGGCCCGGGCGGAGGGATCTTCGGCCAGCTGCACCAGCTCGACGGCGGCTACGGCTTGGCCGCCGTGCTGCTCCTGTTCCTGGCCGCCGCCGGCAAGTCGGCCCAGATCCCGCTGTTCAACTGGCTGCCCGACGCCATGGAGGGCCCGACGCCGGTCTCGGCCCTCATTCATGCAGCCACCATGGTCACGGCCGGGGTCTATCTGCTCTGTCGCATGAACCCCCTGCTGCACGTGACGGCCACGGGGTCCGAGATCATCGCCACCATCGGGGCCGTCACCGCCTTCACCGCGGCCACCATCGCCTGCGCGCAGCAGGACATCAAGAAGGTGCTCGCCTTCTCGACGGTCTCGCAGATCGGCTACATGATCCTCGCCGTCGGCACGGGCGCCTACATCGCCGCCGTTTTCCTCATGGTGGCCCACGCCTTCTTCAAGGGGCTGCTCTTCCTGGGGGCGGGTTCGGTGATCCACGGCCTCGAGGACGAACAGGACCTCAAACGGATGGGCGCGCTGCGCCGCTACATGAAGTGGACCACCGTCACCTTCACCATCGGCTTCCTGGCCATTGCCGGGATCCCGCCGCTCTCGGGCTTCTGGGCCAAGGGCGACGTCCTCGACAACACCTTCGCCCACTTCAAGTGGCTGTGGGTCCTCGGCCTGATCACAGCGGTGCTCACGGCGTACTACATGAGCCGGCTGGAGGTCCTCGCCTTCGGCGGCAAGGAGCGCTTCGACAAGCCGGGGTCCAACGGTGAGCCGGCGCTGCACGCGCCTCACGAGTCACCCTGGGTCATGCGGCTCCCGCTCGTCGTCCTCGCCTTCTTCGCCTTCTTCGCCGGCGCGCTGGACCTGCCCTGGGTGCACACCGACAACCTGGCGAGCTTCCTGGCCCCGGTGTTCGCCGGCACGCTCTACAACGACCACCTGGGGTCGGGACCGGAGTGGGCGCTCGCCCTGGCCGACATCGCGGCGGCGTTCATCGGCGTGATCATCGCCTGGACGCTGTGGCGGGGTGACGAGGTCTACCAGCCGAAGCTGGAACCGGCGTTCCTCCAGCGGGTCTGGTACTGGGACGACTTCTACGACCTCGTCATCGGGCGACCGGCCCAGCGGCTGGCCACGTTCTGCGCCTGGGTGATCGACGTCCGCATCATCGACGGAGCGGTCAACGGCACGGCACAGCTGGCCAAGGCCACAGGGAACGCGGCCCGCAAGCTGCAGACGGGCTACGCCCGGAATTACGCGCTCGGCATCGCGCTGGGGACGGCGCTCATCATCGCCTTCTTGCTGAGCCGGACGTGGTGGGGATGAGCCACTCCATCCCCTTCCTGACGTTGCTCATCCTGCTGCCGGCCATCGGGGCGGTCGCCTTGGGCCTGCTCACCTTCGACCGCTCGCTGCACAAGGAGGTCGTCTACGCGCTGGCCCTGATTGTGTCCTTGGCCACAGCGGCGATCGCGGTGGCCGCCCTGGTCGCCATGAAGGTGCACGACGGCGGTTTCCAGCTGGTCTCGAACCACGAGTACACCGGCACGAGCCTCGGGGTGCACTGGTACCTGGGGATCGACGGCATCTCCATCTTCTTGGTGCTGCTCACCGCCCTGCTGTTCCCGCTCACCATCATCCTCGGGCGCAACCGGGAAAATCCCCGGGCCTACTTCGCCTGGATCCTCCTCCTGGAGGCCGCGGTGATGGGGAGCTTCCTGTCGCTCGACCTCATCGTGTTCTTCTTCATGTTCGAGCTGACCCTGGTGCCGGCCTACTTCATCATCGCCGGCTGGGGACACCAGCGGCGGGCCTACGCGGCCATCAAGTTCTTCCTCTACACGTTCCTCGGGTCGGCCTTCCTGCTCGTCGGGATCCTGGCGCTGGCCTTCATCCACGAGTCGCAGTACCACTACCTGACCTTCGAGCTCGGGCCGCTGATGCAGACGCACCTGTCCTCGTCGACGGAGATCCTGCTGTTCCTGGCCTTCACCGCAGCCTTCGCGGTCAAGGCGCCGCTCTTCCCGCTCCACACCTGGTCGCCCGACGCCTACACCGAGGCCCCGGAGGAGGGCTCGGTGCTGCTCTCGGGCATTCTGGCCAAACTGGGCACATACGGCATCATCCGCTTCGACCTCAGCCTCTTCCCCCACGCCACCCGGACCCTGGCCCCGATCTTCCTGACGCTGGCCGTCATCGGCATCGTCTACGGCGCCATCGTTGCCTGCGCCCAGCGCGACATGAAGCGCCTCGTCGCCTATTCGTCGCTGGCCCAGATCGGCTTCATCGCGCTCGGGACCTTTGCGCTGAGCACGCAGGGACTGGCCGGTGCCGTCCTCCTGATGCTCAACCACGGGATCATCGTGGCGGCGCTGTTCATCCTCATCGGCTTCATCTACCAGCGGCGCGGCACCTGGCAGACGAGCGAGATGCGCGGCCTGCAGAAGGCGGCGCCCGTACTGGCCGCCGTCTTCACCGTGGCCATGATGGCGTCCATCGGCGTGCCGGGCCTCAATGGCTTCGTGAGCGAGTTCCTCGTGCTCTCCGGCACCTTCATCACCCACCGCTGGTGGGCCGTGGTGGCCGTCCTCGGCGTGATCGTCGCTGCGATCTACCTCCTCTGGGCCTACCAGCAGGTCTTCCACGGCGAGCCGCGGGAGGCGGACGAGAAGACACGTGACCTGGTCCTGATCGAGCGGCTGATCATGGCGCCCCTCATCATCCTGATCGTGTTCCTGGGCGTGTATCCGAAGCCGGTGCTCGACCGCATCAACCCGTCGGTCAACCAGCTCATCGCGCACGTGGAATCCTCGACCGGCCACTACGAGCCGCCGGTCGCAGTCAGAGGCGTGGGGGGAACCAAGTGATCGCATCCCTGTTCGCCGCCGCCACGTCGCATGCGGCGACGCACGCCGTCTCGGTGCCGTCCATCCGCTGGCTCGCCATCCTGCCGCCCATCATCATGATCGGCGGCGCCGTGGTCCTCCTCGGCCTCGCCTCGCTGGTACGCAAGCCGCTGCGGGTGCGCGTGAGCACCATTGCCACGGTCGTCATCTCGGGCGGCGCACTCGGCATCTCCCTCTGGCAGTGGAACGACGTGCAGCAGCACGGCGCGCACACCTACGTGAAGCACGCCGTCGTCATGGACGGCTTCAGCGTGCTCATCACCATGCTGGTCGCCATCGCCATGCTGCTCACCGCGCTGGTGGCGGACGGCTACCTGCGCCGGGAAGGCACGCATGGCGCGGAGTTCCACGTGTTGGCGATGCTCTCGGCCTCCGGCGCCATGATGATGGGGATGGCCAACGACCTGATCATCATCTTCCTCGGCCTCGAGATCCTCTCCCTCGCCCTGTACGTCCTGACCGCCTTCAACTACAAGCGCGCCGGATCCGGCGAGGCGGCGCTCAAGTACCTCATCCTGGGCGGCTTCTCCTCGGCCATCTTCGTGTACGGCATTGCGCTGACCTACGGGGCCACCGGGTCGACGAACCTGACGCAGATTTCGGACTACCTGTCCAAGAACGTCGTCCTCACCAACGGCCTCCTGCTGGCCGGGCTCGCTTTGATGCTGGTCGGCTTCTCCTTCAAGGTGGCGGCGGTGCCCTTCCACATGTGGACCCCTGACGTGTACCAGGGTGCGCCGTCGCCCGTGACCGGGTTCATGGCGGCCGTGGCGAAGGCGGGCGCCTTCGCCGCCATGTTGCGCGTCCTGTTCTCCTCGTTCGGCGTCATCGAGACGGACTGGCGTCCGATCATTTACGGGTTGGCGGTGCTCTCGCTGGTGCTCGGTGCCTTCGTGGCCCTGCGCCAGCGCGACGTGAAGCGGATGCTGGCGTACTCGTCCATCAATCACGCCGGGTTCATATTGCTGGGGGTGTCCGCCGGCACGGCCCGCGGTGCCAGCGCGTCGCTCTACTACCTCTTCGCCTACATGTTCATGACCATCGGCAGCTTCGCCATTGTGACCGTGCTCGGGCGCGAGGGCGACGGCGACCACGACATCTCGCGCTACCGCGGCCTGGCCGGCCGCCAGCCCGTGCTGGCCCTGGCGTTCGCCGTCCTGCTGCTGGCCCAGGCGGGCGCACCCTTCACCACCGGCCTGTGGGCCAAGCTGCAGGTAGTCTTCGCCGCCGTCGGGGCGGGCGAGGTGCCCCTCGCCGTCATCGCCATGGTGACGGCGGCCGTGGCGGCCTACTTCTACCTGCGGGTCGCCGTCCTCATGTACGCCGGCGGCGGACTGGGCGAGTCCGAGGGCGGGGCCGGTGGCTCGGCCCAGCTCGGAGCCGAAGGCGGCATGACCGGAGGCGGGATCATCACGGCTGCGACGGAGGGGAACGGCCCTGTCGGCGGGCTGGCATGGGCCACCCCGGCGGCGACCGCCAGCTCGGTGACCACGCTGAACGAGCAGATCCTGCTGGACGACGAGGCCGGAGAGGTCGCCGAGGGCGATGACGAGCCAGCGGAGCCGGACCGGGTCCCGGTCCCGGCGCTCGCCGGGCTGGCCATCGCGCTGTGCACGGGGGTGACGGTGCTCTTCGGTGTCTGGCCGCAGCCGCTCATTGACTTCGCCAACCACGCCACCCTGCTGTTCCTGCCCAGGTAGTCCACCGAGAGGGGAGTCAGTCCAGGACGGCCTCCGCCTTGCCTCTGCGGATGGCGGCGACCAGAGCGGCATGGTCCCGCTCGTTCTGGTCCGCGTAGCGACGGGCGAAGCGCCGCATGGCCTTGGTGAATACGTCGCTCTTCCCTATGTAGGCGTCGATGGCCGCGGGGTCGCCGGAGCGGGCGTGGGCCCGGGCGAGAGAGTTGCCGCAGGCAATGGCGAACTCGACGAGGACGGGCGCGATGAGTTCGGTGGTGGGGATCAGCTTCATATCGCGGAACTGACGGACGTAGAAGTCACGCTCCCCGAGCGACCCCCAACCCACGAAGATGTCGGTGGCGCTCTGCACCATCCGCTTGCCGGCGATGACCCGGGCGCCGTGGTTGTCGTGCCCGCTGGAGTAGGTGTAGGACTCGTAGACGGAGGGACCGGCCTGCTTGCACTGCAGGAAGAGCGGGTCCCCGGTCGCGCTCCCTTCGAGGAGCACGAGGTACACCACCATGCCGACGCTGCCGACCCCGACCACCTGGCGGACGACGTCCACCGCGGTGAAGCGGTCGAAGAGCCGGCGGCGGTCTTCCTGGAGTGTGAGGCGGTACTCCCCGAGGAGACCCTCCACGATGTCGCCCTGCTCGTCGTCGTCCAGGGTCACGCGCAGTGGGGGCTGTGGCGTGATGCGTGCCCGCCCACGCCGCTCGGTGGTCAGCTTCTCGAACGCGCCGCGACTCGTCCGCGTGTCCTTGTTCTTCTCGAACTGCACCTGTACCTGGCCGCGGTCGGCCGGTTCGAAGTAGTCGATGAACTGGTCGAAGCGCGTGCCCTCGTACCAGATGTCGAGAAGGGGCAGGGTGGAGTAGTACCGCATCCGGTTGCGATAGGCGTCGACCGCGGCCGTGACCGCGGCATCTGCCTTCGAGGGTTTTACGTTGTTCTCCCGCGCCGCCACCACCAGGCTGGCGGCCAGGCGGGCCACGTCCCACTCGAAGGGACCGGGCAACGTCTCGTCGAAGTCGCGCAGGTCGAAGTTGAGGTTGCGCTCCGGTGTGGCCCAGAGACCGAAGTTCAGGACGTGGGCGTCACCGCAGAGCTGGACCTCGATCCGGCTGTGCGGCCGGGAGGCGAGGTCGGCCGCCATCACCGCGGCGGCGCCGCGGTAGAAGTTCCACGGTGACTGGGCCATGCGCTGATGCCGGAGCCCGGCGAGTTCGGCCAGCCGGATGTGGTTCTGCGCCAGGAGCGTGTCCACGGGGTCGTGCCCGCGGGCCCGCTCGTCCCACTCGCCCAGGTCGGCCCGGGGGGCCAGTATCCGGGCCTGCCGTCCGATCTCGCGCCGCTCGGCCTCCGAGGCCGCGAGGTCGTACTTGGCGGCGACCGTTGCAGGAACGGAGTAAATCTGGGTCTTGCTCACGGCGCTCCCTTCCCCCTCAATCCGATCTCGGCTCCTATCCTTGCCCAGGTCGGCACCCTCCTGGGCAGCGCCACCCCCGGAGCCGGCGGGCCCTGGAATGGATCGACATAAACGCGCAGTGGATTGAGCCCGCCCATGACGTCGCCGCTCCGGTCACATCGCGACGGTGTCGTGGCCCGGGATCTTGATTCTGTTTTCGGAACGACACGCGCAGGGCGGGGCAGCCCCCAGACAACCTCGGCCACCCCGCCCCTCTCAGCAATAGTGTCGTGACCGTGGGTCGGCGAGTAGGGCCGTTCGAAATCAACCCGCACAACACCCGAACAACGGGACCGAGGTTCGTGCCCCGATGAGGCTAACCGAGCTTGCCGTAGTCCGACGTGCGCCAGCGCTCCGGCGCCATGCGGAAGGCGATGCTGCTTGCAGCCTGTTCCGCCGTCGCGGCCACATAGAGGTCGCCGCCCTCGGGGCCGAGGTAGCGGTGGGCCAGGGCGCGGCGCTCTTCGTCGGAGACGGTCTCGTCCAATGCCGTGATGGGCCCTTCCACGCTGACGTAGCGGTAGGGCACGGACTCGGACTGGACGCACAGCGAGAACCGACCCGCCGCGCGCAAGAGCTGCGCCTTGACGCTCTGCCCCCCGGTGACGACGTCGACGGTGCCTCCGGGCGCGTAGGAATACCAGACCGGGACGGTCAGCGGGCCCCGTCCAGGGTCCTCCACACTGAGGACGGCAACGTGCAGCCCGGCGAGAAACTCATCGCGCTCCGCGGTGGACATTGTGAGCGTCACGCGGCTCCTCCCGGTGATGCGTGGTGGGGCGGTCGATCGCGCCGCTGCTCGTCCGACCAGCAGTGGTCGCACCCTTCGCAGGGACCGCTGTCGTTGCGACTGTGGTGCACACCGGCGTGGCCACAGCGGGGGCAGCGGGTCTCGGTCATGGGCGCGGCGCCGTCCCGGCCTCTTGCCGGGTTTCGGTTCCATTGCCGGCGCGCTCCTGTGCTGCGAGCACTTCTTCGGGCAGGGCTGGACCCGACCGCTTGGCCCCACTCGTCGAGAGCAGGCGGCCGATGACCGGGACCTCGGTCAGGGACTCGGCCCGCATGATCTGCACGACGACGGGCACGAACTGTTCGGCCGAGTCGAACACGATGTAGCGGGGCAGCCATCTCGGCTCGTATTTCGCGTTGAACCGCCACAGCGTCTCAATCTGCAGGACGCCGGAGAGGCGTCGGAGGGCCCAGCGCTCGACGCGCTGCGTGACGCCGTCGCCGCTTTCCCCCTCCAGCACCGACCGCAGGGCGGCGAAGTTGAGGCTCAGGCCCTTCATGCCCATCTCCTTGAGACGCTCGATGGTGGAGCAGAGGGCGAAGTCGAGCAGCCCGTTCGGATGGTCGCCCGGGTCGCGCCGCATGAGGTCGAGCGAGTAGCCACCAATGGCGGGTGAGGGCACGAACTGGCACATGGCGACCGGTTCCCCGTCCGGACCTTCGACCAGCGTGAGCAGCAGACCCGTGTCGCGCCGGTCGAAGAGGCGTCCCAGCATCATGGAGAATCCCCGCTCCTCCTCGCCGCGACGGCTCTTGGCCATCAACTCGGCCATGCGGGCGGCGTCGGCCGGGTCGAGGCGGGCCGGGTCGAGGAACCTGACGGTGTAGCCGTAGCGCGCCACCCGGTTGACCGCTTGGCGCAGCCCCTTCATTTTGCCGCCCTGGAGCGAGAACTCCCGGGGGTCCACCACCGCCTCGTCCCCGATGTAGAGGAAGCGCATGCCGGATGCCTGGTACGTCGGCAGCCACTCCTCTCCCGCCCCCATGACGCCGAGACCCCAACCGTGCCGATCGACGTAGCGTCGGAACGAGTCCCACACGTGGGCGCGCTCGGAGAACGGCCCGATGGGGTCGGGCGACACGAGGCAGACACCACCGATGACGGCGTAGGCGACGAGCGAGTCGCGATGGAAGAACCACTGCTTGTCGTCGCGCAGAGCGAAGTAGTCGAGGGTGCCGGTGCCGTGACGCCGGACGATGTCGCGCGCCCGGAGCTCAGCGGCACGTCGGCCGATGGCGGCGCGTCCTGAGGACAGGCGGCGGTCGACCACCGGCCGGGTCAGCAGGTAGAGCGCCACCACAATCAGGCTCAGGCCGACGGCCAGCAGGCTGATGGACGCGTAGCGGTCGATGGTGGGGGGGAAGACGACCCAGTCGACACCGACGAGACGCTCGGCCGAGCCGAGGAGCACCTCGGGCCACCCGGGGAGGGGGTGGTGGTGCACGCGGCCGGCGATCTCCACCGCGAGGAAGCCGCCGAGGGTCGCCACCACCCCACCCACGGCGAGGATCACGAATGCTGACACGAGGGTCGCCCGCTCGGTCTGGGCCTGGAAGCGATCCCGCTGGATGATGAGCAGCGCGAGGACGCCGGCACAGACGACGAGCGTGACGACGTCGGCCGCGTGGAGGAGGTGCAGGGCGAGCGAGGTGATGAGCAGCATCACGGCGACCAGCCACGAACGCCGCTGACCTCTGAGGATCCCGCGGGAGAGCATGATCATGCCGATACCGGCGATGGCCGTCACTGCCCCGGCCGCCTGGACGACGGCAACGGGCAGGTACTGCGCGATGAGATGCAGGTGCTCGCGCAACGGGGTCGTCACCGAGGAGAGCAGATCGACGGCGCCGGCCACGAACAACAGGACCGCAGCGAGACGACGGATGCGGCGTACCCGGATGTGGTCCGCGGCCACCTCGGGCGCGGGTGGCCACGACGCGCCACCCGGCCAGCTCGCCGCCAGCTCTGCGTGGACCTGGGCGGCCTTGGATCGACCCTTGACCACGGTGTCGGCGGTGACGAGCCGCTCACCCATGGTGGCGAGCGGCAGGTCGGCTTCGGCCAGGAGCAGGCGTACGTGCAGCTCGGCTCCGGTCTCGATCTCGAGGGTCGACTCCTGACGGTGGTGGAGGAACGTGGGTGGGAGTCCCAGGCGCCCCCGGTGCTCGTGCACGACCTCGGAGGTGGCGCCCGGGCAGGCGAAGAACCCGGCATCGAGGTGGGTCAGCTCGGGAACCAGCGCGCCCCCGACAATGACCCCCGACGCCCCGGCGTCGACGGCCACCCGTGCGGCGTCGAGCGCATCCACTCCATCAAGCTCGAGTTGTGCGTGGGCGATCGGTCGAGTGCCCACCGGCCCACCCGCCCAGGGTGCCGGCAGGCCCTCACCGCCGAGCGCCCGCCAAATGCCGCGCGAGGTGATTGCGACGACGAGGGCCAGGATGGCGAGCAGGGCCAGGGCGATCACGACGGTCACGATGAAGCGTGAAGGCCAGGTGGCGTCGTAGGCGCGCTGGAGCGCAGTCTGTTGGCGGTGGCTGCGGAACACGCGACCCAGACCGTCGATCACGAACTCGACGCGCAGCAACAGCGCGATCACGGCCAGCGCGAGTGGAGGGGCCCAGAGGTACCGGCGGAGCCGCCGGTACAGCACGCGCGAGGTGACGAAGCGGCGGGCCGCCCGGGGATCGTCCAGGCGATCCATGCCGACCAGCCAGGGCCGGTCCTCGGTGGGTGTCGCGTCGATGGGGGGGTTGCCGTCGGGGCGGAGCGTGCCGGCGCGCACCAGCACGGTGCGCGTCCCTGCGCCCGTCTCGCAGGCGAGGTCGACCCCGTCGCGCACCGCGACGCCGCGACGCTCCAGCGCCTGCACCAGAGCGGGATCCCGCTCGGAGGGCGCCATCACGACGACCACCCGGGAGTCGGCGCGGGAGGCGAAGGCGCTCAGCGCGTCCATCAGGTCCGGGTGTTTGTCCATGACGCCCACAGGATCGTCGGGGCACCCCGGCGCCACCAGGCGTCCGCAGACGATGACGATGCCCGGTCCCTGCCATTCCTCGAGCCGCTGGGCGATGTCCCGGCAGGCCGCGCGCGAGCTGTCGGTCGGCTCGGGGGGAAGGAGGAGGTCGCCGACGACCTCGACCCTCCGGCCCAGAGCCACGGGAAGCGTGCGGTCCGTGCTCTCTGCAGCAGCCGGCCCGCTTCCCACCCCCATGTCGGCGCTGTATCCCATTTCTCGTCCATCGTGTCACCTTCGAGACCCCCGACTCCTCCGCAATTCGGAGGATTCCCCCTCCGTGGCCGTGGCAGACCCTTAGGCTGGTCCTTCGTGCCCGAGACCAAGCCACAGGACGCCCGGATCAACTGGACATGGCACGCCAAGGGCGCCGTGCCGCATCCCGGTGGGCCGGCCGTGATCTTCGACATCGACGGCGTCCTGTCCGACGCCGCGGGCCGTCAGCACTTCCTCGAACGAGGGAGGCGGGACTGGGCATCCTTCTTCGAGGCCTGCGGCGACGATCCCGTGATCGAGGAGATAGCCCGGCTCCTGGAGCTCCTCGATCCCTCGCTCGCCGTCATCCTCCTCACCGGGCGCCCCCATCGCGTCCAGGCCCAGACCCTGGCCTGGCTCAAGCGGTACGGATTGCGCTGGGACCTCCTGGTCATGCGTTCGCGCGGCGACTACGCCCAGGTCACCGATTTCAAGCAGTCGGTGGTGCAGGATCTCCGGGCACACGGCTTCGACCTGCGGCTCGCCTTCGAGGACGATCCGTCCAATCACGCCATGTACGTGGCGGCCGGCGTGCCCTGCGTCTACATCCACTCGGGTTACTACGAGTAGCGCACCTGGCGCGCCCACCCCGAGGCGAGCGCCAACGCGGCGAGCGCCAGCACCGGGAGGTCCCCCCAGTGGTCGTACGGCGTGAGGCCGCGGCGAAACGCCACTGTGGCAAAGAGCACTTGGCGGCGGCCGAGAGCGCTGCGCTGGAGGACGACCCCCCTCTGCGTGACCACCGCGCTGAATCCGGTGGGGGCGGCCTGCACGAGGTCGCGCCCGGTCTCGACAGCCTGCACGATCGCCGCGGCGGTCTCTTGTGCCGGCACCTGGGCGGTGCTGTAGGAGGACGTGTTCGTGGGAACGGCCAGGAGCTGGGCGCCGGCACGCACCGACTCGTGGCTGCGTCCGGCGTAGAACACCTCGAAGGAGACCAGCAGCCCGAGCGGGCCGGCGGGAGTGCGCATGAGACCGGTGCCGTGACCCGGAACGGCGTCGACGGGCACCCCCGACAGGTTGGCGAAGTGCGAGAAGAGGGGGCGGAGCGGCACGTATTCGCCGAAGGGCACCCGGTGGACCTTTTCGAACACGCCGACGATGTGGCCGCGGGGTCCCCAGGCCACGATTTCGTTGCGGAAGCTGGTGGCGGACGCGGGCTCGGTGATGCCGACGAGCAGTGTCGCATGGAGCTGCCTGGCCAACCGGCTGAGGAGCGCCGCCTGCGGAGAGCCCGCCAGCGGGCGGTCGAGCGCCACGACGTCCTCGGGCCACAGGACGAGCCGGGGAGAAGGCCGAGCCGTGGCCACGGCGAAGGTGGCCGCCACCTGGGCGGCAAGGACCGTGGTCGGTGAGACCTGCTGCTTGCTCAGGCCCCGCTGCCCGCCCCCCTGCACCAGGGCCACGCGCACCATCCGGACGGGCCTTCCGCCATCAGGCGCCACCGCGCCGACCACCACCAGGGTGACGACGCCGATCACGATCGCGACTGCGCCGATGGAGAAATGTCCCGCAACACGGCTGCGGCGGACCCAAAAGGACGCGGTGAGCGTGGCGAGGGCGACCCCGCCGGCCCAGACGGCGGCGGTGATGAGGAGGGGTCCGCCGAGACGCGCCAGCTCGATCAGCGGACCTCGGGCCTGGCCCAGGAAGACGCCTCCCAGCGGGAGCCCTCCGAAGGGCCACGTCATGCGGACACACTCGGCCAGGGTGCTCGCACCGACGAAGGCAAGGGCGCGTCCGTATCGCGGCGGCGTGGCGCCTGCAGCAGCGGCGAAGAAGAGCGCCTCCACCAGGACGAGCACGACCGCGCCGTACCAGTTGAAGGTGCGGGCCCAGAAGAGCCCGATGGCGTAGCACCCCAGTCCGGCCAGCCAGCCCGACCAAAGACGCGTCCGTAGCGGCAAACCGGCCAGGCGCCAGTAGAGCAACGCGGCGCCCACGAACCCCAGGGGCCACCAGCCCCACGGAGGGAGCGAGAGTGCGAGCAGGACGCCCGCCGCGACCGAGGGGGCGGCAATGCGGCCCCGGCGCGGCAGGCCCGTCACAAGAGCGAGCGTGCCGCTGACCGCCCGCTGGCGATGCAGGCGGGGATGCCGACGCCGCGATAGGCCGCGCCGGCGACGGCGACACCGCCGAGGCGAGCCAGTGCCGACTCGACCCCGGCCGTGCGCAGCAGGTGGTGCACCCGGTACTGCGGGAAGGCGTTCACGAAGCGCGTGACCCTCGCCTCCGCGGGCTGACCGCCCACGCCCATGAGCGCACCCAGTTCCTCCCACGCCCGATCGGCAGCCTCGTCGTCGCTCCACGCGGCGGCGCGGGTGTCGTCGATCCGCCCGAGTGACGCGCGCAACAGGGCCTCGCCGCCGCGGTCGAGGTGCGGCCACTTGCGATCCAGATAGGTGCACGCCGTCACCGTCCACGGTTCGCGTCCTTTGTGCGGGCTACGGCGCGGCACGAGGAACCCGGTGCCGTGCAACGTCGAGGGGATGTCGTCGGCACCGACGCGGAACGTCACGAGCACCACGGATGCATAGTCGATGGCGTCCAGCAGTCCCGCCACCTCGTCGTCGTGCGGGCGGAGGAGTGCTGCGGTGGCCGGTGCCGGCGTGGCGAGCACCACGGCGTCCGCCTCGACGACCTCGCCGGCGGATACGACGAGCCACTTCCCCGATGACGACCGATCGAGGCGCTCGGCCGGGGAGGAGAGGCGGAGGTCCGCGCCACGCGACGCGGAGGCCCGTGGCCAGCGCGTCGACGAGCGACACCATGCCTCCGTCGAGCGACCAGAAGAGCGGTGGCCCGTCGGGGTCGGGCGGGGGTACCTCGGCGCGCAAGGCCCGCATGAGGCCCCCGCGGCGCTGGGCGGCTGCGAGCAGGGGCGGGAACGTGGCAGCGGCGGACATGTTGTCGACCGAGCCGGCGTGGATCCCGCCGATCAGCGGGTCGACCAGCATGTCGACGACGCGCTGCCCGAGCTTGCGCGCCACGAGCGGGCCGATGGCACGGTCGCCGATCGGTCCACGGACATCGGGCCGGGGCAGTAGGGCGTCACGAGCGAGGCCGAGGTCACCGCGAACGCCGACGATGCCGGAGCGGGCCGTTGGCCAGAACCGGGTCGGAATGCCGAGCGCGTGGCCCTCGGGCAGCGCGCGCAGGCGGCCTCGAGCCCACACCGACGCACCCCGGGCCGCGACGGGCACCAGGCGGTGGGCGATCCCCGCTTCCCCACACAGGTCGACCGCCTCGCGTCGGCGGCCGAGGAACCCGTCGGGGCCCAGGTCGACCATGCGCCCCCCGAGGTCCTCGCTCTGCAGGGGGCCACCGACACGCGGCGACGCCTCCAAGATGGTGACCGCCGGAGCGCCGGCCGTGGGTGTTGTCCCACCCGTCAGCTCCCATGCCGCGCTCAGGCCACTGATGCCGCCGCCGACGACGACGACGCGGCGCGGCGCCACCTCAGGGCGCTCCATCGGTGGCGATGATCAGATCGGCCAACGTGGCGATGAAGGCGGGGTCGTTGTTGAGCGATGCGGTGCGCGCATAGTCGAGGCCACTCGCTGCGGCGATGTCCGCCACCTCGACGTCGAGGTCGTAGAGCACTTCGAGGTGGTCGGCCACGAACCCGATGGGGCAGACGACGACGGCCTCGGCCAGTCGGTCGGCCGCGAGTTGCCGCACGACGTCGCGCACGTCGGGACCGAGCCAGGGTTCGGGTGTCCGCCCTGCGCTCTGCCAGGCCACCGACCATTCGTCGAGTCCGGCCGCGGTTGCCACGAGACGGGCCGACTCGGCCAGCTGCTCGGGATAGGTGTCGCCGGTCTCCCGGATCCGCTCGGGCAGCGAATGCGCCGTGAAGATCACCGTCGTCCGGCCCGTCACGGCGCGACGTGCGTCCTGCACCCGGGTGGCAAGGAGCGCCACCAGAGACGGCAGTGCGTACCAGGGCCCCACGGGCACGAACGGCGTGGCTCCGAGCGCGCCCTCGGCGCGGTCGAGGTACTCCTGCGAGCCCAGGGACGAGGCGTGCGGCGTGAGGACGAGACCGATGACCCGCTCCAACCCTGCCGTGCCCAGCTGGGCGGCGGACTCCTCTATCAGGGGGTCGGTGTGCTTGGCGCCGAACGACACGATGTAGCGGCCGGGTGCGCGCGCCTCGAGTTCGGCGCGCAGGTCGTCGACCTGTGCCGCGGTGCGGAGTGTCAGCGGTGAGACGCCGCCGATGGCGGTGTAGCGCGCCTCGAGTTCGGCCAATTGCTCCGGGGTCGGCGGGCGGCCGCGCCGGATGCGCGTGTAGAAGGGGGCGATCTCGCTCGTCGCCGCCGGCGTGCCGTGCGCCATCACCAGGACGCCGGTGGTCATGCCGGCGCTGTTTCTGCGTGGACCAGCTCGACGACGGCGGCCAGGATGCCCGGATCCGACTCGGGGAGGACGCCGTGACCCAGGTTGAAGACGTGGCCGGTACCCGTGCCATCGGAGGCGGCCGCGAGAACGGCCCGGCTGGCTTCGGCAACGACCGGCCACGGCGCCAGGCAGAGGGCGGGGTCGAGGTTGCCCTGCACTGCGTGGCCCGCGCCCACACGCCGGCGCGCCTCGTCGAGGGGCACGCGCCAGTCCACACCGACCACGTCGGACCCCGCGCTGCCCATCAGACCGAGGAGTTCGCCGGTGCCGACACCGAACAGGATCGTCGGCACGCCGAGATCTGCGATGCCGGCCAGGACGGCACGGGTGGCAGGGAGGGCGAAGCGGGCGTACTCGCCGGGCGCGAGCGAGCCGGCCCAGCTGTCGAAGAGTTGCACCGCCTGCGCGCCGGCCTCGATCTGCGCCCGGAGCGAGGCCACGGCCATGGCCGACAGCCGCTCGGTCAACTGGCGCCACAGCTCGGGTTCGCCGTGCATCAGGGCCTTGACCTTGGCGAAGGTGCGGGAGGGTCCGCCCTCGATGGCGTAGCTGGCCACGGTGAAGGGCGCGCCGGCGAACCCGATCAGCGCCACCCCCGACCCCGCCAGCTCGCGGCGGGCCAGGCGTACCGTCTCGGCCACGTAGGGCGCATCCGTCGCCGGCTCGAACGGCCGGAGGCGGGCCAGGTCGGCTTCGCCGCGGAACGGCTCGGCCACCACCGGGCCACGGCCCTGCTCCACGTCGACGCCGAAGCCGATGGCGTACAGGGGCACGACGATGTCGGAGAACACGATGGCGGCGTCCACGCCGTAGCGGCGAACCGGCTGGAGGGTGAGCTCGGCCGACAGCGAGGCGTCGCCGATGGCCGAGAGGATGGACCCCGAGCCCGCGGGCGGCCCGGTACTCGGGGAGGGCGCGGCCCGCCTGGCGCATGAACCACACGGGTGTGCGGGACACCGGCTCCCGCAAGCAGGCGCGCACGAGGTCCGTGCGGGCATCTGCCGCCCGGCTCACCCGATCGGCTCTATGACGACGGCCGTCCCGTACGCGCAGATCTCGGTCCAGTTCCCGCCCATCTCCGAGGTGTCGAACCGCATGGCCAAGACCGCGTTGCCGCCCCGGGCCTCGGCTTCTTCGACCATGCGATTCGTGACGTCCTCCCTGCTCAACTGCAGGTTCTTGGTCATCCCCTTGAGCTCGCCGCCTGCCAGGGACTTGAACGCCGCACCGAATTGGGAGCCGACGTTGCGCGAGCGCACGGTGAGGCCGAAGACCTCGCCCAGTACCGAGGTCACCTTGTAGCCGGGGACGTCGTTCATGGTCGAAATGAGCATTCCAATCCTTTCGGTCGGGCTCATCGTACGCGTCACCAGCCTGGACTCAGGGGCGTGGCCGGGCGTTTAAACTGAACCGTTTCCCCGTGGGCCGGGGTGAGGAAGGGGAGAGGTGCCCGAACATCCCGATCTACTGGATGAGCAGGAGCTTCTCAACCGTGCCTACGACGGGTTGGAGTTCATGCGGGGCGAGGCGCGCCAGATGCTGCAGGGCGTGCTCGACCTCGGCCGGGGTGGCACGTTCCAGTCGCGCACCGAGCGCGACATCGTCGTACGCACCAGCCTGGCCCGCCTGGAGCAACTCGACATCGGCGACCAGGCCCTCTATTTCGGGCGCATCGACCGCCTCCCTGAACCGGGCGACGGCACCGCATCGGAGACGCCGCTCCTGGGCGAGTCGTTCCACATCGGCCGGCTCGCCGTGTCGGGCCCTGATCACGAGCCGCTGGTGGTCGACTGGCGGGCTCCGGTGGCGGAACCGTTCTACCGCGCGACGGGCCTCGATCCGCAGGGCCTGGCCCGTCGGCGCCACCTCTCGGTGCGGGGCCGGGCCGTGCTGGGGCTCGAGGACGAGTACTTCGTCGACCCCGATGGCCGCCCGGGAGCGGCGGCTCCGGGCGGGGCCGGCGGAGCGCAGTTCAGGGACGGCGGGGAGCGGCTGTTGTCGGACGGGCTGGTGCTGGGCGGTCCCGGGGCGCTCCTGTCCGCGCTGGGCCAGGCACGCACGGGCCAGATGGGGGACATCATCGGGACGATCCAGCGTGAGCAGGACGAGATCATCCGCTCACCACTGCCCGGGGCTCTGGTCGTCCAGGGTGGGCCCGGCACCGGGAAAACGGCGGTGGCGCTCCACCGTGCCGCCTACCTGCTCTACACCCATCGCTTTCCGCTGGAGCGACAGGGCGTTCTCGTCGTGGGCCCCAACCCGCTGTTCCTGCGCTATATCGAGCAGGTCCTCCCTTCACTCGGCGAGACCGGGGTCAGCCTGTCGACGGTGTCGGGGCTGGTGCCGGAGGTGCGTGTACGCGGGGTCGACGATGCCGCCGGCGCCAAGTTGAAGGGCGACGTGCGCATGGTCAAGGTGTTGACCCGGGCCGTGAGGACCCGCGAGCGCCCGCTCCGCCGCGACCTCGAGGTCCCTTTCGGCGCGGGCGTGTTGCGCCTGCGGGCCCGCACGACCGAGGACATCGTGGGCATGGCCCGTCGCCGGCCGGGGACGCACAACGCCCGTCGTCGCTTCGTGGAATCACACGTCCTGCGCGTGTTGTCGGACGAGTACCGCGCCAGGCTCGGCCGGAGCGGCATCGAAGGAGCGGACGACGCCCCGACCGCCGACGAGCAGAAGGATCTGGCCCAGCGGCTGCGCCGGGTGCCCGAAGTCAGCGATGCTCTCGACCGGATGTGGCCGCGCCTGTCGCCCCACGAGTTCCTCCACGATCTCCTCGGCGCCCGGGCGCTCCTGGCGGCGGCGGGCAGGGGGATTCTCAGCCCGCTCGAGGTGCAGCGGCTGTACCGGCCCCGCAGCTCGTCGCTCGAGACGGTGCCGTGGACCACGGGGGACGCCGCACTCGTCGACGAGGCGCGCACGCTCCTCGGTCCCCGCCGGGGACGTCCGGCCCGGCTGCGCTCCAAGCGGGCCGAGGAGGGCACGGCCTCCGACATGGGGTTCTGGCCGCAGGGGCTGGCCGCCTCTCCGGAACCCGCGCCCAGCGTGGCGGCCGCGTCCGAGGACGACATCCGCGCCTTCGGCCACATCGTGGTTGACGAGGTGCAGGACCTTTCGCCGATGCAGCTGCGCATGCTGGCCCGTCGGTCGCTCTCGGGCTCCATGACAGTGGTGGGCGACATCGCACAGGCCACCGGACCGTGGGCCCCCGCGGGGTGGGACGACATCACGCGGCATCTGAGCCCCCAGCGGCCCCCGCGGCTGGTCGAGCTCACCGTGAGCTACCGGACCCCGGCCGAGGTCGTGGCCCTGGCGGCGCAGGTCCTCGCTGTCGCCGCGCCCGAGATCACACCGCCGCGTCCGGTCCGCCAGTCGGGTTTCCCTCCCAGGGTGGTCGCCGCCAGCCGGGTCGGGCTCTTCGCCCGGCTGGCCGAGCTGGCCCGTGAGGAGGTGGCAGCGGTGGCGCCGGGCCGGGTCGCCGTCCTCGGCCCCGCCGTCATGTTGACCGAGCTGACGCGGGCGCTCAATGAGGCCGGCCTGGACCCGATCGATCCGCGCGACCCCGCCGGCGACGGCCTGGCGGCGGGCCTGGTGGTGCTGCCGGCCGACGAGACGAACGGTCTGGAGTTCGACTCGGTGATCGTCGTGGAGCCCTCGCTGATCGCCTCGGTGGGCGACGAGCCCGCCGGAGAAGGGCCCCCGGTGGCCACCACACGGGGCTTGCGGACCCTCTACGTCGCTTTCACGAGACCCACCCGGCGGCTCACCGTGCTGCACGCGGAGCCGCTGCCGGTCGAGCTCGACTGACCTGGGTCTTCGGATCGGCTGGCGGAGCGACGACGGCGCTACCTCTTGGTTGGCGTGTCCGGCATCGGGTCGACTAGAAATTCACCTGTGACCCAGGCTGTCTCGGCGGAGGTCCCCGCTCCCCAGGGAAAGATCATCCACGACCGGCCTCCGATGCTGGCCATCGGCGTCATGATCTGGCTCGGGTCCGAGCTGATGTTCTTCAGCGGCCTCTTCGCCGCCTTCTTCACCATCCGGGCCAACACGGTGGGGCCCTGGCCGCCGGCCGGGACGGTTCTCGATACGGCGCGGGCCGGCTTCTTCACCCTCATCCTGGTGTCGTCGAGCTTCACCATGCAGAGGGCCGTGTACCAGGTCGAGTGGCGCAAGCGGCGGTCGGCCCGGATCTGGATCGTCTGCACGATCATCCTCGGAGTCGCCTTCTTGGGGAATCAGCTCTACGAGTGGCTGTACAGCACGACGCGCTGGTACACCAACTCGTACGGGTCGCTGTTCTACATCATGTCGGGGCTCCACGGCCTGCACGTCTTCATCGGACTGATCGCCATGGTCTTCCTGCTCGGTCGTATGCGGGGCGACAAGGGCGGTGACCCCGGCGAGCTCTCGGCGGTGCAAGGGGTCTCGTACTACTGGCACTTCGTCGACATCGTCTGGGTCGGGCTCTACAGTTGCCTGTTCCTCCTCAAGTAGGCATGCGAGGCGTGCGCAAACCAATCAAGAGGACAATGAGCAACCGATTCCTGCTTCCAGCGGGGCTCCTCTCGGTTGCCGCGCTGGCGTCGTTGGCGATGTTCTTCCCGGGCACCCTCGCCGGCGCGAGCGGCCACGCGGACGCGACACAGGTTTCGATCACCCCGGGACAGGTCACGACCCGTGCATGCGGCACGGTCAACGTCAAGGGCGTCACCGGTGCGGTCACCAACGCCGGGAACCCCTTTCTCAGCTCCTCGAAGACCTGCCTGAACGGCCACCTGATCTCCTATGGCAACACGGCCATCACCTATTCCAACCCGCCCCAGGCGTTCGTTTCGGCCGGCCGCCTGCTGTTCGCCCAAACCTGCTCGAGCTGCCACGGCAGCGAGGCCAATGGAGTGAATCCCCAGGGGCAGGCCACCATCGGGCCCAACCTGCAGGGCGTGGGCGCCGCCACGGTGGACTTCTGGGTGAGCACCGGCCGCATGCCGGCCACCGACGTCAAGGCGGTCGAGGCCGAGCGCAAGCCGTCGCGGCTGACCCCTGTGCAGGCCCTGGAGCTCGCCGCTTGGGTCAACTCGCTCGACCCCGCCGTGCCCGCCGTGCCGAACCCGCACCTGGCCGGTGCGGACCAGTCGGCCGGGCAGGACCTGTTCTCGCTCAACTGCGCCGCCTGCCACACCATCGAGGGATCCGGTGACGCGTTGGCCTTCGGCACCAACGCCCCGTCGCTGCAGAACCGCTCGGTGACCGCGCAGCAGGTGGTCGAGGCGATTCGCACCGGACCGGCGAACATGCCGCGCTTCTCGGGCAACCTGACCGACCGCCAGGTGAGTGACATCGTCTCGTACGTGACCGGCCGGCTGCAGCACCCGACGAACCCCGGCGGGGCCGCACTCGGTGGTGTGGGTCCGGTCGCGGAAGGCTTCGTCGCCCTGCTCATCGGCGTCGGCGGCCTCGCCCTCATCTGCTTCTGGATCGGGGAGCGCTCGTGAGCGACGCCGACCACCAGCCCTCGCGCACGCGGGTGCCCATGCCGATCGCCGCCCTGAGCGACCCGCACATGGGTGATGCGGCGAAGAACCCGGACCGGACCGAGAAGATCATCGGCCTCATCCTCTTTCTCAGCATCGTCTTCTTCGCCGTGGCCGGCGCTGCCTACGTGCAGAACTGGAGCCCATGGACCTTCGGCGGCGCGCTCGGTGCCGGCCTCTTCGCCCTCGGGTTCGGACTCACCGCCTGGGGCAAGTACCTCATGCCCCAGGGGCCCTTCGTGGAGGAGCGCCACACGCTCGCGTCGACTCCCGAGGAGCGCGACACCATGTCGGCGGCCCTGGTCGAGCGCTCGGCCGTCGTGGTCAAGCGACGCAAGATGCTGGGCGGCCTCTTCGCGGCCGGCGCCACGGTCTTCGGGATTGTGGCCGCCTTCCCCCTGATCCGCTCGCTCGGGCCGCTGCCCGGGACCTCCCTTGAGACCACGGGCTGGCGCAGAGGCATGGTGCTGGTGGACTCGACCGGACGGCCGGTACGCCGGGACACCCTCGTCGTCGGGGGCATCATGACCGTCTATCCCCAGGACACGGTCAACCCCCAGACCGGCTTCATCTCCGACCAGGGACAGGCGGTCGATCAGACCGTGCTGATCAGGGTGTCGGACCAGCCCTTCACGACCGAGCCGGGACGCGAGAGCTGGACCCCTGACGGCTACGTCGCCTATTCCAAGCTCTGCACCCATCTCGGTTGCCCCGTGGGTCTCTACGAGCAGCAGCTCGAACTCCTGGTCTGCCCCTGCCACCAGTCGATGTTCAACGTGCGCAATGGAGCGGTGCCGCAGTTCGGACCGGCGCCGCGGCCGCTGCCGCAGATGCAGCTCGGCTACAACGACGACGGGTACATGGTCGCCATGGCACCGTACAACCAGCCGGTCGGGCCCGGCTTCTGGGAGCGCAACTCGTGAGCACCACCGCGCCGACCAAGCGCAGCCGGAAAGAGGCCCTCGGCCCGTACGGGCGCGTCGGGCAGGCCGTCGGCGAGCTCGACGACCGGCTCGGAGTGGCCAAGGGCGGCCGGGTCTTCCTCGACAAGATCTTCCCGGACCACTGGTCCTTCATGTTGGGCGAGATCTCGCTGTATTCGTTCGTTGTGCTCCTGGCCACCGGCGTCTTCCTGTCGCTCTACTTCGTCCCCTCCACCCAGCAGGTCATCTACCACGGCAGCTACAGGCCGCTGGATGGGCAGTGGGTCTCGGAGGCCTACAAGTCGACCGTCGGCATCTCGTTCGACGTGCGCGGCGGCCTCCTGATTCGCCAGATGCACCACTGGGCGGCCGACATCTTCACCGGGTCGATCATCGTGCACATGGCCCGCATCTTCTTCACCGGCGCCTTCCGCAAGCCCCGCGAGCTGAACTGGATCATCGGCACCACCATGCTGGTTCTGGCCATCCTGGAGGGGTTCATCGGCTACTCGCTCCCCGACGACCTGATTTCGGGCACCGGCCTGCGTATCGGGTACTCCATCGCCGAGTCGATCCCCTTCGTCGGCAGCTACCTGGTGACCTTCCTCTGGGGCGGCCAATTCCCGGGGACCGGTGTCATAATTCCGCGCTTCTTCATCATCCATGTGCTGATCATTCCGTTGGTCCTGATCGGCCTGTTGTCGGCGCACCTGGGGCTCTTGGTGCGCCAGAAGCACACCCAGTTCAAGGGCGAGGGCCGGACCGAGAACAACGTGGTCGGCTCCCCGATGTTCCCGACTTTCATGGCCAAGACGACCGGGTTCCTCTTCATGGTGACCGCGGCGACGGCCCTGCTCGGCGCCTTCGCCCAGATCAACCCGATCTGGCAGTTCGGCTCGTACGACGCGTCGAAGATCTCCTACGCGGTGCAGCCGGACTGGTACATGGGCTGGCTCGACGGCGCCCTGCGCATCATGCCGTCGTGGGAGCTGGCTTTCTGGGGGCACACTGTCCCGCTCGAGGTCTTCCTGCCGGCTGTGGTCTTCCCCGGCATCGTGTTCACCATTGCCGCCCTGTGGCCCGCCATCGAGCGCCAATTCACCGGAGACGACGAGTTGCACAACCTGCTCGACCGGCCCCGCGACAGACCCAAGCGCACGGCGTTCGGCGTTGCGTTCTTCGCCATGCTGTTCACGCTCTTTGCCGCAAGCTCGACCGATGTCCTCGCCAACTTCTTCCACGTGTCGCTGAACCAGGTGCTGTGGTTCTTCCGGTTCGCTGTGTTCATCGTTCCCATCATCTGCGGTCTCGTCGCCTACCAGCTGTGCCGCGAGATGCAGGGCGTGCACGGCATCGGGAAGCGCAAGCGCGCGCTGATCGTGGAGCGCTCCGCCGAGGGTGAGTACTCGACGGTCGAGGCGGCGCCCAGGCCCGACGACGAACGCGAGGAGCTCGACCCCGAGCCGGTGCCGGTGCGCATCGACATCGAGCCGTTGAGCAACGGCGGCATCCGGCAGCCCGAGAGCTCGCCCACGGGTGCGCGACAGGTCAGCCGCTGAGCACACGGCGGGGCAGGGCCACCGCACGCGACCTGTGGTTCGCCGCTGAATCCATCCACGCCGTCACCTACTTCGCCCCCGGATGCCGCACCGCGCTGCGCGAGGCGGGATTGCGCGGCTTCTGGTCGGGGTACTTCGCGGCGCGCGCCGCCCCGCTCGGCCGGGTCGGCGCCGGCCCCGTCACCGCTGCCTTCTTCAACTTCCACCCGGCCATGGTGGCGAGGGCGGTGCCCGGTTGCTGGGACGTCGTTGCGCCCGGGACGCTCTGCCGGGTGCGGGCCATCGCGGCGGCGGAGGCGCTCGGGGAGGTGTGCCGGGTCGAGGCCCGCTCCGCCCTGTTGGCCTCCCTGCCGCTGCTCCGCCGGGCCGTGGCGGCTTGCGACGGAGCCGGACGGATCATGGCCGGCGCCAACCGGTCACTGTGGCCCCGCATAGCGACCGCGCTGGGAACCGGGGGGCTCGGCGAGGTCTGGCAGGCCTGCTCGACCCTGCGCGAGCACCGTGGCGACGGACACGTCGCCGCGCTCGTGGCACACGGCGTCAGCGGCCTGGAGGCGCATGTGCTGGCGGCCGGGACCAAGGCGATCCCCGTCGAGCTCCTGCGGGACAGCCGTGGCTGGAGCGAGGCGGAGTGGGAGGACGCCACGGCCGCGCTCACACGCCGCGGCCTGTTGCACGGCGACGGGCGGGTGACCGATTCCGGTCGCACCCTGCACGGCGAGGTCGAGGGGTTGACCGACGAGCTGGCGGAGCCCGCTTACGCCGGATTGAGTGACCCGGCCCTCGAGGAACTGCACGGCGCGCTCGCCGCCTGCGCCGACGATGTCGCCGCCTCCGGCGTGGTGCCCTTCCCCAATCCGATGGGGTTGCCCCGCCCTACAGGGCGCTAACCGGGCCGCCGCGGCGGGGGCCAGCCGGGCACGAGCACCAGCTCCTTGCACAGCTTGCGCGACGAGACCATCTGGCCGCCATACTGCAGGGCATCGGGGTCGTCGGCCAGCCAGGCGGCCACCTCGCCCGCCACCTCTGGTGGAGCGGGAACGTGGCCGGCTCCGACGAGCACCTCGTCCATGCCCGAGGCTCGCATGGACTCGGTCAGGGTCAGGCCCGGAGCGATGGAGAAGGCCGAGATACCCTGCGCCGCGAATTCCACGTGGCACATGTCCGTGACGCGGTGGAAGGCCGCCTTGGCGGCGGCGTACGCCACGCCCCATCCTCCGGCGCCCGCGGGGGCGGGCGGCGTCGTGAACGCCGCCTCGGAGAGCATGTTGACCAGCCGGCCCTCGCCCCGCTCGAGCATGCCGGGCAGGAGCAACTGGGTGAGGAGCAGGGGATGGAGATAGTCGCCCACCAAACAGCGCTCGGCCAGCTCGAGCGGCAGATCCAAAATGCGGTCCATGGTGCCGGGCCCCTGGTAGATGGCGTTGTTGACCAGCACATCGACCCGGCCCAGGTCGGCCAGCGCAACAGCGGCGACGCGCTCGACCGAGGAGCGGTCGAGCAGGTCCATGGGCACGGCCAGGCAGGTCCTCCCCGACGCCTCGATCTCGGCCGCAGTGGTGTCCAGGCTTCCGGCAATGGGGAGCGGGTCGTCGCGCACCAAGGTGCTCGACGCGTAGGCGCGGCCGTCGCCTTCGTGCACCGTCCGAGCGGTGATCACGACGTCGAAGCCGCGCCGTGCGAGCGCCACGGCGGCGCAGCGGCCGATGCCCCGGCTCGCGCCGGTCACGAGGGCTACCCGTTGGCTCTCAGACATCGGCCACCTACATCATCCCGGCGATCTGGTGCCCGCCGTCGACATGGAGCACCTGCCCGTTCACGTAGGTCGCGTCGTCGCTGCAGAGGAACACGACCACGCGGGCGATGTCGTCGGGTGTGCCGAGGCGCCGGGTCGGGTTGGCCTCGGCCAGCCGCGCCTGCACGTCGGCCGGTACCTGGGCAGCCGCGGTCTCGGTCAGGATGAATCCAGGAGCGATGGCGTTGGCGCGAATGCCGTCGCGCCCATAGCGGACGGCCAGGTGGCGAGTCAGCTGATTCAGCGCGGCCTTGGACACCCCGTAGGCCACCCTGGTCGATTCGCCAATGGTGCTCGTGCCCGATGAGATGGCGACGATGGACCCCCCGCCGCCCGCGGCCATGACCGGGATGGCATGGCGCGCCAACAAGAGGGCGCCCCGGGTGGTGATCTCGATCGCACGTTCCCACACGCCGAGATCCACGCCGACGGCATCGGTGTCGAGACGCGGATGGCTCCAGGCGGCGTTGTGGTCGACCGCGTCGACGGTTCCGAACGCGGCGACGGCGCGCTCGACGAAGGCGATGACCGACTCCTCACGGCGGACGTCGCAGAGCAGGCCGATGGCCCGCCCTCCCGCTCCCTCCACTTGCTCGGCCACCGACGCTGCACCATCGATGGAGACGTCGCCGATCACCACCGCGGCGCCGGCGCCGGCCAGCCGGAGGGCCGTGGCCCGACCGATGTCGGAAGCACCGCCGCTGACCAGGACGATCTTGCCGTCGAGCTGTCCCCCTTCCGGCGCCATGCGGACATCGTAGGAGGGCCCGACCGGGCGCCACCATCCGGTCTCTGCGGGCGCAAGCAATTGGGCCGGGAGACGGCTGACATGGGAACATGCCGATGTGCGGGTGCATCGCAGCTTCGCCTTCGTCGATGTCTCAGGCTTCACCGCATTGACGGAGCTCGAGGGCGACGAGCGCGCGGTCGATGTGCTGACCGCGTTCCGGGCTCTCCTGCGTGACATCTGCTCACGCCGTGGCGTGCGTATCGTCAAGTGGCTCGGTGACGGCGTCATGCTCGTGTGCGTCGACACCCGACCGCTCCTCGAGACCATTTTGGAATTGCACTATGTGGTGGGCGAGGTCGGCGCGGTCGAGACCGTCTCCATCCGTTCGGGTCTCACCGAGGGCGACGTGATCCTCATGGAGGGGGACGACTACGTCGGGCACTGCGTCAACGTCGCCTCGCGGCTGTGCGACCTGGCCGCCGCCGGTGAGGCCCTGGCGGCCCCGACCGTCATTCGCGACCTCCCCAGTTGGGGTGAGGTTCTCTCCGAGACTCACGTCACGCTGCGGGGGGTCGAAAAGCCGGTGCCCGCTTCGAGTATCTGTATTGCGCGAAGTGACACGGAAGATTCCCACGACCCCATCTGCGGGCTGCCACTGACTGAGGACACCGCCCAGGAGGTCGCCCACGACGTCCGTGGCTCCATGGTGCTCTTCTGCTCGCCGGGATGCGTCGACACCTGGCGCCGCCGGCCGGCGCGCTCGCCTTCAGGCTGACCGACCCCTCGGCGAACACCTGGCCCGGGCGTCTGCGGTGCCTCCGGTTCTCCCTCAACATCGGTTGCGAATTGGCCGATAGCAGAGGGACTCGAGAGGGGACCGGGGAACCAGGCATGCGTCAACCTCCAGCACTCGACACGTCCTCCAGCGTGACCAAGTTCTGGCGGAGCTACGTCTCCATCGGCGTGCTCACCTACAGCATGGGCGCCACAGCCGTCCTGGGCTACTCGCTGGCCACGCCGGGCCCGCACCAGCGTGTGATGGTGGCCCTGAGCGGGCTCAGCCTGCTTGCGTCCATCGGGCCGTTCCGCCTCCTGGGCCTGCGCCTCGTCGAGACGCGCTGGTCCAAGTTGTTCTTCACCACCTGGGCTGCATTCACGTTCGTCTTCATTGCCGTCGGCGCGGTCCTGGACGGCGGCGTGCGCAGCCCGATCTCCTACTTCCTGATCCTCCCGATGCTCTTCGCCGGACTGGCGTACTCCGCCGGGACGGTGACGTTCCTGGCCGGCTTCGGCGTCGTCACGAGCCTCGTGGTCGGCCTCCTGACTCCCCATCGGAGCTGGTCCACGACCGCGTTCTTGGCGGTAGGGATCATGATCGCCGGTGTCATCACGGTGGCGGCGGCAGCGCAACGTGACCGCCTCATGCGCCAGCTGATGGCAGCGGCCAGCCACGACGTGCTCACCGGGTGTCTCAACCGTGGCGGTTTCCAGGAGCGCCTGGTCCACGAGTCGATGTTGGCGCAGCGTCACGGCGGCACCTTCAGCCTCGTCGTGGCCGACCTCGACAACCTGAAGGCGCTCAACGATTCCAACGGCCACCACGGTGGCGACCATGCCCTCCGGCTCCTGGCCGGGGTCCTGCGCCAAGCTGCCCGCGGGACCGATGTCGTCGGACGCCTTGGCGGCGACGAGTTCGCCCTGCTGCTCCAAGGTACGGATCAGGAAGCGGCGTTGGCCGCGGCCGCTCGGCTGCGCGACGCGCTGCATGACGTCACGGGCAATGACTGGGTCACGGCCAGCTTCGGGATCAGCACGTGGTCGGGCTCCGACGACGGGCCCGACGCCCTGCTCCGCCGAGCCGACGAGGCGCTCTACGTGGCCAAGCGCTCGGGCCGGGACCGCGCCGCGCCCTGGGAGCCTGCGGCGACAGAGGCGCAGGCCGGGCTCGGGTGGTTGGCCCGACGCCCGCGGCACCCGGAGACCCGGACCGTCACCCCAGCCCAGGCGGCCGGCTGACCCGTCGAGTGTCCAGTCCCCTCATCGGGTAGGTGCGTGTTGCCGTCCGCCGGGACCGACTCGTCCGACAACCTCAGGGCCCGCCCTGTCGTTGGGGCCACTGTCCTCGGCTGGTCTTTGTCTCGCCTCCCAGCCGGCAGGAGCAGGTCGCCCGCCTGGAAGAGACGACCTCGCCCTTCTGCTGACAGACCCGACCATCCCGGTGCGCCTCGTAGAAGGCCCGGGCGCCGCTCACCACGCCGAGCGAGACCAGGGCAAACGATGAACCATCGGTCAGCGGCGCGAACCCGGACCGAGCTTTCAGGGCAGGAACCACTCGCCGGGGGGCGAGACCAACACGATGCGTACCCGTTCCACGTCGTCGTGTAGTTCTTCGGAAAGGCGGACCTCAATCAGCTCGTTCTCACTCTCGAGCCAGGCCACCTCGACCGGGATCCGGCGTTCGAACGCGCTCTCGAGCGCCGTGACGATGGCCTCGTCCAAGGCCGGTGGGATGCCGTCGAGGACGGCACGGGCCTCGGCCCTGCCGGCGTCGGTGTCCAACCGGTCGAGGACTCCCGACGCCTCGACCGCGTCCCGCAATGTGTCGGCCGCCTCGACAACCGAACGCGCGGTGGCGTACTCCTCACCGGTGACGTCGCCGAGTATCTGGTTCAGATGTGCAGGAAATTCCAAGCCGATCATGAGCCGAACGATAGAGCAACAATCACGCGCCGCGGCGGAGAAAGTGTGGCGGGCGACGCCTCGGCCGTTTCCATGCCCGCAGCGCGGGTGCCACACTGCAGAGGTGTCAGGCAGTGCAGGGCTCCGAGCGGGCTAGCTTCGTGCTCGAGGCGCCCCGAATCGCGTTCGCCGTCCGGAACGGCACGCACCTTGCCTACCAGGTGGCGGGCAAGGGCTCCCCGGACATCGTCTTCGTGGGCGGCTCAATGGCCACCACGATGGCGTGGGAGGACCCCGTCACGGCCAAGGGGTTCCGGAGGCTGGCCAGCTTCGCGCGCCTGACGACCTACGACCAGCGGGGCACCGGCCAGTCGGACCGCTTCAACCCCTCCGACGCACCGAATCTCGCCGACCTGGTGGGCGACCTCGCCGCCGTGATCGATGCGGCGGAGGTCACTGATCCGGTCCTCTTCGGGACCCACAACGGTGGTGCCGTCGCGGCCCTGTACGCCGCCACCCATCCGGTACGTCAACTTGTCCTGTGCAACACGTGGGCCCGCCTCCAGGCGGCAGACGACTTCCCGATCGGGTTCACGGACCGGGTCCTCGACCGCCTCGAGGAGCGCTACCGGACAGAGTGGGGGCAGGGGCATATCTACAACGAGTTCGCCCCACGTCACGACGATGCCCCCCCCGGGCACGCCGAGCTGGCGTCGACGAGCCAGAACCAGCTCGTGACCATCTTCCGCATCAACCGGACGTACGACATCCGTTCCGTGCTGCCGACTATCTCGGTCCCCACTCTCGTCATCCATCTGGAGGGGAACGCGAATATCCCACCGGACCACGGCCGCTTCATCGCGCAGGCCATCTCGGGTGCCCGCCTGGTGCTCCTCCCCGGGACGGACCAGCTCTTCCTCCGCAATTACGCCAACCCCGTGATCGACGAGGTCGAGCGGTTCGTCACGGGTGACCTCTCACCGTTCACCGATCGCGTTCGGGCCACCATCCTGTTCACCGACATCGTCGACTCCACGCCCAGAGCCGCCGCATTGGGTGACGAAGCCTGGAGCGCTCTCATCGACGAGCACAACGCGCTGGTGAAGCGCGAGGTCGTGGCGCACGGCGGCCGGGTCCTCAAGAGCACCGGAGACGGCTTCCTCGTGGCGTTCGACGAATCCGACGTCGCTGCCGCCGTGCGCTGCGCCCGGGCCTCCATGGCGGCTGTCGCGGGCCTGGACCTCCAGCTTCGCGCCGGTGTCCATGTCGGTGAGGTGTTCCCCATGGGCAAGGACGACGTGTCAGGCCTGGTCGTGCACTTCGCCCAGCGGCTCTGCGGGCGCGCCGAGGGTGACCAGGTGCTCGTGTCGGCGGCCGTACGGGAGGGTTGTAGCGCCGCATCGGACCTCGAGTTCGACGTGCGGGGCGAGGCAGAGCTCAAGGGGATCCCCGGGACGTGGGAGATCTTCGAGGCCCGCCCGCAGCGATCGCTGGGAAGGCACCTTGACATGTGACTAAAGAGTCACATATACTGCCAGGGTGGACGAGGTGTTCAAGGCCCTGGCCGACCCGACCCGGCGCGACTTGCTCGACGAGTTGTTCCGGGAGGACGGGCAGACCCTGGGCATGCTGGAGGAGAGGTTCTCCATGACCCGGTTCGGGGTCATGAAGCACCTCAAGGTGCTCGAGGGGGCCGGTCTGGTGGTGACCAGGCGCCGGGGCCGCGAGAAGCTCCACTTCCTCAACCCGGTTCCGATCCGGCTCATCCACGACCGCTGGGTCAGCAAGTACGCCGAGCCCTGGGTGGCAGGGCTCAGCGAGATCAAGGAGAGAATGGAGCGTCAGATGGAAAAGGTGTACGAGATCTTCATCAAGACAACCCCTGAGCGGCTGTGGGAGGCGATCATCGACCCCGAGATCCGGGCCAAGTACAACTTCGGTGCTGCGGCGTACTCGGATTGGAAGGTGGGCGCGCCCATCAGCATCGACGTCAAGCAGCACGGCGTGCATCTGGGGGAGGGTGCAGTGCTCGAGTTCGACCCGCCGCGCCGCCTGGTGCACACCATGGCCGCCCTGTGGGACGACGACGTGAAGGCGGAAGGACTCTCACGGGTCACCTGGGAGATCGAGGCGGTGAGCGACGACTCGTGTCACCTGACTCTCACCCACGACGAAATGCGCGAGGGCGCGAACTCACAGATCTACGGCGGATGGCCGATGATCCTGTCGGGCCTCAAGACCTGGCTCGAAACGGGTGAACTCCTGACCACGCCCGGGTCCATCCGCTACAGCTGAGCAGGCTGCGATCGCACGACCAGGAGGCGACATGCGGCAACTGATCGTGATCGAATTCGTCACGCTCGACGGCGTGATGCAGGGACTCGGGTCACCCGACGAGGATCGGGACGGAGGCTTCGCGCACGGCGGCTGGGGCGCGTCCGTACGGCGACGACATCTCCCAGGCAGCCGCGCTCGAAGGGATGGAGTCCACTACTGCGTACCTGTTCGGCCGGCGTACCTACGAGAAGATGGTGGCGTTCTGGCCGCAGCAGCCGAACTCCAACCCGATGGCGGCGCATCTCAACGCCACGCCGAAGTACGTCGCCACCCGCACCCTCGACGACGCGCAGCTGACGTGGGCGAACGCCCTCGTCCTCCAAGGGGATCTGACGTCGGGGGTGCGGCGGGCGCAGGCCGAGGGCGACGGGACCTTGGCGGTGCTCGGGAGCGGGGTCCTTGTGCACCAGCTCGCCGCCCTCGACCTGGTCAACGGGTACCGGCTCTTCTTGCACCCGCTGCTGCTCGGCGGTGGCAAGCGCTTGTTCAACCGACTGGACCAGCCCCAGCCGCTCCAACTTGTCAGCGTGGAGCAGACCAGCACCGGTGTCGTCATGCTCAGCTACGACTGCATCTGACCAGTGGCCACGCGGCCACCACGACAAACGAAAAGAGGAACCATGCCCGACGATGCACTCATCACCGGCCTGCACGCGGTCGGCATCCCCGTCACCGACCAGGATGCGGCGCTGGCCTTCTACGAGGCCCTGGGATTCGAAACGCGGCTGGACGTGCCCATGGGAGAGGGTGCACGCTGGATCGAGGTGGCGCCCCCCGGCGTGCCGGTGACCCTCGCCTTGGAGCTCGCGCACGCGGATCGGCCCGCCGGCACAGAGACCGGTGTCCGCCTCGTGACGGGAAACGCCGATGCCACCAACGCGGCGTTGCGGTCACGGGGTGTCGATGCCGACGACGTGCTGCGCTGGCCCGGCGTGCCGCCGATGTTCGCCTTCCGTGATCAGGATGGCAACGGGCTGGAGATCGTCGAGGAGGTCTGAGCGCGCGCCGGCGGGCGCAGGCGGTCGAAGGCGGACATGGCCAGCGTGAGGAGGCCGAGACCGGCACCGAGAATGCAGACCCCAGCCCAGCCGTGTGCGCCGTAGAGGGCCCCGGCACACAGAGAGCCGATGGCGCCCCCGAGGAAGTAGCAGACCATGTACGCGCTGTTGATGCGACTACGGGCGTCGGGGCGCAGCGCGTAGATCACCGCCTGGTTGGTGATCTGCATGCCCTGGGTGCCCATGTCGAGGACGACGATCCCGATGATGAGGAGGGCCAGTGACGTGCGACCGGCCCACAGCAGGGCGAAAGATCCGACCAGGAGGATGCCGGCGACAACCGTCGTGAGGGTGTGCCGGGAGGAGTCCGCCAGCTTGCCGGCGAGGTTGGCCGCCAGAATCCCGCCTGCACCGACCAGCCCGAAGAGCCCGATCACGAGGTTGGAGTAATGGAACGGACTGGCCGAGAGCAGGAAGGCCAGGGTGGTCCAGAGCACGCTGAAGGCGGCGAAGGCGCATGCGCCGTGCCAGGCCCGGCGCCGGAGCACGGGCTCGTCGACCAGGAGCCGCAGCGACGACCCGACCAACTCGCGGTAGCTGCGGTGTGGGCGGGCGCCTTCGCCGGGAAGCGCTCGCCACAGGACGGCGGCGAAGACGACCATGAGCGCGGCTGAGAGCCAGTAGATGGCCCGCCAGCCGGCCGCCTGGGCGACCAGCCCCGAGACGGTGCGGGCGAGCAGGATGCCCAGTAACAGGCCCGTCATGATGCGGGCCACCACGCGGCCGCGGCGCTCCTCGGGCGCCAGGTCGGCCGCGAAGGGGATCATCACCTGGCCGGCCACCGAGGCACCGCCGACGAGGATCGATGCGACGGCGAAGATCCACAGGTTCGGGGCCAGGGCGCAGCCGACGAGTGCCACCGCGCTGAGGCAGAAGAGCCGGGTGACGAGCCCCCGGCGCGGGTGGAGGTCGCCCAGCGGGACGACCAGCAGCAGGCCGGCGGCATAGCCGATCTGGGTGGCCGTGATGATGGTGGAGGTCGACCCGGGTCCCGAGTGGAACGTGCGTGCAACCTGATGCAGGACAGGTTGTGCGTAGTAGAGGTTGGCCACCACCGCGCCCGTGGCCACGGCGATGAGGACGACGAGCCCCCGGGGGAGTTCCTGCGTGTGGTGCGATCCCGTCTTCGAGGCAGCCACCGGGTCAGGCTACCGGCGGCCCCTGCTGGGTCAGACGGTGCCGCCGCGCCGGCTCTCGGCGGTGACGCCGGTCAGTGCGGTCAGGATCAGCGGGACGCCGATGAAGGCCAGCCAGACTCCGAAGACCAGGGAGAGCACCACGGTGAAGGCACCCATGCCGAGCACGAAGGGCCAGATGGAAGAACCGGGGAAGGAGTCGATCGTCCCTGCACCGTCAGCCATCTCCGCGTCCTCGCGGTCCGAGGGCCGGTCGCCCGCGGCGTGGACCGTGCCCCAGTAGAAGTACTTGTGGCCGTGGAAACGCCGGTGCCAGAAGAAGTAGTACAGGCCGGGCAGGAAGCCGAGCAGCGTGGCGCCGAGCAGCATGACGCCGCCGCCGTCGTCGTAACCCCAGAACCAGTAGATGAGGCCGACGATGCCGAAGAAGGCGCCCAGGAAGAGCAGGAACAGCGACTCGATCTTCATACGCCCGCAGACACCTTTCCGTTGCCCTTTCCGTTTCCGTCGGTCTTCCCGCCCGTGTGCCCGTTGCCGTTGCCGTTGGAGTGCGCGTTGCGGCCGTGCGGCACCGTCAGATGCTCAGGGTGGTTGTAGTCCCACGTCGGCCGCTCCGAACGGATCGGCGGGAGGTGGGTGTAGTTGTGGTGCGGTGGGGGCGAGGTGGTGAACCACTCGAGCGTGTGGGCGTCCCAGGGGTTGTTGCCGGCGGGGATCGGCTTGCGCCACGAGACGACGAAGTTGACCAGCAGAAAGGCGAACGCGATCGCAATAAGGAAGGCGCCCACCGTCGAGACGACGTTGTAGCTCTGCCAGCCGAGGTTGGACGGGTAGCTGGCCACGCGGCGGGGCATGCCGAGCAGGCCGACAACGTACTGGGGCATGAAGGTGATCCAGAAGCCGATGAACATCAGCCAGAAGTGCCACTTGCCCAGGCTCTCCCGCAGCATGCGGCCGTACATCTTGGGGTACCAGTAGTAGACGCCGGCGAAGCCGGCGAACACCGCCGTCCCGAAGAGCACCTGGTGGAAGTGGGCCACCACGAAGTAGGTGTCGTGGGTGGCGAAGTCGATGGGCGGTGACGCCAACATGATCCCCGTCACACCACCCATGAGGAACGCGAACAAGAAGCCTATGGAAAACAGCATCGGTGTGGTGAAGGTGAGCTGGCCGTGCCACATGGTGCCGATCCAGTTGAAGAACTTGATGCCGGTCGGCACCGCGATCAGCAGACTCAGGAACGAGAAGAAGGGCAGCAGGACGGCGCCGGTGGTGAACATGTGGTGCGCCCACACGCCCGTCGACAGGGCCGCGATGGCCATGGTGGCGAAGACCATGCCCTTGTAGCCGAACACCGGCTTCCTGGAGAAGACGGGCAGGATCTCCGTGACGATGCCGAAGAACGGCAGGGCGAGGATATAGACCTCCGGATGGCCGAAGAACCAGAAGAGGTTCTGCCATAACAGGGGCGACCCGCACGACGCCATGGGCGCGCCACTCACGAAGTGGCACCCCACCGCCGTATAGATGTGGGTGCCGAAGTGGCGGTCGGCGAACAACATGATCAGCGCCGCGGTGAGCACCGGGAAGGCGATGAGGATGAGGATCCCCGTCACCAGCATGTTCCAGGTGAAGATCGGCATGCGGAACATGGTCATGCCGGGCGCGCGCAGGTAGAATATGGTCCCGCACAGGTTGACGCCGGTGAAGATGGCGGAGAACCCCGTGAGCGCCAGCGCCATGATCCAGAGGTCGGGTCCGGCTCCGGGGGAGCTCGTGGAGCTCGAGAGCGGCGCATAGGCCACCCAGCCGAACTGCGCCGCGCCGCCGGCGACGAAGAAGGTCATCAGCATGGTGATGGACCCGGTCAGGTACAGCCAGTAGCTGAGCGCGTTGAGACGGGGGAACGCCATGTCGGGCGCCCCGATCTGCAACGGCACCACGTAGTTGGCCAGACCTCCGAAGGCGAAGGGGCCGGCGAACAGGTACAGCATGAGGCTGCCGTGCATGGTGAACAACGCGTTGTACTGCGAGAAGCTCAGCAACGACGAGTGCGGCGAGGACAGCTGCAGCCGCATGAGCAGGGCCATGATCCCCGAGAGATAGAAGATGGCGATGGCGGTGATCATGTAGCTGAGGCCGATGACCTTGTGGTCGGTCGAGGTCAGCCACTTGAGGATCCCGGTCGGCCCGTGATCCTCGTGCCCGCCGTGCGACGGCTCGTGCCCGCCGGGACTCACGGGTGGGAGGTGGAGCTCTTCGTGCTCCTGGACGCCCGGTGGGGCGATGACGTCAGTCACCGTAGAGCACACCTCCTGTATTGCCGGTGTTCCCGCTGCCGGAGTTCCCAGAACTCGGAACCGTTCCGTTCTGGTTGGCATGCAGGGCGGCCGGGAGCTGACCGATGGACGAGGGATGGGATGTCTGGAAGGACCGGGTGGTGCGGAGCCAGACGGCATACGCGGTCGGGGATACGGAGCGCACGTTGAAGAACATCAAGGAGTGGTACAGGCCGCACAACTGGGTGCACTGGCCGCGGTAGACACCGTTGTGCAGCACGTTGAGGTCGAAGCTGGTCCAGTACCCGGGGCTGGCGTAGCGGCTGAAGTTGAACTCCGGCACGTAGAAGCCGTGCAGTACGTCGTAGGAGCGCAGGTAGATGCGCGTCGTCTGCCCCGTCGGCACCACCATGGTCGGAGACTCGGTGGTCTGGCCGATGACCTTGACCCCGTTGGGGTACTCGAACTCCCAGCCCCACTGGAAGGCGTAGACGTGGATGGTGGCGGCCGGATCGGGTGTGACCGCCGTCACCTTGTTCTCCACCACCACGGTGGCCCAGAAGAGCCCGAGCACAATCAGGATGGGCATGACCGTGTAGATGACCTCGGTCAGCGTGTGGTACTGCGTCTGCACCGGCATGTCGTCGGTGCGGCGCCGGTAGCGGAAGATGGCCCAGACGATGAGCAGCAGGGTGAAGCCGCCCACGATGATGCCGGCGATGAAGAAACCCTGCCAGAGGTGGTAGGTGGATTGGGCCTGGGACGTCGCGCCCTTGTAGGCGCCGAACGTCGGGAGCTGGCAGCCGGTGAGCAGCAGGGCGCCGAGGCCGACCGCCACGGCGGCGAGCCGACGGCGTGATTTCTTAGCGGTGCGAGCTGGGATTCCGGGTGTGTCGGAAGACGGGCTGGTCAGCGACGAGTCCACCGTGCCGACACTATCGAACGGAGTAAAAAAATTGGAAATCGCAGCTGTGCTCCGCCGGACCGGGCTGCGTCAGTGCGAATGGGGCTGCGGCGGCGTCACCGACTCGTTGGCGGCCCAGGTGAAGACGCCCCGCGCCATGGTCGAGGTGGCCCGGGCGGCCCGGGCGGCGAAGACCTGCTGGCGTGCCCGCTGCACGCCCTCGTCGTCGGGCTGAGCCAGCCAGGCGTGCTCGGCCAGGTGGCCGGCCAGACGCAACGCCCCTTCCGCCGTGTCGGAGTCGGACTCGGGCGCGTCGGCGGCGACGGCGAGCAGCTCGAGGGCGCGGTCGGCCAGGGCGCCGGGCCCACCGGCGAGGGCCGCCAATTCGGCGGCCAGGGCGCGCTCGGGCGCCGGCTTGAGGGTGGCGGGGTTGCCGTCCCACCACCCGCCGTACTGGCGCCAGACCGTGTGGACGATGAACTCGGGCTCGTCGTAGACCGGCTGGAGGAAGGGACGGGCCTCCAGGGCGGCGGGGACGCGGACTGTATGGATGGCGTCACTGAGCCGCCCGCCCGCGTTCATGACGGCCAGCGTCTGGTCGACCAGGGAGTCCAGGAGGTCCGCCGTGTCGGTGAGGGCAGTGCGGACCCGGTCGGCTCCCATGACCGGAAAGCCGTGGCCGGGAAGGAGGAATTCGGCATCGAGCTCCAGCATGCGGCGCAGGGCGTCGGCCCACTCCCGCGGGTAGCGCTGCACCTTCTGGGGGTTGCCGGCGTTGGGGGAGGCCCAGATGAAGAGGTCCCCGCAGCACAGGACCCGGCTGTCGGGCTGCCAGGTGACGGTGTGGTCGTCGGTCTCGCCCTTCTCGTGGCGGAGCGAGAAACCCAGTCCGCCGACAGAGAGGTCCAGCGTGTCGTGGTACGTCCGGTCCGGGTAGCGGTACTCGGTCGGCCAGTTCAGGTCGGTGAAGCCGAACTGCCGACGGTTGATGATGGTGTTGTAGCCGGCGGTGAAGATGTAGCGGTCGAAGCGGGCGGGTAGGGCGTGGTGCGCGATGACCTCGGGGGCCGCCCAGCCCCTCGCCGCAGCCTCCTCCTCCCAGACGGGGACGCCGAAGACGTGGTCGATGTGCCCGTGGGAGTAGACGGCGGTGTTGAGGCGGGCCGGGCTCCAGGAGCGGATGTCGTCGTGGACGACCTGGGCCAGCGGCGCGCTGCCGGTGTCGACCAGGACGAGCCCGTCCTCAGTGGCGAACGAGGAGACGTTGGCGAAGGAGGGGCAGAATCCGACGCCGTCGGTGATCTCCACGAAGCCGCCGATGTGGTCGACGGGGTGGAAGGTGGAGGTCGAGACCTCGCCGTTCCACAGACGGTCGGCGACGGCGAGGACGTCAGATGGCATGGTCCCCCAGGGTTGTCGGCGCGGCCGGGACCGGCCGCGGGGTCAGGCGCCCGGCGCCTTCTCCTCGGTCGAGGGGGCGGGCGTGTCGGTGGCGGCGGAGGCGGTCGTGGCCGGCTTGGCCTTCCCCTCCTCCAGCCCCTTCTCGAACTGGTTCTTGGCTGAGCCGAGGTTCCGGGCCAGCTTGGGGATGGCGGCGCCTCCGAAGAGGAGCACCACCAGGACGATGACCACGATCAGTAGGTCGGGGCCGAAAATGTCAGCGAGCATGTTGAGGTTCTCCTTCACCCGGGTCCACAGGGGAGTGGGCTGGCTTCCAGGTTAGACCCATTCCCACGCACGGGGTTCCCGCACGCGACGGTTGTATGACGTCGCCGGCTATTCGGAGTCACCCGGCCAGGAGGATGCCCATTACCAGCGCAGCCACGCTGGCCAGGCCTCCGACCGAGCCCCAGACGGCCAGTCCGCGCGGGGTGGTGGCCCGCTGGTGCAGCAGCACGCCCAGGCCGGCCAGGGCGACCACGGCGATCTTGGCGATGAGCACGGCCTTCCAGGCCGTATCCCCGTTGGCGTAGCCGTCTGCGCTGATGTTCCAGACACCGGTCACCACCAGCACGGCGTAGGCGGGCCAGGCCAGGCGGGCGAAGGAACGGGCCAGGGTCTTGGGGGCTTCGGCCCCCAGCCCGCGGGCGGGTCCCACCAGGGCGGTCATCACGATCTGGCCGCCGACCCAGATCGTCGCGGCCAGGACGTGGAGGGTCAGCCGGACGACGACGATGGTCGGGGCGAGCACCGGCTTACTTGCCCTGCCAGTTCGGCGGGCGCTTCTCGGCGAAGGCGATGGGGCCCTCCATGGCGTCGGCGGAGCTGAACACCACGCCGACAGCTTCCGCGTTGAGCTTCCAGCCCTCGGCCTCGGAGAGCTCCGCGGCCTGCTTCATGACGCTCTTGGAGTAACGGACGGCCAGCGGCGCGTTGGCTGCAATGCGATCGGCCAGGGAGATGGCCTCCTCGAGCACCACGGTCGCGGGCACGACCCGGTTGACGAGGCCCAGCTCGAACGCCCGGGCGGCATCGATGCTGTCGCCGGTCATGGCCAGCTCGAGGGCGACCGCGATCGGCAGGCGCTTGGGCATACGGATGAGTCCGCCGGCGCCGGCGATGAGGCCGCGCTTGGCCTCGGGGATGCCGAAGGTGGCGTGCTCGGCGGCCACGACAAGGTCGCACGAGAGCATGATCTCGAAACCGCCGGCCAGGGCGGACCCGTTCACTGCGGCGATGATCGGCTTGGGGAACGCACGCTGGGTGATCCCTCCGAATCCCCCACTGGCGCCCATGATGCCGGCGCCCTCGCCGCTGCTGAAGGCCTTGAGGTCCATGCCGGCACTGAAGGCCTTGTCGCCGCTCCCCGTGATCACGACCACCCAGCAGTCGGGGTCCTCGGTCAGCTCATCGAGGAAGGTGGACATCGCCAGGCTCACGGCTGCGTTGATGGCGTTGCGCGCCTCGGGGCGGTTGATGGTGAGGATCTCGACATGCCCTTGGCGCTCCCGCAGTACTTCGTCTGCCATGGTGGTCCCTTCCCTGGTGCGTTCATGGCGTCCCCCGCCGGCCGGCGTGGTGCGCCGCCGAGGCTACCGAACCCGGCGTGCGGCCCCCCGGCCCGAGCCGTTCGGGCCGGGCCGCTGGTCAGGCCGGCGGGGGCGGGGCGCGGACGGTGCGGCTGGAAATCGGGACGCACCTGCGTAGCATTGACCCGTGACCTTCGCGGCCCACGTGTTCGAGTTCCTCCTCATCGCCGGCCTCGTCGTCGTGCTGGGGCTGACGGCCGCCTTCCTGGTCGGGCGCAGCTACGTGCGGCGGCACTGGCGCCTGCTGCACGGGCACGTCGCTGTCCGCGGCATCCTGGCCACGCTGGCGCTCGTCGCCGCCGGCCGGGAGCGCTACGCCGGACGGGCGACCCCCGAGGACCTGAGCCGCGGCGCCGCGTCGCGCGTGCGCCGGCGCCTGCGCGTCGCGGTCGAGGACGCCGAGATCGCAGTGGCCCACGCCGAGTCCCGCGACGCCCCCGTCGCCGAGCTCCCTGCGGTGTGCCGCTCGCTCCAGGGCGTGGCCGACGAGCTGGACGGCCTGCTCCGCCTGGAGCGCCGCCTTCCCCCGGGCTCGAACCGCGCCGACGTGCGCCGTCAGGTGGCCGAGGTGATCGGCGCGGCCCGCGACGTGCAGGCGGCCGCCCTGCGAGCCGGGAGCGACGCCACGGAGCCGCAGGTGCGTTCCCTGGTCCGCCATGCCCGCGACGAGGTCGACATCGTCTCGACCGCGCTGGCGAGCATGCGCTCGACGGCCGGCCCCCACTGAGCACCTCCCATTTGACCGGCGCGACGGCCCGGCACGGGCGTCCGCTGCGCCTGCCAATCAGCCCGCCCAGCTGACAAGCTGATCGGATGCCGACCTCCACCCCGTCCGACTCGGCCGTCCCGGCGCGTCCACGGTCACGCCGCCGCCCGACCGATAAGGCGAGTCTGCTCGGCGACGGCTTCGCCGTGGGGGTGGCGACCTCGGGCTACCAGGTCGAGGGTGGTTTCAACGGCGACGGCGAGCCGCACAACAACTGGGCCGCCTGGGAGGGCGCCGGCAAGGCCGCCCGTTCCGGGCTGGCCTGCGACTTCTGGCGTCACCCCGAGGAGGCGCTCGACCGCGCCGCCGCCATCGGCTGCAACGCCTTCCGACTCTCGGTGGAGTGGGCGCGGATAGAGCCGCAGCCCGGTGCTTTCGATGCCGCCGCGCTCGAGCGCTACGTCGAGATCCTTTCCCTGTGTGCGGACCGCGGCCTGGAGCCCATCGTCACGCTGCACCACTTCACCCATCCGTTCTGGCTCGGCGAGGAGTTCTGGCTGCGGCCCGGCTCGCCCGACATCTTCGCCCGGCACGTGGAGCGGGTCGTGCCACCGCTGGCGCCGTACTGCCGTCGCTGGGTCACCATCAACGAGCCCAACATCGTGACCCTCATGGGGTGGATCGAGGGGGCGTGCCCGCCGGGACGGCGCATGGCCGTCTCCGACGCCTTCAGCGCGCTCGACAACATCCTGACCGCGCACGTGCTGGCGGCCGACGTCGTGACGGCACTGCAGCCCGAGGCGGAGGTGACGGTGAACACGAGCTCGTCCTCGGTCTACGAGCACGACCGCATGTTGCTCGACCTGCTGCAGCTGCGCGACGCCGGTGTGGACCCGGGCGACGTGGACCGCTACATCGACGAGCGCCGGACGCTGCACGACGCCGCCTTCCCGCCGCGCCACGCCGGGGAGGTGGTGATACGCCGGTTCTTCGCCGCGGTGTCGCCCTACGGCGCAGTCCGCGAGCCGACCCGCGGCGCGGCGTGGTCCCGCCTGCGCGGCGTGACGCGGCGCCCGGCGCCGCGGCGCACCGTCGAGGCCGTGTACGCGTCGACGCGGCAGCGCGGCATAGATGCGGTCGGCTTCGACTGGTACGACCCGGTGGCCAGCCACGCCATGCGCGTCCCGGGACGGCGCACGCCGAAGGGCAACCGGGATTGGTCCTTCGGGCGGGCCTACTGGGACGTCGAGTCGCACCCGGCAGGGCTGCGCGCCTGGTGCGTCACGGAGTCCGCGCTGCGCCCCGGACTCCCGCTGTGGGTGGTGGAGAACGGCATGGCGACGCGGACGGTCGACGGGCGCGCCGTCCCGCGCGAGGACGGCATGGACCGCCCCCGCTACGTGCGCGAGCACCTGGGTGCCATGGTGGACGCCGTGGCCGCGGGCGCTCCCGTGACCGCCTACTTCCACTGGTCGCTGATGGACAATTACGAGTGGGGCACCTACGAGCCCCGCTACGGCATCTTCGGGGTGGACCGCAGCGACCCCGGCGCCGTGCACTTCATGGACACCGACGCCGTCGGCGACGACGCCGCGGGGGAGTTCACCCGGGTCGTGGCGGGCCTGCGCGCCGGTGATCGCAGCGTGCTGGGCCGGCCCACCTGATCAGCCGGCGGGGTCGTGGCCCGACACGGCCCTCTCCGACGGTCCTTGGAACTCCTCCTTGTCCCTGCGGTGGTGGCGCACGATGAGCACCACGATGACCACGACGATCAGCCCGAGGACCACGTCCGAGGCGATGCCGGTCGCCTTCTCGACCCGCTGGCCGACGAAGTAGCCGAGCAGGGTGTAGAGGACGCCCCAGCACAGGCCGCCGGCGGCGTTGGCCCCCAGGAAGGTCCGGTAGCGCATGGAGGACACGCCGGCCAGGCCCGGGACGACGGCGCGCAGAAAGGCGGAGAAGCGAGCCACGAAGACCGCGACGGGGCCGCGGCGGTTGAGCTGGTCGAGCGCGGTGTTGATGCCCTTCTGGCGTTTGCGCAGAGGTCCCAGCCGCAGCAGCTGGGGTCCCCAGCGCTCGCCCACGGCGTAGCCCACCGAGTCGCCGACGATGGCGCAGACGACGACGACGGCGACGATGGCGATCAGGTCCACCCCGCCCCTGGAGGCCAGGACGCCGCCGAGGATGGCGGCGGTCTCGCCGGGGAACACGAAGCCGAGCATCACGGCCGCCTCGGCGAAGACGAGCAGGCCGACGAGCGTGTAGGCCTGCCAGCCGTGCAGCGAGAGCAGTGGTTGGAGCAGGCGGTCGATCACCGCGCGCCCCTTGCCGTCCGGGCGCGTGCGACGGTCCGGGCCGGCACCGGAGTGCCGGTCAGTTCACGGCGCGCAGCGTGGACTCGCGTGGCGTGAGCTGGCGCCAGCGGTCGTCCACCTGCGTCCTGAAGGCCACGCCCTGGACGAGATGCGTGAGGATGTCAGCCTGGCCCTGGGGCCGGGCCAGCATCCAGCTGTGGCCGCCCGGCACCCACAGCACCGGGGAGCGCGAGATGGCCGCGAACTCGAGTGCCGTGCTCCCGGGCGTGATGCGGTCGAAGCAGCCCCATTCGTTCAGGATCGGGATCTGCTGCGCCACGAGATGGCGCACCTCGCTGCGCTGATCCACGCCCATGAGCATGCTGCCGACGGGCATCGTCTGGGTCATGGTGCGGATGTTCTGGCGCATGTCGGGCAGCACGGCGCGCACGGTCGAGTACATGCGACCGATGAAGAGGTCGGGCAGGTCGAAGACGACAGCCGCGATTATGTCGACCATGGGCGCCACGTCGGGGAGCAATGGCGACAGCACCGTGGGAAGGACGCCGTGCCGCTCCTTCCAGGAGGGCGTGCTGATGCCGTCGCGGTAGATGACACCGAGGGTTCGTCGCGGGTGGTCGTGCGCGAACTGCACGGCCACGGCGCCGCCCATGGAGTGGCCGAGCAACACCACGGGCCCGGCGCCCACCTTGTGCGCGATGGTCATGACCTGATTGGCCAGGCTCTCCATGGAGACGTCCGACCAGTCGAGCGGGTCGCTGCCGCCGAAGCCCGGCAGGCTCGGGTTGATGACCCGCCAGCCCAACTGCTCCGCCAGCCGGGCACTCTCGCGCCAGTACATGCCGCCTCCGGCGAAGTAGCCATGGATGTTCACCGCCCAGATCGGCGGCGACCCGGGGCCGTCCGGCCCGTGGGCATCAACGTTGTCCGAGACGGCGAAGCGGAGGCGCCGTCCCTCCACCATCACGGAGCTGGGCACCATCCGGATGGTGGGGCTCTTGCGGATCTTCCGTTCGTACTGGTCCCGCACGACCCCGAGGCCGTGCGGGGCGCGCCCGGCGTCGACGAGCTCGACGGGTGAGGGGCCGTCGGAGGGGGCCACGATGGCGCCGGAGATCTGCAGGGAGTCGTCGCGGGGCGGCGTCGCCTTGGATCCGAAAAACCGAACCGCCATGCGTCGTCCTCCATTCCGCGCTCACCCGCCGCGGCGTTCCCCAACCCGCCAATTCAGCCAGCTCCTGCGTATCCACGGTATCCGACCTGAGGCGGGACCCGTCCATCGCGCGTGCAACGGGGCGTGAGGGCTGCGACGATGGGTGGATGGACGCAGACATCGTCATCCGGGGTGGAACCGTGGTCGACGGCACCGGTGCCCCCGGTCGCACCGCCGACGTCGCCATCAGCGGCGGCCGTATCAGCCACATCGGCCCCGGTCTGGAGGGCCGCCGCGTGCTGGACGCGTCGGGCCAGGTCGTCAGCCCGGGCTTCATCGACATCCACACCCACTACGACGCGCAGGTCTTCTGGGATCCGGACCTGACGCCGTCGTCCTTCCACGGAGTGACATCGGTCATTGCCGGCAATTGCGGCTTCTCCATCGCGCCCATCCGCGCCGACGGCGTCGCGCTGCTGGCGCGCACCCTCCAGCACGTGGAGGACATGAGCTTCGACACCCTGGCGGCCGGTGTGCCGTGGGGAGAGTTCGAGACGTTCCCCCAGTATCTCGACGCCGTCGAGGTGCGGGGGACTGCGCTCAACTTCGGGTGCTACGTCGGCCACACCGCTGTCCGGCTCTACGTGATGGGCGAGGACGCGTACGAGCGACCCGCGACCGTCGAGGAGATCGCGCTCATGCAGGCTGTGGTGGCCGATGCCATGGCGGGCGGCGCCGCCGGCTTCGCGTCGAGCGCATCACCGACCCACAACGGCGACCGCGGCAGGCCGGTGCCGTCGCGAGTGGGTGACCTGGCCGAGCTCCGAGCCCTGCTCGAGCCGGTCAAACAGTGCGGACGCGGCGTGGTGGCGTTGTTGCCGGGCGGCGTCTTTCCGAACGAGGAGGTCTTCCGCCTCCAGCGCGAGGTGGGGCGCCCGTTCACCTGGACGGCGCTGCTCACGGTGAAGGGTTACCCGTACCACGAGAAGGTGGTGGCAGAGCACGACGCGGCCTGGGCCGACGGCGTCGAGGTGTGGCCGCAGGTGTCGTGCCGGCCCCTGGTGTTCCAGATGAACCTGTCGGAGCCCTTCACCCTCAACATGCGCCCCACCTTCGCAGCGCTGATGGGCAAGTCGAAGTCCGAGCGCGTGGCCGCCTACCGTGACCCGTCCTGGAGGGCGACGGCGTGGGAGGACGTGAGCGGAAAGGCGGGCGGGTTCCCGCTCAACTGGGCGGCCATTTCGGTGGCCGAATCGCGCTCGCATCCCGAGCTGGCCGACCATCCGGTGGCGGTGCTGGCGGAGAAGCGGGGCTGTACGCCCCTCGACGTGATGCTCGACGTCTCCTTGGACGACGACCTCGAGGCGCGCTTCTGGTCGGTACTGGCCAACGACGATCCCGAGGCCATCGCCTGGCTCCTGCCACGCGACAACGTGCTCCTGGGCCTGGCCGACTCCGGGGCGCACGTGTCGCAGCTCTGTGACGCCTGCTTCTCGACCGATCTGCTCGGGAACTGGGTCCGCGAACGCGGGGTCATGCCGCTCGAGCGCGCCATCCACAAGCTGACCGGCGAGCCGGCCGGCGTCTACGGCCTGGCCGACCGGGGAACGCTCGAGGTGGGCAAGGCGGCCGACCTGTGCGTCTTCGACCCCGATACGGTGGCCCCGGGCCCGCTGCGGCGAGTGCGGGATTTTCCCGCCGACGGTGAGCGCCTGACGGCGGATGCTCCGGTGGGGATGACCCACACGTTGGTCAACGGCGTGCCGATCCGGGTCGACGGCGCGCCCGCAGAAGACGGTCTGGCGGACCGGCCCGGCGTTGTGCTGCGCAGCTGAGGCTGAGGCTGAGGCTGAGGGCACCTGCTTTTCCACGTCGTGCGCGAGTATGCGTGGTACAGCACCGGATCGCACTTCGGAAGAGGACGGCACATGTCAACGCTGCGCGTACATCGGATTCTGTGCGACAACCCTGACTGCGTGGTGTACGTCGACGAGCTCGTCCGCGAGGAGCCGGGGGAAGTCGAGCTGGTCGAACACGTCCGGAGCGTGGCCGCGGTCGAGGCCGGCTGGACGCGGAGCGGCGACAGCGACTTCTGTCCGGCGCACGGGGACGGCGCCCGCTGACCCTCGCTACGTGACGTCGCGGCGGAACGTCGTGAAGTAGCCGATGGTCAGGGGCACCAGGCCCCAACCCAACATCACGAGGCCACCCTGCCACCACGTGAGGAGATGGAGGCCGGTCGACTGTCCGTTCCCCCCGCCACCACCGCCGAGGCCCCGGGCGATATCCCCGGCCAGTGCGGCGCCCGCCGCGTTGGGGAGCCAGTTCAGGTCGTAATGGAAGATGGCCCGGGCCAGTACCTCGAGGATGCCCTCGAGGATGAGCGTGCCCCCGATGGTGAGCAGGATGGCCGCCACCTGGTTCTTGACCAGGGTTCCGAAGCCGAGGCCGAAGAGCCCGAGGAGCACGGCCGAGGCCACCAGTCCGGGCACGACGGCGCCGATCTGGTCGGTGACCTGTGACGTGACGCCACCGAGGGCGGCGTTCCAGGGCAGCGCCACGAGAAAGACGGCGACGAGGGACAGCGCGGCCAGCAGGACGGCCCAGATGGCGACGGTGATGACCTTGGCGAGCAGGACGCGGCTCCGCACCGGGACGAGCACGAGCGAGGTGGTCATGGTCTTGTGGCGGTACTCGCTGGTGACGCACAGCACGCCGATGACCGGTGCCAGGACCTCGATCCCGAAGTAGCCGGCGCCGAGGAGCTCGCGCCGTTCGCGCAGCGAGGTGACGAAGGAGAACGTGTGGCCCGGGAAGCCGCCGGCCGAAGCCAGGACAGCCAGCACGATGAGGACGGTCAGCGGGAAGGCCAGGCCGAAGCTGACCCATACCCCGGGCATGGAGCGCATCTTGAGGAGCTCGGCGCGCAGCGCGTTGATCACGGGTGCCCCGCCACGTCGCCGAACCCGAGCCCGGAGGTCAAGGAGAGGAAGACGGACTCCAGGTCGCCGCCCTCCTGTGCGAGCTCGTAGAGGATGATCTGGTTCGAGGCCAGCAGCGGACCGACCTGCTCGGGGGTGACGGCGTCCATGGCGATCTCGTCGTGCGTGAGCCGGCGGAAGGCGATACCGGCCTGGGTGAGGACGCCGGCGAGGCGGTCGGCCTCCGGGGTGCGGGCCCGCATGACCGCGTTCGTGATGCCGGCCGTGATCTCCTCGAGCGTGCCCTGCGCCTTCAGCTGCCCGAACGACACGATGACCGCGTCGTCGATGGTCTGGGCCATCTCGGACAGCAGGTGGGAGGAGACGAGCACCGTGCGGCCCTCGCCCGCCAGGTAGCGCATGAAGTCGCGCAGCCAGGCGATGCCCTGAGGGTCCAGCCCGTTGGACGGCTCGTCGAGGATGAGGACGTCGGGGTCGCCGATGAGCGCCGTAGCCAATTCGAGCCGCTGGCGCATGCCCATGGAGAACCCGCCGACCTTGCGCTTGGCGTCACCGGTCAGGCCGACGAGCCCGAGGACCTCGTCGGCACGCTTGTCGGGCTGGCCGCCGGCGCGGGCCGCCATGCGGAGGTGCGTACGGGCCCGGCGCGCCGGATGGAAGCTGGTCGCCTCCAGCACGGCGCCGACGGTGGCGGTGGGGTTCTCCAGGTCCTGGTAGTTGCGCCCGGCGATGGTCGCCGTCCCGGCAGAGGGGTGCACGAGCCCGAGCAGCATGCGCAGGGTCGTCGTCTTGCCCGACCCGTTGGGACCCAGGAATCCGGTGACGCGTCCCGGCTCGACGGTGAACGACAGGTCGTCGACGGCCCGCACCGGACCGAAGTGCTTGGAGAGTCCCTGGATCTCGATCGGCAGTCCGCGGGGAGTGGTGCCGACGGCCATGGGGGGCGACCCTAGCGCGAGCGATCGCGACGTTTCGGTCGGTCGCCGCAACGACCTCGCCGGCGGAACGTCCAGGTCAGGCCGGTGCGTGTCGCTCGACGAGCTGATCGGGCAGCAGCAGCCGGACAGACACGGCCAGCTCGTCATAGACGCGCGCCATGGTGGACCAGCCGTTGACCCAACCGACCAGGGCCGAGTACCACACGTGGCCGATCATGCGGGCCCGGTCCGACATGTCCGGCACGTCGCGTTCGCCCATCGCCCGCGAGATGATCCCCTCCATCAGCAGCGTGATCTGCTGCTGGCAGCCGACGGCGGCCGGGTCGGGCGAGGACAACGAGGTGAAGACCGCGGTGACCAACTTTGGTTGGCGGCCCATGGCGCGCAGCGCGCGGTCGAGGACGTCGAGGACGCGGTCGGCGGGATGGTCCCCGCGCGGCGGGTGCTGGCCGATCCGGCTGTCGAGCAGCTCGACCCAGTGCACGAGCGTTGCGGCCAGGAGGTGGTCCTTGCTCGTGAAGTACCGGTACACCGTGCCCATGGCGACGTCGGCCCGGGCGGCGACGTCGCGCATCTGGACCGCCTCGTAGCCTCCCTCGAGCCCCAACGCCATGGCGGCGTCGATCACGCGCTGGCGCCTGGCCTGCTGCGCGCGGGTGAGCGGGCGGGTCAGCGTCTGCTCCATGCCGACAGCGTATCCGCCCCGCCACCTGGGTCTTCGGGGACGGGCCCGATACGCTGGGCCGCCATGGCAGGACGAAGCTCCGGGCGAGAGGCCACCGTCGTGGACCTCGAGGCCTACGCCGAGGAGGTCGCGACGACCGACGGACGGGTGCCCGGTGAGCGGGGCCGCCAGACCCGCCAACGCCTGCTCGACGCCACCGTCGAGCTCCTGGCGACGACGTCCTGGCGCTCCGTCAAGGTCACCGACATTGCGCGGCAGGCCCAGACGTCGCCGGCGACCTTCTATCAATACTTCGCCAACGTGGAGCAGGCGATCCAGGTCCTCGCGGAGGGCATGGTGGAGCAGGCGGGGCAGCTCGCCGAACTGGTCAGCGGGGACTGGTCGCAGGAGGCCAGCTGGAGCACGGCGCTGGAGGTGACGGAGGGCTTTCTCGGCTACTGGGAGGACAACCGCGCCGTGTTCCGTGTGGTCGACCTGGCCACCGAGGAAGGCGACGGGCAGTTGCGGGGCATCCGCGTGCGGGCGCTCAACGCGGTGACCGTGGCCCTGGCCCAGGTGATCGCCGGCGCCTCGCCCTCTCCCGAGGGTGGACCGGCCGGAGCCACGTCCTCACCCGCGGGTGCCGATCCGATGGCCGTGGCCGGCACGCTCGTCGCCATGTTCGCCAGCGTGTCCGCGCACCGCTACGGCTTCGAATTCTGGGGCATCCGGACGCGCAACCTGATCGATACGCAGGCGCGGATGCTGCACTGGGCCGTCACCGGACGGCAGGCTCCTCCCGCGGAGATCCCACCGCGTGAGAGCACGAGGCCGCGCACCGGACCGGCGCTGGGGGGAGCCACGGCCCGCGGCCGCGGCGGCCCTATTTGAGCGCGACCGGGTTGAGCGGCGTGCCGAGCCCCTGGGTCAGGGGTAGCGGGGTGGCGTCGAGCAGGAAGGTGTAGCGCCCGTCGGCGGCGCAATCGTCGGCCAGCGCATCGAGCACCCAGTTCTGGCCCTGGGTCAGGCCCATCTCCACCAGGTGCAGGAGATGCACCGGCAGGTACGCATCCTCGTGCTGGCTCGGGTAGACCTCGAAGACCAGCGTGTCGGTGGCCACCGCCGCGACGTCGTGGCGGTGGAACCATTCGGCCGTCTCGATCGTGAGTCCCGGCGAGGGCCAGGTGTACGCGACCAGGTCGCGCCGATCCGGTCGGAGATGCACCATCTGGCCGGTACGCACCAGCACGATGTCGCCCGGCTCCACGACGACCCGGGCCAGCGCGCAGGCCGCGTCCAGGTCGGCGGGGCTGATGGGGTGGCCCGGCTCGAGGACGTCGCGTCCGAGGGCGCGGGCCACGTCGAGCAGGACACCCCGACCGATCACCGTGCCGAGGCGATGGATGCCGCAGCGGGCGGCCCCGTCGGCCGAGACAGTCGAGGCCGGATACCCGTTGTAGATGACGCCGCCGTAGCTGCTGTGGGCCAACGCATCCCAGTGGGTGGCGCACTGCGTGGCCAGGGTGAGGACGTCCTCGCTGAAGCAGACCCAGTCCGGCTGGTCGGCGTCGACCGGCCGATTGACCTGGACCATGGTGCGGGTCGGGTTGACGCGGCCTTCGACGAAGCCCAGCTGGATCCCCTCGGCCTCCGAGAGGGGCAGCCCGAGGGGGAAGGCCTTGCCCGAGACCACGGCCGCCGCGCCCCGCCGCCGGGCCGCCTCGTCGATCAGGTTGAGGGTGCCGATCTCGTCGTCGGGCCCCCAGCGCCCCCAATTGCGAACCCGGGCCGCCATGTCGGTGAACACCGGGGGGACGGGCACGCGGCGCAGACTACCGCCGGGCCCGGTTGTCCCCAACCGACGGGCGGACGATACTGAGTGGGCGAGCCGGTGACGGGTTCGCCGCAACCTCAGGGAGGGATTGCCGATGACGACGGTGCGCGCAGCGGTGTGCACGGGGCTGAACGAGCCCTGGAAGACAGAAGAGATCGAGATCGACCCCCCGGGCAACCGAGAGGTTCGGGTGAAGATGGTCTGGTCGGGCATGTGCCACTCCGACGAGCACCTGCGCACCGGCGACATCAGCCAGACGCCCGAGGTGCTCGAGATGATGGGCGTGAAGTCCATGTTCCCCGTGGTCGGCGGCCATGAGGGCTCCGGCATCGTCACCGAAGTCGGGACCAACGTGACGCAAGTGGCCGAGGGCGACCACGTCGCTGTTTCGTTCATCCCCTCCTGTGGGACGTGTCACTGGTGTGCCTCCGGACGACAGAACCTGTGCGATCTCGGGATGATGACGTTGGCGGGCGGCATGATCAGCGACGGTACCTACCGCTACCACCTGGCCGGCGAGGACCTGAACCGGATGGCGCAGCTCGGCACCTTCGCCGACGAGATGGTCGTGCACGAGAACTCGCTGGTGCGCATCAACCCGTGGGACAACATGAAGGCGGCCGCGCTCATCAGCTGCGGTATCGCGACCGGCTTCGGCTCCGCCGTCGACCGGGCCAAGGTGAAGCCGGGTGAGACGGTGGTGGTGATCGGCTCCGGCGGCGTCGGTTCCGGCGCCGTTCAGGGCGCCCGCATCGCCGGGGCGCGCACGATCATCGCCGTGGACCCGGTGCCCTTCAAGCTCGAGAAGGCCAAGGAGGTCGGCGCCACCCACACCGCCCCGACCATCCTCGATGCCCAGATGATGCTCCCCGAGCTCACCATGGGCCGCAATGCCGACGTGGTGATCCTCACGCCGGGCGTGCTGAAGGGCGAGCTCATCGCGCAGGCCTGCGCGCTGGGATCCAAGGACGCCCGGATCGTCGTCACGGCCATCGCGCCGTTCGACCAGACCGATGTGCAGCTCAATCTGTTCAACCTGGCCATGTTCAACCAGGCGCTGCTCGGCACGGTGTTCGGCTCGCAGAGCCCGCGGGTGCAGGTACCGAACCTGCTCAACCTCTTCGAGGCCGGTGAGCTGAAGATCGACGAGATCATCACCCAGGAGTACACGCTCGACCAGGTCCAGCAGGGCTACGAGGACCAGGCCGCCGGCACCATCGTGCGTGGCGTCGTCAAGTTCGACGGCTGATCTCAGCCCAGGTGGCGGCCGAACCCTTCGGGGATCACCAGGTCGTCCGGGCTGAGGTCGTGGATGGACGTGTGCCCGAGACCGAGGAGTGCCGATTCGATGCCGCTCCGCATGATGTCGAGCACGTTCTCGACCCCGGCTTGCCCGTTGGCGGCCAGTCCCCACAGTGAGGCGCGGCCGATCATGACGGCCTTGGCTCCCAGTGCCAGCGCCTTGACGGCATCGCCGCCGCGCCTGATGCCACCGTCGAGGAGCACATCGATCTGATCGCCCACTGCGGCCGCGACCGCGGGGAGGACGCGGATGGTGGCCGGCGTGCCGTCGAGGTTGTTGCCGCCGTGGTTCGACACCGAAATGGCGCTGACGCCGGCGTCCACGGCCCGCTTGGCGTCGTCGACCCGGGTCACGCCCTTCAGCATGAAGGCGCCGCCCCACTGCTCGCGCAACCAGGCCACGTCGTCCCAGCTCGGCGGCGGCGTCCCCATCCACTCGCCGTAGGCGCCGAAGAATGTCGGTCCTGTCTGGCCCTTGGGCACCATGTTCGGTGTCGTCAGGTCGGGCCACTTGCCCGTGCGGGCGAACGACAGCAACCAGCTCGGGTGGGCGAGGGCCTCGGGGGCGAAGCGCACCATGGCCCGCAGGTCCACCGTCTCGGGGATGGTGGGGCTGCCCCAGTCACGCCCATGTGAGAAGGACCAGTCCAGCGTGGCGATGAGGCCGACGGCACCGGCGGCCCGGGCCCGCTCGACCCGCGCCGCGATCTGATCCCGTGTCCCGATCCAGTAGATCTGGAAGAAGGTCTGCGGGTTGGCCGCCACGACATCCTCGACCGGCATGCTGGCGAAGGAGCTCAGACCCATGGCGGTGCCTCGGGCGGCGGCCGCGGCGCCCATGGCGACCTCGCCGTCGGGGTGGACGGCCTGGACGCCCGTGGGCGAGATCAGGACGGGGAAGGAGATCTCCTGCCCCATCACCTTGGTCGTCAGGTCCCGGCTCTGGGCCAGGCCCGCCACGTGGGGGGCGAAGCCCAACTCCGAGTACGCCGTGATGTTGTCCTCGAGCGTCAAGCCCCGCTCGGAGCCCGCCACCAGCGCGCCGTAGACCGACTTGGGCAGGCGCTTCTCGGCGCGTCGCTGCGCCTCCGCCACCGTCTCGAACCACTTGTTAGCCATAGCGGACCTCTCGTGTCGCCGTGCGATAGCAGGTGCATCGGCGACCTGAGACTCTACGCTTCCAACCGCGGCTGGCTGTTCGGGCACCTTGGCGGGGTGCCGACGTAGGGTCGGCGGCATGCCTGAGCCCGAGCCGACCGCCCTCACCCCGGAGCAGAAGGCCGCACGGGCCGCCAGCTTCGGCACCGCTGCCTCGCACTACGAGCGTTACCGGCCGGGCCCGCCGGCCGAAGCGGTGGAGTGGGTGCTGCCTGCTCCAGTCCGCACTGCCGTTGACCTCGGGGCCGGCACCGGTGCCCTGTCACGACTCTTGCTGGCGCATGCCGAGGAGGTCGTGGCTGTCGAGCCCGACGACAGCATGCGGGAGATCCTCACCGAATCGGTGCCCGGCGTGCGGGCGCTTGCGGGACGGGGTGAGTCGATCCCTCTGCCCGACGGCAGCGTGGACCTCGTGATGGCCTCCTCGTCCTGGCACTGGATGGACACTGTCCCGACCCTGCTCGAGGTCGGCCGCGTCCTCGCTCCTGGTGGCACGTTGGCCGCCGTGTGGTCGGGTCCGGATCCGGATGCAGGCCTCATCGCCCAGGCGCAGGCGCTCTTGAGCGGCGACGGCTCGTCCGAGGTGGCGGGCATCGACGGCGAGAGCCAGGCTGAACTGTCGGCGGCACTCAACGACCGCAACGAGCTGGTCCAGGCACTCGAGATCCCACCGGGCGTCCCCTTCGATCAGCCCGAGCAGACGGTGATCACCTGGGACGTGGCGCTCGACGCCGACGAGCTCATCGGGCTGCTGGGCACCTTCAGCTGGGTCATCCTCATGGAGGACGAGGCGCGGGCCCGACTCTTCGACACGGCACGGCGGGTCCTGCGCGATGCACTCGGTGTCTCCGGCGACGTGACGGTCGACATCGGCTACCGGGCCGAGGTGTTCAAGGCGCGCCGCCACAACTGAGCCCGCACGACTGAGCCCACGAACCTCTGGTTCCTAATATGCACCCGTGCACATTGACCTCCGGCCGGGGACGGCAGATGACGTGAAGGGCGTGTTGACGCTCTGGCGGGACGCAGCGGAGCCGACGTCCACCGACTCGGCCGAGGCGCTCGGCAGGCTTCTGCGTCGTGACCCGGGTGCCCTCATTGTCGCCGAAGTGGACGGCCGCATCGTGGGCTCGGTCATCGCGGGATGGGACGGCTGGCGGGGCGCCATCTACCGCCTGGCGGTCGGGCCCGAGCATCGCCGCCGGGGGCTCGGGAAGGCGCTCCTGGGCGCCGCAGAGGAGCGCCTCACCGGGCTCGGGGGCCGACGACTGCATGCGATCGTCGTGGAGGCGAACGCCGACGCGGTCGCCTTCTGGGATGCCACCGACTGGGAGCATCAGGGCGGGCAGCTCCGCTTCGCCAAGGGGTAGAGCTGCCCCTGGTGGACCGAGTGACGCCGGTTCAGCCCTTCTCCGCCAGCGGCTGCGATGGCTCCGACTCCGGCTGCGACGGCCGCTGCAACTCGTTGCGCAGCGTAGGTGTGGACCAGACGCGCGAGCGCCACGACACGCGAGGGATGAGCGGCACGAGCGTCCTCTCCCGCGCGCAGCCGAGCCAGACGCCCGCGCCGTAGGCGACGTCGTCAGCAACGTACACGGCCACAGCGCGCACCGGATCCAGACCCTGCCGGTCGGTGCTCCAGTGGGTCAGGGCGGGGACCACGAGCGCCAGCGCCGACACGGCGCGGGTCCGCCGGAAGGCGAGCCCGAGCACCAGCGCAGGCGACCAGGCCCGCGTCAACGACGCCAGCGCCGGCAACGCCGCGCGGGCCGTGCCGCCACCCGCAATGTGCGCCGCCACGCCGACGGGGTCCCGCACCAGCCCGCGCAGTCGGTGGGCCAGGATCGCTACGGACGCAGCCAGCGCAGCCAGCGCGAGCACAGGCCGGCGAGCCAGCACGAGGCTCCACACCGCCAGCGACCAGCCAGAAAGGTGCACCGGAGCCACGGCTTCGCCGTGGCGCCGGGCCAGCGGGGCGGCTGTCGTCCCGTAGAAGGCCCGGCGGGCCAGGAAGGCCGGCAGCGTCGCCGGGTCCTCGTGGGCCACCGTGCTCGACGGCACGTAGCGCACGTCCCAGCCGGCCTCGCCCAGACGCCACACAAGGTCCACGTCCTCACCACCGCGCAGCGCCGCATCGAAGAGATCGGGACCCAACGCCACGTCGGCCCGGACCAGGAGGGCCGCGCTCGGCACGAAGGGGATGCGACTCCCGGGACGCACGGGACCGGCCCGGTCGCCACGGTCGAGCGACGAACGCCTTGCTTCGTAGCGGGCGGGCTTCCGGGTTCGCACGATACGCGGTGCCACCGCCGCCACCAATGGATCGTCGAACTGGCCCAGCAACGGCCCGAGCCACCCGTCGGCCGGCACGCAGTCGGAGTCGACGAATGCGACCAGCGCCGTCTGGACCGCGGAGACCCCGGCGTTGCGCGCGCCCGCCGGGCCGACGTTGGTGGCCAGCCCGACGAAGCGTGCACCGTGCCGCTCGGCGACCTGCTTGGTCGCTCCCGCGTCCGCCGACGCGTCATCGACCACGACGCAGGCCAGACCCCCGAGGGCGTCGAGCAACCGGTCGAGTTGCGCCGGCCTGTCGCGCACCGGCACCACGACCGTCACGTCGCCGCAGCCGAGGGTGCCGACCGTTGCCTGAGGGACGAACGCGCCGGCGGACGTCAATCGCCGCGCCAAGAGCTGGGAGCCCCGGCGGTTCCCGACCGCAGCGCCGGCTCTCCAGCGCGCCACCACCTGCCGCGCTCGCTCGGAAATCCGGAAGAGGCGGAGCGGGCTGCCGCCGAGCAGCACGGTCCCTCCGTCGAACTCCCGGGTCGACGCGTCCTCGCTCAGGGTGAAGGAGCCCGGCAGCGGCGTCGAGGTCCGGGAGAGGGCGGGCCGCAGAGCGGAGGGCATCCCGGGTGCGCTGGGCTGGGCCACCGTTCAATCTTGGCAGTCCGGGGGCGGGGGTAGGCTGGGCCGGTGCCCAAGGAGGTCGGGATGCTGGTTGAGGACCAAGACACCGAGGACGTCGAGGAGCTGTCGGACGAGGACGTCGACGAGCTCCTGGTGGAAGAGGTCTCCATCGACGGGATGTGCGGCGTCTATTGAGCGTGACCGAGGCGCAGCCCGCCCGGGCTGCGTTCGCAGTCGAGCAGGCGTGGCAGTTGAACCCGCAGGTTGCGTTGCGGGACGAGTCCTTCGGGGCCCTTGCCTACCACTACGGCAACCGCCGGCTGGTCTTCCTCAAGTCGCGCCTGCTCGTCGAACTGGTGTCGTCGCTGCACGACTACCCGAGTGCGGCCCAGGCCATCGAGTCCGTGGTGCCCGAGGGCCAGCATGATTCCTACCGCCGGGCACTGGCCCGGCTGGCTGCCTCGGAGGTGATCGATGTCCGCTGAGACCGCACCGCTGCCCCTGAAAGAGCAGTTCAGCCGGGGCCTCGACGCGCCCATCTGCCTCACCTGGGAGCTCACCTACGCCTGCAATCTGGCCTGCGTGCACTGCCTCAGCTCGTCGGGGCGCCGCGACCCCAACGAGCTGTCACCGGCCGAGGCCCGCGGCATCGTCGACGACATGGTCGACCTGAAGGTCTTCTACGTCAACATCGGCGGGGGCGAGCCGTTGCTGCGCCCGGACTTCTTCGACCTCGTTTCCTATGCCGTCGACCGCCGGGTAGGCGTGAAGTTCTCCACCAACGGGACCCGGCTCACCGCCGCGCGGGCCCGGCAGCTCGCGGCACTCGACTACCTCGACGTGCAGATCAGCATCGACGGTGCGACCGCGATCAGCAATGACGCAGTGCGTGGCGAAGGCTCGTTCGCCGCGGCCCGGACGGCCATGGAGAATCTGGCCGCCGCCGGCTTCGGCCCCTTCAAAATCAGCGTGGTCGTCACTCGCCAGAATGTGGAGGAGCTGGACGCGCTGGCCGCCATCGCCGACTCCTACGGCGCCCAGCTCCGCCTCGACGCGCCTGCGGCCCTCGGGACGGGCTGTCGACACCTGGGACACGTTGCATCCGACCGCGGCGCAGCAACGCACGCTCTACCACTGGCTGCTCGAGCGCCCCGGCGTGCTGACGGGTGACTCCTTCTTCCATCTCTCCGCGTTGGGCGAGCCGCTCGACGGCTTGAACCTTTGCGGCGCGGGACGCGTCGTCTGCCTCATCGACCCCGTCGGTGACGTCTACGCCTGCCCGTTCGTGATCGACAGCCAGTTCCTGGCCGGCAATGTGCGTGATGCCGGCGGCTTCCCGAGCGTCTGGCGCGAGTCGGCGCTGTTCACCTCTCTGCGTGAGCCACAGAGTGCGGGAGCGTGCGCGTCCTGCGGTTCCTTCGATGCGTGCCAGGGCGGCTGCATGGCGGCCAAGTTCTTCACAGGGCTGCCCCTCGACGGCCCGGACCCCGAGTGCGTGCATGGGCACGGCGAAGCTGCGCTGGCGGCGCTCGACGCGCGTCCGCGGTCGGCGCTCGGCCACTCCAAGGTCACCCGGGACGGGACCCGGATCCCGGTGCCCACGCCCGTCCGCTTCCGCTCGCCGGCCCGCACCTGAGGCCATGGAGCTCGCCGGCGCCACCTGGTGCCAGGTGGAGGCGACCGGGGCCCGTACGGTGCTGGCGGTCCCGGTGGGCTCCCTCGAGCAGCACGGGCCCCACCTGCCCCTCGACACCGACACGCGCATCGCCGGGGCCGTCGCGGCGGGACTGGCGGCGCGCTGCCACGGCGTCACCCTTGCGCCCGCCGTGGCATATGGGGCCAGTGGGGAGCACGCCGACTTCCCCGGCACGCTCCTCGTCGGCCACGCGGTCCTGGCCGATCTGCTCGTCGAGCTCGTGCGCTCCGCCCGCCGGTCCTTTGCCGGCGTGGTCTTCGTCAACGCCCACGGCGGGAACGAGGAAGCACTCGTCACGGTGCAGCGGCATTGCAAAGGCGAAGGTGATGACGTGCTCGTGTGGCGAGCGATGACGCCGGGTGGGGATGCGCACGCCGGTCGGACCGAGACCTCCCTGCTTCTGGCGATCGATCCCGGGGTGGTGCGCCTCGAGTTGGCCGAGCCGGGTCGCACCGAGCCGATCGCCGCGCTGCTGCCCCGTCTGCGCGCGGAAGGGGTGCGACCGGTATCGTCCAACGGCGTGCTGGGCGATCCGACGGGCGCGAGCGCCGAAGAGGGGCGGGCGCTCCTCGACGCCCTCGTGCGCGGTCTCACCGCGGCCGTGTCCACGCACTGGTCACCATCGTGAGCCCGGTCGCCGTGGTCACCGGCGCGGCGCGCGGCATGGGTGCGGCGACGGTGGACCTGCTCGTCGACGGTGGCTGGCAGGTGGTGGCGGTGGACCTTTCGGCCGACGACCCGGCCCTCGACTATGCCCTCGCCACGAAGGCCGACCTGGAGGAGGTGGCCGGGCGCCACGGTGCCAACGTGCGCACCATGGTGGGCGATGTCCGCAGCGCAGCGGACATGCGGGCGGCGGTGCACGAGGCCGTCACCCATTTCGGGGGACTGCAGGCAGCCGTCGCGGCCGCCGGTGTGATCAGCGGCGGATCCCCTGCCTGGGAGATCCCCGATGCCCAGTGGGACGTGCAGTTCGATGTCAATGTCAACGGCGCACGTCGCCTGGCCGCCGCCGCCGTGCCGGCCCTGCTCCGTGCTCCGAAGCCGCGGCAGGGACGCGTGGTGGCCGTGTCGTCGACCGCCGGCGTGCTCGGGCTCCCGCGTCTCAGCGCCTACAGCGCGTCCAAGCATGCGGTCATCGGGTACGTCCGCTCCCTCGCTGCCGACCTGGCCGGCAGCGGCATCACCGCCAACGTGGTGTGCCCCGGCTCGACCCGCGGGCCCATGCTCGATGCATCGGCGGCGGTCTACGACCTGCCCACGACGGACGAGTTCGCCAGCCACCACTTGCTCCAGCGCCTCCTCGAGCCGGCGGAGCCGGCGGCATTGATCGCCTGGTTGTGTGGCCCGGCCTCTTCCGGGCTGACCGGGGCGGTCCTCCCCGTCGACGGCGGCATGACCGCGTCGTAGACGACGACAGGAGCGCTGACATGGCCGCGTGCACGCACGTTGAGGAGATCGCAGAGGTTGATCCGCAGACGCCCGCGGGGTGTGGCGAATGCATGAAGGTCGGGGGCACCTGGGTGCACCTGCGCCTGTGCCTGGCCTGCGGGGAGGTCAACTGCTGCGACTCCTCGCCCAGCCAGCACGCCACGGAGCACTTCCACGCGTCGGGCCACCCACTCGTGCAGTCATTCGAGCCCGGCGAAGACTGGATCTGGTGCTACGTCGACGAGGTCGGCGTGGAGCCGGCCTAGGTCTGCCCGTAGGTCGTGTCGCGCCGATCGGTGCGGTCCGTCCCGACCTCTTTGACGGCCCGACGCAGGTCGGTCACCAACGCTGGCACGGTGGCGGCGCTGCCGGCATGCACCGTGGCGTGGAGCGAATCGGGCCGGTTCTGCCGGTCGAGGTACCAGCCTTCGGCGGCGAGCCGCTCGCCGACGGCGAAGATGTCGAGCGCGTCGGGATCGCGGGCGCCGAAGGCCAGAACCGTGGCCGGCGGATCGCCGCAGACCGCCAGGCCGTCTATCGACTCGATGCCGGCCCGCAGCGCCAGCGCCGCGTCGTGCGCGGTGCGCGTGAGCTCGAGGTAGCCGTCACGGCCGATGTGCATGAGGGCCGCCCAGGCTGCGGCGACCGGACCGGCCGGCCGCGTCCCCGCCATGGCGGTCGACGCGTAGAAGCCACCCAGCCAGTCGGTCGTGACGAACAGTTGCTTGCGGGCGAGCTCGTGCGTCCGGTACAGGATCACCGAGACGCCCTTCGACGCGTAGCCGTACTTGTGGACGTCGGCCGACATGGACGTCACGCCAGGGACCCGGAAGTCGAACGGTTCCTCCAGGCGGCCGAGCTCGGCCAGGAACGGCAGGAGGAAGCCACCCATGCAGGCGTCGACGTGGCACAGCATGCCGCGTTCCAGCGCCAGCGCGGCGATGTCCCCGATGGGGTCGATCACTCCCTGGGGGTAGGTCGGAGCGGACCCGACCACCATGATCGTCTCGTCGGTGCAGGCCTCGGCCAGCGCATCGGCCCGCACGCGGAAGTCCGAGTCCACCGGCACGCGGACCAGCTCGACGTCGAAGTAGTCGGCCGCCTTGGTGAAGGCGGCGTGCGCGCTCTCGGCCGCCACAACGCGAGGCAGTGCGATGCCGCGGTCGCGACCGACGTCGCGGGCCGTCTTCACGGCCTGCAACAGGCTCTCGGTACCGCCCGAGGTCAGGAAGCCCTCGACACCGCCACCGGCGGCCGGGTCATCGGCACCGAGCAGCGAGGCGGTGTTGGAGACGATGTCGTGCTGCATGACGCCGATGCTCGGAAAGGCCACGACGTTGAGGCCGTTCTCGGCACTGTAGAGCGACAGGGCGTCGGAAAGGAGCTCGTGCACATCGTCCCCGGCCGAATAGACGAGGCTGAAGACCCGGCCGCCCCGCCAGTCCTGGTCGCCCTGCTTCATGGTGATCAACTGCTGCATGACCTCGTCGCGGGGTAGGCCCTGCTCCGGCATCGGCGTGTGGGGAAAGGTCGCCATCCACTGTTCTTACTCCAACGGCGTTGCGACCGGAGGCGGGGAGTGAGCACCTCGACGCCTTCGCCCGGAGGCCGGCCCAGAGCGGGCACCCGGAGCCTACGGTGGTCTCATGACCGATCAGCGGGGAAGCAGCGACATCGAACGGCGAGAGTTCATCGGAGCGTTGGCCAAGCATCGGGGGCTCCTGGTCCGCACCGTGCGTGGCATCTCCGAGGAACAGGCCCGTGTCCGTCCCACGGTCAGCGCGCTTTGTCTCGGAGGGCTGATCAAGCACGTGACCACCATGGAGGAGGGCTGGGCCAAGTTCGTCAAAGAGGGCACTTCGGCCATGGGCGGGGCCACCGCCACCACGGTCGCTGGCTTTTCCGCCAGCTTCGAGATCACGGACGACGAGACGATGGCGGACCTGCTCGAGCGCTACCGGGAGCAGGCCCGGGCGACCGACGAACTCGTCATGACACTGCCGTCCCTCGGGGTCTCGCACCCGCTGCCCGACGCACCGTGGTTCGAGCAGGGCGCGTCGTGGTCGGCGCGGCGCGTGCTCGTGCACATCGTGGCCGAGACCGCGCAGCACGCCGGCCACGCCGACATCATCCGCGAGACCATCGACGGAGCGAAGTCGATGGGATGAACCCCGCCTCGCGCTATGAGCTCCAGATGATGGCCTGGGGTTCGGTATAGGCCAGCAACCCGTAGTCGCCCCCGTCGCGGCCGACGCCCGACATCTTGAAGCCGCCGAATGGCGCGTCGTGGTTCCGCTGGGCGGTGTTGACGCCGACGTGCCCGGCCTGCAGGCGCTTGGCCACCCGCAACGCCCGGGCCCCGTCCTTGGAGAAGACGTAGTCGTAGAGGCCGAACTCGGTGTCGTTGGCGATGGCGATGCCCTCCTCCTCGTCGTCGAAGGGGATCATGGTGATGACGGGGCCGAAGATCTCCTCGCGCGCCACACGCATGGTGTTGTCGCCGGTGATGAGCGTGGGCGCTACGTAGAAGCCGGTCGGCAGGTCGGCTGGGCGCTCGCCGCCGATGACGATCTCGCCGCCATCCTCCATCGCCGTCTGGATGTGCGCCTCGATCCGCCCCCGTTGCGCCGCCGAGATCACCGGCCCGATGATGGTGGCCTTGTCGGTGGGATCCCCCACCTTGAGGTAACCCGCCATCTGCACGAGCCCGTCGCGCACCTGATCGAACAGGCTGCGGTGCACCACCGCCCGCGTCGGTGCCGTGCAGATCTGGCCGGAGTGGAAGGACCAGGTGGAGCCGATGCAGCCGATGGCGCCCTTGACATCGGCGTCCTCGAAGACGAGGCAGGCGCCCTTGCCACCGAGCTCGAGCAGCGTGCGCTTCATGGTGCGGGCCGCCTGCTCGCCGATCTTGACGCCGACCTGGGTCGAGCCGGTGAAGCTGATGCAGTCCACCTGGTCGGAATCGACCAGGGCGGCGGAGGAGGCCGGACCGTTGCCGTTGACGAGGTTGACCACCCCGGGGGGGAAGCCGACGTCGTTGAGGATGCGTACGAGCTCCACGATGGCCAGCGGGTCCTGCGGCGCCGGCTTCACGACGACCGTGTTGCCGGCCGCCAGTGCGGGGGCCACCTTGCCTGCCATGTTGACCATGGGGAAGTTGTAGGAGGTGATGCAGGCCACCACGCCGAGCGGCTGGCGATTGACCATGCCGCCGATGATCCCGCCCGGCGCCAGCGGGGTCGCCTGTGCGGGCTGGGGGAGCAGGGGCGTTTGCAGTACGCCGCGGGGGTCCCGGGCATAACGCTCGAAGCGGTCCGCCGCCACCGGCACCTGCATGCGCGAGCCCACGGTTGCCGTCGCCCCGGTTTCGGCGATCACGAGCGGCAACAGCTCCGATGACTTGGCCCGGATGGCGGCGGCGGCCTCGCGCATCAGGGCGCCGCGCTCGTCGGCCGACCAGGCCGCCCACCCCGGCTGGGCCTCCTTGGCGGCGGCGGCGGCGGCGAGGGCGTCGTCCGCGCTGGCGTTGGGGGCTAGCCCGACGATCTCCTCGGTGGCAGGGTTGACGATCTCGTAGGTCCCGTCTGACGCGTCGACCCACTTGCCCCCGATGAGGAGCTGGTGCTCGTTGCGCTGGGTGGTCTCGGCCATGTGTGCTCCCGACTTGGGTGCCGCCAGCCGATCTGACGGCGCGTCACATTCAACCCCGCCGGGATGGGGGTCCGCCAAAGCCGCAGCCCACGCGTAGCGGGGCGGCACGTGTGCCCGGTTGGGCCAGATCCGGCATCCGGACTGCGATTCGAGACCTGAGGGAATTCGAGGAGGACTAATCCGGTCATTTATGACTTTTGTCACTTCGCATGGTCATAGGACCTATGTGATTCTCTAGAGTGGTATACGTCCTCGGGGGAGTGAACGGAGTGGTCATGAGCAGGGCTGCCGAGAAGGTCCCCGTACCTGCACGTCCAGATGAGGACGCCCCCGCCGGCGACGGGCGGTCCATCTCCGGGATCGTGGGCGACTGCATCCTGGGCAGTGCGGACGTCTCCCGGGCCCGTGAGCGACGCCGGGTGGCGCGGCTCCGTCGCCTGGTGGCGGTCGCCGCGCTGGCCCTCGGCTGGGTCGTCATCCGCCGCATCAGCGGGCACGGCATCCTCCCCACCCTCCACCTCCCGCACGGGTTGGGCACTGCAGTCCCGATCGTCCTCATCGTCTGCATGCTCGGGGCGGTCATGGTGGCCCCCCTCCTCGTCGCCGGGCGGTCCCCCCACACGCTCATCCGCCCGGGCGAGACCCAGGTGGGCCTCGAAGACCTGGTGGGCATCGACCCCATCAAGGCCGAGGTCGTGCGCTCCATCAACCTGTTCCTCGCCCATCAGACGTTCCGCGACGCCATGGGAGGGTCCGCCCGGCGCGGCGTGCTCTTCGAGGGACCGCCCGGAACGGGGAAGACGTTCGTGGCCAAGGCCATGGCCAAGGAGGCAAACGTCCCCTTCCTGTTCGTGTCGGCGTCGGCCTTCCAGTCGATGTACTACGGGCAGACCAATCGCAAAATCCGTTCCTTCTTCAAGCAGCTCCGCAAGCACGCCCGTAGGGAGGGTGGCGCTATCGGCTTCATTGAGGAGATCGATGCCATCGGGGCGACCCGGCGCGGCATGGGCGGCACCGGCGGGAACGAAGGCGTGTCGGGCGTGGTCAACGAGCTGCTCGTGCAGTTGCAGTCCTTCGACACACCGACCCGTGGCCAGCGCATCACCTGGGCCTGGATCGACCTGCTCAACCGCTACCTCCCCGATGGGGGCAAGCTGCACAAGCCGGCCGTCGTGCCCGCCAACGTGCTGGTGGTGGGCGCCACCAACCGTAAGGACGATCTCGACCCAGCGCTCATCCGCCCTGGACGCTTCGACCGCAGCATCTACTTCGGGCTGCCGGGTCGCCGCGCCCGTGGCGACATCATCGCCTATTACCTGGGCAAGAAGGCGCACGCGGCCGATCTCGACGAGAATGGCGCCGTCGACATCGTCGCCGGCATGACCTTCGGCTACTCCCCGGCCGCGTTGGAACGGCTCATGGACGAGGCACTCGTCATCGCTCTGACCCACGGTCGCTCGGCCATGACGATGTCCGACGTGGCCGAGGCCAAGATGCTCGTCGAGCTCGGCGTCACCGACGAGACCATCTACACCCCGAACGAGCGCGACCGCGTGGCCACCCACGAGGCCGGCCACGCCACGGTTGCCTACTTCGTAGGCCAGACCCGCCAGCTCGACGTGCTTTCCATCGTGAAGCGCCGGGACTCGCTGGGTCTGCTGCAGCACTCCGACACCGAGGAGCGCTTCACCAAGAGCAGCGAGGAGCTGCGCGCGCTGCTGCAGATCGCCATGGGCGGCATGGTGGCCGAGGAGCACTGGTTCGACGAGGTGTCGACCGGCCCCGCCTCCGACCTGGCCGCCGCCACCTCCATCGGGGCACAGATGATCGGTGCGTGCGGCATGGGCACCTCACTCATCTCGGTCGCCGCCGCCGGCAACGGCTTCCTGGAGGGCGGCCTCGTCGACAAGGTGCTCGGCGACGCCACGGCCCGGGCCGAGCTCGACACGCTGCTCATGGCGAGTTGCGACGCGGCCAAGGCCATCGTCAGCGCCCACCCGGAGGTTGTGGAAGCCCTGCGTGACGCACTGCTCGAGCGCGACGAGCTCGTGGGCTCCGAGATCACCGAGGTGGTCGAGTCCGCCCTCAACGCCTCCAAGATCGCCGAGCTTCGCCCGGCAGGGACGACCGGGAGCCATGCGTGATCACCGGGGGGACGACTCGAGTGGCCTCCGCACCGCTTCGTCAGCGCGGGGGAGTCGCCTTACCGCTCGCGAGGATGCGCAGCACCAACCGTCCTAGCCGGCCGGGAGGGTTGGCGGCCTGGGCCGCTTTCGCCTCGGCTTCGTGGTCCTTGGTGAGCGGGCCGCCGAGTCGCCAGTACCGCCTGCCCCCGCCGGAGTAGCGCACGTACTTGGGGACCGGGGGGAGCGGGCGTTTGGGCTTTCGTCGTTGCTTTCGGTTTGCGCCCTGGCTCACCCAGCGAGTGTGGCGCACCGATGGCCTCGCCGCTGCAAGGAGTCATAGGTACGATCACCCCGCAGCGCCGGCGCGCCGACCCCGGCCGGCAAGGAGGCGTTCGTGACTTCCCCTCAGCAGGGCGGCGCGGGGGCAGTTCGCGTCGGCCTGCGCCCGAACCAGCTGCTGCGGATCCGGACCATCTGGGTGATGCCGCTGGCCGTCTCAGGCGTCCTCGTGTTCTTGATGACGTTGTTCTACGTGGGATCGGTGGTGAACCCGGTGGGACATCTGAGCGGCCTCCCGGTGGCTCTGGTCGACCAGGACCAGGGGGCGACGGTCCTGGGTCGGCATGTCGACATCGGGGCCGAGGTCGCTGCGGGCCTCAAGGACTCGCCCGCTGTGTCCTCGCGCCTCTCTTTGGACCCCCTCACGCTCCGTCAGGCCGCCCGGCGGATGAACGCCAACGGCGCCTACGCCACCATCCTCATCCCGCCCGGCTTCACGAACTCCTTGCTGTTGGCCTATGGCCTGACCTCGTCGAGCGAGACCGGGAGTAAGCCGACGGTGCAAATTCTCACCAACCCGCGGGCCGGATCCATCGGGGTGAGCCTGGCCACGGGAGTCGCCCAGCCCGCCCTGTACAAGGCGTCGTTCAAAATCGGGAGCGAGCTCACGAACCAGGCGAACGCTCTCGACAGGACGATCAGCCCGACCATCAACGGAGCGAATCCGATGGGTGTGGCCACGACGGCGATCAATCCGCTGCCCCCGAACTCGGCGCTCGGGCTGAGCGCGTTCTACATCTCGCTGCTGGCGATCATGTGCGGGTTCCTCGGGGCCATCCTCGTGCACACCACGGTCGACGCCGCACTCGGGTATGGGGTCACCGAGATCGGCCCCAAATGGAGCCAGCGCATGCCGGTCGCCATCTCCCGCCGCCACACTCTTCTGTCAAAGTGGGTCGTGGCGCTGGTGCTCGTCCCGGTCCTGACGGGCATCCTGCTGCTGGTGTCGGTGGGCCTGCTCGGCATGAACGCGCCCTACGTCTGGGAGCTCTGGCTCTTCACGTCGTTCGCCGGGATCGCCATCGCGGCCGGCACCTTGGCGCTGTTCGCCGCGCTCGGCTCCCTGGGTCAACTCATCGCCATGCTGCTGTTCATCTATCTGGCCCTTGCCTCGTCGGGGGGAACGATCCCGCTCCAGGCGTTGCCGGGGCCGTTCCGCTTCGTGGCGAACTTCGAGCCGCTGCGACAGGTGCTCGACGGCGTGCGGTCGATCCTCTACTTCGGCGCGTCTGGGGCTGCGGGCCTGACCCGGGGCCTCGTGCTCACCGCCGTCGGATTGGTCTTCTGGGTGCTGGTGGGCGTCGCCATCACGTCGTGGTACGACGGACGTGGGAAAGACCGCATGCGTCCTGAGATGCTGGCCTACGTCCAGGAGTCCGCCGCGTCGTACAGGGCGCGCGGCCAGGGAGGGGAAGGACCGGCCCCCGACCGTGACGCCGGCCCGCCCGACATCTACGGAGAGGACTGAGCGGCGCGTCCGTTCCGCTGGCCGGCCGTCACCCTGGTCCACAGTGGCGAAGGGCGCGACACCATGGCCCCGCCTGTTGGCGTGACGATGGTGAGCTCTTCGTTGGCGTCCCCCGACGTGGTCCAGCCGTTGCGGTGCACCACACCGTGGTGGTGCTTGCACAAGAGCACGAGGTTGGGAAGGTCGGTCCTTCCGCCCGGTTTCCAAGCAACGATGTGATGGACATTGGTGAAGGTCTTGTTCGTGCAGCCGGGAAATCGACAGTGCCGATCTCGTCGCATCACTTCCCGGCGCTGGGCATCGCTCGGGAAGCGTCGTGCCCGGCCCTCGTACATGGTGTGCCCGACGTCGTCGTCGACCGCCACCGCGATGGTGGCGTCACAGGCGATCCGCTTCACGGTTTCGCAATCGATCAGGCCAACGTGCTCGAGTTCACCGGCCAGCAGGGTCTGCTCGCCTGACTCTTCGACCAAAGAGGCGACCGGTACATGGGCGACCACGATGTACGGGCTGGCTGCCGTGGCCGGAGAACCCGGGCCCGGCACAGTGGAGCGGATCAGCTCCAAGAACCCGTCACAGAGTCGCTGGTCCCATGGCGTCTCCCCGTCGGAAGGGACCTCCTTGGCCCGGGCTACGAGACAGGCCCTGGTCTCGGCATAGGCATCGGCCGGGAGCTGTGCGCTGATTGTGCAGAGGGAGTCGTTGAGGCGCAGATAGTGAGGAGAGCGGCCAGAGGTCCTGGCCGGCGGCGGTGCGGTGGAGCGGGCGACCTCGGCCAGCTCACGGACGCGTGCACACTCTGGCCTGGTCGGAGAGCTCCTCATCGGTGTCGGGGGTCGCCACGTCGACGACCGCACGCACCTTGTCGAAGGACACGTCGCCCGCACACAGCGACCCCACCAGGTGAGGGAGGTCGCCGGTCCTCTCGCCGACGCGTGTCAGTGCCCGCGCCGTAGCCGACGACACCCCGAAGCGCTCCACCGTCCAGGAGTCGGTGGAGGTCGCTCCGTAGTCTCGGAACGTCTCTCGTCGAGCGGCCTCGCCCAAGTAGACGAGGAAGCGCCCCTCGGCGGCCGTCTTCTGCTTGAAGGCCTCTTCGAGACCTGCCATCAGCTCCTCGTTCGAGAGAGCAGCCACTCCGCCGATCAGGTCGGGACGATGCGGGGGCATTGCAACGTCGGTCCGGGCCATCAGTTGTGAGAACGGTCTCCCCGACGGAGGAGCCGTCGCTCCTTCTTACGCCGAGGCGCCGAGTGCGGCGACGATCGCGGCGCCGGTCGGCCGAGAGTTGAGGTAGGGCTCGGGCGCGTGGGCGCGGTGACCGTTGTCGATCACGAACTCTTCGACCCGCGGTCCGAAGTGGTCGGTCAGGCGGGTCTCGCATGCCAGGTCGTTCAGCGCGCGGACATTGACCCAGCGCTGCACCGAGCCGGGCCAGACGGCCTGGCCGTCGACAGGGGCGGGCTCCAGGCTGTTGAAGATCAGCGGCACGGCGAGCGGCGAACCGAGTGTGACGAAGGTGTGGACCGTCCAGTCGTGATGCAGCGCCAGCGCCGAGTAGGAGAGGACGGTGCCCAGCGAGTGCGCCACCAGAACCCGCGTGTCGTCGGTGATCTCGGCCTCGATCCGGGCGCGCAGCCGGGCGTGCAGATCGTTCTCGGACAGCATGGCCGTCGCCAGGTCGAGGGTACGGTCGAAGGTTGCCTCGCCTGCCACCTGGGACAGCTTGGCGACATCGTCTCCGCCCATCTCCGAGAGCATGTCGGCCACGCCGGCGCGCGACTGCTCGAGCTTGCGATCCGCGTCGCTGCCGGGATGGTGCCGGAAGAGATCGCCGTAGAAACAGACGGCGACGTCGTCTGTTTCGATCTCCACACCGTGATGCCACAGCCCGTCCCGCACCGCCGGCAGCCACCGGGCCTTCAGCTCGTTCGGCCCCCAAAGCTCATTGAACGCCCCGTGGACGATGACGATGCGTGCCAAGTCGGTCAGCCCTCCAGGTGTGCGGTGTCGTTGTAGCCGCGGACGATCCAGTGTTCGGGCGCCACGACCAACTTCGAAATGGATGCGTTGTCGGGACCGACGAAAGCGAAAGGGGTCGAACCGGTGGCCTGCGCCAGGATCTCGCCGATCGCCGCGCCGTGGCTGAACACGACAACGCGTCCGCCGGGGTGGGCGGCGACGATGCGGTCGACGGCGCGCCTCAGGCGGCCTCCGAACGCCTCACTCGGCTCGGCACCGGGGATTACGTCCCAGCGCTGTTCGGCCATGACCTTCTGGAACAGGGGGTCGTCGTCGGCAGCCTTCAGGCGCAGAAGGCCGCCCTCCCATTCGCCGAGGAACACCTCGCGCAGGTCCGCTTCCACGACCGGGGTCATTCCGGAGCGCGCCACCAACGGCGCGGCCGTCTGGGCCGTCCGCTGAAGCGTGGAGACGTAGAGCGCATCGAAGGGCTCTTGCGCCAGTCGCAGCGCGACCTGCTCGGCCTGGTGACGCCCCGCTTCGGAGAGTGGCGGGTCGCCCTGGCCCTCGACCAGCTCGAAGGTCTCGCCCTCCAGCGAGTCGGCCGACGCGCCGTGGCGGACCAGCAACAGCTCGGTGGAGCCGGGGGGGCCGACATAGGGCCTCTGGCTGAAGCTGCGCGGCGACGTCACGGGCGCCGATCCTAGGGAACGGTCAGCGTGGTGCGTGCAATTCGGGTGGCCCGTGGTCGTCGTCGTCCTCGACCACCTCGGCGTCGATGATGTTGGGATCGTCGGCGAAGGCTCCGCCGTCCGAGCCCGACGGCAGGCCGCCCCGGAGCCTGTCCCCAGCCGGCCGGTCCGCCACCGCCGGGCCCGCCGAAGCTGGCGAAGAAGGCCCCAGGCGCCTGGGTGAACTGCACCCGTAGCGGCCGTCCGGCGTCGGGTCCGAGCTGGGCCCACAAAGGCAGGGCCCGGCGGTACACGACGTAGGACTGCGCGCACAGCGTCACACCCAGATAGAGGAGGAAGCTCGCCCCCTCCAGCCCGGCCGCCCCGGCGTGGCCCTGCCCGGCGTCACCCGCGAAGTGCACGAGCAGTGACACCAGCCAGAGGGCCATGGTGATGGCGCTGCCCTGGCGCAACACCCAGCCGTTTCCCGTCCAGACGCGCATGGAGAGTCCGCGCAGGGCGCCCACGCCGAGCGCGCCGACGACCAGGGTGCCCGCCACCCACAGCCAGGCGGTGGACGAGACGTGGTGGTTCCCGGAGTAGGAGAACGTTTCGAAGAGCCCGATGACCCCGATGACGACCGGGAGGCGGGGCTGGAAGACCCGCGGCACGGGGCGCACCCTGACCTGGCGCAACAGCACCAGAATGAGGATCAGCGCCCCCACCGCGTAGGAGAAGAACGACATCGGGTTCGAGCCTATGGCCGCCGCCCGCTCAGTGGTTCAGCAGGGCTCCGACCTCGACACCGAAACGGGCCGTCTGTTCGCAGAATTCCTCCGCGCTGCGGGCCATGAAGCGCACCTGCAGGTGGTTGACACCCATGTCCACGAGTTCGTGCAGCGATGACGCCACCTCGTCCGCGCCGCCGGAGAGGACCCAGCTGGGCAGGTCCCAGCCCGAGCCGACCGAGGTGAGGTGGATGGGCTCCACGATGGTGCCGATGTCGATCGGCGCGCCGCCGCGCAGCTCGTCCCGCAGCTCGCGCAGCCGGGCGATCTGGCCTGGCAGGTCGCGTCGGCGCGTCCCCTGCGGGAGCCAGCCGTCGCCGAGGGCGGCCGTGCGGCGGATGGCCGCGGGCGAAGAGCCGCCGATCCAGATCGGCGGGCGCGGTTGGCGAACCGGGCGCGGCGCGATCCCCATGTCCCGGGCGGGGAACCGCGGCCCGGGCAGCTCTGGAAACTCGTCGGTGAAGGCGCGGGCCAAAGCGGACACGGCTTCGTCGGTGTGACGCCCCCGCTCTGCGAAGTCGCCCGTCAGGAGCTCGTACTCCTCGGGCACGTGACCGGCGCCCACGCCGACGATGAGGCGCCCGCCCGAGAGGCGGTCGATGGTCGAGAGCTCCTTGGCCGCCCGGAGCGGATGACGCTGGGCGAGGATCAGCACGTGGGAGAGCAGATGCGTCTTCGTCGTCACTGCCGCCAGCCAGCCGAGCGTCGCGGTCGTGTCATACCAGACGGTTCCCATGGCGTCACCCAACCGGCGCGGGATGGCCGTGTGGTCGCAGACACCGAGATAGAAGAACCCCGCCTCGTCCGCCACCCGGGCGATCCGGGCCAGCTCGGCGGGACCCGACTCCTTCTCCCAGTCGGCCACGTACAGCGTGGACTGGGACTGAATGGGGAGCTGCATGCCGTAGACGACCTCACCATCGGGGACGGCGCGCACGACGTCGGCGGGAAGCAGTGCAGGGTCGGTCATGGCGGGACTCCGATCGGACATCAGACGAGATGCTTCATGTGGTCGCCCCGGCGTAGGCGGCCAGGGCGGTGGCGTGCGCGGCAGGTGTGCCGAAGGTGGTCGAGTGCACCAGAGCCCGCTTGAGGTGCAGGTGCAACGGCACCTCCCAGGTGAAGCCCATGCCCCCGTGGACCTGAATTGCGGCCCGGGCGTTGCCCAGCGCGGCTTCGTCGGCCAGCAGCTTGGCGCCAGCGACGGACCGGTCCACCAGCTGCCCGGGGGTGCATCCGGCCACGGCCGCTTCGGTGTCGACCACGTCGGGTGCGTCGGCCAGGCAGGCGGCGGCGTGCACCGCCGCACGGGCGACTTCGGCGCGCACGAGCATGTCGGCGCACATGTGCTTCACGGCCTGGAAGCTGCCGATGGGCGTGTCGAACTGCTGGCGTTCCTTGGCATACGCCACGGCGAGGTCCAACGCCTCGGCGGCGTGGCCCACCTGCAGCGCCGCCGTCAGCAGCGCTCCGTCGCGCCACAGCCGCAGCGACAACGATCCGTCGTCTCCGGGCACCGGCCGGCCGGCGGGGAGTGCATCGACGCGCCACAGCGGCGTCAACGGGTCGAGCGGTGCGTCCAGGCCGCGTCGCGCCCTCGGCGGTCAAGGGATCGAGGAGCGTCGCCGGCCCGCGGCCATCGGGCGCGAAGACGAGCAGCGCGTCCAGCGACCCCAGGTGCTCGACCAGCGCGGGCCCCGGCCCCGCGCAGTGCGCGCCCACCTGGACCTGCCCCTCCGCGGCGCCCTCGACCACTCCGGCGCCCGCCGCCAGGAACGTGCCCACCAGTGGGCCCGGGACCAGGGCACGCCCGAGCTCTTCGAAGACGACGACGGCCTCGGCCATGGAGAGGCCCGTGCCGGCGGGCTCGGGCAGCGTCAGCGCGAACACGCCCGTCTCGCCCAGGGCCGCCCAGTCCTCGGCGTCGATGGCGCGGGCGTCGCCCTCCCGGGCACGCAGGTGGTCGAGCGGCAGCCGCCCCGCCACCATGGCCCGGATGCCCTCGGCCAGTTCGCGCTGGTCCTCGCCTACGCGGAAGTCCATCAGCGTCGGGCCTTGGGTAGCCCGAGGATGCGCTCTGCCACGATGTTGCGCTGCACCTGCGAGGTCCCCGCCGCGATGGTGAGCGAGATGGACTTGAACCAGGCGGCGAGCTGGTCGGCGTTGCCCAGCGGCGAGCCGTCGGGCCCGTCCAGCGGGTCGGCGCTCAGCGCGGCCCGGTCGAGGATCTCCATCGCCAGGTCGCCCAGGGCCTGGGCGTGCTCGGAGAACGAGAGCTTGAAGACCGACCCGCCGATACCGGGGATCCCGGTCTGCGCCGCCTCCGAGACGTTGCGCTTGGTCAGCGCCCACAGGGCGTCGAAGGCGGCCACCAGGTGCCCGAAACGGCGGGCCACGCCGGCATCGTCCAGTGTGCCGAGGCGCGCCGCGACCCGGGCCAGCTCGCCCAGGAGCCGCATGCACTCGAGCAGCTCACCGACGAAGGCCGTGCCGCGTTCGAAGGAGAGCGTGACCATGGTGACCCGCCAGCCGTCGTTCTCGTCGCCGACGCGGTTGGCCACCGGGATCCGCACCTCGTTGAGAAAGAGCTCGGCGAACTCGGTCGTCCCGGCGATGGTGCGCAGCGGGCGGATCTCTATGCCGGGCGCGTCCATGGGCATGATCAGCCAGGTGATGCCGCGGTTGCGTTCCTCGCCGGTGCGCACCAGCAGCTCGCAGAAGTCCGCCACCTCGGCGTGCGACGTCCAGATCTTCGAGCCGGTCACCACGTAGTCGTCGCCGTCACGGACCGCCCGCGTCCGCAAGGACGCCAGATCCGACCCCGCATCGGGCTCGCTGAAGCCCTGGCACCACACCTCCTCGCCGCGCAGGATCCCCGGCAGGTAGCGCTCCTTCTGCGCCGCCGTGCCCTCGGCGATGATGGTCGGCCCGGCGTGGAGGAGGCCGACGAAGTTGACCCCCACGTAGGGCGCGCCGGCCCGCTCGCACTCCTCCTTGAAGATCAGCTGCTCCACCGGCGAGGAGCCCCGCCCGCCGCCCTCGGCCGGCCAGTCCACGCCGGCGTAGCCCGCCTCGAACAGGAGGCGCTGCCAGCGCAGGTCGTAAGCCCGGCGACCAGGCCAGTCGTCGTGGCGCGGTGGATCCCCCACGCCGGGCAAGGTGGCCGCCAACCAGTCGCGCAGTTCTTGACGGAAGGCCTGTTCCGGCGCGGTGTAGCGGAGGTCCATGCGTCAGGCGCGACGGTGGACGGTACTCAGGCGACGAAGTCGAGGCCGAACAGCTCGATCGCATTCCCGCGCACGATCTTGCGGCGCTGCTCGTCACTCAGATCCGCCATCTGCTCCTCGGCGATCTCCCGTGTGCGGGGCCATGTCGAGTCCGAGTGCGGGTAGTCCGACTCGTAGGTGATGTTGTCCTCGCCGATCTCGTCCACCGACTTCAGCCCGTGTGCGTCGTCGAAGAAGCAGCCCCACACGTGATCCTTGAAGTAGCTCGAAGGCTTCTCCGGCACGATGTCGGCCACCCCGCCCCAGCCGCGGTTGTCCTCCCAGACCCGGTCGGCCCGCTCCAGAATGTACGGGATCCAGCCGATCTGCCCTTCCGAGTAGGCCACCTTCAGGTCCGGGATGCGCACGAAGACGCCGCTGAAGAGGAAGTCGACGAGGGAGAAGGTGGCGTTGGTGTGCGTCAGCGTCGACCCGACGGCGGGCGGCGCGTCAGAAGAAGTCGACGGCATCTTCGAAGACGAGCCGATGTGCATGTTCACAATGGTCTGCGTCTCTGCGCAGGCCTGGAAGAAGGGATCCCAGTAGTGGTCGGGATCGTGCACGCTCGGCAGGCCGAGGAATGGCGGGATCTCGCTGAAGCAGACGGCGCGCACGCCGCGCGCCGCGTTGCGGCGCACCTCTTCCGCTGCGAGCTCGGCGTCCCACAGCGGAATGAGGCAGAGGGGGATGAGCCGGCCTCCCGAGTCACCGCACCACTCGTCGACCATCCAGTCGTTGTAGGCCTTCACGCAGAGGAGGCCGAGTTCCTTGTCCTTGGCCTCGGTGAAGGTCTGGCCGCAGAAGCGGGGGAAGGTCGGGAAGCAGAGCGCCGCCTCAATGTGATTGACGTCCATGTCCTCGAGGCGGGGCTTGACCTCGTAGGAGCCCGGACGCATGTCCTCGTAGGTGACGCCCTTCATGGTCACCTCGTCGCGTGGCACGCCGACGGCGGAGTCGACGCGCAGCAGCGGCCGCTTGAGGTCCTCGTAGTACCACCAGTCGACCGGCAGGCCCTTCGACCCGGGCTTCACCTTGAGCGACCCGCCCCGGAACTCCACCTCGGGCATAGGGGCGCGCACAATCCGCGGCCCGACCTCGGCGTACTTGGAGGGGAGGCGGTCCTGCCACACATTGGGTGGCTCGACGACGTGATCGTCGACCGAGATGATCATCGGCAGGGGCTCAGGCATGGGCATCGAGCGTAGCCCGCACCTGACGGAGCGTCAGATGCGGGGTGGGCGGGCGGTTTCGCCGAAGACCTCGGAGAACAGGTCCACCATGGCCTGCCAGGACCGGCGGTCCGTGGCCTCGTGGTAGGCGACCCCCGGGAAGTCGACCCCGGTCGCCCGTCGGTTGGTGAAGGAGTGCACGGCCCCGCCGTAGACGTTCAACTGCCAGTCGACCCCACCGGCCTGCATCTCGGCCTCGAAGGCGCGCCGCTCGTCGGCGTGCACCATGGGGTCGTCGGCGCCGATGAGGGCCAGCACCGTACCCGTGATGTTGCGGGCGTCCTCGGGGTGCACGGTGGAGAGCCCGGAGTGGAAGCCGACGACCGCCTTGAGGTCGGCCCCGCCTCGGGCCAGCTCCAACGAGAGCGTGCCACCGAAGCAGAAGCCGATGGCGGCCAGCCGGTCCGGGTCGGTGCGCGGCTCGGCGCGCAGGATGTCGAGGCCTGCAGTCCCTATGGCAAAGGCACGCGCCGGGTCGGACCGCAGCTCGACGATGCGGGCCATCATCTGCTGGCGGTCGGCGATCGGCTTCCCGCCGCCGTGGTAGTCGAGGGCAAACGCGACGTACCCGAGCTCGTCGGCTAGCCGCTCTGCCCGGTCCTTGGCGTGATCGTCGAGCCCGGGACCCTCGTGGCAGACCAGGACGCCTGGGCGCCGCTCGGTGCCCTCGGGCAGGGCGACGGTGCCGATCATGGTGCGGCCGTCGGCCTCGTAGCTGATGTCGCGGGTGGTGGCCATGGGTGCACCGTACCTTCCGCCCGTTGCAGCAATACTGGCGGCGATGGGCGGGCAACCTGGTCGGCGGCTGCAATTGGGATTGGTCGCTGCGATGGCGGCCCCGCTGATGCTGGCGGCCTGCGGCTCGGGTTCCCCGTCGCCGACCTCGGCCCTGCGCCACCAGGCCTCGACGACCACGACGGCCGCCGCCCCCACCACCACGGCCCCGCCGCCGGCCTCGGGCCCGTTGCAGGCCGGCTCACCCATTGCGCTTCCGTTTTCGGCGGACCAGGTCACCGCGGCGGAGAGTCCCGACGGCTCCGTGTTCGCCGCCCCGCAGAACCCGACCAGCCCGTCACCGTCAATCGCCTGGGTGATCGACGGCAACGGCCCGGCGCAGATCGCCGAGCATGTGGCGACCGGCATCGCCGCGCTGGCCGCCGACGGCACCAATTTCTATGTGGCGACCTATTCCACCCTGTTCGCCTACAACCGACAGAGCGGGAACCAGGACGGGCAGTGGACGATGCCCTCCGTCCACACATCGAACAGCTCGAACAACGACCTCGTTGCCCTCGCCGCGGCGAACGGCTCCGTCTTCGTCTCGGTGACCCGGGGCAACACGGTCAGCGTGTACACCGTCAACCCGGGAACCTCGGCCGCACCGCGCCTGCTCTTGAGGGGACTGGGTGACGCCATCGGGTCCGATGGTTCCGTGTACTACGAGCGCACCGACCACCACCTGGCGGCGCGGCGCCCGAACGGCGACACCGCCGTCGGCCCGCTCCTGGCCGATGCGCCGAACGGCCTGGGCGGCGGCGTGCAGTACCTGGACGTGGTCGCCGGCGGTGCCGTGTGGGTCAGCGAGCCCGCAGGACAGGGCCTCGATGCGACGTACACCACGTACGACGCCGCCACGCTCAACGAGCTGGGCTCCTACAACGGCTCGGTGACGAGCACGGTGGTGGACTCCAGCGCCGGCGCGCTGGTCCTCGAGGCGGCGGGCAACGACCCCGCTTGCCCGGAGGCGTCCCCGTCCACGCCGACCTCGTGCGTGTTCGACATCGTCCCGCAGGGCGCGGTCAGCAATCCGGTGGGCGTGGGATCGGCGGTCACGCTTCTGGGCCCCAGCCCGGCGGTCGTGGTGTCCGACACCGGCACGGGTCAGTTCGACCTCATCCGCCTGACCTGATGCTCAATACGACATGGAGACGCCGCCGTTGGGACTGAGGAGCTGTCCCGTCACGAAGCTGCTGGCGTCCGAGGCGAGATACAGCACGCCGTAGGCCACATCGGCCGTCTCCCCGACACGCCGCAGCGGGGCGTAGCGCGCCATCGGCGCCAGAGTGGCGGCCTTGGCGGCTTCGTTCACCGTGCCGTCGGGGTTCGTGTAGTAACGCGCCGTCATGTTGGTCGGGATGAACCCCGGCGCCACCGAGTTGACCCGCACGCCGTGCTCGCCCACCTCGGCCGCCATCGACTTGGTGAGCTGCGCCACGCCGGCCTTGCAGATGGCGTACGGCCCGACGCCGGGTGCCGGGGCCAAGACCGCCGCCGAGGTCATGTTGATGATGGCGCCGCCGCGCTGGGCCACCATCACCTTGCCGGCGGCCTGGCATCCGTACAGAACACCCTTGAGATTCACCGCCAGGATGCGGTCGAACTCGTCGGGGTCGACGTCGATGATGGGGCTGTCGATCATGATGCCGGCGATGTTGCACATGATGTGCAGACCCCGGTGGCGTGCCGCGATGTTCTGCACGAGGTTCTCTGCGGCGCCACGGGCCGCCACGTTGAGCTCGGCGCTCTCGGCCCGACCGCCCTGGCCGAGGATGCCCGCCGCGGTCTCGGACGCGGTGGCGCCGTTGATGTCGGCACACACCACGGTGGCGCCGGCACCGGCCAGTACTTCGGCGGTCGTCCGCCCGATGCCGCTCCCGGCCCCGGTGACGAGGGCGACCCGGCCCGTCAGGTCGAACGCGTTGCGGACACTCTGGGCGGTTTCCATGCGCGCACCCTACGCCGAGACGCCCTCCAGCGCGAGCAGCGCCCGCTTGACGGTGAGCCCGCCGCCGTACCCGCCGATGCCGTTGCTCGCCAGCACGCGGTGACACGGGACGATGATGGCGATCGGGTTCTTGCCGTTCGCCTGGCCCACCGCCCGAGGCCCCTTCGGCCGCCCGACGCGGCGGGCCAGCTCCCCGTAGCTGATGGTCTCGCCGTAGGGGATGCGGGCCAGCTCGGCCCACACGTCACGCTGGAACGGGGTGCCGTCGAGCTCCGTGCGCAGGTCGAACTCGGTGCGCTCGCCGGCGAAGTACTCCTCCAGCTGGGTCGCCGCCTCTTTCAAAATAGGCGACTCCTCGTCCCGGCGGCCGAGGCCCATGGCATTCGGGAGCCGGAGTCCGATCAGTACGTCGCCGTCGCTCTCCAGCACGATCTGCCCGATCGGGGTGTCCAGCGGCATGGTCGCTGTGAGGTTGGTGGTGGTGGTCATGCAGCACGTCCTTTCGTCCGTCGGGTCGGGAGTAGCGGTGTGGCGGCGACCGGAAGTGCCCACAGGTGGGCCATTGCGTAGCTGCGCCACGGCCGCCAGCGTTCGGTCAGGTCGCGCCGATGTGTCGGGTCGTCGGGCAGGCCGAGCGCGGCGGCCCCCCGACGGATGCCGAGGTCCGTCGGCATGAAGGCGTCGGGATCGCGCAGAGCGCGCATGGCGACGTACTCCGCCGTCCACGGGCCGATGCCGGGAAGCGCCACCAGGGAGCGGCGCAGCTCGGCGGGGTCGGCACCGGGGTCGATCACCACGTCGCCGGTGTCGACGGCTTGCGCCAGTGCCGCCACGGCGCGCCGCCGGGTCGCCGGCATGGAGAACGCGCCCGGATTGTGCTCGGCCAGCGCGACGAGCGCGGCCGGAGTCGGGAAGAGGTGGGTCACCGCGCCGAGGGGCGCGGGGAGGGGCTCGCCGGCAGCCTGGACCAGTCTTCCGGCCACCGTGCGCGCACCCGTGACAGAGACCTGTTGCCCGATGACGGCGCGCACGGCGAGCTCGAAGCCGTCGGCGGCACCGGGCACGCGTCGTCCCGGATCGCGTCGCACCAGCGTGCCGAGGAGCGGGTCGCCCCGGAGGGCCTCCCAGATGGCCATGGGGTCGGCATCGAGATCGAGCAGCTGGCGGCAGCGCGCCACGGCGGTCTGCAGGTCGCGCAGGTCCGAGACGATGAGCTCGCCCTCCACGAAGCCGGGGCCGTCGCTGCCCTCGGCCTCCGGCGCCCGCAGTGTCACGATCCCGTGCCCGTGGGGGAGCCGCAGGCTGCGCGCGTAGGACACACCGTCGAGCGCCTCGACGCCGGGCAGCGCACGCAGGCCGAGGAAGTCGAGCACTGAAGCAGGGTTGAAGGGTTGTCGGCAGGGGAGGCGGAGCCGGATGGCCTGCGCGGCGGGCTCCCGCTTGTAGCGCCTGCCCAACGCCGTGCGCGCCGCCCGTGCCCGCAGCCCGCTCGGCGTGTCGGCGAACGTCTGGCGCACGGTGTCGTTGCACTGGCGCACGCTGGCGAAGCCTGCGGCGAAGGCCACATGGGAGACCGGGAGATCGGTCGTCTCGAGCAGGACGCGCGCCGTCTGGCTGCGTTGGGCTCTGGCCAGGGCGAGCGGACCCGTGCCCACCTCGGCGGTGATGAGACGGTTCAGCTGGCGGGTGCTGTAGCCGAGACGGCCTGCCAGTCCCTCGACGCCCTCGCGGTCGACTACGCCGTCACGGATCAGCCGCATGGCGCGGGCGACGACGTCGGCTCGCACGTTCCACTCGGGCGAACCCGGCGTGGCATCGGGCCGGCAGCGGAGGCAGGCGCGGAAGCCGGCCTGCTGGGCGGCGGCCGCGGTGGCGTAGAAGCGCATGTTCTCCCGCTTGGGGGTGCGGGCCGGGCAGCTGGGGCGGCAGTAGATCCCGGTGGAGGTGACGGCACAGAAGAACTGGCCGTCGAAGCGGGCGTCCTTGCTCTGTGCCGCCTGGTAGCAGTGGTCCGGGTCCTCGATCACGGGTGCCAGCCTGGCATGCCGTTGTGACGCTTACTGGCGGGAATCGGACATTGCCATGGCGTGGCGTGAGGTGCGAAGTTGATGCCCTACGTGCCGCCCGGGGCGAGCGGGAGCGTATCGTTGGCCCATGGCCGAGCCAGAGGTCTTCGACTGGGACGAGTGGGAGCACGGCAAGGTGTACCAGCTGTCGAACGACGAGCTGGTCGGCGCGTTGCTCAGCGAAGTGAGCGCATTGCGCAAACGGGTGAAGGCCCTGGAGGATCGCCAGGCAGGGTGAGCGCCCAGCTGAGCAGCCGGCGGGCGGGGCGTCAGCCCGTCCGCAGTTGGGCCAGCACGAGCCGGCGGTGCGTGGCGGCGTCGCCCCAGGCCCGCGAGAGCGCCCAGGTCTGCTTCAAGAAGAAGTGGAGGTCGCACTCCCACGTGTACCCGATGGCGCCGTGCACCTGCAGGGCAACCCGGGCGGCGAGGTCGGCGGCATCGGAGGCCATGGCCTTGGCCATCGACGCGTCGTGGGAGAGCGCGGGCTGTGCCGTGGCCAGCGACCAGGCGGCCCGGTACGTGGCGGGCCGGGCGAACTCGAGCGCCACCCGCGCGTCGGCGAGCAGGTGCTTGACGGCCTGGAAGCTCCCGATGGGCTTGCCGAACTGGTGGCGTTCCTTGGCGTAGGCCGCGCTCAGGTCGAGCATGCGCCCGGTGAGTCCGACCAGCATCGCGGCGGTCCCGGCGGCGGCGCGGTCCGCCAGCAGCGCCACTGCAGCCTCGGCCGCCACGTCGTAGGCCAGGAGGGTGTCCGAGGCCAGTGGCCAGTGCACCGTGGAGAGGTCGCGGGACGCGCTGCAGCGCGGGCGTGGGGTACGCGGTGCAGGACGCGGCCGGGACGGCGTGCAACTGCCACCCCGAGTCGGCGTCGCGCACCGCCAGGAGGAGCAGGCCCGCGTCGCGGGCGCCGACCACACGGGGCGTGCGCAAGCTCCCGTCGGCAGACACCTCGGTCGGCGACACAATGCCGCCTGGCGTCACATCGATGCCGCCGACCGCGAAGCTGACGTCGTCCCGCACCAGCGCGGCCAGCGCGGCCGTGGCGGCGGGGTCGGGGAGCAGCGCCGCGAGCGTCGGCGCGGCGAGCGCCGCGGTCTCGAGCAACGGCTCGGGCAGGCCGGCCCGGCCGGCCTCTTCGAGCACGCCCACGAGGTCGACGTCGCTCAGGCCCAGCCCATCGGCGGCCTCGGGCACGACGAGTGCAGGCGCGCCCAGCTCGGCGAGCACGGCCCAGCGATTCTGGGACTGCTCCAGGCGGGCGGACCCGTCGGCCAGTTCGAAGGCGCGCAGAGCCTCCGGGGTGCACTCGGTATCGAGGACCGTGCGCACGCCATCGCGCAGCGCCTCCTGCTCGTCGGTGAACGTGAAATCCATGATCAGCCCCGCGGCAGCCCGAGCAGGCGCTCGGCCACCACGTTGCGCTGAATCTCGTTGGTTCCGGCGTAAATGGGACCGGCGAGCGAGAAGAGGTAGCCGTCGAGCCATTCGCCGGGCGCACCGGCTTCGAGGAGCTCGGCCTCGGGACCGAGCAGGTCGAGGGCGGCGGTGTGGATTGCGACATCGGTCTCGGACCAAAAGATCTTGTTGCAGCTGGCCTCGGGTCCGACGGCGTGGCCGCGCGCCACCCGCGAGGCCATCCAGTAGGTGTGCAACTTGTAGGCCTCGGCGTCCATGTGGGCCTGCGCCACCGCGTCGGCCGACGCGGCCGGCCCGCCGCGCGACGCGTAGAGCTGCAGGAGGCGGTCGGCTGCCTCGGTGTAGCGAGCCGGCGAACGCAGCGAGAGGCCGCGCTCGGACCCGGCCGTCGCCATGGCGACCGACCAGCCGGCGCCGACCTCGCCCAGCACCTGGTCCTCGGGTACCTCCACGTTGTCGAAGAAGATCTCGGCGAAACCGGTCTCGCCGTCGATCTGGGGGATCGGGCGGACCGTGACGCCCGGTGAGTCCATGGCGATGAGGAAGTAGGTCAGCCCGCGGTGGCGCTCGGCCTCGGGGTCGGTGCGGAAGATGCCGAAGCACCAGTCGGCGAAGGCGCCGCGGCTGGCCCAGGTCTTCTGGCCGTTGAGGATCCAGTGGCCGTCGTGCGCCGTGTCGCGCGCCGCTCGCGAGCGGATGCCGGCCAGGTCGCTGCCGGCATCGGGCTCGGACCAGCCCTGGCACCAGATCTCGTCACCGGCCGCCATGGGTGGGAGGTAGCGCGCCTTCTGTGCCTCGGTGCCGTACTCGAGCATGGTGGGGGCGAGCAGGAAGATGCCGTTCTGGCTCACCCGCTTGGGGGCCCGGGCCCGGTAGTACTCCTCCTCGAAGACCAACCACTCGAAGATCCCGACGTCGCGCCCGCCGTACTCGGTCGGCCAGCTCACGACCGACCAGCGATCCGTGAAGAGGGTGTGCTCCCAGGCCCGGTGCGCCTCGAAGCCTTCGGCCGTATCGAGCGAGGGGAGGGGGCGGGCGGGGACGTGCGCGGCCAGCCACGCCCGCGCCTCGGCCCGGAAGGCCTCCTGCTCACCGCTGAAGGTCAGGTCCATGACGGAGGGGAATCTTCCACAGTGCCCCCGCCGGTGCCAACGTCGGGGTCAGGCCCCCGGGGCCACGGGCAGGTGCTGCACGAGGATGCGCTCGAAGAAGCCGACCACCTCGTTGACGATGTCCGTCTCGGAAGGGACCTCGCCCTTCGTGTTCAACCCGTGGCCGCCGCGGGCCACCGTGAGCAGCTGATGGGGCACGCCGGCCACCCCGAGGTCCCAGGCGAGCTCCTGCGACTGCTTCGGGGAGACGATCTCGTCGTTGTTCGAGGCGAGGATGAAGAAGGGCGGGTCGCCCTTCGCCACATAGGTCGTCGGGCTGGCCCGTCTCAGGTCGGCGCCCACCTGTTTGTGCGGCACGTTGCCGAGGAGGTGGATGAAGCTCGCGGCGACGAGGGCCGCCGCGCCCTTGTTGCCCAGGGTGAGCAGGTCGCTCGGACCTGCCATGTCCACCACCGCCTGCACGCTGCTCGACTCGTCGGGATAGGCGCCGACGTCCCAGCCCGCACTCGGGCCTGCGGTGCCGAGCAGCGCCACCAGGTGCCCGCCGGCGCTCTGTCCCCAGGCCCCGATCTCGTCGGGGTCTATGTCGAAGCGGTGGGCGTTGGCCCGCAGGTAGCGGATGGCGCACTTCACGTCGACGATCTGGTCCGGCCAGTGCGCCCGCGGGCCGAGCCGGTAGTCGAGGCTGAACACCACGAACCCCTGGGCGACCAGGGCCGGCCCGATGCCGTTGATGATGAAGCCGCCGGTGTTGTAGTCGCCCGAGACCCAGGAGCCGCCGTGGACGTACACGGCGGCGGGAACGGTGCCGTGCACGCCCGTGGGCACGGTGATCCGGGCCTCCTGGCCGTTGCAGTAGCGCACGACGGTCGACTGGGCCGACTCGAAGACACTGGCGGGGGCGCCGGCCTCGGGTGGGCCGGCGGCAGGCCCGGAGCAGGCGGCCAGCACGGTTAGGCCGACCACGCAGAGCAGGACGAACACGAGGGCTCTGCGCATTGTGGGTCAATGTTGGCCGACCGGGCCGCCACAGGGGTAGCGCCCCTCGTGGTCACCGCCCGCCGGAGGCCGAGTCACGTCACCATGTGCTCACCGAGCTCGGCGTTCGTCAGCATGGTGACGTTGTCACGACCGGCCAGCTCGTTCAGGAGGAGCGAGAGGCGTTGCCAGTCGTTGTTCTCCTCGACTTCCCAGCTGTGCCCCCAGATGTGGATGACACCGCCACGCCTGTAGGCCTCTTCGAAGACGCTCCTGGCCAACACGTCCCAATTCCGCCACATCCGGATCGCCTTGTGCGGCGAGGCCGTTCGGCGTGCGATGCGCCAGCCGTCCCGCCTGTAGCGGGCGGCATGTGTCGTCGTCGACATCTGCAACGGATCGGATGCAAAGGCGACGCTGAAGCGCCGGGTCGACCGGCCGACGAGAAATCCCGCCGCCCGCACCATCTCCACGTGGGCCGGGTTGTATGCGCCGTACGGGTAGCAGAACGAGGAGACGGGTTGGCCGAGCACATCCTCGATCGCCTTCTTTCCATCGGTGATCTCGCGTGCGGCGTCCGACGGCGAGAGGCGCGTGAGGTAGGGATGCGTCAGGGTGTGGCACCCCACTTCGAAGTGGTTGGACAGGTCGACGAGCGACGAGCTGGAGATCCGGCGCTCGGGCGGTATCTCGCGCGAGCGCGGCGACACGTAGAAGGTGCCGCGGCAGCCGTGGTCCGCGAGGAGAGACGCCATCTTCGTGTCCAGCTCGTGGCCGTCGTCCCAGCTCGTGGTCACGAAGACTTGAGGGTCGGCCACCTGGATCCTTACGCAGACGGATGGTTGTTCGACAGCGAACTCGAGCCTACGGCGTGCGGTGTGACCGCTCGGACGTCGAGCGCCCCGGGGCGACCGAGGGCGGCACTATGGCATCGACCAGCGCGCCCGCGAGGAGGTCGATCGACCCGTCCCAGGTCGACGCGCCGGCCGAACGGTGTGCACCCTGTGCCAGCTCCGTGCGCAGCGGCCCGTCGTCCACCAGCAGGGTCAGCGCCTCGGCGAGAGCCGGCACGTCATTCGGCGGGACGAGGCGCCCGTTGACACCGTCCTTCACGATGTCGACCACTCCTCCCGACGACGTTGCGAGTACCGGAAGACCCGACGCCATGGCCTCGAGGGCGACGAGCCCGAAACCTTCTCCGGACCGCGAAGGAAGAACGAAGAGATCGGCGTCCCGGTAGAGCGCAGGGAGCTCGTCGTCGGGCACGTACCCCAGAACGCGGATGCTCGGATCACCGGCGGCCAGTTTCTGAATGTCCGCGATCTCTGGGCCAGTCCCCCCGATCACCAGTTCCGCCCGTGCGCCCAGCCCCGCCCGCCGCCAGGCCTCCACGAGGCAGTCGACGCCGTTGCGAGGGACCAGACGCCGCACAGTGAGGACGGTCGGACGTCCGCGCGACGGCCTCGACTCGACCGCAGCCGCGCAGCGGTGAAACGACCATGATCGACCCCAGAACCCACGATCTCTATGGGCGCGCCCGGCACGAGCGAGCGCACGAACTCGGCGGTGAACTCGCTGACGGCGATGACAGTGCGTGCGGAGCGGATGACGCGCCGACCGACCGCGCGGTCGGCAGCGCGCTCGACGACGTTCAGGCCGCGTCCGTAATCGATGAAGGGCGCATGCTGGACCAGGACGAATGGTCGCTTCCTCAAACGGGCCGCCACAGCCGCGAACATGGTTCCGATGTACACGTGACCGTGCGCCACGACGACGTCGGCCTTCCGTGTCCGCTTCCAGAGTCCGAACAGCATGGTGGGGCTGACCAACGGGACGGGCACGCTGCACAGCCGCTCGAGGAGGTTGACGCAGCGAAACCGGTCCACCGTGACGGGGCCGTAGTGCTCGCGCGCCTCGTCTCCGCGAAGGCGGCTGGTCACGACATGCACCTCCCAGCCGCGCTCGGCCAGGCGGCTGGCCTGCTCAACCGCCACCGTCTCGATCCCACCGACGTGCGGGGGCCAATAGTGGGTGACGATCAGGACCCGCCCGGTCTTCATCGGGCGCCCCCGAGGTGGGCGGCGAGGTGGGCGGCCCGGTGCCGGAGCCCGATGTCGAAGGAGACCCGCCCGCCGGCTGCTGTCATGGTCCGAGAGCATTACCGACGTCATCGGGATGCACCACTCCGGCCGGGCTGGTTGGCGCTCCATCTGATTCGGGGTCAGAATTGACCCCTCATGCCCAATGCCGTGATCGTCGATGCCGTCCGCACCCCTGTCGGCCGCCGCGGGGGCCGCCTCTCGGGATGGCACGCCACCGACCTGGCCGCCCAGCCCCTGGCCGCCCTGCTGGCCCGCAACGACCTGGACCCCTCGCTGATCGAGGACGTCGTCATGGGCTGCACCATGACGGTCGGGGAGCAGGCGATGAACATCGCCCGCAACGCCGCGCTGGCCGCCGGGTTCCCCGAGTCGGTGCCGGGCACCACGGTCGACCGCCAGTGCGGCTCGGCCCAGCAGGCCATCCACTTCGCCGCCCAGGCCGTCATGTCAGGGGCGATGGACGTCGCCATCGGGGCCGGGGTGGAGTCGATGAGCCGCGTCCCCATCGGGTCGACGACCGACCCCGGGCCGGGCGAGGCGTACGGCCCGCTCTACAAGGCGCGCTTCGAACTGATCCATCAGGGCGAGTGCGCCGAGGAGATCGCCCGGCGCTGGAAGGTCAGTCGCGACGACATGGACGAGTTCGCGTTGCGCTCCCACCAGCGGGCGGCCCACGCCGCCGACGAGGGGCGCTTCGCCGGCGAGATCGTGCCGCTCGAGGCCCGGGTGCACCCCGAAGTGCCGGGGGCGGCGGACGTGACCGGCTTGTTCTCCGCCGACGAGGGCGTGCGCCGCGACACCTCGATCGAGAAGCTGGCCGGCCTCAAGCCCGCCTTCTCGGAGACGGGTACCGTGACGGCGGGGACGTCGTCGCAGATCTCCGACGGCGCCGCGGCGGTGCTGATCATGAGCGAGGAGCGGGCGTCGTCGCTCGGCCTGCGGCCCCGGGCGCGCTTCCACACCTTCGCCGTGGCGGCCAACGACCCCCAGATCATGCTCACGGCGGTCATCCCGGCCACCGAGCTGGTGCTGAGCAAGGCAAAGCTGTCGCTCGACGACATGGATGTGGTGGAGATCAACGAGGCCTTCGCCTCGGTGGTGCTCGCCTGGGAGCACGAGTACCGGCCCGACATGGCGAAGGTGAACCCCAACGGCGGCGCCATCGCCATCGGCCACCCCACCGGCGCCTCGGGCGCGCGCCTCATGGCGACGCTGCTGAACGAAATGGAGCGCACGGGCGCCCGCTACGGCCTGCAGACGATGTGCGAGGGCGGCGGGCAGGCCAACGCCACCATTTTGGAGCGGCTCGCCTGATGGCCGCCACGACGCAGGTCCCCGCGATCGAGGGATGGTTCGCGACGGGCGCCGGCGCGGCGCCGGCGCTACTCGGGTCGCGCTGCACCGAGTGCGGGACGTACGCCTTCCCGGCCGAGCAGAGCTTCTGCCGGAACCCCGACTGCGCTTCCACCACCTTCGAGACGGTCGAGCTGTCCCGACGAGGTCGCATCTGGTCCTACACCGATGCCGCGCTACCAGCCGCCGCCGCCCTACGTGGCGGCCGACCCCTACGTCCCCTTCTGCCTGGCCGCCGTGGAGCTGGCGGCGGAGAAGCTGGTGGTCATGGGGCAGGTGGTGCCGGGTGTGACGGTCGACGATCTCACGGTGGGCGACGAGGTGGAGCTGGTCATCGACACGCTGTACTCCGAGGACGGCACCGACTACCTCGTCTGGAAGTGGCGCCCGCTGGGTGCGGGTGGGGGTGCGGGTACCGGCTCCATCGGGGAGGCTTGAGCGTGCCCGACGACAGGGACAAGAAGGTGGCCGTGCTCGGTGCCGGGATGCACGAGTGGGGCAAATGGGGTAGGCCCTTCGTGGAATACGGCCTGGCCGCAGCCCGCGACGCCCTCGCCGATGCCGGCCTCGGGTGGCGCGACATGCAGTTCGTCTCGGGTGCCGACACCATCCGCAACGGCTACCCCGGCTTCGTGTCGGGCGCGACCTTCGCCCAGGCGCTGGGGTGGACCGGGGCGCGGGTCTCGAGCGTCTACGCCGCCTGCGCGTCGGGCGCGGTGGCCATCGCCAACGCCCGCGCCCAGATTCTGGCCGGGCTGTGCGACGTGGCACTCGTGGTCGGGGCGGACACCACACCCAAGGGCTTCTTCGCACCCGTCGGCGGCGGCGATCGCAAGAACGACCCGGACTGGCTGCGCTTCCATCTGATGGGCGCCACGAACCCGACGTACTTCGGCCTCTACGCCCGGCGGCGTATGGACCGGTTCGGCGCCACCGAGGAGGACTTCGCGCAGGTCAAGGTGAAGAACGCCCGGCACGGGCTCGCCAATCCCTATGCGCGCTATCGCAAGGAGGTCACCGTCGAAGAGGTCTTGGCCTCGCCGATGGTGGCCGACCCGCTGCGCCTCCTCGAGATCTGCGCCACCTCCGATGGTGGGGCGGCCCTCGTCCTCACCTCCATGGACTTCGCCCGGCGCCACGCCGGCGGGGCGGAGCCGCTGGTCACCATCGACGCCGTCTCGACGGTCACGCCGACCTTCCCCAACACGGTCATCGAGATGCCGAACTTCTCTACCGACTCGGCCGCGGCGAACGGCAGTACGGTGGCCGCCGCGGGCTTCCGGCCTTCCATCGCCACGGCGGCCTACGCCGAGGCGGGGATCGGCCCCGAGGACGTCAGCCTGGCCGAGGTCTACGACCTCTCGTCCGCGCTCGAGCTCGACTGGTACGAGGACATCGGCCTGTGCGGCGAGGGAGAGGCGGAGAAGCTGCTGTGGGACGGCGTCACCAGCCTGGGGGGCAGGGTGCCCGTCAACCCCTCGGGCGGCCTCTCCTGCTTCGGCGAGGCCATCCCGGCCCAGGCGATCGCCCAGGTGTGCGAGTGCGTCTGGCAGCTCCGGGGCACCGCCAGCGGGCACCAGGTGGAGGGGGCGCGGGTGGCCGTCACGGCCAACCAGGGCCTGTTCGGGCATGGTTCGTCGGTCCTTCTCAGCCGTTGACACCCAGGTAGCAGGGAGATTGCCGACATCGTGTGTGAGGCGGGACGTTTGGGGTATTGGCTGGTCGACGCCGTATGCGTGAGCCGCCAGAGAGGGTGGCCCACGAGTATTTCGGGGCCGGCGCGGAACGGCCCCTGACTGGAGGAATCACTGCATGTTGGCCACCGATGCGACCGAACTGCGTGAGCAAACGCGGCGAAGAGGAGCAGAGAACCTAATGCCGGACCAGAACGACGACCGGAGTCGGACCGGGTCTGACGAAGTGCTCAACGCACTCGAGGAGCTGGAGTCCGTGCTCCGAGAGAATGCCGAGAGCGAGCGTTTGCTGGCCAAGCGCATCGCCGAGGTTCGCCTGGCCCGGGAGAACGGCCGCGAATGGAAGGCGATCCTCGGGGACGAGGACGATCCCGGGACCGTGCAGCTGGTGAGCACCATTTTGCGCCGGCAGTCGGAGGCCAGTGGCTACCTGCGGCGCTCGCTCGTTGTGGCGCTGCGCGCCGAGGGGCAGAGCATCCCGAGCATCGCCCACCTCTTCGGTGTGACGCACCAGCGGGTGTCGAACCTGCTCCGTCGCGTGGCCCAGGGCAACGCGGCGGCCGCGGCGTCCAACGGTGACAACGTCTAAGCGCCGAACCTCCGCAGCACGGCGTCCGCCTCGCCCATGACGCCGGCGATGATGTCAGCGACGGTCGGCAGGGACTCGATCACGCCCACGACCTGACCCGTGGGCAGCACGCCGACGTCGGTGTGCCCCTCGACCAGTGCGGCCTTGGTCATGACCGGCGCGTTGGCCGCCATGACGACCTGGGCCCAGGTGAGCTCGTTGCCCTCCTTCATGGCGCGGCCCTCGCGCAGCAGCGAGCCGAAGGTGGCGCCCGACTCCTGGCGGAAGCGGTAGGCGCTGCGCAGGGCACGGGGCAGCGTGCGCAGCCATGACTGCGACTCCAGGTGGTCGACCAATTCGGTCCGCACGACGCGTTGCGGCGCCCCGTCGACCTTCGTCGTCACGACCGTCCCCGTCACCGGGGTCCCGAGGTAGAGCGCCTTGACGGCGTCGGGCACCCGGCTCTCGGCCGAGAGCAGGAAGCGGGTCCCCATGGCCACACCGGCCGCGCCGTAGGACAGGGCGGCCATCAGGCCGCGCCCGTTGTAGAAGCCCCCGGCGCCGAGCACGAGCACGCGGTCGCCGACCGCGTCGACCACCTGCGGGAGCAGGAGCGTGGTCGGGACGGTGCCGGTGTGCCCGCCCCCCTCGCCCCCTTGCGCAATGACGGCGTCCACTCCCCACTCGGCCACCTTCTCGGCGTGGCGGCGGGCGCCGACCGTGGGCATGACGAACAGCCCCGCCTCTTTGCACCGGGCAACCAGGGCCGGATTGGGTGCCTGGGCGAAGCTGGCCACCCGGGCGCCCGTCTCGATCATGAGCGCGATGCGCTCGTGCACGTCGGCGACGTCGGTGCGCAGGTTGACCCCGAAGGGGCCGGTTGTGCGCTTGCGCACCTCGGCGATGGCGGCCGCCAGCTCGTCGAGGCTCATGGTGGCCGAGGCCAGGATTCCCAGGCCGCCCGCCTCCGTGGTGGCGGCCACCAGGCGGGGTCCGGCCACCCACCCCATGCCGGTCTGCACCAACGGGTAGCGCACGCCGATCCGCTCGCACAGCTCGGTGTGGAGGGCCGGATGCAGGGGAGCTGGCGCCGCGGTGTCGGCACCGGCATCGGCGCTCAGGTCCGCACCTCGCGGTCGCGCAGCGCGCCCGGGTCCAGCGTGACCCGGATGAGGTCGAGCTCCTCGGGCGTGGGCAGGCGGGTCTCGGCCACATCGTCGGGGACGGTGAGCGTGAACCCTGTCGCCGCCACGATCTCGTCGACGGTGACGCCGGGGTGGTACGAGCGCAGTCGCATGGTGCGTCCGGGCGTCTCGAAGTCGAAGACGCCGAGGTTCGAGACCACGCGGGGGATGCTGTGGAAGCGGGTGGCGCCGGGTCCGGCCGCCGCCGCCCGCTCGTACCCAACGCCACTGACGACGTCGACCTGTTCGACGAAGGTGCGCACGCTGTGGTCGGGCACCCAGTAGCTGGTGGGGTGATTGACCGAGTTGCCCGGCGCCCCACGCACGCCGACGAGCTGCACCTTGGGCTTGGCGTGTGGCCCGATGGCCGAGATGTTCTGGTTGCCCGTGCGGTCGATCTGGCTCGCCATCATCATCATGTTGCGCCGCCCGGACCAGACGACGTCGAAGACGCTGCGGTAGGGCATGTTCGCCTCGCGGACGAGATCGGGCGCACGGGTGGCGATGGGCGGCGCACCGACCATCAGCGCAGCCTCGCCGTCGGTCAGCGAGATGTCGGGCGAGAAGGTCAGCTTGGCCAGCCGGGCGCCGAGGGCGGGGATGGTGCCGAACGGGCTGACCATCACCTCGCCCGCATCACGCCAGACCTCCGCGCAGGCGACGACGCAGGATTCCGCCCGGGTGACGCCGGGGTCGCCCGTCATGTCGTCTGCCGTTCTGCCACGTGTGCCCGGTACTCGTCGTCGTCGACGAAGACATAGCGCGAGGAGAACGCCTCCCACTCCGGCGGTGTCGGCGGCGGCGGCCGCGTACTCCTTCTGGAACTTCTCGTCGCGCCCGTAGTCGGGCGGGTTGGCGGTGAAGTGCGCGCCGCCGGGGGACTCGGCCACGCCGTCGGTCAGCATGCGATGGATGGGCACCGTCGACAGCGGGTGGGTCCCGTCCGCCAGTGCGCCGTTCTCCACAATGGACTCGGTGGTCATGAAGCGGCGGTCGGCGGCCCCGAGGAAGAGAGGGTCGAAGAAGGGGTCGGGGCTGAGGATCTGGCCGTTGCCGGCGGCGTCGGCCCGGTTGGTGTGGACGATGGAAGCATCGAGGTGCAGAGCGGGCATGGCGACCAGCTCGACGTCGGCGTCGGCGGGATCGGAGAGATGCGGGCTGTCCGCGCCGTAGGGGGAGCGCACCAGCTGCAGGCCGGGATTGATCGTCAGGACGTCCGAACCGAGCCCGGCCCGGGTGGGCAGGAAGGGAACCCGCCACGATGCTGCCTGCAGGCCGAGGAAGAACATACCCTCGTCGACCTCCATGACCTCGACCCGGCCGTGCTGGCGCGCGGCACGCCAGTGCGGATCGAGCGGGATGGAGTCCAGCGTCACGAAGCCGCACACGACCTTGCGCACCTTGCCGGTGGCGCAGAGCAGCCCCACGTCGGGGCCCCCGTACGCGACGACCGTGAGATCGGTCAGGTCCGAGCGGCAGATGGCGCGCACGACGGCCATGGGCTTGCGGCGCGAGCCCCAGCCGCCGATGCCGATCGTCATGCCGGAGCGAAGCTCGCCGACGATGTCGTCGATGGTGGTGCGCTTGTCAGCCATCAGGTCGAGGTGTCGGCGTCGCGCTTCTCGACGAAGGCGGCCCGCTGCTCGTCGGCCACGCCGCGCACGTGCAGCTCGTAGGTGAAGCCTTGCTCGAAGCGGTAGCTGCGCTTCACGTCGATCGGATCGATGCCGTTGAGCGATTCCTTGGCCCGGCGGATGATGGTGGGGCTCTTGGTGGCGACGTCGGCGGCCAGCTCGAGTGCGACCGCCCGGAGGCGGTCCGGCGGCACCACGGCGGCGACCGAGCCGTAGGAAGCCAGCTCGGCGGCGGTGATCGGCTTGGCCGTGTAGACCATTCTGCGCATGGCGTGCTGGGGGACCAGACGGGCCAGGTGGGTGGCGGCGCCCAACGCACCCCGGTCGACCTCGGGCAATCCGAAGGTGGCGTCCTCGGAGGCGACGACCATGTCGGCGTTGCCGGCCAGGCCGATGCCGCCACCGAGGCAGAAGCCCTGGACGGCGGCGATCACGGGGACCTCGCAGTCGTAGACGGCCGCAAAGGCGGCGGCACAGCCCCGGTTCACCCCGACCAGCGCCTCGTCACCCTTGGCGTTGATCTCCTTGATGTCGACCCCGGCGCAGAAGCCGCGGCCCGTCGCCCGCAGGACTGCCACCCGGTTGGTGGGCACGCGGCCCACCGCGATGAGCGCGTCGGCCAGCTCGAACCAGCCCGCCACGTCGAGCGCGTTGACCGGGGGGTGGTCGATGACCACCTCGGCGATCCCGTCGTGCTCCTGGATCACATCAATGGGCATGAGCTGCCGGATTCTCCTCCGTCTCGGCCCTGACGCCGCGTCAGAAGGCCGGTGGGAACTTAGGCCAGCGTGGGAGACCGGGCCAACGCGGCGCCTGCAGCCTCACGAAGCGGTCGAGGCCGCCTCCGTGTAGAGATCCTCGAACCGTTCGGAGACCCGCTCCCACGAATAGGCCTCCGCGTTGGCCCGAGCCGCCGCGCTCATCCGCTCGTAGGCGCCCGGGTCCGAGACGAGGCGTTCCAGGGCCCTCCGCATCGCGGCGGGATCGTCCACGGGCACCAGGGTGCCGAGCTCGCCGTCAACGACGAGGTCTCGGGTGCCCGGGATATCGGTCGCCACGATCGGCAGGGCCATGGCCTGGGCTTCGAGCAGCGCCAGTGGCATCCCCTCCCGTTCCGAGGGGAGGACGAAGACGTCGGCCGATCCGTAGTGCTCCAGGAGGTCGTGGCCGTCCGCGCGGCCCGAGAAGGTGACGTTCATGAGACCGAGACGTTCGGCGTGGGCCTTGAGGCTTCGCTCGAGCTCTCCGCTCCCCACCAGCACGGTGTCGAACTGCTGGGAGACCCCCTCGAGCGCGTCCAGCAGTTGGGGCAGGTTCTTCTGTACGGAGAGTCGGCCCACGAACAGCAGTCGAGGGAGGCGGTCCGCCGGGAGCCGACGAGGGGGGTGAAAGAACGAGTTGTCGACGCCGTTCGGCACCACCCGGACCCGGGCGGGGTCCACCCCGTGGTCGGCGACGACCGCCTCCGCCTGTCCCAAGGTGAACACCACGACGATGGCCGCCTGACGCAGGACACGGCGTAACAGGTGCGGCTTGTAGACGCGGAGCAGGCCGCCAGCGGGTCCCGTGGGCCCGGCGTCGATGTGGAGGTGGGCGAGGTAGGGGACCCCCCGCAACCGGTGGGCCAGCCACACGGATTCGGGAGTGAAGGCCTGGGCCACGTGCAGGTGGACAACGGTGCCGGGCCGGAGGCGAAGCAGCCGGACGGGGAGCTCGGGGATGAGCGCGGTGTGCGCCACCTCGACAGCCGCCAATCGGCGCACGTACGGCGGATCCGGGGCGGGCCGGCCCGCCCCGGTCGGAAGCCGGTCCCGGGCGGTGAACACCTCGACGGGCAGCCCCCTGGCCACCCGGGCCGTCGCCAACGCCTCGACCACCTTCTCCAGGCCGCCCAGGTACGGGGGGTAGTGCGGCGTGACGTGCACGACGGGTACCGGGGACACCATCGCCGACCTCAAGCGGGGCGGCGGGTGGCGCGGAGCCGGCGTCGCAGGTCGGCGTCGGCGGCCAGGCGGGCGGCTTCCACTGCCACCCCGGCACTCCATGCGACGTTCTTGGTGAGCCAGGACGGCACTGTGAGCGCGGCGATTACCGGCCGCGGCTTCTTGACGGCGACGACGAAGGCCGACTCGGCCAGGGAGAAGGGGACGAGGGCCAGTGCGAGCCACGGCCGCCGGAAGCCGATAGCCGCCGTCGCCGACACGGCGACCACGCCGAGCGGCACGAAGTCGAGCCAGCGATGGGAGCGCTCGGCGTAGCCGAGCTGGAGCTTCATGGCCCCGTACCGGTACATCTGGCGGGCGTACTGACCGAACGTGTCGCGACTGCTGCGATGGATGACGACGTCAGGCAGGAACTCGCACCTGTAGTGAGGCAGGATCCGGGCCGCCAGGTCCAGGTCCTCAGCGGCCACGAAATGCTCGTCGAAGATGTCGCCCTGCAGCACTTCGGTGTCGATCGCCATGCGACCGGCGCTGAACTCGAGCATCCCGTTGCCCGCCAGCTCGTGGACGGTCAGGTCGCAGAGGCCGATGGCCTCCGCCGATCGGGTCCGAAAGTCGGGAATGAAGCTTCCGGCGACCATCGCCACGTCGGGCATGTCCCGGAACGCGCGCGCGACGGTCCTGGCCCAGGTGGGAGAGGCCCAGTCGTCCGAGTCCAGGAAAGCGACGTACCTGTTACGGCCGGCCGCCAAGCCGAGGTTGCGACCCCGGGGGATGTTGTGGGCCCCGTTGTGGACGACACGGAGGTCCAAGCGGTCCCGGTAAGCGGCGACGTGGTCGAGGGTGTCGTCGGTGGACCCGTCGTCGACGACCACCACTTCGAAGTCGCCGTGATCCTGGGCCACGAGCGAGTCGAGGCATGCGTCGATGGTGCTGGCACTGTCAAAGGTGAGGACAACGATCGACAGGGGTGGGAGCGGCATCGCTTGCTCCAGATCCAATTCCTCGGCTCGGACGCCCATATTGGCACCACGGGTGCCGACATTCGGACCGAGTTCGGACCTCAGTGCTCGAATGAGAGCGCTTCTGTCACCGAGACCTCCCGCAGGCGGGTCACGCTCACCTCGGCCGGAACATGTTCCGTGTCGTGCTCAGCGTGTTGCTTGCCCCGGAAGAGGCTCAGGAAGAAGGCGTCGAACCACAAGGTGACGCCGAGAACGGGCAGCAGGATTGAGATGATGAGGGCCGACGCACCCGGCCCGGCCGAATCGAACGCGCCCCACCCGGCGAAGCAGCTGTAGATGAGGAACCCGAATCCGAACGCCACCAGGATGCTGCCGGCCACGAATCCCTTCTCGGCCGCTGCTCCCGAGGTGACCCATGTCGAGACCCGGTTGGTCCTTCCCAGAAGATGGCGGTTCGTCCCCGTCGTGGCGGCCGACCCGAGCACGACCACCTGCAGACCACAAAGAACGGCAAGGGCGAGGAGAGCCTTGATCACGATGAGCGTCATGCCGCCGGTCACGCCGAACAGTGCCAGCGAACCGATCAGTCCGACCGCGATGAGCACGGCGCCGGGCACCAGGAACAGATAGGCCGGAGACGACAGGAGGAGGAAGCGAATGTGCCGCCAGGCGTCTCCGATCGAGTTGAGCTTCGATTCGCCGATGCGCGCGTGGTAGTTGATCGGGACCTCGGTCACGCTGAGCTTGGCGCCAGCGGCCTTGACGACGATCTCGGACGCGAACTCCATCCCCTCGCACTGCAGGTCCATCCGCTCGAGTGCTTCGCGCGTGAAGACCCGGAAGCCGCTGTGGGCATCGCTGACGCGTAGCTTGAAGAGCATGTTCAGGAACGCGGTGAGCATCGGATTCCCGATCCAGCGGTGCGACCAGGGCATCGCACCCTGCTCCATCTTGCCCATGAGGCGTGACCCGAGTACGTAGTCGCGCCCGTCGTCGATGATCGGCGCGATGAGTTCGGGCAGCACGGTGAAGTCGTACGAGTTGTCCGAATCACCCATCACGATGATGGAGCCGCGTGCGGCGGCGAACCCGGCCAGGTACGCGTTGCCATAGCCGCGGGCGGGCTGATGCACGACCCGCGCTCCGGCGGCCTGGGCGACCTCGATCGACCCGTCGGTCGAGCCGTTGTCGGCCACGATCACCTCGCCCGGGCGGCCCGAGAGACGGATGCCCTCCCATGCCTTCTCCACGCAGAGCCCGACACTCTCCACTTCGTTCAGGCATGGCATCACGACGCTGATCTCGACGGCTGGTGCGTGACAAGCGGCAGTCGGTTCTGCGAGTGAGAGGTGGGACTGCCGCCGGTCGGGATAGCTCCTCCTCCGGTCGCCGTTGCCCTGCCGTCGATCGACCACGCCTGAGCGCCGGTCGTAACCACCTGGAATATCTGCGACGACGTGTTCCATCCGTCGCTCACCAACGACCTGCGCCATGTCGGGGTACCGCCTCCGTTTTTCCCTCGTATCGAGCTTTGTCGCCACCCAGCTCGCTGAGCTCCCCCGTCGAGCGGCACGTATGCCTTTACTCGCCCCTGAGCATGGCAGGCGCGCCGCCTCGGCACGAAATGAGAACGATGAATTGTGAAAAAATTGTTTTAAGGGTCCTTGTACCTAGCGCAGCCATAGCGCGTCAACCGACGCGCAAAAGCGCTCCACAATGGGACGTTCCCCCTCACGCGACGGACATGACACAGAGCACGGAGCAGATTCTCGCCATGACAATCGGGCAGTTCAGGCGGTGGCGCCCTGCCGGCGCAGCGCCGCGAGGATCACTCGAGGCGCCCGTCGGCGAGTGCCGCACCACCCGCCCCTCCACCGTCGCGTCCTGTGGATTCCGGCTCCACGGCGGGGGAGCCGCCGGGCCCGCCACGACCGGTTCGCCGTTTCGGGGAAGGGTCACCGCCCGTCTGAGCTGCGACGGAGCGCTGGTAGGTTCTGGCATGCACCCGAGCGCCGCGGTCGTCGCGCCCGGCCGAGCAGCCGATTGCCGTGCATTCCGGTTCGAGGGCTGCCCTCCTTGAGCCAGTTGAACGGTTCGTCCGCCGTCGAGGATCCCGTCGCCGTCGATCGCGTTCCTCGACGCGATCGACGGCGAAGGTCGCGCCAATGGCCATACGTGCTGGTGGTGGTGGGTGTGATCGTCGCGGTCAGCCTCGTGCTGCCGTTTGGACGCCATCAGTGGGCCGAGTCCTTGATCCGGCAGCCCTCGTCGTACTCCACGTTGGCCTTCGCCGACCCGACCGGGCTGCCCAAGTCGGTCGTCTCCGGGGATCCAGTGGAGTTCACGTTCACGATTGGCAACGAGCAGGCCCGGGACCAGGTCTATCACTACGTTGCGAAGTCCTCGCCGACGAAGATCACGGCGTATGGCGGGTATTTCGCCGTCGGATCGGTGGCCGTTCCCGTGGGCAGCTCGCGTCAGGTGACGGTGTCGGCGGACCCCGAGTGCACGGCGTCGCCGTGCACTCTCTCCGTGATTCTCACCGGTCGTGGTGAGTCCATCGACTTCAACCTCCGGGTGATCGGCACCGGCTCGGCGGCAGGGCAAAGCTGATGACCACGGCGGCCACCCGCCCCATCTCGCGCCCCCGCTCGACCTCCGGGCCTTCTGAGCTGGGCGAGAAGACACGCGAACCAGTCTTCCCGATCATCGTCGGTGCCGCCTTCGCCGTGGCGAACGTCGTGGCCCTGAACGGGGGTCACCCACCGTTCTTGGGCCCCGCCCTCGTCTTCTGGCTCATCATGATCTACCCGGCCTACCTGCTGGCCACCACCGACCTCTGGGGCGGAAGGTCCGTCGCCGAACGATTGGGTCTCGGCCTCGTGGGCGTGCTGTTCCTCCTCCTCGTGGGTGGGTTGGCCATCAACACCTTCCTCCCGCCTCTCGGCGTGTCGCGCCCGTTGGACACGATTCCCGTCCTCGTACTGGTCGACGCGATCGACGTCGGCCTCTGGCTGGTGAGGCGGAAGCGACCCGCCCACCTGGTGATCCGGTTCGCGCCGGGCCTCCGCGGGGCCAGAGAGACCCGGGTGCTCGTCCTGGGTGGGGTGTGCGCACTCCTCATGGTGCTCGGGGCCAACCGGCTCAACAACGGCAACGGACCCGCGGTCACGATGGTCGGACTCGGTGTGGCATTGCTCGTCTTCGTGCTCCTGCTGGTGTGGAGCGACCGGCTGCGGACCAGCGTGGTAGCCGGCGCCCTCTACCTGCTGTCGGCCTCGCTGCTCCTGATGACCTCCCTGCGCGGCTGGTCGGTGACCGGTCATGACATTCAGCTCGAGTACCGGGTCTTCCAGCTCACGGCCGCCCACGGCAAGTGGGACATGTCCTCCTTCCAGAATCCGTACAACGCCTGCCTGAGCATCACCCTGCTCCCTACGCAGATGGCGGCGCTCCTCCACGTGGACGACCCCTACGTCTACAAGGTGTTCTTCCAGTTGCTGTTCGCGACGTGTCCCGTGCTGGTCTTCCTCCTGGCCCGCCGGTATTTCTCCGTCCGCGTTTCCGTGCTGGGGGTGGTGTACTTCATCGGATTTCCGACCTTCTTCACGGACATGCCGTTCCTCAACCGCCAGGAGATGGCATTTCTGTTCGTCTCCGCGGGCTTCCTGGTCATGACGAGCCCCCTGTGGCGGAGGCGCCAACGACAGGGCCTTCTGGTGATCGCGGCCATCGGCGTGGAGCTGTGTCACTACTCCTCGAGCTACGTGTTCTTCGGCACGCTCCTGGTGGCGTGGGTGGCCCAGACGCTTCTCGCCAGGGGGTGGCCCCCAGTCCTGACACGATCGCATCTCCCGGAGACCGAAGGCGGGCGCTGGTCCACGGCCGTGCGGACGATCGGCGCGGGCTCCCTGATCGCGATACTCGCGGTCATCGTCCTCTGGGGTGGGGTGGTGACCAGAACGGCCAACGGCGTCGTCGGCGAGTTCCGGGCGGACGTGACCCGTTTCGTCCACCACAACGGCGGGGAGAAGGCCTCGAGTGTCGGCTACGGCCTCGTCCCCGGTAGCTCGTCCAGTGGCGCTTCGGATTCCAGCGGCACTGCGCAGATCGACCAGTACCGGGACCAGACGCTGGCGGCACGAGCGAAGGCGGCTCCGGGCACGTTCGTCCCCCTCTCGGTGGTGGATGGGTATCGGACCCCTGTGGTCAATCAGCCCGATTTGCCCCTGACCGCAGCCGGCCGAGCGTTGAACCACGTGGGAGTCGCCCCGTCGAGCGTGAACGACGTCATGCGGAGCATGGCCGCCAAGGGCGAACAGGTGTTCCTCCTCATCGGGATGCTGGCGCTCGTGTTCTCCAAGCGGCGGCGGGGCACAGCGGGGAGGGAGTACTACTACCTGTGTATCGGAGCCATCGCGGCGCTCGTCGCCATCACCGTTCTTCCCAATCTCTCGGTGGAGTACGGCCTCCTGCGCGTCTTCCAGCAGGCGCTTCTGGTCATCGCCCCGGTGATCGTGGTGGGCTCGCTCACGCTTTTCCAGCCCCTGGGCGCCAGGTGGAGCGGGCTCCTCGCTTCAGGCGTGGGACTGGCCATCTTCTCGTCGACCACCGGGTTGATCCCGCAGGCGCTGGGCGGCTACCCCGCGCAGCTCAACCTCAACAACAGCGGGCAGTACTACGACCTCTACTACATGACGCCGCAGCAAGTTGCGGCGGTCGACTGGCTGATGGGGAAGCCCGGGACGCTGCCCAGCGGCATCCAGGTCGACGATTATCCCGCCCAGCGGTTCGCGTTCACCTCACCGTCCACCGTCACGGGCCGCCAATACCTCTCGGACGTGTTTCCCACCTTCCTTCAGTGGTCGTCGTGGGTGATCGTCGACACGTCAATGCTCCAGACCGGAACGGCGACCGTCTCCATCAACGGCAACTACATCGCCTACCGGTACCCGTTCGGTCTGCTGAACCGGGAGAAGAACCTTGTCTTCGACAATGGCGGGGCCAAGATCTACCAGTGACCAGGCGGTGACGCGTTGGCGCGGGCTGGCTGTCGTCGAAAGCGTGGCCACGGCCCTCGCGCTCGCGGCCACGTTGGTCTGGTTCGGCTCGTCCCTCGTCGGGAGCTTCCGCCCCGACGCGCTCGCACATCCCTATTGGTCGGGAGGGCCTCGCACCGACACGTCGGGGGTGGTCGCGCTCGTTGTCCTCACAGTCAGCCTGGCCGTGAGCGAGTTCCTCCGGTTGTACCGGCGGCGCAACCGGGCATCGGGACCCGTCGTACAGCGGGTCCCGATGTCGCTTGCCGCGCTGGTCACGACCAGCCTGGCCGTGGCGGTTCTGGTGGTGGGAATTGCTCTGGTCGTGTACCTCTCGGTGAACGCCGTCACCCATCCGGTCACACTCGGACTACGGGCCACCCACTTCGACCCCTGGCCCACGGAGAGCACCTTGCGGATGCTGGCGCTGGTGGCGGCCGGACTCTCATCGGGGTGGCTCCGGTTCGTCACCATCTGCCACCCGGGGGCGTGGTTCGGATCTTGACCACTCAGGGGCCGGTTGGTACGTTCGAGCACTCCTTGGCGAAGGGTGACGCGGCGGCATTCGTCAAGCTCGACCACCGGCCCTTGCGTGTGGCAGAGCGATGCTGAGGATGGGAGGCGACATGAACACGCTCCGGCGGGAGTCCGAGCCAGGTCATGGAAGCCGGGTGCCCGAACGAGTCCGCTCCGTGGTCGGCCGCTATCGGCATCTGCTCCCGGCGACGAACTACGGGGACTTCGATCCCACGCTCATCTGGATCTTCGCGACCCGTATGTCCATCTTGCGCTCGCTCTATCTCAGCGTCCGCTTCCGCGGTTGGTTCATCGTGTCCCGGCGCACTCGGATAAAGATCGGTCGCCGGTCGAGGGTGGCAATCTCTCCGGGTTCGTTCTTCTTCGTGGGATTCGTCCACTACGGGCCGACCCCGGCGGCCATCCACCTCGGCCGGGGCGCCACCTTGTCCGTCGAGGGAACTGTCCTGATCAGAAAGGCGGCACGGGTGTTCGTCCACGACGGCGCCCATCTCGAGATGCATTCGGGTTCGGGCGTCGCCGACTACACCACGGTGACGTGCTTCGACCACATCGTGTTCCACGAGGGTTCGGGAACCTCTTGGTACTGCAACGTGCTGGACACCAACGGCCACGTCGTGGTCGTCGATGGCGACCCGAAACCGGCGTCGGCACCGATCGTCTTCGGCCCGAAGGCCCTGATCGGGTCCTTTGTCACGGTGCTGCCCGGGGTGACGATCGGCGAAGGTTCGCTGGTCGCGGCAGGGGCGGTCGTGACCAAGGACATCCCGCCCCACTCGTTGGCCGGCGGCAACCCGGCCAAGCTTCTCAGCCAGGACATCACCTGGGAGGTCTGACCGGTCGGGCGCGCTCAACCCGGCGCCGCAGCGTCCGGGAGGTCCTGCCGCATCCTGGCCCAGCGCCACACGGGCACGGCCATGACTGCTGCGGCCACGGTGAGTCCGACCGGCCACGCAAGCGAGAGGACGACGAGCCCCCGGGGGGCCAACGCCCAGGCCAGTGCACATGTGAGTAGCGCATAAATGACGTTGCCCACGACAATGAAACTGAGCCGGCCGATGAGTCGCAGCACGGTCATGAGCCAGTTGAAGGCGCCGAAGGGCAGGGCGGAGGTGGCCAGGACGATCAGGACGTCGGTCCCATTGACGCTGTAGTTGTGGCCGAAGAGGAGGAGCAGCCACCGCGCCGCCAGTGCCAGGACGACGGTGGCCGGAACGCAGAACAGTACGAGGAGGTGCCAGCTTCGGCGCATGACCGCCCGCAACTCGACTTCCGCATGGCTGCCTTCGGAGAGAAACGCCTGCTCTACGGCGAAGACGCCGGCAAAAAGAAGACTGACCATCTGGAATGCGACGTAGTAATAGGCCGAGGCATGCACACCGATCCGGTCGAGCACTATGAGGGGAACCAAAAATGTGGGCAGCAACGTCAGAAGGTTCCCGACGTAGTTCGCGGCCGAAAAGCGCATCAGTGGACGGAGCACGTCACGGACGCCCCGAAGAGAGGGACGGAACCGGTTGACAGCGATGAGCAGGGCCAGGCTCGCCAGCGCGGCGGCGGCGTAGCCGATGGCCGAGGCAACGAACAGGCCGTACGCCCCGGCCCCCGCTGCGAGCAGCGCGGCGACGATCTTGACGGGTCCGCCGATGCCACCGTCGACGATTGCGTTGTAGCGGGCCTGTCGCAGCCCGATGAAGATGGAGTCCGTGATGAGATTGAGTGGGCCGAACACGCCTCCAAGGAGGACGACGCCCAGCGCCATGGCGGGATCGTGGAGGACGAAGTCCAGCTTGGGGGAGACGATCGGAATGAGGGCGAGATAGCCGACCGCGAGCAGAGCCCCGCAACCCACGACCACCGCCATCACCCCCGTCAAGAGGACATTGCGCTCGGTGGAACGGGGCAAGTAGCGGACGACGGTGCTGTTGAGTCCGAGCAAAGCGGCGAACGCGACGATGCCCATGGCGGAGAACAGCGCCGTGGCCAGGCCGACGTCGTTCACGCTGAAGAGTCGGGCGCTGATAACCCAGAAGACGAACCCCGCCGCCGCCTGCAACCCGGAGTTCAACATGAGGTAGAGCGAGTTGCGGACCAGATGGTTCTGGCCCCAACGGGTCGCCAGAGAGGGGGCCAATGGTCCTGACCCGGATCCCACGTCGCCCACCCACACGTGCCGCCCCCATGACGCGAGCGTCGTGTCGATCTGGGGATCGTCCCCTCGGACGTGCTTCCCTGGCCCGCTGGGCGTCCCGTGCGGATCGACGTCGCCGACCCGCGCGTGCTTTGCCCTGGCCACGGGCGCCGGGGCGCCCTCGACCCCGTCCACGCGAGCATGCCTTCCCACGGGCACATCACGTCTGAGGTGGCGGCCCCCCACCGGATTCCCCTGGCCATTGGCCGAGGCGACCGGTCGCCCGAGCTCCGGGGGTGAAGCCCACTCCCGGAAGCCCTCCGGCACGTTCTCTTCTGTGGGGGCCGGGTCGGCGCCGAAAGCCGAGGACATACGTGGCGTTCCTCCGAACGGGCTACGGGCTGACTCGCACAAATGATACGCGAACAGGTCCGATGGAGATTCTTCGGCATTTCCGTGGCACGGCGAGCAGCAGCGCGACTCCGGCTTCGCCGCTGGCGCCTGTCGGAACGGAGCGCTTGCGGCACAAGGCTCGTCGGGCCGTCGCAGCCCGAATTGTTCGGGAGTTGTGATGGTTCCCAGAGCGGCCTGGTAGGAACGCGGGGCAGTGTGCCCGTAGCTCCAGAGGAGTCGATCCGCTCAAGAAAGCGATTTGACGCGCCGAAACGATCTACGAGCGCTGCAGAGCTGGACGATCACCCCCGGTCGTCCGGTCGGAGGCGTGGGTTCGCTCACGTCCCGACAAAGCTCCATCCCGCCGTAAGGAGAGCTTCGTGCATTTCCTGAGAATCAGGCCGCTGCTGGTCATCGTCGCGGTCCTGGCGATTTGCACGGTCGTCCTCGTGCACTCGGCCGGCCTCAAGGGTCAGCCCGTGAGTGCGGCACCCTCGTCCGGCGGTACGTCGGGAACGACGTCGTCATCCGGCGGAGGAGGGCCGAGCTCGAATGCCGTCAAAGCGGCCCAGAGCACGGCCGGGCGGTCACGCGGAGCTGCAGCCTCGGCGACGGCGACTGGCCAGAAGCAGATCGGAGCCACGGGGGGGACGCAGTACGCCAAGGCCTCCCTGGAGCCCGCCGTCCCCGCCGCCACGACCACGACCCTGCCGCCCACCACCACGACGACCACGGCCGCGCCGGCGAAAGGCGGGCCGGTCATCGGTGTCAGTCTTCCGGCGCTCCTCGGCGAGCCCGCCGCCACGCAGGCGGCCTGGCTGGCCAACTTGAAGTCGATCGGTGTCACCTCCATTCGCCTCGGCGCCGATTGGGCGTATATCTCCTACGCCGGGCAGGGGACCTACGACTGGAGCCAGCTCGACCAGGAGGTGGCCTCCGTCCGTGCCGCCGGTATGAGCATGGACATGGTCATCATGGGCACGCCGTCGTGGGCAGCCGTGGCCGGCGAGTCGGGGAGCGACGTGGCCCAACCGGCCAGCCCCGCCCTGTTCGGACAGTTCGCTGCCGCTGTCGCGCAGCGCTATGCACCGCAGGGGGTGCAGGACTTCGAGATCTGGAACGAACCCAACAACACCGTCTTCTGGGCGCCCGCACCGAACCCCGCCGCCTACGTGCAGATGCTCCAGGCCTCCTACGCCGACATCAAAGCCGTCGACCCCGGTGCCCTCGTCATCACGGGTGGTCTGGCTCCCGAAGCCACCCAGGACGGGAACATCAACGAGGTCAGCTTCCTCCAGGACATGTACGCGGATGGGGCCAAGGGCTATTTCGATGCTCTGGGCGATCACCCCTACAGCTATCCCGCCCTCCCTGATACCTACGAGGACTGGTCTGGCTGGTCGCAGATGGACTCCACCCCGACCTCGCTCGAGAGCGTTCTGGCCGCCAACGGAGACGCCGGCAAGCAGATCTGGATCACCGAGGTGGGCGCGCCCACGGGCGGCCCGGATTCTGTAGGCACCGCGGGTCAGGCACAAGAGTTCACCCAGGCAATCGCCAATGCCAAGGCGTCATCGTGGATCGGCGCCCTCTACCTGTACACATACCAGGACAGTGGCGGCGATCCCACCACCGACGAGGACTGGTTCGGACTGCTCAACGCCGACGGCAGCGCCAAGCCCGCTTGGTCCGCCGTCGCAGCGGCTATCGGGTAACCCTCCAGGTTCGTCACCGCATCGGGCCCTTGGCGATGCGCACGCCGGCCGTCGAGGGCATCTATCGTCTGCTCCCGTGACGCAGCCGGTCTACGACTTCTCCGAGCGCGTGGTCGTGGTCACCGGCGGTTCGCGCGGTGTCGGGGCCGGGATTGTGGCCGCGTTCGCCGCAGCGGGCGCGCACGTCGTGGCGTGCGGGCGCAACGAGGCCAAGGTCGAAGGGGCCGTGTTCGTCACGTCGGATGTCCGCAAGCCGCCCGACGCCGAACGGGTCATCGCCAAGGCAGTCGAGCATTTCGGCCGGCTGGACGTGCTGATCAACAACGCCGGCGGATCGCCTCATGTCATGGCGGCCGACGCATCGCCGCGCTTCGTCGAGGCGATCGTCAGCCTCAACCTGCTTGCGCCGCTGTGGTGCGCCCAGTCGGCCCACAAGGTGATGGCCGTCCAGGAGGACGGAGGTTCCATCGTCAACGTGTCCAGCGTGTCGGGCCTGCGCCCCTCGCCCGGCGCGTCGGCCTACGGTGCGGCCAAGGCGGGGCTCATCAACCTGACGTCGACCCTGGCGGTCGAGTGGGCACCCCAGGTCCGGGTGAACTGCGTGACCGCGGGGTTGCTCGACAACGGCGCCGACGACGACTTCTACGGCGGGCCCGAGGGCATGAGACGCGCTGCCGCCACCGTGCCCCTCGGCCGGATGGGCACGCCGGCCGACGTCGCCGAGGCCTGCCTGTTTCTCTCGAGTGAGGCCGCGTCGTACATCTCGGGCACCAACCTGGTGGTCCACGGGGGCGGGGAGCCCCCCGTCTATCTCGGTGCCGTGGCCGGGACCTGAGGGAGGTCCTGGGCGTGCCTGAACGCCCCGAATAAAGGGACACGGGCGGTCAGCTGCTAGACAGAGCGACCGTGAAATTAGCGGTCCCCACCGAGACCCGTCCCGGCGAGCGCCGTGTCGCCCTGGTCCCCGACGTCGTCAGGAAGCTGGTCAACGCGGGCTGGGAGGTGTACGTGCAGGCCGGCGCCGGCACGGAGGCCGCCTTCAGCGACAGCGCCTACACCGACGCCGGTGCAACTGTGGCCCCCGACACGGCGGCGACGGTCGCGGGCGCCGGGCTGGTCGTGCGGGTGAACCCACCGAGCGGCGACGACGTGGCCGGACTCCCGGACGGTACGTCCCTCCTGAGCTTCTTCGGGGTGGCCCAGGCCGAGGACGCCGTGCGCGCGCTGGCCGCGAAGAAGGCGACCGTCTTCAGCTTCGACCTGCTGCCCCGTATCAGCCGGGCCCAGGGCATGGACGCCTTGAGCTCACAAGCGACGGTCTCTGGGTACCGAGCCGGGCTGAGCGCGGCCGAGCACCTGGCGAAGTTCTTCCCGATGTTCATGACGGCTGCTGGGACGGTGCCGCCGGCCAAGGTGCTCGTCATGGGCGTCGGCGTCGCCGGGTTGCAAGCGATCGCCACGGCACGGCGACTGGGCGCGGTTGTCAAGGCCTACGACGTGCGGGCGGCAGCGAAAGAAGAGGCCGAGAGCCTGGGCGCCACCTTCCTCGACACCGGCGTCTCGGCCGAGGGCGTCGGCGGCTACGCCCGCGAGCTCACCCCCGAGGAACTCGACCGCCAGCGCGCCGCGCTCGCCGAGGAGGTCGGGCGCTCCGACGTCGTCATCACCACCGCGGCGGTGCCGGGGCGCAAGGCCCCGGTGTTGTTGACCACACAGATGGTCGAGGGCATGGCCGAGGGCGCGGTCGTGGTCGACATGGCGGCGGATCAGGGTGGCAACTGCGAGCTGACCAAGGCCGGCGAGATCGTGGCACACAACGGCGTGCACGTTGTCGGCATGGCCAACCCGCCCTCGGGCATGCCGACCCATGCCAGCTTCCTCTTCGCCCGCAACGTGGCCAACGTGCTCGGCCTCATGGGCCCTTCGGGATCGTTGGAACCCGACTGGGATGACGAGATCGTGGCCGGCATGTGCGTGCTGCGCGACGGTGCCGCGGTGGCGCCGGCCGCGGTGGAACTGTTGGGCGGGAACCGAGGAGCGCAATCGTGATCCATTTGCTGCTGGAATCAGCGCCGGCGGGCGGATCGACCACCGGGATCGTCGAATACCTGACCATCTTCGTCCTGGCAGCCTTCGTCGGGATTGAAGTCGTCTCGAAGGTGCCGAGCATCCTGCACACCCCGCTGATGTCGGGGTCCAACGCCATCCACGGCATAGTGCTGGTCGGCGCGCTGACGATCATGGGTGAGGCGCACGGCACGGCAGAGGTCGTCCTCGGCTTCCTCGCTGTCTTCCTGGCCACGTTGAACGTGGTGGGCGGCTTCGTGGTGACCGACCGCATGCTCGAGATGTTCAAGGCCAAACCGGGTGACCGGGCCAAGGCACAGACGGCCAAGGCCGAGGATGCCGGGAGTACGCCGGCTGCGCCCTCGGAGCCCAGCGGAGGCGCCGCCTGATGCTGGCCGTCTCTTTCACGCTGACGACCGCGCGCGACCTGGCCTACCTGATCGCCATCGCCGGTTTCATCTTCGCCCTCAAGGGCCTGAGCTCGCCCCGCCATGCTCGCCTCGGCAACCTGGTCGGCGCGGCCGCAGCGACCCTCGCCATCGGCATGACCTTCACACTGCCGACACTGCGGCACTCGGGCTGGAACCTGGTGCTGGCCCTCATCGCCATGGTGCTCGGTGCGGCTGTTGCCGTGCCGGTGGCTCGGTTCGTGAAGATGACGGCGATGCCGCAGTTGGTGGCGATCTTCAACGGCGTGGGTGGCGGGGCGGCTGCCCTGATCTCCATCGTTGAGCTGCTGCACCTGCACTCGCTCGGGCTGCAGCCAGCCGTGTACGTCACCGCCGAGGTGCTGCTTGGCGTGCTCATCGGCTCGGTGTCCTTCGCCGGGAGCGCCATCGCGTTCATCAAGCTCCAGGAGCTGATCACCGGGCGGCCCATCACCTACCCGGGCCAGCAGGTGATCAACGCGCTGGTGGGCGCGGCCATTGCCGTCATGGTGATCCTGGCGCTGGTGACCGGCAGCATCGTGTACGTCTGGGTCATTCTCGTGCTGGCGCTCGTGCTCGGGGTGATCTTCGTGCTCCCGATCGGCGGTGCCGACGTGCCGGTCCTGATCTCACTGCTGAACTCGTTTACCGGTCTGGCCGTCGCAGCCTCGGGCTTTGTGCTCGACAGCGACCTGCTGATCGTCGCCGGCACGCTGGTGGGTGCTTCGGGAATCATCTTGACGCGGCTGATGAGCAGCGCCATGGGCCGTTCGTTGCCGAACATCCTCTTTAGCGCGTTCGGTTCGGTCATCACGGCTACGGGCGGCGAGGAGGGTGACGCGGCGCGACCGGTGCGGACGGGGACGCCGGAGGACGTCGGCGTGTTGCTGGCGTACGCGCGCAAGGTCGTCATCATCCCGGGTTACGGCCTGGCGGTGGCCCAGGCGCAGCACACGGTGCGCGAGCTGGCCGATGCGCTGCGCGAGCGCGGTGTCGAGACGTTCTTCGCCATCCACCCGGTGGCCGGGCGCATGCCCGGGCACATGAATGTCCTCCTGGCCGAGGCCAACGTGCCCTACGACGAGCTGAAGGAGATGGACGAAGCCAATCCCGAAATGTCCACGGCGGACGTCGCACTGGTCGTCGGCGCCAATGACACCGTGAACCCGGCCGCCAAGTCGACGCCGGGCAGCCCCATTTACGGCATGCCGATCATTCACGCCGACGAGGCCGAGAACATCATCTTCCTCAAGCGTTCCATGCGTCCCGGCTTCGCGGGTATCGACAACGATCTGCTCTACGACCCCAAGACCACGATGCTCTTCGGGGACGCCAAGGACACCCTGCAGAAACTGGTGGCGGCCGTCAACGACGCCTGAACCCGCCCTGACGCGGCCATCTACGGGACCGCCGGTAGCGTAAAGCAGGGCATGAACCAGGACGCGGGCACACAGCAGGACGAGGACGAGCAGCAAGAGCAGCCCAGCCGCTTCCCGCTCGCCGTCCGGTCGCAGCGGGTCCTGCAGGTCGTCCTCGGCCTGTTCTGGATCCTCGATGCCGCCCTGCAGTTCCAGCCCTTCATGTTCGGTCGCGGCTTCGTGGAGAACAACCTCCTGGCCAATGCCAGTGGGCAGCCCTTCGTGCTCGGGGACCTCATCACGCACATCGGGAACTTCGTGTCGCCTGACGTCGCGGTGTGGAACACGTTCTTCGCGCTCATCCAGCTCTTCATCGGGGTCGGCCTGCTGTTCCGTCGCACGGTTCGTCCCGCGCTGGCCGTGTCGTTCTTCTGGGTGCTCGGCGTCTGGGTCATCGGCGAAGGGCTGGGCATGCTCCTCACCGGCACGGCCTCCGCCCTCACCGGCGCACCGGGCTCGGTGCTCGTGTACGGGCTGCTCGGCCTGATGGCCTGGCCCCAGCCGCCACGGCGCTGGCTCGGCTGGAGCGACCGTCCCGCGGGCGTGGCCTCGTCGGCCGCCGCCCAGGGCGTCGGCCGCACGATCACGCCGCTGGCCGTGTGGGCCGGGTACTGGTCGCTGGCCGCCGTCCTCTTCCTGGTGCCGGCCAATCGCACCCGGACGTCCATTCAGAGCCCCATCGCCGGCATGACCGACGTCGTGCCCGGTTGGTACGCCCATTTCCTCACCAGCGTCGCCAACCTGTTCTCGACCACCGGGACCCAGACGGCCTGGGTCCTGGCCGCGGTCTCGGTCGCCATTGGGCTGGGCCCTTTGGTGGCGCGCCGACCCGGCTGGTTCCTGGCCGCCGGCGCGCTCCTCTCCTTCTTGATGTGGATCGCCGGTCAGGGCCTCGTCGGCGATGTCTTCAGCGGCTCGGACACCGATCCGAACACCGGACCGCTCGTGATCCTGCTCGCCGCGGCCATGGTGCCCACCGTCATTGCATCGAAGCAGGCCTGGCGTTCACCCGCGGGCGAGGTCCTGCGGCGGAGCCCGGCGGCGGCCGTCCTCGGCATCGCCGCTCTCGGGGCCGCGCTGGCCATCAGCGCCAGCTACCCCGCATTGGCGACGACCGAGTCGTCGACCAGCGCCATGAGCGGCATGGACATGGGCGGCAGGAGCACGTCGGTCTCGAGCTCGCAGTCGGCCACGGTCAGCACCTGCGTGCCGCACCAAACCGGCCTCAAGATCTCGGGGCTCGACCTGACCAACACCCCGTACATGGTGATGAGCGGCAGCAACGGCATGGACATGAACGGTGCCGACGCCAGCGCGGCGGCGGGCTTCAACACGACGACGCCCAACTGGCACTACACCGGCCCCGTCATCGCGCAGGCCGAGGCCAGCACCTTGCTGGCCGATGGCAGCAACGGGCCCAGCGACATCCACATGGCGGAGAGCGGCTGCGCGCCGAGTTTGACGGCGGCCGACGACATTGGCGCCGTGCAGTACGTGCAGGCGACCAGCGCGGCCGTGTCCGGCTACACGACACCGGCTGCAGCCGAGGCTGCCGGGTACGTGCCGGCGTCGCCGACCGACTACCCGGTCGTGACCTACGTGAACCCCACCATCGTGGCGGCCAACGCGGCGGCGCAGCGCACGCTCGACCCCAAGCACGTGGACGGTCTTGTCTATGCGATGACGCCCTCTGGCGCCGACATGCTCGCGGCGGCCATGTACATCCTTCCCGTCACCGAGACCAAGGTCCCCATGCCCTACGGCGCGCTGGTCCAGTGGCATCGCCGCACCGAGGTGTGCGGACCGGTCACCCCGTCTCCGACCATGCCCTTCGACATCACCGGCTACCCGCCGTGCGCCAGCGGTTCGGCGCTGCAGCCGACGCCGTACGTCTCCCTGGTGTGGCAGGTCCCGGTGGCGGGCGGACCGCTCGCCATTCAGCCGCCCGACATCCAGGTCGTGGAGGCGGCAGTGATGCACCTGAGCGGCACCTCGGTTGCGCCTCAGGGATGAGAAGCTTGCGCGTCGTTCCGCCTCAGGGCTGATTCGGCGTGGCCGCCCCGCCTTTAGCCTTGGAAGTGTGGCGGCTTCCCCGGATGTGACAGATCGGGCCCTGGCCTGGGCCCACATCGACTTCTCCCCCTCGCACCGACCGCCGGAGTGGTGGCGGGTCGCCTTGGCCACCATCCTCTCAATAGTCTTTTCGCTGGCGGCGGACGCGGCGCTGGTCGCCATCGGGACGCGGGTGTTCCCGACGACCAAGGGCTACGTGCACTTCCAGTTCCACGACTACGCCAAGCTGACCGTCATCGGTGTGCTCATCGCGTGCGCGGCGTGGCCGGTCGTGGCGCGTCTGAGCTCGGCGCCGCGGTGGCTGTTCTTCCGCCTCGCCATCGCCGTGACGCTCGTCCTCTTATTGCCGGACCTCTACATCTGGCATCAAGGGCAGCCGGCGAAGGCGGTGCTGGTGCTCATGACGATGCACCTCGCCATCGCTCTCGTCACCTACAACCTGCTGGTCCACCTGGCGCCGATCCGTGCCCAGCGCCGGGCCGGCTCTGCCCGCAGCGTCGCAGGCACGCCCTAGCCGGTCCCGATCTTTAGCGCGGCGCGATGGTGTCGACCGCCGCCAACACGTCGGCGCCCGGATGCCAGGCGCCGCCCGCCACATTGGCGGTGATCTGCTCGGGCCGGGTGGCGCCGGCGATGACCGAGGCAACCGCAGGGCGTGACAGCAACCAGCCGAAGGCGAGGTCGAGCACGCTGTGGCCCTCCCGCTCGGCCAACTCGTCGAGGTCCGCCACGGCGGAGAGGCGCTCGTCGGAGAGCTGGCTCTTCGCACCATCCCCCATGGCGGCCAGGCGGGTGCCCTGCGGCGGCGGCTGTCCCGCCTGGTACTTGCCGCTCAGGAGCCCGCTGGCCAACGGGAAGTAGGGCAGGAACGCCACGCCAGCGCTGTCACACCACTCCAGGACGCCGTCTTCGGGCTCTCGGAAGAGGATGTTGTAGTGGTTCTGGACGCTCACGAACCCGAGGCTGCCGTCCGGCGTCGCCGCGGCGGCCTCGTTGAGCATGTCCACGTTGAAGTTGGAGCAGCCGAACTCGCGCACCTTGCCCTCCGCCACGAGCTCGACCAGCGCGCCGATCGTCTCGGCGATCGGCGTCTTCGGGTCGGGCAGGTGCAGCTGGTAGAGGTCGATGCGATCGGTGCCGAGCCGGCCGAGGCTGTCCTCGACAGCGGTGCGGATGTAGGCGGCCGATCCCCCGCCCTCGTGCCCCTCGTAGGGGGCCCCGAATTTGGTGGCCAGCACGATCTCGTCGCGGCGGCGACCCAGAGCCTCGCCCAGGTAGGTCTCGCTCTTGGCCCCGCCGTAGATGTCGGCGGTGTCGAAGAAGTTGATGCCGGCGTCGAGTGCCGCGTCCACCACGGCCTTGGTCTCGGAGCGGCCGATACGCATGCCGAAGTTGTTGCATCCCAGGCCGACGACGCTGACCTCCAACGACCCGATCGTGCGTGTCTCCATCGGCAGACTCCCTCTCCACGGCCGGTCTTCTGCGGGCGGACCGGGTCGGCAGTACTGTACCGGCGACTTCAGATTCGGGAACCACACGTGACGAGGAGGCCGCAATGGCAGCAGGTGCAGTTGACGTGACGATCGCCGCCTCACCCGACGAGGTCTGGGGGAAGGTGGGTGACTTCGCCGGCATCGACGTCCTCTTCCCGAGTCTCGAGTCCTTCCGCCTGGAGGGCGACGACCGGATCATCGGCATGTTCGGCATGGAGATCCGCGAGCGGCTCCTGTCCCGGGACGAGGATGCCCGCGTCCTCACCTACTCGGTCGTCGACGGCGTCCCGATCGAGAGTCACACCGCCACCATTTCGGTCGAGCCCCTCGGCGCGGGGTCCAAGGTGATCTGGGCCTACGACGTGTCCCCGGACGAGATGGCGCCGATCTTCGGCGACACCTACAAGGGCGCGCTGGCCGCCCTGGAGAACTCCTTCGCCTAGGAGTCGCTCCAGGCGATGGGTGAGCGAATCAACGCCTCGCCTACCCTGACGGCGTGACCCAAGGCGCGGCGGACGCACCGTTGGCACGACACGCCAAGTGCAGGCAGACACCCCAAAGGGCCCGGTGCCGCGTCCGCTGACCGAAGACGTGCCGCGTATCTATCCGCGGCGCCTGCCGGACCCCACGCCCCGCGAGTTGCTGCGGCGGAGCCGGACGATCGCCAAGGTGGTGGCGATTCACTTCACCCCGACAGCCTTCCGCCAGCTCCGCACCATCCGCCACGGGCCCCTTCCAGCCGCACAGCTCGCCCGGCCGTTGCGCAAGAGCTTCCAGGACCTCGGCGGGACCTTCATGAAGTTCGGCCAGATCATCGCCTCGTCGCCGGGAATGTTCGGCGACGACGTGGCCGACGAGTTCCGCGCCTGCCTCGACACGGGCCCGCCCGTGCCGTTCCCCGACGTGCGCCAGCGGGTGAAGGAGGACCTCGGACGCCCCCTCAGCGAGGCGTTCGCCGAATTCGAAACCGACCCCATCGGGACGGCCTCCATCGCCGTGGTGCACCGGGCTCGGCTGCTGGACGGGCGCACGGTGGCGGTCAAGGTGCTGCGGCCGAACATCGAGCACGTGGTGGCCACCGACCTCGATCTGATGCAGCCGCTGCTCGAGATCCTGGTGCGCCAGACCGGCGACCAGATGGCCGGCTCCACGCTGCAGCTGCTCGACGGCTTCCGGGTGCAGATCGGCGAGGAGATGGACCTCCGCAACGAGGCGCGCTCGCTGGCGCACTTCCGCCGCCTGCAGAACGAATTCGACCTGAAGCTGATGGCCGTGCCGGAGCCCTACCCCGAGCTCTCTGGTCGCAACGTGCTGACGATGGAGTTCTTTGACGGGGTTCCCATCGACGATCTGGCCCGGGTAGCCGACCTTGGCTTCGATCCCACCCCGCTGGTGCAGGAGGTCATGCGGGCCTTCTTCCTGACCACGGTGCGCTGGGGCGCGTTCCACGGGGACGTGCACGCCGGCAACATGATGCTGCTGCGCGACGGGCGCATCGGCGTCATCGACTGGGGGATCGTCGGCCGGCTCGACCCCTCCACGCACCGCTTCTTCATTTCGTTGCTCTCGGCCGCGATGGGCGACGAGTCGGCCTGGCCCGTGGTCACCAAACACATCACAGACGTCTACGGTCCGGCCATCGGGGTCGCGGTCGGCCTGACCGACGAGGAGCTCACCGGGTTCGTCCGCTCCATCATGGAGCCGGCGCTGACCCGCCCCTTCGGGGAGGTCAGCCTGGCCGGCATCATGCAGACGATTCAGCTGCAGATGGCCAAGGCGCAGGGGGTGGAGGCGCATCAGCGCACTGTGCGGGCGATCATCCGTCGGCTCCGCACCCAGCGCAAAGTCCGGCGCCTGGCCGACCAGTCCGGCGGCCTGATGTCGGACTTCGACCGGGGCACGTTTCTGCTGGCCAAGCAGCTGATGTACTTCGAGCGCTACGGCCGCATGTTCGTCTCCGAGGTGCCGATCCTCAACGATCGGGCCTTCATCACCCAGCTGCTGGCCGGAGTGGACATGTCCAGCCTGGGCTGACGGACCGGACCTGGCACGAAACTGGAATCTGTTCTAGTTTCACCCGGGGCCTGCTCGGGGCCCGCAGACACGGGGAGGTGACATGGCAGAGGAAGCGGTGATCTACCGCTCCGACCACGTCCTGGAGTACCCCTACGTGCGCTCCGTGGGACCGGTCGTGGGGGCTTTTCTCACCGGGCTGCGCGACGGCAAGGTCGTCGGCACCCGGGGCACGGGAGGGCGGGTCATCGTGCCGCCGACGGAGTACGACCCCGACACGGGGGAGGAGACCGACGGGGTGGTGGAGGTCGGCCCCGAGGGCACGGTCACCACGTGGTCCTGGGTGGCGCACCCTCGGCCCAAGCATCCATTGCAGGAGCCCTTCGCCTGGGTGCTGGTGCAGTTCGACGGCGCCGACACCTCCTTCCTCCATGTGCTGCCGGCGGCGAGCCCCGACGGGGTCTCGACCGGCATGCGGGTCCGTCCCGAGTTCGCACCCGAGGACGAGCGGGTCGGGCACGTAAAGGACATCAGCCACTTCGTGGCGGTCGGAGGTGGGGCGTGAGCGAACGCGAGCCCGTGACGATGATGGCGGCGACCACCCGCCTCGACTTCAATTTCACGGCGGGCGTGGCCATGAGCAAGAACCTGCACGGGTACGAGCAGGGCAAGTTCATCGGGCAGCGCTGCCCCAAGTGCAAGAAGGTCTATGTACCGTCGCGTGGGTCCTGCCCGACCGACGGCCTGCCCACAGACGAGATCGTCGAGCTGCCCAACACCGGCACCGTCACCACCTACTGCGTGGTCAACGTGCCCTTCGCGGGCCAGTCGATCGAGATCCCCTACATCTGCGGCCAGATCCTGCTGGACGGGGCCAACCTGTCGTTCATGGGCCTCATTCAGGAGATCCCGACCGACGAGATCCGCATGGGCATGCGGGTCGAGGCCGTGTGGGTCCCACCCGAGGAGCTGGGGCCGACGTTGGCCTCGGTCAAGTACTTCCGTCCCACCGGCGAGCCCGACGCCGACTACGAGACCTACAAGGAGTACCTGTGAGCGAGTTCCCCGGGCTCGTCTCGGGCCGGCGGCCGGTCGGCGTCGTGTCCTTCGCCCAGTACGACAACGTGCGCAGCGAGGACGCGCGCAACGAGGTCGAGATGCTGATGCCGGTCGTGGCCGAGGTGTTCGGCAACATCGGCATCACCAAGGACGACGTCGGATTCATCTGCTCGGGCTCGACCGACTACCTGATCGGCGGCCCGTTCTCCTTCGTGGCGGCGCTCGACGCGGTCGGCGTGTGGCCGCCCCGGGCCGAGTCGCACGTCGAGATGGACGGCGCCTGGGCGCTCTACGAGGCCTGGGTGCTGCTGCAGGAAGGCGAGATCGACGCCGCCCTGGTCTACGCCTTCGGGCGCTCGTCGATGGGAGACCTCTCCGAGATCATGTCCGTACAGCTCGACCCGTACTACCTGGCGCCCCTGTGGCCGGACCCGACGTCGCTGGCCGCGCTGCAGGCGCAGGCCATGATCGACAAGGGATTGGCCACCGAGGCGGACTTCGCCGCCGTCGCGAGTCGTTCCCGACGTTCGGCTCTGGGGAATCCCAAGGCCCAGGTGGCCTACGACCGCTCGCCCGAGGAGCTCCTGGCCGAGGCGTACGAAGTGGCACCGCTGCGCCGCCACGCCCTGCCGCCGCTCACCGACGGCTGCGCCGCCATCGTGCTCGCCGCCGGCGACCGGGCCTACGAGCTGTGCGAGCGGCCGGCTTTCATCACCGGCATCGATCACCGCATTGAGACCCATGCGGTAGGCGCCCGGGACCTCAGCGCCTCGCCCTCGACCAAGTTGGCGGGCGAGAAGGCCGGCGTGGGGGCCAAGAAGGTCGACGTGGCCGAGTTGCACGCGCCCTACGCCCACCAGGAGTTGATACTCACCGCGGCCCTGGGCCTCGGTGACGGTGTCAGCGTGAACCCCTCGGGTGGCGCCCTGGCGGCCAATCCGATGATGTCGGCGGGGCTGATCCGCATCGGCGAGTCGGCCCAGCGCATCTGGTCGGGTGAGGCCGACCGCGCCGTCGCCCATGCCACGTCGGGGCCGTGCCTGCAACAGAATCTGGTCTGCGTCCTGGAGGGTGTGTGATGGCCGAGCGCTGCGCAGTGATCGGTGTGGGCCAGACCGTGGCCAAGTCCAAGCGGGAAGACGTGTCGATCGCGGGGCTGGTGCGCGAGGCCGCGCTGGCGGCCCTCGAAGACGCCGGGCTCACGTTCGCCGACATCGACGCCGTGGTCGTCGGCAAGGCCCCTGACATGTTCGAGGGCGTCATGATGCCCGAGCTGTATCTCGCGCCGGCCTTGGGCGCGGTGGGCAAGCCCATGTTCCGCGTCCACACGGCGGGCTCGGTCGGCGGTTCGACGGCCATCGTGGCGTCGCACCTGGTGGCCTCGGGGATCCACGAACGCGTCCTCACCGTGGCCTTCGAGAAGCAGAGCGACTCCGACGCCATGTGGGCCCTGTCGGTCCCACAGCCCTTCTCCGCGCCCCTGCTGGCCGGCGCCGGCGGCTACTTCGCCCCCATCATCCGGGCCTACATGTACCGCTCCGGCGCACCGAGCGACATCGGGATGATGGTGGCGGTCAAGGACCGGCTGCACGCGCTGAAAAACCCCTACGCGCATCTCCACCTGCCCGACATCTCCATGCAGATGGTGGAGGAGTCGATCATGTTGTGGGACCCGCTGCACTACCTGGAGTCGTGCCCGTCCTCGGACGGCGCGGCCGCCATGGTCATCGGATCGGAGAAGGCCGCCGGGGCGGCGACGGCGTCGACCGGGCGGCCGCCCGCCTGGATCCACGGCATGGCAATGCGCTCGGAGCCGACGATGTTCGCCGGCCGGGACCAGGTCAACCCGCAGGCGGGCCGTGATTGCGCGGCTGACCTCTACCGCCAGGCGGGTATCACCAACCCGCGGGCGGACTTCGACATGGCTGAGGTCTACGTGCCCTTCAGCTGGTACGAGCCGATGTGGCTGGAGAACCTCGGCTTCTGCCCGGAGGGCGACGGCTGGAAGCTCACCCAGGCAGGTGCAACATCCATGATCGAGGACGGGGACATCCCGTGGAACTGCTCGGGCGGCGTGCTGTCGTCCAATCCGATCGGCGCCTCGGGGATGCTCCGCTTCTTGGAGACCGCCCTGCAGGTGCGCGGCATGGCGGGAGAGCATCAGGTGGCCGACGCCCGCAAGGCCCTCGGTCAGGCCTACGGTGGTGGATCCCAGTTCTTCGCCATGTGGGTCGTCGGCGCCGACAAGCCCTGAGGCGGAGGGCCCTGCCGGTATGCTCGGCGAAGCCAAGCCAGCCCTGACCAGGAGGTCTCCGTGAAGGTCGTCGTGGATTTCGACGAGTGTGCCAGCAACGCCGTCTGCATGGGGATCCTGCCCGAGGTCTTCGAAGTGCGGGACGACGGCTATCTCTACGTGCTCAACGAGAACCCACCCGAGGAGTTCCGCGAGCGTTTGCGCGAGGCGGTCAACGGCTGCCCGACGGGCGCCATCTCCATAGAGGACGACTGACGCCCCGTCTCTTCCCCTGCGATCCGCCGGCGCCCGGGGTGTGCCGGCACACCGCATGACCGTTCCCGCCACTCCGCCACGGGCACGCTTCGCTCCGTCGCCCACCGGCTACTTCCACGTCGGCAGCGCGCGGGCCGCTCTGTTCAACTGGCTCTTCGTGCGCCAGAACGGCGGCACGTTCATTCTGCGCATTGAGGACACCGATGCGGCCCGCAACCGTCCCGAGTGGACCGACGGGATCATCACGGCCCTCGACTGGCTCGGCATGGCCCCCGACGAGGGCCCGTTCTTCCAGTCGGCACAGGCGGAGGTCCACAGCGCCGCCATCGAGGCGCTATGGGACAGCGGCGCGCTGTACGCCTGCGCGTGCACGCGGGAGGAGATCGACGAGCGGACGAGGCTGCGGGCGGCGGCAGGTGACCCGACGCCGGGCTACGACGGGTACTGCCGCGACCTCGGGCTGCCCCGGGGCGAGGGACGGGCCCTGCGCTTCCGGACACCCGACGAGGGCGTGGTGGAGGTCCATGACCTCGTGCGGGGCGACGTGGAGTTCCCCCAGCGGGCACTCGAGGACTTCATCTGCGTGAAGGGCAACGGCCAGCCGTTGTTCGTGCTGGCCAACGCCGTCGATGACCGGACGATGGCGATCTCGCACGTGATCCGGGGCGAGGACCAGCTGCCGACGACACCGCGGCAGATCATGCTGTGGGGCGCGCTCAACCGCGCCGAGGCTGTCGACCTGGCCCTGCCGTCCTACGCCCACCTGCCGCTGCTGGTCAACGAGCGTGGGAAGAAGCTCTCCAAGCGCCGCGATCCTGTCGCGGTGGAAATGTACCGCGAGCAGGGGTACCTGCCGGCGGCGTTCCGCAACTACCTGGCGCTGCTCGGCTGGAGCCCGGGCGACGAGGAGATCGTGCCCCTCGACGTGATCCTGGAGCGCTTCCGGCTGGAGGACGTGCAGCGGTCGCCGGCTTTTTTCGACGTCAAGAAGCTCTCCCACATGAACGGCGTGTACATCCGCGACCTGCCCGTGGACGACTTCGTCACGGAGACCCGCCCGTGGATCGACCCCGTGGCGGGGGAGTGGGCGCCGGGGGGCTGGACCGACCCCGACACCGGGGCGCCCGTCGTGTCGCCACCGGCCTGGGCGCCCGAGCGCTTTGACGCCGATGTCTTCGCCGCGCTGGCCGCGGTGACCCAGGAGCGAGTGACCGTCCTGGGGGAGGTGCCCGAGCTGGTCGACTTCCTCTTTTTGGAGAACGCGCCGGACGACCCCGACAGCTGGCAGAAGGCGATCGCCGCCGACGACGGCGCGCCGCTGATCCTGGGCGAGGCGCTGGCCGCCTACGAGGCGTTGTCGACGTGGGACAAGGATTCACTGCACGAGGTCACTCTGGCGATTGCCGAGGCGGTGAGGCGCAAGCTGGGGAAGGCGCAGGCGCCGATCCGGGTGGCTGTGATGGGGCGCACGCGCGGTCTGCCCTTGTTCGACTCGCTGGCGGTGCTCGGCCGCAACGAGACCTGCCGCCGCTTGGCGGCCGCGCTCGACCGCGTGACGCCTGCTCCCTGATGCTCTTCGCACCGCTGCGCTGGGCGCTGCGCTTCGCGATCCTCGTCGTGACGGTGATCGTCCTCTACTTCGGCGTCACCCTGGTGCAGGTGTGGCTGACCTCACGCCAGTACGACGCCCATTCGGCCGGGGCCATCCTGGTCATGGGAGCGGCGCAGTACGACTGCGTGCCCTCTCCGGACCTGGCGGCGCGCCTGGATCAGGCGGCGATCCTGTACCACCAGGGCTACTCCAAGCTGATCATGGTGACGGGCAACAAGAAGCCGGGTGACAAATGCACCGAGGCGGAGTCGGGTGCTGCGTATCTCGAGCAGATGAAAGGCGTCCCTCGCTCGGCGATCCTCGAGGCGGGTGGGGACGACAGCTACGACAACATCGCGGACGCGCAGCCTGCGCTGGTCGCCCACCACGCAACGGTGGTGCTCGTCACCACCGACCCCTTCCACGAGGACCGCTCCATGGCCATCTCCTCGGACCTCTCGTTGGCCCCGTCGCCTACGCCGACCCAGACCTCGCCCATCAAAGGCTGGTCGACACTGCCGTATTTCCTGAAGGAGGCGGTCGGCGTCGGGGTGGGAAGGATCATCGGGTACAACCACTTGGAGTGGCTGCACGACGCCTAAATGGCTGTTGGCGGTCAGCCGGTGGTCGACGTAGTGAGCGGCGTCGCCTTGAAGTTGATGCGCACGACGGTGCCCTGTCCTTGGACGTCCCCGACACCGATGACGCAGGTGTCGTGGCCGCCCGTTCCGCAGTAGCCGTCGCCGGTAATGCCCGTCGTGAGACGGTACCGGGAGTTGAAGGAGCCGTTGGTACTGACCCTGAGAGCACGAGCGTCCGAGATGTCGCAATGCGGTGTGTCGGTGGCCGGGTTCATCCGACCCCGCACGGCAGCGGTGCACTCGGTGACGAACCAGGTCCGGGGGCTGCCCTTGGGGGACTTCGGTAGGCCGTGGCCGCTGACGGTCACCGTCTGACCCGGCTCCAGCCCCTGGTCGGGCGTGACCCTGACGACGAGGCCGGACGCACCGGCTTGCGCCGGCAAGGTGAAGACGGCAGCACCGACTGCCCCAGCCAGGGCGATTCCCGCTCGCCACCACCCACGCATGCCGAGGACCTCCGAACCCGGTCGACCCGGGAGACCCCGGAACGACGCATCTTTCCACCGAGACCCTCCCGATAGGCCGCGCCCTCGGGTCCTTCAGCAGGGCGAACTCCCGCCATGGGCCGCTCGGGTAATCTAAACGCCCACCCATTCGGGGGTGGTGTAATCGGCAACACGACTGGTTCTGGTCCAGTTATTGAGGGTTCGAGTCCTTCCCCCCGAGCACCGGCGGCCTCCTACGTGTCGTGGAGACCACCGCCCGGCCCCATCGTCTAGAGGCCTAGGACACCACCCTCTCAAGGTGGCGACACGGGTTCGAATCCCGTTGGGGCTGCTCAGGAGTTTTACGAAGAATGCCCAGTTCAGAGGCATTAACGAACTTGCCGTTCGGCACCGCTCGCTACCGGTCGATTCCCGAAACCGCCCCTATTTATCGCATAGATAACGCACAGGGAGCGCACGGAATCTGACGCCACCCGGTGCAGGTGGGGTCCCACCGTTCGGCGCGTCGGTGTGCTAATGACAATGGTGTAGTCTGGAGCCGATGGGATCCGAGTGGATAGCTGAGGCGCCCGAAGGCGACTTCGAGTGGGACGACGACATGTGGGAGTACGTCGGCCGCGATCCCGAGCACGACTGGATGAACGAAGAGTACGACCGGCTCTGCGAAGTCCTGGAATTCAGCCAGCGGAACCGCCAGCTCCGTCGTGACCAACGGGTTGTTGCCGCCCATTCCGCCCTGGAGAGTGTGGTCCAACGCCTCTACATCTACGGCAACGGCTACTCGGAGTACGACTACGACCGGCTCAACGTCTCTGAGTGGGACGAGCTGTACCCACTGGCGGACGCTTGCTTCGTTGCCCTCGCCGTTGCTCTCACAGAGGTCGACGCCCTCGCTAATCACCTGTTGGACTTGGCTGACGAGTCGATCAGCTCACCCCGAGTTAGTGAGCTACTTCCCGCCGAACCAACGGCGCACCCGCCGTCTGTACGGTCAGAGCCAGCCCTGGCTCATGCACCGCCGCTGCCACGCGTCGCGCTCCTTAGCGATGACGTGATGGCAGCCGCCTAGTAACAAGCACAGCCCAGGCACCGCTGCTCCAGCGCCGTTGAGCGCACGCCCCTTAGTACGCCCCTAACCATTGGGCAGTGCTGGAAAGGGTGGGACAGAAGTGCCCCGCTTGGATTACGACAAGGCTGGAGCCGCCGAATATCTCGGCACCAGCGTGCGACACATTGAACGTCTATGGGCAGAACGCAAACTCGCCGGTCACAAGGTCGGCCGTTTCGTTCGCTTCAGTCAGCGCGACCTAGACGAATACGCTGCGCGTCACCGTTTGGAGGCTCTGCGATGAGCACCCTTGAGACGGTCAGGGTCAAGGTGAAGCAGAAAGACGGCTGCTACAAGCCGACCTTCGTTGCACTCACCCGCGATCAGTACCTCGCCAAGATGGCGAAGCGTCACCGCTCCAATGCGAAGTGATCTCGCCGCGACTGCTCTGGGAGGGTCTTGTCACCGGCGACCCTTGGATGGGTGGCGCCTGGCGTGGCTGCCATGCGTGCGGCCAACCCTTTCGGGAAGACGGATGGCCATCCTCACCCCGTTGCCCATCATGCGAGCCCGTACGGCTGCCCATAATGCCGGTGGCGGCATGCCACCGCTGGACCGTCAGTCGTCCGACATTCTCTTCGCAGCTCCCCGTCGAATACGAGGCGATACCGCTCGATGGTGGCTGCATCATCTGCGGGCGTCAAGCTCCGATCAATCGCAGAGGTCAGTGTCACTGGTGCTGGTCCGAACACTCCGGCTGGGCGCCCCCCGAGGATCTTCTAGCCGGTCCGCAGATCGGCCCCAAGCGCAACGAGGAGACGAACGCGGCGCGCCGTTCGCCAGCTAATGACCGAGACCGACGATGTGGTCATCGACGGACGATGGAAGCCGAAGCCTCCCCTGGCCGCAGGCATTTATCACCGGCCCACCCCTCGAATAGAACCACCGCGGGCACGTCCGTGGCGACGGTACCGCTATGAGGCCGCCCGTACAGATCCCAACCGTCTCGCCAATGGTGTGGTGCTGCGCTGTCTGGTCTGTCTGCGAGTCCGGGTGCTCCAGCCCGACCAGGTGTGTCATGACTGCGACAAGGACTGGCGGAAGACGAAGCCTGAGGGGATGGACTACGAGCGATGGCTAATAAAACGACGGACCTTTTATGCAAGGAAATCCAAGGAGCATTTAGCCGCTTACCTAATAATGCCCATTCAAAAAGGGCAAGACCATTTAACACATCGCCCCAGCGTGCTGGCTACTTTCTTGCGAGGTACCTATGAAAGCGGCTATAATAGGGGTACTGAAGTTGCGAAGTTCCAACTGGCCGCAGACTTCTATCCCTGGCGAATTCGCCTCGCTTTATATCACCATGTCATCAATTCGGAGGTCCTAATGGCACCTGCTGTTAAAGCAACAATCATCGAAGGGTCGCCAGAAGGGGTGGCGTCCGTCCTTAGGGCGATTAACCCGGCAGAGGGCCAATGGTTCTACCAGCAGCCGCTGGCAGACATCCCACTGACGCCCGAGATGGCGAATGTCCTGTCAATGGCCAAAGAGCGCGAGCAGCGCCGCACGTCCTAAGCCCACAAATACAGAAGCCGCCCATATGGGCTGGAACCCGGGCGGCTTCTGAAAGTCATTGGAGACAAGATGAATTGTAGCACGAAGGAATCGCGGACACATCCGGCAAGTACCGCCAACAACGTCGTTGGAGAACAGAATTTCAGCGGCTGGGAAATCGAAGGTCGGTGGACTTCTGCACCGATTGGGTTAAGCACGAGCACGAAACGGTTACTCGCCTCGCAGTTTTCTCCCGAGGGCCTACGCCATTTGGCGAGCCTGATGGACGACGCATCGCCCGGCATGATCGCTCGGCGGCGTCTAGACGAGAATGGCGTCAACGCTTTGTGCGAGATGCTCGTCGCTGGCAAGAAGCCCACCGTTGGATGGTGGGTCCGCAACATCCCCCGAACCGAGACGGTCCGATGAGGAGTAGTGCCACCGACCTGAACGGCGACCTGGCGATCTACACAGACGAGGAACTTGACGAGCTAACGACCGAGGCCACCCTGGTAAACGATGGCTGGATGGTGAAGCTAGTCGGGCAGGAGCGCTGCCGCAGACTCGACGCCCGAGCGCCAGAGGTCGAGGTTGACGACTACGCCCGACGAGTCGGGTCGATCAGGGAGCGGCAGCTCGACTTCTCGACGTGGGAGGACGAGCACGGGCGAGCCTGATTGGCTTATCGAGCCGTTCATCGCCAGAGCCCACGGTCATGCGTTATACGCGTCGGCCAAATTCGGGAAAAGTTTCATAGTGCTTCAGGCCATCGCCGCCGCCTGCACGAAGGGACACGAGTCGTGGACCGCGCCTGTTGGCGAACCGATAAGGGTCCTGTACGTGGATTATGAGATGACCTCCGGCGACGTGTTCGGGCGGCTCGGTGATTGGGGGTATTCGCCAGCCGACAACCTCGGCGAGCGGCTCATCTACTCCATGCGCCCCGAGGTGGGCGACCTGGACACCCCCGAAGGTGGGCGCGCTCTGGTCGCCGCCGCCACAAGCGAGGGCGTAGACCTGGTTGTCATCGACACCTTGAGTCGGGCAGTAGACGGCGAGGAGAACAGTGCCGACACGGCGCGGGCCTTCTACAAGTACACGGGCGGACCGCTCAAGTCCGCGGGGATTGCCATGCTGCGACTCGACCACGCCGGTAAGGACACGGAAAAGGGCCAGCGGGGTTCGTCGGCGAAGAACGACGACGTCGATATCGTCTGGTTTCTCGAAAAGGCAGACAGCGGCGTGAAACTGAAGCTCACACACAGCAGGCCGCAATGGGTGCCTGAGTCGATAAATCTCCGCTTCGATGAGGCGTCGGGGATGCACTCCCAGGCGGTGGGTGGCTACAAGGCGGGAACCAGTGACCACGTCGAGGAGTGGTTCCGTCTCGGCATCCCAATCGACGCCAGTCGTGCGGAGGCGAAGGCGGCAGGGCTGAAAGTCGGTACCCATGGATTCGCCGACGTGAAGCGAGCGGTCAAAGAACGGGTCGAACGCGAGGGTCTAAAAGCGGTGCTCGATTCCTCAGCACCAGTCGAGCACCAGAGCACCGACGTCGGTGCCCAACCCTGGAAAAGCCCAGGTGCGTCGTAAGACGCCCTGGGCGCCAGAGGGCTAGCACCAGCACTAGCACCAGCCCGGCACTGTCCGACTGATTTTGGGGGTTCACAAGCGTCACACCGACTTCTTGTGGGACGAGTCCATCAGAGCGAAGACGAAGCGAATCGCCATGCTTGAGCGTTCCACGTAGCCGCAATTTGAGCCAACTTCGCTGCGTCCGCAAAACACGGATGACGTGGACGTACGCGCCCTTTAGCGCCGTCTGACATTGCTGCCACCACCCCGCAAAGGTGGAGACAAAGCGCAGGTCAGAGCACTATTCGCGCAGTTCTGTGCGTTATCTGTGCGATATCCGTGGCCGAACTGCGCCATTTCCTACTTCGAGGACCGAATGAAACCCAACAATCTGGTCACACCTGAGCCCGGCAATCAGCTCGCGGTTAAGAGCGGCGCATATTCACCGATCATCGTCGGCGCCAAAGCTGACGAGCTGCGATCACACGTCATCAGCGCCGCGCCCTGGACAGCCGATCCGTCGTTCAGTGGCACGTTGCAGCTGTACTGCATGGCGCTGGCAACCGCGCTACTCGGTTAAACGCACATCGCCAAGGTCGCCGAAGAACAAGGTTATGGCGCAGTGCCGTCACGACTGGTCGAAACGGTCAACGGTTCCACGAACACAGCGGCACGACTCGGAACGCTGCTCGGCTTAGATCCACGCGCTAAGGCCACGATCATGGCGCTGACCAGTTCGACAGAATCGTCACTGGCAGCACTCGACCGACTGAAGGAAACCGGCGGTCGTGCCCTCGCCAAGCGCAGGGCAGAGCTACAGCTCCTCAAAGACGAGCAGGACGAGCCTCAGCAGTAGCGCTACGTGCCCATCTAAGGCACCTGTAGTGCGTTCTGGCGGCTCCAAATAGCAAGTCGCACCTGTTCTGCGGCGCTAAATCGCACCAATTCCTGACCTGCACTTTTGCAACGACCACCGAAAGGACCGCGTTAAATGTCTCACGTACTGCCCGGCACGGGCTATGTACTCGACCATCTCGACCCCGAATCCAACGTGCGCACGGTAATTCCGTTGCTCGGCTGGTTGGTTGACGACGCCGGTGAGTGCCATGTGCTGCCACGCAGCATCGACGCCACCAAATGGGTGTGCCGTCCCCAAACGGAGGGAGATGCCGCACAGATTCGGCAGTACGCCATCGCCATGCAACCGAAGCCCAACAAGCAACAGACTTGGAGTATGTACCAATGACCGAACTAACGAAGGCCACAGCCACCCGTTGCGACGAGTGTGGCAAGTATCGAGCACACCCCGACGTGAAGCACATTGCCACCACGGACGGCGACGTGAAGCGCATCTGTACCGATTGCATGGACGAGAAGTCCGACAACCGTGACGGCACCACGTGGAAGCAGCTGCACAAAGCGCAGTGGAGCGATGCCGTAGCGAAGCTGGATGAAGCGCTCGACGCCAGCCCTGCGTGGGCCTGGTATCAGTCGCTTGATTCGCTCACCAAGTCGCAAGCCCTAGACCGGCTCGCAAAGGCCAAGCCCGTTTGGCCCGACCGTAGACGGCCTCAGCATGACAGCGCAGACCGCGTAGCCGGGCTGGTCAAGGCAGAAATCACACGCCGTAGGACAGCGGAAATCGTGGCCGAGACAAAGCGAAATAAGCGCAAGCTCGCCAAGCTGCGCCGTAAGTCCGACGCGATGGAACTGGCGAAGGGGCAAGCCGAGCAAATGCTTGCCGATCTCCTGGCGACTCAGGCCGCGGCAACCGCGCAACTTGACGACATCGCCCGGCGCGTGGACATCGTCTACACCAACGCCGAGAAGAGTTACGGCGCAGTCACCAGACAACGCAACGTTCAACGCACCGCCGAGCTGGCGCGTGAGGACCAGATCCGAGCCGACTGGGCTTACAAAGCGTCCCAGACGAATGACCCGATTTTGAAGCAGGCATATCTCGACAGGTCCGCGGGAATCTCCGATGAGAACTGATACCGACGAATTGCTCCGCGAGATTGACGAAGTAATCCGCGAGACGCTGACTCTTTTCGGCGATCACGATGCGGCAGAAGCAAAACGGATGGCGCTTGAGAATGCCGCCAGGCTCCGAGCCATTAAGGACGAACTATGAGTAACGATAAAGCCGTAACGGAAGTCGTCAAGGTGCTGAGAGACGCATTCGGTCCTGGTGTCGACTTTGAACTCTGCCGAGAGTCCGACCGAATCTACAGGGTCAAGGCAACCGCGAAAGACGACGCCTCGATTGACGGTGGGCTCGAAAAGATGCCGCGCAGCTAGAGCGAGTGACGCGGGCGATGGGGATCTCACGGTGAAGCTCATCAGCGACGACGACGCCAGCGAATACCTGACTCGTGCTGCTGCCACCTTGGACCCTGTGGCCCGTGCTGGTTACCAGCAGCTTGCTATCGACGCACGCGGCCAATGAGCGGTACTCCCATGCCAGGAACCCGACAGTGCGAGGGCAAGCGGGGCTATCGGACAAAGCAGGACGCAAAGCGAGCAGCTAAAGGCGCGACCGCCACGTTCGGTGGCCGTCCATTACATGCCTACCGATGTGGGCAGTGCGAACTATTTCACGTAGGGCACCAGCCGATCTGCGTGCCAGAGGAGAAAATTGATGTTCAAGAGGAAGCCGAAGAGGCCAACCCCGACGCCAACGACGACCGCCAACCCGCGGCAACGTCTTAAGAATCTCAAGCGAGCAAGGGGACGCGTCGGCTGCGGCTTGAGAATCCCGGACTCGACCCGAACCACCGCCCCGAGCTTGAACGAAAGCTCGCCAGCATCTCAGAAGAGATCGAATCCTTGAAGGAGACCGTTAATGACTGAGCCCATGACCGAGTGGAGCGACCCGAGCGTTCCGGTTCATATGCACCGCGCCGGCATTTTGAAGGACGGGCAGCCGAACAGAGATTGGTTTGAAGAGAGCCTGAAGCAAAGCCGCTCCGCAGTGGCGTTTGGCAAGGCTGAACTGGCGCGCGAATTCGCCGAGACTGACGAAGAGTTGCAGCGAATTCTCGATGACGACTGAATCGACCGTCGACAACGCTATAAGTCTCTTGGGCGCATTCGTAATGGATGATGGCTCGCTCTTCGGCGACATCGCTTACCCGTTCCAACTGGATTGCGCGCAGGCCGTGCTAGATCCCTCAGCCCCGCCAAACAGGTGGGAGTCTCGACCACGAGGCGGAAGCAAGACTTCAGACGCCGCGGCGATCGCGCTAGCCGCATTGGTGGCGGTCCTTCCGAATGGCGCCGAGGCTTACTGCATTGCTGCCGATAAAGACCAGGCCCGTCTTCTCTTGAATGACGTGCGAGGGTTCGTGCAGCGTACGCCAGTCCTGGCGTCCTTTGTCGAAGTGAACAATGACCGGGTGACGACTCGCGGCGGATCATTCCTTCAAGTGCTTGCAGCGGATGGTCCGAGTACGTGGGGCTTGAAACCCTCGCTGGTCATTGCCGATGAGCTGTCAGCTTGGAAGTCGACCGCCAATAGCGAAGAGGTGTGGCACGCCATTACAACCGCCATGGGCAAGGTTCCCAATGCTCGCCTGCTGGTAATCAGCATGGCGGGATCGCCTCATCACTGGAGCCACGACGTGTACATGCACGCGCAGGAATCGCCCAGGTGGTCGTTCGGGGAAGTGCTGGGGCCGCTCGCTTGGACCGATCCGGCCTTCCTTGAGGAACAACAGCAGGCACTCCCGGAAAGCATTTTTCAGCGTCTCTTTATGAACCGCTGGGTTTCCGGCGAATCGAGCTTGGCTAGCCGGGCGCAACTAGACGCGTGTTGCGTGCTATCCGGACCGCAGGGTTACGACCCGCGATGCAACTATTTGCTGACGTTGGACGTCGGCCTGGTCGCCGACGCCACTTGCGTGATGTGTACGCACACCGAGGACGAATCTCTAGAGGGTGGTGGATCGGTTCGCCGGGTGGTGCTCGACCAGCTCCGTACCTGGCATGGTTCACACGACAGTCCGGTGCAGCTCGGCGAAGTAGAGGAATACATCGTCACGCTGTCCAAGGAATTCGGTCATGCTCGCCTGCTTTACGATCCGCACCAAGCGGCGGGCACCGCGCAGAATCTCCGCTCCCGTGGCGTGATTGCCGATCCCTTCTTGTTTACCACGTCGAGCGTGGGCCGCCTCGGGCTTGGGCTGAGTCAGGCCATCCGTAACCAACGCCTCGCCATCTGGCATGACGCCGGGCTGATTAAAGAGTTACTGAGCGTGCAGCTGAAGGAAACGGGACCGGGGCAGTTCCGTCTTACGCATTCGAATTCGGGTCATGACGACATGGCGGTCACCTTGGCAATGGCAGTGGTTACCCAACTAGAAGCACTGAACGGTTCGGTGGCGAAGCGCTGGCTGGAGAGCCTGAGCCCGATCCATCAATGCGGTCAGCCGAATCTTCGCGAGGCTTTGACCTGTAGCAAGTGCCGGGAGCAACTTACGCCGCCGGAGCCGGAACCCGAGTACGTGCCCGAGCCGGTTGCAGCAGCTGCTGCCGGGCCATGGTCGCCTTGGGACGCAGGCCAAGTGACTGCGCCGAACCCTCAACATGAAGCGCTGATGCGCCTCGTCCAAGACAATCAGAGCGAACCGGGTTGGCGCGACTTCGCGTTCCGGCGCCGGTACTGAGAACACACACCTTCTCCCGACCTAACCGCCTTGGGTCGGGACACCTGGCAGCGTGTCACAGCGCTGTCAGGTACTACCGCATCACAGCAGCAAAGGTGACGACAGAGGATCTGAAACGGTCAGTCGTTGCAGTTGACGTGGCGCCGTGCAACACCAGCAGTACAAGAGGCGCGGAGACGCGCGTCCGGAGAGCACTTCTGTGCTGGGCGCCGTAGTCGTTTCACTTCACACCTCTAACAGGAAAGGAGAGTACCCATAATGGGACTCCCCAACGTAGATATGCTCTTCGGCGGCGCGCCGGAGATTTGTGACGGGATTCCGACTCCCGACCGTCCGCATGGACGAGTGAAGCCCGGAAAGGCTGCGCAACGCAACGACCAGCTCATCAAGGCGATGACCGCTGCGACTGTCGATGCGGTTCGCGGTGAAGTCTTGCAGAAGCCGTCCGAACTCGGAGTGCCTCTCATCAAAAGCCGCAAGAAGCACGCGCGCGAGATGCAAGCCGAGATGGAAGGTGCCTTCTCTAAGATGGCCGACCCCGCGTCGGCACAGCTCACTGAGTATTTGGAGGGTCCGAGCGCTACCACTCTTGCAAAAGAATGGAGCCTCTCGAATCCGATTCAGAGCGGAATCCTCGCGTTTGACCTAGAGGCGCCTGCAAAACTTCTGGCACCTTATTTGTCGCCAATGAGGAACCAATTGCCTCGCGTGCCTGGAACCGGAGCAAGCCGCCGAATAAAAGTGATCAATGCGATTACCGGTAGTGGCAGTGGTGTTCCGACGCAGCAGGGTGGTTTCGGTGAAGCCACCACTAACGTCGGCCCCGGTGGATTGTCCTATGTCCGCCCGCCCTACCTTCAGTATTCCGGTTATGACGTTGTGTTGAACTACGTCAGTTACGGATTCTCGGACAGTGTTAGCTGGCAAGCAGAGATGCAGGGCCAAGGATATGAAGATATCCGCAGCTTGAGTAACACGGCTCTCATGTACTCCACGATGACCCTGGAGGATCGACTTTTCCTTTATGGAAGAGGAACTTCCGCCAATGGATATTCGGGAACGTTGGGCGTTGCTCCGACGTTCACTTTGTCGGCAGTCAGCGCGTCGATTACTCCGACTGGAACTTCCACGCTCGGTACGTCGGCGTCTGTCTTCGTCATTGTCGCCCCGGATGCTGGGGATCTTCTTGGCACTACCGGTGTCCAGATGCACCAGGGTCCGGCTTCGAACGTCGTTACTTCGGTTGGCACTTCAGCGGGTAAGACCGCTGTTCAGGTGACCGTCACCAACGACAGCTCGCAGGTTGGCGCAGTCGGGTACAACTTTTACTGTGCCTCTGTCGCCAGTGGGCCGTACTACTACTGCGGCCGTTCTGGAAGCTCGACGGGGTACATCACGTCGCAGCCATCGGGTGGTCCTAGCTGTACGGTCGGTGCCGCCGATCAGTCAACCTCGTCAAATAATTTTGACGGGATCATACCTTCCCTCGCAGCATCAGGGGGATATGTGACAAGGCTCAACGCACCTCTGAGTACAACGAATCCGGGCGCCGAATTTTTCACGGCTCTGGCGACGGTGTACGAAAGTGTGAAGGCCGATCCAGACGTTATAGATATGAACGCATTCGATAGAATGCAATTGAGCAACGCGATCCTTAACGGCAACTCAAACTCCGCCTACAACGTTTACATTCAGAACGATGGCGGACTTGGTGGAGTTGGCGTGGGCGCGGTGGTGTCCACCCTCTACAACCCTGTGACTGGGAAGGCCTTGCGATTGGAGGTCGAACCCTGGCTTCCGCAAGGAAACGCCATCGTTCGGAGCACTTCAATCCCGATTCCCAACAGTCATGTGACCAACCCGTTTTACTGGGCTGGCCCACAAGACATGGCAATCGTGCAGTGGGCTCCGACGCAGTTCACCTTCGACTCCAGCTCGATTCTTATCGGTACGTTGGTTTCGGCTGCGCCTCAGTTCTCGGCGCTAATTCAAGGTATTAGCGGCGTTGGAATTTCCAACCTGCCGCCTGGTCCTTACGGGGACGCCTAAGCAGCATTAACTCGCGCTTGAGCGTGAGTGCAAGCAGTTCGCCAGTCGGTAACCAAGCCGTTGACCGTGATGCAACTTCACGGCTGGCACTTCGGCGCTAGGGATTGGTCGTCCCGAACAGACGTGCGAGGTTCACAGTTCCTCCGTACGTGCTCGTGCCGTTACGGGGCTTGAGCGACGGCCAGGGTTTACCTTTCGGCCTTGGTCCTCGCTCGCCCTTCGGTGTTGTTACGTCAGGTCGATTCTTCGGTCCGTTCGCGACGAGTATCGATCGTTTGTCGACTGGACTTGATTCGCTATTGCGTTTGATCCGTACGGCGCGTCCCGTTGTGGAACCTTCCAGCGAATTGTGTCGCCGACGAGGGATGGCGTAGACGAGGAGAATGTGAATGCCCCAGAGCCGCCGTGCTTATTGGGTCCGATCATTTCGAAATCGTGGACCCATTCGGCATCTGGCGTCACGCTGAGCTGTCTCACTAGCTCGATCCCGCCGTCCTTCGGAGCGCCGTCCTCACTTCGGATGATTGTGATCGGAGTCCACTCGGGTTCCTCTGTCATTGATACACCTAGCTCCTGTCAGCTCGTCAGCGTGCCCTTCGCACGACCAGACCTGGACCCACTCACCATTCCGCCAACGGTGGCGACCCCGTCCAGCACACCGGCTCCGGGCAGCTTCGTCGGGTGGCGCATCTTGGCGAGTCCATGAGGGACGATCATCCGCCAGCACCGGCCCTCGACCGTTAGGACGACGTTGGCGTAGTGGTCCATGAGCGAACACGTTACCCAGTTGGGTGGTTACGCGGCTTCCTCGAGCGCGAGAATCTCGGTTCATGATCGACGCGTCGCCGGATTCAGTTGGTGAACTACCAGTAGATGAGCGAAGCCTTTTGCTGCTGGACGACCTCATACGAACGGCGGAAAACCAGGAATACTCCTACCTTCTCGGGTACAAGGAACCGATGAGCCACTACCTCGCCGAGGCTTTCGCGTGGCTCCGCGGACGTGCATTCATAGCGACGAGACCGGGACAGCAGAACTCCACGATGTTCATAGTCGACTCCACACGGCAGGGACGCACATGCCAGCGGAATCGTGAATGTGAGGGCTGCCGAAAGGATCGCAGTCGGTTTGCATCCGCTCATCGACCGGAAAGTACGCCGTCAGTTTCTGCTGGGCGAGTTCGAGCAAGCGATTCTCGTTGCCATGAGGGAAGTCGAGATCCGGGTGCGTGCGCTTTCAGGTCTCGCGGATAAATGGGGCAGACCCTTAATGCAAGAGGCATTCAGTGCCGAGCGCGGTCCGTTGAGGGACGCTGGAAGCGCGTCTGGTGAGCAGGTCGGCACTATGGAGCTATTCGCGGGCGCCTATGCCGTTCTCCGAAATCCGGCAGGGCATAGGGAGGTCGACTACGACGACGTCACCGAAGCTGCTGAGGCAGTTGCCACGGCGAGCCTGCTAATGAGAATCCTTGACCGTGCAGAGAGTCGTCAGGCCGTCGAGGAACCCGAGCTATAGCGCCATCGCGAGCGCTCTGTCACGTTGAGCGTCGGCGTCCTGGTAAATCTGAACTGACGTCAGGTTGGCGTGTCCGCCGCGGTACATAAGTTCGGCACCCGTAGCACCCGCCTGGCCCACCCAAGTCAGACCCGAGACTCGGAGGTCATGAAATCGGAGATCCGTCCGGTCGATTGTCTGGCGTGCACGAGCCCAGATCCGAGAGAGCGTTCGGTGGGCGAGCGGCATTCCGTTAGTACCGGGAAACAACCACGCGGTCTTCTCCCGTCCCACATGGTTGCGTAGGTGCTCTGTCAGCGCCTCGACTACATAGGGCGGCAAGTGCAGAGTCCGTGTGCCAGCGTCCGACTTGGTCGGCCCAAGGGTTGTCCGGCGCGTCTCCCTCGCAAGGGTCCATGAGCGCTCGACTGTGACGGTTCCTGCCTTGGTGTCAATGTCGGCTATCTGAAGCGCTAGAACCTCGCTCTGCCTCAGATGACCCCACGCAGCGAGCATGATGGCGGCGCGGTACTCATCGGGAACGGCGTCAATCGCTGCCTGACACTCCTCCTTGGTGGCCGACTGCTTTTTCCGTGTCGGCTCACGACTGGCGCCCTCGATGGTGCAGGGGGAGGGCGGTCAGCTTTTTCGCAGAGTTGAATATCGTGGCGAGCAGTCGATAGGCGCCCGCAGCGGTTGACTTGTGCTGCTTCCTGAGGCCGTAAAACCATTCTTCGACCTGTGCCTCGGAAATCTCCGTCAGCTCAAGATCACCGAAGGTGGGAAGCAGGTGCCGGTTCAACAGGCCCCGGTACTTGTCCTCAGTCGTGGGCTTGAAGTCTTCTCGTTCGACGCCCTTGGCTAGCCAGCTCTCGGCATACTGGCGGAACGTCAGGTCCCCCGGCGTCGGCTCACGTGCCGGGCTCGACCCACGTCCCTTGGGCGATGGCGGATCGGGTGACGACGAAGTAGTCCTCGATCACTTTCGGCTTGGTGTCGGGCGGGAAGGTCTTCGGGTAGCGCTTCCCGTTGTGCACGTAGGTCGCTTGGATCGACTTGGTTTTCGGCAGGACGCGGACCGCCCCCCATGAACGACGAGGCTTGCGTTTCTTAGGCTTGGTAGGCATGTGTTGCCACCCTTTCGCGATAGTGACACCGTATTGCACAGGTAGCGTACACTATCGACAATACCCACTCTGACCTGCGAAAAGCACCACCCTCTCAAGGTGGCGACACGGGTTCGAATCCCGTTGGGGCTGCAAAGAAAGAGGCTCTTCGGATTTCAGCGGGGAGCCACCGCGTCCGGAGGTCCCCCTGAATTAGGCGAAGGTGCTCCAGGGTTGTGGTGTGAGCCAACTTCCCAGCAGCACCTTCGTCGTTACTGACCCTAGCGAGATCGTGAGGGCCATGGTGGGTCTCAAAGACGTCCGCGTCCTCGCGTATGTGCGCCGGGGTCCCGGCGTCGAGCTCATGATCGAGCAGGTGACCGGGGAGCTGTCGTGTCCGACGTGCGGGCAGCGAGCCCAGATCAAAGAGCGCCCGGTCGTGCACTACGTGGACCTGCCCGTCTACGGCACCCCCATGTCGTTGGCCTGGAAGAAGCACCGGCTGCGCTGTCTAGACCCGAGCTGCCCCAAGAGGTCCTGGGTGCTCGAGGATCACCGGATCGCGGCCAAGAGTTGCTTGTTGACGACCAGGGCGGCCAAGTGGGCGACGGTCCAGGTGGGAGGCGGCCGGACCGTCTCAGAAGTGGCGGCCGAGCTCTCCTGTGACTGGCACACGGTCAACGACGCCGTGTGCACCTATGGCGAGGCCCTGCTGGCCGCGGATCGCAAGCGCCTGAACCGCACCACGGCCATCGGCCTCGACGAGACGTCCTTCGTCAAGCTCTCTTCGCGGGTGACGACCGACTACGCCACCACGGTGGCCGACGTGGAGAACCACCAGATCATCGAGATCCTCCCCACCCGCAAATACACCGATGTGGCGGGCTGGATCGACAAACAACCCAAGCCCTGGAAGGAGCGCATCCGCTTCGGGGCCCTCGACATGTCGGCCACCTATGCGGCGGTCTACACGGTCATGTTGCCCAGGGCGGCCCAGGTGGTCGACCCCTTCCACGTCATCTCGCTGGCCAATCGCAGCCTCGATGCCGTCCGCCGGCGCGTCCAGACCGAACAGACCGGCCATCGGGGGCGACGCGACGATCCGCTCTATCGGGCCCGCCGGGTCCTTTTGCGCGGCGAAGAGCACCTCGACACCGCTGCCACCGAACGCCTGTGGTCACTGCTCGCCCTGGGCGATCCCGGGGCCGAAGTGGCCGTCGCCTATCGGGTCAAGGAGCGCCTTCGCGAGTTCTATCGAACGCGCCACCCCAAGACAGCAGAGGCGATGCTCAGAGAGCTTGAGCAGCACTGCCGCCGACGCACCATGCCTCCCGAAATCCAGAGGCTCGGACGGACCCTGCACGCCTGGTTCGAAAAGATCGCCAACTTCCACCTGGCCCGGGTGTCCAACGGCCCCACCGAAGCGCTCAACAACCTGATCAAGCGGATCAAGCGGATCGGCTTCGGATTCCGCAACTTCGAGAACTACCGGATCCGAGCGCTGCTCTACGCCGGCAAGCCGAACTGGCGCGTCCTGGGCTCGATCGTCGTCCGGTGAGGTCGCAGACCCCGCCAGAATCCGAAGACCCAAGAAAGACCAGCTCAATGGCCCACAAATGGCACTTCAGCCAGATTGAGGTGGCGTCCCATATATCTAACTGCCAGTCGCGCCCCAGGGTCAGCTTGTCGGGAGCGGGCGCGAGGATGGAGGTATGTCCCCAGGCCTGCTAGAGGAGCTCGGCGCGGCTGTTGGGGCGGCGCACGTCGTCGTCGAACAAGAGGTGACAGCTTCGTACGGCATCGATTGGACCGGGCGCTTCCAAGGTCTTCCCAGCGCCGTCGTCCGTCCCGGTGACGCCGCTGAGGTAGCGGCAGTCGTCGAGGTCTGCAAAGAAGCCGGAGTCGCGCTCGTACCCCAAGGGGGTAACACCGGGCTCGTCGGCGGAAGCGTCCCCCTTTCCGGCGAGGTGGTGCTGAGCTTGCGCCGGCTGGCTGGCGTCACCGACGTCGATCGGCTGGGCGGCCAACTGTCCGTCGGCGCTGGGACGACGGTCGCTGACGTCCAGGCGGCCGCAGCGTCAGCCGGCTGGGCGTACGGCGTCGACCTCGCCAGCCGTGAGAGTGCGACGATCGGTGGCACCATTGCCACTAATGCGGGCGGACTCCAGGTGCTCCGTCACGGCTCGACGAGGGCACAGCTCGTGGGCTTCGAAGCTGTGCTCGGGACAGGCGACACCGTGTCGCACATGGGCGGCCTGATCAAGGACAACACGGGCTACGACCTGGGTGGGCTGCTGTGTGGCAGCGAGGGAACGCTCGGCGTGGTGACGGCGGCCCGCGTGCGCCTGGTCCCCCAGAGCCCCGAGTGCGTGACCTCCATCATGGCCTTCTCCTCGACAGGGGCCGCGGTCGATGCGGCTTCACTCCTGCGCCGGTCCCTGCCCGAGCTCCAGTCTCTCGAATTCTTCCTGCAGTCAGGGCTGGACCTGGTCTGTCGAACGAGCAGCACGGCAGCGCCATTCGCCGGCGAGCATCGGGCCTACCTCTTGGCCGAGGTGGCGGCCCAGCACGACCCCACCCCCGCCATGGCTGCGGTGCTCGATTCGGTGGTCGCCCTCGAAGACGTTGCCGTCGCCACAGAGCCCGCTAGGAGAGCACAACTCTGGCGATACCGCGAGGGGCACACCGAGGCGATCAACACGCTCGGTGCGCCACACAAGCTCGACGTGACGCTGCCGGCACGCCTGTTGGCCACGTTCATCGACGATGTACCCCACGTTGTCAGGGCTGCCGATCCAGGGGCGACGACGTGGTTATTCGGCCACGTCGGCGATGGCAATGTCCACGTCAACGTCACCGGGCTCGAACCCGACGACTCGACCGTGGATGACAGTGTGATGCATCACGTCGCCGAGCTCGGTGGCAGCATCAGCTCCGAGCACGGCATCGGAACGGCGAAGCGAGCCTGGCTCCACCTCAACCGCAGCGATATGGAGCTCGCAGCATTTCGACGACTCAAGACGGCGCTGGATCCTGTGGGCATCTTGAATCCCAATGTCCTCTTGCCGGCAACGTCGTGAGGTCCGACTCAATGTGGAGGACTCATGGTGAGTCCGTCCAGTCCATTTGGACGGAACGAAGAAGTCGTCACTCAACCCCGAGAACCTCCAGAAACTAGGTTCCGGTTTCATGACAGCTCATCGCAATCAGGTCTCCACGCTCGAGAAGTAACGCCGCGCTAGAGAGTACTGAAGCCCTGTCGCATTTCGCATGCGACTCGTCGCTCATCCTCCTGGTTCTTCCTGGGGGATAGGCGACGAAGCGGCACCGAAAATTTCGACTTGGACCCCCCAGGAGTGAGGTGCTGCTTTGCACAATGTGGGTTGCAGAGGGTGGCGTGCTCTTGGTAGACCTTGCCCCAGCCGTTGGAGGTGGTTTGATTGATCGAAGTCGCCAGTGAACCTGCGGATCTAACAAAATGGATCGGCGACAGCCCTCCGTTTTACCTGGAGATCTTCGGCGAGACCGAACCAACCCTCGATGTCAATTACGCCGAAGTCCTCCCGCCTGCGGGCACCGCGGCGCAGACGTCTGCGGCATCGCCGATTTACGAATATTGGTGGACCATTGGTCATCCCGGTCGTCGACCCGAGCACCACCATTGGTGGCAGCCCAAATCACCGTCCCTATGGGACGATCTTGAAGGAGAGGCGGCCCACGTTTACTTCTATTTTCCAATCAACGCGGGTTGGCGGATAAAGGAGCTCGTCGCGACCGTCAAATATCTGAGCCCCTGTATGGATCAGAAGTCACTCTCGGACAAGGCCGGGGCGGAATGGCAGAAGATGACTCCGTATCTGGCAGATGCGAGTTCAGTTTCGTCGTTACTCTCTCCGGTTCCTGTAGTCGGTGCCGGCGCTGCAGCCGCAGCCCCCGTCCTCTCTGCGCTCAGCAAACTTCAGATCGGCACCGTCCCATCGACTGCCGAGGGCTTTGAATGGTACGTGGACAAAGTGACTACGGCGGGTGTGCAAGGGCGAGGCGTCATGCAGGGTGTGATGTGGTCCATCCCCAGGACCATGTTCGAAACTCTCGGCGGACGCCTGACTGGGAGTCTCGCCGTCAGCTTCATTCGTAGTCATTCTCAAGGAGCCCCGGACGATTCAATCAAGCCCGCTTCGCTCTACGGCCATGCTGTGGTGAACGCCAAATCGGAGAAGCATTGGGTCCCGAGCGCGCAGAACAGGTTCGTAGAACTCACGATCACCCCAAAGTTGCCAATCGACGACACAGTGGCCGCTCCACCCGCCAAGTAATCTCCCCATCAGCGGGAGGGGCCGTCAACACGGAACAATTGAGGGTCTTGCCGGTCCCGATCGGCTCAAGCCTGCTGGGGGCTCCCTGGGTGAGATCGATTGGGTCAAATCGGGCGGTCTTCGAGTCAGCACCGCCCAAAGAGTGAACGGCTCAATAACAACATCGCGTCATGGAGACGGAGGTGGCGCCGCTGCCGTGAGGGCCACGCGCAGCTGGGCCAGCTGAAATCCTTGGACGGCATCTTTGGTACGTAGCCGAACCGGCCCATATCGATAATGAATCCGTGGCCGCAGCCACCCCGTATTTGAAGGGGCTGTCCTGTCGGTCCTTGTCGAGATCGAACTGGGTAACCGTAATCCCATCGTTGTTGATAAAGATCGTCCGAGCTGCCGTCGCCGACTCAATGGCGTAGACGTCCCATTCATTGATCATGGTCTGCACGCAGTCGGTGGCTGGTTTAAGCGTGTGTGCACATGCAGTCGTCGGTCCGGAATCGGGCATCGAAACTATTGAGCGGCTTGCGCATGAACCGTCGTGAGATCGGTGCGACGGTCGATTCGGACTGCCTTCACTGAGTCCGCAAGAACTGCCCCACCGACCGTCACCCATGCGCCCATCTGATCTTGACAAATCAGATGGATTAGATCATATTTCTACCGCACCCTGGACCAGGCAATTCGTCCACCGAATCCCAACGAGCAACTGAGAGCGAAATCACGATGCCGTCGATGGAGTACCAACGATTTGAGCAGCTCGATGAACTGTTCGGCTTGCTCGTCCGCGGGGAGTATGACGAATTCCTGACCGGGTGTACGGACGACCTGGTCCTCAATGTTCGCGGGTCAGGGGGACTGGCCACGATCGTTCCGAGAGCTCAGATATCGGAATGGCACGAGGCGACGAAGCAAATCGCCGGCGGTACGTTCCGTTCCTCCGTGTGTTTCATCCTGGCCGGAGAGTGCGAGAGGATCGTCGTTCTCACGCACCTGATCGATCGAAATGGCGTCACACTCCGGTACGAAACGGTGAACCATTGCACCCTGCGAGAGGATCTCCTGTCGGTGTGGTTCAGTTACCCGATGAACGTCACCGACTATGCGAGGGCTTGGGACCTCCAGAAGACCATCGACCCTCAACTTGCGTGATAGGTGCACGGGATCCGCTGCTACTCTGGCCATGCGTACATTGACGGTCTCAGCTCCAGGACCTCATCGTCTATCGAGATCCTGGTGGCGCGCCAACGTCGCACCGGACTCGGCTGATGGTTCTGCGAGGTCAGCGCCTGAGAGACGCGTCGGTCACCTTTGCAAGTGGGCGGAGCCGTCGACGCAAGTGCCGCCCTCGTCCTGCTCCGCCGGATGTGGAACCAGATGTCGGCGTCCTCGCGACCGTGGGAGTCCCACCAGCTTGGAGTTGCCGCTCCGCTCGGGGGAGTCGCTCTAGAAGGGTTCGGAGGCTGATGGCCTCAAGTGCGGCGCCGGCCATGACCTCGTAAAACGATTCGCGGGTTGTGACGGACCCGGGCATCGGGTAGTTGTCGCGCTCTGCAATGCCTTTCGCACACGCCTTCACGTACCGCCCGTATTCCGACATGCCGACAGCATCATGGTGGGTCAGTGCGTCAAGGGTCGCCCTCAACTCGTCCCGCTCGGACTGCAACGCAGCAATCCGAGCCTCTTGCTCCATTGCGACGTGCTCTTCACGTCCCACGGGCTCGGAGACCGTGCGTTCCTCGGCACCATCAATCGCAGACGCACAAATGAGGCACTGCTGCCCCTCGTAGATGGCTGGGTGCACAGCGCCGCAATTCGAGCAGGACACTCGCTTAACGCGTCTCAAAATGATAACCACCCTTTTGCTCTCCCGATACGGGACTGACTGAAGAGATGTTCTGGCTTTCGCGGAGGGCGCGGCGGGCGCAGCAAGGGATGCATGTGCGAAAGATTCCGAGTACGACCGAGAGCGGCGCCCTGAAAGCGATCACAGCCGGGTTCCCTGATGCCGCCGAAGAAAGCCGGGGCCGCGAAAAGCGCCGCAGATTTCCCCGACATAGAAATCACTGCTCTGCTCACGACGCCGTCCTTCCGCCAATGGCGGGATCATTTCCTGCCACAGCTACTGCACTACCCACAACGGTCAACGACAACCAATGTACCAAGGACCCGGGATCGCTTCATCTGCGTACATGTCGCATCGCGCGTGATTGGGGGCGCCCTGAGCCGGCTCTGGTGTAGCTGAGGGCCGCCCGATGTCTCGGCGTGGGCGTGTCACAAGGAGTTCTACCCTCCACGCCTCAGTTCGAAGGCTGCCTTACCGATCCCCTGCCGTCCAGAAAGGACCAGGCCCATCATACGAATCTCTCGTCGCGTCCGGTTGCTGAGCGCGCGGAAATCGCTTGGTCTCTGATCAGACGCCGGGCGTGGAGCGCCGCCGAATGGCGCCGTGTCGAGCGATGTCCCGCACTCGCCGGGTGCCGGGTGTGGTCCCTCGACCGCGTGCGCCGGTCTCAGGCCTGTCGCTCAACCCGGGCAAGCAGACGGTCGGTAGGTGAGCACGAGGTTGCCGGAGTCGAACTGTCTCACGCCAACGAGTGAGAGCGAAACGCGGTTCTTCAGATCCTCGAAGAGCGACCGACCCTGCCCGAGCACAATCGGGCACACCATGATGCGCAGTTCGTCGAGGATGCCGGCCTGCGCGAGGTTGGCGGTCAGGTGCGCGCTGCCGATCACCAGCAGTTCCGTTCCGGCGGCAGCCATGATGTCCGGTACCTGTTCTGTCGCCTCGCCGACGGACGAGGGTGGTCCCAGACCAGTTCACGTCGGTGAGCGTCGTTGAGAACACAAGCTTCGTCTTGGAATTCATCCGGACGGTCATGGCCGGATCGTTTGCCGTGGCCTGCTCGGTGGGCCAGTAGGCGCGCATGTGCTCATAGGTGGCACGACCGAATCCGAGCATGTCTGCCCCGTCGAGCTGGTGGGACGCGAAGTCGTTGGACTCCTGGTCGACGATCGGCCAGTCCAGCTCGCCGTTCGGACCCTCGTAGAAGCCGTCAAGGCTGGTGAAGATGAACGATGCCAGGGTTTGCGTTGGACGATCCTCCATCGTGTCGTTCGGCGAATCTCGCTGGCCTCTGAGATCGGAGCTGCAAGAGTTCGTCGAGAGACACCCCTAGAACTTCTCAGACCGGTGTGAACAGACGGCATGGTACCGACCGATGGCAACGTGTCCAACAGGGTCCTCTGCAGTCTCCTGCTCGCCGTACGCCCTGGTCAAACTGCCTGTCTTCATTCGCACAGGGACGCAACATCGCACGGTCTGCATTCTCACGACCCGCCTTCGGCGAGCCAAGCAGCAAGGGAGTCGAGGAGGGAGCGGGTCCCTTCCTCGCGCTGAGCCGCTGTCTCCTGGCCGTCGAGGAACACCCCTTGCTCCGTGAGGACGAGCTCGGTCGTATCGCCCGACCCGCGAAACTCCACGGTGGCCACGGTGACCGAGATGAGGGACTTGTCGGCGAACATCTCGGAGGTTGAAACAATCCGCCGGTCGATGACGATGTCCCGGAACTGAGCGGAGTACGTGTACATCGGCCCACCCGGGGGTCCGCCACGGTTGACCTCTCGCCCTCCCACTTGGAAATCGAGCTCGTAGCCGTTCCCGAGTGCGTCGGCTGAGCCGGCGAACCAACGAGCTTTGCGATTGGGATCTGCCCAGGCTCGAAACACGGTTGCGACGGGCGAGTCGTAGGTTCGCGCGATGACGAAGGTGTCATGGGTAACCGTGGACGAAGTCATGGATGCTCCTTGGTCGTAGCGGCTTCTTCGCTCAGGACGTCGCCCAGCCGATCAAGTCGGGATTCCCAGCCTCGACGGCGGTCGGTGATCCATTGCTCAGCGGCGGTCATCGCTGCAGGTTCGATGCGGCAGACGCGCGTCCTCCCCACCTTCTCGGTCCTCACGACTCCGCACGCCTCGAGCACATGAACGTGCTGGACCACCGCCGCCAGAGACATGGACAGCGGACGCGCCAACTCGCTGACCGAGGCGGGACCCATGGTGAGGCGTTCCACCATGGAACGCCGGCTGCGATCAGCCAGAGCCTGGAAGGTCCTATCGAGGTCGATCGTTTGGTCAAGCACTTACTTAAGTATACGGGTCGGCAGTCGTGATAGTCAAGAAAACTCTTGACTATCCGTTGGTGGTTCCGGGCCAACGGCGGTTCCAGGCGCGGATCTCAGGCCAAACGCAACGGGGTCCGAGGAAACGCTCGTCGATGTCGCACGCGCGGCCTCACGCCGCCGGTCCGCGGGCTACTGCCGGACCCGCGGGCGTCTGCATCAGATGACCCCGTCACGCGATGTGAGCACAGCGGAATCCGCATCGGTCAGCTTCGACTCTTACGAGCCGGCATCGGCTCGGGCCACAAGGGCACCGTGCGACGCACCGGATGCGCAGCTCGAGACGAAGCCGACACTGGCGTGACGGGCGATGAAGCTGTTCACCATCGGCACCTCACCGCGAAGTGACGGAGGCTCCGGTCGCATTCGGCGATCCCGGCCCGCTAGCGTGATTTCGAATTCAGAAAGGGCTTTGACATGACTACTGAGACCGATGCCGTCGCAACAGCAGCCGCGGATTTGACCCACGCCATGAGCAAGCTGGTCAAAGCCATCGACGCTGTCGGCGACGATGGGTTGGCCATGCAGCACGTCCCCGAAGACCTTCCGCCGGAGCTGGCTCGTCTGGTGGCCCGGATTAGCGCGGATCGGGGACTGGCAGGCTGAGGTGATCGGCCTCGGTGCGCGGGGCGGTTCCGTGGTGGCGATGCCAGCGTGCACCGCCATGGTTGCAGTCTGTTGTCACCCAAGCCGGGCTCCATCACCGCAGGAGAAGCCTCTGTCAGTCTGAGACCGGGCATTGTGATTCCTGCGGACTGTGACGATTGCACAGCGGCGCTGCGGGGCGGGCTTGAGGGGAGGATGCTCGCGGATCTCGGGGCCGACCGGCGGGCGCCGTGGGCCGATGAGGTCCGATGACCTCTAGAGAAACGAAGCGGCGGCGGTGAGGCCCATGTCTGCATTCGGCCCGACAGCGTTGGACTGCAAGGTGCCGACTCCCGTTGACCCGTCTTGAAGGCCCTCCACCCGCACGATGCAGTCGCGATGTTGATGGATGCGGTGCGCCACCGGGACGGTGTCGCACTCGGTGATGTGCTCTCCGTCGGTGTGGAGCTCGCCGCGCCACTCACCTTGATAATGCCCTTCGAATCCGCCGTAGAGTCCGGTGCCCAGATGAAAGCCCGTTGCGGACACTGGATCGATCCGGTACGAGGATTCGGTGCCGTCCGAGAGCACTGTGCGTATCGTTCCACCGAGCAGGCGACGATTGTCGTTTCGGAATTGCAGGTCGGGGACGACATCCTGAAACGTCTTCGTCCTCCCGTCGGGGAGCTCAATACCGCCACGAGCGCTGCCGGTAGACCAGCCTGGTCCGCTGAACCGCTGATAGTAGACAAAGAGCGTGAACGGGCGGCCGTCGGACCGGGTCATCGTCACCGGCATCCAGACGAACATTCCCGACGCGTCGGTCGGCAGTACTTGTTGTTCCATGTCCTCTGGAGGAACTCCGACGCCGTAGCGAACGCCCCACGACCGGTCGCGGGCGCCAACCCAGCGATGGTCGTCTATCTCGGTGCGCGTTCCGTCCACCTCGACCCATCCCCGTGCCACCCCGCTCTGATGGAAGCGCATGATGTCGGCGTCGATCCGTGCTCGGCTTCGGCTGATGTGGGTTTCGCGTTCCTCCATTGCCGGCGGCGCCACACCCTCGATCTCGATGTCGAAGCTGATCGGGACGATGTCGGTCGCTGCCAGCTGGTACCGGGTCCGTCGCAGCGGCTCGACAACGTCGTAGGCGATCGGTCCGACGCCGCTGCTCTCAAATTCCGGTGACAGGCGACGACTGGAGCGCACGGTCCACTGCTCGGTCCCCCGAGAGACTCCGGCAAACCCATCCATCACATTCCGGTTGACGTACTTACCCAGACCGAACGCCACGCTCAGCGATCCGTCCCTGGACGCCGCCATGGCCCAGATCTTCTCGGTCCAGGACCGGTCGGACTGGCCGACTCGGGCGAACGTGTCCGCGATCTGGTGGTTGAGACCCTCGTCTGCCTCGAGGAGCGGTCCAGGTTTGGTCAACGTGCCCTCTGATCGTCACGGCTGCCGCTGGTCAACTGGACCCTCGGACCGGTCCAGAGGTTGAGCAGCTGGAAAGTCCCCCACCCTTGAGTTACCCAAGTGGCGAAATCGTTCGAGGGGTGAAGCGGATCGGCGGCCGGGCAGCGCGTGCGAGTCAGCCCGGATATCGGTTCATTCTGCACGCTTACGCTCGAGTGCGGAGCGCAACGCCGAGGTCGCAGTCGACCTCATCGCCTCCTTCGTCCGCCGATAGCTCACTGGATCGAGCTCAGCCAAATGGCTCGCCGCTTCGATTGAGCGAGGGAGCAGGTCGTCTGACGCGACAATCTCGTCGACATATCCAGCGAGGTGTGCGGCTTCCGCTCCGTAGAGGTGTCCGCGCAGTATCTGGTTGTAGGCGGAGGGGAGGAGTCTGTACCGGGCGAGTTCGAGGACAAACGGTGAAAGCTCAATGCCGATGGTTGTCTCGTTCAGCCCGATCTTCACTGGCCCGTCGCCGACGACGACGTGATCCGCCCCCAGGAGAAGAAGGGTGCCGGCGGCGATGGCATGACCCGTGCAGCCAATCACAACTGGTCTCGGTGACTCGAAGATCTTGAGGGCGAGCTCCAGCCCGGTGAGAACGAGACTCCTCCGGGTGTCGGCGTCCGAGCGCATGGCCGACAGGTCAAAGCCCGCAGAAAGGCACCGATCACTGCCGAGGATCAACGCTGCCTTGTCGTGTGCAAAGGCAGCGTCGAGCGCTTCCGACAATGATCCGAGAAGCTCCTGGGTGAATGCATTGACCTTTCCGTCATCGATCCGAATGATCGCGATCGATTCGGCCTCTTCAAGCAAGACGTCTGAAGACTCGGACACCAATCGCTCGTTGCCTTTCCTCAATGCTGACGTACTCAGTTCGGATCCCCACGATTTGGACGGTCGTGGTCCGAGTCGGCGGCCTCAGGTTACTCGTGGGTTTCGGTGTCGCCAAGGCGGGAACAAGGCCATAGTACGAGCCATGAGGCAGGTTTCGCGGAAAGTCCCTACGAGAAGGATTCGTCCAGCTCCCCGAGGGATCGAATCAACTCGAGGTTCGCGGAGTAGTCGACCGGGCAGGCGATGACCGAGACGGTGTCGTCGGCGAGGGCCGTCTCCAGTATCGGCAGGAGCTGGTCGGGGGACGTGATCTGATAGCCCGTCGCCCCGAAGCTCTCGGCGTACGCGACGAAATCCGGATTACCGAAAGTGGTGTCCACGTGGTGCCCCAGTTCGAGATCCATCTTCCAGCTGATGAGGCCGTAGGCATCGTCGACCCAGATCAGGATGACCATGGGAATTCGTTCCCGAAGCGCTGTCTCTATCTCCTGCGAGTTCATCAGGAAGCCCCCGTCACCCGTCGCTACCAGCACCCGGGCGTCCGGCCGGGCGATCTTGGCGCCGATGGCGCCCGGCAGGGTCCAGGCCATCGTCGACAGGCCGTTCGAAATGAGGCAGGTGTTCGGCGCGTACGTGCGGTACAGCCGGGCCATCCACATTTTGAGGGCTCCCGTGTCCACGAGCACGATGTCGTCGCGCCGCAGCGCGGCCCTGGTGTCGGCCACCACGCGGGCCGGGGCCATCGGGAAGCGATCATCGCTGGTCCCTTGGGCCGGCTCTTTCGCCAGCAGGCCCCGGATCTGCAGTTTCGTGGTCTGATTTTCGAAGTGGCAGTCCAGGGCGGCGGCCAGGGCGTCGAGACTGTGACCGATGTCGGCCTGCAGCCCGACGGCGACGTTGTAGTGGCGGTCGACTTCGGCCGGAAACCGGTGGATGTGGATGATCTCCTTGTCACCTCGAGGATTGATCCGGACCGGGTCGAACTCCTGGAGCTCGTAGCCGACCGTGACGATGGCGTCGGCCTGGTCGAAACCGAAGTTCACGTAGTCGTGGCGCATGAACCCGATCGCACCCAAGGCTTGAGGGTGGTCGTCGGGGAAGACGCCCTTGCCATGGAACGTCGTCGCCACCGAGACCCCGAGCGACTCGGCGAAGCGGATCAGGGCAGGTCCCGCCCCGGCGCGGGCTGCGCCGTGACCGGCCAGGACGATTGGATTCGACGCCGCCTTGAGTATGCCGGCGGCACGGGCGACCTGGCTCGGGGCGGGCTCGTCGGGCCGCGGCACGTTGACTTCCAGGGGTCCGGCGTCTTCGGGTGCCACGGCGCTCTCGATGTCTTCGGGCACGGCGAGGTACGCGGCACCGGGCCGCTCGGTCTGGGCGAGCTTGAAGGCCTTCCTGATCATCTCCGGTGGTGCCTCGCGTGTGGCGATGAGGGCTGACCATTTCGTGACGGGAGCGAACATCGAGACCAAGTCAACACCCTGGTGGGACTCCTTGAAGCTCCGATTCATTCCAACCTGCGCGGAAAGAGCAATGAGGGGCGTCGAGTTGGTCGTGGCGTCGGCGACGCCGAGCAGCAGGTTGATCGCTCCGGGACCGAGGGTGGCCAAACAGACTCCCGCGCGACCGGTCAACCTCCCGTACGTCTCGGCCATGAAAGAGGCCCCCTGCTCGTGGCGCACGAGGATGAAGCGGATCGACGATCGTGAGAGCGCGTCGACGAGGTGGATGTTCTCTTCTCCCGGGATCCCGAACACGTGGGTCACGCCTTCCCGCTCGAGGGATTCGACGATCAGGTCGGCAACGAGCCGTTGGGATTCGGGCATCTGTGATCCTCCCGTCCTTGGAGATCTGGGCTCCCGCGTGCGGTCACACGGGAGCGACGACGAACATACACGTCTGGGTTCGCGCGCCGTTTATCTTCGTCAACGGCAACTCCGGGAGCATCCGATCAGGTATCGGTTTCTCGCAGGACGGCGACAGGCAGTACTCCGAGCGTGTTCGCAATGTCGAGACGTCCCCGGGTCGCGGCAACTGTCCGGCCGGTCAAGACGTCGACGTAGGAGCGCGGCGCCCTTTCGGGAAGCAGGCAGGCCGTAGTGCCCCAGACCCGGGTCCCGGTGGGGAAGCGGCTCCGGCCAGCGCACTCGAGTGCCAGGCGGGGAATCACCGCGATCACCCGGTCGCGCCCCTGGCGGCGGCACCACGCCACCACGTGCGCCGCCTTCGGCCCTGACGCCTCGAGTGGCGTATAGGAGCCGTCGGCAAAAACACCGGTGAGGTCGCGCCGGAGGTGCAGGAGCGCCCGGATGACATGCAACTTGATCTGGCCGGTCTCCCAATCGGCCAGCATGCGCCGGACCCGGGGAACCAGATCGGACTCCGGCGTTCCCAGTTCAGGGAGCGATTCGAGTAGTGCCTCCCGGGCCGAGAAGTCGACCGGCCGCCGGTTGTCGGGGTCGGTCAGGGTGGCTTCGAAGAGCTCTGTGCCCTGGAAGAAATCCGGAACGCCCGGGGTGCACGCCTTGAGCACTATGAGAGCCAAGGAATTCGAGGCCGCGGCCGGAGCGATGGCGCGGACGAACCGGCTCATCTCCGTCCGGAAGCGCTCCCCGCCGCAGACGCGAGCAATGAATGACCTGAGGTCGCGTTCGTAACGGAAGTCCGGCTCCGTCCATGACGTGTACCGCTTCGCCTCCCTCGCAGCCTTCAGGGTGTAGTCCTGGACGCGCCGGAGATCCCGCGTGGCCAGACCGGTCCGGCGCGCGGGCCACAGCGAGACGAGCGTCTGGTACACCACGAGTTCGTCGTGTGGTCTTGGTGCGGGGGAGAGGGAGCCAAAGCGGCGGTGCCACCGGTCGACCAGGCGCGTCCAGTCGTCGCTCGCCTCCGACAACACCGCCAGGCGACAACGGGCGTCCTCGTTCCGCTTCGAATCATGGGTCGACGTCGCGTTGAGGCCGCCGCCGGCCCGGCGTCCGCGCCGACGAACGAAGCGGTGGAACTCATCGACCCCGCAGCTGGCCCGATCCGGGTCGCATCCCACCTCTGCATGGCTGAGGAGGCCGTCATAGCGGTAGGTCGCGGTGTCCTCCACACCCTTCGCCATCACAGCACCCGTCAGTTGCTGCCAGCGACCGGCCATGCCGAGCCAATCGCTCCTGTCGCGCCCACTCTCCAGGAGCCCGCCCACCACCAACTCGATCGCCCGCTCCACCTCCGTGTCGACACCGTGATCGTCGCGCCGGGCCACGGCGCGCCGGATGGTGGCGACGTCGACAGGTGCAGGCGGGCCTCCGTCGAGATATGTCCGGTAGACGTCGAGGAAGATCGTGAGATCTGCGACGGCTCCGCGCACAGCGGTCACGGACAGGTCGTGTCCTGGGTGCCCCTTGTCGAGGGCCGAGAGCGCCAGCTGCACCACCCGGTCGAGCTGGGCCACGAAGGTCCGCTCCAGCATCTCGTGCTTTCCCTTCAGCCCCAGTTCGTCGAAGCTGGCGCGTTCGCCGGTGAGACCGGCGCCGAAGGCGGACAATTCCCGGCAGCCCTTCTCCCTGAGGAAGAGACCGTCGGCCCGGTCGGCGAATTCGTAGCCGGTCGTCCCGTCGACCGGCCAGCGTTCGTCGAGCACCTCCTCGCGGTTGAGGATCTTCTCGACGACGAGCACAGCGCGACGGTCGCGGCCTCGGGCGGCGATCGCGTCGCCAAGGCGGACGAGGTACCCCGCCGGGTCCCACAACCCGTCGATGTGGTCGACGCGGAGCCCGGCGACCCGTTCGTCCGCACAGAGCGCGAGAATCAGCCGGTGGGTACGTGCGAAGACCTCGGGATCCTCCACCCGCACGCCGACCAGCCCGTCGATGTTGAAGAACCGTCTGTAGTTGCCTGCGGTGTCTCCCAGTCGCCATAAGGCCGGCCGGAAATGCTGTGCGGCCAACAGCTCGGGGAGGGGAGCCCCGGGCTTGCTGTCCGGAGCGAGAGGGAACCGCTGGCCGTCCAGCTCCAGGAGCGTCTCATCGGTGTCCTGGCGTACCGACGCCTCCTGGAACGCATCGGCGAGAGGTCGGTTCAGGACCGGCAGCAACACCCTCCCGCCGTGCTGACTCCAATCGACATCGAAGATATTGGCGTAGGTGGACGCCTGCCCGAGCCGGAGAGTGTCCCACCACCAGCGGTCGGAGGGTTCTGCGGCCATATGGTTCGGCACGATGTCGAGAAGGGCACGCATGTCGTGAACGGCGAGCTCATCGAGCAAAGCTTCGTATTGCTCCGCCGAGCCGAGGGCGGGGTCCAGCCGGCCGGGATCGATCACGTCGTACCCATGCGTGCTGCCTGGAGCGGCGGCAAGGACGGGCGACAGGTACAGGGTCTCGATCCCGAGACGGGAGAGATAGGGCACGAGTGCACGTGCCCCGGAAAACCCCAAACCGTTGAGCTGCAGTCGGTAGGTGGAACCGAGAGGCTCCTCGGAGGTCATCCGCGATGACGCTCGGAGTGCCGCAGGAGAAGGGTCGAGTGCGCGTTGAGTGAGACCGCCTCGTTGCGGACGATGCGGGACCACGGCCCCGGCTGGGCGGTGTTCAATACCTCCACCCACTGGCCGGCGAGTTCCATGCGGGGGAGCGTGAAGGAGCGGGACCGGGTCCCGGCATTGAGCATGAGGAAGAGCGAGTCGCCGGCGTAGGACCGGCCCCTGATATCAACCTCGTCGGTGGCCAGACCGAAGAGAAGCATGCCGATGGTGTGCAGCTCGGAGTCCGCCCAGTCCTGCTCGGTCATCTCGGATCCATCGGGACGGATCCAGGTGACATCCTTGGTCTCCATGCCCGGGTGCGGCTCTCCCGTGAAGAAGGCCCGGCGGCGGAGGATCGGATTGTCCCGCATCACCGCAATGACGTCACGGACGAAGTTGCGCAGGTCCTCTCCGGTTTCGCCGACGTCCCAGTTGAACCAGCTGACTTCGTTGTCCTGGCAGTAGGCGTTGTTGTTGCCCTGCTGGGTACGGCCGATCTCATCGCCTCCCAGCAGCATGGGGACACCCTGGGAGAAGAACAGCGTCGCCAGAAAGTTCCGCTTCATGCGGTCGCGCGTTCGCTCTATCCGAGCCGACTCCGTCTCGCCCTCTGCGCCCCAGTTCCGGCTGTGGTTCTGGTCACTCCCGTCGTGGTTGTCCTCGCCATTGGCCTGGTTCCGCTTGTGCTCGTAGGTCACCAGGTCACTCAGGGTGAAGCCATCGTGGCACGTGACGAAGTTGATGCTGGCATAGGTACGACGGCCGCTGGGCGCATAGATGTCGCTCGATCCGGTGAGGCGCGACGCGAGTTCGGGGACCATGCCGGGTTCGCCCCGCCAGAACCGCCGAACACAGTCCCGGAAGGCGCCGTTCCATTCCGACCAGCCCTGGGGGAAGTGGCCCAACTGGTAGCCGTCTGGCCGGGCGTCCCAGGGTTCGGCGATCAATTTCACCGTCGAGAGCACCGGATCCTGGCGGACGATCTCGAAGAAGGGGCTGGACTGACCAGCGCCATCGCCCCTCGCCAGCACGGGTGCCAGGTCGAACCGGAACCCGTCCACGTGCATGTCGGTCACCCAGTAGCGGAGGCTGTCGGTGACCAGACCCATGGTTCGCGGATGGAGGACGTTCAGGCTGTTGCCGGTGCCCGTGTAGTCGACGTAGTAGCGCTGATCATCAGGGGAGAGCCGGTAGTACACGGCGTTGTCGACCCCCTTGAGCGACAGCGTCGGTCCCAGGTGGTTCCCCTCGCCCGTGTGGTTGTAGACCACGTCGAGGATCACCTCGATACCGGCCCGGTGCAGCGTGCGCACCATCGACTTGAACTCGCCGACCTGCTCACCGAGCGCCCCGGTGGCATAGCCGACGTGCGGAGCGAAGAAGGCAATGGAGTTGTAGCCCCAATAATTGGTGAGGCCTTTCGCGACCAGGTTTCGATCGGCCACGAAGTGATGGACGGGCATCAACTCCACCGCCGTCACGCCCAGGTTGAGCAGGTGATCGACGATCGGATCCGAGGCCAAGCCGAGGAAGGTGCCGCGCAGGTTCGGAGGCACACCCGGATGCTGCATGGTCATCCCTCGCACGTGCGTTTCGTAGATCACGGTGCGGTTCCACGGTGTCCGGGGCGGACGATCATCCTGCCAGGTGAACGACGGATCGACGACGACGGACTTGGGGAGGGCGCTGGTGGAGTCACGCGTGTCGAAGGAGAGGTCCTCCTCCGGCTCGCCGACCGTGTAGCCGAACAGGTCGTCGCTCCAGTCGATCGGCCCGCTCACCGCCTTGGCATAGGGATCGATCAGGAGCTTGTTGGCATTGAACCGGTGCCCGGCACCGGGATCGTAGGGACCGTCCACCTTGTAGCCGTAGAGGGCACCCGGTCGGACGTCGGGCAGGTACACGTGCCATACCTGATCGGTCGTCTCCGTCAGCGGGATCACGGTGGAGGGCTCGCCGGATCGTGGATGATCGAAGAGTTCGAGGCGAACTGCTTGGGCGTGTTCTGAGAACAGCGCAAAGTTCACCCCCTCGCCATCCCAGGATGCGCCCAGAGGGTAGGGCGCTCCCGGCCAGGCTCTCATGGACCCTCCGTCGCCTGGAACGCGGAGCGCGAGCGGAACACCCGGAAGCCCCACGGATCGAGGGCGATCGTTTCACTGGTCCTGCCCACCGGTTCCCTTCGAAGGAGTTCGTCCCAGTGGCTGTCAGGAGGCAGCTGTCCCGATCCGGGCGCTCCGGACAGGTTGAAGTAGGCGGCGACGGAGCCCTTTGCGTGCGTTCGCACGAGGGTCACCACGTCTCCGTCGGCGTGGGCGCGCGTGCGCTCACGGGAGGAATGATGGAGGGCGGGTTCGTGCCGGCGCAGTGTGATGAGGTCGCGGTAGAGGTGCAAGAGTTCGTCGTGCATGGGGTCCTTGACACGATCGCGCCGCAATACTGCCGCGGCAAACGTAGCCGGATCGCCCGGATCCGGGAGTGGTCCGAGAGTGCTGTGCGCGTGCTCGGCCATCCTGCCCCTCCGCACTGCATCAAGGAGGTCGGGATCGCCGTGGTCGACGAAGTAGGCGAAGGGGGCCACCTCGCCGTACTCCTCGCCCATGAAGAGGAGGGGCAGCCCGGGGGACAGGAGAAGGAGCGCCGCCGCCAGGCGCAGGCGGTCCGGGGGAACCAGGGTGGAGAGCCTCGCTCCATCAACACGGTTCCCTATCTGGTCGTGATTTTGCACGAAGATGGCGAAACGTTCCGGTGGGATGCCGACCGAGGGTGCGCCGTGCCGGCGTTGCCGGAATCGCGAGTACTGGCCCTGGTACACGAAGCCCTGGCTCATGGCGCGTGCGACGTCGTCGGTCCGCCCGTAGTCGCCGTAGTAGCCGTCTCGTTCCGCCGTCAGCAAAGCGTGCACCGAGTGGTGAAAATCGTCGTTCCATTGCGCGTCCATGCCGAGTCCGTGGCTGGAAGTCGGCATGACCGTCAGCGGATTGTTGTCTGCGCTCTCGGCAATCAGCATGCAGGGACGGCCGATGCGGCCCGCGAGCTCGTTCGTTGCATCGGCCAGTTCGCTCAGGAAGGTCCGGGCGCTGCGGTCGATGAGCTCATGGACAGCGTCGAGGCGGAGCGCGTCGACGTGGAAGTCCTCGAACCATTGCCGTGCGTTGGCCAGGAAGTAGGCACGCACGTCGTCGGAGAACGGGCCGTCCAGGTTGACCGCTGAGCCCCAGGGCGTGCTGTACCGATCGGTGAAGTAGGGGCCGAACTGGTCGAGAACGTTGCCTTCGGGGCCCAGATGATTGAAGACCACGTCCAGCACGACGGCAATACGCCGTTCGTGGCATTCGGCCACGAAGGCCTGCAGCGCCGCCGGGCCGCCGTAGGTCTGTTGCACGGCGAAGGGGAATACCCCGTCGTAGCCCCAATTGCGCCGGCCTGGGAATTGCGCCACCGGCATGATCTCCACTGCCGTCACGCCGAGTTCGACCAGGCCGTCGAGTGCGGCGATCGCTCCCGCGAACGTGCCTTCCTGGGTGAACGTCCCGATGTGCAACTCGTAGAGGACCCACTCCCTCAGTGGCCCCGGGCGGAAATCCCCGTCGCGCCACGGGTAGGTCAGATCGACCACTTCCGAGGGACCGTGCACACCATCTGGTTGTGCGCGGGAGACGGGGTCGGGCAATGGGGCACCCCCGTCGAGGACGAACTGGTACAGGGAGCCGGGTCCCCACGGGGCGGAGCCTCGGTGGTATCCGTCGGCGCCGCGGGCGAGGCAGGCCCGCCCGCCGCCTCCGTGCACCTCCACCGTCGTCGCGTTGGGTGCCCATACGGTGAACGTCGTCGAGGACGGACCGCTGGGCACGGCGCCCAGGTCAGCCCTCATTGCGGCTGGAGATAGAGACAGCCGAGTGGCGGGACGGTCAGGGTCAGGGTGTGGGGCATCCCGTGGTTCGGCAACGGATGCGTGGTGCTGCCTCCCAGATTCCCCACGCCGCTCCCTCCGTATTCGCCGGCGTCGCTGTTGAAGAGCTCACGCCACGAGCCCTCACGGGGCACTCCGGCTAGTGAGTTCGACCGTACGACCGGGGTGAAGTTGCAGACCACGAGGACGGGTTCACCCGACGACGAGAAGCGGAGGAAACTCAACAAGCCGGATTCGGGCTGGTTGGGCTGAGTCCAGGCGAACCCGCTCGCGTCCGTGTCCAATTCGTGTAGCGCGGGAACGGCGCTGTGCAGGCGGTTCAGATCGGCGACCAGGGTGCAGACGCCGTCGTGGAACGGCGACCCGAACAAAGCCCAGTCCAGCTCGGTCTCATGGTCCCATTCACGCCATTGGGCAAGCTCGGCGCCCATGAACAGGAGCTTCTTTCCGGGCGTCGCAAATTGATAGGCGTACAGGAGGCGCAGGTTGGCGAAGCGTTGCCAATTGTCGCCGGGCATCTTGGTCAGAAGCGAACCCTTGCCGTGCACGACCTCGTCGTGCGAGAGCGGCAAGGTGAAGTTCTCGCTGTAGGCGTAGACGCTCCGGAACGTGAGCTCGCCGTGGTGATGGCGGCGGTGGATTGGATCGCGCGAGAGGAACTCGAGCGTGTCGTGCATCCAGCCCATGTCCCACTTGAGACCGAAGCCGATCCCGCCGAACTCCACGGGTCGTGAGACCCCGGGGAAGGCCGTGGACTCCTCGGCGAAGACCTGGACGTCGGGGTGATCGGCGTAGATACCTGTGTTCAACTGGCGCAGGAAGGCGATGGCGTCCAGATTCTCGCGTCCACCCTCCGGATTCGGGATCCACTCGCCCGGCTGGCGCGAATAGTCGAGGTACAGCATGGAGGCCACAGCATCCACTCGCAGCCCGTCGGCGTGGTAGGTGCTGAGCCAATGCGCGGCCGACGAGGCCAGGAAGCTGCGCACCTCATGCCGCCCATAGTTGAAGATCAGGCTCTGCCAGTCGGGGTGGAAGCCCAGACGGGGGTCGGCATGTTCGAAGAGATGCGTGCCGTCGAACTCGGCGAGGGCGAAGCTGTCCGCGGGGAAGTGGCTCGGGACCCAATCGAGGATCACTCCGATGCCGGCACCGTGCAGCTGGTCGATCAACGACATCAAGCCTTGGGGATCGCCGTAGCGCCGGGTGGGTGAGAAGTAGCCGGTGGTCTGATACCCCCAGGAGCCGTAGAACGGGTGCTCCATGAGCGGCAGGAACTCGACGTGGGTGAACCCGCAACGCATGATGTGCGCAATGAGGGGCTCCGCTATCCGCTCGTAGCCAAGTAAGCCGTCGGGTCGAGAGGAGTCCCGGCGCCAGCTTCCGAGGTGGACCTCGTAGATCGACATGGGGGCAGGGAGCGCCATATGCCCGCCGCGGGACGCCATCCACTCGGCGTCGTGCCACTGATACGCCAGGTCCCACAGGACCGAGCCCGTCCTGGGCGGAACTTCCGTACAGTGCGCGAACGGGTCCGCCTTGTGGCGGACCTCTCCCTGCTGGGTCGTCAGAGCGAACTTGTAGACCTGGCCGACCCTGGCCTCGGGGACGGTCGCCTCCCAGATCCCCGAGCCGCCCAGGGATCGGAGGGGATCGCTCGACATCTCCCACGAGTTGAAGTCACCGATGACACTGACGGCGCGGGCATTCGGTGCCCAGACGGCGAAGCGAGCCCCGCCTTCCGGGCGAGGATGACCGCCCAGCCGCCACCCCAGGCTCCGGTGCGTGCCCTCGTTGAACCAATACACATCGTCGGGCGTGATGGCGGTGGCACCCGGAAACTCGTGGTCGATGCTCTGCCCGGTCGTCATGATGCCCTCTCGACTGTCAACTCCGACAACGTCTGGTTGATCTCACGGTCCGACGAGAAATCATCGAAACTTCGCCGAGCCCTCTGGCGCCAATTGTCGCCCGATTGGGTACCAGGGTGATTCTGCGCCCGGCGCTCGTCCCACATCTCCTCCAGGTCGACGAGCACGATTGGGGCCTCGCTCCGAGCGAGGTAGCGCAGGCACTCGCGGAGGGCGTGCGCCGTGACCTGTTCCGGTTGGCCGTCGGCGGGGAGGCCGAGTTCGTCGAAGAGCCGTCGACGCCAGCGGGCACGTGTCCTGCGTTCCGCGTTCGCCTGATCGGGGTCGAGCGCGCCCTGGTCGGCGCGTTCGTCGATGTCCTCGCCCCAGAGAAAGGCGCCGAAGCGTGGCAGGTCGTGCGTGCCGAGCGATGCGAGTGCGGTCGCGGCAGGCGGGGGGAGGGGCCGCTCGGGAGTCGACTCGAACTGGAAGACCCATGTGCGCAACATGTGGTCCCGGGCCATACGGCGTCGGACTCCCTCGGGGACCGTGCCGAGGTCCTCCCCGACGACGACCGCTCCGGCCCGGTGCGCCTCCAGGGCCACCAGGGCGTGGAGCTCCTCGGCGCGGTAGGACACGTACGCGCCGTCGGTTGCGTCGTATCCGTCCGGGATCATGTACATCCGTTGGAGGCCCATGACGTGGTCGATACGAACGCAGTCGGCGTGCAAGAACGCGCGCCGCAGGGCGGCTGAGAAGAAGCGATATCCGTCTTCACGGATGCGCTCTGGATGGAGGGGGCGAAACCCCCAGCTCTGCCCTCCGGCGAAGAAGCGGTCGGGTGGGGATCCCCCCTGGACTCCCGGGACGAAGGACTCCGGTGACCAGTGGGGATCGAACCCTCTCGGATGGGATCCCACCGGGAAATCGGCGTACCGACCGCCGTGCTCACCCACTGCCTCCAGCTGTTCGTAGGCGACCCACTGGGTGTAGAGGTGATAGTTCATTGCAGTCGGGTCCGGCTCACCGCGGCGTGAGATGGCTTCCTGGCCGGCCCGGAACCGCGCGTAGGCCACCAGTTCGGGGTGAGCCGTGGCGAACTCGGTGAGGAGCCGTTGACGATCGGGCAACGCTCCGGAGCAGACAGCATGGGCCAGTGGCTCCAACTGCTTGCGCTTCAGTCTCGCGATCTCCTCGTAGTCGACCGGCGAGGGCGAGGGTTGTCCCGCCTGACGGCCGTGCGAGCCCGCCGACGTCCGGGCCTCCGGTGTCGCGTCGTATTCGGGCAGGGCCGAGGGATCGACGAACAGCTCGTTGTACGCGAGTCTGCTCATCGGCAGATAGGGGCTCGGGTCAATGGGTGGCCCGGGGAATACCGGGTACAGCGGCAGCGTCCCCACCAGGCTCCCCCCGAGTGAGGACACCCAGTCGCCGAGACGGGCCAGATCCGAATACGTGCCGATCCCCGAGTCCTCTTCGGCTCGCAGCGCGTGGAGGGGCATGAAGGCCCCCCATTGCCGAGGACCATCGGGGCAGTCGGGGGCAGCCACGACCAGGGCTGCCTCAGGTTCACCCGTCCCCTCCAGGGTGAGGTGATGGTACCCGGGAGGGACGGGCTGCTCGGCGATCGCGTCGAGGTCGAACTGCACGCGGGCGATCTCGACATCCCCGAGCCCCTCACCGGTCGTGAATCCCGTGAGCGCCGAGGCCAGTTTGCACCGGCGCGTCGTCCCGTCCTCGAGTTCGAAGGCGAGCCAGACGGAACTCGGGTCGATTCCGTCCGGGAGCGTTGCCAAGACCGGCTCCGGACGACCGATCCGGTGGACCACCACAGGTGCGAGTTGTCGCCGTAGGGCGACGATCTCCTGATCGCGCAGCAGGATCGCGGCGTCCTCCCGGCGCTCGAGGGGCACGTCGAGGGCTTGCAACAGGGCGAGGATCACTGCCGCGTCCGCCAATCGCACCTCGCCGTCGATGTCCGTGTAAGAGGTGTGGACACCGTGAAAAGCCGCCAGCTCCGCCAGAGGGTCCTGGTTGCCCCGCGTCACTCGTGGCCCAGGAGGTCGAGGATGCCACGGGCGGGAACGTCGACCCAGGTCGGCCGCATGTTGACCTCGTAGCCGAGCTCGTACATGGCCTTCTCGAGTCGGAAGAAATCGAGCAGGCATTCGAGGTCAGCGTGGCTGGACGGAAGGTGCGGACTGACGGCCGCCACCTCCAGGTACGTGTCAAGGAAACGCGCCGACACCTCTCGGTGCCAGAGAGAGAGCCACTCCGCGAGCCGCCCCGGCTGGCCCGATTCGAACGAAGCGCCGAATTCGAGGTTGACCCGGAGCGCAGCGGCCTGCCCTGCGTAGTGCAGAGAGCGGACCATGCCCGCCAGGTCGAACGCTGCCGGTCGCTTGAGCCGCCTCCAGCCCAGCGAGCGCGAGGGCTCGCCCTCGAAATCGATGATGACGAAGTCCTTTCCCGTCCACAGGACTTGTCCGAGGTGGTAGTCGCCGTGGCACCGGATGCGGTCGGCCTCGACGGGGGTGGCACTCAGCCGGCGCAGCCGCTCGATGACCTCGCCCTCGCTCTGGAGCACGCGTTCGACCAGGGGCGAGGTCCCTCCTTTCGAAACCACGTCGCGCAGCACCTGACGGGTCAGGCTTCTGGCTCCGTGGAAGAGAGCCTGCCGATCAAGACTGGTGAGGGGCTCGGGGGCGAATGCCGGGTCACGCTGCTCGCTGGCCAGAGCGACGTGCAGTTCCGCCGTCCGGCGACCGAGCAGCGACGCCCATTCCATGTGTGGACCCACCAGCGGGTGGACGGGATCAGCCCCTTGGTCTTGAGTGGAGAGACCGCCCCGCGCCGACGTGGCCTCCCGGTCGCCAGAGGGTGCATTGGTCAGCGCGTCCTCCAACCCGATGGTGAGCGCATCAACCACGTACTGCCAACCGTCGCCTTCGTTGGGGACATATTCCTCCAAGACGGAGACCGTGGCCGGTGCCGCACCGAGCGCGTCGCTGCGATATTCGATGCTGCCGCCTGCCTGTGGGGCGTGGGTGAAGCGTCCCCGCTCGCTCAGGAACCGGCTGATCTCGACACCGGGATTGACGCCTTCTTCGAAGCGACGGATGAATTTCATGATGCCCTGGTCGCCCAGCAGCGCCGACGTGTTCGATTGCTCACCGGAGAGGGGGGTCGATGGGCAGTCCTCCCGGAGGCATCCGTTGAAGCGCCGCAGATTGGGGGACGGGAGCCCGACCATCTGGCCGTGGCGACCAGGAAGCGACCGGCGCCGCGCGAGAAGGTCCGCCATGGCCCTCACGAATTCGGGCGAGTGCGTGGCGTCGATAAGGACACCGTCCAGGTCGTCAACACGAAGATCCGCCATGACGGCGTCGGCCTGCCACTTCCGCATGTCCTCCGCCTCCCCGCCGCCCACGAACGCGACGGGGGCGACGTACCGCTCCGCTGAGCCTTGATCGAATTCGAGCTGCACGATCAGAATGACGGCCACGGGCGAGGCTTCGCGGCCGCTGCCGTTCGCATTCGTCTGCGACGGGGACGGAACAGGAACCGATTCGACGATCGACGCCGATGTGATCGTACGGGTCTTTTGACCGAACCAGCGCCGTTCGGACACGTAGGTCTCGAGCCACGACTCGAAGCGATGCCGGGAAGAGCCGTCGAAGAGCGAGGTCCACTGGCCTGAAGTCGAGAAGGACGGCCGTCCCCGCAGAGGCTCCTCGGGTTCGGACTCGAGGGAAAACCAGAAGAACCCGTGTGAGCCGAGTGTGATGAAGTAGGGGAGGTCTCCTATCGGTGGGAACTCCTGGTTGCCGGACAGCTCGACAGGCACCGCGCCGCGGAACTCCGAGAGGTCCAGCTCCACGCACTGGACGTGGCGCGACAGGTTGAACACGCAGAGAATCCGTTCCTCCCCGAGGCGGCGGATAAAGGCGAAGACCTTGCGATTGTCGGGCAGCAGGATCTCGAGGGTCCCCCGTCCGAAGGCCTTGTAGCGCTGTCGCAGGGCGATAAGGCGCCGCATCCACCATAAGAGCGAGTTCGCGTTCTGCGTCTGGGCCTCGACGTTGATGGCCTGCGAGTGGTACTCGGGGTCGATGATGACGGGAAGGTAGAGACGCTGGGGATTGGCTCCCGAGAACCCGGCATTCCTGTCGCTGTTCCACTGCATGGGCGTGCGCACCGAGTTGCGATCCCCGAGGTAGATGTTGTCGCCCATGCCGATCTCGTCGCCGTAGTAGATGATCGGAGTTCCGGGCAGGGAGAAGAGGAGACCGTTCATCATCTCGATGAGCCGGCGGTCGTTGCCGAGAAGTGGTGCGAGGCGACGTCGAATGCCGACGTTGATCCGAGCCTGGGGATCTTGTGCGTAGGCCCGGTACATGTAGTCACGCTCCTCGTCGGTCACCATTTCGAGGGTCAGCTCGTCGTGATTCCTGAGGAACAGCGCCCATTGGCATTCCGGTGGGGTACTCGGGATCTCCGCCAGTATGTCCACGATCGGGAAGCGGTCCTCCTGTCGGGCCGCCATGAACATGCGGGGCATCAAGGGGAACTGGAAGGCCATCTGGCAGATGTCACCCTGTCCCATGTATTTCACCGCGTCCTCCGGCCATTGATTGGCTTCGGCGAGAAGCATCCGATTTTCGTACCGATCATCAATATGGGCTCGTAATTGCCGGAGGAAGTCGAATGTCTCGGGCAGGTTCTCGCAGGTCGTTCCATCCCTGGCGTACAGGTACGGCACGGCGTCGAGCCTCAGGCCGTCAACGCCCATGGCCAGCCAGAAGTCGACGACGTCGAAGATTGCTTGGCGGACGGATGGATTGTCGTAGTTCAGGCTGGGCTGGTGCGAATAGAAGCGGTGCCAGAAGTAGGCATCCGCCACCGGATCGAATGTCCAGTTCGATGACTCGAAGTCCTTGAAGATGACCCTTGCCTCGGAGAAGCGGTCCGTTGTGTCACTCCAGAGGTAGAAATTGCGGTAGTTCGAGCCGGCGCGGGCGGAACGAGCTCGTTGAAACCATGGATGCTGATCGGACGTGTGCGCGAGGACGAGTTCAGTGATAACGCGCATCCCACGGCGGTGGGCTTCGCGAAGGAAGAGCCGGAAATCCCGTAGGTTTCCGTAGGAAGGGTGGACCTGGCGATAGTCGGAGATGTCGTATCCGTCATCACGCAGGGGCGACGGATAGAAGGGGAGCAGCCAGAGGGCCGTGACGCCGAGCCCTTGCAGGTAGTCCAGCTTCTCGATCAGGCCCTTGAAGTCACCGATTCCGTCCCCGTTGCCATCGCGGAAGGCGCGGACGTGTGCTTCGTAAATGACGGCGTCCTTGTACCAGGTCGGTTGAGGGCCGAACGCTCCCGGGTCGGCCAGGCGTCGCTCACGCGTCACATCGGTGGTGGTCACGACGCGCCGGCCACCGATGACGATTCCTTCTGCGTGAGCGCCAAAATGTGGCATGGCACCACGTATGGATCGAGCGAGACGAAGTTCGACCCAGCCGTCCAGGTGAACCGGGCATCCGAGAGCAGGTCGTGGGCGGTGTAGGGAGTGCCCCCGGAGAAACCCACCACGTCGAGGTCCACGGTGACCCAGCCTGACTGGGTGGAGTGATGGTCGAGATTGACGACGGTCAGGATGACGTCGTTCCCATGTTGACCCTGCCGCACCTTCGAGTAGGCGATCAACTGGTCGTTGTCGGTCGCATGGAAGTGAAGTCGATCGTTGAATTGGAGCGCCTCGTGGTCGCGACGGATCCGGTTGACCAGAGCGATGAACGCCGAAAGGCTGGTCGAGCGCTCGAGGTCCCAGGACCGGATCTCGTACTTCTCCGATCGGAGGTACTCCTCCGAGCCGCTCTCGCGGGGAAGGTGCTCCTGCAGCTCGAACGCAGGACCGTAGATCCCATAGTTCGATGAGAGAGTCGCTGCGAGGACCAGACGAGAAATGAATGCAGCTCGGCCGCCGGTCTGCAGTTCCTCGCTCAAGATGTCAGGGGTGTTCGGCCAGAGGTTTGGCCTGAAGTAGTCGGCCGCGTCCGTACGCGTCAGTTCGGTGAGATACGTCTCGATCTCCCACTTCGAGGTGCGCCAGGTGAAGTAGGTATAGGACTGGGTGAAGCCGATGCGTGCCAGCTGCTCCATGATGCGCGGGCGTGTGAACGCCTCTGAGAGGAAGATCACCTCCGGAGCGCGGGTGCGTACGGAAGAAATGAGCCATTCCCAGAATGCAAAGGGCTTGGTGTGCGGATTGTCGACGCGGAACACCTTGACGCCCTGTTCGATCCAGAAGAGGACCACGTCCCGTAGCGCACGCCACAATGCGGACCAGTCCGGAGATTCAAAGTCGAACGGGTAGATGTCCTCGTAGCGCTTGGGCGGATTCTCGGCAGACCGGATGCTGCCATCAGGCCGATGCCGGAACCATTCGGGATGCTCTTTGACCCAGGGGTGGTCCGGGGAGGCCTGGAAAGCCAGATCGATGGCCACGTCGATACCACGGGCCTGGGCATCGGCAACCAGGGAGCGAAAGTCGGCGAGTGTGCCCAGATCGGGGTGGATCGACGTGTGGCCCCCTGCGGCACCTCCGACGGCCCACGGACTCCCCGGCTCGTTTGTCCCAGCCGTGGCCGCCCCTTCTCGTCCTTTTCTGGCGGTCGTCCCGATCGGGTGGATCGGCGGCAGGTACAACACATCGAAGCCCATCCCTTCGACGTAGTCGAGACGTCGCCGCACGTCCTCGAAGGTGCCGTGGCGCGTCGAGTCCTCCGAGGCCGAGCGGGGGAAAAGCTCGTACCACGCGCTGAACCGGGCCTTGGCTGTCTCGGCCAACACGCCGTATATCTCCGATGTCGTGCCGGAGGCAGGATCGGCTAGGTCTCCCATCGCCACGCCGAGCAGGTCCTCGAATAGGAGATCCCCCAGGGTCCTGCCCCCTGACGCTCCCGGAGCCCAGGTCGTGAGCTCTGGAGGAACCGCGTGGTCGAGTCCGCCTCGGCTCGACCGGAGCGAGTCGGACAGGAGTTCCAGCATGCGGCGCTCGGCGGCACGTGCTCGGGTGGCGGCGCGCTCGACGATGTCGGCACCGACCAGCAGCTCGACGGCGAGGTCCTGGCCCGCGCTGCTCCGCTGCCTCAAGTCGTCACGCCAGGTGGCGAATTCGTCGATACGGGCTCGTACCGAGAAGCGGTACAGGCCCGTTTCGGTGATCGGGAGTGTGCCCACCCAGCGGTCGTCGAACAGGGGCAGCATCCGATGGCTCGTCCACTTGCTGCTGTCGGTGTGCCGGGCACGAACGTCGCAGACGAGCGACTCGTGACCATCGACGAAGGCGTCTGCCTCGATGCTGACGAGCTCGCCCACGGTCGATTTCGCGGGCCGACGCCCGCCGTCGACTTGCGGCCGCACGGCGCGGACCACCGGTCGCGCCCAGGTGCTCGGCGGGGGAGTGGGGTCTTCGGTCAATTGACGGTCTATGGCGAACCACACGCCAGCCTCGATACGGATTGGGCTTCGCAGGCGCGGCATCGCCATGCTGGGTTCGCACCTCCTCAATGGCGTCCCTACCCGACGGCGATGGAGCACAAACGGCCGATGCCTCTTCCGATCGCGACCTGTGGTGGCGAAGGTGTCAGGAACCTTGCCAGCGTGACAATTAGGGGTTCACCGCTCCTCCATCCCCCTGCCCCCACGGCTCGAGGAATTGGCGAGTTCGATCCTCCCGGCTGACGCGCTGGCCCGAGACGGAGGGGCGATCCCCATCACTCTTCTCGCCCCGTGCGTCGTCATAACGGCTGGGTCACACCGAGAATCTCCGCATAGCGCTCGACCATCATGGTGCGGCCCTTGGCCTGGGCGATCGTTTCGGGACCTGCGATGCCTTCTTGTCCGGGAAACTGGCCGGCCCCGCCTTCGGGCCCGATGGTGACCGCAATGACCGGCCCCATGGATTCGTAGGTCTCGAGCTCCCCTGATCCTGAGATGGTCGCCGCGATGTTGGCGGCCACGACCGCAGCTTGTAAGCCGGCGAAGCCGGCCATTTTGGCATCCGCGGTCGAGACATCGCCGAGCGCAAAGACATTCTCGTGACCCGGGACCCGGAGGTGGCGGTCGACCTCGACGAACCCCTCAGGCGTACGCGCCGAGGCGAGTGCTCCTGCGAGGTAGTCGCTCACCGGTGTCACGCCGAAACAGCGGAACCAGATATCGGCCGTGATCGCTCGGCCCGACTGTGTCGTCACGGTGAAGGTGGCGAGTTCACCCGGAGCGGTCGGGGGTTCTCCTTCCCGTAGGGCGCTTCCGAGCACGAGCTCGACGTTGATCCCTTCCAATTGGCGCCGGAGCTCGGATCGCAGTTCGATCGAGAATCGGTCGCCCAGAATGTCGTCGGCCACATCCACGATGGTCACGGCTTTGTCCGGCCACGCGTTGCGTATCTCCCCCGCCAACTCCACGCCCACAGGACCACCCCCCAGCAACAGCGGATGATGTGCCTCGGTCAGGGCCTTGTGGGTCGAACGCACATGGTCCTGAGAATCGTCGGCGCGATCGGCGCTGGCCTTGGCCGGGAACGGATAGGTCGAGCCGGAGGCCAAGACGACAAAGTCAGGAGTGAGGACTTCACCTGAACCGAGGACGACCTTCGAGCCGTCGACCTCGATTGCCCGATCTTGGACGACCCGCCCGTGTGCAAGAAGCCCGTCATAGGGGATGAAGGTGGTTGGGAGGAAGCCCGGATCCACCAGGCCGCGCAGCGCCGCAACGTTGTGGAAGAACGCGTCCTTGGGCTCCACCAGGGTCACGGCTGCCAGCTCGTCAAGGGCCTTCGCCACGTTGACACCGCCATACCCGCCCCCGATCACGACGACTGTTGGGCGGCCGGTAACTTCAGTCACTAAGTTCTCCATCATCTGGTCAGTTCTCTCTTGTAAGTGACATCATCCTCCGTCATCATTAGTGGCGATGGAAGACGGCACATTGATGTCACCCGGTAACACCCGCGATACCGACGAGACCACCAGGATCCGTCCGGTACTGAACCCGGGCCGGGGAGAAGGTGTGACCAACAGCTGCGACACCCCCGAGGCCATCGAGGTCCGTCAGATACTGAATCGGGTCGGCGACAAATGGTCGATCCTGGTGATCGCCATGCTCGACCAGGGCACTCGGCGTTTCACGGAGCTTCGGCGGGAGATCGAAGGCATCAGCCAGCGCATGCTGGCCCTCACCCTCCGCCAGCTCGAGCGCGACGGCCTGGTGCAGCGGACCGTCTACCCGGTTGTGCCACCGAAGGTGGAGTACCAGCTCACCGACCTGGGCTCGACCCTGCTCGAGTCGGTCCGTGGCCTGGTGAGCTGGGCGACGGAGCACCGTGGTCAAGTAGCTGCGGCCAGAGTCGCGTATGACGCCCGCCAGAATGAAGGCCCTGTCGCTGAAGCGGTCAGGAACTGATTGGTCGGTCAGGAGGAAGAGGGCTGAGCTCGCGAACTCACTCGAGTCTTTCGGACTGAGTTCGTTCCTTCCGACCTTGAGGTCCTAGGGCATGAACTCGCGTCTGAGAACGGGACACCGGAGCAATGTGCTCGCCCTCGTCCGTTCACCGAGAAGAGGTGAGATGTGCTGCCCGAGGGGTCCGTTCACGAATCTGACTGCGTCGCAAACGCAAAGTCACACGTGACACACACCCAATGTCGGTGAGCACGAATGGAGTCGCTGTCCGGACAGCCGTAGTGGGTGTATTCATCGACCCGGCGTGTTCTGCACCTTGGGCACTCGGGTGGGGCCGGAATCCCTGGCATATCACGTAACCCTTCACCGCCAGTCCGGTTGGCCGGACTGTCAGGCGCGAATTGCGCCGACCAGAACTGTCTCTGGGCAATTGGCCGAATTAAGAACCAGTGCTGGGACCGCCTACTTCCTGAACGCGTCCTTCACCTTCTCACCAGCCTGCTTCAAGTTCCCCTTGGCCTTGTCACCTCTTCCCTCGGTTTCGAGGGACCTGTCGTTCGTCACCTTGCCCGCCGCCTCTTTGACGTGACCTTTTGCCTCTTGGGCTTTGTTCTTGGCTTTGTCGACAGTTGCCACGATGAGTCTCCTCTCGTTGGTGGTGAAAGACCTATACCCGCACCGCGTGATCCCAACCTCTGTGCCACGTGTCGAGCTGCCCGCGAGGATCTGCTATTCGACGATCTTGGATTGGCGGTGATGCTCTCCGAGGAGCTCATCTGCGGCGACGGACACTGCTTGCGCGCGGTTGCGGACGCCCAACTTGGAGTACAGATGGCGAAGTTGAGTCTTGACGGTGTTCTCACTGATGTAGAGGTGACCGCCGAGTTCGCGATTCGTCATTCCCGTCGAGAGCAATGACAAGAGCTCGCTTTCCCGTTCGGTGAGACCCATCTCGCGCCCCGGCCAGCGCAGCGCTTCATCGATCTGCGCGTGTTGAGTCCTCTGGGTCAAGACGACCTGTTCGCCGAGTGCCGCTGCCCTGATGCCGGCGATGATGTGATCGCGAGGCACAGCTTTGGAGATGAAGCCCTGTGCACCAGCGCGAAGGGCTCGCCGCACTGCCTCAGGTCGGTCGGAAAAGCTGAAGACGACAATGGCTCCGTTCTCGGGGTCGGCGCCGAGAGCGTGCACTCGTTCATCGAGGGTGTGCAGTTCTCCGTAGGTGTCGAGAAGCGTGACGTCGACACTTCGCCTCGGCCCCTTTCTGACGTCGAGTTCCACAATCCGGATCTCGGGGTCGCTGGACTCGAGAAGGGAGCGGAGCCCCTCAAGGACGATCATGTAATCGTTGACGAGTGCGACCCGAATCGTCTTGGCCACGAGCTCACTCTACGCGTCAGCGCTCGCACTGAAATCACCCGATCGGGTGATTGACCCGTAGCCGCTTGTCTACGATCCTGATGGAGCCGGAGCAGTCCGCCCGGAAAAGCCCCCTTCGACGAGAGATGAACAGGTCTCCTTCATGCGGTGGCACCCGAAAAGGGACGATACGGCTCGCGGGCCGTCGCAACATCTGATTTTGGAGAGGACTCATGGTATGGGCTTGATCTTGCTGGTATTGCTTCTCGTACTGATCTTCGCGGGTGCCGGTTTCGCACTCCACGTGTTGTGGATCATTGCCGCCGTGTTGCTCCTGATCTGGCTTCTCGGGTTCCTGGTCTCCGGTGCTGAGCACCGTTGGTATCGAGTCCAGAAGAAGTAAGGGACAGACGGTATGCCGAACAGCCGTCGGACCGCTGCGACCGGTGGGAGGACGTCGCTGTCAAAACGTCCCGTCGTGAGGGCCGCGACCCTGCAAAACAGTGAAGCCCCGCATCTGCAGTACGGAATCTCATTCCAAACTCGGGTCATCCGTCGCGGCGACGGGTCTGTCTCCCTCCTCCTCCTGGGTGAGCTGGACATCACTTCGATGGCGGAGTTTGAACGGATGGTCTCCGAGGTATTGATGGGGAGCCCGAAGGAGTTGATTTTCGACTTGACTCAGTCCCAGTACGTTTCCGCTCAGGGCTACGCCGCTATCGGTCGCTGCAGTGTGGAGGTACCTGTCATGGTGAGGTCCAGAACTGGCCTCGCATCGAAGGTCCTGGCCACCTACGGGTACGAGCGAGTGGCAATCGCCATAGAGCGCGGACCTGACGTGAATCTGCCGTGCTGACCGGACAAGAGACCTTGTGCTGGCTCAGCCTGAGTCGTGCTCCTGTGGAAGCACCGCCAGTCGATTCACGCAACGGATGCCAGAGGTAGCGCGTTGAGGGTGTGGGTGGAGCTGAAGGAGATCGCGGCTGAGGCGGGAGCCACGCTTCCGAAGCCTGGCTCGGGCAGCACGCCTGCTCGTTTCGCGGCGCTCGCCGATTGGGCCACGCGGGACCTGTCGCTTGTCCGATTGGTCGAAGGCCATGTCGACGCGTTGGCCATCTTGGAGGAAGCGGGTCACGCTCCTGAGTCGGGGGCTACCTACGGGGTGTGGGCCGCCCGGCGATCTGTCGGGGGCACGACGGCGCGACGCACCGCGGCTGGATGGCGCTTGGAGGGAGAGAAGCCCTTCTGTTCGGGCAGCACCTGTATCGACCGAGCACTCGTGACGGCCGAATGCGAGGACGGATACCGGCTGTTCGACGTCCCGGTGGCCGAGAACGTCACAGCAGTGCATGCCGGATCGTGGCCTGCAGTCGGCATGGCGGATTCACTGAGCGAGACCCTCGATTTCGGAGGGCCGCCTGTGCCGGCGAGTTGTGCCGTCGGACCTCCCGGCTTCTACTTGGACCGCCCCGGGTTCTGGTTCGGGGCGACCGGAGTCGCCGCCTGCTGGCATGGCGGCGCCCGTGGCCTTGTCCAGCAGGTGCTGCGCAGCGCTGGTTCGCATCCATCGGAGCTCGTCCTGGCCGAGCTCGGACAGGCGGTCGCCCATGTCGACCTCATGCACCGGGTGATCGACTCGGCAGCAAGGGAAATTGATGACGACCCCAGGGACCGGGCGGGCGACGCGAAGCGACGGGCCCTTGTCGTTCGTCACGCAGTGCACCACGCAGCACAACAGGTTCTGGTGCATGCGGCGGCGGCCGGGGGAGCTCGCCCCTTCTGCCTCGACGCAGAACAGGCGCAACGGGTGGCCGATCTGTACGTGTATCTGGCTCAGTACCACGGGCCGCAGGATGCCAATGTCCTTGGCCGCATGGCATGCGGTGGGTGGCCATGGAGTTAGTCGTTGACGAGACGCACTCCGGGACCGACGAGAGAACCTGGCTCTCGTCGAGGTACCTGGCGGACCTCCCACCATTGTGTCGAACGCGCCCTCGCCGGCTGGTTGTCGTGGCACCGCACCCCGATGACGAGGTACTCGGTGCCGGCGGCCTGCTCCAACACATGAATCGTGTCGGTGTGGAAACGGTTGTGGTCGCAGTCACTGATGGCGAGGCATCTCACCCCGGAGCTGGTGCTCGTGGCTACGACCTGCCGGCCATGAGGGTCACGGAGGCGCAGGTTGCCCTCGAACGCCTGGGGTGTGGCGCCGCGCGCATTCAGCGGCTCGGTCTTCCCGACGGGGCGGTCATGGATCACGTTCAGGAGCTGACCGACGCGCTCGGTCGCGTGCTCCAACCGGACGACCTCTGCGTCACCCCGTGGCGTTCGGACGGCCATCCGGATCACAACGCGACCGGCAGCGCAACCATTGCCGCCGCTCGCACGACGTGCACATCCCTTCTCGAGTACTTGGTCTGGACCTGGCACTGGACACGCCCGGGAAGTGGTGACATCCCCTGGAGCCAGTGCCGCCGACTCGATCTGGGGCGGCGGCAGATCGCCCGCAATCGATGGGCGACATACGCCTACGCTTCGCAGATAAGGCCGCTTGGTGACGGCGGAGAGCCGATCTTGGCCGACCGGGTATTGAGGCGGTTCTGGCGACCTTTCGAGGTCTTCATCGAGGCAGGGTCATGACCTCGACTGGCCGTTCTTACTTCGACGAGATGTACCGCGACAGCGACGACCCCTGGGAATTCGAGACCAGCCCGTACGAAAAGCGCAAGTACGCGGTCACGGTCTCCAGCCTGCCCCGATTTCGCTATCGCTCGGCATACGAGCCCGGGTGCTCCATCGGGGTCCTGACCGAGCTCCTCGCCACCCGGTGCGACCGGCTGCTCTCGACCGACATCATTCCCTCGGCGCTGCAGCAGGCCGAAGCTCGGCTCCGAAGGAGGCCGCACGTCTGGCTTGAGGAACGCTCTATCCCGGAGCAGTGGCCGTCTGGTCCATTCGACCTCGTCGTCCTCAGTGAGATCGCGTACTACTTCGACGTGACCGACCTCCGCCGGATCATGACATGCGTGATGGATTCGACGGTGCGTGGAGCCCATGTCGTCGGCGTCCACTGGCGCGGCGAAACGAACTATCCGCTCACCGGCGAACGCAGTCATGAGATCATCGCCCAGACGTCGGGTCTGGCCACTGTGGTCCACCACAGTGAAGAGGATTTTGTGCTCGACATCTGGGAGCGACGGTGAGCAAACGAATTGCCCGGCGGACAGTAGCCGCCGTGGGTGTCGTGCTGCCCGTCCACGACGAGGAGACGCTGCTCCCCGGTTCGTTGCACGCACTCGAGGAGGCTGTTGATGCGCTGCCGCCTTCGATCTCGTGTCAGGTGGTCGTTGTGCTCGACCACTGTGGCGATGCCAGTTCGGAAATCGCGCACAGCTGGGGAGCCCGGTGCGGAGCGCTCGTCCTTTCCCAAGAGTGTGGGAGTGTGGGAATGGCTCGCCGAGCGGGAGGCCGTGCCCTTCTGGCCTACTGGCCTACGGAGGACGCCGCGAGAATCTGGTTGGCGACAACCGATGCTGATTCCCGTGTGCCGCGGGATTGGCTCGCCGTCCAGCTGGAGGCGTACTGCTCCGGTGCGGACATGTGGGCGGGACGGGTCCGAGTCACCGAGGAAAGCGCTACGGCGAAACGTTGGACACAGCGCTATTCATCCGAACCGAATCCGGTGCACGGAGCGAGCCTTGGTTTCAGCGCCACCCTGTACACCCAGCTCGGAGGCTTCGGTGGTATGAGCACCGGGGAAGATCGAGACCTCCACCACCGAGCCGTGATGGCGGGCTTTCGGATCGCCCACGACCTTCGGGCGGCAGTGACCACGAGCTCTCGACGCAAAGGGCGTGCGCCGGAAGGGTTCGCACACGTCTTGGACGACGTTGACCGGGAGGAACTCGGGGCGACTGCCTGAGGGCTCGTCGCTGAGGTGCCGTGGGGCCCTTCCCCGGTTCGGGCACGGACACGCGCCCCAGGCGGCGGGGCCGCCGGTCAGCGGAGCGAGCCTTCCGCAGGATGCCCACCTCCCGGAGCAATCGTGCCGCAGGTCAGGATGGGATCGACTGCGCGAAGTGGAAGACGTCGTCGGGGTCGTACTTTCCCTTCACCTGTCGCAGCCGGGGCAGGTTCGATCCGTAGTAGGCCTGCTGCCAGTCGGCCAGGGTGGGGTCGATGTAGTTCTGGTACGAACCCTGCGTGACCGGCTCGAACACCTGGTGCAGGTTCTGTAGCCATGCGGACGCGGCCGATACCGCGTCCTGCGACGGAGGCGCGCTCTCATACGTGATCGAGTACTGGGCGCACGAGACAGCGTTCCGGTGGACGAATGCCGTCTCGTTCGCCGCCACCTGATTGATCGCCCCGCCATAGCCATCGAACACGACACCACCACCGGCCCCGGGGAGCGACGCAGGGAGCGTCGAGAGGGCGGAGAGGATCGCCGTCACTGCACTCTCCGGGAGTGGTCCGCCCACGTATGACGACTTTGCGGCAAAGGGCGACTGCGCGGGTGCGGCGCATTGGGCCACCGGCATGCCCTCGCACCCTGCCTCAATCATGGTGGCAGTCAGGTAGTCCTCTGGGCCCACGAAGTAGTAGGTCGGCGCTTCGCCCACGGCGGATGTCAATGGGCTCAATGCGGATGAACACGCGCTCTCGGAGCCGACGAAGACCCCTGTCACCTTGACGAGCCCGCCGCGGGCGGTGCCGCTGCTGAACAGTTGGCAGTTGGCCCAGAGCTCGTCGGGCGCCGAGGGGATCCACCGAATCCAGGCGTCGAGAACGACGTCCGCTGCTTCCCACGGCCACTCGAGCGTGAACAGGGTGATCGTCTCTGGAACGGGACTGGCCGTGAACCCGAACGAGGTCGCGACGCCGAAGTTGCCCCCGCCCCCACCCCGGCAGGCCCAGTAGAGGTCCTCGTCTTGCGTGGCCTCACATTGGCGCAGGGCGCCATCCGCCGTCACGATCTCGACCACCGCCATCTGGTCACACGTGAGGCCGTAGACCCGGGAGAACACTCCGATGCCTCCCCCCAACGCCAAGCCGGCGATCCCGACGGTGGGGCACGAGCCCCCCGGGAGAAGGAGACCGCGCGCGGCCAGGCCGGAGTAGACATCGATCAACTTGGATCCCGCTCCGACCGTGACCGATTTCTGGCCGGAGGTGCCGATTGCCCCGCCGACCGAAATCGTATTGAGGAGCGACACGTCGATGACCAGTCCGGGACACGTCGAGTAGCCGCCATAGCTGTGTCCTCCTGAGTGGGCTGCGACCGCCACGCGGTGTTCACGAGCGAACGCGAGACAGCGTTGAACATCGATCGCCGACTCGCATTGGGCGATGGCCGCAGCGTTCGGGATGTACAACGAGTTGTACAGGTGGCCGGCTGCCGCGTACCCGCTGTCAGTCGGTTGGAGCAGGGTGCCGGTCAAGGATCCGTCGAGCGTTGTCCAGTCCGGCGGCCCCTGTCCTGAGGTGGTCGATGCGGAGGTGCCGCCGTGAGAGCGTGCGGAGGGGGAGCGGGGACCCGAGCACCCGGTAACCGCGCCGCCGGCGATCACTCCCGATCCCACGGCGGTGACACCGCGGAGAAACGACCGGCGGTCCATCAGCGGCGTACCGTTTCGGCGGCTCTACGGGGTGCGCCCACCATGGCCGCTGACACTACGTCAGTCCATGGTCAGGCTTCAGTTGGCACCGAGTGGCCGTTCGCCTTGAGCGTCACCTCGACATTGCCGCGGGTTGCATTGGAGTATGGGCAGACCTCGTGGGCTGCGGCCACGATCGAAACGGCGCGCTCGGGATCGCTGATTCCCGGAAGGGTGACATCGAGTCCCACGGCCACGTTGAATCCTCGGTTCTCAGTGGTAATCAGGCTGACCTCCGATTCGATGGAAACGCTGCCGAGATCCGCTCGCTCTCGACGTCCCACAACGCCGAGCGCGCCTTCAAAGCACGCCGCGTAGCCAACGGCGAACAGCTGCTCAGGATTCGTGCCTCCCCCTCCGCCACCCATTTCGACGGGTGTGCGGAGTTGGACATCAAGCGCGCCGTCGCTGGTCACGCCGTGTCCCTGCTCGCGGCCACCCTTCACGTGGGCCTGGGCCGTGTAGAGCGATTTGGTCATCGTCAGCTCCTCTCGAGTGTCCCGTTGTTGACGCTACCGTCGGGCCTGTTCGTACCGAACGCCGTCGCCGGTGGCGTGCTCACCGGGTTTGGGGCTCGCTGCTCGCCCTGTGTGCCGTACACCCGCTCCCGCCCTCCCAGCTCTTCGAGCCGGCACGCCATCTGCCAGACCCGGGGCCAGAGCTGCCCGGCCTCGAGCTCGTAGGAGCCCGGTCGTAGGAGCGCTCTTTCCGGATCCGATCGGGGACCTCGACCGCAGAGGGCACCGGGAGGGGTGGGCGCGTGTGCGTCTCGAGGGCCACGGCGCCCCCTCTCACTCCTCGGGTGTGCCGGTGGCCTGTAGCCGCGTCGTGTCACGCCGGCAGTATTTACTTCCACACCGTAGTGTCATGGCATGAACACGCAAGAGCTCGAAGGGAAAGTGGCGATCGTGACCGGCGGTGCGGGCGGCATCGGTCGAGCGACGGTCGAGTTGCTCGTCGCCGAAGGGGCGAGGGTCGTGATCGGCGACGTCGACGACGACAGCGGGCAAGAACTCGCCGATCGGATTGGCGCTGCTGCTGCCTTCAGGCGGACCGATGTCAGTGACGCAGATCAGGTGCAGTCGTTGGTGGACTTCGCGGTCGACCGCTTCGGCGGACTCGACATCATGTTCAACAATGCCGGGATCGGGAGCCCGCTGAAGCGCTTCCTGCCCGACGATCTCGAAGATTTCTCCCGGATCATGAACGTCAATCTCTTCGGGGTGATCGTCGGATCCCAGCGGGCCGCCCGCTACATGAAGGACCATGGTGGCGGATCGATCATCAACAACGCATCCATCGCGGCCATCAATGCGGGCACGGGGATGATCTCCTACCGGGCCTCGAAAGCGGCGATCGCCCACGCCAGCAAGTGCATGGCCATCGATCTCGCGCCGTACGGCATCAGGGTCAACTGCCTTACACCCGCGCACATTCGCACCGGCATCACGACCTACGAAATGGGCCCCGTCCTTCGTTACATGCAGCCTTTGGAGCGGGAGGCGCAGCCCGAGGACGTGGCCAACGCCGTGGTGTTTCTTTCCAGCGAGCGGGCCGCGCAGATAACGGGAATCGTGCTCCCGATCGACGGCGGCACGACTGCTGGGCCGCCCTACGCACAGACGAAGCTGATCATGTCGACGTTGCGTACCCCGGACGGCGGCACAACGGAGACATCCTGAGTCAGGCAGCACTACCATGCCGTCAGCTGACGGGCGTGAAGTCGAGGTTCAGGCTTTGGAGGCCACGGAGGAAGAACGTCGGGAGGTACTCGTACCGCCGGGCTCCGGCCGGACCGTGGTGCTCCTCTGAGATCGCGATGTCGGCCGTGCGGTCCAGGAAGCGGTTGATCGTGACCCGACCTTCGGCGCGGGCAAGGGGCGCTCCCGCACACGTGTGGATGCCGTGTCCGAAGGCGATGTGTTGCCGTGCGTTCGGGCGGTCGATGTCGAACTCGTAGGGGTTCTCGAACACCCGGGGGTCGCGGTTGCACGCGCCAGGAATGAGCATGATCGACCCCCCGGCGGGAATCTCCATGCCGGCGAGCTCGGTCGTCACGCGCGCCATCCGGAATTGCGTGCGGAGGGGGCTCTCGAGCCGGAGGGTCTCCTCAATGAAGTTGGGGATCCGGGCTCGATCCTCGCGGACGCTGGCCTGGAGATCGGGCCGCTCGCCGAGCATCCGCAGCGCGAACGACAGCAGCCGCACCGTGGTCTCCTGTCCGCCGGCGAACAGGTTGGCGGCAATCAGTGCAGCGTCTTTCGCTTCGGGCGTCGAACCATCCGGGAAGGTCGCGGTGGCGAGGCCCGTGAGGACGTCGTCTCGGGGTGCCTGACGGCGGTCCTCTATATACTGGTTGAAGCGCTCGTAGAGGAACTCGAGAGGTTTGTGGCCGACGTCCTGGTGCGCGGTCGAGAGCCGCTCCCGGAAGAGGGAGTGGTCGGACTCGGGCACGCCCTCGAGGTCCGCGATGACCGTGAGGGTGAAAGGCTCCGCGTAGGCGCCGACCATCTCGAACGATCCCTCATCGTAGAAGGCGTCGATGAGCCGGTCGGCGAACTGCCACATGAAGTCCTCGTTCTCCTTGAGCCGCTTCGGCGTGATCAGCCGCATCAGCAGGTGACGGTGGGCCGTGTGGTTCGGTGGGTCGAACGAGGGCAGCTGATCGCTGAACGGGAGCTCGTCGCGGTACTTGACGATGATGTCGCTGACGTCATCGCCTTCCATGGGGGCGGAGAACTTGACGAAGCCTCCGCACACCACGTTGCACGACGAGTAGGTCCCCGAGGCCGGCTCGTTCGGCGGAAAGTTCGCAGGGTCGCCGTAGATCGCCATCGCCTCGGGGTGGCCGGTGATCATGTACATGCCGAAGTGAGGTTCCCGCCACACCGGACCCTGTTGTCGCACCCAATCGAAGTAGGGGTACGGATCGTCCTGGATCGACCGGTCAGTGATGAAGTTGGCGGTCTCGAAGTCGCTCATGCGTCTACCTGATCTTTCTCGGAAAGCGTACGATCGGACCGTGGGCATCGAAGTCGAGATCGATCGCGACCTGTGCATGGGATCCGGAAACTGTGTGTACGAGGCACCCGGCGTGTTCGACCTCGACGAGGACTCCACCGTGTTCGTGGTCGATGTCACGGCCTCTCCCGAGGACAAGATCGTCGCCGCGGCGAGCAAGTGTCCGACTCACGCGATTACGGTGCGACGGGATGGCGTGACGTTGACCTGAGTCCCGTCACGATGCGGGCGGTTGCTCGAGTGCGGCATGGCGTGCGGCCACATAGCCGAAGACCATGGTGTTGGCGATGCTCGCCCCGGGCCCGAGGTAGTGGCGACCCATGACGGTCGCGGTGCCGTTGCCGGTGGCGTAGAGCCCGCCGATGACCTGATCGTCCTGGCCAACGACCTGCGCGTGTGCATTGGTGAGGAGCCCCCCGCAGGTGCCGATATCGCCTGGCACGACCTGGACGGCGTAATACGGGGCTTCGTCGATCGGCCCGAGACAGGGGTGGACCTTGTGGTTCGGATCGCCCAGCGACCGGTTGTAGGCCGACTCTCCCCGCCCGTAGTCGGGATCGACGCCCTGCTCGGCGAGCGCATTGAATCGCTCAACCGTCTCCGACAGACCGGCGGGATCGATGCCGCACATCTTGGCCAGGTCCTTGAGGGTCCAGGCCTGCTTCAGCATCCCGCTCTTCAGCAACTTGCGCGGGAAGCGGCCGGGCTGCGAGCGCTGGTGCGCATAGCGCTTGCGGTAACGGTCGTCGAAGATGAGCCAGCAGGGAACGGCTTTGCTCGTCTTGTCCCGGGCGTACATCTCCTTGCCCACTTCCATGTATGAGTTCGACTCGTTCACGAAGCGTCTGCCGGCTTCGTCGACGTACATGGTGCGCGGCCGTTGCCGTGCCTGATCGAGCGTCGACTGGCCGAAGCGCCCAGTACGGGGCGAAGGGAGCCACCAGGCTTCGTCCATCAGGTCGGTCTTGGCTCCGATAGCCATGGCGCTCCGGATCGCGTCGCCGGTATCGCCTGGGTTGGCGATCGACCATTTGGCCCGATTGGGCTGATCGCCGCCGTACTGCGCCCGCATCTCAGGATTGTGCGCGAAACCCCCCGCAGCCAGCAGGACCCCCTGTCGGGCGCGCACGAGAACCGGCAGCCCGTTGCGCAGGGTGCGGACGCCGGCGACACGGCCGTCCTCGACGATCAGGTCCTCGAGGGGAGCTTCTGTCCAGATCGGAATCCCGCGTGCGACCGCGATCTGCAACATCTGTCCGATCAGCGAGGCACCGTTGGTGAGCAGCTCCTGGCGTCGAAGTCGCGCCACATAGGTGCGGAGGACGACGCGCGCGGAGACGGCGAAGGCGCGCACGCTTCGGTTGTAGTGGGAGAGCGAACGAGCCTCGTTGGTCATGACGGCGAGACCAACGCTCTTCGCCAGCCCGGGCTGCAACTTCTGGAGCCAGTCTCCGAGCACTCGGCCGTCAAAGGGAACGGGCTCGATCCCGCGCCCGTTGTCGTGCCCGCCTTTTGCGCTCGAGTAGTAGTCGCTGTAGCCAGGGCAGTACGCGAACCGGACGCCGCCGTCTTGCAGGAACGAGACCATCTCGGGCCCGGCTGTCAGAAAGGCGCGGCGACGCTCGAACGAAGAGCACGGTCCGACGTCACCCACGACGGCTTCGAAGTGGGCCATGGCGTCTTCGTAGGAGTCCGGGATCCCGTCTGCCCGCATCACCGGGTTGTTCGGGACCCAGGCGATGCCGCCGGACATCGCGGTCGAACCGCCGATCCGCTCCTGCTTCTCGAGGACGAGTGCGCTGGCCCCGCCGTCGGCCGCCGCCAGTGCGGCGACCATGCCACCACCGCCGGATCCGACGATCACGAAGTCGACGGTGGAGTCCCACGTCGTCATGTCACGTCCTCTCAGACCTCCCCGAGGTCCTGCTTCAGCCTCGGAGCAGCAAGCTAGCAGGATCCGTTGACGATTGCTACGAAGCCGAAGTAATCTGCCGGCATCCGATCGGGAGTGAGGTGGGGAGATGACGGGAAACGCAAGGACGCTGACCTACCCGCCCGAAGGCCTCGGCGCGCCCAAAGACCGCCACCCGGGGCCGCTCGTCGAGTCCGGGCTACCGGCCGGTACCGAGGTGTTCTCTGCCGACGATCACATCTCGCTGGCCGAGGACATCTTCTACGAGCGCTTCCCGGAAAGCATGAAGGAGCGCGCCCCGCGCGTCATGAACGTCAGGGGCGGCTGGGTGATCGGCATGGACGGCAAGTCCATCCTCGTGCCGGAGTTCATTGAGGTGCTCACGCAGTACGACCCAGTATCCGGATCGCACACCGGAGACGTCGATGCCCGGCTCGCGGCGCTCGAGTCGGAAGGCGTCTCGAAGGAGCTTGCCTTTCCGAACTCCATCCTCGCCCTGTTCGGGTGGCCCGACAGGGAAGTCCGCGAGCTCTGCTTTCGCATCTACAACGAGCACATCGCGGAAGTGCAGGAGCGATCGAACAATCGGATCTTCGGTGTCGGCCTCATCAACTGGTGGGACGCGGACGGCGCCCGCAGGACCGTGAACGAACTGAAGGCCCTCGGATTGAAGACCTTCCTGATGCCGCTTTCGCCGGGAAAGGACCTGGACAAGCGCCCGATCGACTTCGCCAGTATCGCCATGGACGGCGTGTGGGAGGCGATCGAAGATGCGCAGATACCGGTCTCGCATCACATCGGCGAGAGCCCGCCGTCGACCCCCAACGAATTCAATGCCGTCGGCATCGGCATGCTGCAGTCGGTGGCCCCGTTCCGGGACGCGTTCGGCAAGTACGTCTTTGGCGGGATCCTCGACCGCCACCCCGGGCTGAGCGTGGGGTGGTTCGAGGGCGGCATCAACTGGGTTCCCTCGGCCCTTCAGGACGCGGAGCACATCGGTGCGTCATTCCAGCATCTTGCGAACCTCAAGGTCCGGCACGACCCCAGCTACTACTGGGAGAACAACATGTGCGCGTCCTTCATGGTCGATCCCCTCGGACTCGAACTCGTCGACCGTATCGGTATCGAGCGGGTGATGTGGTCCACTGATTTCCCCCACAACGAAAGCACCTATGGGTACAGCACCGAGTCGCTGGCGGCGGTCGTCGACGCGGTCGGGCCCGAGGACGCCACCGCGATCGTCGGTGGCAACATCAAGCGCTACCTCGGGCTGGACGGCTGATGCCCGCGGGCCTGATGGCCTCGGCGGCACCCACACGCATTCCGGAGAAGCCGGACTTTGCCCGCATGCAACGTGAACGCATGGACCGAATACGGGGCATCATGCGCCAGCAGGGCCTCGATGCCCTCGTCCTGCTCGGCAACACGAACGTCGCCTACGCGACCGGAGCGATCTGGCCGCTCGCTGACTCAGGTCGCGCCAACTTCGAGCAGCCGGTGGCCGTCGTCCTCGCGGACGGCGAATGGCCCCATCTCTTCACCCCGATGCGACAAGACGACCGCCTTCGCACTGCCTTGCCGGCTGACCACGTCCACGGACCGGTGTACCTGGATTTTGACGAGGGAGTGCAACTCTTTGCCGCGCACCTAGCCGACCTGGTATCGGAACACGCCGTGATTGCGATGGATGAATGGACCAACGCCCTCCGTCGCGAGCGGTCCATCCTGTTCGCAGCCGAGGCGCCACTTGACGGCGGGCGGGTGATCAGCACCGCCAAGGTGACGAAGACCCCCGACGAGTTGTCGATCATGCGCGAAGGGTTGCGGATCACCGAATGCGCCATCGCCGACGTGCAGGCCAGGATCGCACCTGGTGTCCGGCAGACAGAGTTGACCGCGACGTTCCTCCGCGCGATCTTCGAGGCGGGAGCTGACGCCAACATTCTCGATCCGATCTGGCAAATGATGCCTGATCGGATCGAAGACGGGCCCTGGACGACCACCGGTGGCATCGCGTGCCCGCTCCTCTCGACCGAGCGCGAACTGAACAAGGGTGACGTGCTGTGGGTGGACACCGGCATCAGCTACGGCGGATTCCATTCCGACTTCGGGCGCACCTGGGTCGTCGGCCAGGAGCCCAACGCCCGCCAGCGCGCCCAGTTCGAGCAGTGGCGGTCCATCATGAGTGCCGTCCTCGATGTCACGAAGGCCGGGGCGACCGCCGCCGACCTGACCGCGGCCGCCATCGCCGCCGCCGGTGGCGAGAAGCCATGGATGCCGCACTTCTACCTCGGCCATGGCCTGGGAATCGACAGCGCCGAAATGCCCTACGTCGGGAGCGACATCGGGGAAGCATTCGATGCCGCCTTGGTCCTGGCAGAGGGAATGGTGTTGGTCCTCGAGCCACTCGTATGGGAGGACGGAGCCGCCGGATACCGCGCCGAAGAGGTGCTGCTCATCACCGACGACGGATGGGAGCCCATGACCGACTACTCCTACGATCCCTTCTAGGAGCGTGATGACGGTCGTCGAGGTCCTTCCTGATGATGCCGCGCTTCGACAGGCCCGCCGAGCGCGCGTCTTGGCCGAGATGGAGGCGGCGGATATCGACGTCCTCATCGTGGGCCGCGAAGGCAACGCCCGCTACGTCTCGGGCGCGCCGCGGTTGTGGACCGCCGGTTCGCGCGCCTTCGGCCCCGGATGCGTGTTGGTCCGTGAGAGCGGCGCGGTCCATTTGCTGAGCACGTGGGACGAGGGAATTCCCGAAGACATCCCGCACGAGAACCTCTACGGGATCTCCTTCAATGCGATGAACTTCGTCAAGGTCCTGAGAGGGATCGAGGGTGCCGCCACGGCCCGGACGGTGGCCACCGACTCCATGACGGGATCCTCGGCCAACCTGTTGCCGAAGGCCTTTCCGTCCGCCGAGCTCATCGACGGTGAACCACTGCTGCGCCGTGTCCGGCGGGTCAAGGCCCCGGAGGAGATCGATGCGATCCGGGCTTCGGTCCGCGTCGCGGAGCTCGCGCTGGTCGAGACCGTAAAGGCTCTCGCACCTGGAGTGACGGAACGGGCGCTCACCGCTGTGTTCATGGAAGCGATGGCGTCGGCCGGCGTGACGACCCCGGCCGGACAGGACGTGGCCTGGCTCATTTCGCGCGAGCACCCGTGGCGTCGTTCCAGCCGGGACGCCTCCGTCCAGGCCGGTGACCTGGTGGCCTTCGAGGCGGGCGTGGTTGCCGGCGGGTACGTCGGCGAAGTGGGCCGGACCTATTCGGTGGACGGCGAAGGTGTCGTCGACCAGGAGCTGGTTCGGCGGTCCGACGAGTTGTGGGATCGGCTCACGGCCGCGTGCCGGGTCGGGGCTCCGTTGCACGGCCTGCTTCGCGCCTACGACGAGTCGGGGGTTCCTCCGCCCCCGATGCCGGTCGCCCGAGGGCTAGGGCTCGGATTCGATCTTCCACTCGTGACACCGGCGCTCCCGCGCACGGCCGGTGATCAGACGTTCGAAGCGGGCATGGTCCTGGCGCTGACGGGCTACGTCTGGAAGGAAGGCGCCGGCGCCGTCTACGTGCAGGAACCGATCGTCGTCACGGCATCCGGTCCGGAGTCGCTGTCGACGACTCCCATTCGCGAAACAAGGAGCCCGATCACGTGACTGACGTCGATGTGCCATCCGCCGAGGAGATCATCCTCTACGAAAAGGATCCGGTGACGCGGATCGCCACCATCACCCTGAACCGTCCCGATCAGCTCAACATCCCGACGATCGCGGCCAGACGTCGTTATGCGGACCTGCTGTTCAAGGCGAGCATCGACGACGATGTGAAGGTTCTGGTCGTTCGGGGCGTCGGCGACCACCTGGGGACCGGCGCGGATCTCGATGAGCTCATGGCCAAGCGTTCCGCGGGCGTGGCGCTGCACGAGGAGTTCGGGATCGACGAGGACGACGACGTCACCATGCCGAGCGCGCGTTCGTATCGCGCCGGCGCGTCGCTGCTCCATTGGTACGGCAACACGAGGTCCGGCTGCAGGACCCTGCAGGACTTCAAGAAGATCAGCATCCTCGAGGTCAAGGGCTACTGCTACGGCTGGCACTTCTACCAGGCGGCCGATGCCGACCTCGTGATCTCCTCCGATGATGCCCTCTTCGGACATCCGGCGTTCCGTTACGTCGGCTACGCCCCGCGCATGTGGCAGTGGGCGATGATGATGGGAATGCGGAAGTTCCAGGAGATGGTGTTCACCGGTCGCCCTTTCACTGCCGAGCAGATGTACGAATGCAACTTCGTGAACAGCGTGGTGCCGCGTGCGGACCTCGAGGGGGAGGTGGCGAAATACGCGCTCGCCTGCGCCCGCACCAGACCGACCGACACCGTGTTCATGCAGAAGGTGTTCTTCGAGGTAATGAAGCAGCACCAGGGCGAGTACATGGGCAGCCTGCTGAGCGCCTGGCTCGAATCGATGGGCGGACAGCTCCGTGAGGATGACGACGGCGGTCGGGCGACCCTGAGCAAGGAGACCATGGACGCCGGACTCAATGTCGCAGTCAAGGACAACGACGACGCCTTCCCTCCCGAGTGGCGACTGAGCCGGTCCGGTCGCCGGCGTCCAGCATCCGACTGACGGTGGGTGCGTCCCAGTCCGGGCCGACAGTGGCGCCCCTGCGTGGGCTGCGGGTAGTCGACCTCTCGAGTTGGGTAGCGGGTGCGTACTGCACGAAACTTCTGGCCGACGGGGGCGCCGACGTCATCAAGGTCGAGGCACCGGACGGGGACCCGCTGCGCCGATGGTCAGCGTCCGGCGCGGCCATCCCGCGCGATGGAGACGGCGCACTGTTCAACTTTCTCGCCGCCTCGAAACAGAGCGTCGTGGTCGACGTGGGAAGCGACGGTGATGTCGCGTCTCTGCACGCCGTTCTCCGAGGCGCCGACGCGGTCGTGTGGACACCCGGTTCGCCCGTGGCAGAGCACCCGCCGCTCGTTCCCGGCGAGATCAGACGGACGTACCCGCACCTGCTGGTGACGGCGATCACGCCCTTCGGCCTCGAAGGGCCCTGGAGCGACAAGCCCGCGACCGAGTTCACGCTCCAAGCGTGGTCGGGGGGGATCGTCGGGCTGGCCAGGGGGAAGCCGGACCGTGCGCCCGTGTTCGTCGGTGGCCAGATAGGGGAGTGGCTCGCCGGGGTTTTCAGCGCCATCGGCACGCTGGCGGCACGACGGCGCTCGGAGCGAGACGGCGAGTTGATCGACGTCTCCATGCTGGAGTCACTGGCGATGTGTCTGACGTACTATCCCGTGACCTTCAACGACCAGCTCGGTCGGCCGATGCGGCGGAAGCGTTTCGTGGCGACGCCGGGTGTGGGGCAGGCGAGCGATGGGCTCGTCGGTCTGGGCTGCGGGACCGGGCAACAGTGGCTGGACTTCTGCGTCCTGGTCGGACACCCCGAATGGATGGACGACCGGTCGCTCTTCCTCGATCGCACCGCACTGACGCCGATCATCGACGAGTGGATCGCCGGTCACTCCGTCGAGGAGGTGCTCGAACAGGCGTCGGCCTTCCGGATCCCGAACGCGCCGATCGCGGACGGATCCAATGTCGTGACGTGCAGACATTTCCAGGAGCGCGGGAGCTTCACCACCAATCCCCGGGACGGCTCGGTGATGCCGCGACCTCCGTTCAGAATGAGCGCCGGTCAGCTCCGAGCCCCGGAACCGGCGCCGCGCCTCGGGGGGCTCCCACTGACGGAGGCAGCGCAATCGGAAGAGCGCGAGACGTCTGGCCCGATCGGAGCGTCTCGCTCGCTCCCCTTCGAGGGACTGCGCATCCTCGATATGACCAGCTTCTGGGCGGGACCGTTGGCGGGTCACATGCTGGCGCTTCTCGGTGCGGATGTCATCCACCTCGAATCGTCCACCCGTCCCGACGGAGCCCGTCTGGTCGGCGGCGTGCCGCAGACAGAAGACCAGTACTGGGAGCGTGGACCGATTTTCTCCGCGCTCAACACGAACAAGAAGAGCATGACGATCGATCTGGGCCAGGAGCGGGGTATCGAACTGGTGCGCCGGCTCATTCCAACGTGTGACGTCGTGGTCGAGAACTACACGCCGCGCGTGCTCGATCAGCTCGGTCTGAGTTTCGAGTCGCTACGGAACGAACGACCCGATCTCATCATGGTGCGGATGCCGGGCTTCGGATTGAACGGCCCCTGGCGCGACCTGTCGGCCTTCGCCTTCGTCATCGAAGATGCCGCAGGATTGACCTGGATGACGGGCCACCCCGACATTCTGCCCTTCGAGCCGTACTGCGTCGGCGACCCCAATGCCGGACTGCACGCCCTGTACGGCCTGATGCTCGCACTCGAACATCGCGAGACGACGGGCGAGGGTGGACTCGTCGAAGCGGCCATGGTCGACGCCGCGCTCAACGTGGCGGCCGAACAGGCGATCGAGTTCTCCGCCTACGGCTCGCTCCTCGGCCGCGGGGGCAACCGCGGTCCCACTGCCGCACCGCAGAACCTCTACAAGGTCGCCGGGCCCGACGAGCATGGTCGGGATGACGGGTGGGTCGCCATCGCGGTCGCCACCGACGAGCAATGGGTCTCGCTCTGCCGCGTGGTGGGGCAGTCGGAGTGGACCGCCGACCCAGGCCTGGCGAGCAGGGCGGGGCGCACGAGGGAGCACGACCGCATCGACGCCGTCCTGGGAGAGTGGTGCCGCGCCCGGCCGGCCGACGAGATCGTGGAGGTTCTCTGGGGCGCGGGCGTGCCTGTCGGCAAGGTGATGCAGCCGCACTCTCAGTCCGAACTGCCACAACTCCTGGCCCGTCGATTCTTCGAAGAGGTGGACCACCCGGTGATAGGAGCATCTCGCTACAGCACGTTGCCGATGCGGCTTTCCCGGGGCCCGGAACGGATCCACCAGCGGCACGCCCCGCTGCTAGGGGAGCACAACCATGCGCTGCTGCGCGAGCTCGGTTTGACGCAGTCGGAGATCGACATGCTCGAGGCCGACGGGATCATCGGCGGCACCCTTGCCTAGGGCACCGAAGAAGGGGTCACCGGAGCCGTATCCTGACAGGATGGCGTTTCAGAAAGCTCCTTTCGACGTCGTCGAGGCCTCCCGTCGGGTGTGGCTGGAGCGATGGGAACCCGAGGCGGCCTCCGGGATGGCGGTGTACACCTCCGTCCTCCGGACCTACCAGCTCCTGAACGACCAGGTCGACACGGTGATGAGGCGCCACGCACTCACGTTCGCCCGGCATCAGGTGTTGGCGTGGCTGGCCATGGACCCCGAATCCTCGTTGACCCTGAGCTGGATCAGCAAGACCCTGCGGATTCCGCCGGCCACCGTCACGAACATCATCGACAGGCTCGAGGATGAAGGGCTCGTCCGCCGCGTGCCGCATCCATCGGATGCCCGCACCACCCTCGCCGTGATCACTCCGCGTGGCGAGAAGGTCGCCACCGAGGCGACGCGGGACCTGAACGAAACCGTCTACGAATGCATCGGGCTGTCCGAGCCGAAGCGGGCGCGACTTGTCGATCTGCTCGCTGAGCTGCGGGCGAACGGGAATGAGTTCGATGTCGAGCATTCGGACGAGGTCGTCGAGGAGGTCGGATCCCGCCACACGAAGAAGCGCGGCCGCTCCGGCCGGTCCGAGGTCGCCTGACGTCGTTCGGGGCCTCGCTCCCAACGGAGGGTGGTGAGACAGCCTCTCGCTACCGTGCGCTGCACGGAAGCGACCCGGGTCCCGCTAGCTTCCGATGAAACCCCCGACCCGGCCCGTCACTCTCGGGCGAGCGGAAGGAGCGAGACACCGTGGAGTCGAACGAGGTCGCGACGGCATCGCCCTCTGACCTGCTGAACGTGGACGGTCCCGACCCGAGGCGCTGGGGCATTCTCGCCGTGGTCATCGTGGCACAGCTGATGATCGTCCTCGATGCGTCGATCGTCACGATCGCCCTGCCATCGGCGCAACACGCCCTCCATATCTCCACGCCCAACCGCCAGTGGGTGATCACGGCGTACACCCTGACGTTCGGGGGCTTCCTGTTGCTGGGAGGCCGGATCGCCGACTTCTCGGGCCGGAAGCGGATGTTCGTCGTCGGGCTGCTGGGTTTCGCCGGCGCATCGGCACTCGGTGGCTTGGCCGTCAACGAAGCCATGCTCTTCGCCGCCCGCGCCCTGCAGGGCGGGTTCGCGGCACTCATGGCACCCGCCGCCCTGTCCATCCTGACCATCACGTTCCAGCACGACGCCAAGGAGCGCGCCAAGGCGTTTGGGGCCTACGGTGCCGTCTCGGGCGCTGGCGGAGCCATCGGCGTGCTGCTCGGAGGCGTGCTGACGGAATACGCCTCGTGGCGTTGGTGCCTGCTCGTCAACGTTCCGATCGCCGTTCTCGCCTCCGTCGGGGCGGTCGTCATCGTGCACGAGAGCCGGGCCTCGGGCTCGACGCGTTACGACGTGCCCGGCGCGCTGCTCTCGACGCTGGGCCTGGTCAGCCTCGTCTACGGCTTCACCAAGGCGGAGAGCGACGGCTGGAGCGCCACGGTGACCATCGCGCTCCTGGTCGTCGCGGTCGTCCTCCTCGCTGCATTCGTCTTCCTCGAGACAAAGACCAGCCATCCACTGCTGCCGCTCCGGGTGGTCCGCGACCGGAACAGGGGCGGAGCGTTCCTCGCTTCCCTGCTCACGGGAGCCGGGCTCTTCGCCATGTTCGTCTTCTTGAGCTACTACCTGCAGAGCGTGCTGCACTACTCGGCGCTCAAGGCGGGGCTCGCCTTCCTGCCCTTTGCGTTCGGCATCATCCTGGCCGCGGGCGCATCGTCCGGCCTCGTCCCGAGGATCGGGCCGCGGATCCCGATGACGGTCGGCCTCCTGGTCGCCGCAGGGGGGTTGGCCTGGCTGACGCAGATAGGTGTGCACGGTGATTTCTGGCTGCACGTCGCTCCGCAGGAGATCCTGATGAGCGCGGGCCTCGGCCTGGCCTTCCCGGCCTTCAGCAGTACCGCCCTCATACGAGTGAGCGATCACGACGCAGGCGTGGCGAGCGCGCTGGTCAACACCACGCAGCAGATCGGTGGTTCACTGGGCACGGCGCTTCTCAACACCCTCGCGGCGACCGCCACCGCGAGCTACATCGTCGCCCATGGCGCGGCGGCTTCCCAGGCCGGCGTCGTCCATGGCTTCGCGGTTGCCTTCGCGGTGGGGGCGGGTTTCCTTGCACTGGGAGCGATCGCAAGTGCAGTGCTCATCTCCGCCGGACCGGCCGAGGTATCGACAGCGGAGGGTGCGCTCGCCGGCGCAGGAGGCTGAGGACCCGTGACCCAACGGCGCTCGGCTGACCCGCCGAGCCCGTGCCGGTCCGAGCATCCGGAGCCGGTTCGGGCCCAGATCGGTGGCGTGCCCCGCTCGGCTGGATGGTGTCGCGCCCGCTGTCGGCGGCGCGGAGCCGGGGCTGGCCCGCCCGCGCGCCCAGAGACGTCCACCTCCGCCGGGCAGCCGATCCACCCATCCGGGGACAGAGTGCGCCCTTGACCAGGTCTTCTGAGGGAAGACGGCTTTCTGACGGCGCTCCGTAGGGGCGCAACCCGGTTCACAACTTATTGACAGGAAACGCGGCCAAAAATCGCCCCTCGTTTGTTAACATGGAGGAAACATTGTTGAACCGCATGGCGGGCAACGAGGAGGTGAGATCCGATGTTCTCTCGAATTCTGTTGGCGCTTGACGGCACCGAATCCGGTGGAGTGGCGGTCAGCTTCGCCACCGCCCTCGCCAGGCAGTCCGGCTCATGCGTACGGGTTGTCCACGTCAACGAGCTGCTGGTCGGCGGACGCGGCTACGCCTCCGAGACCGAGCGGGAGAGCATGGAGATCGTCGACGAGGCCGTCGGGTACCTGCGTCGGGAGGGAGTCGCCGCCGACGGCGTCCACCACCTCGCCAACTGCTTCACCATCGCCGACCGCATCGCCGAGGCCGCGCAGGACTGGGGCGCCGACGTGATCGTCTTCGGCTCCAAGCGCCGCCGCTGGCTGCGCCGGTTCAGTGGGGCGGGCCTCCGTGAACGGGTGACCGGAATCACGGGGCTGCCCGTGCTGGTCGCGCCGGCGCCGTTGAAGCTGGCGCACCACCGTCCCGGCCGCGAGCTCGAGCGTGTCCCCCCGGTACCGGTCGGGACCAGCTCGATTCGTCTAGCCTGGGCGCGCGTGCGCTTCTTCGCCGCCCCGCACGCCGCCTCCTCCGGCCCAACCCACCCGGCGGTCCAGGTACTCCTGGAGGAACGGCGACCGGTAGCCGTCCTGGCGCCAGATGATCGGGAAGAACGATTCGTCCATGGTGTCGTCGCCGAAGCGCTTGTAGCGGCTGTAGAGGTAGCCGGTCGTCTCGGGGTGGAAGCGCGCCTCGGACGACATGCAATGGGCCACCAGTGACCGCCGCGGAGCAGTCGAGACGATTGACCCCGGAACCGTGCCAGGTCCACCCGTCGTGGAACGCGCCGCCCCCGGCAGGCACCTCCACGGGGACGAGCTCGGGCTCGACCCCGTGGGCGGCAGCGGCCCGGCGCAGTTCGGCGTGCGGATCGTCGGGGCCGTGGAACTCCTCGATCATTCCCCAGTGCCGGCTCCAGCGGTGCGAGCCGCGCACGTACTCGACCGTGCCCTGCGCGGACGTGGTGTCCTCGAGGGCGATCCAGCAGCTGACCCACTCCGAGGGCACGGCCCACTGCTCGTAGCTCGAGTCCTGGTGAAAGCCCGAGGGCCTTGCCGCCGGGAGGCTTCCACAGCACGTTGTCCTGGCTGAGACGCGCGCCCGGCCACCCGCCGAGGCGGGCGCAGGCGCGTCCGATATCGGCCCGGAGCACCACATCGGGCGATGTCGCGGTCGGACTTCCAGGCGTTGCAGATCTGGCGGGTCAGATCGGCAGGGTGAACGCCAGAGCGCCAGTTCCACTCGTCGGGGTAGAGGCCGGTCTCGAAGCGGCCGGCGAACAGGTCCTCGTAGCGGTCGAGGGCGCGCCGGGCCAGGGCGGGGTCGATCAGGTTCTCGACGACCACGAACCCGTCGCGAGCGAAGGCGTCGACCTGGTCGTCCGTCAGCTCGAATGATTGTGTCCCGGTTGGCGTCGGTCCAGTCCTCCTCAGACGTAGTCCAGGTAGCGGGTCCGTTCCTCGGTGAGACGAAGCGATGGCAGGCGGCCGCCTCGGCGTCGACGTGCGGCGGCGTAGTGCTCCACGAAGGCCGGCCCGAAAAGCTCGCGGGCCGCCGCGCTGGCGCTGAAGCGATCCGCCGCCTCGACGAGGTCGCGAGGGAGTGCCTGGTCCGCCAGGCGCATGACGACCGTCGGCCGGCGCGATCACCGGCGGCGGCGGCTCGAGGCGTTCTTCGATGCCCCACAGCGCTGCTCCGAGGAACATGGCCAGGCAGTGATGCGGGCTGGTGTCGGCACCCGGGACCCGGAGCTCCAGGCGGGCGGAGCGCGGATGGTCGAGCACCGCCCGAAGGGCACAGCTGTAGTTGCCTACACCCCAGGTCGCCGTTGTGGGAGCCCAGTTGCCAGGTCCGAAGCGACGGTAGGAGTTCGGGTAGGGGGCGACCATGGCGAGCAGCTCGGGGAGCAGCGCGAGGACCCCGGCGATCGCGTGCGCGCCCGTCTTGGACAGCACACCGGGCTCGTCGCAAAGGAGCGGGGCGCCGTCGACCGCGGAGCGCAACGAGAGGCTGGGGTGGCCGCCGAGTCCGGGGAACGCCGGGCCCAGCTGCGCCATGAAGGTGGCTCGCCGGCCCTCCCGGGCGAAGTACGCCTTCGTGTAGAGCTTGGCCAGCGCGGCCGAGTCGGCCGAGCGCACGGCGTCCTCCGGTGCGGTGGCGATCTCGAGGCAGCCGGGCCCTAGTTCCGCGCAGACGTGGTCCACCGGGACGTCACCCGCGCCCAGCGTGTCGACGAGGCCACCGAGAGCCTCGCCCTCGATCGCCGGGGTCAGGGCCGACCAGCAGCGGTTGGCCGCCATGGCCGGGGTGACCGGGTCGTGTCGCCGGGTCATGGAGCCCACCCCCTCGGCACCGTCCGGCTCGAGCACGATGCATTCGAATTCCCATCCGACCGCAACGTCGAAACCTGCAGCCTCGGCCAGGTCCGCCATCCGGAGCAGCTGGAACCGGGGAGAGAGCTCGCACAGCGGTGGCGCGAACTCGGCGAGAAAGAACGCTGCGTCCGTGGCGAACGGGTACCGCCGTCCCGAACCCGGATCGACGGTTGCCGGTCGGCTCGTTGCGCCGGGCTGGTGCCAGAGGGTGTCGTCGGGCCGCCCACCACTGGATGGCGTCGATGAAGCTCCAGCCCTCCTCGAAGGCGCGCCCGGCGGCGGTCGCGCTCGAGCCGTTTGCTCCGGAGCACCCCTGAGGCGTCGACGAGCCCAAGGTGGACACACCGGAGCCCGGACTTCTGCAGCCAGTCCGTCACCGACCTCTCCTGGATCGCCTGCCGCACCCGTTCGCGTCCGAGCGGATTGCTCCCGGAGCCGGCGTCGTTCGTCATTGCGGGAGCGCCACGCCGACCATCGAGCTCACGATCCCTTGGAGCAGCCTCCGGGTGGTATCGGCCAGGGTCTCGAGACTCGCATCGACCGCCTTCTCCAGCGAGGCCGCGCTGGAATCCGTGCGCGCGAGGGCCTCTTCGTATTCGGGGACCCGGGCCCATTTCGGAATGGTGGAGGATTCGACCTCCACGTGGAACTGGACGCCCCAGGCGCAGTGACCCGACGCGCAGTGCCTGGACGCTGCAGTGGTCGTTCCCGGCCAGCGACGACCGCGCCCTCGGGGAGCTCGGACCACTGCGGCCCCGTGCCACTGGAGGCCGAGCAGCATCTCGGGGAGTGCGCCGAATACCGGGTCGGCCCGGCCTTCCGGCGTGAGGTCGATCTTCACGACGCCGATCTCCGGCTCCTCCATCAGCCCGACGGTCCCGCCGAGGGCTTCGGCCAGCAGCTGGTGGCCCAGGCAGACCCCGAGATAGGGCCGCTCGAGATCGGCAACCCAGTGCCGGATGGCGGCCTTCTCGGCGACCAGCCACGGATGTTCGGCCTCCTGCCAGACGTCCATCGGCCCGCCCATGGCGAGAAGCATGTCGAAGCCGTCCAGGGCGGGGATGCGCTCGTTCTGATCGAGCTCGACCGTGGTGAGGTCGAGCCCGGCCGCCGCGAGCAATGGACCGAGGGCGCCCGGATCCTCGTCCGGATGATGTTGGAGGACGAGGGCACGTCCGGGAGAGGGCTGCGATGGGGCGGTCACGGGAGGATGTCGAGGTACTCCTTGAGGTCCCAGTCGCTGACCGTGCCGATGAAGCGCTCCCATTCGTCTCGCTTGTAGTGCAGAAGACAGGTCCAGCATCTCGCCGGGGAGCGCCCCGCGCACCACGGGGTCGGCTTCGAGCGCATCGAGGGCCTCTCCCAGCGTCGAGGGGATGCGCGTCACCTCCTTGCCGGCTTCGATGGCTTCGTAGATGTTCCCTTCCTCGGGCGGCCCGGGGTCCATGCTCTGGTCCAGCCCGTCCCGCATGGCGGCCAGGAGGCCCGCCATCGACAGGTAGGGGTTCACCGCGGAATCGACCGAGCGGTACTCGAAGCGTCCCGGCGCGCTGACCCGAAGCGCGGTGGTCCGGTTCTGGAACCCCCAGTCGGCGAAGATCGGCGCCCAGAATCCGGCGTCGGCGAAGCGCCGGTAGGAGTTGACCGTCGGCGCGGTGATCGCCGTGAGCGCCCGCAGGTGGGCGAGCACCCCGCCGATGGCATGCAGGCCCGTCTTGGAGGGCAGGCGCGGATCGTCGCCGTCGGGCAGGAACATGTTGACCTCGTCCTGCCACAGCGAGATGTTGTGGTGACATCCGTTGGCCGAGACGCCCATGAACGGCTTGGGCATGAAGCAGGGGAACAGCCCGAATTCCCGGCCAACCTGGCGGCAGACCTGCCGGTAGGTGGTGAGGCGGTCGGCGGTGTCCTCGGCGGCTCCGAAGGTGAAGTTCAGCTCCAGCTGGCCCGGCGCGTCCTCGTGATCGCCCTGAATCATGTCGAGCCCCATGTCGGTGCAGTACTCGATCACGCGGTGGATCACCGGCTGTAGCTCGGAGAATTGGTCGATGTGGTAGCAGTAGGGCTTCGTCACACCCTCGACCGACGGCGTCCCGTCAGGGTTCGTCTTCAGCCACATCATCTCGGGCTCGCAGCCGACGCGCAGCGTCAGTCCGGTGTCCGCGGTGAATCGACGGTGCAGACGGCGCAAGTTGCCCCGGCAGTCCGAGGTGAGGAAGCCACCGGGATCGTTGACCTCCTCGCGTCCACGGAAGAGGGTGCAGAAGACCCGTGCCACCTTGGGGTCCCACGGCAGTGGGCAGAACGTCTCGACGTCCGGCAGCCCGACCAATTCGGATGATTCGGGCCCGTAGCCGATGTACTGCCCGTGGCGGTCGATGAACAGGTTGGCTGTGGCGCCGTAGACGAGCTGGAAGCCCTTCGTGGCCACCGAGGCCCAGTGGGCGGCCGGGATCCCCTTGCCCATGACGCGGCCGGTGACCGAGACGAACTGGAAGTAGACGTAGGTGATGCCCTCGGCCTGAATGCGGCGCGCCACCTCGTCGACCGCCTCGGCCCGCCCGTCCCCGTCCACGAAGCGTTCGAGGTCTGACTCCATGGGTTCCGGTTCCTCCTCGGGAAACGTTGTCCACCCATAGTGAACAACCCGAGCAGCCCGGGCAAGGCCTGGCGCGTGTCCATTCTGTTAACTGTCGTCGCACCGGGTCGCACCGGGTCGCACCGGGTCGCACCGGACTCGAGGCCTCAGGTGCGGTCGCCGGTGTAGATGGTGATGGAGAGGAATCGGATCGGGAGCTTGACCAGCATGGTCGGCCCGTGCGGGATGTCGCCCTCGAACTGCAGGGTGTCGCCGCGCTCCATCTTGTAGCGCTGGCGCCCGTAGCCGTACTCCATGACCCCACTCAGCATGTAGAGGATCTCGATGCCGGTGTGCTGGAAGAGCGGGAAGACCTCGGTGCTGTCGTCGAGGGAGACCAGGAGCGGCTCGACCCGCTTGTACGGTCCGCGCAGACTGCCGAGCAGCTCGTAGGTGTGTCCGGCCCGGGTGCCCTTGCGGACGATCTCGGGGCCGCTGCCTGCCTTGACGAAGACGGCGTCGCGCTCCTCGGCCAGACCGCGGAAGAGCGAGGTGACCGGCATGTCGAGTGCGGAGGCAAGGCGTTCGAGGGTCGAGAGGCTCGGGGAGGTCTGCGCGTTCTCGATCTTCGAGAGCATCCCCTTGGAGATACCGGTGCGCTCGGCCAGCTGGCCGACGTTCAGGCCGATCTCGAGACGGCGCGTCCGGACATGGTTGGCGATGACCTGACCGAGCTGCCCCCCGCCTTCGGGACCGGCGCCATTCTCCATCGCCGCCAGCTTGGGCGGATCGGGTGCGGCCGACCTGCCTCTCTTGGCGGCCGGTGCGGGTGTGCCGCGTGGCGGCACCGGTCTTGGCTGTCTTCCCGCGTGCGGTCTGGTCGGCTGCGGTCCGGCGAGTGGCCACGGCCGCCCACTCTATGCCCCGCTCCGGGCGCGACCCCGAGTCAGTTCCCCACCGGAACCCGCCTGCCGACCCGGCCTGCCGACCCCGGCTGCGGCTTCAGCGCATCTGGCCCGCGCCCACGTAGGGGTGCGGGCTCACCAGGAGGTCCTCGCTCGCCGAAACGCTCCCAACGGAAGTCGCGATGGTCGATGTCGGGGTGCCGGCTCGCGCCGGCCACGATGAGGTCGGCCATCAGCTCGCCGACCGAGGGGGAGATCTTGTAGCCGTGGCCCGAGAATCCGGCGCACAGCCAGAGCCCTTCGACGGACGAAGGCGAGATGACCGGGTTGTAGTCGGGCGTCACGTCGTAGCAGCCGGCGTACGACGACGAGAGCGACGCGCCGTCGAGGCCCGGGAAGCGGTGATCGAACTTCGGTATCGCCGCGGCCAGCTCCTCGTCGTTCGCCCGCTCGCGGTAGCTGTCGGGATCGGACCATTCGGGATCGGAGTGGTCGCTGTCGCCCAGCAGGATGGAGCGGGTCCCTCGCTGCGCACGTACTGCAGCGACACGAGGTCGGAGAAGACGGGGACGGGCCCGACGTCGGCCGACCCGGGTCGACGAGGAGGATCTGGGCCCGCTGGGCCCGGACGGGCAGGTCGACGCCGACGCCGGCGGCCAGATCGGCGGACCAGGGCCCGGCCGCCAGGACGACGTGGGCGGCACCGATGCGGCTGCCGTCGACGAGGCGGACGCCGCTGCACACGCCCGTCTGCTACATCGCAGCGCGGCCACGCCGCTGTGCTGGCGCAGGTTGGCCCCGCCCCGCCGCGCTGCCGCGGCGAAGGCCAGCGCCGTCTGGTGCCCGTCGCCGTACCCGCCGCGCGGCTCGTAGGCGAACTCGGCGAAGTCCTCGCAGACGTGCAGCCGGCCACAGTTCGCTTGCGGTGTCGTGGCCGACCAGCTCGACCTCGATGCCCAGGCGCTGGTGCATGGCGACGTTGGCCCGCAGCGCACCGAGGTTCTCCGGTCCCGACCCCGACGAGGTAGCCGGTCCGGCGGTAGCCGGAGGGAGCGCCCAGGATCTCGGCCGCGTCCTCCAGCACGGGCAGGGCCCGCCAGGCCATGGCGGCCAGCGAGGGGATGCCGTAGTGGCAGCGCACGATGCCGCTGGACTTGCCGCTGCCGCCCGAGCCGATGGTGTGCGCGCTCGAGCACGACCACGTCCCTGACGCCGAGCTCGACCAGGGCGCGGGCCGTGCTCAGGCCCGCCACGCCGCCACCGATCACCACGACCTCGGCCGTGCGGGGTGAAATCACGGAGCCGGGGTGGGCCAGCCGGGGATCCAGCTGGTGCCGGCCAGGGGAACCCTGGCCATGGCGGCCGCCTCCACCGTCAGCGCGGCGAGATCCTCGGGCTCGAGATGGTGCACGTCGGACTTGCCGCAGGCCCGGGCCAGCGCGGTCACCTCCATGGTGAGGGCGCGCAGGTAGTTGGCCACCGCGGTGGCGGCGTGGACGGAATCGAGCCGCGCCTCGAGCGCGGCGTCCTGGGTGGCGATGCCGACCGGGCAGCGCCCGGTGTGGCAGTGCGCGCAGCGGCCCGGTGCGGTCCCGAGCGCGGCGTAGTCGGTGCCGACGTCGATCGGCGGCACCGTCTGCACCTCGGTAGGACGGCCGGTTGCAGCCCAGGGCGAGGAGCGCGGCGACGCCGATGGAGACGGCGTCGGCGCCGAGGGCCAGCGCCTTGGCCACGTCGGCGCCGGAACGGATCCCGCCCGAGACGATCAGCTGCACCTCGTCGCGGGCCCCGATCTCCCGCAGCGCCTCGGCGGCCATGCGCACGGCCGGCAGGGTCGGGATGCCCGCGTGCTCGATGAACACGTCCTGGGTGGCCGCGGTGCCGCCCTGCATGCCGTCGACCACGACGACGTCGGCGCCGGCGGCGACGGCGAGCTTCACGTCGTGGTCGACCCGGGTGGCCCCGATCTTCACGTAGACCGGGATCGCCCATTCCGTGGCCTCGCGCAGCTCCTCGATCTTGATGCGCAGGTCGTCGGGACCGACCCAGTCGGGATGGCGGCTGGCCGAACGCTGGTCGATGCCCGGGGGGCAGCGTGCGCATGGCGGCCACCCGCTCGTTGACCTTCTGCCCGAGCAGCATGCCGCCGCCGCCGGGCTTGGCGCCCTGGCCGACGACGATCTCGACGGCGTCGGCCTGGCGGAGGTCGGCCGGGGTCGAAGCCGTAGCGCGAGGGCAGCACCTGGTACACCAGGAGCGACGAGGCCTTGCGCTCCTCCGGCGTCATGCCGCCGTCGCCCGTCGTGGTGGACGTGCCGACCTCGGTGGCGGCCCGTCCCAGGGCCTCCTTGGCCGGGGCCGACAGTGCGCCGAAGCTCATGCCGGCGATGGTGATGGGGATGTCGAGCTCGAGGGGCGTCGCTCCGTGCCGGCCACCCGAGCACGGTGCTGCGTCTCGCACCGCTCCCGGTAGCCCTCGAGCGGGTAGCGGGACACCGATGCGGTGAGGAACACGAGGTCGTCGAAGGTGGGGAGCTTCCGGCGGGCCCCGAGACCGCGGATCGGGTACTGGCCGGTCTCCGCCATCTCGTGGACCCGGGCGATGACCTCGGGCGGGAAGCTGGCGTTGGCCGGGATGCCCTCGAGCGCGTCGTCGACCATCAGTCAGTACGAGCCGTGGTTGTGGGTGGAGAAGTGGTACAGCTGGCGGGCCGAGGCCACCTTGGTCAGACGCGTCGGGCTCGATGTGGTCGAACCCGCTTTCCTCGACCAGGCGCTTGACCGCCAGCACGTCGTCGTCGGTCATCTCCTCGACCACGGCGTCGGCGCCGAGCGAGGCGATGGAGCCTTGCGACGTAGATCACCGCCTCGTAGAGCGAGTCACCGAGGGCGTGCCCGGCGTTGCCGCCGATGAGGATCGTGCCGGCCTGGGCCATGAATCCGGTCATGGCGCCGGCGTCGCCGGCGATGGCCAGGGTGCCGCCCTTGAGGGAGATGCCGGCCCGCAGCGACGCGTCGCCCTCGATGAAGATGCGCCCGCCGCGGGCGCTCGCGCCGGCGCTCTGCGACGCGCTGCCGCGCACGCGGATGGTGCCGCCCATCAGGTTCTCGCCCACCGACCATCCCACGAACCCGTTGACGACGATGTCGGGCCCGCGGCCGTCCTTGGCGCCGCACAGGCCGCCGAGGAAGTAGCCGGCGTTGCCCTCCACGGTGATGGCGATATCGCTGGCCAGGCCGACCGCCAGGTTGTGGCGGCCCCGCGGGGCCCGCACGGCGGCACGGGATCCGTCAGGCAACGAGCGCAGGGCGCTGGTTGACGGCCCGGGTGCCGAGCTCGTCGCAGTCCAGCACGACCGTGAAGTCGAGTGTCTCCGTGCCGTTCAGCGGCTCCACGTGTAGACCTCCTCGGGCTGGGGCTCGAAGACGATCGGCGTCGGCGATGCCCGGCAGCTCGGCCAAGGCCCGGTACTCCGAGGCCACGGCCACGTAGCCGTCGTCTCGGCCACCACGGCCGGCTTGCAGGCGAAGGCGTCGCGGACGACGGACATTTCGTCGGCGCTCGTGATGACGAGAGTGAAGAATCCGTCCATCTCCTTCATGACCCAGCGGGTGGCCTCCTCGAGGTCGTCGCCGAACTGCAGACGGCTGGCCAGGTAGCGGGCCGCCACCTCGGAGTCGTTGTCCGAGTCGAAACGGACGCCGTCGTCGAGCAGATGCCGGCGCACGGTGGCGTAGTTCGAGAACGAGCCGTTGTGCACCACGCAGAGGTCCCGCGCCGGGACGAAGGGGTGGGAGTGCAGGACGGTCACCGCCGACTCGGTGGCCATCCGGGTGTGGGCCACGGCCAGGTACCCGTCCCAGCGAGGCGATGCCGTAACCGGGCGCACGTGTCGGTGGGCCGGCCGGTGTCCTTCAGGACGCGGAGATTCCAGCCGGTGCCGAGCACCCGGACCTGGGGCCACTCCGCGGCAAGCCGCTCCTGCACGGCATGAAGGGACGCCTCGGGCAGGTCGAGGACCAGCCCGGCTCCGAATCGGTGCATCTCGGCCCCGCTCGCCGCAACCTCGAGGAGAGAGCACCCGAGCGCCAGCCAATCCACGGCCTCGTCGGCGCCCAGTGAGAGCCGCAGCGAGGGCGGGCCCTCTGTCGCCGGGCGATCGGCGTAGACGGCGATGCCGGAGGAGTCGGGTCCCCGCTCGTCGAGCGCCTCGATCATGGGCACCAGCAGCTCGCCGAGTCGCGGCTCGAGGGAGGGGTCCCGGAGCAAGAGCCCGATGACGCCGCACACGGCTCAGCCCGCCATCTCGCCGACGGGCACGGTGGGTCGCCGGTACCGTTCGACGTACTCGGGCATCGGGACGTCGACGCGGAGAGCCGGGTCGACCTGGGGCGCTTCCGTCACGGTGGTGAAGGGGATGACGCCGGCCCAGATCTCGAGGTCGTAGTCCTCCTCCTCGTCGAGCGGCCACCCTGTGCGCACCTTGGCCGAGGACTCGCCGAGCGGGAGCTTGAGGAGCATGGTGCTGCGGAGCTCCTTCTCGGTCGGCGGGCGGGCGTCGCGGCTGCGGCCGGGGATGATGTGGTCGACCATCAGCTCGAGCCCGTGGCCGCTTCTCCTCGAGGTCCTTCACCTCGGTGGCCCGACCGATGATCACGACGGAGCGGTAGTTGATGTCGGTGTTGTAGGTGGAGCGGGCCACCACCAGCCCGTCGACGAAGGTCACCGTCATGCAGATCTCGATGTCGGGCCGCCGGGCACCCCGGAAGAGGCGGCTGGCCGCCGATCCGTGGAGGTAGACGACGTCCCCGTCGCGTCCGTAGGCGAGGGGGATGACCACGGGGAAGCCACGGTCGGTCTGGAGGCCGACGTGGCAGACGAGGCCCTCGTCCAGAATGGCGTCGATGGTCTCGCGGTCGTAGGCCGCACGGTGGGCGTAGCGGTGCAGCGTGGTGCGCTCCGAAGCGGGATCACTCACGGGCAGCTCGCTTTCGTTGCTCGTCGGCCTCCCGGCAGGGATGCGCCGGTTGGGATGCGCCGCGTCGGCTCCATTATGACCGGGACCTGTTGCCTGTCAAGAAACAGCGTCGCACAAGAGTCAACAGTATCCCGGCCGACCCGCCACGCCAGGCGGGCCGCTGCACAGTTAACGGTCACGCAACATTTCGAAACAACGCAGTAACCATTACCGGTTTCCCCTGAGGCAACATCGTTGACAGAGAGGACCAGGCACCACAACGGACAGACGACAGCGGAAGACATCTGCATGGCGATCACACGCGAGCGAGAGGAAGCACTCGATGGAGAGCGCAGCCGACCTGATCGCGGCGACCGAGCGGGACGGCGTGGAGTTCCTCTTCGCCATGTTCGTGGACATGCACGGCAAGCCCTGCGCCAAGATGGTGCCGGTCTCCGCCATCGAGGGGCTGATGGCCGACGGCGCCGGGTTCGCCGGGTTCGCCGCCGGGCCCATGGGCCAGACCCCGTCGTCGCCCGACATCCTGGCCATGCCCGACCTGAGCTCGTACATGCCGGCGCCGTGGCGACCCGGGCTCGGCATCATCCAGTGCGACCCCCATGTCCTCGGTGAGCCGTGGCCGTTCGCACCCCGGGTCATCCTGCGCCGGCAGCTCGAGCGCCTGGCCGCCGCCGGGCTACGCGCTGAAGGTCGGAGCCGAGGCGGAGTACTTCCTGGTGCGGCGGAGCGACGACGGCGGCATCGAGGTGGCCGATCCGCATGGACCGGGCCGCGGCGCCCTGCTACGACGCCCGGGCGCTCACCCGGATGTACGACCACCTGACGACGGTGTCGCGCCACATGAACACGCTCGGCTGGGCCAACTACGCCAACGACCACGAGGACGCCAACGGGCAGTTCGAGCAGAACTTCCGCTACGCCGACCCCCTGACGACGGCCGACCGGGTGATCGTGTTCCGCTACATGGTGCACACCCTGGCCGCCGAGGCCGGGCATGCTCGCCACGTTCATGCCCAAGCCGTTCTCCCACCTGACCGGCAACGGCCTGCACATGCACCTGAGCCTGTGGGACGCCGAGCGGACGGCGACGAGCTCTTCGCCGATCCGGAGGACGGCCGCGGGCTCGGGATGTCGGCGCTCGGGTACTCCGTTCATCGGCGGCCTGCTCGAGCACGCCGAGGCACTGGCGGCGGTCGCCTGCCCCACGGTCAACTCCTACAAGCGGCTGGCCAGCGCCGCCGCCGAACTCGGGTGCGGCCTGGTCACCGGTCTACGCCACCTACGGCGGCAACGACCGCACGCACATGCTGCGGGTGCCCGACCCCGGCCGGGTCGAGGACCGTTGCATCGACGGTTCGGCCAACCCCTACCTGGCCACTGAGCGCGCTGATCGCGGCCGGCCTCGACGGCATCGAGCGCGAGCCTCGACCCCGGGGAGCCCTGTGAGCTCAACCTCCTGGCGCTACGCGAGCAAGAGGCAGTCGACCTCGGGCTGCGCTCCATGCCCATGACGCTGTGGCACGCCCTCGACCACCTCGAGAGCGACGACGTGCTGCGCGAGGGCCTGGGCAAGACGCCCGAGGGCGACTACGTCGACTACTTCGTCGCCACCAAGCGGGCCGAGGTGCGGGCCTCCCACGCCGAGGTCACCCCGTGGGAGCTCGAGCGCTACCTGCAGGCCTTCTGACCGACATCGCCGTACTGCCCCGCCCATCATTGCCCACTGACACACCCGACCACACGGAGGAGACGAGGACATGAGTGAAGAAGGCACCGCCGTCAGCGGGGCTCCCGCAGAGGTCGCCACCTCCTTGAGCCGGGGGACGAACTGGTGGGGGGCGTTCGTCATCGGCCTGGCCGGGACCATCCTGGTGACCGGCATCGTCCCGTTCGCCGTCCAGTCCATGGGTGCGGCCGCCATCCCGGCCATCGCGCTGGTGGTGGTGATCGGCCTGATCGTCTGCCTGTGCATGGGCGAGCTGGCCGCTCTCCTGCCGCACCGGACCGGGCGGCATGCCGTCCTACGCCTACGAGAGCTTCGAGCCGCTCGGGCAGACGACGGCGAAGCACATCGGGGGCGTGTCCGGCTGGGGCTACTGGCTCGGCTGGTTCCCCGTGGCGCCCATCAACATGTTGCTGGCCGCCGGCTACATCGCCGTGCTCTTCCACGTGCCGCTGGGTCGCACGTTCTCGCCGCTCGGGCACGCTGGGTACGCCGGTCTCCATGGGCGTGCTCGCTCATCACCTTCGTCGGTCTGATCGGGCTGTTCATCCCCTGCTACCTCGGGATCCGGCTCGGGGCCAGGTTCGCCACCATCCTCGGGGTCACGTCGATGGTGCCGCTGACCCTGCTCATCATCCTGCCGGTCTTCAAGCCGTCGCAGCTTCCACTGGTCGAACATCTCGGGCTTCCACTACGCCAGCCCGGCGACGTCGGGGACCGTCTTCTTCCTGGCCTGGATCTTCGTCATCTCGTGGAACGCCATCGCCATGGAGGCGGCGGCGTGCTACATCGGCGAATGTCGCGACCCGGCCCGTGACGCCAAGATCGCCCTGACGGCCGAGGGCCTCTACGGGGTGTTCGTCTACATCGGCACGGCCATCGTCTTCGTGGGCGTGCTCGGGGCGTCGCTCAAGACGGCCGACCCGCTCACCTTGTACACGAGCTTCTGCGACCACATCTTCGGCAACGCCGGCTGGGTCAAGTACCTGATCGGCATCCCGCTGGTCTTCGCCCTGCTGCTGTCGGTGCTCAACGCCATCATGGGCGTGGCCCGGTCGCTGTTCCAGGCCTCCGAGGACCGGCTCCTGCCCCGGTTCTTCGAGCACAAGAACAAGCACCACGTGCCGGACCGGGCCATGGCCTTCAACGTCGTCTGCGCGCTCATCGTGAGCCTCTTCGGCTCGCCGGTGCGCATCTACATCTTCTCCAACGTCGGCTACATCGTCGCCGTGGCCGGCTCGCTGTACGGGTACTTCCTGCTGCGCCAGTTCCGGCCGGAGCGGGTCAGCCCGTTCCGCATGCCGGGCTGGTTCCGCTGGATCGCCCTGGCCGTGCGCGCTGTTCCTCACCTTCGACTACTTCGTGGGCGGCTGGAACTCGCCCGACATCGTGGTCGGGCCCGGGCAGGGGCACTTCCTGTACATCCTGGGCCTCGTGATCGTGGCGGCCTACGTGCCGCTCTACTGGTGGCGCAAGATCACCGACCAGCCGGCGGGGGATCACGGACTCGGGCGAGATGCCGCTCGTGCTCGGGTCACCGGGCGGTATCGACCTCGGTGACACGCCAGGGTCCGGTCGTGGTGACACCGGAAGCCATGCCGACCATGTCCGCCATGCAGGCCGAGACCGAGCGATGACGGTGGCGCCGGCCGAGGCGACGCCGGCGCACGGCGCCCGTCCGGAGCAAGTTCGGGCGCCGCAAGTTCGACAAGCAGCCGACCCAGCCCGCGGCGGTGCTGATCGCCTCGAACGGGGAGAAGATTCCCGGGGCGGCGGTCCGCCAGGCGCTCAGGCTCAGCGCCGGCGAGCCCGTGGCCGTGGTCACCATCGCCCGCATCTACGGATCGTCGCTCGGGCTGCCCAATCCGGGCCTCATGCCCACCAGAAAGGAGATGGACGAGCAGAAGGAGATCGCTCGAGGACGGTGTCGGCCCTCGAGAAGGGCGGGGTGGAGGCCTGGGGCCAGGTGGCGGCCACCCGCAAGCCGTCAAGACGATCGCCCAGGCGGCCGTCGGCCCGCGGGGTGCGCCACGTGCTCGTGGTCCGTCCAGAGACAGCCGGCGCTGGCGCCTGGTGGTCGAGGGCGACGTCGCCAAGGAGGTCGCGCACAAGCTCGGTGCCGATGTCACCGTCGAAGGTGTCGCTCCGTAGACCGCAGACACATCCGCTCCGTATACCCAAGGAGAGCACAGTGGGCATCTACCTCAGCATGCAGCGCGTCCGCTTCAGCAGCCCGGACGCCTACGACAAGTTCCGCACGGTCTTCAGCGACGTGCGCCATCACCTCATGACCAAGCCCGGCTTCTCCATCTCACCTGGTGGGAGCACCCCGACGAGGCCGGCTGGTACAACGAGGTCTCCATGTGGGCCAGCAAGGAGGCGGTCGACGACTGGCACATGGACACCTACCACAAGCACGCCAAGGAGTGGGCGGCCAACGGCGCCATCATGGAGGACATCATCACCAACTTCGAGTCGACGGCCACCCGGCTCCTGCGGATCTGCCCGACCTGCGGCACGCTGCAGGACAAGGCCTACGACCTGGCGGCCGAACAGAAGACGCTGGCCGAGCCATGTCCGAAGTGCGGCTTCCACTTCCCGGTGGCCCAGGAGACCGCCAACAGCACCGCGGTGTTCAAGGACGTCATCTGATTTCGACAGGTCATCCGGCTCGTTGGCGGCGCCGGAGCGCGCCGGCGACCGCCGTTCCCCAGACGAGCACGAGGATGCCGTAGAGACCGAGCGGTGCTGCGGCATCCGGACCGAAGGCCGCAGCAGCGAGGCCGGCCGCGATGGCGAAGTCCCGCATTGAGGTGGTGAGCAGTGTGGCGCTCGACACCGGACGGCGGGCCCCACGTCCCAGCACAGAGCCTATGCACGCCGATGCGATCAGGAATACGAGCAGCGCTCCGGCCACGGAGACATAGCGGGACGAGAGATGGATCTCCGCCGCGATCAAGGCGACCAGGCATGCCACGACCACGGTCACGGTGACCATCGCCGCGTGCTCGACGCGGGGCCCGATGGGAGTGAGGGCTCGGAGGGTCAGGCCGGCAGCAAGCGGCGCGGCCACCACCAGAATCAGGTTCACGAGAATGTGCCACGGACCGATCGACGCTGAGCCGACCTCGAAGCCGAGGATCAGTCCGGACAGTGCGACGGTGGCGACCGTCGACCCGATGAGGATCCCGGCCGCAAAGGCCGCCTCACCTCCCGCCATGACCGTCGTGGCGACAGAAGCGATCTCGCAGGGAGCGAGACCGACGGTCAGGATGCCGTCGCGGAGAGACCCGGGGGCCACCAGCCGTGACACCGACCACGACAGGCAGGGAAGCACGGTGATCCCCACCACCAGCACCACCAGCAGGCGCCGCCAGGACGTGCGCACTCGTCGAAGTGCCGCCGGTTCGATCGTCAACGCAGTCGCGAATACGAGGACGGCAAGTCCGATGTTGATGCCTTGATGTGACGTGAGCCAGACCAGCGGGTGTTGCACGCTGAGCCCGACGACAGCGGCAACGAGTACGGCCAGCAGCTCCCGATATCCGAGGAGAGCCGTCCGCAGGCGCGCTGCCACTAGGTGAGCGACACAGGTCGGTCAGCCCCGGCCGTCCCGAAGCGAGTGCGCATGCACGAGAGGGTAAACCGTCAAGGTTTCTGCGAGGTAAAGGCGCATGTGGAACCATAAGGGCGCGCCACCGGAGTTCGAAGTCGTTGACGGCTCCGGGCGAGGAGGGGTCGATCGTCAGCGGGCGGGATTACAGCGGGAGCGCGGCCTCGGCCTCGGCGAGCAGGGGCCCGACGTCGCGGGGGAGGACGAACGACGCCGCTTCCGCCGCCCGCGTCGCCCCCTCGTAGCGGGCGACATAGGCCGCTCGGTTTCCGTAGAGATCACGAACCTTGTCGACCGGAAAGCTCTCGTGATAGCCCACGAGCCGGGCAAAGATGTCCGGCGCCTGTTGCATGGCGCTGTTGTGGCCCAACGGGACCTCGACCTGTGGCAGCCTGATGCCACCCCGGGCGATGCCGTTCTCGTCGCGGACGATCTGCGCCGGGTCGCCGTCGAAGGCGATCCGCGGTTGGATCGGCGGTGGAATGCCCTCACGCATCCAGGACTGAAGGTGATGGAGAGCGGCGTCGACCACCGGTGCGACAGAGACCTGATTGATTGCCTGCATGGTCCCGTCGAGCGGAATGGAGAAGCCAAAGTCGCGCTCCATCCGAGCTGACGACGACGCAATGGCGGGCAGCGACACGTGCGAGGCTCCGGCTACCTCCCAGTACCGGAAGAGGTCTGTGTCCGGTTGGCGGACGCCGTAACACGATGTCGCCTCGCATTCGGTGTTCACCACCATGATGGGTATCCCGAGGTCGTCGCGCAAGAGATGCAGCCCTTCGGGGATTCGGGGCTGACTGGCGTCGGAGGCCGCTTCCCGGACGGTCATGACCTCCTCGCCGACCTCGAGCGGAGTGCCGCCACCGAAGTACATCACGAAGAAGAACGCGTCGAAGCGGCGGGTGATCGGCTGGACTCCGTTCAGGTAGGAGGCGAGCCGCGCCGCCGATTGCGAAGCACCCTGGGCGAGAAGCCGATGCACCTCGAGGCCACCCAAGGGATCCATGGTGCCGCGGGGTCGATCGGGCGCGACCAGGTTGGCGGCCTGCGTGTAGATGTCGAATGAGTAGTCATCACTCGCAATCGACAGGGACCCGTAGCGCTCCGGGTCCCATTGCTGCAGGCCCTGGGGGTTGTCGGTCTGCCCGTGCAGCCCGACCCGTTGGACGGACACCGCCACATAGGCGAAACGGCCTTCGTACACCTCGGGGCTGTCACCGCCGGCGAAGTTCTCGTACCCGGCGGAGACGTTGTTCCACAACACGATCACCGTTCCGTTGAACGTTGCCGGGTCGATGGGACGCACCACCACCATCCGAGTCTTGTAGGCCGACCTCTCGACCGGCCCGACCTGCCACCGCCCGTCCCTCCCCAAGTCGGTGCCCGGCGCCGGTCCGTAGCGGACCGCTTCGCCCTCCAGGAAGTATTCGTCCTGGCGGTAGCCCAGCGCCGCCAGATCGGTCGTCGGGCCGCCGAAGGCCCACCCCTTGCCGCCACCGGTCACGGGCCCGCTGATCCGAGTCACGTTGTCTCCAGTCGGACTGTCTCGTTGCGGCCAGCCGGAAGGTGGCCCACGCTGATCATGCTCCGACCCGGAGCTGACGCTTGAGGACCTTTCCGGAGGGATTCCGGGGCAGGGCGTCGAGGAAGGTGACGTCCTTCGGGACCTTGAAGCGTGCGAGTTGGACCCGGCAGTGTGCGATGAGCTCGTCCGGCGTTGCCGCAGCGCCCTGGCGCAGCACCACGAACGCTACTGGCACCTCGCCCCAGCGATCGTCCGGACGACCGATGACGGCGGCCTCGAGGACGGCCCCGTGCTCGTAGAGCACGCGCTCGATCTCCGAACTGGCGATGTTCTCCCCGCCCGACACGATCATGTCCTTGAGGCGGTCGACGATGTAGAGGTACCCGTCTTCGTCGCGGACGCCGATGTCGCCGGTATGGAACCAGCCTCCGGTGAACGCAGACGCCGTCGCCTCGGGGTCCCGCCAGTACCCCTTGAAGACCTTGGGGCCCCGCATGACGATCTCACCCTGCTGTCCAGTCGGAACCGGCGCGCCGGCTTCATCCCAGACTTCGAGCTCGAGGTAGAGGCAGGGCCGGCCTACGGAGCCGATTTTCGTGACGATGCTCCCGCGGTCGAGGAAGGTGTCTCCCGACACCGTCTCGGTCATGCCGTAGGCATCGGCGAACCAGGCCGAGGGAAAGACCCGCTGTATCCGCTCGATGAGAGGAATCGGCATCTTCTCGCCCCCGTTGATGACAACCCTGACGGAGGACAGGTCTCGTTGCTCTATGCCGGGAAGGGCCATGATCGCGTTGACCATGGCGGGTGCCAGCCACACGGTCGAGACCCGGGAACGCTCAATCTCGTCGACCGCCCCGGACGCGCCGAACGTCCGGTGGATGATCGTCGTGGCGCCGGCAGCGATCAGGGACGTCGTCGTGAGGTCGAGCGCGCCGACATGGTAGAGCGGGCCGCACGCCAGACCGAGGTCCGCCTGGGTGAACCCGAATTCGATGATGTGCGCGAGATTCTTCCAGGCCAGGTTGGCGTGGGTGAGCATGACGCCCTTTGGTCTGCCGGTCGTACCCGACGTGTACATCAACCGGTGCACGTCGTCGGCGAGTGCCGCGACCCGACCAGCCCCGTGGGAGCTGGCACGAAGGTCGCCGAGGGAGGTCCATCCGCCCTCGCTGACGGACGCGATGGAGATGCGCACGAGCGAGTCACCGAGCCCCGCCGTCGCATCGTTCGCGAGCGGCAGCAGCGACTGGTCGCAGACGAGAGCACGAGCCCGGGAGTGATCGAGGATGTAGCGCACCTCGGGGGCGGCGAGCCGCCAGTTGATCGGCATGGCGATGGCGCCGAGGTAGTTAGCGGCGAAAAGAGCCTCGAGAAATTCGGGGCAGTTGTACGAGAGCAGAGCCACAACGTCGCCGCTTCGGACGCCACGCTCGGCCAGACCTCCCGCCAGCGCGGCCGCCCGACGGGCCATCTCGTGGTAGGTCGTCGTCTCCCCTTCAAAAATCGTCATCGCCTTGTCCGGCGTACGGCCGGCGTGGTGTTCCAGCACGCTGAACCAGTTGACATCGCCCGAGGCGGGCGGTCCGGCGGTCACGAGCACGTCCTGCCGGCGACCGGGATCGTGCCGATGCGCGTTGGCATCATCGCTCTGCACTCCTTCGTGCTCTGAGGACGGGGCCCGTCTCGACGGGGGTGCCGTGGACTGCGCGTCGCCCGCGCGGGACCGGCTCTCGAGTTGACGGGCCCGCTAGTCTCGCTCTCAATGTCACGGGTGGAACCAACCGGCGAATCTCGGCGCAAGGCGACCTGGGAGGCGCGCTACCAGGCGATCATCGACACCTCGGCGGGCGTGTTCGCCCGCGGCGGGTACCACGCCACGGGGATCACCGAGCTCTGTGTCGCGAACGATCTCGGCAAGGGGGCGCTCTACCACTACATCGGCTCCAAGGAGGATCTGCTCGCGGCGATCCACGACCGGGTGATGGATGAGGTGATGCTCGGAGCAGACCGCGTGGCCGAAACCGGTGGCTCGCCTTCGCGGCAGCTCGCCATGCTCGGCGAGGAGCTCTTGGACGTCATCCACCGGTACCCGGACCACGTCTGGGTCTTTCTGCACGAATTCCCGGCGCTCACCGGCGAACGGGCCGAACAGTTCCGCCAACGCCGTCGGGAGTACGAACGGCGGGTCGAGGCGGTTCTCCAGTCGGGCGTCCACGCGGGGGAGTTCCGAGAGGTGCAGCCCCGGCTCACCGCAATGGCGTGGCTCGGGATGCACAACTACACCTACCTCTGGTTGAAGCAGGGTGGCGAGTTCTCGGCTCGTGATGTGGCGAAGCCCTTCGCCGACATCTTCATGCGGGGAATCGTGAACCCGGTCGCCGGACCTCCATAGCATTTCAGGGCGCCGAGTAGCCGCCGTCGACGACCAGGGCCGACCCGGTCGTCCAGCGTGCCGCATCGCTCGCCAGGTACGAGTACGCACCCACGAGGTCGGCAGCCGTGCCGAGCCCGAGGGGATGGCGCTCGGCCACGGCGTCGAGCGCGTTCGCCGGAAGCCCGTCGTGGATCGCCGAGCGGAACGTCCCTGGGCACACGCAGTTGACACGGATGCCGTCGCGGGCATACTCGACGGCCGCCACCTTCGCGAGCTGAATCACGGCGGCCTTGGTGGCGCAGTAGGGCGCCGCATGCGACCATGCGGTGAGCCCGGAGACCGAGGCCGTCAGCACGATGGAGCCCGAGTGCTGGGGTCGCATGACCGCCACCGCCGCCCGGATGCCGTTGACGGCCCCCAGCAGGTTGACCCGGAAGGCGCGTTCCCAGTCCTCGGTGCTCAGGTTGTGGATCCGGCCGTTCGGCGAGAGGACGCCGGCGTTGCTGATCAGGACGTCGAGGCGGCCGAAGCGCTCGACCGCCCGCGTGATCACGGCCTCGACCTGCTCGTAGGCGCCGACGTCCGCCAACATGCTCTCGACCGACCCGTCCGGCACGGGGACGTCGGCCATGGTGGCCACGGTCGCGTCGAGCGACGGTGCGCTCACGTCACTGAGCATGAGGTCGGTGTCGGGTTCGCCGGCGAACTGCTTGGCCAGTGCGCCGCCGAGCGCGCCGCCCGCACCGACAATTGCCACGACCCGTCGCGCTGGCGTCATACCAGCAAGTATCCACCGTCGACGCTGAGCACGGTTCCGGTGATGAACGCGGCGGCATCGGAGGCCAGGAACTGATAGGCCGCGGGGAGGTCTGAGGACGTTCCCCAGCGCCGTTGCGCGGTATGGTTCGTGATGGAAGCGGAGAGTTTCGGGTTGTGCACCCACTCTTCGGCCATTGGTGATTCGAACCACCCCGGTGCCACGACGTTCACGGTGATTCCTGCGGGGGCCAGATCGAGCGCGAGGCTCTTGGCCACACCGACCAGCCCCGCCTTCGACGCGCTGTAGGCGGCGAGGCCTTTGCGCGGACGTTCCCCGAGGACCGACCCCGTGAAGATCACCCGTCCGCCATCGCCCATGACCCGGGCCGCGGCGCGCGCCCCCAGGAACGAACCCGTGAGGTTCACCTCCACGACCTGCCGCCAGACCGCGGCGTCGGTCTCGCGGGGACCGGCCACGATCGGCGAGATCCCCGCATTGCAGATCCAGGCGTCGATGCCACCCCATTCGGCCACCGCGGCATCGGCGACCGCCTCGTTGAAGTCCTCGTCCGTCACGTCGCCACTGAGCACCATGGACGTCCCGGGAAGTGCTCCCGCGACTGCCTTCAGGTCCCGCTCCGTCCGCGCGACGAGCGCCACGGAAGCGCCGGCCCGGGAGAACGCGTGGGACAGCAGGGCTCCGAGGCCGCGGCTGGCGCCGGTGATGACCACCCGCTTTCCCGAGACAGTGCCCGGGCCCGGGAACGACTCGGGTATGTCGATCTGGTCGGCCATCGCTTTTCTCACGTTGTAGTTGTACCGACCAGTACAGTACACGGTTGATGGCCACCCGCCCTTCTGCGCCCTCTGGCTCGTCCGTGGTCGACGTCGTCGAGATGCAGCGCCGCATGCTGGTGATTCGCGGCTTCGAGGAGCGCGTGGCGGCGCTCTACCGCGACGGAGAAGTCCCCGGTTTCGTCCACCTGTCGACCGGGCAGGAGGCGTCGGCCGTCGGAGCGTGCTGGCCGCTCGGCCCCGCGGACGTGATCACCTCGACCCACCGGGGGCACGGTCACTGCCTGGCCAAGGGTCTGGATCCGGCCGGGATGTTTGCCGAGCTGATGGGCAAGGACCAGGGCACGAACCGCGGTCGCGGCGGTTCCATGCACATCGCCGACCCGAAGCTCGGGATCTTCGGCGCCAACGGCATTGTCGCCGCCGGCGTGCCGATCGCAGCGGGTGCGGCCACGGCGGCACAGCTGCGGAGAGACGGCAGCGTGACCGTGGCGTTCTTCGGCGACGGGGCGGTGGCGCAGGGGGCCTTCCACGAGGCCTTGAACCTGGCCGCCGTCTGGAAGCTCCCGGTTGTCTTCTTCTGCGAGAACAATGGCTACGCCGAGTTCTCCCCGGCTTCCACCCAGCATGCGGCGTCACTCGAGCAACGGGCAGCCGGCTACGGGATCCCCTATGCCGCGGTGGACGGGAACGATGTCGTGGCGACGGCACACGTCATGGAGGGCGTCGTCAGTGCCGCCCGCGACGGGAGCGGGCCTTCGGTCGTCGAGGCGGCCACCTACCGTTGGCACGGCCACTACGAGGGCGACCCCGAGCGCTATCGGTCTCCGGACGAGCTGGAGGAGTGGCGGTCACGCGATCCCCTTCTCATCCACGAGGCGCTGTTGCGGCAGGCGGGTGTCGGCGACGACCAGATCAAGGCACTCGAGGCGTCCACGTCCGCCGCGCTCGACGCAGCGCTGAAAGCCGCCCGCCGGCTCGCGAATCCCGATGCGGCCACGTTGACGGATTTCGTGCTGCGCCCGCGACCGGCACGGCCCGAACCCGCTCCACCCGGGGAGGATGCGCCGGTCTTCCGCACCATGGATGCCATCCGCTCGGCGCTCGAGGTCGAGCTCGCTGAGGACGATCGCGTGTTTCTCGCCGGTGTCGACGTCGGTGCCGGAGGCAATGTCTTCGGGCTCACCCGTGGGCTCGCCGAACAGTTCGTTGGACGGGTCCGGGACACGCCCATCTCGGAGACCGCGATTGTCGGCCTCGGTGTCGGTGCGGCCATGGCCGGGATGCGTCCCGTTGTCGAGTTGATGTACCTCGACTTCATCGGGGTGTGTTTCGACCAGCTGCTCAATCAGGCGGCGAAGCTGCCCTTCATGACCGGCGGCGCGGCCGAGATGGCACTCACGGTCCGGACCCAGTTCGGCGCCGGACGGTCTTCGGGGAGCCAGCACTCACAGAGCCTGGAGGCACTGCTGGCGCACATTCCGGGGCTGAGCGTGGTCATGCCGTCGACACCGGCCGACACCTACGGGCTGCTCCGTGCCTCCATTCAGGACCCCAACCCCGTGGTGTTCATTGAGAACCGCCTGTTGTACGGCATGAAGGGACCGCAGCCTCCTTCCGACTACGTGCTGCCCATCGGCAAGGCCGCGGTTGCGCGCGCCGGGAGCGATCTGACCGTCGTGTCGGTCTCGCGCATGGTCCACGAGGCGCTGGCCGCCGCGGCGGCGGTGGAGGGGGAGGGAATCTCCGTCGAGGTGATCGACCTCAGGTCGGTGGCTCCCTTGGACATGGAGTCGATCCTCGCTTCAGTGCACAAGACCAGCCGCTTGCTCATTGCGCATGAGGCGGTGGTGCCCTTCGGGATCGGCGCGGAAATTGCGGCGACGGTGGCGCGGGAGGGATTTTGGGATCTCGATGCGCCGATCGAGCGCATCGGAGCTGCGGCGACCCCGGCGCCCTATTCGCCGGACCTGGAACGGGCGTGGCTGCCCGACCGCGAGGACATCGCCGATGCCATTCGTCGTCTCGCTGCCGTGTAGTCAGCAGCCGAGCTGGCGGGCGATCACCAGATGCTGAATCTCGTTGGTGCCCTCACCGATCTCGAGCACCTTGGAGTCGCAATAGAAGCGAGCGACCGGCGTCTCGAGCATGTAGCCGAGGCCGCCGTGGATCTGGACCGCCTCTGACGCCGCCCACGCCGCCACGCGGCTGGCCTTCATTTTCGCCATGGCCGCCTCCTTTTGGAAGGGCTGACCCGAGTCACGGAGGTAGGCGGCACGGTAGGTGAGCCAACGGGCCGCCTCGAGCTCGGTGGCGATGTCGGCCAGCTTGAACTGCACCGCCTGGAACTTCGAGATGGGCTGGCCGAATTGCTCTCGCTCCCGCGCGTACGCCAGCGCCAGGTCGAGGACCGCCTGGGTCAGACTGAGCGACAAGGCGGCGATCGAGATCCGCCCGACCTCCAAAGTGCGCAGGAACTGTCCCAGCCCCAGATTCGGGTCCCCGAGCAGGTGCTCGTCGGGAACCCAGACATCGTCCAGGTACAGCTCACGCGTGTCGAGCCCGCGCCACCCGATACCTCGCATCTTCGGTCCCATGGTGAACCCGGGCGTGTCCTTTTCCACGACCAGGCTGGCGAACCCCGGCTCCCGGCCCTCCTCGGGTTCGGTGCGCGCGAGCAGGGTCACCCCGAACGACATGTCCGTGCCGGCATTGGAGATGAACGTCTTGCGCCCGTTGATCAGCCAACCGCCGTCACGTCGTTCGGCCCGGGTGCGGATGCCGCGGGCATCGGATCCGGCGTCGGGCTCGGTGAGCCCGAATGCGCCGAGCACCCGCCCTTCGGCCAGCGGCCGGAGCCAGCGCTCGCGTTGCTCGTTGTTCCCGAAGAGGTGCAGGGGCAGCGAACCGATGGTGGCATGGGCCTGCCAGGCCGCGGCGACGGACTGGTCGGCCCGGCCGATCTCTTCCATGGCGGCGACGAAGCCGATCGTCGACATGCCGATGCCGCCCCACTCCTCGGGGACGAGGATGCCGAGAAGCCCGAGCTCACCCATCTCCCGCAGAAGATCGGTCGGGCACCGGGCCTCCTCCCAGGCCTGCGGCGCGCGGCGGGCGATCTCCCCTTGCGCGAAGTCGCGGCAGAGTTCGACGAGGTCCCGTTCCGTTTCGCTGAGGGAGAGGTCCATGGAGCCTTTCCGTCACGTCTCGGGGTTGAGGTGTGTCATGAAGGAGGTTGACCAGTCGGGGAGGTCGCTCGGCACGGAGTATCCCTTCTCGTCGTTGATCAGGTCCCAGTTCTCGGCGACGTTCTCGATCGTCGGGTCCGGTGTGACGTAGCCCGGGGTGGTGGCGATGAAGATGCGTGAGAAGCGACCGGCCCCGGCCGCGTACATCTCCCCGTTGACGGGGCATGCCTCGTGGGCCAGGAAGGCGACCAGCGGTGCGACGAGATCCGGCGACATGGGCGACGCTGCATCGGGCTCGTTCGTCTCGCCGGCCGGCCCGGCCATACGGGTGAAGGCCGCCGGCGCGATCAGATTGACCTTGATGCCGTGGACCGCACTCGTCGTGGCCAGGCTACGGGTCAACCCGATGACGGCGGCCTTGGCCGTTGCATAGGAGAGGTTCTTGGGCAGCCCGAAGATCCCCGAGGACGTGGTCATCACAATGCGGCCGTAGCTCTGTTCGACCATGTGGGGCCACGCCGCCCGAGTGGTGTTGAACGACCCCAGGACGTGGACTGCGAGATGCCGTTCCACGTTGGCCTGGTCGACCTCGGGGAATCCCGCCCATTTGATGATGCCGGCGTTGTTGATCAGGATGTCGAGTCGTCCGAAGTTCTCGACTGCCGCGCCGATGAGCGCCTGCGCGCCGACTGGCGATGCGACGTCACTGTCGTCGGCGACCGCCGATCCACCCGCGGCGCCGATCTCTGCCGCCACGGTGGACGCCACCGCGGCATCCTCGCCCGTTCCCTGGATCGACCCGCCGAGGTCGTTGACGATGACGCGAGCGCCCCGGCTGGCCAGGAGCAATGCGTAGGCCCGACCGATCCCGCGGCCCGCGCCCGTGATGACTGCGACGCGTCCCTCGAAGCTGTGCACGTCCATGCCGGCCCCGCCCTTCGGTGCTGCTGACTCGAGCGTGGGGTCTAGTTCGGCGACGGCGTCGCGGCAAGCGGGGCCTTGAAACCCAAGAGGTCGCCGAGGGTGCCGCCCACCATGGCGTCCCGCTCGTTCTCGGGCACGCTCGCGAAGAGCTGGTCCATCAGCTGCCGGCTGCCGCGGAACGTTCCTTCTGCGTGGGGGTAGTCGTTGCCCCAGACGATCGACGACAGCCCGGTGATGTGCCGGCAGGCGACGGCAACGGGGTCGTCCTGGAACGAGACGTGGAACTGGCGCTTCACGTAGTCGCTCGGCATGAGCGGGTAGGGCCACTTCTCGTTCAGCCGGAAGAGCCGGGCGATCCCGCTCTGCTCGGTGGCGGGGAGCGTGTCGTCCCAGACGCCGAGCCACCAGTCGGGATCCTGGCCGATCCCGGTGATCCAGCACTTGTCCATGCTGCCGACAAGGGAGGCCAGCCAGTGCGCGTTGAATTCGATCAGCGCGAAGTGGAGGTCGGGATAGCGCTCGGCGACGCCGCCACCGATGAGCTCGCAGATGACCTGTTGGGGGACGATGGTGCTGTAGATCGCCTGGGTGACCATACGCTTGGACGCCGACTTCTCGGTCACTGGCTGGTTGACCTCGGCGGCGTTCTGCATGACGACCTTGAGCGTGGTCGATGTCGGATCGTTGATCTTGATCCCCCCCGTCTGCGTGTGGATGAACACGTGGAGGCCGCAGGCCTGCGCCGCGCCCCAGACGGGATCGAAGTCCCGCGAGTAGTACGGCTTGGGCGGCGTCGCCGGCAGGAGGACGGCCCGGAATCCCAGGGCGGCCGCCCGTTCGATCTCCACCACGGCGTCGTCGACGTCGGTGAGCGGAATGGGAGCCGTCGGAGCCAGGCGCGAGAAGTACGGCGAGAAGCGCTCGGCGATGTAGTCGTTGTAGACCCGGGCATGGGCGATGGAGAGTTCATGGTCGTCGGAGTAGAGGCCGAAGAGCGACAGGTTCGGATGCATGACCCCGACGTCGACACCGTCGGAGTTGAGATCCTCAATGATGATCTCGGGGTCGCCCTCGGGCATCCGGCCGCCCGTCTGGCGGTAGCGGGAGATCGTCCATCCCTCGAATCCGGGCGTGTGCAATCTCCGGAACTTGCGGGCGCCGCCCTCCACGAGCGGCTCGATCTCGAAGTCGTCCTCCCAGACGCCGCGTTCCCGCAGATTCTTCGGGAGGCGCGTCACGAAGAGGTCGGTGGGCTCCAGGATGTGCCCGTCAGCGGAGATGACGAGTTGCTTCGCTGTCATGGTTGTGCCCTTCCTGCGCGGCGACGCAAGATCGATGAGCGCGCGCGGACGCGGTACTCTGACCTCGATTGTAGACCAACCGGTCGGTACAGACAATGCCGGCGATCGTCGCGCGGTAGGGGCGCCGAGAAGGAGACGAGGGCATGAGCAAGCGGTGGAAGCAGCGACCACCTGGCTCGACGTGGGGCGACTGGGGCGACGACGACGAGCTCGGCCGCATCAACCTGCTCACTCCGGAAAAGGTTCTCGAGGGTGTGCGGGAGGTCGAGGCCGGCATCAGCTTCTGCCTCAGCCTTCCGCTCGACTACCCCGGTGGGACTGCCTTGAATCAGCGGCGCCACCCGCCGGTGATCGCGCCCACCGAGGACATGGAGGGCAACCCGGACACTTTCTACAACGTCGCAATGAGCGGAATGAACAAGTTCGGCGATCCCAAGTACGTCGACGTGTGGGCAGACGACGTGGTGACGCTGTCGCTGCAGTATTCGACGCAGTGGGATTCACTGGCCCACGTCGGTGCGGAGTTCGACGCCGATGGTGACGGGATCGACGAGGCCGTCTATTACAACGGCTACCGGGCCGGCGAGGATCTCGTCGGCCCGAAGCCCGACGCGGCGGGCGACGGCGGCGGCCACCGCTGCTTCGCCCGTCACCTGGGCCTGGAGCACATGGCGGCGACCGGTGTGCAGGGCCGGGGTGTGCTCGTCGACCTGGCCCACCACCTGGGCCACGAGTGGAAGGGCGTCGACCGCGAGACCCTCGAAGGGATCATGGCGGCGGACAACGTCGTCGTCGAGCCGGGCGACATGCTGTTGCTGCATACCGGCTTCGCCACCGAGATCCTTCAGTGGAATCGCAATCCCGACCCGGTGAAGATCCACACGTTGTGCTCCTACCTCGACGCGCGCGACCCCTCGCTGCTGGAGTGGATCGCCGACTCGCGGATCTCGGCGTTGGTCGCCGACAACTACGCGGTGGAGGGAATGGTGGGCAAGGACCGGGAAGAGAGCCGGCACTCGTTCCTTCCCATTCACAACCTCTGCCTTTTCAAGCTCGGCGTGCCGCTCGGTGAGATGTGGTATCTCCACGAGCTGGCGACGTGGCTACGCGCGCACGACCGGAGCCGTTTCCTGCTCACCGCGCCGCCGCTTCGGCTGCCCGGCGTGGTGGGTTCTCCGTTGACGCCGGTGGCGACCGTCTGATGCGAACGCGCCGGCGGCGGATCAGGCTTCGGAGGCCCCGACCCCGCCCCCGGCGCACCGCGACAACGTGAAGGCTGCGTAGTTGGTCTCCTTGATCTTGGCGATGTCCGCGAGCAGCTTCGGCCGACCGGCTGAGTTCAGCAGGTACTTGCGGGGCTTGCCGGGGATGTTCGTCCCGAAGTAGTAGCTGCTCTCGCCGAAGGCGGGCGCCTTGGTCGCCCAGCGGTCCACCATGGCCGTCCACTTCTCCTCAGCGGCTTCGGTGACCTCAATGACGTCGCAGCCGGTCTCCCGCAGATGCAGCAGCATGTCGATCACGAACTCCACCTGGTCGCCGTTGTAGCGGGGATTGTTGCCGGCGGCGGCATGGGGCCCACCGGGGAAGTAGAAGTTGGGGAACCCGCTGGTCTGAATCCCGAGGAACGTCTTCGGGCCATCGGCCCAGTGATCGACGAGCGCACGGCCTTCCCGCCCCCGGATGCCCATGCGGGCCAGCGCGCCGGTGCCGAAGTCGAAGCCGGTGGCCCAGACGATCATGTCGAACTCCCGAAGCCCTTCCGTCGTCTCGATGCCCTGCGCGGTCACCCGGACCATGGGCGTCGCCTGCAGGTCGACCAGCTCCACGTGCGACTCGTTGTAGGTCTCGAAGTAGGTGGCGACGAAGGGCGGGCGCTTCTCGCCGAACCGGTGATCCTTGGGGATCAGCCGGTCCGCCGTCTCGGGGTCCTCGACTATGCCGCGGATCTTCTCGGCGATGAAGTCGCACCACGCCGCATTCGCCTCGCCGTCGAACATCACGTCGCTGTAGTTGCTGGTGAGCTTCGAGAAGCCCCGGCTCTTCCACATCTCCTCGAAGAACGCGGCGCGTTCCTCCTCCGAGTCGTCGAAGGCGGCCCGGTCGTGCGGGGCGTGGAGAAATCCGCTAGGCGACGTGTTCAGCGTGGCGCGGATCGACTCGAAGTCCTTCCGGAGCTGCACCTGCTCGTCGGGCGTGATGGGCGCGTTGTTGAGCGGCGTGCACCAGTTGGGCGAGCGCTGCAGCACCGTCAGGGAGGCCGCCGTCTCGGCGATGACGGGGATGATCTGCACCCCGCTCGATCCGGTACCGACGACGGCGACCCGCTTGCCGGTGAAGTCGACGTGGGCGTCCGGCCACAGACCCGTGTGGAACGACTCGCCTCCGAATTCATCCCGCCCGGGCACGTCGGGGAAGTGGGGGATCGAAAGAACGCCCGTGGCGGCAACGAAGTGGTGCGCCCGGACGACGGTGCCGGTGTCGTCGGTCACCGTCCATAGCGCGGTCCGCTCGTCGTACTCGGCCGACGTGACGCGGGCGCCGAAACGCATGTGGCGCCTGAGGTCGAACCGGTCCACCACGTGGTTGAGGTAGCGCTCGATCTCCGGTTGCTCGGCGAAGTGCTCCCGCCACTCCCAATCCTCGAAGAGCTCGCGGGAGAAGAGGTAGGCGTAGGTGTAGCTCTCCGAATCGAAACGCGCACCCGGGTAGCGATTCCAGTACCAGGTGCCACCGACGCCGCTGCCCGCCTCGAGCAGTTGCACGGAGAATCCCGCTTCGCGTGCCAGGTAGAGCTGGTAGATACCGGTGATGCCCCCACCGACCACGAGCACGTCGACGTCGGCGGCGGGCCGGCTCGTGGTCTGGTCGGATGCGGGTTCGGGAGATGTCATGAGCCTCCGCGGCGGTGAGCCGGTCACGGGCATGTGCGGCTCACAAGCAGACACGGTGCGCGTCGCCGGAGCCCACCGGGCAGATTGTACCGACCGGTTAGTATATCTTCTCGGCTGTGCCTGTCCCGGGCACGAGGAGGCTCGGCAGATGGCAGTCCACACGACGGGAGACCTGGGACGAGGGGACGGCACGTGCCATGAGTGATGCCGGCGACGGCGGCCGGCCACGGGTGGCGATCGTCACCGGCGGCGCCTCTGGTATCGGTCGGGCCATCAGCGAACGGCTGGCCGCCGACGGCATGGCTGTCGCGGTGTTCGACCGCGAGGGAGGGGCGGCCGAGGACGCCGCCGGCACCATCGCCGCAGCAGGGGGCCGTGCGCTGGGCGTAACGGTCGACGTGACCGACCGGGCGCAGATCGATGTTGGCGTGGCGCAGGTCCGGGCCGGGCTCGGGCCGCCGACGATCCTGGTCAACAACGCCGGCATCCATGCCGTCGACCCCTTCCTGAAGATCACGCCGGAGAAGTGGCAGCTCCTGCTGAATGTGAACCTCACCGGGACTTTCAACTGCTGCCAGGCGGTGGTGCCCGACATGGTGGAGTATGGCTGGGGTCGCATCGTGAACATCTCGTCGTCCAGCGCGCACAGCGGTCAGCAATACATGACGCACTACGTCGCGGCCAAGGCAGGCGTGATCGGCTTCACGAAGTCACTCGCGCTCGAACTCGGGCCGAAGGGGATCACCGTCAACACCATCCCGCCCGGCTTCATCGACACCCCGATGCTGCGGCGCCAGGAGAGCAAGGGCCTCCTTGGCGAGGGCGTCGAGCACCACGAGTCGTTGACGCCGGTGCGGCGGATCGGTCACCCGGAGGACGTCGCAGCCATGTGCGCCTTCCTCGTACGCGACGAGGCGAGCTACATCACGGGCCAAGTTTTGGGGGTCAATGGTGGCCGCAACACCTGAATCGCCACGCCTGACGCCGTTGCCGCCCAAGGAGTGGTCCAAGGCGGCCGGCGAGTCGCTGGCCCCCTTGCTGCCGCCGACCGGTCGGCCCAAAGGGGGGAGCGGCCCGAAGGGGCTCAATGCGTTGGGCGTGCTGGCCCGCTACCCGGAGCTCGCGCTGGCCTACAACACCTTCAGCGGCCAGGTCATGTACGGGTCGACGCTGACGCCACGCCACCGCGAGCTGCTCGTGTTGCGGGTGGCCGCGGTCCGCGACTCCGAGTACGAGTGGCGGCAGCACGTCGCGAGCGCCGGCGACAACGGCGTCGACCCGGACGAGGTGGCGCGGGTCGGGGCCGGGACCGACGCTCCCGAGTGGTCCGACCTGGAGCGGGCGCTCTTGCGGGCCGTCGACGAGCTCCTCGGTGACGCGCTCATCGGCGAGCAGACGTGGGCGACGCTCGCAGCCGACTTCGACGACCGCCAGATGATGGACGTCGTCTTCACCGTGGGCGCCTACGACGTCCTGGCCATGGCGCTCCGCACGTTCGGTGTGCCGCTGGACGATGACCTGATGCAGCAATGAGCGTCCCACACGCCGTCGTGGTCCCCGACCAGATCCCCAAGGAGCGCTATTACGACCCCGATTTCTACGCGTTGGAAGCCCAGCAGCTCTGGCCCCGGGTGTGGCAGATGGCCTGCCGGCTCGAAGAGATCCCCGGTGTCGGGGACTTCGTCGAGTACGAGATCCTCGACCAGTCCGTCATCGTGGTGCGCACCTCGGAGACCGAGGTGGGCGCCTTCCAGAACGCCTGCCGGCACCGGGGCGTGAAGGTGGTCCAAGGCCGCGGGACGCTGAGAAGCGGTTTCACCTGCCCCTTCCACGGCTGGTGCTACGGCCTCGACGGCAAGAACACGTTCGTCTCGAAGAAGAAGTCCTTCTCAGAGCACAACCTGGTCGCAGGCGATATCGACCTGGTCCCGGTGCGCTGCGAGCTCTGGGGTGGCTGTGCGTGGATCAACCTCACTGACGACGCGCCGCCGCTGCGCGGCTGCATCGAGCCCTTCGCCACCATCTGTGACGCCTGGAAGGTGGAGGCCTTTCGCACAGAATGGTGGGAGGCCTTCGTGCTCCCGGTCAACTGGAAGTTGGCTCAAGAGGCCTTCTTGGAGCAGTACCACGTGATCGAGACCCATCCCGAGCTGGTCATACCCAAGCGTTTCGCCCCGAGAGATCCCGAAGCCTTCGACCCAGAGGTCTTCATAGACGCCGAGCTGCACTACCTCCACGTCATGAGCGAGGGCATGGGGGGCATGGTCCACGCCAACGACGTGGCCATCGCCGAGCGCCAGCGCGCGATCTCTTTGTCAAAAGACCCGACAGAGGCCATGGCGACGTGGCACCACAGCCTCAACGACGCTGTGGTGGCCTGGCACACAGAACGCGGCTCGGTCATCCCCGACCTCAACGAGCTCGAGGCCCAAGGCATCAACGAGACGATGTTCTACGCCTTCCCCCACTACTTCGTGCTCCCCATGTACTCGAGCGCCACCTCGTACCGCTTCAGACCGCTCGGGCCCGAAGAGACCCTCATGGAGATCTGGTCGTTGACGCGCTACCCGGAAGGTCACGAGCCCGGGCCTCCCGCGCCACCGGTGCCGCGCAGCTTTGACGACGAGCGCATCCCGCCCATCCCCACCCAGGACTTCTCCAACCTGCCGCGCCAGCAAAAGGGCCTGCACAACAAGGGTTTCGACTACATGCGCCTCTCAGAAGGCGCAGAGGGCGGCATCGCCAATTTCGAGCGCACCCTCGACGGCTTCTTGGCCGGGCGCCCCTACCCGCAACTCGAGGCCGCCCTGCGCGCCGTGAACGTGAACCCCCTGGAGCGTCCCGTGGTGGACCTGGGGTTCTGAGGGGAGGACGAGAGCCGTGAGCACGACGTTCGCTGAGGTCTCCGAAGGGGTGCGGGCCGCCCTGGCGATCTACACGCAGGCGCTGGACGACGGACGGACCGAGGACGTCGTCGCCACGTTCTGCCCCGACGGGGTGTGCGACATTCCGGGCATGGGCACCCACGCGGGGCACGATGCCCTCCGTCGGGCGTACACCAAATGGGCGCCCCGGCGTCCCCAGCGCCACCTCGTCCTCAACACCGTCGTCGAGACCTGGAGCGAGGACGAGGCCACCGCGGTCAGCGATGTCGTCTTCATTCTGCTGGGAGACGGCGGATGGGACATCAAGCTCGTCGGTCGCTACGACGATGTGCTGCACCGTGACGGGGCACTGTGGCGATTCCATCATCGTGCGGCCACGTTCGTGACCGAACCGGCCCCAGGCAAGGAGACAACATGACCGACGCCCTCGACTACGACGCCCTGGACTTCTTCCGCGGCACAGAGACCGTGGCCGACCCGTACCCGTACTTCGATTGGCTGCGTGAGCAGTGCCCCGTCCGCCGGGAGCCTTCCTACGGGGTCTACATGGTGACCGGGTACGAGGAAGCCTTCGCCGTCTACACGGACCCCGACACCTTCTCGTCCTGCAACTCCGTCACCGGCCCGTTCCCCGGGTTCCCCGTCCCGCTCGAAGGGCAGGAGAACGTCAGTGACCTCATTGCGGAGCACCGGGGCGAACTCCCGTTCAGCGACCAGATCATCACCATGGACCCCCCGGCGCACTACGACCACCGGCACCTGCTGATGCGCCAGCTCACGCCGAAGCGGCTCAAGGAGAACGAGGATTTCGTGTGGCGGTTGGCCGACCGTCAGATCGACGAGCTCATGGGAGGCGAGGAGCACGAGCTCATGAGGGGATACGCCAACCCGTTCGCCATGTTCGTCATCGCCGACCTGCTGGGTGTCCCCGAGTCGGACCACGAGGAATTCCGCGCCGCCCTATCCCGCCAGAACCGGGGTGGGGGAGTTGGCAGCACGGAGTCCGAGATGTCACACAACCCCTTGGAGTGGCTCTACGAGCGGTTCAGCCGCTACATCGAAGACCGCCGCCGCACGCCGCGCGACGATGTCCTCACGGCGCTGGCCAGCACGACGTTCCCGAACGGCGACCTCCCGGAGGTCATCGACGTCGTGCGTGTGGCCACCAACGTCTTCGCTGCCGGCCAGGAGACGACCGTCCGTCTCCTCGGTACCGCCCTGCAGCTGATCGGGGATGACCCGGACCTGCAGCAGCTGCTCCGCGACCGACGAGACCTCATCCCGAATTTCGTCGAGGAGACGCTCCGGATGGAGGCCCCGGTCAAGGGTGATTTCCGGCTGGCGCGCTGCCCGGCCTCGGTGGGCGGGGTCGACATCCCGGCCGGAGTCACCGTGATGGTGCTCAACGGCGCCGCCAACCGCGATCCGCGCCGGTTCTCCGACCCGAACGAGTTCCAGGTCGAGCGTGACAACGCGCGCGAGCACCTGGCCTTCGGTCGCGGGGTGCACAGCTGTCCGGGAGGCCCGCTCGCCCGGCTGGAGACAAGGGTGAGCATTGAGCGGCTGCTCGACCGCACCACGCACATCGGTATTTCCGAGGAGCACCACGGGCCGCCCGATGCCCGCCGCTACGACTACATGCCGACCTACATTCTCCGAGGCCTGACCCGGCTCCACCTGGAGCTGAGACCGGCCCAGCCGGCGTCGTGAGAGTGCAGTAGCGCCGGATGCCGGAACAACAGGGGAGCGTCAGATGATCTTCAACGTAGTCAAGCAGCCCGTTCGCGCCAAGTACGCCGACGAGTTCCCCTCGTTGATCGCGGACTACATCGCCGCGTCACGGGCGGAGCCCGGCAACCTCTTCTTCGACTGGTGCCAGAGCGCCGACGACCCCAATCTCTGGTTCCTCATTGAGGGCTTCCGCGACGCCGAAGCAGGAGAGGCGCACGTGTCGTCGGAGCACTTCAAGGCGGCGATGGCGGACATGCCGCGCCTTCTGGCGGCCGCTCCGGAGATCATCCACGTCGAGACGCCCGGCGAAGGCTGGGGCGCGGTGAGCGAGGGCTCTTGAGCCGAACCAGTCCGAGTTACTCGTCGAGCAGATCGGGCTGGACCGACACGATCCATTCGTAGAGTGGCTGAAAGGCGCGCCATCCGGCCATGTACGGACCGACCTGCCCTGCGGTCTTCTTGGCCTGGTCGGCGTCGATGAGCACAGGAGTGCCGGCCGCTTCTGCCAACAGCTGCGCCTGGCACGTGCGCTCCATCGTGATGAACCACCACGCCGCTTCGTCGACGGAGGTCTGACCGACGGTCAACAGCCCGTGGTTGGACAGAATGACGGCCTTGTTCCCGCCGAGGGCGTGGGCGAGTCGCTTGCCCTCCTCGAGATCGAGGACGACACCCGTGTAGTCGTCGAACAGGGAGTGGTCGCCGTAGAACGCGCACGCGTCCTGGGTGATGGGGTCGAGCAGGCGACGAAGGGAGGACCACGACTTGCCGTGTACAGAATGTGCGTGTGCGGCCGCCACCACGTCCGGTCGGGCCGCGTGCACCTGCGAATGGATGGCGAACGCGGCGAGGTTGACGGGCCACGAGCCGTCGACGACCTCTCCCTGGTCGTTGACCAGGATCAGGTCCTTCACGCGGATCATCTTGAAGTTCATGCCGAACGGATTGACCCAGAAGTGGTCGAGGCGCTCGGGGTCGCGGGCGGTGATGTGCCCGGCGATGCCCTCATCGAACCCGAAGTGCCCGAACAGGCGGAATGCGGCGGCAAGACGCTGTTTGCGGTGGCGGCGCTCGTCCTCAATGTTGTCGAACGTCGGAAACGTCACAGGGACTCGGTCGGATGGCACATCCTTATCCTAAGGGTGGCTCAGGCCGGGCGGAAGTAGGGCAGTGTGATGTCGTCCGAGACGGGGTGGAATTCGACGGCCAGCCGCAAGCTCTCCTGCAGGGCCTCGGGCTCGCAACCGATGACGGCGCTCACCATCCAGAACCCTTCGTCGAGCCGGACGACAGCAGGTGCGTACGGCACGCGAAATGAGGGGTCAGGAGGGCGCCAGACCAGGGTCCAGCTGTAGAGGGATCCGGTCCCCGCGCTCGGCTCCCAGACCGGGGACGACGCATGGCATTGGGCGCAGACCGTGAACGCGGCGAGGCCTGCAGAGGAGCACTCGGCGCAGCGCTGGTAGAGCAGTTGGTGTCGGCGGCAGCCCTCCCAGTAGGGCTCGCTGCGGCGATCGGGACGCGGGGTCGGGATGCCTTCGGTCTGGGGCAGGAGGAGGCTCACGGACGCTCCGGGCCGAGGAGGAGGACGTCGCAGAACAAGGCGCCGGAACCGCCGTTCGAACACAGCGCGACCTCTGCCCCCTCGACTTGGTTGGTCGGACACGAGCCGCGCAGTTGCTGGACCCCCCTGATCACCCGTTGGAGTTGTTGCGCGTTGATCCCGGGATGGCTGAATGACATCGTCCCGCCGTCGGTCGTGACGGGGAGCGCGGCACCGGGTCCGATGTTTCCGTCCTCGACGAACGCTCCGCCTTCACCCGGCGCGCAGAAGCCGAAGGCCTCCAGCTGTCGGATGATCTCGAACGAGAATGGATCGTAGAGCTCGGCAACGTCGACGTCGCTCGGTGAGAGGCCGGCCGTCGCAAAGGCGGCGCGGGCTGCTCGGGCCCCCACCAGTCCAGCCGGTGGGCAGTCGGCGCGAGGCTGGAAATCCCACACCGGGGCAACGGCATAGGCGGGCCCGTATGCATCGCTGGCGCCACCCAGTATCCAGATGGGCGCGTCGCAGTCGCCGGCACGTTCCGCGGTGGTGAGGACGAGGGCGCACCCGCCCTCCGACGTGGTGGCGCAGTCGAGGAGATGGAAAGGGTCGGCCACCATGCGCGAGGCCAGAATGTCCGCGGGAGTGAAGGGTCCGCGCCCCGCGTAGACGGCTTCGGGATTGGCGTGGCCGTTGGTACGGATTACGGCCGCGGCGGTGGCCATCTGCTCCGGTGTGGTGCCATAGGTGAGCATGTGGCGCCGCGCCATGAGCGCGAACTCGGCTGCAGTGAACAGCCCGTACCCGACCACGAGCTCGTTGGACGGTCGCGTCCAGGGTGCCGTGGCGGAGCGATCGACGTGGACGCCGGCGCCTCCGGCGGCAACCAGGACCACCTCGCACTGCCCGGAGGCGACCAGCGCAGCGGCATCGAGGAGCGCGGGGATCCCCAGCTGACTCGGGCGCCGGGTGCAGGGGCCGAGACCCAGCTCGAGGGTGATCCGAGCGCACTCCGGCCCGACAACACCGTCGACATCCCGCGGGGAGATGCCGGCGTCCGCCAGTGCGCCGAGCGCACCGATGAGCGCGATGGAGGTCGAGTCGTGCTCGGGCAGGACGCGAGCCTGCACGGTGTTGTGGACGCCGACGATGGCGACGTCGGCGAAGGGATGGTGTGGCACGACGCATACTCTCGCACCACCACGCGGCGGCCGCAGACTCGCTTCCGCGCGGAGGCGCCCCCACCCTGCGGCTGCCACCGGGCTAGCGTGCGCAACCGCAGGGTGGGTTCCGGTTCGGACTGTGGCGGTTCAGGGGGTAGGAAAAACGTGAACCTCTCGGTGACGAGTGACGAGCACCTTCGTGACCGCCGTCTGGGGCTGGCGCTGCTCGCCGTTCCTCTGCTGGTGCTCCTGCTCGTTTCGGGAGGACACGCGGCGGCGGCGAATGCCGCGCCGATCGTCTGGCAACCCTGTCCGACGGTGCCGGGCTACCAGTGCGGCACACTGCGCGTGCCCTTGGACTACCAGGATCCGTCTCGCGGTTCGGTGAATCTGGCGGTGATGGAACGTCCTGTTCCGCACAGCAAGGGCCTCATTGTCTTCAATCCCGGCGGCCCGGGCGAGAGTGGCGACCTGATTCTGCCGATTCTGGCCTCCCTGATGCCGCAGGCGGTCAAGGACCGGTTCACCTTCGTGACCTTCGACGAGCGCGGCACGGGGTCGAGTGAGCCGCTCCTGTGCGGGCCATCGGCCGCGGCAGCGGGCAGTGCCATCGCCGGGACGGCGGCGGCCACACAGACGTTCGCCGGTCTGGAACGCTCGTGTCGGGCCTCCGATCCCACGTTGTTCCCGACGGTGAACACCACGACGTCGGCGCGCGACATGGACGCGCTACGGGTTGCCCTGGGGGCCAAGCGCATCGACTACTACGGCATGTCCTATGGCACGGCCCTGGGGTCGGTCTACGCGAATCTCTTCCCGACCCATGTCCGCTCCATGGTCCTCGATGGCGCCGTCGACTCCAACCTGAGCCTGCTGACCGACGCCAGGGCGGACAGTGCCGCCATACAGACGGCACTGGTGCACGCGCTGAACAGTTGCAGCACCTTGCCGGGCTGTCCGTTGGGCGCAGATCCGGTGAGCTTCTATGAGCACCTGCAAGAGCAGCTCCTCCGGTCACCCCTCCCAGCCCCGGGCGGCGGCGACACGGTCCCGGTGACAGCGGGTGATCTGTCCACCGCATCCTTGTTGTACCTGTCCGCTTCGGCCTTCACGCCGGGATACTTTCCCGCTTTGGCGGCGGCCGCAGCCGGCAACGGTGCACCACTGCGTTCGGTGGCTCTGGGGCTCGAGGACGATCTGGACGGGGCCTCCCTCGTCGGCCCGCTCTGGACGATCACCTGCAACGACGCGGTCGTCCACCCCGACGCCAAGGTGACGGCTGCACTGGCCCGATCGCTGGCGAAGCGCGACCCGCTCGGCGGTGCCGAGGCGGTCGCCAACTACCTCATCGCGTGTCCCGGGTGGACCGGTTCGGGCGAGGCCATCGCCCACCTGGCGCGCAACGGCGCGCCCACACCCTTGGTGATCGGGAACGTCTACGACCCCAACACCCCCTACGTGGTGGCCCCCCAGCTCGCCGCCGCGACAGGAGGACGGCTGGTCACCTACGTCGGCTACGGGCACACCTGGCTGCTCAACGGATCGACCAACACCTGTATGGACAATGTGGTGACGTCCTACTTCGTGGACGGTGTCGTGCCGGCCAAGGGCACACGTTGCAGCGCGTCCTCGTAGGGCGGCTCAGACGTACATGCCACCATTCACGCCGATCAGCTGACCGGTGATGTAGCCGGCCTCCTCCGAGCACAAGAAGGCGCAGGCGGCCGCGATGTCCTCGGGCGTCCCGGCCCGCCCGAGGGGGACCATGGCGCCCATCACGTCGATGCTGGGAACGTTCCCGACCCCGGCCGCTTTCCTGGCCATGGGCGTGTCGACGATGGTCGGTGGGATCGTGTTGACCGTGATGCCCTGGCTGGCGAACTCCCTCGCGAATGCTTTCGTGAGGCCGATGACGCCGCCCTTGGACGCCACGTAATGCGCCATATTGGGCGCTCCCGATTGCGCGCTCGACGAGGAGATGGTCACGATCCGGCCCCAGCCTTCTGCGGTCATGTCCGGCACCGCCAACTGCATGCAGGTGAAGGTGCCGGTCAGGTTCACTGCCAGCAGCCGGTCCCACTTCTCAGGGGTGATGTCGGCGACGGCATCGAAAGACTCGATTCCGGCACTGGTAACGAGGATTGTGATCGGCCCGAGCTGCTGGCGCACTTCGGAGAACACTCGCGACAGCTCTCCTCGGTCCGCAACATCGACTTCCCAGGAAATGGCCTTCGAGCCCTGGTTGGAGAGCTCTTCGGCGGCCGTTGCCGCTCCCGCACCATCGCGGTCGAGCAGTGCAACGGCGACGCCGTCGGCCGCCAACCTGTTGGCCACGCCGAGGCCAATGCCCGACGCGGCCCCGGTCACCACGGCAACGCGCCCGCTCATTGCGCCACCTCCGCCGGAGTGAACTCAATGTGCAGCTGGTGCAGGCCGCGCAGAATCCAGGTGGGCTCGTATTCGAAGTGGCGGGCGGACGGTGGCCCGTGGTGTTCTTCGGACAGCCGGATGTCGCGCATGCGCTCGAGGATGCGCGCAATGCTGACCCGGCCCTCGACGCGGGCCAAGGGGCCACCGGGGCAGGCGTGCACCCCGCGTCCGAACGCCAGATGGACCTTTGCGTTGGGCCGGTCCAGGCGGAACTCGGCGGGACACTCGAAGAGCCGGGGGTCGCGGTTGGCCGCGCCGTTGAGCAGCATGACCGGCGTCCCAGCGGCGATGTCGACGCCGGCGACCGTGGTCGAGCGCCGGGCCAGGCGGAAGTCCGATTTCACGGGGCTCTCTATGCGCAACGACTCTTCGATGAAGTCGGGGATCCGCTCCGGATGTGCCCGCAGCTCGTTCTGGAGATCGGGATACTCGCAGAGGTATTTCAGACCGACGGCGAGGAGACGGGCGGTTGTCTCCTGTCCGGCGGCGAACAGGAACGTCGCCGTCCGAACGACCGCGCTCACATCGGGTGTGGAGCCGTCGGGATAGGTGCCAAGGGCCAAGCGCGTCAGTGCGTCGTCGCGGGGCTCACGCCGCCGGTCCTCGATGTAGGTGGCGAACCAGGCATCGAGCCCCTCGAGAGCGTTGAGGCCGACGTCCCCGTCGCCACCGACTTCGCCCGGTGCGGCACTCAAGCCGAAGAACTCCCGGAAGCGCTGGTGGTCGTCTTCGGGCACGCCGAGGACGTCGGCGACGGCCAGCATGGCGAACGGCTGGGTGTAGGCGCTGATGAACTCGCAGCGGCCGTCCGCGATGAACTCGTCGATCTGCTGGTCGGCCGCCCGCCACATGAACTCCTCGTTCTCCTTGAGGCGCTTCGGCGTGAGCAGGCGCATCACCAGGGCGCGCTCCTGGGTGTGCATGGGTGGGTCCATGGTCACCATGTGCTCGTTCATGGGCAGCTGGTCACGGTGGCTGTCGATGATCGCTCCGACGTCGTCGCCTTCGAGCGGCACCGGAAAGGCGGCAAAGGGGCCGATCACCGAGTTGCACGAGGAGAATGTCTCCGGGTCGAGGTAGATCTCCATCGCCTCCTCGTAGCCCGAGACGGCGACCACGCCGAGGTTGTCGGTCGGGAGCACGGGGCACTGCGACCGCAGGTGGTCGAAGTAGGGGTAGGGGTCCTCTACCAGGGACTCGTCGCTGAAGAAGTCGATCGTCTCCCAGTCGCTCAAGGTCGTCTCCCTTCGCCTGGCCGCCCGACGGGAGCGGACGCGCCATGCTGTGCGGCCGCTCAGCAGGTTTTGGCGAATGCTTAGCATCGCCTCCCACATGTGACAAGTTGTCGGGGTGACGACGGCGCCCCAGCCGAGGCGGATCGGTGCGGCAGATTCCAGGACCAGGGCCCAGCTGCTCAATGCCGCCGAGCAGCTCCTGCTCGACGAAGGCTATGCAGCCGTGACCTCGCGGCGGGTCGGGGCGAGCGCGGGTCTCAAGCCACAGCTCGTGCACTACTACTTCCGCAACATGGACGACCTCTTCTTGGAGGTCTTCCGGCGCCGGGCCGACGAGAACCTCGCCCACTTCGAGCGGACCGTCGCCGCCGACAACTCGCTACGGACGCTGTGGCGGCTCAATGCCGATCCCCGTGGCGCGGCCTTCATGACCGAGTTCGTCGCCTTGGCCAACCACCGCAAGTCGATCCGTACCGAGATCGCCCATTACGCCGAGCGTTCGCGCGCCGCCCAGCTCCGGGCGTTGACGGCTGCCCTCGAAGCGGACGGGATTGCTCCGGAGCAATTCCCACCGATCGCCGCCCTGCTCCTGATGACCGGCCTGACCCAGGTGCTCTCGCTCGAGCGTGTGCTGGGTGTCACGGCGGGTCACGACGCCACCGCCGAATTTGTCCAGAGCGTTATTGACCGGCTGGAGCCATGACCATGCCCGGCTGGGCGGCCGCGAGCGCCCCCGCTCGCAGGTACCGGATCGTCTGGCGGTAGGAGCCGGTCAGGCTGGTCTCGCAGTAGCCGAGGTCGTTGTCGGCACAGAAGGCTCTGACGATGCCCTGCGCCTTGGACAGGTTCGGCCTGGGCATGCTCGGAAACAGGTGGTGCTCAATCTGGAAATTGAGGCCGCCCAGCGCCACGTTCGTGAACCAACCTCCCGCGACGTTCCGGGAGCTGATGACCTGGCGCCGGACGAAGCTCAGTCCCTGTTCGGGATCGACGATGGGCATGCCTTTGTGGTTGGGGGCGAAGCTGCATCCCAAATAGACCGAGAAGACCGCCTGCTGAATGGCGATGAACGCCACCGCCTTGAGCGGCGAGAGGAACCAGAAAACGACTGTCAGGTAGAGGGCTGCGTGCGTGGCGAGGAGGACGCCCTCCAGGACGGCCGCTCTGTCGCGCCGGCGGACGAGCCTCTGAATGCCCAACACGTAGATGCCCGTGCTGCGCAGCACCATGAGTGGGAAGAAGAGCGGTGCCTGCCACTTGGTCATGAAGCGGGAGGGCCAACTGCCTGCTGCGACCTGCCCGTCGGCATCGGGCGCGACGATGCCGACGCCCACGTCGGGGTCACGACCCACTTCGTTGGGGTGCGCGTGATGCGCGCTGTGCTTCGGGACCCACCAACCGAAGCTCATGCCGATCAGGACGTTTCCCACGGCAAGCCCGAGGAGCCGGTTGGCCCGCCGGGAGCGGAAGACCTCGTGATGCCCGGCGTCGTGCCCGACGAAGCCGAGTTGGGTGAAGGTCAGGCCCAGGAAGCCGGCGATGGCCAGGGCCCACCATGAGCTCCCGATCAGGATCAGTGCGGCGAACCCCACGCCGAAGGCGGCGATGGTGAGTGGGATCATGACGCCGTAGTAACCGAAGCGGCGGTCCAGCAAGCCGGCCTCACGGACCTGTCTGGCCAAGACGCCAAAATCCGCCGGCGTGGTTTCGATGGTGGTGGCCGTTTGCATCCGCTTCCCCGCATTCGCTGTCGAGTGCTTCCGGGGACAGCGGCAACATCTCGTGTTGACGCTCTCAATCCGTACTTCGATTCTAGACCTCCCGACAAATAATTGTCCGTGCAGGTAATTGGCCGTGCAGGTAATTGGCCGTGCAGGCCACCGTTCTGGAGCACAATCACGCGCCATGGCGGTTCCCGGGCGCGGCGGCGCTGCACGTACCCCCTCATCGGGGGGTGCGTCACCCGGTTGGGAGGGGGTTGGCGCCCGAACTAGGACGTTGCCGTCGTCGGCTCCAACTGTCCGATGACTGCATCACCGAACGCCGCCAACGTGTCGAGTGCGGCAAAGTCGCAGAACCACACGTAGACGCGTTCTACCCCGCGCTCCTTGAGTGATCCGAAGTACTCGACGAGCTCCGGCGCGGTGCCGACGATCGGAGTCTGTCCGAAGCGTCGACGCGCCGTCGCCTCGATCTCGTCACGCGGGGTCGACGGCGGGATGAATGCGATTTGCACTTGCAAAGAACAGCGGGCTCTTCCCGCCAGCGGCCGCATCTCGTCGAGCTTGTCGACGATGTGGGTGTGCACGTTCCACCAGTCGGCGTGCTCGGCGACCAGGCGCATCGTTCCCTTGCCTGCCCCTCCGATGACGATCGGGATGCGCCCGACGGGTCCGGGTACCTGTTGTGCGCCGTGCAGGCTGAAATGCTCTCCTTCGTAGTCGACGACCTCACCGGTCCACAGCGCCGTGACGATCTCGAGCGACTCGCGCAGCCTGCCCAGTCGCATCTTTGGTTCCTGTGACCCGACGCCGAATGTCCCCAGTTCGCCCGCGACCGAGCCCCAACCGATCCCGAGTTCGAACCGGCCTCCCGAGGCGTGGTCGACGGAGACCGCCTCGCGGGCGAGGACCGCGGGGTGCCGGAACGAGTCGCAGAGGACCAGTGATCCCACCCGGAGGTGCTCGGTCTTGCTGGCGAGCCATGTGTTGGTGACCATCGCTTCGAACATGGGCTGATTCTCCGCCAGGGGAGGAGTCAGGTGGTCCATGCCGGCGATGCCGGCGAACCCCGCCGCCTCTGCGGCACGAGCGCGATCGACCATTTGGTCCATGGTCAGCCGCATCTGCGGCAGAAAGATCCAGAACTCCAGTGAGCTCACGGGCAACTCCTCATCGGGACGGATGGGGGATCGGCTCGGAGACCACTCCGTCCAACCCCCCCCATGACAGGTGGCGCCGAGGATATCCATCCCCCTCCTCCCGGCAACAACCGGTCCGGTCTCGCACGGCAGGCCGGGAAGTCGGATCCCTCGACGTGTGGAGTTGGTTCCAGCCGTGGTAGGGAAGTGGCCGGACGAGGGAGGGCCGTGAAGGCTGTGCGCAGCGTGGAAGGGGGAGTGGCCGTCGTCGACCTCGACGAACCGCCGGGCATCGGCGAGCTCCTCGAAATGAAGGCGACGAGCATCTGTGGTTCGGACCTGAGCTACATCCGGTTCGGCAGCCGCAGCATTCTCGGTCACGAGCTCGCCGGAGTGCGGGAGGACGGCTCTGCCGTGGTCGTCGAGGCCATCTACGGGTGCATGGAGTGCGAGCAATGTTCCCGCGGCGCCTACAACCTGTGCCCGACCCATGGTCAGCGTGCCCTCGGCATCAGTGCCGACGGCGGCATGGCGGAGTACTTCCGCGCGCCCGCGGCCCGGCTGGTCCCACTCCCGCCCGGGCTCGACATCGCCGATGCGTCGATCGTGGAACCGGCCGCAGTCTCGTGGCACGCGCTCGGACTCGCCGGCACCGGACCGGGCACGCGCGTCGCTGTCGTCGGCGCGGGCGCTCTGGGGCTTCTAGCCGTGGCCGGGGCCCGTCGCCTTGGTGCCGCAGAGGTCGCGCTGCAGGCTCGCCATCGCTACCAGTTGGAAGCCGGGGAGCGCCTGGGGGCGCGTATCGGCCCGGACGGCCTGTACGACGTCGTGGTCGAGGCGGCCGGGACGCAGGAGAGCCTGGCAAGGTGCGGGGAGCTCGTCGCACCCGGCGGCACCATCGTCGTTCTCGGTGTGCACTTCGGGCCCGTGCAGCTGGACTGGATGCCCCTCTTCCACAAAGAGGCCAGGGTCATCCCGTCACTCGGCTACTGCGCGCACGATGCCGGTCGGGAGATGGAGGACGCAGCCGCCATGCTGGCCGACGACTCCGACATCGTCCGAACCCTGATCACCCACCGTTTTCCCATCGAAGACGCCGAAGAGGCGTTCCGGGTGGCGTCGGAAAGGGCGGGCGGGGCGGTCCGGGTGGTGATCGAGCCGTCATGAAGGCGGTCGACCACTTCCACGTCGGCATTGTCGTCGACGACTTCGACAGCGCCCTGGACGAGCTCGCCGATCTCTTCGGCTACGAGTGGTGCCCGACACTGTCCATCAGTACGCCGGTCGTGCTCCCCGACGGTGAGGCCACGCTCGACCTCGTGTTCACGTACTCGAGGACGACGCCGAGGGTCGAGGTGATCCGGAGCATGCCCGGGACGCTCTGGGTGCCGGCGCCGGCCTCGGGCATCCACCATCTCGGCTACTGGTCGGACGACGTCGCCGCAGATGCGGCTCGCTTGGCCGTTCGCGGCTACGCCGCCGAGGCGACCGGTGTCCGCCCCGACGGCACGGCGGTCTGGGCCTATCACCGCAGGGCCAGCGGCCCCCGGGTCGAGCTCGTCAGCCGCGGCATCGCCGCGGGGCTCGAGCAGTATTGGGCAACGAGCGAGGGATAGGGCGGCGCTCAGGTCTCGCGGGAGGGCTGGACCACGTCAACTGTTGGGGTTGTGTGTCGAACGACGTCTGTCTCGGAGAAGACATCTGCGAACATCGGTTCGGCGCATCGGGCGGGCCAGTTCTTGGCTCAGCGGCGCGTCGAGGACGAGGCGGCGATCACACGTCACGCGACGCGAGGCTGATGCCCTACGGTTTCGACGTGGCCACGCCGCCTGCACCACCGGGGTCCGCCGGCGCCGGGTCCGGCAGCACGCCCTGCAGCCCGATGCTGTTCAACACGGCGGCGAGGCAAAGGTAGCCACCGACGACGAAGAGCAGTTCGAAGATCTCGGCCGGACCGAAGTGCGACGAAAGGGCGGCCCAGGTGGCGTCGCCGACCGCATGGTCGTCGATCACCTCGTCGACCGCTGTCAACAAGGTGCGTTCCAGCGGCGTCCACACCGAGGCCGCAGGTCCGAGTGGGATGGCGTCGAGCTGCCCCGCGCTCAGGCCGGCCTCGGCGCCCATGCGGCTGTGCTGGGCCCACTCGTAGCCCGAGCGCGTCCGCCAGGCCACCCGCAGAATGAGCAGCTCGCGGTGCTCCACGCTCAGCTTGGCGTCGTCGCCGGCGAGCATCTCGGTGAAGGGGAGCCACGACATGCTGAGGGGCAGGTGATGGGCGAACATCTCGAGCACGATCGGCACAGGCGGCGCATCGGGCGCCCCGGACAGGTAGACCTCGGGACGGCGCAGGTACTGCAGCAACGTCGCCCGGGTTTCCTCGTCCCACTCGGCGTAGGGGAGAGGTGGAAGCCGCGGTTGGGTCGGCGGTGTCATGGACCCTCCCGGGTCACGGCCCGCCGCAACTGGCGGCCGGCCGCGCCCAGCCAGGCCGAGATGGACACATCGGCTTCCGCCAGCTCGCCCTCGGTGACGTAGAGGCCACGGGTGGGCAGGGTCGCTCCGAGCTCCAAGAGCACGGGTCGGAGGTGGACCTCCACGGCGAGGGCGTGTTGGGCGCCGGCGCCGGTCATGACCGGGACGACGGTGACGCCCAGGAGGTCCGTGGTGCTGAACCAGTCGAGAAAGGACTTCAGGAGGCCGGTGTAGCTGGCCTTGTACGTGGGCGAGGCCACGACGACCAGCGCACAGGAACGGATGCCGTCGACGGCCTCCCTCACGGGAGCCGAGGACCAGTCGAAGAGCTGTGGGCCCAACTCGGCCAGGTCGACGGTCAACCGATCGGTGCTGTCGAGCCCTGTCGCCTCGGCCGCTGCGGTGGCGATGACCTCCGCCAGCGCGAGCGTCCGCGACTGCGCCTTGGGGTTCCCGACGACGACGCCGACAGTGCTCACGGCGTGAGGGGCCCACGGAGCGGTCGGTGGAGAGCCATCAGCCGAGCCGGGCGATGACCTGGGGCAGCTCGACGATGGTCCGGATGCCGGGCTCGGCCGCGCACACCGACGGAACAGCGTTCACCGGGCGGTGGGCGGTCAGGCCGGGCGACGTCGCCGCCCACTCGGCGGCCGGCACCGGGAAGCGGATGTCGACGTCCAGCGGGGTGTCGCCCCCGACCACCACGTGCCACCCCGTCTCGCGGAGGTCCCACTCGGGCTCGACGTCGTTCGTCAGGTACCAGTTGGCACTGAACGTGACCAGGGGCCGACCGCCGCGCATGCCGCTGACCTGCATGCGCTGCGCGCCGATGGTGCCCGCCTGCAGGTGGCCGGCGGCCACGTCCACGTCGTGGCGGGCCGCCGCCACCTGACCGGTTGCCTCGACAGCGTCGAGTGGCAGTGACAGAGCGTCGGCCAGGACCTCGAGCGTGCCGGCGAAGGACGCGCCGCCGTGTGCCTCGACGCCGCGCGGGTCGAAGGACGCGGGCTCGCGCCCGAAGCCCATGAGGTCCCAGATCAGCTCCGGCGAATTGCGCGACGACATGTCGGCGAACTCCTCAATGAGCAGGTGGTCGAGCCTGCGCTGCAGCGAGGTGAGGACGAGCGGCAGGGCCTCAGTGATGAAGCCCGGGCTCGAGCCCGTGCTGTGGAGCGAGGAGCCCCCCCGCGCGCAGGCGGCTTCAATCCGCCGGCGTGTCTCCGGGTCGAGGCGGGCCGGGTTGTGGAACTCGCTGCGCGTCGAGACCACGTTCACCCCGGCCTCGAGTAGCCGGCACAGCACGTCGACGTCGACCCGGTCGGCCATGTAGAGGACACAGTCCGGCTGCAGGGCGAGGATCTCCCCGACGTCACGGGTGGCCAGCACTCCGGTGGTCGCGACACCGCACAGCTCCCCGGCATCACGTCCGGCCTTGTCCTCCGAGTAGACGTACAGGCCCACGAGGTCGAGGTCGGGGTGTGCGATGACCGCCCGCAACGAATGCGAGCCGATGTTGCCGGTGGCCCACTGCACGACCCTGTAGCGACCGCATTCGGTCACGGGAGGAGCACCGGCAATTTCTCCCAGCCCCGCACCGTCGAGGTTCGCGCCTGCACGGCGTTGGCCGTGTCGACCGCCCACTCCGGGAACCGCTTCAACACCTCTTCCAGCGCGACGCGTGCCTCGAGGCGTGCGAGGTGCGCCCCCAGGCAGAAGTGCAGGCCGTACCCGAAGCTCAGGTGACGCTGCGCCTTGCGGTGGATGTCGAAGCGGTCGGGGTCGTCGAACTGGCGTTCGTCGCGGTTGGCCGAGGCGTTGAGGAGGACCATGACGCTGCCGGCCGGGACGGTGTGGCCGTGGTGCTCCACGTCCTTGGTCACGTAGCGCGCCTGGACGGGGGACGGCGGCTCGTAACGGAGGCACTCCTCAATGGCGGCCGGGATCAACGACGGGTCGGCGGCCATTTGGGCGCGCTGGTCCGGGTGCTCGGCCAGCAGCTTGCCGGCCCAGCCGATGAGCCGGGTCGTGGTCTCGTTGCCCGCGCCCGAGAGCAGGCCGATGTACCCCAGGATCTCGTCGCGGGTCAGGGTGCGCACCGTCCCGTCCACATCGGTGAACTCCGCGTTGAGCAGTTCGGTCATGAGGTCGTCGGAGGGGTGGTCGACCCGCCAGTCGATGTAGGACCCGTAGTCCGAGTCGACTGCGCCTCCCTGGCTGAAGTCGACCTCGGGCATGACACCCTCGTCGAGCCGGAGGCCCTCGTCGATGTTGTTGCGGATGGCCTGCTGGTCCTCCTCGGGGATGCCGAGGAGCATGCCGATGGTGCGCATGGGGATCTCGGTCCCGAGGTCGAGGATGAAGTCGAAGCCGCCCTTTCCGACCAGGGGGTCCAGCGTGCGTGCCGCGTAATCCCGCACCTGGGGCTCAATGGCCGCCATGCGCCGGGGGGTGAAGACGCGGCTCATGATGCCGCGATGGAGGTCGTGGTCCGGCGGGTCCTCGAAGATGAACAATCCCGGCGGCATTTCCATCTGCGCCTTGATGATCTCGAGCACCGAGCCCTTGGCCGAGCTGTAGGTCTGCCACTCGACTGAGGCGCGTTCCACGTCGTCGTACCGGCTGACGGCGTAGAAGTCGTACTTGTCGTTGTAATACAGCGGCGCCTCGTCCCGCAGGCGCTTCCAGACCGGGTAGGGGTCGGCGTCGATCTCGAAGTCATAGGGGTCGTAGTAGGGCGCGGGCGCAGTACTGACCATGTCGTCTCCCTCCCTCGTCACGCGTGGCGAGCCGGCGAACGCCCACCCTTTTGTGAGGTCGCCTTTCGAAAGTAACATTATTGTATGGAAAGAGGACCATTCTCAAAGGTCGATCCGGGTCCGGCCGCATGGTGAACGCCGCACCGGAGCACCGATCGGCACCGGCCGCACCGTCATGGCCCTCCATCCCGGCCATGGTCGGGGGCGCGGCTGCGCAATTCGCAGACCTGGTGGCCGTGCGCGACGGGTCGACGAGCCTCACCTACGCGGAACTGGCGGGGGCGGCCCGGGAGTTCGGAGCGGCACTCGTCGAGGCGGGGGTCAAGCAGGGCGACCGGGTTGCCATCTGGTGCGGCAACTGCGCCGAATGGACGGTGGCTGCCCTCGGCCTGTTCGCCGCCGGCGCGGTCCTGGTGCCCGTCAACACTCGCTTCAAGGGCGCCGAGGCCGCTGTCGTCCTGTCCCGTAGCGGCGCCAGCGTCCTCGTGACCGTGACCGACTTCCTCGGGACGGACTACGTCGCCATGCTCGAGGAATCCGGGACGCCGCTGACGGCACTCCGGACGATCGTCGTGGCCGGGGGGACGCCCGGCGGTTCGGCGGCGTCCTGGCTGGATTTCGTGCAGACGGCCACGCCGGCCGCTCGGGACGAAGTCGAGCGACGGAGCGCGGCACTCGGGCCGGACGATCCCTCCGACATCCTGTTCACGTCGGGGACGACGGGCGTGCCGAAGGGCGTCGTGATGACGCACGGCCGCACGCTGATCGTGGCCAGGGATTGGGTGGCCATGACCGGCCTGCATGCCGGCGACGTCTACCTGCAGGTGAATCCGTACTTCCACATGTTCGGCCTGAAGGCCGGCATCCTCGCCAGCGTGGCGAGCGGCGCCACCATGTTGCCCGAGCCCGTCTTCGACGTGGACCGGGTCCTGGCGCGCGTTGCGTCAGAGCACGTCACAGTCCTCCCTGGGCCGCCGACGCTCTACCAATCGATCCTCGACCACCCGCAGCGCGCGCAGCACGACCTCTCGTCGTTGCGGGTGGCGGTGACCGGCTCGGCCGACATCCCGGTGGAGCTCATCCGCCGCGTCGGCGACGAGCTTCCCTTCTCGAACATCGTCACGGGCTACGGGCTCACCGAGGCGGGCACCGCCTGCGCCACGTCCGAGGACGACGATGCCGAGGCCGTCGCCACCACCGTGGGCCGCCCGCGGCCGGGCTTCGAGCTGCGCATCGTCGACGACGACGGCAACGACGTCGGGCCCCGGCAGTCCGGCGAGGTGCTGCTCCGCGGGGGCAGCATCATGGCGGGCTATCTCGAGGACCCCGAGGAGACGCGGAAGGTGTTGTCGGCGGCGGGCTGGCTGCGCACCGGGGACCTCGGGGAGTTGGACGAGGCCGGTCGGCTCCGCATCGTGGGTCGCGTCAAGGACATGTTCATCGTCGGTGGCTTCAACGCCTACCCCGCCGAGATCGAGAACGCGTTGTTGCGGCACCCCGCGGTGCAGCAGGCCGCGGTGATCGGCATCCCCGACCGGCGTCTCGGTGAGGTCGGCATGGCCTTCGTCGTCGTGTCCGGGGGCACCTCGGGTGACGACATCATCGAATGGAGCAGGAAGGAGATGGCTAATTACAAGGTCCCCCGGGTCGTGGAGGTCGTGGACGCGCTGCCGCTCAACGCCACCGGCAAGGTGCTCAAGGACGTGCTCCGGGACCGGGCCGCCAACTCCGCGGGCCCTGACGCCCGATGACCGACGGACAGGACGGGCGTGACGAGCGGGACGGGCGGGACGGGCGGGACGAGTCTGCCGCACCGACCGGCCTGAGTGCCCTCACCGGACTGCGCGTCGTCGAGATGGGCGTGTGGGTCGCCGCTCCGTCGGCCGGCGCGCTGCTGGCCGACTGGGGCGCCGACGTCATCAAGGTGGAGCCGCCGAACGGTGACCCGATGCGCAGCGCCTTTGGCTCCCTGGGCGTCGGCCAGGACTTCCCGAACCCTGCCTTCGCACAGGACAACCGGGGCAAGCGCAGCGTCGTCCTCGACCTGCGCCAGACCCAGGAGCGCAAACGGCTGGAGGAGCTGCTCTCGACCGCGGACGTTTTCCTCACCAACCTGCGTCCCGACGCGCTCGACGGTCTCGACCTCGAGCCTGCCGCCACGGTCGCCCGCCATCCCCGCCTCGTCTGCTGCAGCGTGAGCGGATACGGCCTGCGCGGCGAGGACCGCAACCGTCCGGCCTACGACATCGGGGCCTTCTGGGCCCGCTCGGGCCTCTCCGTCCAGCTGGCCAACAGCGACGGCGTCCCGCTCAACGCGCGCGGCGGCATCGGCGACCACATCAGCGGGCTGGCGGCCCTGGCCGGCCTCCTGGCTGCGGTGCTCGAGCAGCGCCAGACCGGGCGCGGGCGCGTCGTGGAGGTCTCCCTGCTGCGCACCGGGACCTACGTGCTCGGGTGGGACCTCAGCCTGCAGGAGACCGTCGGCAAGGTGGCGAAGTCCGAGGCGCGGCACTCCAACCAGACGCCGCTGATGAACTCGTACCGGACCAGCGACGGCCGCTGGTTCTTCTTCACCGGCCTGGAGGCGGACCGCCACATCGACCCCGTGCTCCGTGCGCTGGGCCGGACGGACCTGCGCGCCGATCCGCGGTTCGCCGACGCCAGGGCGCTCCGCAAGAACCGCACCGAGGTGATCGCCGTGCTCGACGACATTGTCGGGGAGCGCACGCTGGACGAGTGGGCCGAGCGGCTCAATGCGGAAGGCGTCTGGTGGGCACCCGCCCAGGGGCCGGCGGACGTGCTCGCCGACCCCCAGCTCGCCGCCAACGACGGGTTCCTCCAACTCCCCGACGACCCCGACGGGACGGCGCGACGATCCATCAACGGCCCGGTGAGCTTCTCCGACCTGCCCGTCGAACGGGCGGCGCCGGCACCGTTGCTCGGCGAGCACACCGACGAGGTGTTGGCCGAGCTCGACGCGACGTGTCGGAGCGCGGCCGAGGGCCCAGCTCAGGCCTGACCGCGCTCCCGCGCCCGGGCCAGCAGCCCCCGGGCGATCACGATGCGCTGAATTTCGTTCGTACCCTCTCCGATGATCATCAACGGCGCATCGCGGTAGAAGCGCTCGACGGGGAACTCGGTGGTGTAGCCGACCCCGCCGAGAATGCGCATGGCCTCTGTGCTGAGCTCGAGCGCCGTCTCGCTGGCGAACAGCTTGGCCATGCCGGCCTCGACGTCGCAGCGCAGTCCCTGCGCCCGGCGCTCGGCGGCATTGCGCGTGAGCAGCCGGGCCGCCTCCAGGCGGGTGGCCATATCGGCCAACTTCAGCTGAATCGCCTGGTGCTCGCCGATGACCTTGCCCATCGTCTCGCGCTCGAGGCTGTAGGCCAGCGCGGCGTCGAAGGCGGCTCGGCCCACGCCGACCGCCCGCGCGGCAATGTTGATCCGCCCGACCTCGAGCACGCCGAGGATCTGGGGGAGGCCGCGCCCGAGCTCGCCGACGACGTTGGCGGCGGGGATGCGGTGGTCCGTGTACGCCATCTCGACCGTCTCGACGCCGCGGTAGCCGAGCTTGCCCATGTGCTTGCTGACCGCGATGCCCTCGAAGCGCGGGCCGGGCTCCTTCTCGACGATGAAGGCGGTGATCCCCTCCCCGGCCCGGGCGGCCAGCAACACGATGGAGGCCCGCTCGCCGTTGGTCACCCAGGCCTTGCTGCCGTTGAGGACGTATTCGTCCCCGTCGCGGAGGGCCCGGCACGAGATGTTGCGGGTGTCGCTCCCGGCATCGGGTTCGGAGAGCGAGAGCGCGCCGCGCCGTTCTCCCGAGGCCATGGCAGGCAGCCAGCGCCGCTTCTGTTCCTCGGTGCCGTGCGTCATGACCATGGTGGCGGCCATGGTGTGGGTGTTGACGATCCCGGTGAGGCTCATCCAGCCGTAGGCCAGCTCCTCAATGACGCCGATGTAGGTCAACAGGTCGAGGCCGAGTCCGCCGTACTCCTCGGGGATGGTCACGCCGAAGAGTCCGAGCGCGCGCATCTGCTCGACGATGGCCTCGGGGAAGGTGTCTGCACGCTCGAGGTCGGAGGCCACGGGAATGACCTCGCGCGCCACGAACCGGCGGACGGTCTCGATGATCTCGGACCGGACGTCCTCGTCGGTCGGGGCCGGAAGAGGGCTGCTCATGGCGCCGATAACCATACACTTCGCTGGTGTTGACGCTGAATCTCAATTCGGAGAAGAATGTTTCCCAATGGCAACGAGCCTCATGCATCGCGGGCTCGAAGCGGCCGCCGAACGAGACCCCGATCATGCGGCGATCCTGGCCGGCGACGACCGTTGGACCTACGGGGAGCTGGACCGCGCCGCCAACGCGCTGGCGCAACACTTCGCACGAAAGGGCGTAGGCCGCGGCGACCGCGTCGCGGTCATGACGTCGAACCGCCCCGAATTCGTCATCACGGTCCATGCGGCGAGCAAGCTGGGCGCCGCCCCGGTCATGCTCAACTCGTCGTGGAAGGCGATCGAGGTCGGCACGGCCGTCGATCTCACCGCCCCCCGCTACGGCGTCGCCGACGGAGCGGGCGCCGCCCTCCTCGCACAGCAGCTCGGGGCGGATGCCGTGCTGCATCTCGACGACGCCGTTGCCGCGGCGGTGATCGACCGCACGAGTGACGCCCCGGCACCGTCGGTCGTAGTGGAGGAGACCGACGACGCCGTCTTCGTCTTCAGCTCCGGGACGACGGACCGGCCCAAGGCGGTCCGCCACACGCACCGGTCGATCGACCTGGGGACCCAGCACTGGGTCAGCGCGCTGGGCCTCGGCCCCGAGGACCGCTTCCAGGTGGCAACCCCGCCGTCGCACATCTTGGGGTTGTTGAACCTGCTCGCCGCCGCCGCGGCCGGCGCCACCGTGCGGCTCCACCGCCGCTTCGACCTCGACGAGGAGCTGCGCTGCATTCAGGACGAGCGCATGACGCTCGAGATGGCCGTTGCCCCGATCGCGCTGGCCATGGCCAACCACCCGAACCTCGAGGACTACGACCTCTCGTCGCTGCGCTACATCATGTGGGGCGCCACTCCGATCACCCCCAGCGTGGCGGAGCTGGTGACGGCCCGCACGGGGGTGCGTTGGCTCCCCGCCTACGGGACGAGCGAGGTCCCGGTGATCACGGCGAACCCGGTGGACGATCCGGACAGGTGGCGCCTCGATTCCGCCGGACTCCCTGTGGGCGGCGTCACCCTGCGCATCGTCGACCTCGAGACCGGGGAGGTCCTCCCCTCCGGCGGTGTCGGCGAGGTCCAGGTCCTGAGTGATTCGGCCATGGCCGGCTACCTGCCCGACGACGCCACGGCGGCGGCCTTCGCCGACGGCTGGTACCGGACCGGTGACGTCGGCTGGTTGGAGCCGGAGGGCTGGGTCCACCTGACCGACCGCAGCAAGGAGATGATCAAGGTGAGCGGCTTCCAGGTCGCCCCCGCGGAGATCGAGGCCGTGTTGCACGGCCACCCCGCCGTCATCGACTGCGCCGTGTTCGGAGTGCCCGACGAGCGGGCCGGCGAGGTGCCGGTCGCCGCCGTCCAGCTCGACGCCGGCTCCGACGTCACCAGGGAAGATCTCGAGCGGCTCGTCGCCGACGCGCTGGCCACCTACAAGCGGCTGCACCACGTCGTCCTGGTCGACGCCATCCCGCGCACCCCGTCGGGGAAGGTGCTGCGGCGGACCCTACGCGACGAGTGGGCCCTGGCGACCGCGCCGCCGAACTGATGGACGTCCGTCTCTCGCCCGAGCAGGTCGCGTTGCGCGACGCCGCGGCGCAGGTGGTCGACCGCCTGGGCGTGCACGGCGTCGCCGAGCTCGACGACCGTGAGCGTGCGGCCAAGCTCGACGCCGCCGTGGCCGCCTCCGGCTGGCGCGAGCTGCGGACGGCGACCGACGACGGGACGCCCTGGGCCTCGGCGGTCGAAGTTGCACTCGTTGCCGAGGAGCTCGGGCGCGGCCTCGCCGATGCCGCGTTTGCCGGTGCGACCCTGGCCGCCGAGCTCCGCCGACGAGCCGGTGCGCCGGCCGCCGGAGGATCCGAGACGGTGGTGTTGTGCGCCGGCCTCGGTGAGCTGGCCACGGACGAGGGAGGCCGGGTGTCCCCGGGTGCCGTGGCGCTCGATGCCGCCATCGCCGACACGGCGCTGCTGCTCGTCGGCGGCGCTGAGAGCCGGACCATCGGCGCGGTCGCGCTCCGTACGCCCACCCGCGCCCAATGGACCAGTGGCGTCGACCTCACGCGGCCCGTCGCGTCCGTCCATCCACCGGGCACCGTCACCGCCGTTGACGGGCAGACCCGGCAATTGGGCGTCGACGATGTGGCCGCCTGGCAGAGCCTCGGCCTGGCCCTGACGAGCGCCGACCTTGTCGGTGTGATGCGCGGCGCACACGACCTGACCACCGACTACGCCCGCTCGCGCCGGCAGTACGGCGCCGCCGTCGGGTCGTTCCAGGCGGTGCAGCACCTGCTGGCTGACGCCTTCGTGGCCATGGAGGGTTCCCGCAGCGTCGCCCTCCATGCGGCGTGGGCCGTGGATGCGTTGCCGCCCTCCGAAGCCCTCGCGGCGGCATCGGCTTCCAAGGCTTACTGCGCCCGGGCGGCCCGCATGGTGTGCGAGACGGCCGTTCAGGTGCACGGCGGCATCGGCAACACCTGGGAGTGCCTCGCCCACGTCTTCCTGCGCCGGGCCCTCCTGTCGACCGACGTGCTCGGCGGCGTCGGGCCGAACCTGGCCCGGGTGCTCCACGCCCGCAACATCGGAGTGGACGATGGACTTCGCTGATTCGCCCGAGGAGCTCGAGTTCCGCCTGAGGTTGCGCGCCTGGCTCAGTCAGAACAACCCGGGTCTGCCGGCCTCGTCGACGGCCGACGAGTACTGGGCCGGGCAGGCCGCCTGGCACCAGACCCTCTATGACGCCGGCTTCTTCGGGCTGTCATGGCCGGCCGAAGTCGGTGGCCGCGACCTGCCCAGCGTCTACGAGGTGATCCTCGACGAGGAGCTGACCATCGCCGGAACGCCGCCGCGACCGAGCGTGGGCTACCTGGTCCAGGGGCTCCTGCGGCACGGGAGCGAGGACATTCGTCGCCGCTTCCTGCCCGGGCTGGTGAGCGGCCGGGAGCGCTGGTGCCAGGGCTTCAGCGAGCCCGACGCGGGGTCCGACCTGGCCTCGCTGCGGACGCAGGCCGTACGGGACGGCGAGGAGTACGTGATCACGGGCCACAAGGTCTGGACCAGCTATTCGGATGCGGCCGACTGGTGTCTGGTCCTGGCCCGGACCGACCCCGACATGCCCAAGCACAAGGGCATCTCCGCGTTCATCGTGCCGATGGCGCAATCCGCCATCGAACAGCGGCCGCTGCAGATGATCAACGGCATCACGCGCGAGTTCGGCGAGGTGCTCTTCGACGGTGCCCGTGTCGACGCGGCGAACATGGTGGGCGAGCCGGGCGAAGGCTGGCGCCTCGCCATGACGGTGGTCAGCCACGAGCGTGAGCCGGGTGAGCTCGGGTACGTGGCACGGTACGGCAAGCTCGTCAACGATCTGGCGCACGTCGTCGAGAAGGAGCCGTCGCGGTTCGGTCCCGAGGCGCAGCGTGACCTCGCCTGGGCGTTGGTCGAGACCGAGATGTTGCGATGCCACGTGAGCCGCCGCCTGTCGGACCGCCTCAACGGCCTGTCACACGGACCCGAGGGCTCCGTCGACAAGCTCCTGATGACCGCAGCCGAGCAGGCGGTGGGCCATGCGGCGCTTACCATCGGCGGCACCGTGCACGCCGACGGGGACGACACCTGGTTGAAGGTCTACCTCTACAGTCGTGCCCAGAGCGTCATGGGCGGCACGTCGCAGATACAGCGCAATCTCATCGCCGGCCGGATCCTGGAGCTCCCGACATCATGAGCACCTACGACCTTCCCGACGAGCTGCAGGTGCGCTCGGACGGCCCCGTCCGCGTGATCACCCTGAACCGGCCCGACGACCTCAACGCCACCAACCATGTGCTGCACGCGGGGCTGGCGTCGCTCTTCCCGCAGCTCGACGCCGACGCCGAGGCGCGGGTCGCGGTGCTCACGGGCGCCGGGCGGGCCTTCTCCGCCGGCGGGGACTTCGCGTACCTCGACGAGCTGTCCAAGGACGGCGAGCTCCGCCACCAGACGCTCACGCACGGCCGGCAGATCGTGACCGGCATGGTGGCCTGCCGGCTGCCGATCGTCGCTGCCGTCAACGGTCCTGCGGTCGGTCTCGGCTGCAGCCTGGTCGCTCTCTCCGACATCGTGTTCATGGCGGAAAGCGCACATCTGGCCGACCCGCACGTGCTCCTCGGCCTGGTGGCGGCGGACGGCGGGCCCGTGGTCTGGCCGCTGCTCACCAGCCTGCAGCTGGCGAAGGAGTACGCGCTGACGGGAGATCGCATTCCGGCAGAGCGGGCGGCCGCGATCGGCCTCGTCAATCACGTCTGCCCCGACGACGAGGTGCTGCCCCGGGCGATGGCCTGCGCGCATCGCATCGCCAAACTGCCCAAGGGCGCGGTCGAGGACACCAAGCGCATCATCAACATCCAGTTGGAGCGCGCCGTCCTGGCCTCGCTCGACTTCGCGCTGAGCGCCGAGGACCGATCGTTCACGACGCCCGAGCTTCGGGCCAATGTCGATCGGGCGCTCTCGTCGCGGCGCGACAAGGCGAACAAGAAAAAGAATTGACCGCGCCGGCGTCAGGCGGGAGTGGCACCGGCCCGGTGCTGCACCGCCCGGGCGGCCAGCCAGCCGCCGAGGGCCTCGCCGGCCGACAAGACGTGCGCTTCGGCGATGGCGCGCGCGGACGCCGCGTCGCCGCGTGTCATGGCCTCGAGCAGCGCGGCGTGCTCCTGTTTGCTGCGTTGCTCGGCTTCGGGGAAGAGCTCGAAATAGTTGCCGGGCACGACCCGCACCGCCTGGCGCAGATAGGTGACCAGCCGGGGTGAGCGGGCTGCCAGGTTCAATGCCCGATGGAAGCGGCGGTTGGCCGCGACCACGTCCTCGGAGCCCTCGATGGCGTCAGCCAGGTCCGCCAGCTCGGCCAGGCCGGCCGGCGTCATGCGACCCGTCGCCATCTCGGCCGCTTTGCCGACCAGGGCGGCGAGGACGGCGAAGTTGTCGACGGCGTCCTGGGGGGTGATGCCGACCACCGCCATGCCGCTGCGCGGGGTGATCTCGACCAGGCCCTCGTAGGACAGCTCGAGGAGGGCCTCCCTGATGGGCGTCCGGCTGATGCCGAACTCGGCCGTCAGCTGGTCGAGGTCCAGGCGGTCACCTGGTTGGAGTCGGCCGGTGAGGATCCGGTCGCGCAGCTCGTTGGCCGCCTGGGTCCGGACGGTGGTCGTCACAAGTTTGATATCTGAAATATTACATATTAAGTTCGGTCCTCGCCCGGAAGGGGAGTGCATGGCCAAGAAACAACGGCAGATGGCATTGGTGGGATTCATGCAGGCCGGCAATGCCACGGTGTACGCCGGCTCGTGGCGACACCCCGCCACCGAGCACGGCTTCCTCACGTCGGGCTACTACGAGAAGCTCGGTCGGACACTCGAGGACGGGTGCTTCGACCTCATGTTCTTCGACGACCGGCTGGCCATGCCCGGCATCTACGGCGGGTCCGTCGCCGAGGCGGTCCGCACGGGTGCCCGCCCGGTGAAGCTGGACCTGAGCATCGTGCTCGGCATCGTGGCGGCGGCCACCACCAACATCGGGCTCGGGGCCACGTACTCGACGACCTACTACTCCCCGTTCCATGTGGCCCGGACGTTCGCCACGCTGGACCACCTCTCGGGCGGCCGGGCGGCCTGGAACGTGGTGACGTCGGTGAACGACGGCGAGGCGCAGAACTACGGCCTGAAGGAGCATCTTGGGCACGACGCGCGTTACGACCGGGCCGACGAGTTCCTCGAGGCGACGCGCGGACTCTGGGACAGCTGGGACGACGATGCGCTGGTGCTCGACAGGGAGACGCCGCTCTTCGCCCACCCCGACAAGGTGCACGAACTCAACTACGAGGGGGAGTGGTTCGACGTGCGCGGCCCGTTGACCGTGCCCCGGACCCCGCAGGGCCGGCCCGTGCTCATGCAGGCAGGGTCGTCGGGCCGGGGTCGCGAGTTCGCCGCCAAGTGGGCCGAGCTGATCTTCACCGGCGATCCCGGCCTCGAGATCGCCCGCGCGCACTACAAGGACCAGAAGGAGAAGATCGGCGAGCACGGGCGGGATCCCGACTCCGTCAAGATGTGCCCGATGGCCTACACGGTCGTCGGGGAGTCCGAAGCACACGCCGAGGAGCGCGAGCAGCTTTTCCTGAACGACCTCGTCGATCCCATGGCCTCGCTCACCTTGCTCTCCGAGTTGATGAACTACGACTTCTCCGGCCTGTCCCTCGACGCTCCCATCACTGACGAGCTCATCGAGTCCGTGTCGGGCATCCGGGGGCTGGTGCAGAACATCAAGGCGCACATCGGCGGCGACACGGTGACGCTGGGAGACCTGGCCGGACACCGGGCGACCTTGCTGCAAGGGCCGCGCTTCGTCGGGACCGCCCCCGACATCGCCGATCAGATGGAGGAGTGGTTCGACGGCGGCGCCTGCGACGGTTTCGTCATTGCTGCCACGCACTCGCCGGGTGCCTACGAGGACGTCGTCCGCCTGGTGGTGCCCGAGCTGCAGCGCCGGGGCGTTTTCCGCGATCGATACACCAGCTCGACGCTGCGCGGGCATCTCGGGCTCGAGCGTCCCGAGTCAGTCCACGGTGCCTGACACGGCTCTCCCACTGCAGGGCCTCCGGGTGGTCGATGCCGCCACGTTGGCCGCCGGCCCCATGGTGGCCACGGCGCTCGGGGAGTTCGGGGCCGAGGTGATCAAGGTGGAGCAGCCGGGAGCGGGGGACCCGCTACGGACCTGGGGCTACCAGAAGGACGGGATCGGTCTCTTCTGGAAGAGCGTCGGTCGCAACAAGCAGTGCGTCACGCTCGACCTGCGCGCCGTCGAAGGCCAGGAGCTCTTCCACCGGCTGCTGGACGTCAGCGACGTCCTCGTCGTGAACAACCGACCCAGCGCTCTGGCGCGCTGGGGACTGGACTACGAGTCGGTGCACCTGGCGCACCCGCAGCTCGTCATGCTCCACGTGAGCGGCTACGGCGGCGGTGGGCCCGCCAGCGACCGTCCGGGTTTCGGCACGCTGGCCGAGGCCATGAGCGGGTTCGCCCATGTCACGGGGCAGCTCGACGGCCCCCCGACGCTGCCTCCGTTCTTCCTGGCCGACGGCATCGCGGCCCAGTCGGCCACGTTCGCCGTGATGATGGCCCTCTACCACCGGGATCTGCACGGCGGCTCGGGCCAGCTCATCGACGTGAACCTCGTGGAGCCGCTCGCCCGCCTCATAGAGACGTCCACGCTGGCCTACAGCCACCTCGGGGTGGTGATGGGGCGCAGCGGGAACAGGCTCGACGCCAGTGCCCCGCGCAACGCCTATCTGACCGCGGACGGCCGGTGGGTCGCGCTCTCCAGCGCCTCGCGCAACATCGTGATGCGCCTGTACCGTGCCGTCGACCGGCCGGAGCTGGCGGAGGACGACGAATACGTCGACCCGATCCGCCGCCAGGCGCACGGCGACGAGATCGACGGCATTGTGGCGGAATGGATCCGCGCCCGTCCGCTCGGCAACGTCATGCGCGTGTTCGAGGCGGCCGACGTCGCCGCCGCCCCCGTGTACGACGCCGCTCAGCTGCTCGCCGACGAGCATCTCCGGGCGCGCGGCACGTTCCTCGAGGTGGACGATCCCGATCTCGGGCGTATGACGGTCCAAGCCCCCGTGGCACTGCTGAGCGACACTCCCGGACGGGTCGACCACCTCGGGCGGAGCGTCGGGGCGGACAACGACGCCGTCTACGGCGACCTGCTCGGCCTCGACGCCGAACGCCTCGCCGCGTTGCGCGACGCCGGGATCATCTGAGCCCACGAGCAAGGAGCAACATGCCAAGGAGCAGCACCATGCGCGCACCAAGAGCCCGACGCTCGGAGCTGGCGACACCGGCGAGCAGTGAGCGCATGTGCGAGAAGGCGGCCTCGTCGGGGGCGGACCTCGTCTTCCTCGACCTCGAGGACGCCTGTGCGCCGTCGGCCAAGGAGGCGGCCCGGTCGATCGCCGTCGGCGCGCTGACGGAGCAGGACTGGGGGCGGACCGTGCGGGCCGTCCGCGTCAACGGCCTCGACACGCCGTGGTGCCACGGGGACATCATTGAGATCGTCACCGGTGCGCGTGACGCCATCGACGTGCTGATCGTCCCCAAGGTGCGGCGGGCCCAAGACGTCTGGTGGGTCGATGTGCTGCTGACCCAGTTGGAGAGCAAGCTGGGGCTGTCCCGCCCCATTGGCTTGGAAGTGCTTATCGAGGAGGCGGAAGGCTTGGCCAATGCACTCGAGATCGCCCAGGCGAGCGAACGGATGGAGGCGCTGATCTTCGGTGCCGGCGATCTGTCGGCCTCGCTGCGGGCGCGGGTCGACGGCAATTTCGACCCCGTCGTGCCGTACCCGGGGGACTTCTGGCACTATGCGCGGGTCCAGGTGCTCACTGCGGCGCGAGCGGCCATGCTCGACGCCATCGACGCGCCCTATCCGGCCTATCAGGATTCCGACGGCTACCGGCACTCAGCTCTGCAGGCGAGCGCGTTGGGCTACGACGGCAAGTGGGCCATCCACCCGAGCCAGATCCCGATCGCCCACGAGGTGTTCTCCCCGACGCCTGACGAGGTGGAGGAGGCGCGGGCGGCGATGGCGACCTACCGCGAAGCGGAGGCCTGCGGTGTCGGCGCCATCGGGCGGGACGGAAAGCTGGTCGACGCCGCGCACATGCGACTGGCCGCCAACACCCTGCACAAGGCGGCGCTGGCGGGTGAGGCGGGAGAATCTGCTCCTTAGGAGCGCACCCCGGGTGTGTCTGCGATGGCCTGGCGGATCAAACCGATCGTCCAGCTGATGCCCCGGGTCGCCTCCGCAGGGTCGATCTGCCAGTCGACGACAATGCGTTCGTAACTGGCCACGCTCCACAGCACGTCCAAGACGGCCGCCGCCAGCCTGCGGTCTGCGTCGGACCAGGTCCCGGCTCGTGCGGCGACTGCGGAAAGCAGGGCCTCGTGTTGGCGCTGCTTGGCGTCGAGCAGTGTCGGATCGAGCGGTTGCCGCGCCTCGGGCGGGTAGGAGGAGACGTGGGTGAATATGCGGGCCGTCACCTCGGCTACATCCTCGAGTTGCATGCCGCCCAGGTCGATCCCGGCCTCGTCCTCGAACTGGTGCATGACGGCGTCGTGCAGCCCCTGCTCGTTGGTGAAGTGGCGGTAGACAGTGCGCTCGTTGACGCCGGCCCTTTCGGCCACGGCCCGGATGGTGAGCCCACGCCAGTCCCGTACCGATGAGCCGTGGAGGAGTTCGGACCCGGCGGCGACGATGCGCTCGCGGGTCTCGGCCGCCCGTTGGCGTCGTAGGGTGCTGTCATAGGAGCGGCGGGAGCCGGCGGGCTCATCGCGCTGCATACGCTCCGTCATCGGCAGGGCCGTCATGGATCTGTCGCTCCGATTACTTCGTGAACACCGGCAGGGTCTGCCAGCCCCGCACCGTCGAGGTGGGGGCGAGCCTGGCGTTGTCAATGTCGACGTCCCATGCTGGGAAGCGGGACAGGACCTCTTCGAGGGCGATGACCCCTTCCATGCGGGCGAGCGCGGCACCCATGCACAGGTGGATGCCGTTGCCGAAGGTCAGATGCCGCCCGTCGTTGCGGTGGATGTCGAAGCTGTCGCCGTCGGGGAAGCGACGGTCGTCCCGGTTCGCCGAGCCCAGGAGGAACAGCATCACGCTGCCCGCCGGTACTTCGGTCCCGCGGACAACCAGATTTTGCTTGGCGACGCACCGGCCCACGTGGGGCGCCGGTGATTCGTAGCGCAGGATCTCCTCAATGGCATTCGGAATCAGCGAGGGATCGGCGACGAGCTCGGCCCTCTGGTCGGGATGATCGGCCAGGACCTTCGCGGTCCACCCGATCAGGCGGGTCGTGGTCTCGTTCCCGGCGCCGGCGAGCACCTCGAGGTAGGTCAGCAGCTCGTTGCGCGTCAGCTTGCGCACGGTGTCCGTCTCGTCCACGAACTCCACGTTCAACAGCTCGGTCATGATGTCGTCGGAGGGATGCTCGGCCCGCCAGTCGACGTAGTCGGCGAACATGGCACCGGTCACGAAGTTCTCGGACACCTGCATCGGCTCTCCGGCCTCGGTACGGAGATTGGCGTCCACGTGGTCCCGCACCGCTTCCTGATCGCTCTCGGGGATGCCGAGGAGCATGCTGATCACCTGCATCGGCATCCGGGCACCCAGATCGGCGATGAAGTCGAAATGGTCCGTTCCCCTGAGCGGGTCGAGGCTGGAGGCGCAGAACTCGCGGATTTTCGGCTCCAGCTCGGCGACTCGCCGCGGCGTGAACGCGCGCGACAGCAGGCGCCGGTGGATGGTGTGGGTCGGAGGGTCCTCGAAGATGATCACGCCGGGTGGCATCTCGATGTCGGCCTTGATCAGCTCGATGATCCCGCCCTTGCCCGAGATGTAGGTCTGGGCATCGAGGAGCCCCTTCTCCACGTCGGCGAAGTGACTCACCGCGAAGAAGTCGTGCGTGTCGTTGTAATAGACGGGCGCCTCCTCGCGGAGCCGCCTGTAGACGGGATAGGGATCGGCGTTGATGGCGACGTCGTAGGTGTCGTAGTAGACGTCACTGCTGCTGGTCGTGGTCACGGCGTACCCCCGGAGATATTGGTGTCAGCACTATGACATCAAATCTCCGAAGAGGTCAACGGGCAGGTCGGGGCACGTCTCGGGGGTGACGGCGGGCCCGTCTCGTGGGGGACGGCGGGCCTGCCCCGGGGTTGGAAACGCTCTTCTCATCTGTAGAGAGGGGTGCTACCATCACCCCGTCAACGAACGCCACGCAGGGAGGACCCAACTCATGCCACGTTGGCCCAAGCCACCCGAAGGCAGCTGGACGGAGCACTTCGACCTCGGGACCGAGCCGTTGAACTACGACGACTCCATTTCCCAGGAGTTCTTCGAGTTGGAGCGCGAAGCCGTCTTCAAGCGGGCCTGGCTCAACGTGGGCCGGGTCGAGCAGCTGCCGCGCGCGGGGAGCTATTTCACCAAGGAGCTGGCCGTCGCCAAGACGTCGGTCGTCGTGGTGAAGGGGAAGGACGGTGAGATCCGCGCCTTCTACAACATGTGCCGGCACCGCGGGAACAAGCTGGTGTGGAACGACTACCCGAAAGAGGAGACGAGCGGCACGACCCGCCAGTTCGTCTGCAAGTACCACGCCTGGCGGTACGACCTCGATGGCGCGTGCTCATTCGTCCAGCAGGAGCAGGAGTTCTTCGACCTCGACAAGGCCGATTACGGCCTCGTCCCGGTGCAGTGCGACGTGTGGGCCGGGTTCATCTTCATCAACCTGGCCAAGGAGCCGGAGCAATCGCTGCGCGCCTTTCTCGGGCCGATGGTCACGAAGCTCGAGAACTACCCGTTCGAGAAGCAGAGCGAGCGTTTCTTCTACCGCGCCAACGTGAAGAGCAACTGGAAGCTCTACATGGACGCGTTCCAGGAGTTCTACCACGCGCCAATTCTTCACGCGAAGCAGTCGCCGCCCGACTGGTCGGCCGCCGCGGCGCAGGCCGGCTTCGAAGCACCCGCCTACAAAATCGACGGTCCGCACCGGCTGGTGAGCACGGCCGGCATCCATCCCTGGAACCTGCCGGAGAACATGGTCAAGCCCATCGACACGCTGACCCGCAGCGGGCTCTTCGGGCCCTGGGACGGCCCCGACCTCGGCTACGACCAGAAGGATGCCGGCATCAACCCTGCCGGCTGCGACCCGTGGGGTCTCGACTCGTTCCAGTTGTGGCCGAACTTCACTATCCTCGTCTGGCAGCAGAGCTGGTACCTCACCTACCACTACTGGCCCGTCGCACCCGACGAGCACGTATTCGAGGGAACCCTGTACTTCGTCCCTGCCGAGAACGCCCGGGAGCGGGTGGCGCACGAGAACGCCGCCGCCACATTCAAGGAGTTCGGGTTGCAGGACGCCAACACGCTGGAGGCGACGCAGACGATGCTCGAGTCACGGGTGATCGAGCGCTTCCCCCTCATGGATCAGGAAGTGCTCGTACGCCACATGCACAAGGTGGCGCAGGAGTGGGTGGACGACTACAAGAAGCAGCAGCACGCGGAGGTATGACCGACATGCGCACGACCCTGTTGCCGAGCGAATTCTCCGACCTGGAGCCGTTCGCCGCCAAGTGGTGCCTGTCGACCGAGCGCGCGCGTTACGCCACGCGGCTGGCCAGCACCATGGACGAGATGCAGGCGCTCTACGACGCCGCCATGCCCCGCGCCGAGGCGGCCATGACCTACCTCGACCAGTTCCCCCTCGACGATCTCTCCGAGGACCAGGTCAACCTGCTGCACTTGCTCTATTCCATGGTCACGGTCTCGTTCCCGGTCGAGTGCTGGGGCCAACCGAGGGTGCCCGACTCGGGTGCCGCCTACCTCGACCTCCTGGTCGAACCCGGGCCCTGAACCAGATCACATGTCCTCGTACTCGACGGTCACCGTCCGGCCGTACGGCAGGCTCTGGCAGGTGAGGACCCAGCCCTCCTCCACCTCCTCGGGCGCCAACGCATTGTTCGCCCGCATGCGGACCGAGCCCTCCTTCAAGAAGGCCATGCAAGTGGCGCAGTTGCCGGCCTCGCAGGAGAACGGGGGGCGCAGGCCACCCCGGCGGGCCGTCTCGAGCAGGGTGTCGCCTGGCTGGTAGCGGACCACCACCGTCTTGCCCCCGAGGGTCACGCTCACCTCGTCGGGCACCGCGGAGTCCAGGGCGCCTGCTGACCGGTCGTCGATCAGCGCGTCCGTCTTCTCCGCCTGCTCCACCAGGAAGCGCTCAATGAAGATGCGTTCCGGCGCAACGCCCTGCGACTGCACCGTCGACTCCACGAGGTCCATGAAGGGGCCGGGGCCACAGATGTAGATGTCGGCGTCGAGGTCCGCCGCGGCGAACCGGGCGATCGCCTCGGTCGTCAAGAACCCGTCGTCAGTGTCGAAATGGTGCCGCACCTCCAACCGGCCCGGGTGCTCCGCGCCCAGGGTTGCGAGTGCGGCGTCGAAGATCACCGAATTGCGGTCTCGGTTGGCATAGAGGAGACGAACGGTCCGTTGCGTCGTCGCCAGCACGTGCTTGGCGATCGACATCACCGGCGTGATGCCGCTGCCCCCGCAGAAGCCGACAACGGGTCGTCCAGAGTCCCGGGGGCAGAAGACGCCCGCCGGCTTCGTGAGCTCGATCGTGTCGCCGTCCGAGAGGTTGTCGAGAAACCAGTTGGAGACGAGCCCGCCTGCCACGCGCTTGACCGTGACGGTCAACTCGCTGTCTGTCGGGGGCGCACTGGACATTGAGTACGAGCGCAGCTGCTCGTCGCCGTCGACGTGCACCCGGAAGGTGCAGAACTGCCCCGGTCGGTACCGGAAGGTCTCGGCGAGGTCTTCGGGCACGTCGAGGACGAACGAGCTGGCATCGTGTGTCTCGGGAACGACGCGGGCGATCCGGAGCGAGTGGTACCCGTGCTGTCGGAGGACTGGGTCGTGGTCGTTCACGGCACGGCCCGACGGCCTAGTGCGGCGTCGGCCACGCCACTGACTTGGTCTCGAGGTACTGGTCGAAGCCGGCGAGTCCGTTCTGGCGGCCGATCCCGCTGTGCTTGTACCCGCCGAAGGGCATGTCCGCCTGACCGATCGGCATGCCCCCGTTGACGGCGAAGGTGCCGGTGCGCACCCGTTCGGCGACGGCCAGAGAGCGCTCCAGTGATCCGGAGAACACGCCGCCGGAGAGCCCGTACACGCTGTCGTTGGCGATGCGCACGGCGTCGTCGTCATCGTCGAAGGGGATCACGACGAGGACCGGCCCGAAGATCTCCTCCTGGGCGATCGTCATTGCGTTGTCGACGTCGGTGAAGAGGGTCGGCTCGACGTACCAGCCCTTGGGGAGATCGGCCGGCCTCCCTCCACCCAGCGCGAGCGTCGCCCCTTCCTCGACGCCCTTCTCTATGTAGCCGAGGACGCGGTCGCGCTGCTTGGCCGAGACGAGCGGGCCCATGAGGACGTCGGGACGCTGCGGGTCGCCATAGGCCACGGAGGACAGCGTGGCCTTGAGGATCTCGACCCCTTCGTCATAGCGCGACCGGGGAAGGAGCATGCGGGTCTGAATGGCGCACCCCTGGCCGCCGTGGAAGCACACCGCGATTCCTGACGGCACGGACGCGGCAAAGTCGGCGTCGTCGAGCACGATGGTGGCCGACTTGCCGCCCAGCTCCAGGAACGTGCGCTTGAGCGTCGCGCCGCCTATCTCCATGATGCGCTTGCCGACGGCGGTCGATCCGGTGAACGAAATCAGGTCGACCTTCGGGGACAGCGTGAGCTCCTCGCCGACGAGGTGGTCCGAGGAGGTGACGACGTTGAGGACGCCGCTCGGGAAATCGGTCTGTTCGGCAACGAGGCGACCGAGCCGCGTGGCGTTCCACGGCGTGTCCGGGGCGGGCTTGAGGATCACGGTGTTGCCGGTGGCCAATGCCTGTCCGAGCTTGTTCAAGGTCACTTCTAGCGGGAAGTTCCACGGCACGATGGCCCCCACCACGCCGATCGGCTCCTTCCAGATCTGGCGCGTGTTCGCCGTGCCGCGGCGGTCGACGATCTCACTCAGGTTCGTCCGCCAGGGGAACTCGTCGATGAGCTTGACCGGGTAGCGCAGCGCGCCATCGAGCGGGATGTCGAGCTGGTTGGCATGGGTCGTCATGCGCGGACAGCCCACCTCGAGGATGAGCTCCTCGCGCAGCTCTTCGCGGTCCTTCTCGAGCGCCTCTTGCAGTTGGGAGAGACAGCGCTTGCGGAGTTCGCGGTCGGTGGACCAGTCGGTCTCGTCGAAGGCGCGCCGTGCGGCGTCGATGGCGCGGTGCATGTCCGCGCTCTGTCCGTCGGCCACCTGTCCCAGGACCTCCTCGGTGGCCGGGTTGATGTTGTCGAATGTCCGGCCCGTGTCGGACTCCACGAGCTTGCCGTCCACGAGCATCCGCTCTTCGTGACTCGTTGCTGTCGTCATGCCCGGCCCCCGGTCCCTTGGCGGTCTCTCACGGAGTGGAAACCTGATTATCAAAAAGTGTGATCAGCGTAATCGAACGGTTCCTGCGGCCGCCCCGCCGGCTTCGTCAGAGAGGAAAGGTGGCGGGCAGCATGGCGTTCGACAGGACTGCAGCTCCCAGGGTGCGAGTCAGGACCGTCCCCGCGCCGAGCAGCTGATCCAGGACGATCGCCCTTCGGACGGATCGGTGCAGCGGGTGCTCGGTGGTGAAGCCGATGCCGGCGAGCACCTGCTGGCAGTGCCGGGCCACGGTGCGCGCCGACCGGCCGGCGAAGGCCTTGGCCATGGCCGCGGTCACGGGGGACGGGTCTTCCCAGGCGGCATCGAGCAGAGCGGCTGCCGCCTCGAGGGCGACCAGGCTCTCGGCCAGGCGGTGCCGGACGGCCTGAAAGGTCCCGATCGGGCGACCGAACTGCATCCGTTCCAGGGCGTGGGTGCGTGCCAGCTCGAGCATGGCCCGACCGGTACCGACGAGTTCGTAGCCGAGGGCGAGCTGTCCCAGTGCGGCCACAGCCGGCCAGTCGGCGGCCTTCGGCTGCGCCGCCCACGCTGTCTCGAACTCGCCCATGACTTCGCACAGGCCGAGCGCCGGATCCAGGCCCTGCACCGGCCGACGCGTCAGCAGGCCGAGGTCGACGGCGAAGGTGGCGGCACCCTCGGGCGTCTGGGCCACGACGAGTGCCGTGTCGCCGCGGTCGAGAGCTGCCGTCCCGAGCCCTTCGACGACGCACCGGTCCCCGTCCAGACGGCCCGGGGCGTCGCGTCGGCGGAGTGGGGGGAGGACGACCGCGACGCCGGCGTCGCCCGCATCGGGGCCCAGGGTGTCCGCCAGTAGCCAATCGAGCGCGGCCGAGGTGGTCGCCGAGGCTCCCTGGCACTCGAAGAGCACGGACACGGCGGTGGGACGGTCGACACGCACCGCATCGCGCCAGCCCAGGTCGTCGAGCGCGGTATCGAGCGCGGCACCGCTGGCGCTCCCGGTGGCGTGGCGCACGCCGGTCTCGAAGAGTGCGCGCTCGGTCGCCTCCATCACCGGTCGGTCCCCAGGTCGAGCAACCGCCGCGCGATGATGTTCCGCTGGATCTCGGCGCTGCCGCCGTAGATGGTGGCGGCGCGAGAGTAGAGGAACTCGGCCCGCCAGCGTTGACTGGCCGGGTCGTCACCGAGGACCACATCGGTGCCGAGTCCCTCGGCCACGAGGTCGAAGACCGCCTGCTCCGCCGCCGCCACCAGGACCTTGTCGATCGACGTCTCTGCTCCCAGGGTCTCGCCGGCGGCAAGCCGGCGCTGGGTCGCCCTCGAGCGGGCGCGGAACGACCACAGGAGTTCGGTCGCCTCGCCGACGGCGAACGGGTCGAGCGATCCGGCCGGAGCGACGGCCACCAGCTGTTCCAGCCGCCGTTGCAGGTAGGCGGCCCGGTGCCACAGGGACGTGCTGCGCTCGTAGGGGAGGAGGTTCATGGCGATGGACCAGCCCTGGTCCACGCTGCCCAGGACGCGGTCCAGCGGCACCACCACGTCGTCGAAGAAGACCTCACAGAACTCCTGGGCCCCGGCCATCGTCTCTATCGGCCGCACCGTGATACCGGTGCTGTCCATGTCGATGAACAGCGCGGTGATCCCTTTGTGCGCGGACTCGGTCGTCCCCGTACGCGTCAGGAGCACGCAGCGCTGCGCGTACTGGGCCAGGCTCGTCCATACCTTCTGGCCGTTGATCCTCCACGAGTCACCGTCGCGGGTCGCCCGGCAGGCGAGGGAGGCCAGGTTGCTGCCGGTCCCGGGTTCGGAGAACCCCTGGCACCAGATCTCATCGCCGCGCAGCAACCGCGGCACCATCTCTGCCGCCAGCGCCTCGGGCGCGTAGTCGATCATGGTCGGCGCCAGCACTTCGGGCATGGAGTAGATCCCGGGCTCGACGAGATCGCGCGCCGTGAGCACCTCCCCCAGGTAGGCACGCAACAAGTTGGATCCCCCCAGCCCGCCGACACCCTCGGGCCAGCCCATGCGCATGAATCCCGCGTCGTAGGTCAGCCGCATCACCTTGCGCAGTTGCGCCATCTGCTCGTCGAGTGTCCCGGATCCCTCGAACGTGCACGCGAGCTCCCCCGCGTGCGCGTCGAGCCAGACGTCGACGGCCACCTTGAACTCGTGGAGCTCCACCCCGCCCGCCGCTACGCCGTCGCGCCCGCCGAGGGTGCGGGTCGGGTCGGGTCGTGCTCCCGACCCGAATCGCGGGTGCCGCTGCGCCGGAGGAAGGTCATGGCCCTGGTCCGGAGCCTCCAGCCCTGCGTCGTGCGCCGGTAAGTGTCGGTGTAGTAGCCGATGCGCATGTGGTGGTTCAACTGGTCGACGAAACACAGCGTCTGCCGCCCGGTGCCGGCGTCGCCGTCGAGCTCGAGCGCCGGCGTGCCGGTGAGGAAGAGGCCCTTGGGCGCGGCTGCGACGAGGGCGGGGAAATCCGCCAGTGCGTAGGTGGCGCCGAACGCGCTGTAGGTCCCGTCCGGGGTGAAGACGTCGATCACGGCGTCGATGTCGTCGCGGGTCATCCCGACGGCATAGCGAGCCAGCAACTGCTCGATCTCCGTGATGTCGGCGATCTGGGACTGGTCCATCGGCTGCGTGCTCCTCGGTCCTCTTCTGCGTGATCAGGCATGACGCCACAGACTCCGTCGCCACGATAACAGCATTCTCCAAAAGCGTAATTGGCTCTATACCTTGGATCAGAAGGATCGACGAAGACCCGCCCACCGTGCCCGGGAGCGTGAACACGCTGTGCAGATTTCCTTCCAACCGACACCCATCCTGAGGAGAGTCGTACTCTCGGTTTGGGAAAACAGCCGTTAAGCTGACGGCATGTCAGCCGACGATCCCACGGCAGGTTCGACCACCACCGCCGAACCGGTCCGACGGCGTGACCTTGCCGTGGCTCGGTCCCTGGACTCGGCACGGCTCCGGAGCGAGGGACGGGTCCAGCGCTTCCTCGACGCCGGCTTCGACTTGTTGAGCAGGGCGGAGTCCGGCAAGGAGTTCACCGTCCAGGAGGTGGTGGACCGCTCGGGCCAGTCGCTGCGCAGCTTCTACCAGTACTTCGCCGGCAAGCACGAGCTCCTCCTCGCCCTGTTCGACGAGGCGATCCTCTCGACGGCGGACCGACTGGAGGAACAGATCACCCGCCAGGACACGCCCCTCGAGCGGCTCCACTGCTTCGTCGTCGGGTACTACCGCATGTGCCTGCCGGCACCCAAGGGGCGTCCGTCGAAGAACAACCCGACGCCGGTGATGGCCGAGTTCTGCCACCAGTTGCTGACCGCCCACCAGACCGAGGCCTCCCGGGCCTTCGTCCCGCTCGTGACGCTCCTCGAGAAGGTGCTCGACGAGGCCGCCGGGACCGGGGACATCCGCCCCGGCCTGGACCACTCCGAGGTGGCCGGGGTCATCTTGTCGACGATCATGTTCAATGCCGCCTACGCGCACACCATCAGCGGCAGCGAGGAGCCGGCGAACGGCGAGCACGCGGCCGCCCAGCTGTGGGACTTCCTTTCGGGCGGTGTTGTCACCGGCAGCGCCGGCTGAGTCCGAAGGAGAGCTCAGCCCCGCAGTGAGGGCGCGACGGCGGCGAGGAACTCGCGGGTCCGTTCCGCCGATGCCCTGAGCTCTCCCCTCCCTTCGCCGAGGGGGACGAGGCGCGCGTTGAAGTCGGTGAGGCCGGCGTCGGCGAAGCTGCGCAGCCGTTTCTCCATGGTTGTCTCGCTGCCGCAGACGAGGACGTCACCGATGGAACGGGCGTCGCCGTGCTCCATCAGCCGGACGTAGTTCGGGGACGCCTCCACCTCACTGAGGGTACGGTTCGTGCGCTCGATGGCCGCTGCGACCTCGTCGTCACGACACAGGCAGACCGGGACGCCGGCCAGGATCCGCGGCGCTGGGCGGCCCGCCTCCTCGGCGGCCTTCGTGATGGCGGGGACGACGTGGGTCCCGATGGTGCGCTCGTCGGCGAGCCAGAGCGTGGTGCCGGCCGCCCTCTCGCCGGCCAGCTTCAGCATCACCGGGCCGAGCGCGGCGATCATGACCGGCGTCGGTGCGATGTCCGTGACGTCGAGCGGGTTGTGGATGCTGAAGAGCTCGTTCTCCACGTCGACCATTCCGGGCCCGCGCAGCGCCTGGTCCAGCACGTCGAGGTAGCAGCGCATTGTGGTCGCGCCGCGCTCGTAGGGGAGGCCGAGCATGTCCTGAATGATCCAGTGGTGCGAGACACCCAGGCCCAGCGTGAAGCGGCCTTCGCAGACGGCCTGATTCGAGAGCGTCTGCTGGGCCAGCACAATGGGATGCCGCGGCTGAAGGGGCACAATGGCCGTTCCGACCTCTATCCGCGCCGTCGCCGTGCCGATGAGGGTGGCCGCCGTCATGACGTCGAACTCGTCGGGGATCTGCGGCGTCCACACCGAGTCCAGGCCGGCCTCGTCGGCCCAGCGGGCGTCAGCCTGGAGCTTCTGCACCTTGGTGGCGTACCGGCCTCGGTCGGCGCTCACCTGCAGACCCATGCGCATCCGGGGCCCCTTTCAGTCCGGAAATGATGTTCTCAGAAACAGTACATCCTGCTATCACCAGCTGCTAGGAACACTTGACAGGAATTTGCACTGTCAATAACATCCGACAACTCTACCGGCATGCATTCGGGCTGGTGGAGGCGCTGAGCGAAGGGGAGGCCCGCATGGGAAGCATCGGTCGTCGATGAGCCGCGTCGCAGTCGTCACCGGCGGTGGGTCCGGCATGGGCCGGGCCATCTGCCACCAGCTGGCCGACGCGGGGCGCCGGGTCGCGGTGCTCGACATCAACGGCGACGCCGCCGGCGAGGTCGCCGGCGAGGTCATCTCGTCCGGTGGGACGGCGTGCGCCGCCGTGGTCGACGTCAGCGACCGGCGCGCCATCGAGACCGCCCTCGACGAGGTGCGGTCCGCACTCGGACCGGTCGAGATCATGGTGACGAGCGCAGGGATCGAAGGCTTCACAGATTTCCTCGACATCACCGCCGAGGCGTGGGACCGGATGGTTGCGGTCAACCTCACGGGGACCTTCCACTGCCTGCAAGCGGCGGTGCCCGACATGATCGAAGCCGGATGGGGGCGCATCGTCACCATCTCATCGTCGTCGGCCCAGTCGGGGACGCGGCGCATGTCCCACTACGTCGCCTCCAAAGGTGGTGTCATCGCCTTGACCAAGGCCTTGGCCCTCGACCTGGCGCCCAGGGGCATCACGGTGAACACCATCCCCCCCGGCGTCATCGACACCCCGATGATGCGGCGACCGATCGACGCGGGCACCATGAACGTGGACGCGGTGATCGCCCGGGCCCCGCTCGGGAGGCTGGGCACGCCCGAGGACATTGCGGCCGCCTGCGTGTTCCTCTGCTCCGAGGAGGCCGGCTACATCACGGGACAGCAGATCAACGTGAACGGCGGCTGGTACCTGTGACGGGAGCACGACGATGGCCGCGCTGACGACGAGGAAGCTGGGAGCGACGGTCGGGGCCGAGGTGCTCGGGGTCGACCCGGGCCGGTTGCTGTCGGACGACACTCTGCCGACGGCCTGTATGGAGGCGCTGGAGGAAAACGGTGTCCTGGTCTTCCGCGAGCTCCGTATCGACGACGACACCCAGGTCGCCTTTTCCAAGCGACTCGACGACGTCGGCAAGGCCGAGCCCGCCGCGCCGCCGCGGATCTTCAACGTGACGCTCGATCCGGCGAAGAGCTCCACCGCCGCGTACCTGCGAGGGACGGTCTACTGGCACATCGACGGTGCGCAGGACGAGGTCCCCAGCAAAGCGACCACGCTCAGCGCGCACGTGATCTCCGCGACCGGGGGCGAGACCGAGTTCGCCAGCACGTATGCCGCCTACGACGACCTTACCGCCGCCGAGAAGTCGCAGTACGAGGACCTCCGGGTCCTGCATTCTCTCGAGGCTTCGCAGCGCCTCGTCTACCCGGACCCCACGCCCGAGCAGCTGGCGGGTTGGCGATCGAAGCCTGACAAGGAGCATCCGCTTGTCTGGCAGCACCGGTCGGGTCGGCGCTCACTTGTCATCGGCGTCTCGGCCTCCCACGTGGTCGGCATGGATCTCGCCGAGGGAAAGGTGCTGCTCCATGACCTGCTCGAACGTTCGACGGCTCCAGAGCGCGTCTACCGGCACGAGTGGACGGTGGGCGACCTCGTCATCTGGGACAACACCGGCGTGATGCACCGGGTGCACCCCTACGACCCCGCTTCAGGGCGCGAGATGCACCGCACCACCATGAGCGGTGACGAGCCGATCCGTTAGGAGAGCCCCATGAGTGACGTGACAATCCTGCGAGCCGATCGCTGGCTCGACGTCGTGGCCGGCGACGTGCGCCAGCGGGCGGTGATCGTGGTCGACGGGAATCAGATCGTCGGCGTGAACCCGGACGAGCTCCCCACGACGGCGACCGAAATCGACCTGGGCGACGTCACGCTGCTGCCGGGGCTCATGGACATGGAGCTCAACATGCTCATCGGTGGACCGGGCGGCCCCGACGGCCTGCCCGACCCGATGCACGGGGTCAAGGACTCGCCCGTGTACCGGACGCTGCGCGGCGCGGTGAACTGCAACACGACGCTGATGGCCGGCTTCACCACCGTGCGCAACCTGGGCCTGATGGTCTACACGGCGGGTTTCCTGCTGGACGTGGACCTGGGCCGCGCCGTCGACCAGGGGTGGTTCCCCGGTCCGCGCATCTTCCCGGCCGGCCACGCCATCACCCCGACGGGCGGCCACCTCGATCCCACCATGTTCCAGGGCCTCGCCCCCGGCATCATGCCGCAGAGCGTGGAGTCGGGCATCGCCAATGGCATCTCCGAAGTGCGCAAGTCCGTCCGCTACCAGATGAAGTACGGGGCCAAGCTCATCAAGATCTCGGCCTCGGGCGGCGTGATGTCCTTCAGCTCGGCGGCCGGCGCGCAGCAGTACTCCGACGAGGAGCTGGCGGCCATCGTCGACGAGGCGCATCGCAACGGCTTGCGCGTGGCGGCCCATGCCCACGGCGATGCCGGGATCCGCGCCTGCATCCGGGCCGGCGTCGACTGCATCGAGCACGGGTCGCTGGCCAGTGACGACACCATCGAGCTGATGGCCGAGTCGGGGACCTTCCTTGTCGGCACAACCGCCCTGGCCGACCACATGGCGATCGACCGCATCCACCCGATCCTGCAGAAGAAGGCGGCCCAGATCTTCCCGCAGGCGCGCCAGATGTTCGCCAAGGCCCTGGCGGCCGGGGTCAAGATCGCCTGCGGCTCCGACGCGCCGGCCATCCCGCACGGAACCCAGGCCGACGAGCTCATCGCCATGTGCGACCGCGGCATGACGCCGCTGCAGGCCCTGCAGGCGGCCACCCTCACCAGCGCTGACCTCGTGGAGCGGGCGCACGACCTGGGGCAGCTCGCACCCGGCTTCCTGGCCGACATCATCGCCGTCCCCGGCGACCCCACGCAGGACATCCGGGTGACCAAGGACGTCAGCTTCGTCATGAAGGACGGTCAGGTCTACAAGGGCGTCTGAACTGTCCGCCCCGTGCCCGACGGCGGGGCAGAGTTGATACGAGGGGCCGTTGTCGCCGAAGATCCAGCGGGGGCAAGTCCGCCCGCTGGGCAGAGATCCGGTCCCGGCGATTCAAGAGAAGGAAGGTTCGAGCGTGCCGCATGTGATCTTGGGGGACCTGAGCCCGTCCTCTGTCGACATGGCGCTGCTGATCGCCCGCGTGGTGCTCGGCGCCGTCTTCCTCGCCCATGGCATCAACCACATCTACGGGGGCGGCAAGATCGAGGGCACCGGGCGCTGGTTCGACTCGCTGGGCATGAAGCCCGGCATCCTCCACGCCTGGATGGCCAGCCTCGTCGAGATCGGCGCCGGGGGCCTGCTCGTGCTGGGGCTGCTGACGCCTCTCGCCGGTGCCGGCGTCGTGGGCGTCATGCTCGTGGCGTGGATCACCAACCACCGCGGGAACGGGTTCTTCATCTTCCGCCCCGGCGAGGGGTGGGAGTACGTCATGGTCCTTACGGCCATGGGCGTGGTGGTCGGGACCATCGGGCCCGGCCAATGGAGCATCGACGGGCATGTGAGCGCGCTGCAGAACCTGTGGGGGTGGCCCGGCTTCGGTATCTCGCTCGGCGCCGGCGCCCTCGGCGCCGCCGGTCTCTTGGCGGTCTACTGGCGCCCGGAGAAGCCGGCAGCGGCAGACAAGGCCTGAAGCACCGGAGCCGTCAGTCCCAGCTGCGGGCGAGCAGGAACCCGGCGGCTGCGTTGGCCGGCGGGAACGAATTGGTGATCCCCGAGCTCACGTAGCCGACGTCGCTGATGAGGGTGATCCCCGAGATGGCCGCCGCGGCGTCACTGCACAGGAACACGAGCGGGTAGGCCTGCTCGAGCGGCGTGGAGGCCTCGATGCCCGTCTCCTCGCGGAAGTCGGCACCGAAGGCCAGCCACATGTCGGCGTTGGCCTGGGCCAGCGGGGTGTCGGTCGGTCCGGGGCAGATGGCGTTGATGCGGATGCCCTGCTTGAGAAGTGGGAAGGCCTCGCGGGCGACGTAGGCGCACACGGCCTGCTTGGAGTGGAAGTAGTCGGCGTAGCCGTGCTCGACGGCCCAGGCCGAGCCCGAGTCGAAGTCGGGCGTGTCGAGGTACTCCTTGATCTCGCCGAGGCTGGCCTCCCAGCCCAGGCCGGCAGCGGACGAAATGAAGCCGATGGCCGAGCCGCGGGGCAGCATCCCCCCGGCCAGCAGGCGGTTGATGAGGTGACGGTGACCGACGAAGTTGATCTTCTCGATCCCCGGCGTCCCGTCGGCCACACCGGCGCATGCGAAGAGGGCGTGGATCGGCCCGCCGCACTCGTCCACCGCGGCGTCGATGGAAGCCTCCTCGGCCAGGTTGACGTGGATGGCCTTGGCGCCGGGCAGTTTCACCTCGGCGAAGTCCATCACGACGACCTCGGCGCCGGCGTCCTGCACCAGCTCGGCCGCAGCCGCGCCCATACCGGTGGCACCCCCGACAACGAGGACTCGCTTTCCGTCGTAGCGGAATGCATCGAACAGTGACATGTGTCTCCTCCTGACAAACGAAACAAGCGGTTGGGAAAACGACTGACGAAATCTGGTGCGAAGCGACGCGGCCTAGCCGACGACCGAGCGAACCTTGAGGTCGACGATGGTATCCCAGTCGACCCCGACTTCTTCGAGGATGGCGTCGCCGTGCTCGTTGAACTCGGGGGCCCGGCGCACCGGAGAGGGCCGGCCCCCGAACTGCACGGGCGAGGCCACCAACCGGAAGGGCGTGCCGCTCGCCGTCTCGCAGTCCTGCATGTATCCGTTGGCCACGGTCTGCGGGTCGACTGCGCATTCGAGCGTGTCCTGCACGACGCACCACTGGCCGGTGAAGTCGGCCAGGCGCTCGCGCCACTCGGCCACCGTGTGCTCGGCGAACGCTGCCTCGAGGAGCGACTGGGCTTCGAGACTGTTCTCCACCAGCCCGGCGTGGTCGGCAAAGCGCGGGTCGGTGCCGAGCTCCGGCCGGCCCACGGCCACGCAGAGCTCGGCCCAGTAGCGGCTGGCCTGCAGGCAGCAGAAGGACAGCGAACGCTCGTCTTTCGTCTCGTAGTTGCGCACGAGCGGGTTCAGCCGCGGCGCGTTGGCCGGCGGGCCGCCCCAGGGCTTGCCGCTGACGAGCGAGAGCGCGAAGGCCTGGCCCATGGCCCACATGCCGGTGCCGAGCAGCGAGACGTCGACCGTGGTCGCTTCACCGGTGCGCTCGCGGTGGAACAGGGCACCCATGATCCCGCCGGCGATGGTCATGGCCCCGATGGAATCGCCGAAGCCGGGCCCGGGAGGGCCGACGAGCCGGTCCTGGTCGGCGGGGGTCGCCCCGAGAGAGACACCGGCGCGGAACCAGAAGGAGAGGGAGTCGTAGGACCCCTTGTCGGCGTCGGGGCCGCGCTCGCCCTGACCGGTGCCTGCGACGTAAATGATGTTCGGGTTGTGCGCCCGGATGTCCTCGAGCTCAATGCTGAGCTTCTTGCGCACCCGGGGCAGCTTGTTGATCAGGAACACGTCCGCCGTCTCCACCAGCTTGTAGAGGATGTCGAGGCCCTCGGGCGTGGTGAGGTCGAGAGCGAGGCTGCGCTTGCCGCGGTTGGAATGCTCGAGCAGCGCGTGCACGTCGCCGCTGATGGAGACGACCCCGGTGGCGGCCAGGCCGCGCATGGCGTCGCCCCGCTCAATCGGCTCGATCTTGATGACATCGGCACCCCAGTCGGCCAGGAGCGCCGAGGCCGCCGGCACGAAGGTGTGCTCGGCCACTTCGAGGACGCGGACGCCCTCCATCACTGCGGTCAACGGAACCCTCCCTCGGTCCACCCGACTCGGGAGCGAGCCAGGCAGGTTGTGAAACGTGAAACTGACATCGACGTCGACAATAGCCTTGAGCCTGGGGGGCCGCCCCTCGGCTTCGCCGGGCCTCAGCCCGGGGGTGTCACCTCCAGCAGAACCTTGCCCACGGCCTTGCCGTCGGCGACGTGGCGCAGGGCGGCAACGACATCGGCCAGGTCGAACTCGGCCCCGATGAGCGGTGCAGCCCGGCCCTCGGCCAGCAGCTCCAGGAGCTCGCGGTCGTTGCGCGCCATGTCCCCGGGTTGGTGCATGGCGAAATCGCGGAACTGGAAGCCGAGGATGCGGATGCCCTTGAGCAGGACCAGGTTGAGCGGAATCCGGGGGATCGCCCCTCCGGCGTAGCCCACGGTCACGAAGCGGCCGCCATAGTGCAGCGCGCGCAGCGCCGGCTCGGCCACGTCGCCGCCCACCGGGTCGATCACGACGTCGGCACCGCCGGGCAGCGCCACACGCAGGGCCTGGCGCAGGTCGCCGGCCCGGTGGTCGATCAGGCGTGCGGCGCCGCAGGCCCTGGCGGCCTCGAGTTTCTCGGGGGAGGAGGCGACGGCCGTCACCGTCGCGCCCATGGCCGCGCCGAGCTGGACCGCGGCGCTGCCCACCCCGCCGCCGGCACCGAGCACGATCAGCTCCTCTTCCGGCTGCAACGCCGCCACCGAGCGCAGCACGTGGTACGCCGTCTTGTAGGCGACGCCGAACGCCGCCGCCACGCGGTCGTCCACGTCGTCGGGGATCGGCGTCAGCGCCCCGACGCCCACCACGACCTCGTCGGCGAAGGCACCGATGAAGCAGGATCCGAAGACGCGCTGACCGACGGTGAGTCCCGTCACGCCGTCGCCGATCTCGCTCACCACGCCGGCGAACTCGCTGCCGGTGACGAAGGGCAGGGGAGCCGACATCTGATACGTGTTCGAGATCACCAACAGGTCGGGGAAATTGATGGCACCGACGTGGACCCGGACCCTGACCTCGCCGGCTCCGAGCGCCGGCGGTTCGATGTCCGTGACGGCAACGACCTCGGGCCCACCGTAGGTGGTACACAACGCGGCACGCATGCGGCTGACCCTTACGCCAGCACCGAGTAGTCGGTCGACTCGGCCAGGTCGGCCGCCGACTGCATGAGGTCGAGCACGACCGCGCCGAACGCCTGCAGCTTTTCGTCGTCTCCCGCCCGCTGGTAGCCCTGCTCCAGCACGACCGCGAGCTTCCACTTGGCCAGCACGCAGTAGTAGTCGATGTCGTCGACCTGGCGGCCTGACGTCTTGGCGTAGTGCGCCAGCACGTCGTCCCGCGACGGCATGCCCGTCATGTCGACGTACCCGCCCGTCCTGTCCTCGTCCCTGGTCGTGTCGTCGGGCCAGGACTGCACGACCCAGCCCAGGTCGAGCTTGGGGTCGCCGACGGTACCCATTTCCCAGTCGACGATGGCAGCCAGCTGCGCCGGCGCACCGTTCTCGAACATGACGTTGGCGAACTGGTAGTCGCCGTGCATCAGTCCGGGGATGTAGTCGATCGGCCTGTGGGCCCGCAGCCACGCGGCGGCCTCCTCGAAGCCCGGAAGTTCGCGGCCTTTGATGCGCTCCAAGAATGCCGTCCAGCGATCCACCTGGCGCTCGTGGAAGCCCTCCGGCCGGCCCAGGTCGGCGAGGCCCTTGGCCTGCCAGTCGACGTTACCCAGCAGCGCGATCCCTTCGACGAGCTGGAAGGCCAGCCCGCGCCGCGCCTCGAGGTCGGTGTCGAAGGGAGCCGGCCATTGGCGTCGGGTGGACATGGGGGACCAGCCGTCGACGAACCCCATGATGTAGAAGGTCCGGCCCAGCACCGACTGATCGGTGCAGAGTGCGATGGCCTCGGTGTGGGGCACGTCGGTCCCGGTCAGCGCCTCGATGATGCGCCACTCCCGCACGATGCCGTCGTCGCGCGACGCAGGCGCGCTCGTCGGGGGTATCCGCATGGCGCCGTGCAGGTCGCCCCGGCGCAGCTCGTAGATCTCGTTCTGGCTTCCCCCGGAGACGTAGCGGTGTTCCAGCGGCGCCCCGGTCCCGAGTCCCTGGGTGTCGAGCCAGGCCGTCAGCTTGTCGACGTCGGCGATGGTCGGCTCGTCGCCGAGGGGCTCTTCGATCACGCTCACAGGTTGCCCACCTCCAACTCCATGTACTGCCCGTACTTTGCCCTGGCCGCCTCCTGCCTCTTGGGAAGCCACTGGGTGGGCCAGATGTCGTCGCTCTCCTTGTAGGCGCGCAGCACCTGCCTGGCGACGGTGACCTTGTGCACCTCGGTCGGCCCGTCGGCCAGGCCCATCACGGCGGCGCCGTGCACCATGCCCATGAAAGGCATTTCGTTGGTCGTGCCGAGCGCGCCGTGCACCTGCATGGCGCGCCAGGCGATGTCGTGCAGGACCGTGGGCATCACCACCTTCGCCGTCGCGATGTCCTTGCGCACCCGCTTGTAGTCGTTGTACTTGTCGATCTCCCACGCCGTGTACAGCACGAAGAGTCGGAACTGGACCAATTGGGCGTAGGAGTCTGCGATGTATCCCTGGACGAATTGCTTGTCGGCCAGCTTGCTGCCGGCGGTCTCGCGGCTGAGCGCACGTTCGCACATCATGTCGATCGCCTTCTGGGCCATTCCGATGGTCCGCATGGCATGGTGGATCCGCCCACCTCCGAGACGCGTCTGGGCGATGACGAAGGCCTGACCCTCGCCACCCAGGAGCGCCTCGTCGGGGACGCGCACGTCCTCGTAGTGGATCAACGCGTGCGAGCCCTCGTTGACCGGCTCGCCGAAGAGGCCGACGTTGCGGACGATGTTCACGCCGGGCGTGTCCGTCGGCACCAGGAACATCGACATGCCCTTGTAGGGGCTGACGTCGGTGTTGGTCACGGCCATGACGATCAGGAACGACGCTGTCTTGGCGTTGGAGGAGAAGTACTTCCAGCCGTTGATGACCCACTCGTCGCCGTCCTTGACGGCCTGCGTCTTGAACAGCGTCGGATCGGCGCCGGCGTGGGGCTCCGTCATGGAGTAGCTCGAGAAGCACTCTCCGTTGAGAAGGGGCATGAGATAGCGCTCCTTCTGCTCGTCGGTGCCGTAGTGGGCGATGATCTCCGCGTTGCCGGTGTCGGGCGCTTGGCAGCCGAACACCACCGACGCCCACTGTGAGCGGCCCAGGATCTCGTTGAGCAGCGCCAGCTTCAGCTGACCGTAGCCCTGGCCTCCCAGCTCGGGCCCGAGGTGCGTGGCCCACAGGCCCTGGCGCCGCACCTCCTCCTTCAGCGGGTCGATCGCCTCCCGGCGCTTTCCTTCCAGCGGGACGAATTGCATGTGTGGGAAGGCGAGGTCGAGTGGCTCGACCTCCTCGCGGACGAACTGGTCCACCCAGTCGAGCTTTTCCTGGTACTCAGGATCGGTTTCGAAGTCCCACGCCATGTGCAACCCTCCCTCGGTCAGATTCAGAATATGATTCTGACTATCAAGAACGCAATACCAACCTCTCAGCCGGACGACGTGGCGGGCCGGATCGTGCGTCGGACGCTGTCCAAACGGGAGGACCAGTACGCCAGCGAGGTCCGTCGCCTGCTCGATGCAGCGCTCGAGGTCATCCGCCGCTGCGGCACGACGTCACGCCCCCGGGTGGCCGACATCGTCGCCGAAGCGGGTCTGTCGAACGATGCCTTCTACCGTCACTTCCGATCGAAGGACGACCTGGTCACCGCTATTTTGGAGGACGGTGGTGAGCGACTGCAGAGCTACCTGGCGTACCAAATGGCGAAGGAGACGTCACCGGAGGGGCGGGTCCGGCGCTGGGTGCGCGGCGTCCTGTCCCAGGCCGGCAGGGACATCGCCGCCACGACATTGGCGGTGCTGTGGAACGCCAGCGCGCTGGGCGGGGGCCCGGCGGCCGGGCGGCATTTCGCCAGTGCGCCGGTCTCGTCCCTCCTGCGTGAGCCCTTCACTGCGCTCGGCAGCGCAACGCCCGAGCTCGATGCGGCACTGGCGGCCCACGCCACCCTGGGCCTGCTCTCGGACTGCCTCTGGCGGGAAGCGCAGCCGACCCGCACCGAGGTCGAGCGTGTCACCACGTTCTGCCTGCGCGCGGTGACGGCGTAGTCCGTCGGCCTACGCGAACTCCTCGGGGACCCAGCTCGGTGCGCGTTTCTCCATGAAGGCCAGCATCCCCTCACGCGGCTCGGGCGACTCTGCGAGGGCCCAGAACATCGTCTGGTAGTCGATCAGGCCATAGCGCTCGTTGAGCATGCGCTTCACGTGCATACGTGCCATCGGCGGCGTCTGCAGGATCTCCCTGACCGCCTGTAGCGCGGCGTCACGGAGCTGTTCGTGCGGTACCAGGCGGGATATCACGCCGATCCTCTGCGCCTCGACGGCGTCGAAGCGCCGGGCCGACAGGAGCAGGTCGCGTGCCACGGCCAGGCCGACATGGGCGGGGAGGACGGCGGCGTAGGTGGCGTCGGGAATGCCACGCAGGAGCTCGGGCACGCGGAAGGTCGCACGGTCGCTGGCCACCGCGATGTCGGCCAACATGGCGATCAGGAGGCCGCCGGCCTGGCAGATCCCGTTGACCGCAGCTACCACCGGGGCACGGCTGTCCCTGATGGTCAAGAAGGGGAGGATGTCGTGCCCGATATCCGGGGTTGGCTCATCGCCGGGATCCGAACGGCCCCCGAGGTCCCCGCCTGGAGCGAAGACATCCCCCGTCCCCGTGATGATGAGTGCAGCAAGGTCCGGATCCTCGTTGACGATGCCGACGGCTCGCTTGATGCCGAAGTACATGGCCGGGGTGAAGGCGTTCCTGGCTTGAGGCCGGTCGATCACACACCAGGCGACCACGCCCTCGCGCTCGAAGCGCAACCCTGCGGCACCGAGTTCCTCTGACACGCGCGGTCCTCCTTCGTGCGCTCGTAACGGGCGACACTACCGGTCGCCCTGTGCACCTCGCCGAGGGCGAGGCAAGCCTTCCGTGACGGCTACGCCGGGGCCAGGCGCGCAATGAGCTGATCGAAGTACGTCTCCATCACCGTGGCCAGGTCGACCCGTTCGGGATCGGCGAACCATTGGTACTCGGCTCCCATGATGGTGGCGATGACTTCGATGGCAATCTGGTCGACGTCCACGTCCTCGCGGATCCGCCCCTGTGTCTTCTCGTCGTCGAGGAGTGCGCGGATGAAGCGGCGTGCCGTCTCGTACCGCTCGACGAAGAAGTCGTGCAAGGGGTCATCGATGTCGAGGCTTTCGATGCCAAGAACGAGGTAGAGCCGGGTGAGGATGGCGGTCTCGACATTGTGGCGACCGATGTCGCGCAAGCTCGAAAGCGTCAGGTCCAGCGGAAAGGCGGTGCCCGGATCGATCGCGTCCATGCGATCGCGCTCCGCGACGACCTCGCGTAAAAGCCGTTCCTTCGTACCGAAGTAATACAGGAGTCCCGTGGCGGTCATCCCGACCCGATCAGCCAGCGCCGCCACCCCGGTGCCGCGGTAGCCCTTCGACGCGAACAGTTCGACCGCGGCATCGATTATCTGTTGGCGGCGGAGGTCGCCGCGGGGCTGGCGACTGTGCTCATCGGCGCCGGCGTTCTCCCCGTACAGTGCGCCGCGGCCACGAGGGAACCGCCGCCGCTCCTGGCGATCCTCGGCTCGACTGGCCATGGTGTCATTGGACTCAGGGTCGGGGCACGGCGTCAAAAGACCTCCCGGGATCCGACGGGTTGAACCGTTGCAGTCCTTGAACAACCAGGTCAGCGAGCCGAAGAGTCGTGGGTGGCCTGACGGTCGGCTCGTGCCGACGGGATCTAGAGTAATCCGGCTCGTCCGTTCTTGGACCGATCGGTACCCCTTGCGGGATGGCGGAAAATTTCTTATAGTCCTCAAAAATCACATTCTCGTCATATCAGAGTGCGAGTACGGGGGCAGCGAATTGAGGGATGTCAAAGCGTTGGTCAGCGTGCTGACGCTTGAAGAGAAGGCTGCTCTCACTTCGGGAGAGGACATGTTGTCCACCGTTGCCATCGCAGCGGCTCGGTATCCCGAAGGTGCACGTGACCGACGGTCCGAACGGGGCACGAGGAAATTCGCTCCCGGGCATGGGAACTGACCCCTCGGCTCTGCATCCCGTGCGGCTCCGCACTCGGCGCGACGTGGAACCCGGCGCTGGTCGAGGAGTTGGGCGCTCTCGTCGGGAGGGAAGCGCGCGACCGCGGCTGCAGAGGGCTCCTCGCCCCGACGGTCAACCTGCACCGGTCACCGCTGGCCGGACGGAACTTCGAGTGCTACTCCGAGGACCCGCTGCTGTCGGGCCGTCTCGCCGCCGGCTACGTCCGCGGGGTCCAGTCCGAGGGCGTCTTCGCCACCGTCAAGCATTTCGTCGGCAACGACGCCGAGTTCGAGCGGGCGTCCATCAGCTCGGTCATCGACGAGCGCTCGCTCCGCGAGCTGTATCTCGTTCCCTTCGAGCTCGCCGTCCGCGAGGGCGGCGCGCTCGCCATCATGACGGCCTACAACCGGCTCAACGGGCGCTGGCTGACCCAGCAGCCGGCATTCCTGCTCGACATCCTGCGTGACGACTGGGGATTCGAGGGTCTGGTGATGACGGACTGGTTCGCGGTCACCGGACACCAAGGTGTCGCTCGGCGCCGGGCTCGACCTGGAAATGCCCGGACCGGCCCGCGGCCTCGGTGCGACCGTGGTCGACGCCGTCGGAAAGGGCGACGTCGACGAGGCGGACCTCGACGCTGCCGTCAGCCGGCTGCTCGGCGGGTTCGACCGGATCGGGGCCCTGGACGGACCGGCACCCGCACCGGCCCCCAAAGCACCGACGCCCGTCGACGTGGCATTGCTCCGACGCGCCGCTGCGGAGGCGATGGTCCTGCTCTCGAACGACGGCGTCCTGCCGCTCGCGCCTTCGGCCGGCCGCGTCGCGCTGTTGGGCGCTCCCGCCTTGACACCGACGATCATGGGGGGCGGTTCGGCGCAGGTGACGCCCCACCGCGTGGAGAGCGTGGTCGACGCGCTGGCACATGCACTCGGGCCCGACCGCGTGCTCGTCTACGAGCGGGGATGCGAGCCCTCGCTGTCGCCCGCGGTCGTGGGCGGTCCGGTCCTCCGGGCGCCCGCCGGCTTCGTGGCCGAGACCTATGCCGGCCTGGCGCTCGAGGGCCCCGTGACCGAGACGCAGCTGCTCGACGAGCTCCGGATGATGAAGATCGGCCTGAGCTTCGAGCCTTCGCCCGGAGACTGGTCGATGCGGGTCAGGGGAACCGTGGTGCCAGATGAGACGGGTCTCTTCCAGTTGGCACTCGCCCAGGCCGGTCTGGCTCGGCTCTTGGTCAACGACGAGGTCGTGCTGGACGGGTTCACCAACCGCCCCCCGCCGGGAGGCACCGAATTCTTCGGCCAGGCCAGCCAGGACCTTCTCGCCGATGTCCATTTCGAGAAGGACGTGCCCGTCGATGTGGTCGTGGAGTACGCCTTCACCGACACGAGCCTGGCCGGATTCCGAGTTGGCTTTCGGACTCCCGACGGCGACGCGCTGCTGGAGCGGGCGGTGGCCGCTGCGGGCGCGGCGGACGTCGCCATCGTCTGTGTCGGCACGTCTGCCGAGACGGAGACGGAGGGACACGACCGCACCACCTTGGCTCTACCGGGACGTCAGGCCGAGCTGATCCGGCGGGTCGCCGCGGTGAACGACCGGACCGTCGTGGTGGTGAACGCTGCGGCGCCGATCGGCATGGAGTGGGCGGCGGACGTCGCTGCCGTGCTGCAGTGCTGGTTCGGCGGCCAGGAGATGGCCGGGGGCTTGGTGGACGTGCTCGTCGGCACTGCGGACCCCGGGGGGCGCCTGCCCACCACCCTCCCCATGCGACTGGAGCACGCACCCTCGCACGCGAACTTTCCCGGTGAGAACGGCGAGCTGCGGTATGGCGAGGGGCTGTTCATGGGGTACCGCGGCTACGAGCACAACGCGATCGCGCCGCGATTCGCGTTCGGCCACGGCCTGAGCTACACGTCGTTCGATCTGGGCGAGCCGACAGTGTCGACGAAGACGCACCGGTCGGGGGGAACGGTGACGGTGACCGTCCCCGTCACAAACGTGGGGAGCCGTCGCGGCTCCGAAGTCGTGCAGTGCTATGTCGCGCCGGCATCTGCCGCGTCTGGCGCGACCGCCCAAGGAACTGAAGGCGTTCCGCAAGGTCTCGCTCGACCCGGGCGAGACAGCCACCGTGGAGCTCGTGCTCGACGACCGCGCCTTCGCCTACTGGGATCCGGGCCAGGACGACTGGGACGTCGTCCAGGACTTCGTGCCCGAGATGTTCAACTTCCTCTCCCCACCGGTGCCGCGCCGAACCCGGGGATGGCAGATCGATGCCGGCTCGTACGAAATTCTGATCGGGCGCTCGTCGGTTGACCTTGCGCGCCGCTGCACGGTGCAGATACCCGACGTCGCGAGCGGGAACTAGGGGGCAATCATGTCGCACAACATCCAATCCGCAGGGGGAAGAGCAGGGAGGGAACCTCGAGAGGGGCGCTCCCGAAAAGGAGGGGCCGTGGGCACCCGAACATCAATCTGGGCCGGAGCAGCGGCCCTCGTCACATTGCTGGGCTCGATGCTGGCCGTCAGTCCGACGGCCGGAGCGGCGAGCCCCGCCGACCAGGGCGTCACGGCCAAGACCATCGCCGTCGGTCTGCCGTACGTGAACTTCCAGGCGTTGAAGAGCCTCGGCGTCACCATCAACGACGGCAACTTTCCTGACGCGTACCAGTCCGTCATCTCCGACATCAATGCGAAGGGGGGGATCAACGGTCGCAAGCTCGTGCTGAGCTCGGTGGAGATGAACCCGGCGGTGCCGGCCGACGCCACGTCGTCGTGCACCCAGCTGACCGAGGACGACCACGTCTTCGTCGCCATCTCGCCGGTGTTCCCGACGTGTTACCAGCAGACCCACGACACCCCGGTGATCGCGGGATCGTTGCCGGAACCGGTGTCGGGCCCAGTGGCGGCCGACTTCACGCTCATTCCGCCCGCGGCGAACTTCGATCCGCTCCAGTTCGCCGCCTTCAAAGAAGCCGGCTACTTCAAGGGGAAGAAGGTGGCGCTCTTCTACGGTGCCGACTCGGACGCTCCCGAGGTGAAGGTGGACCAGGCTGCGCTCAAGAAGCTGGGGGTCCCGATTGCGCTGACGGCAGAGGACAGTGTGCAGGCGACCGACGCCGTGGCGTCCGACCAGGAAGTGCAATCCATCTCTCAGCGCTTCCAGAGTGCGGGGGTGAATCTGGTGATCGGCGTCGGTGGCTCGGGCTCGACGACATGGCCCCGGGCGCAGCTGGACAACCAGAGCACCTACAAGCCCACCTACATCGCCACGAGCGAATCGTCCCTTCTCTCGTACGTGGAGTCCACCAAGGGCGCCAACCCCTACCTGAAGTACGCATTGTCAGCGCTCTCCGCGCCGACGAGCTACGCGGCAGTGGAAGGACCCGGCGATCAAGAAGTGCGCCGCGGACTACCACAAGGCCTACCCGTCGGACCCGATGACCGCACCGGTCAACCCCACGAGTCCAGGAGCCGGCAACACCACGGACACCTCGTACGAGGCGATCCTCGAGGCCTGCCAGTACCTGGGGTTGTTCGATGACATCGCGACCAATGCGGGGAAGAACTTGACGACGGCGAGCTTCACCAAGGCCGGCTACGCGCTGAAGAACGCGAACATTCCCGGCATCGGCGTGGTCTCGTTCGGCCCCAACCAGGCCTACGCCAAAGGCCCGGTGACCATCTACAAGTACAGCCCCACGAGCGAGACGCTCGTGCCTGCGTCAAGCTAGGCGTCGTGACCCTGATCGGCCCCACCTCCGCGTGCAGTCGCACCGTGCGCGCCGATGCTCGGGGGCGGGGCCGAGGCGGGGGATCGGGCATTCGATGAGCGAGCCGACGGTCGGAGAGCACGCGAGCCCTGGCCCTTCCGATGACATGAGTGCGGCCGATCTGGCGCACCTGGTGGTCGATTCGGCCGCCGAGCGTCAGTTGGCGGCCGAGTCCATGCCGGAGTTTCTGTTCCCCGAGGACATGCTGCCGGGAGCCGGCGAGGAGCAGACCTCCCTGCGCGAAGGGCTGCGCACCGCCGGTGCACGGGCCTTCGTGGTCCTGGCGATCATCGTCACGCTGGACAACCTGCAGAGTTCCGGGCTCGCCGTCCTTTCTCCCAACATCCAGTCGTCGTTCCATGTCTCGACCGGCGCCATCACGTTCGTGGCGGGGATCTCGGGCGGATTCCTCGTGCTGGGCATCGTCCCGATGGGGTGGCTGGCTGACCGCTACAAGCGCCCGCCGATCATCGGTTGGGCCACGTTTGCGTTCGGGCTGATGGTGGCCGCCACGGGCTTCGCCGTGAATATCTTCGTGTTCTTCCTGGCCCGCTTCGGTGCCGGCATCTCGCAGTCGAGCACGAACAGCGTTCACGGTTCGCTGCTGGCCGATGCCTACCCCATCAACGTGCGCGGCCGGCTCTACGCCGCCATGGGCATGGGCCAGGGCCTGGCCCTGGCCGCCAGTCCCCTCCTGGTGGGCCTCATCGCGACCGAGGTGGGAGGCCCCAACGGCTGGCGCTGGGCCTTCTACATCCTGGCGGTCCCCACCCTGTTGGTGGCGATCTTCGCCTTCCGCATCCCCGAGCCGCCGCGGGGGCAGTACGAGAAGAAAGACGTTCTCGGGGACGTCCTCGGCGACACGCCTCCGGCCGCCCCCTCGCTCGAGGCCGCCTTCGAACGGGTCATGCGGATCCGCACGATCAAGACGGTCCTGATCGCGTTCTCGGCCATCGGGTTCGGCCTCTTCACCGGACCAGTGCTGGGCAACCTCTATCTCAAGCAGCGCTTCGGCCTCGATGCCTTCCAGCGCGGGATCATCGGCACGGTCGGGACCGCGGGGGTGTTGATCACGCTCCCGATCATCGGACGGTACTACGACCGCCTCTACCGGAAGGACCCGGCGCAGGCCCTGTCGCTGATCGGCAAGGTCGTCCTCCCGGTTGCCCTGATCGTCCCCATCCAGTACTTCATGCCGAATGCGGTCCTGTGGGCCGTCTTCAGCGTCCCCAGCGGCGTCCTGCTCCTGACCGGATTCTCCATGATCGGCCCGGTGCTGGTATCGGTGGCCCCGTACCGGCTGCGCGGCATGGTCGGCGCGGTGGGCGGCATCTACGTGTTCTTCATCGGGGCGACCGGAGGCGCGGTGCTGGCGGCACTTCTCGACAGTCTCGTGGGCATCCGCGCCACCGTCTTGATCATCATGATCCCCTCGACGCTCTTCGGGGCGATCATGATCATCCGGAGCGCCCACTTCATCCGCAACGACCTCTCCCTCGTGGTGGTGGAGCTGCAGGAGGAGCTCGAAGAGCACCGCCGCCAGGAGGCCGATCCCGATGCGATCCCGGTCCTCCAGCTGAGCAGCGTCGACTTCGGCTACGGCCATGTGCAGATCCTCTTCGGGGTCAGCTTCGAGGTGAAGAGGGGAGAGGTCCTGGCGCTGCTCGGGACCAATGGCGCGGGGAAGTCGACCGCGCTCAACGTCGCGTCGGGCCTCGAGACTCCCGGGCGCGGCGTCGTGCGTCTCAATGGCCGGGACATCACGTACACCACTCCCGAGCAGCGTTCCCGGCTCGGCATCCATCTCCTGCAAGGTGGGAAAGGCGTCTTCGGCCCGATGACGGTGGCGGAGAACCTCGAAATGGGTGGCTTCGTCTATCGCTCCGACAAGACCGAGCTGCGCCGGCGGACCGACCGGGTCTACGACCTCTTTCCCGCTTTGCGGGATCGCCGCGGCGAGAGGGCTGACTCACTGTCGGGCGGGCAGCAGCAGATGCTGGCGCTGGCCATCGCCATGTTGCACGACCCGGCCGTCCTCATGATCGACGAGCTGTCGCTCGGTCTGGCCCCGATCATCGTCCAGGAGCTGATTGAGGTGATCGACGGCCTCAAGGCGGCCGGAGTGACGCTGATCATCGTCGAGCAGTCGCTGAACGTGGCGGCCGCCATAGCCGACAGGGCGGTCTTCCTGGAGAAGGGCCGTGTGCGGTTCGAGGGGCAGATCCGTGACCTGATGGAACGGGACGATCTGGCGCGCGCCGTGTTCCTCGGGGGCCCAGAGGCAGGCTGATGCTTGCGGTGACGTGGTTGAACAGCCAGATCGTCTTCGACGGCGTCGTCCAGGGGCTCGGCATTGCCGTGATCGCGGTGGGCGTGGTGCTGGTCTACCGGGCGACTCGGATCATCAACTTCGCCGTCGGCAACATGGGCGTTGTCGGCGCCGCCGTCCTGTCATTGCTCGTCGTCCAGTATCACGTGCCGTTCTGGGTTGGTCTCGCCGTCGCCTTGGTCTTGGGACTGGCCTTCGGGGCCGTCGTCGACCTGGCCATCATCCGTCGGCTGCGCAAGTCGCCTCGCGTCGTGGTCCTCGTCGCCACGATCGGCGTGTCGCAGCTTGCCTTGGCGATCGCTATCAAGATCCCGACGCCGACTGCCGTCACCGTCCACTTCCCGAGTGCAATCAGCGGTACCTGGACGCTGGCCGGGGTCACTGTCCGCGGATCCGACCTCTCCATCCTCATCATCGTCCCCGTCGCGCTCATCGCGTTGACGTGGTTCCTCGACCGCACCACGCTCGGCCGCACCGTAAAGGCCTGCTCCAGCAATCCACGGCTCGCTCGCTTGTCGGGTATCAGCCCGAAGATGGTCTCGACGTTGGTCTGGGCATTGGCGGCGGCGCTGTCGACCCTCTCGGTCATCCTCATTGCCGGTCAGAGCGGCGCGGCGGGCGACCTGACCACGCTCGGGCCGCAGACACTGTCACTGGCGCTCGTCGCCGCCGTCATCGGCGGCATGACCTCCTTCAGCCGCACCATCGTCGCCAGCGTCGTCATCGGCCTGGTGCAGAGCATCGTGAACTTCAACTTCATTGATCAGCCCGGCCTGATCAACCTGTTGCTCCTCGTCATCGTCGTGGTCGCCGTCCTCTTCAACCGGGAGCGCACCGACGAGAGCGAGGTGTTCGCCTTCACCCCCAGGGCGCGCCCGATCCCCGAGCGGCTGCAGGCTTCCCGATGGGCCCGCAACATAAACAAGAGCGGGATCTTCCTCCTGGGTGCGATCGCCATCATCCTCCCGCTGATCTTCACCCAGCCGTCGACCCAGCAGACCTTCACCGAAATACTGGCCTTCGCGATCTGCGCCACCTCGTTGACGGTGCTCACTGGCTGGTTGGGTCAGTTGTCGCTCGGACAGATGGCGTTCGCCGGCCTGGGGGCGCTCTTCGCCGCCCGTCTGGTGGAAGGGGGCGTGCCGTTCTGGCTGGCCATTGTGGCCACCACCGCCGGGTCGGCCGCGCTCGCCATGATCCTCGGGCTCAGCTCGTTGCGGGTCAAGGGGCTCTATCTCGCCGTGGTTACCTTCGTTTTCGCCCTCGCGGCACAGCAGTACTTCTTCAGTCTCGGGATTCTGAGCGGGGCCTCGACGGACGGTTCCGACCTTCCATTCGTTCCCGGCAAACTCTTCTCGCTCTCCTTCCCGGGTCAACGCACCTACTACTACGTCGTCCTCGTCATTCTGGCCGTGGTGCTCCTGATCGCCAACCGGTACAGGGACAGCGGCATCGGGCGCTCCATCATGGCGGTGCGCGACAACGAAAACGCTGCCTCGGCCTACCGGGTGCGGCCGGTCTGGGAGAAGATCCGCGCCTTCGCCATTGCGGGAGCGCTGGCCGGCATGGGCGGCGCACTGCTCAGTGGCGCCTACTCCAACGTTGCGTTCGGCGGACCCGGCAGCTTCTTCATCGTCGACATCTCCTTGAGCCTCGTGGCCATGGTGGTGATCGGTGGGATGGGCTCGGTGACGGCAGCCGTCATCGGCGCGATCTGGGTCATCGGCATTCCAGCGCTCGCTCCCAACAATCAGGTCCTCGGGTTGCTCACGTCGAGCATCGGATTGCTGGCCGTCCTGCTCTACTTCCCGCGTGGGCTCATGCAGGTTGCCTACGACGCGCGCGACGCGCTGTTGCACTGGGCCGACCGTCGATTCGGCACGGACGTCGTCGCGGGCACGGCACGCCAGCCTGCCAGGGTGAACCCGCCGGAGCCCGAGCACCGAGAGGCCGGCGTGCCGACACTCGCCGTCTCCGATCTCCGGGTGTCCTTCGGCGGGAACGTCGCGGTCGATGGCGCCACCGTGACCGTGAGCGAACGCGAGATCGTCGGGCTGATCGGGAGCAACGGTGCCGGCAAGACGACGCTCATGAACGCGATCGGGGGTTTCGTTCCGGCGTCGGGTTCCGTGCGACTCGGTGGCGAGGAGATCGGGAACAGGCCGCCCGCCTATCGGGCGGCCCTGGGTCTCGGTCGGACCTTCCAGTCGGCGACCCTGTTCCCCGAGTTGACCGTGACACAGACCCTGCTGGTGGCGCTCGAAGGGAAGGACGAAACCGGCATGCTCTCCACGGCCCTCGCCTTGCCGCGCGCCACGCGTCGGAGCCGGCACGACCGCGCCGCCGTGGGCGACCTCGTCGACCTGCTCGGCCTAGGGGCCTACCGGGACCACTACATCGCCGACCTCTCCACCGGGACCCGGCGGGTGGTCGAGCTCGCGGGATTGCTGGCGCTCGATGCCAAGGTTCTCTGCCTCGACGAGCCGACCGCCGGGCTGGCGCAACGCGAGACGGAGGCCTTCGGTCCGCTCATCGTGACTGTGCGACGACAGCTCGACGCGTCGGTGCTCCTCATTGAGCACGACATGCCGCTCATCATGGGCATCAGCGATCGGGTGTACTGCCTGCAGACGGGGAGGGTCATCGCCGAGGGCGCACCGGCCGACGTGCGCGACAACCCCCGGGTCATCGCCAGCTACCTCGGCACCGACGAGCGGGCCATCAACCGCAGTGGTGCCCAAGCCGAGACCGAAGGGGTCGCGCCGAGTCCGGCGTCGTCGGCGCTTCGGGCTGAGCCCAACCCGGCGTGATCACGCCTCGCGTACCGGCGACACCGATCGCCGCGCGCTGAAGCCGAAGTAACGTCCGGCCCGAGACTCGAGGGACAGGGGAGCTGCGCATGACGGTTGGCATCGTGACAGGAGCGGGTCGCGGCATGGGCGCTGCCTGCGCGGAGCGTTTGGCCGACATGGTCGATGTGCTCGTGCTCGTCGACCGGGACGAAGTGTTGTTGGCCACCCAGGCCGACATGCTCGCGGCAGCCGGTCATCGGGCCCAGCTGGACCCCTTCAGGCTCGACGTGAAGGATCCGGGCGGGATCACCCGCCTCGCCGCCCGGGTGGCTGAACTCGGTCCGTTGCGGGCCATGGCGCACGCCGCCGGCCTCTCTCCGACCATGGCAGACTGGAGGGAGATCCTCGCCGTCAATCTGGTCGGCACGGCGCGGCTCGTGGAGTCCTGCCGGGCGTTGGCTGTGCCGGACACCGCCGTGGTCTGCTTCGCGTCGGTGGCGGCGTTGCTGGCACTCGACCAAGGAGACCTTCCGCCGGACGACGTCCTCGACGATCCGATGGCCGACGGCTTCCTCGAGAAGATCCACGAGGCGGTCGGTTCCGAGATCGAGGACCCCGGGATGGCCTATACATGGAGCAAGCGTGGCGTGCACCGGCTGGTGCGGCGGGAGGCCGTGCGGTTCGGCCAGGTCGGCGCGCGTATCTGCTCGGTCACACCCGGCATGATCGACACGCCGATGGGACGCCAAGAGGCCGAGGCCCGCGACACCAGTGCGATGCTCGTCGACCTGTCGCCCATCCAACGGGAGGGACTCCCCGAGGAGGTGGCGGCCGCCGCCGCCTTCCTCCTGTCCGATCAGGCGAGCTTTATCAACGGGATCGATCTCCCGGTCGACGGTGGTCTCGTCGCGGCTATCCGCAGCGGAGGGTTGCTGGCATGAGCTCCGTCGTGAACGTCAAGACCCTCCTCGACCCGGAACTGCGGCCCATCCTCGACGCGTTCGAACTCCCTTCCATTGACGTCGAGGGCGTGGCCGCCATGCGGTCCGCCTCCTTCGCGTCGCCCGACCTCTCTGACGCGGTCACGCGCACGGACCACGTCGTTCCCGGGGACCCTCCGGTTCCCGTACGGATCCACCGGGCCACCGACGCGGCGGGACTGCTGCCCGCAATCGTCACCATTCACGGAGGCGGGTACGTCATCGGCTCCTACGACATGGACAGCCCGCTGCTGGACCGTTGGTGCCCGGGCCTCGGGGTCGTCGGCGTCTCCGTCGAGTACCGCCTTGCACCCGAGACTCCCTACCCGGGACCCCTCGACGACTGCTACGCCGCTCTGCGCTGGACGTACGACTACGCGAGCGATCTCGGCATCGACAAGGACCGCATCGGCATCTACGGGCTCAGTGCCGGTGGTGGGCTCGCTGCCGCGCTGACCCTGCTCGCTCGTGATCGCTCCGAAGTTCCGGTTGCGTTCGCGCTGCTCGACTGCCCCATGCTCGATGACCGCCAGCAGACGCCCTCTCTCGGGGCGGACGGCCTCTACGTGTGGGGATCGGGCTCGAACGAATTCGGCTGGCGCTCCTATCTCGCCGATTTCTACGGCTCCGACGAGGTCCCGTCTTACGCTGCGGCGGCCCGGGCCGCCGACCTGGCCGGGTTGCCTCCCACCTGCGTGGTCGTGGGGGCCATCGACGGCTTCCGGGACGAGGACATCGACTACGCCCAGCGCTTGAACCAGGCCGGGGTTCCCAGCGAGCTCCACGTGATCGCCGGGCTTCCGCACGCCTACCTCCTGGTGCCCGGCGCCGCCGCCGTGCGGCTGGCCATGCACTGCATGGACGATTGGCTGACCCGTCAGCTGGCCCAGCTGCCGACCTCCTGAATCAGAGCGCGCCGGCCTTGCCCGACCGGGCGCGGATCATGGCGTCCTGGACGAAGGAGGCGGCGAGCTGCCCGTCTCTGCGGAAGATGTCTCCCTGGCCGTAGCTGCGGCCGTGCCCGGCAAACGAGCTCCGTTGCTGCAGGAGGTGCCACTCCGCCGCGGGGCAGCGCTCGTGATATGTGAGCGTGTGACTGAGAACGCCGGTCGAGAGCGTCCGGTGCGCTTGGGCCTGGCCGACTCCGGCGTGCGGGCGCATGGCGGTTCCGATGAGAAAGCCGTCCGTCGAGTAGGCGACGAGAGCCTGATCGGTGGCGGGATCGTCCGGCGCGCCCACGAAGCGGACCCAGGCATCGAGCTCGGGCGGGCCGACCAGTTCGGGGTCGTTGAGATCGACGTCACCGACGATGAGGATCTCCCAGGCGCCCTCGCCCCGCACGGTGCCGCCGATTTCGTCGGGGTTCGTGTCCGAGCCCGGCTTGTCGGCGTGTCGGATCACGTCGGGCTCGTCGGCGCTGAGCAACACGAGCGAGCGCGTGACCAACGTGTCGCCCTGGCTGATCGTGACCGTGCTGCTGGCCACGGAGCGCCCGCTGTGCATGCGGTCGACCGTGATCTCCAGCGGCACCTCGGGCGACGCGCCCCGGGCGAAGACGGTGTGGATCGTCTTGACCGCCTTGCCATCCTGACCGACCAGTCCCGCCATCACGGACTGCGCCAGCAGTTGCCCGCCGAAGACGACGCCATGGGTGGAGCTCAGGCTGGTGGCCCGGTAGCGATCGGTGCCGACCTCTTCGAGGGTCAGCGCGTCCACGAACGCGGAAATGGTGAACATCGGATCTCGATTCTCCTTGGGTCCGGCGGCCCACCACTGTGGCATCAGCGGCCGGGTGGGCGGCCGAAAGTTGGCATCTTATAGTGGTTTTTGACGGCGACGTCAAAGTCAGATACCCTCCCGAGGAGAGGCTTCGCAGGCACACGCCCGCGGCATTCCGTGTCGTTGCCGGCACCGCCCGCCGTCGTGATCTGGGTTGCTCCGGACGACGAGAGGATGGCAACGGTGAGTGAGGCAATGAAGGTCAATCCCGAACAGAGGATGCTCATCGACGGCAAGCTCGTCGAAGCCGACTCGGGCAAGACGTTCGACAACGTGAACCCGGCCACAGAGGAGGTCATCGGATCGGTGGCCGACGCCTCGACCGCCGAGATGCAGCGGGCCATCGACAGCTCCCGGCGCGCCTTCGACGAATCGGACTGGTCGACCAACCGCGCCTTCCGCAAGCGCTGCCTCGAGCAGCTGCACGAGGCACTGCAGGCGGAGCAGGAAGAGCTGCGCGAACAGCTCATCCTCGAAGTGGGTTGCCCTCGGATGACGACCAACGGCCCACAGCTCGACGCACCGCTGGCCGACGCACTGAGCTACCCGGCCAAGCTCATCGACGAGTTCGAGTGGGAGACGGTGCTGCCCGACGCCATCAGCCTGCAGGGCTCGCTCGACTCGCGGCGGATCTGGCGGGAGCCCGTCGGCGTGGTGGGTGCCATCGTGCCGTGGAACTTCCCGTTCGAGGTGACCTCGCACAAGCTGGGCCAGGCGCTCGCCACGGGCAACACGGTGGTGCTCAAGCCCGCACCGGACACGCCGTGGAACGCCACACTTCTGGGGCGCCTCATTGCCGAGCAGACGGACATCCCTCCCGGCGTCGTCAACATCGTCACCTCGTCGGACCACCTGATCGGCGAGGAGCTCACGCTGTCGCCCAAGGTCGACATGATTTCGTTCACCGGTTCGACCGCGGTCGGTCAGCGCATCATGGAGAAGGGCGCAGCCACCATGAAACGCAGCTTCTTGGAGCTCGGCGGAAAGTCGGCGACCATCGTTCTCGAGGACGCCGACCTCGGCTTCGCCACCCTCATGGGCATGGGCGCCTGCTTCCACGCCGGCCAGGGCTGCGCCATTCAGACCCGTATGTTGCTGCCGCGCGCGCGCTACGAAGAGGGGGTCGAGCTCCTCAAGGGGCTGTTCGCCGCGGTGCCCTACGGTGACCCGCAACGGCCCGACGTGATCATGGGCCCGGTGATCTCGGCCAAGCAGCGTGCCGCGTGCTGGGGCTGATAGAGCAGGGGAAGGCCGAAGGTGCCACGTTGGCCGTGGGGGGAGGACGTCCCTCGGGCGACGAGTTCGCCAAGGGCTGGTGGGTCGAGCCGACACTGTTCACCGACGTCGACAATTCCATGACCATCGCCCAGGAGGAAATCTTCGGCCCGGTCCTGGTCGTCATCCCCTTCGACGACGAGGACGACGCCGTCCGCATCGCCAACGACTCCAAGTACGGGCTCTCCGGCGGTGTGTTCTCGGGATCGGTGGAGCGCTCGCTCGCCGTGGCCCGACGCGTCCGCACCGGTGGCCTCAGCATCAACGGCGGGGCCCCCTACGGGCCGGACCTGCCCTTCGGCGGCTACAAGCACAGCGGTATCGGGCGCCAGAACGGCCTGCCCGGCTTCGAGCAGTACCTCGAGGTCAAGTCCCTCGCCTGGCCGGCAGCCTGAGAGGAGGAGGTCTCGACGTGACCATCACCAGCGAGCCCTGGGTCTACTACGACCCCTACGACTTCGCCATCGACGCCGACCCGTACCCGGTCTGGAGGCGCCTGCGCGACGAGGCGCCGCTGTACTGGAACGAGAAATACGAGTTCTTCGCGCTGAGCCGCTGGGACGACGTGGATGCGGCCATGCTCGACTGGAAGACGTACATCTCGGGCCGCGGTTCGGTGCTCGAGCTCATCAAGGCCAACATCGAGATCCCTCCCGGATCGATCCTCTTCGAGGACCCGCCGGCCCACGATCTCCACCGTGGCCTCCTTTCACGGGTGTTCACGCCCAGAAAGATGCAGGCGCTCGAGCCCCAGGTGCGCGCCTTCTGTGCCCAGGTGCTCGACCCGCTGGTCGGGACAGGTGGCTTCGACTTCATCGCGGACCTGGGCAAGTTCATGCCGATGCGGGTGATCGGCATGCTCCTCGGGATCCCCGAGGCCGACCAGGTGGCGATCCGGGACCACCTCGACGACAGCCTGCGCCTGCAGGAAGGTGTGGCTCCCGACACCGAGTACGACGCACTCGGCCAGGCAGAGGTCTTCTCCGAGTACATCACGTGGCGGGCCGAGCACCCCTCCGACGACCTGATGACCGAGCTGCTCAACGCCGAATTCGAGGACGTCACCGGGACGATGCGCACGCTGACCCACGGCGAGATCCTCACCTACGTCGGCCTGCTGGCCGGGGCCGGAAACGAGACCACGACCCGTCTGATCGGATTCACCGGCGAGGTCCTGGGCCGCCATCCGGACCAGCGCGCCCAGTTGGTGGCGGACCGGTCTCTCGTCAACAACGCCATCGAGGAGCTGCTGCGCTACGAGGCGCCCTCGCCCGTACAGTCCCGCTACGTGACCAGAGACGTCGAGCTCCACGGCCAGACGGTGGCCGAGGGCAGTGTCATGGTGCTGCTGAACGGCTCGGCGAACCGGGACGAGCGCCACTTTCCCGACGGGGACCGCTTCGACATCCACCGCGAAATCGGCCGGCACCAGTCATTCGGCTACGGCATTCACCTCTGCCTCGGGGCCGCGCTGGCGCGGCTGGAGGGCCGCGTCGCGCTCGACGAGGTGCTGAACCGCTTCCCCGAGTGGGAGGTCGACTACGACAAGGCCGAGCGGGCCCACGCTTCGACCGTGCGCGGCTGGGAGACGCTGCCGGCGCGCACCGCATGAAGCAGTCCGCACAATTCCATCGGGAGAAAAGCACACCATGAACCTCGAAGACATGATCCTGGTCAGCATCGACGACCACATGATCGAACCGCCCAACATGTACGAGAATCATGTGCCGAAGAAGTGGCTCGACGAAGCGCCCAAGGTCGTCCACGAGGACGGTATCGACCGCTGGGTCTTCCAGGGAGAGAAGACCAGCACGTCCTTCGGCATGTCGGCCACGGTGGGATGGCCCTCCGAGGAGTGGGGCTTCAACCCCGGCACCTACACCGAGCTTCGGCCCGGGTGCTTCGACGTGCACGAGCGGGTGCGGGACATGAACGCCAACGGCGTGCTCGGCTCCATGTGCTTCCCGACGATGGCCGGATGGAACGCGCGGACCTTCTCCGAGGCACAGGACAAGGAGATCGCCCTCGTCATGCTGCAGGCGTACAACGACTGGGCCATCGACGAGTGGTGCGGGCAGTACCCGGGGCGCTTCATTCCGCTCGGAATCGTTCCGATGTGGGACGTCGACGCAGCCGTGGCCGAGGTCCGCCGCATCGCCAAAAAGGGCTGCCGATCGATCAGCTTCCTGGAGACGCCGCACGTGCAGGGCTTTCCCAGCTTTCTCTCCGGATACTGGGACCCCATGCTCGCCGCGCTGAGCGAGGAGAACATGGTGCTCTCACTCCACATCGGCGCCGGTTTCGCCGTCATCAAGAGGCCGGAGGAGGCGCCGGTCGACCACCTGATGGTGCTGGCCTGCCAGATAAGCGCCATCACAGCCCAGGATCTGCTCTTCGGGCCCACCCTCCGGCGATTCCCCGACCTCAAGGTCGCCCTCTCCGAAGGCGGGATCGGCTGGATCCCCTTCTACTTCGACCGCATCGACCGCCACTTCTCCAACCAGGAGTGGCTGCACGGGGACTTCGGCGGCAAGCTCCCCTCAGAGGTGTTCCGCGACCACATCCTGGCCTGTTACATCACTGACCCGTCGGGCCTGCTGTTGCGGGACCGGATCGGGATCGACGGCATCGCATGGGAGTGTGACTACCCGCACACCGACACGACGTGGCCCACATCGCCCGAGTTCGCCTGGAAGGAGTTCGAGGATGCCGAGTGCAGGGACGACGAGATTCACAAGATCACCTGGGAGAACGCCTGCCGCTTCTACAGCTGGGATCCCTTCGCGCACACACCCAAGGAGCAGGCGACCGTGCGTGCGCTGCGTGCGTCGACGCCAGACGTCGACGTCAAACGCATGTCCAAGGACGAGTGGCGGATGCGCAACGAGGCCGCGGGCATCGGCATCGTGAGCGCCGTCTAGCCTCGCTGCACCTGCCATCCCAATGCACAAGAACCCCCATGCAGTCGCCCCGAGAGGAACGAACAGAATCACGTGAGCGAACGTCAGGGAACCCGATGCTCCTGAACCTGAGCGAAGATCAGCAGTTCTTCCGCGAGACCACCGACCGCTTCCTGACCGAACAGGTGCCGCCGGACGCCCTGCGGCAGCTCCGTCACGACCCAGTCGGTTACGACCCGGTCTACTGGCGCCGCGGCGCCGAGCTGGGGTGGACCTCACTCTTGGTGGGCGAGGAGCACGGCGGCGGCACCATCAGCGACTCGGGCCTGGCCGATGCCGGCCTGGTCGCCTATGAGTTCGGCCGTCATGCCGCGCCGGGGCCTCTGGCCGTGGTGAACGTGGTGGCGGCAACCCTGAGCACCCACGACGCGGCGCCCGATGTGCTGGCCGGCCTGCTCTCCGGCGAGGCCGTCGCCACCTGGTGCGCGCCGGCCTTCGGCCCGGCCGGATGGCGGGCGAGCATCGACGCCCGCCGGGACGAGTCCGACCTCGTCCTCACAGGCGACGCCCGCATCGTCGAGTCGGCCAGCCAGGCGGGCCATCTGCTGGTCACGTGCAACGACGGGGCCGGCGTCACCCAGCTGCTCGTCCCGGCGACGACGCCGGGGGTCTCGACCGCACCGTTGGGGACGGTCGATCTCACCCGGCGCTTCGGCACCGTCACCTTCGATGAGGCGAGCGTGCCGTCTGCCGCGGTGGTCGGTGTCGCCGGCCAGGCCGGCGAGGATGTCGACCGTCAATTCGAGCGCCTCATGGTGCTGCTCAACGCGGAGTCGGTCGGTGCCATGCAGTCGGCTTTCGACATGACTGTCGAGTGGGCGTTCGACCGCTACTCGTTCGGTCGACCCCTGGCGTCATACCAGGCGCTCAAGCATCGCTTCGCCGACATGCTGATGTGGCTCGAGGCGAGCCACGCCACCAGCGACACGGCCTGCGCTGCCGTGGAGGCGGGCGACTCCGGCGCCGCCGAGCTGGTGAGCGCGGCCAAGGCCTACATCGGCCAGTACGGCGCCGAATTGGTTCAGGACTGCACCCAGATGCACGGGGGCATCGGTGTCACGTTCGAGCACGACCTCCACCTCTTCCTGCGGCGGGTGACGGTCAACCGGGCACTGGCCGGTACGCCGGCGGACCATCGTCAGCGGATTGCCGCGATCATCGACGCACGAGAAGGAGCGGCCGCGTCGAGCGCGTTGCGAGCAGAGGCAGTGGAGGAGCTCGAGAGTATCGAGGAGTTCCGGCAACGGGCCCGCTCGTTCCTCCGGGGGAACTTCCGGCGGGTCACCCCGGAGGAACTGCGCTGGGAGCGGAACGGCAACGACGACGTGGCGGAGCTCGCCACCGTCACGCGCGACCGCGAGCTCCAGCGCATGTTGTTCGACGCCGGACTGGCTGGCATTTGCTTCCCTCGCGAGTACGGCGGCCAGGGGCTGCCCTACGAGTACCAGATCGTGTTCAACGAGGAGATCGCAGGCTACGAGTACCCGTTACGGGTGCAGATCCCGACGCTGTCGCCCTGCGCCGCAGTCATTCTCGAGTTCGGCACGGAAGAGCAGAAGCTGCGCCATCTTCCTGCCATCTTGAAGGGCGAGGAGCTCTGGATGCAGTTCCTCTCCGAGCCGAGCGGCGGCTCCGACGTGGCTGGCGCGCTGACCACGGCCGTCCGGGACGGCGAGCAGTGGATCCTCAACGGCTCCAAGGTGTGGACCTCGGGGGCGTGGTGGTCCGACTGGGGTCTGTGCCTCGCCCGGACCAACTGGGACCTCCCCAAGCATCGCGGGCTCACGGTGTTCATGCTGCCCATCCACCAGTCCAACGTCGAGGTCCATCGGATCGAGATGAACAACGGCTCGAGGGAGTTCTGCCAAGAGTTCATGACCGACGTCATCGTCCCCGACACCGATCGCGTCGGCGCGGTCGACGAAGGCTGGACGGTGGGCACCCGCTGGATGTTCCACGAGCGCATGCTCTACAACTCGTCCTTCGTGACCGAGCCGGTGGGCATCGCCCACGGCAGCCAGGACGCCAAGATCGTCTACGACATCGCCCGGGCGCACGCCCGCCTGGACGACGCCTCGGTGCGCGACAACGTGGGTGAAGCACGCATGCTCGAGCTCGTCTGCACGCAGCTGGCCGAGCGCGTCGGTGAGGGTATCCGATCCGGCCGCATGTCCGACCAGGCGGCCGGGCTGGTCCGACTGTTCAAGGGCACCTCGGTTTCGCGGACCGTCACGCTGGCCTTCGATGCTGCGGGGTCCTCTGGCGCGGCGTGGGCCGAAGACGACACCGCCTCCTCGAGCGCCATCAACTTCCTGATGCGCCAGGCGGGCAGCATCGGCGGCGGGACGACCGAGATGGCGCGCAACGTGATCAGCGAGCGCGTGCTGGGTATGCCACGGGAGCGCCGTCTGGACAAGGACGTCCCCTTCCGCGAAGTGCCCCGCAGCCCCTCGGCGACGACGTAGCCCCGAACCAGCCGCCACCGAACTCGGAGGAGTCCATTCGTGCCCAGCGCAGAGGTCAACGGACTGTCGCTCGCGTACGAGGTGATCGGAGACTCGGGCCGGCCCTGGGTGATCACGCCCGGCGGGCGGTTCACGAAGGAGTCGCCTGGCCTGCGGGAGCTGGCCGAGGCCCTGGCCGAGCACGGAGACACCGTGCTGATCTGGGACAGGCCCAACTGCGGTGAGTCGGACGTGTGCTTCGAAGGTTCGTCCGAATCCGCCATGCAGGCCGACGCGTTGGCCGGGTTGCTCACGCACCTCGACATGACCCCCGCCGTCATCGCCGGCGGGTCCGGGGGAGCGCGCGTCTCGCTCCTCACCGCGGCGCGGCACCCCGAGACGGCGGCCGGTCTGGCGATCTGGTGGATCAGTGGTGGCGTGTACGGCCTGCTCTCGCTGGCGACGCACTATTGCGGCGGCTCGGTGCACGCGGCGTGGACCCATGGCATGGAGGCCGTGGCGGACTTGCCCGAGTGGGCCGAGGTGCAGGAGCGCAACCCGTCCAACCGCGGTCTGTTCCTGGCCCAGGACCCGGCCACGTTCATTGCGACGATGGAGCGCTGGATGCTGGCCTACTGCCCGCGTGACGACGAGCCCGTGCCCGGACTGCCTGCAGCGGACGCCCGGGCACTCGGCCTTCCGGCGCTGGTCTTCCGGAGCGGCGCGAGCGACCCGCACCACACGAGGGCGACGTCGGAGGCCCTGGCCGAGATGCTGCCCGGCGGCCGCCTCGTCGAACCGCCATGGGGAGACCGGGAATGGATCGAGCGCGGCGAGGCGCCAGAGGAAGGGCTGTTCGTCCGCTGGCCCCTCCTGGCCCCGCAGCTCCTGGAATGGGAGGTCGAGGTCCTGGGCTGACCGCCCGATTCTGCGCGCTCCCTTCCGGCAGGGACCGGTTCTTGACCCTCGTCATGGCCGGAGACGATCTCAGTCGGCGACGAGATCCCCGGCTGATTTGGCGGCTGAAACCGTTGGAGCAGGCTCTTGGAGGCCGAGCGCGTTGACGAAGAGTCGGGTCAATTGCTCGACGCCGAGATCGAAGTCGCAATCCACAAGGCCCTGCACGAACCACATTTCGGGGAAGCGGTACGTCATGGCCCCGAGTCCGGCGGCGGCAATAGCGGGGTCGAGGTTCTTGTCCGCCAGGCCGTGTTGCTGCAGGCGGTGTATGGAGTCCGCGATTTGCGCCGATGAGACGTGGTGGCGTTCGTTGCGGAAGGCACGGAGGTCGTCGTCGAAGCGCGAGACCTGTTCGATCACGCCCATGATGCGGGCTTCCTCCCTGTAGCTCTCGAAGTTCCGCCGGATACCCTCGTGGATCCGCTCGTACGGAGACGCGGTCGACTGCGCGTCCAGGATCACGCTGTAGAGCGGTTCGCTGAGGCGTTGCTCCACCTCGGCCGCCACCTCTCGGAAGACCTCTTCTTTCGATTCGAAGTAGTGGTAGAAGGATCCGTGCGAGAGGCCGGCCCGCTCGGCAATATCCGAGATCCGTGCGTCGAGGAAGCCGTCCTGCTCGAAAATCTCCTTTGCGGCGGCGAGAAGACGCGCCCGTGTTTCGACACCCTTACGCGAGCGTGGCCCGCTCGGCTTCTCACTTGCGTCGGGCGTCGTCGCTTCAGGCATCGATTCACGCATCCTTCCGTTGGAGCAGGAGTACGCCGGACGGGGTACCGCCACCGGATGTGACCACTGCGGTCTTGGCGTCGGCGACCTGGCGTGCCCCGGCATCGTGACGCAACTGCGTCACCGCCTCGTAGAGGAAGCCGAAGCCATGGCTCCGACCTTCCGAGAGCTGCCCCCCGTGCGGGTTGACCGGGAGCTCGCCATCGAGCGCGATGCGGCGGCCGCCGTCGAGCCAGTCGTAGGCCTCACCGAAGCCGCAGAACCCGAGGCCCTCGAGCCAAGAGATGGCGTTGAAGGTGAAGCCGTCGTAGACGAGCGCCAGGTCCACCTCGGACGGCCGCACGTCGGTTCTCGTCCACAGGTGCGTGGCCTGGCCAATGACCTGGGGTTCGTGGGTCAGCGTGTCCTGGTCCCACGACACCCGCTCGAGGATCTGGGTGCCCACCGCCTCGATGCGCACCGCCGGGTGAGGGAGATCATCGGCCACTGACGCCGCGGAGACGATGACGGCGATGGATCCGTCACACGGCACGTCGCAGTCGTAGAGCCCGAACGGCGAGGTGATGGGGCGCGCCGAGAGGTAGTCGTCCATCGTCATCGGGTCCCTGTAGATGGCGTTCGGGTTCAGTGCGGCGTTGCGCCGCCCGTTCACCGCGATCAAACCGAGCACTTCGCGGGGAGTGCCGTAGCGATGCATGTACTGCGTGGCGTTCATGGCGATCCAGTTGGCGGCGGACATGGCGCCGTATGGAGCCCGCCATTCGCGGAACGGCCCCGAGACACGCTCGGCCCGCCCGCCGCCGCCCGCCATCGCAGCCCGGGAGGCCAGGACCGCGAAGGTGGACTCCCATACAGTGCGAAAGCACAGCACATGACGGCAGAGCCCCGAGGCGACAGCCATGGCGGCTGCGATGACCGAGCCACCGGGCCCGGGGAGGTCACCACCCCCGTTGATCCATGTCGGGTGGATCCGCAGCGCCTCTTCGATCGCGCTCGACGCCGCCCTCACTCATCCCTCCGCCGCTCATCCCGGGGTACGTCGAGAGCCCGTCGATGTCGTCGATCGTCAGGCCGGCGTCAGCGATTGCCTCCAGGCTGGCATCGACAGCCAGCGAGAGCGGGTCCACCATCAGCCGCCGCCCGAAGGTGGAACGGCCGATACCGCTGAGAACGGCCAGGTGCTCGAAGCGCTCCTCGCCAAGGGGCGCGCGCGGGATTGGCCGCACCGGCTCGGCAACGCGATCGACAGGATCGACTTCTCCCGTCAACGCGAACAGGGGCAGCCACACGTCCTCCTGTTGGAGGAACTGGACCGTGACCTCCTGCCCGATCTGCACGTCGGCCGGATCGCAATCGACGATGTTCGTCGTGAGGTGGACCCGGGAGTCTTCGGCCAGCGCAACGTTGGCGATCACGTAGGGCGGATCGAAGTCCGGCATCCAGCGGTGGGCATTGAGCGTGAAGCCGACGATCGTGCCGCGGCCCGACATCGGGGTCGGCTTCGACGACCGGCTCCGGCAGTAGGGGCAGACGGGAACCGGCGGGTGGACCAGCTCGCCGCAGTCGCTGCACTCCTGAATGCGGAGGACGCCATCGGCACCGGAGGTCCAGAACCATTCGTTGGCCGGAGTCAGCTCTGGGAGCGGTCGCATGGCGCCTTTCAGACCTGGCCCGGGACTTGCCGGGTTTTGACGTCGACGTCGCAATCGAACACGGTGGCCATGTTACGCGCCCGGCCGCCACTGCCCGATCCCGGGCCCGCCCATGGAAAAGGGCTGCTGGGGATGCACCCACCGCTCGCTCGCTTTCGTTCTTGAGCCGAGCCTCGACCAAGGGATGACAGAGGGAGCGGGCGCTGTCGGTGACGGCGGACGCCCGACCGGGCAGGGATGCGTGTTCGGCCGAAGCAGCCCGGTATCCACGCACGTGACGTTTGAACGGGCTGCCCCTCGAATTTTGCGGATCGAGAGACCTCGACGAACCTCTTCGGGGTGCAGCGCGGCTGTCGCTACTACCGTTCGGATCTCGTGATCAAACCGACGACCATCCGCTACGGGCCACATCGCAGCAATGTCGGCGATCTGTGGCTCCCGGCCGAAGCTGCGGGCAGCGTCCCTGTCGTCGTACTCATCCATGGCGGCTTCTGGCGCGCCGCCTACACAAAGAGACTTATGAACGGGCTGGCCAAAGCCTTGGTCAAGAGGGGATGGGCAGCGTGGAACATCGAGTACCGGCGTCTCGGATTCCTCGGCGGAAACGGAGGCTGGCCTCATACACTCAATGACGTCGCTGCGGCCATCGACCACATCGCTGTCATCGATGGTGCGGTCGATGCGACGCGCGTGGTGACCTGCGGCCATTCGGCGGGCGGACAACTCGCGTTGTGGGCGGCAGCCCGAGGCGGGTTACCCGTAGGGAGTCCGGGAGGAGACGTCTTGGTGAGCGTTCGGGGCGTCGTCGCCCTCGCCGGGATCGTGGACCTGAAAGAGGCTGATCGGCTCGGACTCGGCGCGGATGCGACCGCAAGCTTCCTGGGCGGCCATTGGCAGCAGCAGGAAGAACGTTACCGGTGCTCGTCGCCGATGGCCCTCTTGCCGATCGGGGTACCCCAGGTGCTCGTGCACGGTACGAACGACAGCGTCGTGCCACCCTCGCTGAGTGAGAATTACGGAATCCGAGCGACGACGCACGGAGACGCTGCTCGCTACATCCCTGTCGACGGGGCCGGCCACCGAGAGATGATCGACCCCGAAGGAATCGGTTGGGCAACCGCTATGAAGGAATTGCAACGCCTCATTGGCTGACGAGGAGGGTCCTGGCGCCTTCAAGGGCCACTCGATCGTGACGATAAGAGCCCTATGGGATCGGGTTCGAGCGGACAGGCCGGACCCGCATGGCAACAGGCCGGATCCCTGCCAGCGCCGAGTCGTCAAAGCAAAGCTGTTCGAAGTACACGGCTCTCATCAGAAGCCCAGATCCGCAATCGACTCTTTCCCAAGACCCGTTCATGGTTCGCTCTCGAGGCTCCCCTCGAACTTCTGAGTCCACTCTCCGTGGCCCGGATTCTCTGCGGGCTGAACGTTGTGACCTGGGCGCTGGCCACCCTGTTCCTCCGCACGTCGTCGGTCAGGGCAGCTGCCGTTGCCCTCATCGTTGTGTCGGGAATCTTGATCTGGGCGATCCTCGGGTTCGTCCACCGCCTCGACTCCCGGTGGCTGGTCGTCTTCCTCACGGTGAGTTCCCTCCAGATCGCCCTGTTGACATGGGCCGGTGCGGGAACGGCCGCGACGTACGTCTACCTCCTGTCGGCCATTCCGGTAGGGATCACCGCGGCGCTCTTCCTCTCCCTCCGAGCGGTGCTCGGCGAACAGTTTCTCGCGGTCATCGGCCTCTTCTTGGGGCTCGCAACCACTTCGGGTTTGGTGAAGGCCTCCGTCGTTGCTGTGGCTGTGGGCCTTGTCGACCTTTCGACGTCCTTGACCGTCTATTTCCTCACACATACCTCGAAGCGCCAGCGATCGTTCGACAATGACACCGGGCTGCCCAATGGCGTGGGCCTGTCCGAGCGCGTAGGGCAATCCACCAGACGGCCTTCCTTCGTGGTCGCCGTGATCCGGCTCGAGGGCATTGCCGATGCCCGAGGGGCGCTGGGCTACGAAGTCGGGACCGAGCTCCTGAAGCGAGCGGTCGAGGATCTTGGTCAGGTACTCCCTCCCGCCACCTTCATAGGCCGAGTCGATGGCGACGAGCTGGTTGTCACATTGGGATTGGGTGAAGGAGAGCCCGCACAAACAACGCGCGGCGCCGAAGAGATCCAAGCAGTCGAGCTGGCCCGAACCCTGGCTGGAGCGGTGAGCGCAGGGAGGTACCTCGTCGGCGAAATCGAGGTTTCACTTCGGGCCCACGTCGGCTTGGCGATAGCACCCTGGGACGGGACCGAGGTCCCTGAACTCGTCCGACGAGCATCGTTGAGTGCCGGTCGCGCAGCGGTCCAAGGTCAGGGCGAGTTGCTCTGGGACGGCGATTTTGGTGCCATGACCGCCGCGGACCTCGGGCTCTTGGCCGATCTGCGACTGGCGATGGATCGCGGCGAACTGACCCTCGCCTACCAACCGCAAATCGCGACCGCGACGGCTCGTCTGGCGTCGGTCGAGGCCCTCCTTCGCTGGACGAGTCCAGTTCACGGCAACGTGTCGCCGACTCGGTTCGTTCCTCTGGCAGAAAGAACTGGATTGATCGGACGGCTCACCGACTGGGTACTCGGTGAAGCACTCGAGGCCCAGGTTCGCTGGCGATCCGTCGGAATCGACATCCCTGTAGCGGTCAACTTCTCGCCTACGACCATCAATACTCCAGATCTGCCGGAGCGGGTTCTCGCGGAGCTTGCCCGACGGCACCTGCCTGCAACCTGCTTGACCATGGAGGTGACGGAGACAGCCGCCATCGACCTTCTGCAAGCCGTCAATCTGCTTCGTCCGCTTCACGATGCAGGTATTCGCGTCTCGATAGACGACTTTGGGACGGGCTACACCTCCCTCGCGGCGCTTCCCGACCTTCCGCTCGACGAGCTGAAAGTAGACCAGAGCTTCGTCATGCGCTCCCTCACGTCGACCGCTGACGATGCCATCGTGCGAACGGTACGAGAGCTCGCGCTCCGCCTCGGTCTCGAGGCTGTCGCGGAAGGCGTCGAAACGAAGGACATGTTTGATCGAATGTCCGAGTATGGATTCGACCTCCTCCAGGGTTACTTCCTCTCAAAGCCTCTCGAGGAGTCGGATCTCATCGAATACGCGAGCCGGAGAGAGAACGAGCATGCGTTGAACCTCAGACCCGCAGAGGTGGACACCCAATAGCCGACGAAAGTAATGGTGATCAGCGATTGCAGACCAACAGGTCGTAAGATCCCGAAGGCATGCACGCAAACTCCGCTGACTCTCAGCAGACCGGCTCTGGCCTGAGGCGCATCGGGCACTGGATCGCGGGCCGGCCCGCCGCTGGCGAATCGGGTCGGGTGGTCCCGGTCTACGACCCCGCGAAGGGCACGCAGACCGCCGAGGTCGCTCTGGCCTCGGCGTCCGAGGTGGACGAGGTGGTCGCGTCCGCGGTTCGGGCGTCCGACGAGTGGCGGCGTTCCTCGCTGACCCGCCGGGCCAGCCTGCTCTTCCGCCTGCGCGAACTGCTCGATGCCAGCCGCGACGAGCTCGCCACCGCGGTCACCCGTGAACACGGCAAGGTGCTCGAGGACGCGAGGGGCGAAGTGGCGCGCGGCATCGAAAACGTCGAGTTCGCCTGCGGCATCCCCAACCTGCTGAAGGGATCTTCCAATTCGGAGATCTCGACGGGGATCGACATCCGCACCGTGCTCGAGCCCCTCGGAGTCGTCGCCGGCATCACCCCGTTCAACTTCCCGATCATGGTGCCGTTGTGGATGATGGCCAACGCCATCGCCTGTGGGAACTGCTTCGTGCTGAAGCCTTCCGAGAAGGATCCCTCCGCCTCTCTCGTCCTGGCGGACATCGTCCAACGCGCCGGCTTTCCCGACGGTGTCTTCAATGTGGTGCAGGGCGATCGGGAGGCGGTCGAGACGCTGCTCGCCCACCCCGATGTCGCGGCGATCTCGTTCGTCGGCAGCACGCCCGTGGCGCGCCACATCTACGAGACTGGGACGCGGCACGGAAAGAGAGTCCAGGCGCTGGGTGGGGCGAAGAACCACATGGTCGTGCTGCCCGACGCCGATCTCGACGCTGCCGCCGACGCCGCCGTTTCCGCTGCCTACGGGTCTGCCGGCGAACGCTGCATGGCGATCTCGGTGGTCGTGGCCGTTGGCACTGTGGCCGATCCGCTCATCGGCGCCATCGCCAATCGGATACCCGACGTCGTGGTGGGGGCGGGTGACGACCGGGCGTCCCTGATGGGACCACTGATCACAGCGGAGCACCGCGACCGTGTGCGCTCGTATGTCGACGGCGCGTCCGACGAGGGCGCCAAGGTCGTCGTCGACGGTTCGATCGCGAATCGCGAGAGTGGGTTCTTCGTAGGCTGCTCGTTGATCGATGACGTCAAGCCGGGGATGCGCGTCTACGACGACGAAATCTTCGGTCCCGTGCTGAGCGTGGTGCGGGTACCCACCTTCGACGAGGCGCTGGCGCTGGTGAACGACAATCCGTACGGCAATGGCGCCGCCTTGTTCACACGGGACGGCGGCATGGCGCGGCGATTCGAACGGGAGGTCCAGGTCGGGATGATCGGCATCAACGTGCCGATTCCCGTTCCGGTCGCTTCACATTCATTTGGCGGATGGAAGGCCTCCATCTTCGGCGACTCCTCGATCTACGGTCCCGACGGCATCCGCTTCTACACCCGGCCGAAGGTCGTGACGTCCCGCTGGCCCGACGCCGGCCCGAGCACCATGGAGCTGCACTTCCCCACCAATCGCTGACGCTTCGACTGGCCCGGTCATGCCCTCGTCAACCGGGGAGTGGTGCTCTGACCAGGGCTGTCGTCCGCGCGAGGCCAACCAGGAAGCTCAGAGTTCTATGACATTGACGTCATAGTCAGAAATCTATATCCTCTCGAGTATGCCGAAAGTTTGCGATTTTCCCGTCTTCGACGCTGACAACCACTTCTACGAGACCAGGGACTCGTTCACCAGGCACCTGCCCGATCGCTACAAGGGTGCCATCGACTACGTCGAGCTGCACGGCAGGACGAAGATCATGATCCGGGGGACCGTCAGCGAGTACATCCCGAACCCGACCTTCGAGGTCGTGGCGCGGCCGGGGGCCCAGGAGGAGTACTTCCGCAACGGCAACCCCGAGGGCAAGTCCTACCGGGATGTGATCGGGGAGCCCATGCGGAGCATCCCGGCTTTCCAGCATCCGGGGCCCCGGCTCGAGGTGATGAACGAGCTCGGCGTCGACCGCTCGCTCATGTTCCCCACGTTGGCCAGTCTTCTGGAGGAGCGCATGCGCGACGACCCCGAACTGACGCATGCTGCGATTCACTCGCTGAACGAGTGGATGTACGAGGAATGGCAATTCAATTACGAAGACCGAATCTTCGCCACGCCGGTCATCACGCTCCCGATTGTCGAGAAGGCGATTGAAGAGCTGGAATGGGCGGTGGAGCGGGGAGCGAAGACCGTGCTGATCCGGCCGGCCCCGGCCCCCGGTTTTCGTGGCTCGCGCTCGTTCGGCTACCCGGAGTTCGATCCGTTCTGGCAGGCCGTGGTGGATGCCGACATTCTCGTGTCGATGCACTCCTCCGACAGCGGGTACGCGCGCGTACACGAGCGATTGGACCGGCCCCAGCGAGATGCTGCCCTTCAAGCTCGACGCCTTCAAATACATGACCGGTGGCCACCGGCCGATTCAAGACACCATGGCCGCGTTCGTGTGCCACGGAGTGTTCGCGCGCTTCCCTGACCTCCGGATCGCCTCCATCGAGGCGGGCGGGGAGTGGATCAGGGGATTCGTCAACCACCTCGGCGACACCTACAAGAAAATGCCGAACGCCTTCGACGGCAACCCTGTCGAGCAGTTCAAGCACAATGTCTACGTGAGCCCGTTCCACGAAGACGACCTCGGGGAGATCATCGACGTCATCGGAGCGGACCATGTCCTGTTCGGGTCCGACTACCCGCACCCCGAGGGCTTGGCCGAGCCGTGCAGCTACGTCGACCATCTGCCTGATGGCCTCGCTGACGAGGACGTGCGGAAGATCATGGGCGGCAACCTGGCCCGGATCATGCGGGTCGAGCAGGTTGCCGCGGCGGTCTGACCGGTTCACCCGGGTGCACCATCGCCCGCCGCTCCAAGAGGGCTCCGCAGGGTGCATCGAATCGTTTCTAACGGTAGGGTCACCTCTTGGATGACTCGTCAAGGAGCCTGCGCACATGCCTGACTACAAGTTTGTCACGTACGAGAAGCTCGACTCGGGGAAGGTGGCGCGCATCATGCTCAACCGCCCCGAGGCGCGCAATGCCCAGAACCGCGGGCTCCTGGTGGACCTGAACGACGCGTTCATGGAGGCAGAGGCCGACGACGAGGTCCGGGTCGTGATCCTCGGCGGCATGGGTCCGATGTTCTCCTCGGGGCACGACATGGGGTCCAAGGTCTCCATGGAAGAAGGCATGCCGGGGCCGAATCAGCACTACACGAGGAAGATCAATGGTGCGACGCGCAAGGGTGCCGAGAGCCTCATGCTCCAGGAGTGGCACTACTACTTCGAGAACACGCGCCGCTGGCGCAACCTGCGGAAGATCACCATCGGGCAGGCGCACGGAGATGTCTACGCCGCAGGCCTGATGCTCCTTTGGGCGTGCGACCTCATTGTCTGCGCCGAGGGCACACGGTTCGCCGATGTCGTGGGCACCCGGCTGGGTATGTGCGGCACCGAGTACTTCGCCCACCCATGGGAGTTCGGGCCGCGCAAGGCGAAGGAACTGCTGCTGACCGGCGACTCCGTCGATGCCGAGGAGGCGTACGGATTGGGCATGGTCAGCAAGATCTTTCCCGCCGACGATCTGACCGAACGCACGCTCGAGTTTGCCGAGCGCATCGCCGTGTTGCCGTCGGTGACGTCGCTGCTGGTCAAGGAGGCGGTGAACCAGAGCGTGGACAACATGGGTTTCTACAACGCGCTGAACGCGTGCTTCACCCTGCACGAGCTCAACCACTCGCACTGGGCCCAGGTCAATGACGACGGCTACCCGGTGGCCAAGGAAGACAGCGGGCTCCCGAATTGGAAGGACGCGCCCCCGATCGTGCCAGCGGTGAAGGACAAGGTTCGCGCCGAGTCCTGACGGGCTCGCGGGTGCCCGTGCCGCCCGCCGAGGGTGCCGGTCGTCGATTGCCGTATGCACATTGAGCGAAAAGCCGTAACATGACGGCGCGGGATGCCGTTTCACCGGTGGTCCAGCGCGCTGATGCCGAGGCGGTCACGCGACGCGCGCCCTTCTCGGACAATCCGCGGGTGGGCGCACGCGGGCAACGAACCAGGCAACGCATTCTGGACGCCGCGCTCCAACTCTTCGGCGATGAGGGCTTCCACCAGTGCAGCATCGCCCGCATCAGCGAGCTGGCCAGCTGTTCGCGGGTTTCCTTCTATCAGTATTTCTCGGGGAAAGAGGACGTCTTCAGCAGCCTGGCAGGGCAGGTCGCTCGTCAGATCAGCGCGTCGACGGAAGCCATCGACCCGCTGACACCCGACGCCAGCGGATGGGACGGCTTGCGGGCCTGGGTCGGCCGGTACGGCGACATCCATGCACGCTATGGACCCATCTTCCAGGGGCTCCCGACGACCTTCAAGGATGACGAAGGGCTGACAACGGCGTCGGCCCGTCTGAGCGACCAGAGTGTGTCCCGGATCCGCTCGAAATTGTCGACCAGCGATCTGCCCCCTCGCCACCTCGACCCGCTGATCGCACTCCTCGTCGCCTGCCTCACCAGGACGCTCGACGATGCAGCCACCCTTCGCGCTGCCGCGCCAGAGGCCTATCCGAGAGAGCGGGTCGAGATTGCCTTCACCGACGTGATGCATCGGACTCTGTTCGGCCGCAACCCCTTCAACGCGCACGCCGGCACGCCCTTGCGCCCGCCGCGTGTCGAGTTCGGGCCCGATGTCGGCGCCATGATGAAGAAGGAAGAGGCCATCCGGTGCGGGACGGACAAGCGTGCGGCCCTCAACGCGCTGGTGCAGAATGGTCGCGACGTGTTCGTCCAGCGCGGCTACCACGCCACGCGTGTGGATGATCTGGCTGCCGCCGCCGGCGTCTCCCACGGCGTCTTCTACCGGTACTTCGAGAACAAGAACGAACTGGCCATCGTCCTCACGGTGCAGGCGATGCGGGCGGTGGGCGACGCCTTCGTGGGTATCCCCGATCTGGCCGCCGGTAACGGCCCGGAGCTGCGTCGCTGGTTCCGTCGCTACAACGCCGCGCAAACAGGCGAGGCGGCGATGATCCGCGTCTGGGTCGAGGCTGCGCTCGAGGACGCGCGGATGCGATCCCTCTCCGCCTCGGCGCTGGACTGGGGGCGTCGCCGGCTGGTGCGGGTTCTCGGTGAGAGCGGCGGCGGCACGGGCGACCTCGACGTGGAGGCCATCGTGATGGTGGCGCTCCTGGGTGCCTTCGGGTCACGGCCGCGTGGCGCCGCGACTGTCGACGCGGCGGCCAGCATCGTCGAGCGCGGGCTTCTGCGTGCCGGTGGTGGCATCTGAAGTTCGTCGCGTCCCCCGGGCATTGCACGGGGCCTTCCGCGAAGCTCCGTCCCAGCTCAACGGGCATTTCGTCCGCCGTGCACGAGAACGTCCGCATCGTTAGTATCTGAACCGACGTCAATGTTAGAAATGCCCCGGCGGAGCCGGCCGGTGAGAAGAGGTCCGCAGCAATGCTCCAATTCGTGATCGCCGGTCTGGTGCTGGGGGGGATCTATGCGATCTGTTCCGCCGGGCTGGTCATCACCTACACGTCCTCAGGCATTCTGAATTTCGCCTTCGGCGCTATCGCCTTCTTCATCGCCCGCTTCTACTACTTCCTCAACACGCAACACGGCTGGGCCATCATCCCTGCCGCCGTGCTCTCCATCCTCGTCGCGTCACCGGCGTTGGGGGTGCTGCTCTACGCCGTTCTGTTCCGCCACCTGCGCCTGTCGTCGCCGATGATCAAGGTGGTGGCCACGATCGGTCTCCTCGTCGCCATCCCTTCCCTGGCCACGTTGATCTTCGGTAACCAGGCGATTCAGGCGGCCCCCGGTCTGGCCCCGCAGCCCGTCGCCGTCTACCAGGTCTTCGGGGTCGCGGTCACGCTGGACCAGCTCATCGTGTACGCCTGCGTGGTCGTGACTGTTGTTGCCGGCGCGTTGATCCTGCGCTTCACCGACGTCGGCCTCAAGGTGCGGGCCATGGTCGACTCCCCGGCGATGACCGACCTCTCGGGGACAAACCCGAACTTCATCTCCATCGGAGTGTGGGCCGTCAGCACGTTCTTCGCTGGTTTGGCAGGCGTGCTCGCAGCCCCGATCGTCGGCTTGGATCCCGACAAGTTCACGGTGCTGATCGCTGCATCGTTCGCCGCCGTGGTGGCGGCGCGGCTGCGCAACCTGCCGGTCGCGGTGGCCGTGGCGCTCCTCATGGGCATCGCCACCTCGCTCATCGAGGGTTACCTGCCGCCATCGAGCGCATGGACGACCGAGTTCATCGACGCCGTGCCGTTCATTGTCGTCGCGGTCGTGCTCGTGTACGAGCTCATCCGCCGGGGCAGGGTCGGCGAGTCGGACGGCTGGGGAGGGGCGCTCGATCGCGCCATCACGCCGCAGGGCGAGAGCCGCCTCGCGGGCTCCGCCAGCAGCGTGGTCGAGTCCGCCTCGCTCGGATTTCTCGGCAAATACGCCGGGCCGGTGTTCCTGATCGCGGCCGTCGGCGTCGTGCCGCTCATCGTGCAGGGTTACTGGGTAGGCGTGATGGCCGCCGGTTTCGCCTACGCCATCATTTTGCTCTCGTGGACGATCGTCACAGGCGAGGGCGGCATGCTGTGGCTCTGCCAGATCACCTTCGCCGGTGTGGGTGCCCTTACCACGGCCCAATTGGCCAACAACCACGGATGGCCGGTGCTTTTGGCGGTCCTCGCCGGTGGTGTGGTCGCCCTCGCCATGGGCATCGTCGTAGGCCTCTTGAGTATCCGTCTCGGAGACCTCTACGTCGCGCTGGTGACGCTGACCTTCGGCCTTTTGATGGAGAACCTCGTCTTCACGCTGCCCAGCTTCGTCAACCAGGGGCTGGGGCTCACCCTCAACCGGCCCGGATTCGCCTCTTCCGACCGTGCCTTCGCGTACTTGTGTCTGGCGGTGTTCGTGGTCATCGCCCTCTTCATCGTCAACTTTCGAAGATCGACCACGGGCCTCGCGCTCAATGCAGCCCGTTGGAGTGAAGCGGGCGCCAAGACGTCCGGTATCAGCGTCGTGCAGATGAAGGTCATCGCCGGCGCGCTCGCTGCGGGCATCGCAGGTGTCGGGGGCGGGATGTTCGCCCTGTCGCAGACGACGTTCCAGCCCAGCGAATTCGCAACGTTCGAGGGCGTCGTCTGGCTGGCGGTGCTGGTGACGATCGGGGTCCGCTCCAATGCGGCCGCACTGCTGGGCGGGGTGTCCCTCGCGCTGTTGCCCGCAATCACGCAGAACTACCTCCCGACATGGACGTCGAACGTCACGCCGGTGCTCTTCGGACTCGGCGCGGTGTCGGCTGCCAAGTACCCCGACGGTGTTCTGGCCGAGCAGAGCCGCCGGCTGCGGCGATTGGTGCTCCATGTGCGCCCGCAGCAAAATGACGCGGAGACGCCGGACCTGGGTGTCGCAACCGCAGGCGTCGGGCAGGTCCCCGCGGCGCGCGTGGCGGAGCACATCTCGTGATGCCGGCCCCGAGCGACGCCGACACGGCGGCGGCCACCGACGAGGCGGCCCTGGCGGCGAGCGACATCACCGTCCGCTTCGGAGGTCTCACCGCACTCTCGCAGGTGAGCATCGAGGTGCAACCGGGGAGCATCGCCGGCCTGGTCGGGCCGAACGGCGCCGGGAAATCGACGCTGCTCGCCGTGTTGTCGGGGCTCTTGCGACCCAACCACGGGCGCGTGCATCTGCGCGGTGAGGACGTCACCAACACGTCATGCCGGGCGCGGGCCAAGAAGGGCCTGGCCCGGACCTTCCAGCAACCCGAGCTCTTCTTGGGACTGACGGTGCGCGAGCACCTGATGCTGGCGCACCGGGCCCGGGTCGCTCCGCAGCGACTGTGGCGCGACATGTTCGACCCGCGCTCGCTCCTTCCGCCTTCCAAGAACGAGGACGAGCGGGTGGAGCGGTTGTTGGAGTTGCTGCGCCTCACCAGGGTGGAGAATGCGCCGGTCGCGGCGCTGCCACTCGGCATCCTCCGCCTCGTCGAAGTGGGCCGGGCGCTGGCGACGGATCCGCGGGTGCTCCTTTTGGACGAGCCCCTTTCAGGACTGGACATCAAGGCGTCGGAGAACCTGCTGACGGTCTTCCGGCAGATCGTGGATCAGCCGGGCCGCGAGGTCTCGCTCATCATGGTGGAGCACGATGTGGCCGCGGTCCTCTCGCTTTCCGACACCGTATTCGTGCTCGACTTCGGCGAGCGCATCGCAGCCGGGAGCCCGGAGGAGGTTCGCAACGACCCAGCGGTCCGGGCCGCCTACCTGGGAGATACCGAACCCGAAGAGGGTCCGCTAGCCGAGCCGGCCCCTGCCGGAAGCGACTCGGCGTGACGGATCCTCTCCTGACCGTCAAGGACCTCGATGTCCGCTACGGGTCGTCGCGCGGCCCTCTTCGGCGTCTCCCTCACGGTGGAACGGGGCACCGTCCTGGCCGTGCTGGGTGCCAATGGCGCCGGCAAGAGCACTTTGGCCCGCGCCGTGTCCGGGTTGGTGCCGCCCACCGCCGGGCAGGTCTTCTTCGACGGGCAGGAGATCACGGGACAGCCGGCACACCGCATCAGGAAGCTGGGGCTGACGTACATCCCCGAGGGACGTGGCATCTTCCCGGGTCTCACCGTCGTCGACAATCTTCGGATGGCGGTCGGCCAGGAGAAGCGCCACGAGCGCAGTGCGGCCATCGACCGGGCCATCGAGCGCTTCCCGGTACTGGGCCAGCGCAGGGCGCAGCGGGCGGGAAGCCTCTCGGGTGGTGAGCAGCAGATGCTGGCTCTGGCCCGGGCGCTCGCGGTCTCGCCGAAGCTCGTCATTGCGGACGAGATGTCGCTCGGTCTGGCGCCGATCGTGACCGAGTCCGTCTTCCAGGCCCTGGAGGAGGCGCGCCGGTCCGGCATCACGATCGTGCTCACCGAGCAGTTTGTTCATCGCGCCCTGGCCATGGCGGATGCCTGTGTCGTTCTCATGCGCGGGCAGGTGGGCTGGTTCGGACCTGCCTCGGAGGCGGGGCAAGAGGTCATCGACCGCTATCTCGGCGACGCCGAGCCTGCGACCCCCGCCCACGTGGGCAGCCAGGTACAGTAACGACCGTTCGGTCCAGCCGCGGCGAAAGGTTCGCACTGGCACCATCCGAGATGGGGTCCCCTGGCGGGTGACCCGGGGAGGCAGTTGAAGACGTGCAACGACCGATGAACCGGAACCACACTCCAGGAAAGATGCGGAGACGCCGGACGATGATCCCCGTGGCGCTGTCCATGTTCGCTGGGCTGCCGCTGCTCCTGATCGGCACGACGGCCATGACGGCGGGTGCGTCACCAGCCCCGATCACCATCGCCTACATCACCGACCTCACAGGTGAGGGCGCGTCGGAGAACGGGACGTCACCGGCGGGCTTCGAGGCGCGGCTCGATCTGCAAAATGCAGAGGGCGGTGTCAACGGCCACAAGCTCGTCCCGCTGATCATCGACGACCAGACGAACCCCAGCGAGATCGCGACGGCGGTGCAGAGCGCCATCTCCAAGGGAGCCTTCGGGATCGTCTCCCAGAGCCCGCTGATGTTCCTGGCGGCCAAGTACCCGCAGCAGGCCGGCCTGCCGGTAACCGGTTCGTACGACGACGGGCCGGAGTGGGGTCAGCAGCCGTACACGAACATGTTCGCCGCCGACAACGGCAGCGTCGATCCGAAGTACCCGGTCAATACGCAGCTGGGCACTCTGTTCAAGAAGCTCGGCGGGACCGTGCTGGGCGCGTACGGCTACAGCATCTCGCCGTCGTCCAGCAGGGCGGCCATCGGCACCGGGCAGTCCTTCGAGCACGCCGGCGGCAAGGTCGGCGTGCTCGACACCACGGTGCCCTTCGGCGGCGTCGACTTCACCGCCGAGGCGTTGGTCGCCAAGAAGGACGGCGTCAATGCGATCTCGCCGGCCATGGACGCCAACTCCAACTACGCCCTGGCGACCGCGCTGCAGCAGGCGGGCGTGAAGGTGAAGGCTGCCATATATGCCACCGGCTACGAGCCCAACGTCATCCACTCATCGGACTGGAAGGTTCTCCAGGGCGGCTACTTCCTTTCGCTGTTCCGTCCCTGGGACCTCCCCAACACCGCGACGCAGCAGATGCAGGCGGCCATGGAGAAGTACGCGCATTTCACCAAGACCGATTTCCCGAACTTCGGCCAGTACGAGTCGTGGGCCGGAGCCGACCTCATGATCAAGGGGCTGCAGATGGCGGGCGCCAACCCGACCCGTGCCGCCGTCATCAAGGACCTGCGGGGCCTCAAGTCCTACAACGCCGGGGGGCTGCTGCCCGTCAGCTTCAACTACTCGACCGACTTCGGGCACAACCCGGCCCAGACCTGCGCCTGGGTCATGAAGGCGATCCCGAACGGGTTCACGCCCATCTCGCCGCAGCCCTCGTGCGGGACGGACCTGGCGGGGACGTCGACCGCGAGCTAGCGGCGCACCGAGAGCACGGACGAACCGCCGGCGTGGCCCGAGCACGCCGGCGGTTTGCGTTTCAGCCCGTCAGCGGACCATCCACTCCGGGCGCTGGCGGATCCCCTGGAAGGTCTCCTGGCCCTCGGCGATGTTGTCGAACAGCGTGCCGAGCGCCACATACGTCGACACCTGCGAGAGGGCTTCACGCCGCGTGACCTCGTGGGTCATCCAGATCGCCCGCAGCGTGCCCTGAATCGCCATCACGGGCGCCGATGCGACAGCCCGCGCCACCCACGTGGCCCGCTCGAGGAGCTCGGCCTGTGGCACCACCTCCGAGACGAGGCCCATCTGGTGGGCCCGCTCGGCCGACATGCGCTCCCAGGCTCCCAGGAGCATCATCCGGAGTACCTCGCCCAGAGGCAGCTTCTGCAGGAGGTGGACCGACTCGAAGCCCGCAACCATGCCGTAGGTCACGTGGGGATCGAAAAAGGTCGCGTGATCGGCTGCGATGATGATGTCCGACTCGCCAAGCAGGTAGAGCGCTCCGCCACAGGCAATGCCGTTGACTGCGGCAATGATCGGCTTCCAGAGGTCGTTCATCTTCGGGTTGATGTTCACACCGGGGTCGTTGTACATGAAGGGCGTCGAGACAGGCCCCACCTGGCTCTGCATCTTGCTCCGGTTTTCCTCATTGGCGAGGTAGTCCTCGGCGATCGCTTCTTCCCGGTCGATCCCCGCGCAGAAGGCCTTGTCGCCCGCTCCGGTCAGGATCACGGCCCGGACACCGTCGTTGGTGCGGAGGCCCCGCCAGACGTCGCGCAACTCTTCCTGCATCTGCTGGTCGAAGGCGTTGAGCACCTCTGGACGATTCAGTGTGATGGTGGCGACACCGTCATCCTCGTCGTACAGCAGCGTCTCAAAGTCCATGCAAGACCCCCTTGCCCCGTGCACCCAGAGCGCCTGGGCCCAGCTCGCAGCACCACACTAGCGATGGTCCTCTCGCCCCCCGATGTGGCCAGTCAGTCCGCCCGCGGCAGGTCGTGCAGGACTGCCACGCGCTGGTCGTCGAAGCTCACCAGGTGCTGCAGGGGCACCGATTCGGGAAGGGCGTCCTCGTAGCTCCACGCAACATCTGGCAGGACGACGCCGTCCGCGACGGCGTTCCAGTAGGTGGCGGTGCCCTTGTACGGGCAGTACGTGTGTGTCTGACTCCGCGTCAGCTCGACGCGCACGTGCCGGCGGTCCACGTACAGACGCGGCTCGAGCGCGGTCTCGTAGACGACCATCGTCTCGGTCGTGTCGACCAGGGTGGTGCCGGCGGCCTCCACGTGCAGCATGCGATGGGAGCGTACGCAATCCACGCGGTGGTACGGGTTCCGTGGGTGCCCGAACATCTGCTCGTCCTCTTCGAACCAGGCATCGACGGCATCCCAGGGAACCGTCACGAAGCCGGGGATGTCCGCGCTGTTGGCGCACCGGGACCCCGTCGACATCGTCCAGAGGGAAGGCAAGGCTCGGGTGGTTGGCCCGGCCGGTGCACGAACAGGGCACGCTCGGTCTCGATGACGGTCTCGGCCGTCCTTGGTCGCCGTCACGCGCCGCCGGAACGGCTCGATGTACGACACCTTCTCGGGCATGGGGGCGGTGAAGCGCCCGGCGGGCTTGGCGCTGAGCGGCCCCCGGCCCGTCGTGAGGCTCACAGCGCGGTCCGGCCGTCCATGGGGCCCTTCGCACCGCTGTGGAAGCGGTCGCACCATGGCATCGACGGTGAAGGAGGCCACCAGCGCACCGCTCAGGTCGTAGACCCGGTTCTCGGCGTGGGTCGTCCCGGCTCCGGCGAACGTCGAGTGATGGTGGTAGAGCAACCAGTCGTCGACCTTGACCGGACCGTGGAGCGAAAGGCTGATGCTGTTGATCGCCATGGAGAGCGTGCGGTGCGCCTGATCCTGGCTGATGCCCTGGTGCGGGCGCAGAGCGGCGGCGATCGACATGTGGCCCGTGAACTGCGCCAGCAGGCCGGCGTGGAGGGCCGGATCGTCGGGAACCTGGCGGAAGCGGACCCAGGCGTCGACCGTGGGCGGCCCGGTCGGTTCGTCCGGATCGTTCGAATAGCCGCCGTCGACCACCCTGATGTCGCGCCCGGTCACCCCCATATCGTACGGGGGGCACTCGTAGGGTCCCGGTACGTCCGGTGCATCGATCGGCATGGCGGATGACGTCTTCAGAGGGCGTGTCGAGCAGCAGCGTGCCCGCCGCGCAGAGCCGCTCTCCCTGGAGCACGTGGACCGAGAGGGCGGCGAACGTGCGCCCGGAGCTCAGTTCGTCCAACTCGAACTGGAGCGGCTGACGCGCATCGGCGGCCCGCAGCAGGATCATGCTGGCCGACACGACCCGGCGGTCCGCGGCATGCCGGCTGGCGGCGACGATGGCCTGTCCGAGCATCTGGCTGCCCTTCGACCACCGGCCGCCGCTCGTCGCTCCGGGCCACACCGAGGAAGCTGAGTCCTTCGTCGGTCGGGCGGACGTCCATCACGTCGACGAGGTGCGTGGCATCGCCCCAGGTGGGGAACCGCTTCACCGTCACGTCGCGCGCCGCGTCGCCTCCTCGCCTCATCCGTGACCTCAATCCGCACCCGGTCCTGGTCGAACGCCGCGTAGCCGGGCAGCTCACTGCCAGGCTCCGTCGGCCGGACGTGATCGGACAAGCCCTCGGATCCTTCGAAGTCGATGTCGGCGAGGGGGAAGTAGAGGACCGGCAGCGCACCGGGCTCCTCGGCGCACAGGCACCGGTCCGACTGCGCCACGATCCGGCCGTCCCACCAGGCGCTCGCTCGGTACGGGTAACGCTCGATCTGCATGCCGGAGGAGTGCCGACTCAGCGTCACCCGGCGGGGCGGGGGGCAACCGTCACCGACGCGATGGCGACAGCGCCTTGGCGCAGAACCGTGTCGACGACGCTGATGAGATCCTCGATTCCGACGAACGAACCGCTCATGTAGTTGCGGGCGAACCACACCGGCATCACCTCGGCCGCCAGATCCTGATCCCAGCCGTCGGCGAACCCCGGCACCGAGTCCCCTTCCCCGCCCAGGCACTCACCGACGACGACCCGACTGAATCCGACCGTCGGATGCTCGGCCCTCCAGGCCTCGACGAGCTTGTCGAGCGCCGCCTTGCTGACCGCGTAGGCGCCCAGACCTGGCCAGGGCGGAGTGACCGATGCGCTCACCGACGAGAGATAGACGGCAGTACCGGAGGACTCGGTGAGATGGGGGAGCGCTGCCGCGGTGACCAGCGAAGCGCCGATGACGTTGGTGTCGAAGACGTGCCGCCACGTGTCCGCGTCCATATCGGCGAGACGGACGAGTGGACCGACGCCGGGGGCGTAGACGAGGGCATCGATGCCGCCGAGACCTGCGGCGGCTTCGTTCACCGCCGCGTGGCAGGACTCGGTGCTGGTCACGTCACAGGTGATGGCCAGTGTGCCCGGGCCCGCCTCCTTCGCCGCCCCTCCGAGTCTCTCCTGCCGGCGTGCCAGCAGGGCGGTTGCGCGCCCCGCTGGGCGAGCCCGACGCCGATGCAACGCCCGAGCCCGCTCGAAGCTCCTACGACAACCGTGCGCAACGTTCCTCCTCTGAGTCGGCTGACGTCGATGTTAGACATCTTTCTCCGGCGACGTTCGGCCGATCGGTCGTTCCTCGGCGTGAGCGATGTGCCGACAGGCGTGCTCCGGCCAGGACCGCGTGCCGGTTCCCGAAACGCGGGTCCGGCCGTCTAATGACAGAGGTGTTAGAAAATTGCCCTCGCAACCTCGTTTCTGCTCGGTGCAATCGCTAGCATGTGGCAGCGCAGGGCCAACGCCGTGTGGAAAAGGGGGGACGGTGTCGAAGACAGCGATCATCTCGGTGGACGGACACGTCAGGGCGTCACGGGGCGACTACCGGAACTACGTCGAGAAGCGATTCCTCGACGTGTTCGATGACTGGGCCATGTCGGAAGAGGCCGCGGGCGCTCCCGAGAGCGGCAATCTGAGCGCGGGACTGGATCCGACGTCGCAGTGGGATTCGGACCTCCGCCTGAAGGACATGGAGAGCCAGGGCGTCGTCGCCGAGGTGCTCTTCCCGAACGGACTGCCCTTCCAGGCGAGACCGGCGGACGACGTGGGCTCGTCCTCCGACCGCGAGATCGATCGGCAGGCCCGCCTGGCCTACAACCGCTGGCTGGCCGACTTCTGCGCGCAGACGCCAGGGCGCCGAGCCGGCCAGGCGCTCGTTTCGTTCGACGACGTCGATCTGGCCGTTGGGGACATCCATTGGGCCAAGGAGCACGGCCTGGGCGGCGTCATGATGCCCGCCCTGCTTCCGGGCGGGATCTTCTTCTTCGATCCAGTTCTCGACCCGGTCTGGGCCGCGTGCGTCGAGGTCGGGTTGCCGATCAGCCAGCATGGAGGCACCGGGGCGCCGACCTACGGACCTCCGGGATTCGCCGCCATCATGACGTTGGCCCTCGAGCACTCCTTCTACTCGGGCCGCTCACTCTGGCAGATGATTCTCGGTGGTGTCTTCGAGCGCTTCCCGGACCTCCGGGTGGCGTTCGTCGAGACCGAGGCCGATTGGATCGCTCCGGCCATTCGCAAGCTGGACCGCCGCCTGAGTTGGGGCGACGACTGGACCGGTTGGGCCGCAACGCTGCAGCGCATGCGCCAGTTCACCGGCTCCGCCCGCGACTACTGGTCGGCCAATTGCTTCGCTGGCATCTCGCCCTTCACCGAGGATCAGGTTCCTCTCGAGGAGCTGGCTCGGCCGAGCGCCGAGTATCAACCTTTCGCCATCGGCTGTGACAATGCAATGTTCGGGGTGGATTACCCGCACTTCGAATCGGTCTTCCCCGAAACCAAGGTCCAAGTCGACGCGCTGCTGCACCACCCGAGCATCACAGCGGAGGTGTCCCGCAAGATCCTCTGCGAGAACGCAGCGCAGCTGTACGGCTTCGACCTGGCACTGCTGGGGCCCGCCATCGAGCGGGTCGGCTTCGAGGTCGACGGGTCGCCCGGCCCCGATCGTCGCTGACGAGGCTCGTCTGATTCAGACCAGGCCGTTGCGCTGGGCCACCTGACCCAGCCAGCGGGCCGACGGCTTCACCGATCGCACGAATGTCTCGCGGTCGACGGCGACGAGGCCGAACGTCTTGGAGAAGCCGGCGTTCCATTCGAAATTGTCGAGCAACGTCCAATGGATGTAGCCGCGCACGTCGACTCCGTCCTCCATGACACTGCGCGAGGCCCTCCAGGGCGGCACGGGTGTAGGCGAGCCTCGCCGCGTCGTCGTCGGTCGCCATGCCGTTCTCGGTCACGAGGACGGGTACGCCCGCATGTTCGGCGGCCAATCGGACCGTGTGGCCGAGCGCCTCGGGGTAGACCTCCCACCCGGTCTGCATGGTGGCAACTCCCTCTGGTACTGGGAGCTGGCCGTCTGCTCCGATGCGGGACCGGGAGTACGTCTGCACGCCGACGAAGTCGTCCTCGGCCGAGACGTTCAGCCAGTCTGTCTGGCCCAGCCGGCGCGCCTCGAGCCACCGTTCCTCCCCGCCCTCCGCGGACTGGAGGTCGACGAGGGCCAGGGTCCATCCCACCCTTATGCTTCCGTCCGTCGACTTGATCGCCTGCACGGCCAGGCGGTGCGCGTGGGCCATCTGCTCGAGGTCGGCCGCCACGATCCCCATCCGGTAGCGCGTCGGGTCGTAGCCTCCGATTCCACCCTGTTCCTCCTCGACGGGCTCGGTCGCAGGCGGTCGATCTCCCGTACCCATGGCCAGGACGCCCGCTACTCCGCATCATCGCCATGAGGTTGGGCTCGTTCAACGTGCAGACCCACGACAGGAGATCGCCGAAGTGCCTGCGTCACGCGCGAGGCGTAGTCGGCGAAACGCCCTGGTGCATCCTCCGCTCTCCATCCGCCTCTGCCGGCCATCCAGCGGGGGACGGTGAAGTGGTTGTACGTCACCACGGGCGTGACGCCCTGGCTCAGGCAGCTCTCGATCATTCGTGCGTAATGGTCGAGAGCTGCGCGCGAGTAGAAGCCCGGCTCGGGTTCGATCCGCGACCACTCGAGGGAGAAGCGGTACGCATTGAGCCCGAGGTCCGCGAGCAGCGCGATGTCCTCGGGGTACCGGTGGTAGTGATCGCACGCGTCACCGGACGGTTCGTTGAAGGTCGAGTCCGGGGCCCACTCCATCGGCCACAGGTCGGCGTTGACGTTGCCCCCCTCGACCTGGTGGCCGGCTGTCGCCGCACCCCAGAGAAAGTCATGCGGAAAAGGTGCCATTGCAGTCCCTCCTGTCGCAGCAGCGTGGCAGTGTCGCACCCTAGAACACTCTATGCAAAGCTTTGCATTGGACGTCGAGAGAGCGCCGGCTCTCCACCGGGCGTTGCCCGAGTCCTTCGAGCAGATCTGTTGCCAACGCACCGAAAATGGGGCCCGTGGCTACATCGGTCCACGTTCAAGCGATCCCGCAACCGAGCGCGAGCCGTTCTGGCGCGATCGCCCACGGGACGAGTTGTAGGGAGCGCAGTGTTCTGCCGGGAAGGTCTAGCGTGCGCCCATGGCCGAACCGCGACGGCTGAGTTTCGATCCGATCGCCGAGGCCGAGCGTCAATGGGGACTGCACGGCTGGTCGGACCAGGCCGCGGGCATGGCCGTCGTGACCTCCATCATGCGGCTGCAGCAGATCTTTCTCGCCCGCGCCGACGCCGTCCTTCGCCCGCTCGGGCTCACGTTCGCCCGCTACGAGGTGCTCATGCTGTTGTCCTTCTCGCGTCAGGGCGCCCTGCCTCTGGGCAAGATCGGCGAGCGCCTGCAGGTCAACGCTGCGAGCGTGACCAACGCAGTCGACCGCCTCGAGGCAGACGGCCTCGTCACCCGCCAATCAAATCCCGACGACGGACGGGGCCGGCTCGCCAGCCTTACGGCGGCCGGTCGGCGGAGTGCCTCGGCCGCCACGGAGGCCATGAACGAAGCAGGTCTTCACGGATATCGGCGTGGCGCCCTCGATCGGTCGACCGGCTTTTCGACCTGCTGGCGGAGCTCCGCGGTGCCGCCGGGGATTTCGAGTAGGGACGCTGGAAAGTAGTTTGACGTTGAAGTAATCTGGCGTGGTGGCAGACCGGGAGACCTGGCAGGAGCAATTCGAGCGTTCGCCCAAGAGGTCAGCGCGGTTCGAGACGATGTCGGGCGTGCCGGTGGAACCCGTCTACGGGCCCGAGGGCGCAGAGCTGCCCGGCCAGTACCCCTACACGCGAGGGCCCTACGCCTCCATGTACCGCTCCCGCCTGTGGACGATGCGTCAGTTCGCGGGGTTCGGCACGGCCGCGGACACGAACGGCCGCTTCAAGGAGTTGCTCCGTGCCGGCGGTGACGGGCTGTCGACCGCGTTCGACATGCCGACGTTGCTGGGCCGTGACTCCGACGACCCCTGGGCGAAGGGAGAGGTCGGGCGGGCCGGTGTCGCCATCGACACCCAGGACGACATGGAGACGCTGTTCTCGGGCATCGATCTCGGGAAGCGTCTCGACGTCCATGACGATCAACTCGGCGGCCGCTCCCATACTCGCCATGTACGTGGGCGTGGCCGACCGGACGGGAGTCGAGCGGGCCGCTCTCTCCGGCACGCTCCAGAACGACATTTTGAAGGAGTACCAGGCGCAGAAGGAGTATGTCTTCCCGCCGCGGCCTTCGGTGCGGCTCGTGACCGACGTCATGCGATTCTGCTCGGCCGAGCTGCCGCGCTGGCATGCCGTCTCGGTCTCCGGGCTATCACATCCGCGAGGCGGGTTCGACTGCGGCGCAGGAGCTCGCCTTCACGCTGGCCAACGGGTTCGCCTACGTCGAGGCCGCCATGGCGGCAGGCATGGCGGTCGACGACTTCGCGCCGCGGCTCAGCTTCTTCTTCAACGCGCACAGCGACTTCTTCGAGGAGATCGCCAAGTACAGGGCGGCCCGTCGCATCTGGGCCCGTTGGATGCGGGAGCGCTACGGGGCGGCGGACGGGCGATCCTTCCAGCTGCGCTTCCACACCCAGACCGCCGGCGTCTCCCTGACCGCCCAGCAGCCCGAGGTGAATCTGGTCCGGGTGGCGATCGAGGCATTGGCCGGCGTCCTGGGCGGGACGCAGAGCCTGCACACCGACTCGTTCGACGAAGCGCTGGCGCTTCCCACCGAACATGCGGCGCGCCTGGCTCTCCGCACCCAGCAGGTCATCGCCGAAGAGACCGGCGTCGTCCATGTGGCCGATCCCCTCGGTGGCTCCTGGTTCGTCGAGTCGCTCACCGATGAGCTGGAGCGACAGGCCGAGGAGATGTTCGCGCACCTGGACGAGGCGGGCTCGGGTTCGATACTCCAAGGCGTGTTCGCCTGCATCGATGACGGCTGGTTCGTGGCAGAGATCGCGGACGCGGCGTACGCCTTCCAGTCGAAGATCGCCAAGGGCGAGTGGACCATGGTCGGGGTGAACGGGTACGTGGAGGACGACGGTGTCGCGCCCGTCCACGCTGTCCATCGGACCCGACGTCGAGGCCGAACAGTTGGAGCGGCTGGCCGCCATCAAGCAGGCGCGAGACGACGACGCGGTCCGCCATTCGCTCGCTCGTATCGCCAAGGACGCGTCGGACCCGACGGTCAACCTGATGCCGGCCCTCATTGAGGCGGCACGCCACCACGTGACGGTGGGCGAGTCGATGCGGGCGCTCGAATCGGTCTTCGGTGTCTACGCCGAGCGCCACGTCGCCTGAGAGCACCGTCGCGGTGGCCGCCGCCACGTCCCCGCCACTCCAACTCGCGGTGCCACCATCCGAGAGCCCTCCGCCCGCTCTGACACACCCTCTCCTCGGAAAATACATATGCATTCTCAGTCCTGTACATTTGGATTCTCAGCCGATGAACAGGAGAAACGCAGAGGCGACAGCAGAGTGTCGCCTGGGGCCGAGGAGGAGCAAAATGGCCGAAGGCGAGAAGTTCGAGGCGTCCCGGGCCATGCGCCGCGCGATGTTGGGATCCCGAATATGTGGATGCCCAGACGACCGACCCCAATCCGGTCATGCGGGAGTTCTCGGACTACCTGACGTCCATGGCGTGGGGAGTGTGGACCCGTGGCGGCGCCCTGAGCACGCGGGACCGGAGCCTCGTGGTGCTGGCGATGACGGCGGCCCTGGGCCGCATGGATGAGTTCCGGCTGCACGTCAGCGCCCGGTCGCGGACCGGGGTCACCGACGACGAGCTCGACGAGCTGCTCTTCCAGATCGGCGCCTACTGCGGCGCCCCCGCCGGGGTCTCCGCTCGACGATCGCTGCTGGCCGTGCGCGCCGAAGAGCAGATCGAGTGAGTGTCGGACAAGGTTGGCTTCGTCGGCCTCGGCAATATGGGCAGCGTCCTGGCGGGGAATCTCGTCGGGGCGGGCCACGACGTCATGAGCCACGACGTCTCCGGTCCGGGCCGGAGCCCGGCACGGGGCCGAGTTCGTCGGTGATGTGACCCAGCTTGCGCGCCGCGCCGACGTCGTCGTCCTCAGCCTTCCGGACGGCGTTGTCTCGGAGCAGGTCGCTCGCGCCATGGCCGAGGCGCCGCAGCGGCGGGTGACCTACGTGGTCGACACCTCGACGGTTGGTGTCGCCGCCGCGCAGGCGATCGACGGTCTCCTCATGGGGGCGGGAGCCGCCTACGTCGACGCGCCCGTGTCGGGCGGCGTCGCTGGAGCGCGGGCGCGCACGCTGTCGGTCATGTTTGCGGGCACGGACGCGGCCTGCCGGGCGGTCGAGCCAGTCCTGGCCGGGTTGAGCGACCGGCGGCGCCGGGTCGGCGATACGCCTGGCATGGCCCAGGCGTTGAAGCTCGCCAACAACTTCCTGTCGGCGACCGCGCTGGCCGCCACGAGCGAGGCCAGTACGTTCGGACTCGACGGGCTCGAATGGAGACCATGGTCAGGTCATCGACGGGTTCGCCAACGCCCTGATGGCCAAGGATCTCGAGCGGCATGTCGGGGCCGTGGAGGCCCAGGGCTCGCCTTCGGTCCTCGGTGAGATCCACCGAATCGGTGTGGGAGCGATTCGCCACCGCCGAGCCAGGAGCGGACTTCACCCGCATCTACCGGTTCGTGGCCGACCGATGATCACGCCTAATGTTCGGGGCAGGAGGGAGTACCGATGCGGGTTGTCGTTGATTTCGATCTGTGCGAGAGCAACGCGCTCTGCATGGGATTGGCCCCCGAGGTGTTCGAGGTCCGCGACGACGATCTCCTCTACGTGCTCGACGAGAACCCTCCTGAGGAGTTGCGCGAGAAGATCGAGGCAGCGGTCCGCACCTGCCCCAAGAACGCCATCTCCATCGAGGACTGAAACGGCCCTCAGCCGCAGCCTCTACCCCTGGACGGTGGTAGTGCCCGGTAGGTCGGTGCCACACCAGGGCTGGCTCGAGACTGCCACGAAGGACGTCTTCTCGGCCTTCATGTACCACCCGCACGACTTCGGCAGGTCCTTCCCGAAGTTGTCGGTGTAGTTGATCGACTCGGGCAGCAGCCCGTTCCCGGTGTAGCTCGTGATGCCGCGCAGTGCCGTGATGACGGCGGCGTGCGACGCGGTGGGACCGGCCAGCTGCAGGCCCTTGATCATGAGGTCGGCGCCGAGCCACGACTCGTACTGGCTGAAGGAGGGGAACTCTGTGCTCGAGAAGTGGGCATACTTCTCGAGAGCCTTCTGCATCTGCTCCGTTCCGGCATCGGGCAGCGAGAACGGGCGGAACTCGGTCTCGAAATAGCCGCCCTGCACGGCCTTCCAGGCGGGGGTGCCGATGACCTGGGGGTCGTAGCCCGTGGGGAATACCATCACCTTTGGCTTGACGCCCTCCTGCTCCAGTGCTGTGGCCAACGCGTCGTTCGAGTTGTCGTCCAGACCCGCGTAGTAGGCGTTGCAGCCGGCCTGCTTGGCGGTGAGCGCCGGTGTGGTCATGGCCACCGAGCCGAACGGGATCGACGTGTCGAGCACACCTGCTTTGCCACCGGCATGGACGAACGAGAGGTTGGTGCCGACGGCGGACCGGCTCGACGACGGCGAGATCCCGTACCCGTAGGAACAGGCGACCGTGCCGCCGTGCGCCTTCATGAAGGCGCCGATGGCCGTGTTGACCGGATACTTGTCGTCGACGCTGCCCACGTCCGAAGCGAACATGTTCGTGAAGGGCTGCTCGCCCCACTCCGGTCCGTCGAAGAAGCCGCCGGTCACAGGGAGGCCCGCCTGTTGCGGGTACTTGTCGGCCAGGAAGAAGAGAGGGCTCGTCGACACGATGCCCGCCGGGTCCTTCGACACGGCATCCTGGACGGCGGTCGCGATCTCCGTCGGGCTGGTCTGGTCGTCGAGGACGATCCCGTTAATTTTGTGACCGTCGATACCGCCCTCGGCGTTCTGCATGGCAATGCGGGCATTGAAACCTGCCGGCGCATTGCTGAATTCAGACGAGCCTTCGCCCGTCAACGAGGTGATCATCACAAGGGTGACGGGTGAGCCAGAGGACGCCGACGCTCCTGCGACCCCGCCCGCCAGGCTCGTGACGCCCACACCCGCCGTGAACGCGAGTGCCGCTAACCCAACCCTGCCACGAATGTTGCCCGATGCCGTACCCATGGTGCAGTCCTTCCCTCCCCGAAAAGAGCCACCCGACCCCCCGTCGGGCCCCTAGGCATACACGCTCGGAGCCCCCTGTGTGCGTCAGCCGTCTGCGACCTGGAGTAATGCATCGGCGACCTTCTCCGGTTCGGTGATCATCAGGTCGTGTCCCGTGTCGATGTCCCAGAGCCGCCCCTCGGCCCGGGCCTTCGCCATGAGGTCCTTGTCTCTGGTCGCGAGCGTCGACGTGCAGACGATGTGGTACTGCGGAATGGCCCACAGGGCGGCCTCGTTGGTCAGTTCCAGCGGCTGCTCGAAGCACTTCCAGGGATGCGCGCTCAGGCGCTTGGCCATCCAGGCCAGGTCGTCGGGGTCGGTGACGCCATAGAGCAGTCCGGCATCGGGCGCCGGCAGGAGAACCAGCTCCATGCCGTCGACGACCTCGCCGAAAGGACGGACCGCGCCGATGACGGGACCGGCGACGTCGGCGAGCGACTGTCCGTTGACGGGATTCGCGGCGTCGAGGAACACGAGACGGCCGACCTGGTCCGTCACCACGTCTGCCGTGCCCGTGATCACCATGCCGCCGTAGCTGTGCCCGACCAAAATGACATCGCGCAGGTCCTCGAACTGGAGCACCGCCGCGATGTCCTCTATGTGGCGGTGCAGATCCACCTCGGCGTTGAGCAGGTGGGCCCGCTCGCCCAATCCCGTCATGGTCGGCGTGTAGACCTCATGGCCCTCAGCGCGCAGGATGCCGCGCCACCCGTTGGTAGCACCAGCCTCCGTGACCGCCTCCGTGCACGAGCACGTATGTCGCCATCCGGATCTCCTCCCCACAGCCTGGTCGCAACCGGGTCCCTCTTCGACGCGTCAAGGTAACACCGCCCCCCGGACGAAAATGGGGCCTCTGCGGGCGGGGAGAACGGCCGGGCCGGCCGCATCCATGGTAGCGATAACATCCCTGGTGGCATAGGATGCCGGCCGTGCGACGTACCCCCTTCAACGACGGCTGGACGGTTGGATCCAAATCCAACTCTTTTGCGGAGTTGATCGTCGGACGTGGCGCGGAGCCGGTGCCGGTCACACTGCCCCACGACGCCATGATCGGCTCCGAGCGGTCGCCGGCGGGGCAGGCGGCGACGGCGTACTTCCCGGGCGGGAACTGGGAGTACAAGAAGTCGTTCGAGCTCCCCTCGAGCGCCGAGGGAAGCGCCGTATACCTCGAGTTCGAGGGCGTGTACCGCGACGGGCGAGTACGAGTGAACGACACGCTGGTCGGCCGCCGACCGAGCGGCTACTCGGACTTCACGGTCCAGATCGATCACTTGCTGCGCGCCGGGCAGCCGAACGAGGTCAAGGTAGAGGCGCGTTCTCACGACGACAGCCGTTGGTATTCGGGGGCCGGCATCTACCGCAGCGTCTGGCTCCTCGAGGGGGGACGTGTCCATCTGGTGCCCGGCGGCCTGCAGGCCGTCACGCCGGAGATCGACGACGACATGGCGGTCGTTGCCGTCAGTGCCGAGGTGCGGAACCAGTCGACCGGGATGTCGGACGGCGTGCTGCGCGTGGAGCTCCTCGACTCGGACGGCGCTCGCGTGACCCAGGCCGAAGCGCCGGTGACGACGGTGCCGGGGGATGTCCTGACGGCCAGACAACGGCTCAGTGTCCCGGCACCGCACCGATGGGGACCTGCCGACCCGTACCTCTACACCTATCGGGCAACGCTGTTGGAGGGCGACGAGGTTCTCGACGAGGAGTCGACGACGTTCGGGATCCGATCTTTGACGATCGATCCGGCGCGGGGACTGCGCATCAATGGCGAGCGGGTTCTCCTGCGCGGCGCCTGCGTGCATCACGACAACGGCCCGCTCGGTGCGGCCACCATTGCCCGCGCCGAAGAGCGCCGGGTCGAACTGCTCAAGGAGGCAGGGTTCAACGCCATCAGGAGTGCGCACAATCCCTTGAGTAAGCCCATGCTCGAAGCATGTGACCGTCTCGGCGTGCTGGTCATGGACGAGACATTCGACATGTGGACGCAGCCAAAGAGCGAGCATGACTACGCGCTGCGGTTCCCCGACTGGTGGGAGGCGGACGTGGAGTCCATGGTCCGCAAGGATCGCAACCATCCCAGCGTGATCCTCTACAGCATCGGCAACGAGATCCCAGAGGCGGGGACGCCGATGGGGGCCCGCGTCGGTCGCGCCCTGGCGGAGAAGATCCGATCGCTCGACCCCACGCGGTTCGTCACGGAGGCCATCAGCGGGCTGCTGGTCGGGGGCGCCGAACTTTTCGCCCAGCTTGCCGAGGGCCGTGGCGGGGGGAACGGGGAACCGGACGAGGAGACGGGCGTCAACTCCGTCATGACCCAGATCGCCGATCGACTCAACGACCTTATGAGTGCGCCCATCGTCGCCAAGAACTCGGCCCAGACCGCCTCCTATCTCGACGTGGTGGGCTACAACTACATGGAGACGCGGCTCGCCACCGACGGCGATCTGTATCCGAACCGCGTGATCGTGGGCAGCGAGACCCATCCTGCGGCAATCGGCACGGGCTGGTCTGAGGTCCGTCGGCTCCCGCACGTCATCGGTGACTTCACCTGGGCCGGTTGGGACTACCTCGGGGAGGCCGGAATCGGCCGCACCGTCTACGGCGAACCGGATTCGGAGCTCGGAATCCACTCGTTCCTCGGCGAGTACCCCTGGCGCACCGCGTGGTGTGGCGACATCGACATCACGGGTCATCGTCGTCCGCAGTCCTATTACCGCGAGATCATCTTCGGCTTGCGTTCCGAACCGTACCTGGCGGTGCAACGGCCGGAGCACCACGGTGCGTGCGCCGCCGGCACGCCGTGGTCGTGGGGGGACTCGGTTTCGAGCTGGAGTTGGTCAGGGCACGAGGGCGACCCGATCACCGTGGATGTCTACGCCGATGCCGACGAGGTCGAGCTGTTCGTGAACGGTCGCTCGGTTGGCCGGCAACCCAGCGGTGCAGCGCGGCGTTACCGGTCCCGGTTCGAGACAACCTACGACCCGGGTCTTCTCGAGGCAGTTGCCTGGCGCGACGCAGCCGAGAGCGGTCGCACGGTGATCCGGTCCGCCGGGGAGGCGGTGCTGCTCCGAGCCGCCGTCGACCGCCCCGTGATCGCGGCCGACCCCGAGGACCTGGCTTTCGTCACACTCACCCTGGTGGACGCCGAGGGAACACTCCAGGTGTCGTGTGACCGACAGGTCGACGTGCACGTGGAGGGACCCGGCGTGCTCCAGGCCCTGGGGAGCGCGAACCCGTCCACCGAGGAAGGCTTTGGCGGGACGTGCTGCAGCACGTTCGAGGGCCGCGCCCTCGCCATCGTCCGGCCGACGGGCCAGGGACGGATCACACTGCGCGCCACGCTCGAAGGATGCGAGCCGCAGGACATCGAGATCGATGCTCGGAACTGAGTGGGACGGCCGCCGGCCGTGACCTGGGAAATGCGCTGGCACCCCTTACGCGGGCACTGGGTCCTGTTCACATCCCATCGGGACGCCCGACCCTGGATCGGCGAGAGAGTGGCCCCGCACGAGCCGTCCGTGCCCGACGACAACGCCCTGGCCCCTCTCGGCACGCGGGCGCACGCGACCAACCCGGACTACCGGGGCGTCTACGTGTTCACCAATGACCTCCCGGTCTTCTCGCCGGATGCGCCCGAACCGGACGACGACGACGACGTCTACCGGACGCGCCGTGCCCTCGGCACGGCCGAGGTCGTCTGCTACCACCACGACCCGGAGCGCTCGATGGCCGACCTCACCGACGACGAGATGACGGCCATCGTGAGCACCTGGCGCAGCCGGACGGAGGCTCTGCAGGCGCTGAACGGTGTGGCCCACGTCCTCATCTTCGAGAACCGCGGTGCCATGGTCGGCACGTCCAATCCCCACCCGCATTGTCAGATCTACGCCGGGTCGATGGTCTACGCCACCATGGCCCGCGAGGCGGAGGTGGCGAGCGCATACCATGAGAGGTCGGGGCGTTCGCTCTTGGCCGACGTGATCGACCGGGAGCTGGACGGTTCTCGGGTCATCAGTCACGGTGACTACTTCTTCGCCTGCGTGCCGTGGTTCGCGCAGTACGCCTACGAGGTTCTCATCTTGCCCCGACACCCCGTGGCGTCACTTCTGGATCTGGACGAGGAGCAGTTGCGCTCCCTCGGGCTCGTCTTGCGCGACGTCGTGCGGCGCTATGACGGGCTGTGGGGATTCCGGCTGCCCTATGTCCTCGCCGTTCACCAGGCCCCGGTGGGCGACCATCCGCACTACCCGTTCCATCTCGAACTGCACCCGCCCCTCCGGTCGCCCGGAATTCGGAAGTACCTGGCCGGGCCCGAGGTCGGGGGTGGATCCATGACCAACGAGTCCGATCCCGACCAGAAGGCGGAGGAGCTTCGTGCCACCCTCGGCTGAAGAGGCCCGCCTCCGGCTCTGTGCTCTCGGCGAGCACATCCGTGACCTCGTCGTGACCTCCCGCGGCATGAATATGGCCGCGGTAGCGGGGGAGAGCGTGGCCGACACCATCTACGCCATCGACCGCGTGGCGGACGATTCGCTCCTTCGATGGTTCGCGCAGCACTGGCCCGATGTGATGGTCGTGTCGGAAGGACTCGACGAGCCCGTGCTCGTCGGCGATGTGGCGGCGTGGACGGTCATCGTCGACACCATCGACGGGACGCGGGGTCTGATGTACGACAAGCGCCCGGCCTGGTGCTTGGCCGCAGTTGCACCGCCGGAAGGTGGTCTGGCGGACATCGTCGCGGCGGCCATGACGGAATTGCCCACAGCCAAGCAGGGTGCGGCCGATCAGCTGAGCGCCACCCGCGGCGAGGGGCTGCGTTCCGAGCGCATCGACCTGGCTGGTGGAGGACGGAGGGTTCTGAAGGCGAGGCCCTCCGCTGCGACGGACCTCGAACACAGCTTCAGCGGGCTGGCGAAGTTCTTCGTCCCCGGCAAACCGGCTCTCGCCTCGCTCGAGGCCGAACTGTTCGAGAGGCTTGGTGCCCAGCACGTCTTCGACGATCAGTACCTCTCGACAGGAGGGCAGCTCCACGAGCTGATCACGGGGCGTGACCGCTTCGTCGCCGACCTGCGCCCGCTCGTCACAGACGAGGGTCTGGTATGCCATCCCTACGACGTGTGCACCGCCCTCCTGCTCGAGGAGGTGGGCGGAGTGGTCACCGACCCTTGGGGCGACCCGTTGTCCGTCCCGCTGGACAACGTGTCGCCGGTCGCCTGGGTCGGTTACGCCAATGTGGCGCTGGCAGCGCGGATCGGACCGGTGTTGGCGGAACTGGTGGACGACCTGCGTGCGCGGTAGCGCGCCAGGGCGTCTCGACCTGCTCGGAGGTGTGGCGGATTACTCCGGAGCGCTCGTGTTGGAGATCCCGACGCGTCAAAGGACAGAGGTCGTCGCTCATCCCGATGCTGCCTTTGTCGTCGGGCCGGCCACCTTTTCCCGCTCCGGGTTCGAGCGCCTGGCCCGCCTCTCCTTCGAGGACATCCGCCGGGAACTGGCCGGGTGCCCCCGGTGGACCCACTACGTCATCGGTGTCGCCATCGTGCTGCTCCGCCACGGTCTGATCGAACCGCCAATGGCCCGGCTCGAGATCACGTCGGACCTCCCCCCGTCGGTAGGAGTGGCCTCGAGCGCGGCGCTCGAGGTGGCGACGGTCCGGGCTCTCGGCGCCGGGGCCATCGATCCCCTCCACATGGCGGCACTGTGCCAGGAGGCGGAGAACCGAGTCGTGGGTGCACCGTGCGGGATCATGGACCAGGTCGCGGTGGCGCTGGGCACGGTTGGGGCGGTGTTGCCGATTCTGTGCCGGCCGGCGTCCGTGGCGGACCCGGTCGTGGTGCCGGCGGACCTCGAGATCGTGGGCTGGCCGACCGGAGCCCGCCACGATGTCGCTGGTGTGCACTACCGGCGAGCCCGTGCCGCCGGCTTCATGGGAAAGCGCATCGTGGAGGATGCCGCCGGGCAGGAATGGTCGTGGGTAAGCGAGCTGCCACGCGCCGCAGTCGACGCACTGCCCGAAGACCTCGATGGCGCCACGTTCCTCGAACGGTGGGGCGACATGGATGATGACGTCACGGCCGTCCGGTCCGGCGAGACGTATCCAGTGCGCGCCGCCACATTGTTCGGCGTGGAAGAGCACGCGCGTTCTGGGGCGGCCTTGGCTGCGTTGGCTGATAGCGAGCCGGAGCGCCTCAGGTCCCTCATGGCGGCCAGCCAGGTCGGGTACGACAGCATGGGTCTGGGCCATCCGGCTGCGACGGCGGTTGTCGAGGAGGCCCTGGCACGTCCTGGCGTGTACGGGGCACGTTCGAGTGGGGGAGGGTGCGGAGGCACCGTCGCCGTCGTGTGCGCGCGCGGCGCATTGGACGACGTGGACGCCCTGATCCGCTGAACTGCGGCTAGTTCCTGGAGCCCTGGCGGGGCACGATGACGACAGGAATGTTCGAGTGCTCCACGAGTTCCAGGCTCGTACTTCCCAGCAGAGAGCCTGAGTGCTCCCCAGCCCCCCGAGTTCCGACAACGATCAAGTCGACCGAATACGGCGGTTCGTTCATTCGGAGCAACGCAGAGCAGGGATCTCCATCGACGACGAGCCATTCGATTGACGACCGGTCCATGCCGGCGTCGACAGCCAGCTTCAACGCCACCTCTTGATGCGGAGACGCATGCTCCGAAAGTCCTGCGTGCTCCAAGAGGCCTACAGCGTGGACTACCTTCAGCGATGCATGTGTGGCTGCTGCGAGACTGGCCGCCCAGCGAAGGGCGGCCCTGGAGTCATTGGAGCCATCGAAACCCACTGCGACCGTGTGCATTGCGTTCACCGCCGTCTCCCCGCTCATTGATGGCCAAGGCCGGCAACGGCCCGACTTCGGGCACCCTGTGCGGACGCGACTGCATCTCGCCCGGGCCCCCCAGACGTTGGGGCCTCGAGAACCACGTCCAGGTCCAGGAGAGTGCCCAACACTGCCGTCGTCGATGAACGCAGGGCTTGAGCGCTGTAGCCACCTTCGAGGAACAACGCGAGACGTCCCGGGCGGGAGGCAAACGAACTCACCAGCCGAGCGAGCTGTGCAAAGTCTCCCGTCGAAAGGGCAAGCTCACCGAGAGGATCGGCCCGATGGGCGTCGAACCCACACGAGACCAGAATCCAGTCCGGCGCAAAGCGGTCGATCACCGGGTGGGCGACTTCCTCGAGAGCGCATTGCACCATGTCCCCGGTCGCACCCCGTGGCAGCGGAATGTTGACGGTGAGGCCGGCAGCGTTGGGGCCTCCCACCTCTTGGGCGCTACCGGTGCCCGGAAAAAGGGGCCATTGATGCGTTGACACATACAGCACCCGGGGATCATCCCAGAAGATCGACTGGGTCCCATTGCCATGATGGACGTCCCAGTCCACGATGAGTACCCGCTGGCCTCTGGCCGCAAGCGCCGCCGCACTCACGGCAACATTGTTGAGCAAACAGAACCCCATTGCGCGATCTGCTTCGGCGTGATGTCCGGGCGGTCTCGCGGGGATGAACGCAACGCCTTCACCCTGGAGCTCCAAGGCCCTGATCGACGCAAGGCCGGCGCCGGCAGCTCGACGCGCCGCTGCAAAAGAGTCCGATCGTGCATACGTATCGGGGTCGATGTCTCCGCCGCCCTGACGGCAAAAACTCTCGAGCTCGTCGAGGTACTTGGTCGAGTGCACCCGAGTCAGAGCTTCGAGGTCAGCCTCCGGCGGGTCGACGTAGTTGATGCCGTCCTCGAGATTGAGATCTCGCACTCCATCCATCACCGAGAAGATTCGGCCTTGCTGCTCCGGGTGGGATGCGCCCCCGTCGTGTGCATTCGCGCCGGATGGACCAGCAATTATCAACATTCGCCAGAACCGCCGACAGGCCCCACCACTGGGAGACGCCTGACGTTCCGGGTTTCGTCGTGTGCGGCAAGGGCGTCACGGTACGACTCAGTCATTTCGATCCCGAAGCGCAGCCAGACGGTCCCATAGTCGATCTTCGATGATACGTCGAAGCCCGAGTGATGGAACACGTCCAGCATGGCCTTGTTCTCGCAGAGAGTCTCGGCGACGAATGTGTCGATGCCTCGGGCTCTCGCAGCCCGCGCAAGCTCGTCGAGCAGCAGCGATGCGAGGCCGTGGTGCTGGTAGTCATCTGCCACGATGAAAGCGACCTCGGCGTCAGATGTGCCGGCATTCCGGTCGAACCGACCGACAGCGATGAGTTTCCCGCCGGTCTCGACGACTAGAGCCAAACGGTCCACGTAGTCCACGGTGGTGAAGCGCTCGACCTCTTTCGGCGAAAGGGTCGGATGAACCGTGAAGAACCTCAAGTAGGTCGATCGCTGGGAAAGGTGCTGGTGGAATTCGACCAGCCGTCCGGCATCGTCAGGTCGGATCGGACGCAGACTGCACCGCGTGCCGTCTGACAGGACAACCAGAGCCCCAAGATCCCCTGGATAGTTCGGCGGAAACGTCGGTACGCACATTGTCACGGCCGCGTCACCGCGCCACCTTGACCAAGACGTCACTCAGACGCGTCCCCGGGGGCATACTTCATGGTCGTCGATGGGGATCGCCTCGGGTAGGGACGTTGGTCCCGAGCGTGCGAGGTCGAGAGTCCCTTGTGCGTGAGTCGGGTGATCCGATCGAACGGGGAGCCGGGTCACCCCGCTCAGGAGTGATTTCCCTCCGGGTCGACAAAGTGCACGAACCGCGAGACCCTGCGCCTGATCCGTCGCTCCAATCGGGCCGACTGGCTCGTTGCGATACGGGGGGACTGTACGTGCGGGATTCGGTAGAACCGCGTCTTGGCGATCTCGACGAGCACGAGATAGACCACGACCATTCCGAAGAGCAGGAGGAAGAAGGTCGTCGGGAGCGGCGTGAAACCGAGAAGGTGGGCCAGGCCGGTGTACGGGAGCACGGCTCCGACGAGGGCTGCTCCTGTCGGCACAACCAGCATTGGCCAACTGGGCGTGCTCTTGAAAAACGGGACCCGCCGAGTCCTGATCACATAGATCACCAAAGTCTGCGTGGCGATCGACTCCACGAACCAACCCGTGCGGAATTCGACGTGACCGGCGTGAAGGACCGAGAGCATGACCCAGAAGGTCAGAAAGTCGAAGATGGAGCTCACGGGACCGAACACCGACATGAATCGACGGATGAACACCATGTCCCATGCTGCCGGGCGAGCCAGGGCCTCGGGGTCCACCCGATCGGTTGGGATCACCAGCTGCCCCGTGTTGTAGAGCAGGTTGTTGAGAAGAATCTGTGATGGCAGCATCGGGAGAAACGTGAGAAACACGGAGGCGCCGGCAGCACTGAACATGTTGCCGAAGTTCGAGGACGTCGCCATGAGCACATACTTCATGGTGTTGTTGAAGATGCGGCGCCCCTCGACGACGCCGTCCGCCAGCACGCTGAGATCCTTGTCGAGGAGCACCACATCGGCGGCGTCCTTGGCCACATCAGTTCCAGAGTCCACCGAAATGCCGACGTCTGCGTGATGCAGCGCCACGGCGTCGTTCACCCCGTCACCGAGGTACGCCACGTCTTTTCCCGTCCGACGGGCCACCTTGATGATCCGTGACTTTTGCTCAGGTTTGATCCGCGCGAAGACCGTCGTGGTCAAGATGGCCGCCTCGAGCCCATCGTCGTCGAGCGCCTCGACCTCCGGGCCGGACAGCACTCCGGCACATTCGACCCCGATGTCAGAACACACCTTGGTCGCGACGAGCCCGTTGTCCCCGGTGATGATCTTCACGTCCACCCCGAGGTGCCTGAGTTGGGCGATGGACTCTCCAGCATCGGCTTTGGGGCGGTCGGTGAAGGTCAGGAAGCCCGCAAGCTCAAGTCCCTGTTCATCGCCTGCGGACAGCAACGTTGTACCCTGGGCAGTGCGGGTCGCGACGGCCACCACACGGGCGCCTTTCGAAAAGAGTGCCTCCAGAGCCGGCTGGACGCCGTCGGGAACGCCGCTGCAACGCTGAAGGATGACCTCAGGGGCTCCTTTTGCCACTACGAGGAGATTCCCGTCTGGTTCCTGGACCAAGACGGAGGCCAGTTGGCGTTCGTGGTCGAACGGAAGGAGCGCCTTTCGAACGTAGCGGGGGGCCTCGTCGGCGATGTCCGCTTTCGAGGCGGCGGGGGCGGACCACAGGGCCTGGTCCAGCGTGTTCCCTCCCACGGGGCCATGGTCGGTCATCGCAGCTTCGTTGCAGACGAGTCCGAGCAACAGGGGGCGGCTGCTCTGCTGGCCCAGTGCATCGAGGCTCTGCTCGAACGTGATCTGGCCTTCGGTGAGGGTGCCCGTCTTGTCGGTGAAGAGGATCTCGATATTGCCGAGGTCCTCAATGGCCACCAAGCGTTTGACGAGGACCTTCTTCGCAGCCAGAGCCTTGGACCCCGCCGACAGGCTCACGGTCACGATGGCCGGCATCATCTCGGGCGCGATGCCGACAGCTATTGCGAGGGAGAAGAGCAGCGCTTCGATGAGTGGCCTCGAAAGCGCGACGTTGACGATGAAGATGAACGCGGTGAGAACCGCTGCCACGCCGAACAAGAACCGTGAGAAGCGCGAGAGCCCCAGTTCGAATGCCGTCCGACCCTGATGTTCGGACAAACCGGCCGCGATCTTCCCGAAAGCGGTCCGGGCGCCGGTCTGGACCACGAGCCCGACGGCTGATCCTTCGTGAACGATCGTTCCCATGAAGGCACAGCCCGATTCGTCTTGTTGCTCGTGCCCGGTGAAGGGCACCGCGGACTTTACCGCTGGCATCGACTCCCCGGTCAGAATGCCCTCGTCGCATTCGCACTCGTCGACGCTGAGCAGGCGGAGGTCGGCTGGAACGAGGGCACCGATACGCAGGACCACGACATCACCTGGGACGAGGTCTGTCACGGGTACGCGGCACGTCTGGCCATTCCTCCGAACCTCCGCCTCCTGTCGAATCTGAGCCCGCAGAGAGGCCATGGCCATTGCGGCTCGGTATTCGTTGAAGAAGCCCAGGCCGACGCTGAGCAGGACGATCACCGCGATGATGACGGCATTGGTGCCACCCCCGGTAAGGCCCGACACGAGTGCGGCACCGAGCAGAAGGAGAAGAATCGGGTTCTTGATCTGGCGAAGCAGAACCGCCGTCGCGCGCACGCGGTGAAAGGCCAGTGCATTTGAACCAAACCGGCGAAGTCGCTCGTCCACCTCGTCCGACGTGAGACCCTCGAGCCGGCTGTCGAGGGCGGTGAGAGCCTCTTCAGGCGAAAGCAGGGCAGCTTGACCCAGATCGAGCTCGTCGACCGGGGAGCGTGCGGTCACAGCCATCGCGTCATGTCTTTCCCATGGAGCCCGACCAGGTGGCCGGTAGCGATGAACGTCCTGGTGCTCTGCTCAGACGCAGCATGCAGTCCGCGACCTCACCGACTCAGGGCAACCCGGACGCCGACGAGCTCCGCCGCGCGTCAACAGCTGCATCGACCAAGCAAGCCGGGTCATACCGCCAAGTGTGAGCCCTGTGCCTGCCGGTTCCTTAGGGACCAAGGTCCCGACGACCGTGACCTTCGTCTCTGTCCAAGGGCGCTTCGCGTTCGGTACATTCCAAATGGTGCTGAGCCAGATGTGGTGCGAATTGCTCAGCGTACGGGGCTGGCCACCATTCATCCCCCATTGGATCGCCCGCATGCGGTTGCCAAGATGTCAATGACGCAGCCAACGAATTGGGCGCCTCCACCAGTACGGGTAGTGGAGACGCACATTTCGGTTCTGGTCTTTTTCGGCGACAAGGTCTACAAGATGCACAAGCCCGTCCACTTCGACTTTCTGGACTTCAGGGATCGCAGCGTTCGCGCCGCAGACTGCCACCGCGAGGTCGATCTCAATCGACGGCTGGCACCCGATGTGTACCTCGGGGTGGCGGACCTTGTGATGGATGGCCGACCGGTGGAGCATATGGTCGTCATGCGCACACTCCCCGAGGAGCGCCAGCTGGCCTCCTTGCTCAAGGAGGATGAAGACATGGAGGTGTGGCTTGACCTCCTTGCGGCCGTCCTGTCCTCCTTCCATGGAGCAGCAACGCGGTCTGCAGAGATCTCAGCCTCGGCCTCCCCTTCGGCACTCGCGCTCAAATGGGAAGAAAATCTCGAGGAGGTCAGGCGGCTCGTCAACTCCTCCCTGGAACCCCGGGTTGAGACTGAGATCAGAGCTCTCGTCGCGCTCTGGCTTCACTCACACCGGACACTCCTGGAGGCCAGAGTTGCGGAGGGGCACGTCTGTGACGGCCACGGAGACCTACAAGCATCGGACATCTACTGTCTCGACGACGGAATCCGCATTCTCGACTGTCTGGAATTCTCGGACAGATTGCGCTGGGACGATGTCTGTGGCGACGTTGCCTTCTTGGCAATGGATCTGGAGCGCCTCGGGCATGCAGATGCAGCTGCCATGTTCGTGAAGGCCTACGAGCGGCATTCGGGACATCGACTGCCGCCTTCGCTCTTGCACTTTCACATTGCCCTTCGCTCGTATGTGAGAGCCAAGGTTGCCTGCCTTCGCTCGGCGCAGAGCGATGCTGTTGTGGATTCAGCGCCCGATCTCCAGGCCCTGAGCCTCAAACACCTCCGAAGTGCCCGGTCGGCACTTGTACTTGTGGGCGGACTGCCGGGAACCGGGAAGAGCACGCTTGCCGCAGGATTGGCCGGCGAGACGGGGTGGGTGCTGGTGCGCTCTGACGAGGTCCGGCACCGGCACCATCGATCACTGGGCCGCGATCGTTACACGGCAGAGTCCCGGGCCGCCGTGTACGAGGAGCTCCTCAGCTCCGCCCGGGAACACCTCGCGGAAGGGGAGTCGGTGGTTCTCGACGCATCGTGGATCAGCGCTGGGGAACGCGCCATGGCAGCTCAGGTCGCCGAACAAACAGGAAACGAACTTCTTTCCATTTGCTGTACGTGTGACGATTCGATCGGAGCCGACCGCATCAGCCAGCGCCTTGCGCGCGGAGATGATGTCTCTGAGGCAACGATCGCTGTGCGAGATCTGATGGAGAGGGGCATGGATCCTTGGCCGTCGGCAGTCGTCATCGACACATCGCATGCGGCGGCATCGGTCAACCTCGAGAGCGTGTTCTCCAAGCTCGTTCCCGGCTGAGGGCCCGGCTGCCGGGGTTGGGTGGTTGCCGACCGCAGGCCTCGGTGGAAGGACCAAGGTCCCGGGTCCACGGGGCCTTCCTCCCTAGTTTCGCGATGGTCAGTCGGGGTCCAATGGAGGCGTCGTCGGTTTTCCCCGACTGAAAGGAATCCGTGATGCATGAAGCGAACAGTTCCAAGCCCAAGGTGACGAGCTTGCGAACGGGGCGGCCGTCGTTGAGCCCCTACGTTCTCGATGAGATAGCCCCCACCCTCACAGAGATTCGACGCGCGCGAGGCGTCCAGAAGAACGCTGGGCGCTGAGTTTCCAAAGATCAGTACGGTCGTGAGCGGCGGCCGATGTTGCGCTGACGAAGTCCTACGACGCAACCCAGCACCACACACAAGGAGGATGAAGAGATGTCCACGACTGCCAGCAGTACGGGAAGTACGACCGCGGATGACCAGGTCAATTCCGGACGACATGGTCCGGGTAAACGAGGTCATGCAAAGGCTCGATGCCTGGAAGACGCGGATCGACGAGCTCCGAGTCCAGGTGGACCTGGCGAAGCTCGACCTCCGTGAGGAAGCGGAAAAGCAGCTCGAGTTGGCGCGGAACGTGAACCACGTTGCCGCTTCGAAGCTGCGCGTCGCATACGAGGACGCTGTCGGCTCAGCCAACACGTTGCGCCAGGGCCTGCACGAGTTCCTCCACGATGTGGATGAGGCCTTTGACGCAGTCCAGGCCGTCATCTCGCGAAGCTGACGTAGCAGCGACGGGCCGTAACCGGCGGAAGTCATCGACTGACTCAATAGATCTCCTTTCAGGTGCGGGCATGACAATCTCCATCAAGAGCTCACAGGCGGGGGGTGCCGAGTTGGCTCCCTGGACTCATCGGCGTGGGGAGAGAAGTATTCGTCGGAATTGCGAAGGGACAGTGATCGTGAGCGACACGACACAACGGCGCCGTCACTTCGGCCACAGGCAACCGGAGAATTGCGCATTGTCGTAGGGGTCGACGGATCCCCTTGCTCGTTGAGAGCACTGGAGTACGCCGGGAACCATGCGGCCCTCACCGGATCGATCCTGCAGGTTGTCACCGTGTACAACGGACTACCGGGCTACGGATTCACGACGGGTTTCGACCAGGAGGGGGCTGAGTCCGTCGTTCGTCAGGGCTTAGAGGCAGTACACGAGGTGCACCCTATGCTGCCGGCGAAGGGCGAAGCTCCTCTACGGAGTAGCGGGTCCTGTGCTGTCCGAGATGAGTGAGGGTGCCTCGGGACTCGTGGTCGGGACCCGAGGACGCGGGCACATCGTCGGCGCCGTCCTCGGGTCAGTCTCGGAATACGTGCTCCATCACGCGCACTGCACCACTACGATCGTCCGCTGAGTTGACCGGCCAGTTCGCCATGGTGCCGGCATTGTGGATGCCTACGATCGACGGCCGAAGTGCGCTCCTGAATCTGCTCTCGGCTGCTCCTGGGTATTGCCCGATACATCGCCAACGACGACGTTGCGAGGGAGTCGACCGGAAGGTCGGGGACTCCCGTCCTTGGTCCTAAGGACCTTCCTCCCTAGGCGGATAGCTTCTGAACAGGGACGATGGAGGAGTTGCACCCGAGAACCCCGAGGAGGTCGCCATGGGATCGAATGACTCGGCCGTCCAGAGCACAGACGAACGTCTGATTGTCGTGGGCGTTGATGGATCGGCATGCGCCACCCGTGCCCTCGAGTTCGCCGCGGAGCAGGCCGCCCGGTACGACCTGCCGCTCCTCGTGGTCAGTGCGTATCACGAGATCCCTGCGGAGGGAGGCATCGTCGTTCAAGGTGGCCTGATCCGTGATTCCGCCCAGGCCGTGGTTTCGGACGCCATCCAGCAGAGCAGAGGAGCTCGAGCCCACCGTTGTCGTCAAGGGCGAGACAGTGCTCGACGTCCCTGGTCCGGCGCTCGCTCGACTCAGCAAAGGAGCGACGGCTCTCGTGGTTGGCACGCGTGGTCATTCCGAGGTTGCCGGGATCTTCTTGGGATCTGTCTCCCAGTTCGTCCTGCACCACGCTCCCTGCAACACGATCGTGGTGCGGTGAAGGGCATCTGCCCTCATCGGTCATTGGGGCAGCATGATCGCCTGATTACCGCAAACTGAGCGCAAGGGAGGCAAAAGTGGAGCTCGACCAGCGAGGATCAGTCGTACTTGGCGAGGACGCATGCCGGCGTCACTTGTCACGCGATGGCCGCGGGCAGTGGTGTCGGACGTATCGCGGTCAATGGTGACGTCTCGCCGCACGTGATTCCCGTGAATTTCACAGTGGTCGAGGGCGGAGTCGTCATTCGTCTCGGGACAGGTTGGGCCGCGTTCCACCTTGACGGCTCTGCAGTGACCTTCGAGACGGATCAGGCAGTGGCATCTGAGCGCAGTGGCTGGAGTGTTGTGGTCGAAGGAGTCGCCCGTGTGGTCCCGTACGACGATGTTGGACGGCTCGGTGCCAATCTCCCCACCCCGATGGTCGCCATGCCGGGCGTCCGAGTGTTCGAGATCGTCCCGTTCAAAGTGACCGGTCGCGCAGTCGAACCCGATCTTTGGAGTGAAGGAGGTGAACTCCCGATTGACGATCCCGAAACGAAGGGAGATCGAGCCAGCAACCTGCGTCTCACGCCAGAGGGCGCCGCGGAGCTGGCCTCCACCTTGCTGTCGGCACATTGGGATGTCAACTCGAAGTTGGCCACTACGGACGATCCGATCGTGCGAGAATCGTTGCTCGAGCGTCGTCGTCTGCTAGAGGGTCTCGCTGCACAACTGCCCCACGAGGCCTCCTGATCGCCGATTGCGGCAGACGAAGGCTGAGCACGGGGCGTCGTGCTTCTTGCGCGGTGTAGGTGCCGACAAGGTCGCTCGCTCTGAAACGGCGTATGAACAGACTCAGGTGGTTCAAGGCTAACTCCCGGCCAGGTGGACCGGACGGGGAGGTCATCGTTCATGACAAGGGGCAGATCGTCCTGCAGTCGCCGATGGCCATCGACCATGACATACGCCGAACCGGTGCCGGTGGCGCATTCTCTAGTGGATGAGAACCTTGAGCGCGTCGTGCTCCGCTGCATGAGCGAAGACGTCGTACGCCTCGAGCATCTGGTCGAATGAGAACTCATGGGTGACGAACTTCTCGGCTGGGAGCTTGTGCTCGGCAACGAGCTTGAGCAGCATCCCGAGTGTGTTCGTGTTGACCAGGCCCATGGAGATATCGATGTTCTGGATCCACAGCTCATTGAGGGCGAGGTCGACCGACTTGCCGTGCACGCCGATGTTGGCGACGTTGCCGCCAGGGCGAACAATGACTGTTGCCATCGTGAACGTCTCGGGAACCCCGACGGCCTCAATGGCGACATCGACGCCCAAACCGTCCGTGAGTGCGAGAACCTGCTCCTTCCAGTCCGGCTCTCCCGAATTGATCGTGTTGGTGGCGCCGAAATCGGCGGCCCGGGCCAGCCGGGAGGAGTCCAGATCGATGGCAATGACCTTCGACGGCCCGTAGAGCCGTGCGGTCATCACGGCCGACAGGCCCACGGGTCCAGAGCCGATCACAGCGACGACATCGCCGGGGGCCACGTGTCCGTACTGGACGCCCATCTCGAAGCCGGTTGGCAGAATGTCCGAGAGCAGGATGCCCTCGGCATCACTCATGCCTTCCGGAACCTTGTAGACCGAGTTCTCCGCGAAGGGGACCCGGACGTATTCGGCCTGGGTCCCATCGATCATGTACCCGAAGATCCACCCGATTCCCGCCATGCCCTCGGTGTCGAGACAGTGGCTGTAGAGGCCCTTGCGACAGTTCGAACATTTCCCGCATGAACTGACGCAGGCCAGGATGACTCGGTCGCCCACGGCCAGTTGGGTGACTCCTTCACCCACCTCGGTGACCTCACCGATCCCCTCGTGCCCCAATATGCGGCCGACCTCCACCTCGGGGACGTCGCCCTTGAGGATGTGGAGGTCGGTGCCGCAGATGGTCGTCGCCACCATCTTCACGATCACGTCGGTCGGCTGTTCGATCTTCGGATCGGGCACCTCATCCCAGGCCTTGTTGCCCGGACCCTTGTAGATCAATGCCTTCATGCGGACCTCCCACGGTCGATAGTCCGAGCGCGATGTGCAACCCGCGAAATGGGCATCCACGTCGTGACGGCCGTTTCCAAGTTCAAGCGTACGGGCTCTCGGATTGGCCGACTATGGACAAACGTCCCATCTTTTGCTCAGTTGGGCGGTCTTGGCGCGTGAAGGGAATTTGTTGCCCACAGCAGGCTTTGGCACTGCAGAATGAAAAGGCAGGCCATGGCACCGGGCACGTCGCCTCACTGCTCCGGAATCTGTCCAGTCAATGCATTCCAGGCTGCCAGAGAGTCCATGTAGTCCCTCCAGTGCACGATCTTCCTGTCTCCGATTCTGATGATTGAACAAAACCGATTGTTGTACTTGAGGCCTGTTGCCAGGATGGTCCCATTGACTTCATATTCGATGACGAACACGCGACCATCGTCTGTCTTGCGGCAAATCAAGTTATCGGCGGATTCGAGTTCGATGTTGTCGCCATAACCCTTGAACTGAGCCATTAGGTCAGCCCGGCCATGGAGGGTGCGAGGCCAACCCGGGAATTCGTAGAGGACCTCATAGATGACGTCGTCAGAGACGATATCGAAGAAATGATCTCCATCAACACTATCTCCCAGCGCCCCTCGAACAAGCTTGAAATAAGGATCGGCGGACTGGTAGTCGGCGTAAATCGCAGCGGGCATCCCTGCACCTCCGTGCCTTCGGACCTTGATCGGGTCAGGATAGATAATTCTGCGCGTGAGGCGTTGGTGACAACTGTTGGCGCGTGAAGGGGCTAAATGGGTATCTGTGTCACCGAGCCGAGCAAGCTTCGATCAGGCGAGCCCACGGGCTTCCTCGACCCGATGTTTCCAGACGATGGCCAAACCAAGGACCGCCACGCATCCGGCCAGAATCAACCAATGACTGAGAGCCAGGGTATGGCCGTCGATGGAAGCTATGGCCAGCGAGACCTGGTGGTAGCTCGGTATTAGGTGGGCGATGAACTGAAGCGACCCTGGCATTTGGTCGACCGGAGTGAAGAGCCCTCCGAAGTATCCGAGGACGAACATGAGTCCGGTGACGACGGGGAACGCGGCCTCGGGCGCAACCAGGAAGCCGATGAAGACTCCGAGTACGGCGAACGGAAGGGACGTGGCCCAAAGCAGGAGAGTCAGCCCTACCCACGTCGTCGCTGCCAGTCGGACATCACCGAAGCTGGCACCGACCGTCTCCACCAGGACGATCACGGGTAAGACCACGAGCATGCTGGCGACGATCTTGGTTGCGACGTACGACCAGGCCGGAAGCGGAGTGACCCGGAGCTGGCGCGCCCATCCTGAAGCTCGTTCCATCGATAGCCGGGTGCCCGCTGCGTTCAGGGCGGCCACCAGCGCGCCGAAGGAGCACATGGAGACCATGAGGTAAACCCGCCAAGGCACTGTGTTGTCGACCACTTTACCTGCCGTATGGTCCCCGAGAAAGAGAATGTAAAAGATCACCGGAAAGCCCACCGTGATGGCGAGGAACCTCCAGCTCCGGAGCAGGCGCCCGACCTCGAAGCGTCCGAAGGCCAGTAGTGGACGCAGTCGGTTCCTCCAGTCTCCGCGCGGCGTTGAGTCCGGTCGGATCGGCCCCTCTTGGCGATCCGACCCGCTCGGAGGGGCAATCGAAAGTCCGGTCATGAGCCGTCTGCACCCACAGTGCCGGCAGTTGCGACCTCAGCGGGTGTGCCGGCTTCGTCCACGCGGCACGTGGTCAGGGCCACGAAAGCCTGCTCCAGGCCGGCGCCGGTGACCTCGAGATCACGGAACGTGACGCCTCTGACGACCAGATCACGAATGGTGGCGTCGGCATCCATGGAGTCGATGGAAACGCCGGTGCCGCAGACACCCACCTCTGTGACGCCATCAAGTTCGGAGAGCTGTGCGCGGTCCGGTTGGTCGGTGACGAAGCGGAGCCGCCGTGTGGCCACAGCCGCCTTCAGAGTGGCGCCAGGTCCGTCTGCCACTACCTTGCCGTGGTTGAGCACGACCACGCGGTCGGCAATCTCATCCGCCTCTGCCAGATGGTGGGTGGCAAAGAGCACAGTCCGCCCCTCGTCCCCAAATGCCCGCATCATTCGCCAAAATCCCTGGCGTGACTCCACGTCCATCGCGGACGTCGGCTCGTCGAGGAATACGACGTCGGGATTGCCCGCGATTGCGATGGCAAAGCGGACCCGCTGGGCCTGGCCGCCCGACAGGCGGTCCGTCCTCCTTTGGAGAAGCGAACCGATGTTCGCCCGCTCGACGATCTGGTCACGCGGCGCCGGCCTGCTGTAAAGCCGCCGGACGAGACGGAGTGCCTCGTCGACGCGGACACCCGGGGGCAAGCCGATTCCCGACCCGGACTGGAGCATGGCACCCACTCGACCGGCAGACACGGCCTGGCGTGGGTCGCAGCCGAGAACCTCAACGCGGCCTTCCTGTGGTCTGACGAGCCCGAGCAGAGCGGAGATGGTGGTCGACTTCCCGGCTCCGTTCGGTCCCAGGAGGGCAAGCACTTCACCCCGGGGCACGTCCAAGTCCAGCTGGTCGAGAGCGATCCGATTTCCGTAGCGGTGAGTGACATTCCGGAAGGACAGTGCGGTGGGACCCGGCGGCGACGGCGCAAGTGCGCCGGCTGGTGCTGCTGAAAGGGAAGACAAGTACGTTCTCCGGCGGCTCATGCCGCACTCGGGTGGTGGGAATTGGATCGTATCGCCGGAACAGGCGGAGCGGCATTCGGCTGGTGATGATTGATAAAGAAGTAACAACCCCCCCAATCTGACGTATCCGTCCGGCATAGGAAGCGTTCTCGCACTTCAAGCGCCATGCACTTGGTCAAACTTCGCCCGGCTAGAGGCGGCATCTCGAAATCCTGGGAGGGAGCCATCTCCAGGGGAATTTTGAGTCCTTCCATGCCGCACCTCACCTCGACCGAGTCTTCGAAAGCCCGAGGTCCCGGATCACCGGGCCGGCCATTGCGGCGGCAAAACGAAACGCGCCAGAGCTATAGGAGTCGCAGCCGGGGACGACGCCCACCGCGTTTCCGATCTGGTTTGGACAGAAGTGGACACCATCCGGCGAACGAACCACGTTGGTTCTCACCCCCGCGATCGTCGGTCCGGTGCACGCCTCGAAGAAGAGGCACGGCAACGTGGAGACGAAGGACTGACCCGGTCCCTCGACCGCTTTTCCCGCGTCGACGTAGGTCACTTGGGCTGGATGCTTGGCGGCCAGAGCCGCGAAAGCCAGGTTGAGGGCGTTCCACTTGAGATCACGAGCGATCCACTCGGACCGGGTGATCGGAGTGCCAATTAGGAAGACGTGAGTCCCCAACCCGAGGAAGACGTCGATCGCTGTCGAGATGGCCGAGCAATAGAGCGTCACGGCCGCCGGCGATCCGAAACGACAACCCTTCATGCATGCCGTGAACGTGTTGCCGATGAATTCGAACACGACTGCCTGCGGATGTTCGGTACGAGCGTATGTGCGCATTTTGGGAAGCCAATCGCAGGCAGCCGTGCCGCCATAGGAGAAGTCGGTGACCTTCGCCTTGCCACCTGCTTGCACCAGGAAGTTGAAATACGGTTCCGACTGCACCGCCAGGGAGTCTCCGAAAATGCCGATGCGCGTCGTCCGCCTGTCGGAAGCCGCCGAAGGGCGCGGCGGTGCGAGCACCACCACAACAAGGGCAACCCCGCTACAAGCCAGAAGGGCTCGCATCCGCGATCGTTCGTGCACAAATCTTCGGGACCCCATCAGGTGGTGAGGGCGAAGCGATCGTGGTCGAACGCCTGTGTCGAATCGACGATACGTCCGTCTCGCATTGCGATGATGCGGTGGGCGTGTGCCGCCACATCGGCGGCGTGCGTCACCATCACGATCGTCATTCCCGAGGTGCCCAGTTCCTCAATCAGTTCGAGGAAACGACCGGTGGACGCCGAGTCGAGGCTCCCCGTCGGCTCATCGGCCAAGAGGATCTGAGGGTCGTTCGCCAGAGCCCGGGCAATCGCTACCCGCTGGCGCTCACCGCCGGACAGCTCTGTCGGCAGACGACTCTCGCATCCCGCGAGGTCGACCTGGGCCAGGAGTTGGCGGGCCCGCAGTTTCCGCTGACGAGTCGACCGGTGGGTGCCGAACATGGGCATCTCCACGTTGGCGAGAGCGCTGAGTTGGGGGAGCAGGTTGTGGAACTGGAAGACGAGCCCCACCTCATTGCGCCGGTAGCGGCTGAGATCGCGAATCTGGGCCACATCGTGCCCACCCACGATGACTGAACCCGAGGAGGGGGAATCGATGGCGGCCAGGAGATTCAACAGCGTTGACTTGCCGCAGCCCGATGGCCCGGTGATGGCCACCGTTTCGCCATTCGCGACGGTCAGATTCACCCCGGCGAGGGCGTTGACGTGACCGGGGAAGACGCGTGTCACGCCCTTCAGCTCGACTGCGAGCGGCCGGTCACTCATAGCTCAGCGCTTTCAATGGGGAGAGAAATGCGGCTCGGGTGGTTGGATAGAGGGCGCCGATGAACGTCATGACGAGTGCCGTGAACAACGCGCGCCAAAATGCTCCTTCTGTGAAGTTCGGGTGCAGCACGCCCTTGAGCGCGGGGAGCTGGACCAGCAGTGTCGTCACGACGAACGACAGGGCGACACCGACACCGGCGCCGACGACGGCGAGCAGAAGACTCTCACCCAGCAGCAGGATCACGGTCCTGCGGCGGGTCCAGCCGAAGGCCCTGAGAAGCCCGAACTCGCGGGTCCGCTCGAAGAGCGAAAGCAACATTGTGTTGCCGACGATGATGGCGCCGATCAGGATCGCCAGCACCGTGCTGCCGTTGACGGCCGCTTGCAGGTACACGAGACTTGTGTCCGCCCTGCCGAATTGGCTGGCGGTCCGTATAGTGGTGAGTTGGGGTTGGTCGTAGGCGACCCGAGCGGCCACGGTCGCGATGGAGTAGCCGGACAGCACCTTTACGAAGGCCAGTGTCACGATCCCTGGAAGACGGTTGTAACCCTGAATGGCGGGGAGCGGGAACATGGCTCCGGCGTCGCCAAAAGCATTTCCCGTCGAATAGATGCCCACAACGGTGTTCAAGGCGCCGTTGGCCCGGAACCGGTCACCGAGGTGCAGCCCGAGGTTGGCTGCCGCGGTCCAGCCCAGCATCACCTCGTTGGTGCTCGTGGTGGAATAGCTACGCCCGGCGACGATCTTCACTCCGAAGGAGGCCAGGTCGCTGGGTTGGATCCCGATCTCAATGAACACCGGATTGTTGGCATTGATGTGCTCGGTCTCCACAAGGACGCCGACGGCGCTCTGCACGCCTGGGGTCTGGCGGATACGGGTGAGCTCGTTGCGATCGATGGTGCTCGTCAGCGTGCTCGACGCGCCTTTCTGAGCAACCGTGAAATCGGCTTTGCCGACCGAGATGATCGCGGCGGCCGATTGCTCGAGACCGCTGCTTGTGACATCGAGCGCCACGACGGTCATCACGGCAACCGCGACCGCCAGAAGAAGTCCGATGGACCGGGCCTTCTTCTTCCAAAGGTTACGCAGAATGAGATCGAAGAAGGTCATGACAATCGGTCTGCAGGGTGGGAGTGCGTGGAGACAGAATCGGTGTCAGCCCTTGACGGTCGCGGTGTCCAGCGGGCGGTCCCGAAGGATGTCGCCGAGCGTGAAGGCGGTGTCGTCCATGTAATACGGGCTCAGGGAGGCGCGTCGGGTTCGGTGCCCACTGGGAGCCGTACGGCGACTTCGGGTGCGATTCATCGCTCTCTCCTTTTCTCGGGACGGCAAGCACCGTCTGGGTCCATTGGACTGCATCGAGGGGCCACGCCCGTAGACCCAAAGGCCCCCCCCATCGGAGGACCTAAGTCCTTTCTCATTGCAGCTCCACCGATGCGCCTCCGAAATTCCCTCCATGCGGTGGGATTGGGACGTTTGTCCCTGAGACAGGAACGACCACTGATGTCATCATGCGAACCCAGACGGGTAATTCCGACGCACTGGCACGAGAGAGGAGAAGGCATGGTCGTCGCGGCATCGGTGAACGACAACGTGGACAGCCCAGATGTATCGGACCGAGACGACCTCGCGATGTCCGCTATGACGGCCATCGAGGTGAAGGGGGTGTCGAAACGTTTCGGCTCGAACCAGGCGTTGGACGACGTGTCGCTCTCGGTAGAGCCGGGCACAGTCCTGGCGCTCCTCGGGCCCAACGGGGCGGGCAAGACGACCCTCATCCGAATTCTGACTACCCTCGTCCTTCCCGATTCGGGCGTCGCCAGGGTCGCCGGGCGTGATGTGCAGAAGGAGGCAAAAGCCATCCGGTCGCTCATTGGGCTGGCAGGACAATACGCATCAGTCGACGATCTCCTCACCGGTCGGGAGAATCTCGAGCTCGTCGGCCTCCTGTACCACCTTGAGCGAGCGGAGTATCAGCGCCGCACCCAGGATGCGCTGGAGCGCATGACCTTGACCAGCGCGGCGGATAGACAGGTCAAGACCTATTCGGGCGGCATGCGACGCCGGCTCGATCTGGCGGCAAGCCTCATCGGACGGCCACCCATCCTCCTGCTCGATGAGCCCACCACCGGATTGGATCCTCGGACGAGGAACGACCTGTGGTCCTTCATCGAAGAGCTCGTCGATGAAGGCTCGACGGTGCTGCTCACGACGCAGTACATGGAAGAGGCCGAATATCTCGCCGACCAGATCGTGCTCCTCGATACCGGCTGCGTTGTCGCCAGTGGAACTGCCGATCAGTTGAAGGACCGGATCGGCGGCGACATCCTGGAGGTGCGAGTTGCCGACTCAGCCGATGTGGAACGTGCGGCTGGACTTTTGGAGCATTTCGGTCAGGGTGGACCGCAGGTGGATCGTGACCTCAAGAAGATCAGCGTTCGCATCAATGGGAGGGTCGATGCACTTCTGGCTGCCGGACGCCACCTCGAAGAAGCTGGCCTCGTGCTCGACGACCTGAGGATCCGACGCCCTTCACTCGACGACGTCTTCCTTTCGTTCACCGGGCCATCGCCCGCCGTGGCCGCAGCGGGCGCACCGGGAATCCTCGGTCCGGAGACGGCAAGATGAGCGATCTCGCTGTGCAGCGACTGAGGATCCAGCCGGATGCGGTGAGCTTGCGGCTGGCGATCCGCGACCTTTTCGGGATGACAAAGCGCAATCTCCTGCGCATCGTCCGCACCCCGCAGCTGCTGGTCCTGTCCGTCGTCCAGCCTGCCATCATCCTCTTGCTGTTCCGCTATGTGCTCGGGGGGGCCATTCACATCCCGGGTCTCGATTACGTCGACTACGTGGTTCCCGCCATTTTCCTCGAAGCGGTGCTGATCGGGGGGATGACCACGGCCCTCACCCTGGCGCAGGACCTTCAGGCCGGGATGGTCGACCGGTTCCGGAGTCTGCCGATGGCGCGTTCTGCGTTCCTGGCCGGCCGGACCCTGGCTGACCTGTGCCGCAGCGTCCTGGCGTTGTGCTTCATGATCGGACTCGGCCTCCTCGTGGGCTTCCGGTTCCACAGCTCCGTCGGCGCCTGCCTTGGCGGAATCGGGTTGATTATCCTCTTCGGTTACGCCTTCATCTGGGTGTACGCCGCCGTCGGACTCGCCGTCCGGGATCCTCAGACGGCCCAGATCGCAGCGATTCTTCCCATGTTCATCCTGTTCTTCGCCAGCTCGGCGGTCGTTCCCGTGGCCACCATGCCCGGGTGGCTCCAACCATTTGCGCGCAACCAGCCCGCCAGCGTGGTCATCAATTCGGTGCGCGCCCTCTTCGAAGGTGGACCGCTCGCATCCGACCTATGGCAGGCAATGGCGTGGTGCCTGGGGATCCTGGCGGTCTTCTTCGTGATCTCGCTCAACCTCTATCGCCGGGCCACGGCGTAGGGAGCGAGCGATCCTTACCCGAATGGGACAGTCACCGGGCCCGGAACCGGTCGGTAGACCGCAAAGAAGTCACGGTCATCGGGGACGAGGTAGCGGTCGGGCGACTGATTCGGGTTGGGCCCGACCATCGTGGGGTTGAGGCCCGGGGGGTTGTACGTGTTGAGCGTGTGCCACTCAGGGTTGATGTCGAACTCCATTGCCCGCACCGCTCCGACGTGCTGAAGGATCTGCGCGATGCTGACGACTGTCTGATCGTCAGCGGCGACGTAGATGAGGTTGCCCCGGGCGTCGATGCCAACGCCGGTGCGCCAGACGCGAGTGACTCCGCCGAGCGTGTATCCCCACTGCGGGCTGTTCGGATCGGTGTTCAACGTGGGATTCAGCTGGCTGTTCCAGACGATCGGAGCCAGGCTCTGTCGGGCCCATGCGACGTCCGGGCCTGGGTCCGGTCCCCCGCTCCAATTCACGATGTCCACGCGACCATCCGTATAGCCAATGAGTGTCGCGTTGCCGTCCTTCAGGGGCTCGTTCGTTTGGCCGTTATCCGCAGACCCGTTGTCGCCATCGACGTAGGTAAACCCGCCGTTGAAGGTCGCGAGCAGACGAGAGCGCTGGCTGTAGGGGACCATCGCCGGTCCCCGTACGGCAGCGTTCGGCGGCTCATAGCGGCCCGGGTAATACCCGAGCTCAGTCCGTGCGTGGTCGAACCAGGCGACGTAGGCCACTATCTGTGGGTAGTTCGGGTCAGGACGATACGTGGTGACCAATATGGGGGCACCACCATCGACCGACGGTCCGGTCGGCTGCCAGACCCCCTCGCCGGGAAGCGCGTTGGAGAAGATCGGAGTGATCGCCGGCGGCCATGCCGTCGTCGCTGGGGACGTGGTGTGCGTTACCCCCACCTTCGGCAGGCTCTTCAGCTGCGGCCCGCCCTTCTTGGGCGCTTGGTGGCTGTAGTAGACCTGCTCGACATGGTCGGCGACCCAGTTGCCGATGCCGAAGGGGACGTTGTACCTCACCCATTCAACGCTGTTCACGTTCCATGAGAGGCTCGTGGGCCGCAGCATCCAGACCGTATAGGAAACGGCCGCCCACAACAGCACGACGACGAACGGTGCCACGATCATTGTCCACACGAGTCTGCCCCGGCCGCTGAGTCTCCGCCGCTGCTCTTGTCTCGGCGCACGGTCGCGGACTTGCGCTTGGATATCTGGATCCTGAGAACATGTCACCAGATGGGTTGACGGGTCGGGCCCTGAAGTGTGGTCGCCGAGTTGGCTGTCGGGCGCCATGCCTGAAACCTAGCGGTCACTCTTCGATGCCCCTGAGAGCCATTCCTACGCCTATGGGATGATTCGGCGTCGGATCGTCACCCTTTCGATGGACTAGACGGTCGGGAACCACCGGCCCCCGCGTCTTCGCGCGATTCCGGTTGCCGTCGAGACCCTCTGGATGAGAACTCGGTCAGGGAATGCGCGGAGGTGCTGCCCTCCCGGCGCTCAGGGACGGTCGAAGGCCGGATCGCATCCTGTGCAAAAGAGGAGATCCAAGTGACCCGCCAAGCGAGCGTGGGCGAGTTCAACCAACGGACGCTGACCGGCGCCACGCGCCGCCAAGCTCCATGGCGACCTTATCGGCCATTCGAGCCCACCAGGAATGCGAGATCGACGAGCCTGTTGGAGTAACCGGTCTCGTTGTCGTACCAGCCCAAGACTTTGACGAGACTCCCCTGGGCCATGGTCAGCTTTGCATCGAAGATGCACGAGGCCGATGAGCCGATGATGTCGGTGGAGACGAGGTCCTCCTCGGAGTACTCGAGCAGCCCCACCAGACGACCTGTCTCTGCAGCGGTCCGGTATGCCGTGCACACGTCATCGACGGACGGTGTCGACCGCAGTAAGGCCACGAGGTCAGTAATGGATCCGTCGGCCACCGGCACGCGCAGCGACAAGCCGTCGAGATGTCCCGCGAGATCGGGCAACACCTCGCCAGTGGCGCGAGCGGCCCCCGTCGTCGTCGGCACGATGTTGATCGCTGCACCACGGGATCGACGCGGGTCCTTGTGCAGAGCGTCCACCAGGTGCTGGTCGCCGGTGTAGGCGTGAACGGTCGTCATAAAGCCCTGTTCCAACCCGAAGGAGTCATCGAGGACCTTGGCGAGCACGGCGAGACAGTTCGTCGTGCAGGAGGCGTTCGAAACCACGAAGTCGTGTGCCGGGTCGAAGTTCTCCTCGTTGACACCCACGACCAACGTGGCATCTGCCCCCTTGGCGGGTGCCGAGACGACGACTCGGCGAGCGCCGGCGGTCAGGTGGGCAGCGGCCTTGTCACGGCTCGTCAGCCGTCCCGTGCTCTCGACCACGACGTCGATCCCCAGCTCACGCCACGGAAGCTGCTCAGGATGCGGTTCCGCCAGCATCGCAACCTGGGAAGATCCCACGATCATCCTCCCGTGCTCGACGGATACCGGCAGGGGGAAGCGACCGTGCACCGAATCGCGGGAGAGCAGCCGGGCCAGCGCCTCCGGTGAGCCGAGGTCGTTGACCGCTGCCACCTCGACGTCGTGGGGCGACTTCAGGGCTGCTCGGAGAAAGGCGCGTCCCGTTCGGCCGAACCCGTTGATGGCGACTCGAACTCCCATGATCGGCCTTCTTCCTCAATTGAGCTGGGAGCCGGCTGGCCCAGCACACGCGATGCTGACAGCTGGTCACAGCGATCGCTACGGACCAAGGTCCCGACCTCGGGGGAGTGGCAGCCCCGGAAGTCGTCATCGATCACCACGTTCGGCCCCACCACTGAGGACCTTCGTCCCTATTGCCCCTCGACTGAACAAGAGCAGGTTGGGGAAGTGATGTTCGAGGTGCGGTTCCACGGGCGAGGCGGTCAGGGTGCTGTGACGGCTGCCGATCTTCTCGCATTGGCGGCATTCGAGGAAGGCCGGCACGCGCAGTCGTTCCCGAGTTTCGGTTCCGAGCGCACCGGCGCGCCGGTGGTGGCCTATTGCCGGCTGGGCGAGCGCGAGATCCGGACCCGTGAGCCCGTGACCGGTTGCGACTGTGTCGTGGTCATCGATCCCACGCTGGTGCACCAGGTCGACCTGTTCGCGGGCTTGCGCCCCGGTGGCTTCGTCTTGGTCAACTCGGCCCGGACGATGGACCTCCTCGGACTGGGGTCCATGGAGGACGACTTCGACCGTGACCACCTGCTGACCATGCCCGCGACCGAAGTGGCACTTCGCCAGATCGGCAGGCCGTTGCCCAACGCGGCCCTGCTCGGCGGGTTTGCCGCCGTGACGGCACAGGTGGGCATCCGGGCGGTGGGCACGGCCATCCGGGAACGGTTCCGCAAGGATCCCAGCATCGCGGAGCGGAACGTTGCCGCTGCCAACGAGGTGTACCACTACGCCCGACAGGCAATGGTCCGTAGCGGACAGGGGGTGCTCGGTGCTCCGGCAAATTGAGGGCTCCCGGGCCGTGGCGGAGACAGTGGCGCTCTGCCGCCCCGAGGTCGTCTGCGCCTACCCGATCTCCCCCCAGACCCACATCATTGAAGCGATCGGCGAACTCGTGAAGAGCGGCGAACTGGCACCTTGCGAATTCATCAACGTCGAGTCGGAGTTTGCGGCGATGTCGGTGGCCATCGGCGCCTCGGCGACCGGTGCCCGGTCCTTCACCGCCACCGCCAGCCAGGGGCTCCTTTTCATGATGGAGGCGCTCTACAACGCCGGCGGCCTGGGGTTGCCCATCGTCATGACGCTGGCCAACCGCGCCGTGGGCGCACCCATCAACATCTGGAACGACCACAGCGATGCAATGGCCGCGCGCGACGCGGGCTGGATCCAGCTCTTCGCCGAGACGAACCAGGAGGCGGCGGACTTGCACATCCTGGCTTTCCGGCTGGCCGAGGAGATCTCTGTCCCGGTGATGGTGTGCATGGACGGATTCATCCTCACCCATGCCACTGAAGCGGTGGACATGCCCGACCAGGGGCAGGTGGACGCGTTTCTCCCTCCCTTCGAACCACGCCAGCAGCTCAGCCCGGACGACCCTTACTCCATCGGCGCCATGGTCGGGCCAGAGGCTTTCTCGGAGGTCCGGTATCTGGCTCACGCCCACCAGCAGGAGGCGCTCGCGCTCATCCCCGAGCTGAGTGCAGAGTTCGCCGAAGCCTTCGGGCGCGACTCGGGCGGGCTCGTCCACCCGTATCGCAGCGCGGACGCCGAGGTGGTGATCGTGGCCATGGGTTCTGTCCTGGGCACTATCAAGGACCTCATCGACACCCAGCGCGACGCCGGGATGCGCATCGGCGCGCTCGGTGTCACGTCGTTCCGGCCCTTTCCCATCGACGCCGTTCGGGCGGCGCTCCAAGAGGCGCACCAGGTCGTCGTGGTGGAGAAAGCGTTCAGCGTCGGGTTCGGCGGTGTGCTCTCGACCGACGTGGCCATGGCGATCAGCGGGCTCCCGGTGCCCGTGGCCACCGTCGTGGCGGGGCTCGGCGGTCGGGTCATCACGCAGACGTCGTTGCAAAGGGTCTTCGAGGCAGCGGCCCGGGGCGACCTGCCGCGGCTGACCTTCCTCGACCTCAACGAGAAGCTCGTCGAGCGCGAACTCGCACGCATCGCACAGCGCCGCCGTTCGGGCCCGTCGGCGGAGAACATCCTGCGCGACCTGGGTACCGTGGCTTCGGGAATCGGCTGATGGCGGTCCGCTTCTACCAGGTGGGCAGCTTCGCCGTCGGAAACCGGTTGGCGAGCCGGGCCGACCGCACGATCCAGTCCGAGGGGGGACGCTCCAATTCGCTCACCTCCGGCCACCGGGCCTGCCAGGGTTGCGGCGAGGCCCTGGGTGCGCGCTACGCCCTCGACGCCGCCATGCGAGCCACCGGTGGCCAGATGGTGGCGGTCAACGCCACCGGCTGCCTCGAAGTGTTCTCCACCCCCTACCCCGAGACGTCGTGGCAGATCCCGTGGCTGCACTCGTTGTTCGGGAACGCGCCGGCCGTCGCAACGGGCGTCGCGGCCGCGCTGCGCGTCAAGGGCCGTACGGAGACGAGGGTCATCGGGCAGGCCGGCGACGGCGGGACCGTCGACATCGGGTTCGGGTGTCTCTCTGGGATGTTCGAGCGCAACGACGACGTGCTGTTCATCTGCTACGACAACGAGGCCTACATGAACACCGGTGTGCAGCGGTCGGGGGCGACCCCGCCGGCAGCGCGCACGGCGACAACCGAGGCGGTCGGTCCCCACCCGGGGAATTCGTTCGGGCAGGGCAAGAACATGCCCGTCCTGGCCATGGCGCACGGGATCCCCTACGTCGCCACCGCGACGGTGGCCGACCTGCACGACCTCGAGGCGAAGGTCACCCGGGCCATGTCGATCCGAGGCTCGCGCTACATCCACATCCTGGTGCCATGCCCCCTCGGATGGGTGAGCGCATCGAGCGACACCGTCCGGATCGCCCGCCTGGCGACCCAGACCGGATTCTTCCCCGTCTTCGAGGCCGAGCACGGCAAGGTGACCGGCGTGACCACCATCCGCCGGCCGGCCCCCGTCACCGAGTACCTGCGCCTCCAGGGACGCTTCTCCCACCTCTTCGACCGGGAGGGGAATCCGGTGCAACCCGAAGTCCTGGACGCGCTGCAGGCGATGGCCGACGACAACATCAGCCGCTACGGGCTGCTCGAGGCTACCGACGAGGTGCCCTCGTGACGGAGAAGCCCTTCGCCATCACCCTCGAGGTCGGTTCGAGCCTCGCCAACAAGACCGGTAATTGGCGGACCGAGCGGCCGGTGTACGTGGACCGCCTTCCGCCGTGCAACAACGCCTGCCCGGCCGGCGAGAACATCCAGCAGTGGCTGTATCTGGCGGAGGACGGCTCCTACGAGCCGGCATGGCGTGAGATCATGCGGGCCAACCCCTTCCCCGCCGTCATGGGGCGGGCCTGCTTTCATCCGTGCCAGACCGCCTGCAACCGGGCCACCATCGACGAGGCGGTCGGCATCAACGCCATCGAGTGCTTCCTTGGCGACCGGGCCCTCGAGGAGGGCTGGCTCCCCGACCCGGCGGCCCCTCCCACCGGGCGCCGCGTCCTCGTGGTCGGCTCGGGACCAGGCGGGCTGACGGCCGCCTACCATCTCAGGCTCCTGGGCCACGAGGTGGTGGTGTACGAGTCGTCACCGCTCCCGGGCGGGATGATGCGGTACGGCATCCCCTCCTATCGCCTTCCCCGGGACGTGGTGGCGGCGGAGATCGAACGCATCGTCGCCCTCGGCATCGACATTGAGTGCGGTCGGCCGGTGGATGACCTCGAGACCGCCCTCGCAGAAGGGGGGTTCGACACCGCCTTCCTGGCCGTGGGGGCCCAACGCGGCCGGCATGCGGACATTCCGGCCGGGGACTCGGCGCGGATTCTCGATGCGGTGTCCTTGTTGCGGAACGCCGGGGACGGCCAGGATGCCGGGGGCGCCTCGCTGGGCCGACGGGTCGTCGTCTACGGCGGTGGCGACACGGCCATGGATGCCGCCCGCACGGCCCGTCGTATGGGTGCCGAGGAGGCCGTCGTCGTCTACCGGCGCACCCAGGGCCGGATGCCGGCCAACGCCGATGAGGTCACGGACGCGATCGACGAAGGGGTGCGCCTCAAGTGGCTCTCCACGATCGTGAGGGACGAAGGCGGGACCCTGACCATTGAGCGGATGGAGCTCGACGAGTCGGGCTTCCCCCGCCCCACCGGCGAGTTCGAGGAGCTGTCGGCGGACACGCTGGTGTTGGCACTGGGCCAAGAAGCCGATCTGTCGCTGCTGCGGTCGATGCCTGACCTGCAGCCGGTGGACGGTCTGGTTCCCGTCGGGCCGGACTTCATGTCCGCACATCCCGGAGTGTTCGCCGGCGGAGACATGGTGGCCGGGGCCCGGACGCTCACCGACGCCATCGGCCACGGCAAGAAAGCGGCCCGGGCCATCGACGCCTGGTTGGACGGCCGTTCCCTGGAGATTCCGCCCCGCCGCCCTTTGGCCTCGCCAGCCGACCTGAACACTTGGTATTTCGCGGACGCGCCCAAGTCGGTGCGGCCTCGTCTCGATGCGGCTCGGCGTGCCTCCACCTTCGACGAGGTCGTCGGAGGCCTCGACGAAGCGACGGCTCTCTACGAGGCTCGGCGGTGCCTCTCGTGCGGCAACTGCTTCCAGTGCGACAACTGCTTCGGGGTATGCCCGGACAACGCCGTCCGAAAAGTCGACGAAGCGCACGGCTATGCCTTCGACTACGACTTCTGCAAGGGGTGCGGACTCTGCGTCCAAGAGTGTCCCTGCGGGGCCATCGAGATGGTGCCCGAGGAGATCTGACGCCGACCCCCGCCGAGGGGGTCGGCGGCGCAGTACCGGGCTAGCGCCGCCGCCCGAAGGACCGGCGCGGTGCCACTCGACCGCTCTCGGGACGTCCAGGCACCGCGGCCTCGAGGAGCATCCGCCACTCTGCCTCGGCGACTGTCTTGCGCACCGCAGCGACGGCATCGGGGTTCACCGAGATGGAGGTGATGCCCTGGCGGACCAGGTATTCGGCAAAGGCGGGCCGGTTCGACGGGGCCTGCCCGCACAGCGACGAGGAGATCGCGGCCTCCTTGGCACCTCCGATGATGCGCCCGATGGCATCGAGAACCGCGGGATCGGCCTCGTCGAAGACTTCGGCGCAGACTTGGGAGTCCCGGTCGACACCGAGCATGAGCTGGGTCAGGTCGTTGCTCCCGATGGACACCCCGGTGATCCCCATGGAGGCGTAGGTGGGGATCCAGTACGCCACGGAGGGCACTTCGGCCATTACCCACACCGGCAGGGAGCCGCCCACGGGACTGGCGTCCACCACCTCGAGGCAGGCCTCGAGCTCCCAGGCGGTGCGCACGAAGGGGATCATCAGCACGACGTTCGTGGTCTCCTCGAGCACCCGAGCCAGTGCGTCGAGCTCGAGTCGGAAGAGGTCGGGCTCGCGGACATAGCGGAAGCAACCGCGGTAGCCGATCATGGGGTTGTCTTCTTTGGGTTCGAATCTGTCGCCCCCCTCGAGGTTGGAGAATTCGTTGGATCGGAAGTCGATGCTCCGGTACACGACGGGCCGTGGTTCGAAGGCCCGCGTGATCTGCAGCAGCGACTTGGCCATGCTCTCGACGAATGTCTTCCCTTCGCCGTCTTCGAGCAGCTTGCGGGGGTGCACCCCGCCCAGGGCGTCGGTGACCATGAACTCGGCCCGCAGCAGCCCCACCCCATCGACGGGGAGCTCCGCCACTTCCTGCGCGTGCTCGGCGAACGCCAGGTTCACGTAGATCCGAGTAGCGAGCGCCGCGGAGCCGACGGCCGGGGCGGGTCCAGGCTTAGACACTGCGCCGGCCGCCGCCGTGGCCACGGCCCCCTCGGTCACCAGGCCCTCGGCGCCGTCGACCGTCACCAGCTCGCCATCGCGCAAAACGCTGGTGGCGTTGCGGGCACCGACTACGGCGGGCACACCGAGCTCCCGCGAGACGATGGCCGCGTGGGAAGTCATCCCCCCGCCGTCGGTGACCACGGCCGCCGCCCGGCGCATGGTGGGCACCCAGTCCGGACTCGTCATGGGAGCGACGAGCACCTCACCGGTTTGCAGACGCTGCCCCTCGTCGGGCGTCTGCAGCACGCGCACGACACCCGATGCCCGGCCCGCCGACGCGGCCAGGCCCTGGACCAGGACCGCACCATGATCGGCCGGGGTGACCGGGACGCCGCCGGTCGCAGTGACGGGACGGGACTGCACAATGAAGGTACGACCCCCCGCCATGGCCCATTCGGTGTCCTGGGGGGAACCGTAGTGGTCCTCGATGGCAAGACCCAACTTGGCGAGCTCGACCAGCTCGGCGTCAGCGAGCACTCGGATGCCACCCTCGGACGGGTCGAGGTCGATGCGTTGGTCCTCGCCGTCGGGCCCGCGCACGATTTTGAAGTGCTGGGTGCCGACGCGGACGTGGAGGACGCGGGGTCCCTTCTTGTCGACGATGTAGGTGTCGGGCTCGACCATCCCGCTCACCACGACCTCGCCCTGGCCGAAGGCAGCCTCGATCACGATGTGGCCGGTGTCGCCTGTCGAGGGGTCGAGCGTGAACATGACGCCCGAGCGCTCGGAGGGGATCATGTCCTGCACGACCACGGCGATGGCAGGCTCGACCGTCAGGTTCTGATCGCCGCGGTAGAAGATGGAGCGGGCGCCCCAGAGAGAGGCCCAGCAGTCCGCCAGGCGCGCCACAACCTCAGGCCCGCCGGACACGTTGGTGAACGTCTCGTTCATGCCGGCGAAGGATGTGCCCTCGGCGTCCTCGCCGATGCCCGAAGACCGCACTGCCACGCGGACATGCTTCCCGAGGCGCTCGTAGGCTGCGAGCACGGCCTGTGCCAGATCATCGGGGACCGGCGCCGAGCGCACGAGGTCCTTCGCCTCAGCAGCCAGGCGGTTGAGGTCTTCCTGGGAGGAAGTGCGGGCCTCAGCGAGGATGGCCAACAACCGCTCGCGGACGCCGCCTCTGGCCATGGCGTCGAGATAGGCCTCTCCGGTAACGACGAAGCCCGGCGGGACCGGTAGCCCGCCCGCTGTGAGTTCCCCTAGGTTGGCCCCCTTGCCACCGACCGACCCGGTGTCACCGAGACGAATGTCCTCGAACCATCGAATTACGTCCATCCTCCACCCTTTCGGCCTGACCGGCGACGCCGTTCCTTGGATCGTCCCTGATCATCGGTGCATTTGGATAGGGACCAACGTCCCTGTTTGTGGACGTTGTGCATTTGTGAGACTGACTCCGTGAGGACGCTGACCTTCGAAGAAGTCGTAAAGATGCTGCGCGGGCTCGACCCCGATGAACCTCGGGTGGTCATTTCGGGCAACTCGGCCAGCCCGGTCACCCTGATTGACGCCCTGCTCGCCGCCCGCGACCGGTGTCGCGTCTTTCAACTCAACGCACACGACGGGTTCTCCGCCAACCCGGCGTTCGTCACGGAGACCCCTTTTGTCGGGCCGGGAATGCGCCACGACCCCATGCTCGACTACCTGCCCATGCGGCTTTCGCTGGTGCCCCGCCTCTTCAGCACGGTGCGACCGGTCGATGCGGTCCTCGTCCACACCTCATTGCCCCACGGAGGCAAGGTGTCACTCGGGATCGAAGTCAACGTCCTACCGGCGGCCATCGAACAGGCCCGGGCCCGTGGCGGCGTCGTCATCGCCCAGATGAACGCGCGCATGCCGTACACGTTCGGGGACGGAGAGATCCCGATCGATCTCATTGACGGGGCGCTCGAGGTGGATACACCCCTGATGTCGCCCGCGGTGAGGCCAGCCGACGACGCTGCGCACCTCATCGGGGAGCGCGTCGCCGCCTTCGCCGAGGATGGGAGCACGCTGCAATTGGGCATCGGGGAGATCCCGACCGTCGCCGCCACCATGATGTCGGAGCTCCGGAACCTGCGAGTCTGGTCGGAGATGATCAGCGACGGTGTACTCACGTTGCACCGCGCCGGTGCCCTCGACCCCGACCGCCCGGTGACGAGCTCCTTCCTTATCGGTTCACCCGACCTCTACGGGTGGGCCGACAGGAACGATCAGCTCGTGATGCGGCGAACCGAGATAGTCAACGACCCGGCTCACATCGCCGCCCATAGGGCGGTGCTCTCCGTCAACGCAGCCATGCAGGTCGACCTCTTCGCCCAGGCCAATGCCAGCTTCGTCAACCGCCGGATCCATTCGGGTTTCGGCGGCCAACCCGACTTCGTGACCGGAGCCCTGCACTCGACCGGAGGGCACGCCATTGTCGCCCTGCGGTCCTGGCACCACAAGTCCGACACCTCCACCGTGGTTCCTCTCCTCGACAACCCGGCCACCTCGTTCCAGCACACGGCCATCGTGAGCGAGCACGGCTGCGCCGAGCTCTTCGGCCGCTCGCAGCACGCCCAGGCTCAATTGATCGTCGATGAGGTGGCCGACCCTCGGGCTCGCCCGGAACTCGCGGCAGCGGCGGGTCGTCTCGGCCTGCGCCGGAATTTCGACTGATTGTGCGGTCAGCCTCCCATGGAGGGCGGAAGGCACTGCCCCGGCGGATGGGGTTATTGGGGACCAAAGTCCCCAGTACGTGGCCGATGGGTCCCTAGCGCCGCTCCCGGCGCTTCGAGTCTGATGGAGAGATGGCTTCATACGAGGTGCTCTGCATCGGAGATGCCGCGACGGACATCTTCATTCGGCTTTCCGACTCTCACATCCGGGCCTGGAACGACCAAGACGGGCGTTGGCTCGACCTCCCCTACGGAGGCAAGGTTCCCTTCGACTACGCGCACACGGTGGAGGCCGGCGGCAACGCGGCGAACGCGGCGGTCGGCTTGGCTCGACTCGGGGTTCCGACAGCCTTGGCCTCGCATGTGGGTAACGACGGCACCGGACACGAGATGCAGGCGGCCCTCGATCGGGAAGGAGTCGACACCCACCTGGTGCGTTTCGACCCCGATCACCCGAGCAACCGGAACTTCGTTCTGTGGTACCACCAGGATCGGACGATCCTCGTCCACCACGAGTCGTACGACTACCACTGGCCCCATCTGAGTCCCCGTGAGGTACCCGCATGGGTGTACCTGAGCTCGGTCGGATCTGAAGGCTCGGACTACTACGACAAGGTCGTGAAGTGGCTCGAAGAGCAGCCGACGGTGCGTGTCATATTCCAGCCCGGCACGGTGCAGATCGCCCAGGGAGCCGAGTCACTCAGCAGGGTCTATCGGCGCACAGGGATCCTGATCTGCAACCGCGAGGAAGCAGTTGCGATCGGGGGGGCGGACTACAGCAACCTGGCGGCCATCCTCGAGTCCTTGTTCGCGCTCGGGCCCCGGACCGTCGTCGTCACCGATGGCCCGGACGGTGCCTATGCCTACGACGGGCACGAACGACTCCGCGTGCCCTCGTACCCAGACCCGTCGCCGCCGACGGAGCGCACCGGTGCTGGGGACGCGTTCTCCTCGACCCTCTTGGCGGCGCTGGTGAAAGGCCATACCCTTGCGGAGGCGCTCGCGTGGGCCCCGGTCAACGCGATGAGAGTCGTCCAGGACGTCGGCGCACAGGAAGGACTGCTCGGCGAAGAGGACCTGCAGCTCCTGCTCAAGGCCGCTCCCGAGTGGTACGCCGTCAGCCAGTGGTGAGTGCGACGGAGGTCTTCGTCCAAACTCGTTGATCACCGAGGGGAGGTGCTCGTCCGCCGGACCGTTCCCACGCCGGCAGACGACGGCGCTCCAAAGGCCCTCGTAGACCTCATTCGCAACGTCAAGGAGATCAGGGCAGCGGGCGCCATGCCGCGCCGCCCTCGGGCTCCCCGGCGCGGTCGACGACGACGCGGGAAGGCTCCTGTGGGCGCCCCACCTGCCGGAGACCTGGCCGGAACAGGTGTCGAAGACGAGCTGACGAGCCGCCGGTCCCTCGCCGAGGTGAGCCATGCCGTGATCGACTGGCAGGCATGGTGCGCCGGGCGCCCCAGCACCCTCGAGGAGCTCGGATCGGGCAGCGGCATGGCTCGTCAGGCGGCCGACGCGGGCATTGGAGATCTCGATGTCCGGGCCATCATCGACGCGACCTCCATGGGGGGACCGCCGGGCTCGCGACATCTGGAATCGCGTCATCGCAGAGAAGCTGTTCAGTGTGCAACTCACTTCGCTGAACTCGTCTGAATGCGCCTCGCGGCAGGGTGACCTCGAAGTCCGCCTTCAGCTACAACATGTGTCCGAAGGCAAACTCGACCAATGGAGCCGTCCTCCGGCTTGTCGTACGAGTTCCTCGATGGCAATGAGCGCTGAATATCCGGCGACGGCCGGTAGCTCGAGCTCATCGATTTCCATCGCTATGGAGCTGTAACCCTCATTGAGCAGCTCCTTGACTACTCCCCGGACGTTGCTACCGGTTTGCCCGTCGATGGTTCCACTGAGTCGAACGATGGCGGGAGTATGTTCGACGTCGACCCACAGCTCCAGCACCGGGTCCCTCTTCCCGTCGACGTCAGGGCGGCAAGGCGGTAGACGTGCGGCCGAGGACCTCAGCGGGAGAGCGTTAACTTGCATGTGAAATCCTCCGGTCTCTTTCGTGACGCGGATCTTTCAGTGCGCTGAATCTCAGGAAAGAATCGATCGAGACGGGTCGTGCGACTTCTGCGTGCTTCCTGAGGCGCGCGCCGGAATCAGACCTCAGCTGGGGGCCGCTCTCCAGCTACGACACGACAGGCACTTCGGCCTCGATCAGATCCCAGTCCTCGCTTGCAATACCCAGGAAAGGTCACGGAACCTATGGTCGTGTAACCGCCGGTCAATGCCCAGGTTCGAAAGTCCCTTGAGATGGGGACATTAGTCCCATCTCTGGTGAGCAGATCTCCGCGTCGGTACAAGTTTGACCATGGCCGTCACGATCCATAGATATCCGGCAAGTCCGGGTATTGCTGGTCCAGGCCGTCGGTGATGGTGGCGATTGCAATTCCCGGTGGTCCACCCGGAGCGGCGCTCTTGTGTGCAGCGGGAACACACGACGAAATGACCTTGGTCCCTGTCCGCGCCGTAGACGGTGGGCGCATGCTCGTCCGCGTCGTCAGACGGATGCCACGAACAAAAAGGGGAGACGATGAGGACCACGAAGCGCTGGCCTCGGCGGGGGCTGTCTGCGGAGCCGCTGCCTTCTTACCTACTTCCGCCCTTCTCGAGCAAGGTCGTCTTCGACCCGATGCTGCAACGGGCCGGCGAGATTCTCCACACGATCTGATCGGTCGTCGATGCTCCCGGGTACATCTTGTACCTGGGGGTCCCATCAAACGGTGCCACCAAGGAGCTACCGGGTGGCGTCCGGCGAAAGCGGCTCGCGCCTGATCTCTGGAAGCGTCGGGAACAACACGAAAGGGACCTTCGGCTCCATCAGCAGTGCCACAAGTCCCTTCCAAATCTGACGGCTGGGATCAAAGATCGAGCCATGCCTGCTGCTGATCCATCGTTGATCGGTCGCCGTCAAGCGACTCTTCCCGGCGAGGCCGGAAGAAGAATGCCGTGCTCAGTCCGTCCTCGCAGCGAGCGGGCATGAGTACGCTGCCGCCAGACGACCAGTCGCACTGGAAACCTCCGGCCCCCCAGGGGTCACCTCGTCAACGGGAAAGCTCGAACCGGTCGCGGTCGATCTTCATCGTCCTGTGGGTCGCCGCTGTCCTCGTGCTCGTCGCCGTGTTGATGAGCGCCCATTCGACGAATACCTCCTCACCGGAGTCGATTTCCTATTCGACCATGTTGTCCAAGGTGTCGATGAACTCCGTCAAGGACGTTCAGATCAACCAGAGCAGCGGGGTGATCGACGGTACGTACAGGGACGGAAGATCGTTCACCGCACAAGGCCCACCCGGAGGGCTCCCCGGCGCTGACATCGCGCTTTTGGGTCGGTATCACGTGTCCCGCAACTACGTCTCGACCGCATCGAGCATCTGGTCCACGGTCATCATGTGGGGGATCCTGATCGGGATCCTGGTCGTGTTCTGGGTCTGGATCGGAAGGCGAAGCAAGGCTCAGATGGCGGCCCTGACGAGCTGGGGCAAGAGCAGCGCCAAGGTGCAGGTCACGGAACGACCCTCGACGACCTTTGTGGACATCGCCGGATACGAGGGTGTCAAGCAGGAGATCTCCGAGCTGGTCGACTTCCTCAAGAACCCGGGACGATTCCAACTTATCGGCGCCCGAATCCCGAAGGGAGTGCTTCTCGTCGGACCACCCGGCACGGGCAAGACGTTGGTTGCACGGGCGGTCGCCGGTGAAGCCGGAGTGCCTTTCATCAATATCACCGGTTCGGAGTTCATGGAGATGTTCGTCGGGGTGGGAGCGGCACGCGTTCGCGACGTCTTCAAGACGGCGCGCCAGGACAAGCCTTCGATCATCTTCATCGACGAAATCGACGCCATCGGGCGTAAACGTGGCACAGGTCTCGGGGGTGGAAACGACGAGCGTGAACAGACGCTGAACCAGATCCTCTCCGAGATGGATGGGTTCGAGTCGGCAGAGGGCATCATCGTCATGGCAGCGACCAACCGCCCCGACGTCCTAGATCCGGCGCTTCTCCGAGCCGGTCGCTTTGACCGCCAGATCGTGATCCCACTCCCGACCCTCGAGGAGCGCCTGGCCATCTTGCGGGTGCACTGCAAGGGAAAGCGAGTCGCGGCTAACGCGGACCTCGAGACCTTCGCCAAGGCAACGCCGGGCATGAGCGGAGCCGACCTGGAGAACTTGGTGAACGAAGCAAGTCTGATTGCCGTGCGGCGGGACGGTACCCAGATCGAGACGTCCGATCTCGAGGCGGCACTCGACCGCGTGTTGCTCGGCCTCAAGCGCACCTCGCTCGTGCTGAGCGCAGAAGAGAAGCGAATCGTCGCCTACCACGAGTCGGGTCACGCGCTGCTCGCGCACCTTCTGACCAACGCGGACCCTGTTCACAAGGTGACGATCCTGCCGACCGGTATGGCGCTGGGTGCCACTCAGCAGCTACCCGATCAGGAACGCCAGCTTCAGCAGCGTCCGTACCTCGACGATGCCCTGGCGGTGCGCCTGGGCGGCCGTGCCGCCGAGGAACTGATATTCGGCGTGCCATCGACCGGCGCCGAGGACGACCTCACGTCCGCCACTGATCTGGCCGGTCGCATGGTGCGCGAGTGGGGCATGTCCGATGTGATCGGCAAGATGGCCTGGGGGCCGAGGGGGCCAGTGTTTCTGGGTGAAGACCTTATACACACGCGTGACTACTCGGACCAGACGGCGCGCCTCATTGACTGCGAGGTCGCCCGGATCCTCGATGAGCAGGCGAAGCGGGCAGGACAGATCCTCGCCGAGCACCGAAAGGCGCTCGGCACGCTCGCGATGGCCTTGATGGCTCAAGAGAGTCTCGACGGCGGCGACATCTGCCGGATCGTCGACGACGCAGAGAAAGGCGGCGTGATGCGGCTCCCATCCGCAGGAGAGAATGGCGAGCATTGCGTCCCTCTGGGCCATCCGGCTTAGGCGAACTTCGTTCGCTGGGTTCGGTAGCCGTCGCTCCTCTCGTCAACATGCAGCTGCGCCCTGTTCCGCCATGCTGATCAGGTGATCGCACTCCATCTCGGTGAGCACGGATCGGACGGGTGTCGGTTGTCAGCGATGCTGTCGCCACACGACCGTCCTCGTGAAGTCGAAAATGTTACCGAACGTGTGTCAACCGAGATGTTCGGCCGTGGCCAACGGCCGACCAGGAAGACCATGGCCAAGTCAATGGTGGACAGTCTCCGTATGGACGAGCCGCCAGAACTGCAGAACAGCGCGCATTGGAGGATGGCGGTCTGGGCGCTCCGGGGTGGGATACATCGGGCTGAGTGTCGCTGTCGCCGGCGCCATTTTGATCTTGTCGGGAGCCACGCCGTGGGTCCTCGCCGCCGGGCTGATCATCTGGCTCACTGCCGCAATCGTGACCCTGGCGGGGTTCTTCTGGTCCCGACATGATCTTCCCGAACCACGACCCGGGTACTGGTGGATGCGGCTCATGTTGATCCATGACACGGTCCGCGCCCGCTGGCCAGCCCAACGGTCCTGACACCTCTGAACCCGTAAGTGGCCGATCGGTTGATCCGAATTTTCGGGAATCATGTGTACGCGGTCATCGCCTGCGGAGGGGCTTTGGGTCGTAGAGAGCCGGGCTGCTCAGCGCCTCCATATCCATTCAGTGATGGACGGATCATCTTCGCCGTGCTCACGCGTGTAAGCCCGCGCATTCAGTCTGGCATCCTGCATCCTCTGGCGCACATGTGCGGCGCTCTCGGAGAGACCTGGCACACGATCGATCACATCCATGACCAAATGGAAACGGTCCATGTCGTTCATGATCGCCATGTCAAAAGGCGTGGTTGTAGTTCCCTCCTCCTTATAACCACGTACGTGGAAGTTGTGATGGTTTGTGTGCCGATACGCCAAGCGATGGATGAGCCACGGGTAGCCGTGATAGGCGAAGATCACGGGCCTGTCCTTTGTGAACAGACCATCGAACTCGACCTCTGGCAATCCGTGGGGATGCTCGGTCTCATGAGACATTCGCATCAGGTCGACAACATTCACGACGCGAACCTTCAGGTCGGGAATGGTTTCTCGAAGGATGGCCGCGGCGGCGAGGGTCTCGAGCGTCGGGATGTCGCCCGCACAACCAAGCACCACGTCGGGAAGCTCTCCCTCATCGTTGCTCGCCCACTCGAATATCCCCAGTCCACGCGCGCAATGATCGACCGCCTCATCCATCGTCAGATATGTCAACGCCGGCTGCTTGCCGGCGACGATCAGGTTCACGTAATTGCGGCTCCGCAGGCAATGGTCAGTCACCGAGAGAAGCGTGTTGGCGTCCGGCGGGAGGTAGACACGGACGATCGACGGCTTCTTGTTGACGAGATGGTCAATGAATCCGGGGTCCTGGTGGGAAAAACCATTGTGGTCTTGCCGCCAGACGTGGCTGGACAGTAGAGTAATTGAGAGAGGCGATGGGCCGTCGCCACGGGATCTCCTTCGAAGTCTTGAGCCATTTGGCGTGCTGATTGAGCATCGAATCGACGATGTGAATGAACGCCTCATAGCAATTGAAGAGCCCATGGCGTCCGGTCAGGAGATATCCCTCCAGCCACCCTTCACAGAGATGCTCGCTCAATACCTCCATGACGCGGCCCTGCGACGCCAGAAACTCGTCTCCGGGCACGATCTCGGCCTCCCAGACCCGATCGGTTGCCTCGAACACTGCAGACAGTCGGTTCGAGAGTGTCTCGTCGGGACCGACGATCCGAAAGGTCGAAGGATTCTCCCTGATCACATCCCGCAGAAAATTGCCCAGCACCCGTGTCGGCTCGACCGATGTGACGCCAGGGGTCTCGACTGTCACGCCATACCGACGAAAGTCCGGGAGATCGAGATCCCGAAGCAGCAATCCTCCATTGGCGTGTGGATTGGCGCTCATGCGCCGGGCTCCGGTCGGTGCGAGGGCCTGAAGGGGTGCTCGAAGCGCACCCGAATCGTCGAAGAGTTCCTGCGGCCGATAGCTCCGCAACCATTTCTCAAGGATTTCGAGGTGCCCAGGGTTCGCCCGGACATCGGCCACGGGAAGCTGATGGGCGCGGAATGTCCCTTCGACGGGGAGGCCGTCGACCTCCTTCGGGCACGTCCATCCCTTTGGCGTGCACAGGACGATCATGGGCCAAACCGGTCGTCGCGACAGCTGGCCACTCCGAGCGGCCGCTTGGATCCCGGCGATGTCTCCAAGGGCGTCGTCGAGGGCGGCGGCGAGCTGCTGATGGACGTCGGCCGGCTCGTTCCCTCGTACGAAGATGGGACGGTGCCCGTAGCCCACGAGGAGGCTGGTGAGCTCATCGTCGCCCAGGCGCGCCAAAATCGTGGGGTTGGCAATCTTGTAACCGTTGAGATGGAGAATGGGTAGTACCGCGCCGTCACCAACAGCGTCGAGAAACTTGTTCGAGTGCCAGCTTGCGGCCAAAGGCCCCGTCTCCGCTTCTCCATCGCCGATGACGCAGGCGACGATCAGATCCGGGTTGTCCAGTACGGCACCGTAGGCGTGCACGAGCGAGTAGCCCAGCTCGCCTCCTTCATGGATCGATCCGGGGGTCTGCGGCGCGACATGGCTCGGGATTCCACCAGGGAAGGAGAACTGCCGGAAGAGCCTCCTGAGGCCTTCGACGTCATGACCGATGTGGGGGTAGACCTCGGTGTAGGTGCCTTCGAGGTAGGTGTTGGCTACGATGCCGGGCCCGCCGTGACCAGGTCCCGTCACATACATCATGTTGACGTCACGCGCCTTGATCACCCGATTGAGGTGGGCGTAGATGAGGTTCAGACCGGGCGTCGTCCCGAAATGGCCCAACAACCGAGGTTTGACGTGCTTTGCGAGCAGTGGCTCCGCGAGAAGGGGGTTATCCATGAGGTAAATCTGACCGACCGAGCAATAGTTGGCGGCGCGCCAATACGCATCGATGAGTTCCAACTCTTCGTCACTCAGAGGAGACTGTGCAGTCAGGCGCTCCGCCGGTTCGCTCACGGCCAATCAGCCTGCCCCATGATCGCCTCGCACGAGGCTCTCCCTGGAGTCGATGGCCTCCTGCTTCGAACGCGTCGGCACCGCCTCAATCTTCATCAGGAAGAGAGGTGTGCACAATGACGCGACCGGTCACGGTGACGGGCGTGATCCTTACCAATGCGTGGCGGTCGCCACCGGCCCACGCCTCGAGGTCGAGAGACGAGAGCTGCTGCAACTCGTCGGAATCGATGACTCGGTGTGCCGGCCCGCTGACGAGCACGCTCCATCCCTCGCTGAAAGCCTCATCGACACGGTCGATTTCGAATCCGACCATCGGAAGTGTCTCGAGGTGATCGGCCTTTACCTGGTCGGTGCTGAATATCACATTCCCGTCCGTGAACTCGAAGTTGACGGGAAGGGCTACGGGCCCCCTCTCTGTGGCGAAGACGATTCGTCCTACGCCGCCTGCGGCCAAGTGTGCGTCACACTGCTCCCTCTCCAGAGTGTCGAGTGAGGGGTGGCGACCCGCTCTACCCCTTCCGGGGGCGCGGTCGACATCGCCCCCGGAAAGGGCGATGGGAGTCGTGTCGAGGGCGAGCGCGAGCAGATTCAAGGTTCCGGCACTCAAGCGGGCGTCGGCATTTTGCTCGAAGTACTTGAAATACGTGGGATCGACACCCACCCGCTGGGCCAGCTCCTCGGGAGTGAGGCCAAGCTCCTTTCGACGGTGGATTACCCGCCGGGCCACGTCGCTTGGACCGGAGAGTCTGGCAGAAGGGGCTTGGGCCTCCGTTGCCACTTTGGAGGGAGGAGTCGCTGTCATGAGGTCCATTGTGATCGGGCGACGGGCGAGTCCATAGGGAGAATGGTCCTGATGAGGGGTGACCTTGGTCTTTGTATCGGCATGAGGCGCCCAGGTGCTGGGGGCTGCCTGCCGGTGGTCACTCTCACAAGAGTGCCAGGCGAGTCGGCGGCAGTCCGGGGCGTCACTCCGGAACTCGACCTAGCGGACGATCACGATGGGGCAATGGGCGTGTCGAGCGCAGTAGGTGCCGACCGAACCCAGGAGCAACTCATGGATCCCACCATGTCCTCGCGATCCGACGACGAGCAGATCAGCTCCCGTGCTCAATTCGACTAGCGCTGGCCCAGCTTCCGCTTCGCGCAACGTCGACCTGACGACGACTTCGGGTGCGACTTCTGCCACGTGAGACACCGACATCTCGGCGATCCGTTCAACCTGCTGTCGTACCTCAACAGGCGTCTTGGCAAAGACGTAGCCCAATGCCATGGGGAACATCCAGGCGGTCGCGAGCTCGAGGACGGCCGGATACCGCGTCGCCTCCGCAATGGCCCAATCGACCGCTCTGGCGGATCCATCGGACCCATCGACGCCAACGACGATCTTGCTGGTCACGAGTGGTTCCTCAATCTCGGGCATGAAGTGTGCTCCTCACATCCCCGTTCCCCGATTGAGCGAATGGGCTCTCTGAGCGTCGGACGGACCGGGACACCCAGCACCGTTCACGCTCGTGGGAGCTCTCTGCCGCTCTCCTGTTCATGTGAGCACGTCGAGATCCAGCCGAACATCGGGGTAGGAGTCCGGCCGCCTCGCCCTGGCGGCGGCAAGGCTCTCCGCCGGCCAGACCACGTATCGAGCACGCTATCGATCTCCGTGAGCGCTTCAGCCGGGGCATCTCCCCGAAGACCGTCAGGGGAGGATCGGCGGTGGGCATCCTGGCAGCCACAGCAGAAGTCATCAAAGTCAGCGCACCACCGTGATCGGCGTAGCTGCATGGTGCACACAGTGTTCCGACACCGATCCGAGGAGGAGGCCGGCCACCTGACCGCGGCCGCGGGATCCGACGACCAGCAGTACCGCACCCCGGCTGGCTTCGACGAGCACATTCCCCGCTGGGCCGAATCGAATTTCACCCTTGCTCACGATCTGGGGCTCGACCTCTTGGACCTGCGCCAAGGACTCGTCCACGATCGCCCCGGCGGTCGCCTCGTCGGGGCCCAAGGGCACAACGGGCCAGGCCATCACGTACGGAATTTCCTCGTAGGCGCTCACGACCTCGAGCAGCGCACCGCGCAGCGCCGCCTCATGAGCTGCAAACGCAAGAGCTCGCGTGCCACATTCAGAGCCGTCGACGCCCACAACGACCCGGAGTTCGCGTTGGTGTTCCGGTACAGCCTCGCTGCTCGTCGGCGTGGGCATATATTCATGCTGCCTGGTCAGGAGGGGTGAGAGCTAGGGACCTAGGTCCCAGGGGGCAGGGAAGGGGGTCCCGTTCTCGTGTATGACCAGCGACCCGGATTCAGGACCAAGGGCCTTGGGCCGCGGACCAAACTCCCTACCGGTCTGCCGGCGATTCGGGCAAGGTCAAGAGTATGGATGCGCCGTTTAGAACTCAATCACACAGAGGGGACGTGATCTCCCTGTGCGATGGCACCGATGCTCTCGTCCGGCCTATCTCCCCAGACGACGGTGCCGGGCTTGCGGAGTTCCACCGGAATCTTTCCGACCGGTCTTGCTTCTTCCGCTACCTCGCCCCGCACCCGGCTCTCTGGGCAGACGAGATCAAGCATTTGACCTGCGTCGACGGAGTGGACAGCGCCGCTCTCGTGGTCGAGGTCAGCGGTGCGCTCGTCGCCGTGGGGCGCTATGACCGACTCTGCGACCCACGGCAAGCAAAGGTGGCATTCGTGGTTGGAGACGCATTCCAACACCAGTACATCGCCTCCGAATTGCTCAGCCGGTTAGCCCATCTCGCCAGGATGGCGGGTGTCGCGCAGTTCAATGCCGAGGTAGTGTTGGAAGACGCGACGATGCTCTCAGTCTTTCGAGAGGCTGGATTCGCGCTGTCGTCAGCGAGTGGATCGGACACCGTCGAGATAGCGATGAACATCGCTTCGAACATCGATGCCGTCCCGAGCACCTAGATAGGAACACGCCAGGTGGCCCTCGTCCCGCCGCTCCCCACCACCTGAATGTTGAACGTCCCACCCAACTTCTCAGCGCGGCCCCGAAGGTTCGTCAGCCCGAGTCCCCCGCCGTCGGCAGCCGGAGCAAAGCCGACACCGTTGTCGACAACCTCGAGCACGACGGCGTCGTCGACAACGGTCAAGACGACAAGAACACGAGTCGCATACGCGTGCTTGCCGACATTCGAGAGCAATTCACGCAATACCGACAGCAGATGATCGGCCGTCTGTTGAGGAATGGCATTGTCGATGACGCCTTCAAACGTGAGTTCAGGACGGACGCCAACGGTAGGGGCAAGCTCGTCCGCCAGACCGACGACAGCCTGACGGAGCCCTCCGGGCAGCGCGCTGTCACCAAGTTCGAAGATCGTGGTACGGATCTCAGAAATGGTGGCGTCGAGGTCGTTCACCACCTTGTCGATCCGATTCCGCACGAGGTCGAGATCTGGAAGGCGAACGGCACCCTGGAGGGCCATGCCGACTGCGAACAAGCGCTGCACCACCTTGTCGTGGAGGTCGCGACCGATCCGCTCTCGGTCGTCGAGGACGCTCATCGTGCGAACGCGGTCGTGCAGACGGGTGTTGTCGATCGCGATGCCTGCAGCGAGAGCCAGAGCTTCTACGAGGGCTTCATCTTCATCGGTGAAGTCGTCCGCCCCGACCTTGTCCGTGAGATACAGGTTACCGAAGACCTCTCCTCTCGCCCTAATGGGCACTCCGAGAAAGGATTGCATCGGCGGATGGTTTGCGGGGAACCCGTAGCTGAGGTCATGCGCGCCGAGCTCGTGTAACCGAAGTGGGGCAGGATCGGTGATCAAGAGTCCGAGGACACCTCGACCGGTCGGACGGGGACCGATGGCCTGCTCCTCCGATTCGCTCAAGCCGACGGTCAGGAACTGCTCGAGACCCGTCCGGGCCTCGTTGAGCACACCCAGAGCGCCGTAGCGGGCACCCGCGAGCGTCCGGGCTTCTTCGACCAGGTGACCCAACAGGACGGGGAGTCGAATGTCGGCCTCGATCATGAGCACCGCGTCCATCAGGCGACCCAACTTCTCGGGATCGCTGATCCGGTGGTATGGCACAACCGAGATCGTACTCAGCGTGGATGAGCGTGGAGCGGGGAAAATCCGGAAAGTGAACGACCGAGGGGCCGACGCTGGCACAATAGCGGGATGACGATCCGCGTGTTTCTCCTTGATGACCATGAGCTGGTCCGAGAGGGGATCCGGCTGCTCCTGGAGTCCGACGACGACATACAGGTCGTCGGTGAGGCGGCCACGGCGGCCGAGGCGATGGAGCGGATCCCTCTCGCCAAGCCGGACGTCGCCATTCTCGACGTCCGGCTGGAGGGGAGCAGCGGCATTGAGGTCTGCCGGGACGTACGGTCCATAATGCCCGATCTGATCTGCCTGATGCTCACCAGCTTCGCCGACGATGAAGCGATCTTCGCCAGTGTGATGGCGGGAGCTGCCGGCTACGTGCTCAAGCAGATCAAGGCTCGCGACCTGATCAGCGACGTCCACCGCGTTGCGGACGGGGAGAGCCTGATGGACCCGCGGATCGTGTCGCGGGTCGTCGAGCGCATCTCGAATCCGCCGAAGACGAACCCCGAGTTCCAGGCTCTCACCCCCCAAGAGCAGCGGATCCTCGACCTCATCGCCGAAGGGCAGACCAACCGGCAGATCGCCGAGTCCATGTTTCTCGCCGAGCACACCGTGAAGAACTACATCACTGGCCTTTTGCGCAAACTCAAGATGTCGAGCCGCACGGAAGCGGCGATCTATGCCACCAAGCTCAAGGTGGCAAAGGACGCTCCTGAGGCCCAGTCTTAGCCGTCTGGCCAGTTCCCTGGCAGGGCGACGAGATCGACGCCGATGGCTCTGAGCTCCTTTTCGAGCCGCGAGCGCTCTTCGCCGGGCCGAGAGAACCGGCGTGTCGAGGTTCCAATTCCATGGGCCTCGCAGACTTTGAGGAGCGCGCGGTCGTACGAGAGTTCTGCTGCCAAGGCGACGGCGGCGGTGTCACGGGCTGATTCGAGCATTTGCGTCCGACATACCTGTGCGAATTCGATCAGTGCCTCACCGCTCAGTTCGTCAACCCAGTCGCTCAGCACGCTGGAGAGTATGTCGGCATACATGTCAAGACTCACGTCCTCGAGGGATAGCGACTGATCTGCGCGATCCGAAGCACCGGGATCGGCTACTGACGGAAATCGAAGACCAGGCGGGTATCGACGCCATCTTTCTCGAGTTGCTCAAAGTATTCGTTGACGTCTTCGAGTTGGCGGGACTCGCGGATGACACGGGTTCATCTGAACAACTGCGTCTTATGACCACGCCCTTGAGGGTATGGAAAACGGAACGGCATGGGTAGGGGTCGATGGTGTGAACGCCGGAGGACCATTGTCCCTATTTCGCCACTCCCCGCCCGCATGGCTTGGAAGGTCGAGTTGGTGGAGTCTTCCCGGCAGCAAAATCGATTTGTTCGGAAGGGTGCCATTGACCACCAACGTCCCTGCTCGTCAGGACGTTGGTCCCTAGAGGAACCGGCGGCTCGGATCTCAAGATCAACCTAACGCCGACTCGCGGGAGTGACCGCGGCCCATCCAAAGGAGATCCCGATGACTGTCACGAGTGCCCGGCCGCCTGTCAAAGACTCGCCGCCCCTCGAACCGGGACTGTCGCCGAGAAACCAAAAGAAGGCCCACACGCTGGGCTTGACCTCGGCAACCGGCTTGGTGATCGGCAGCATCGTCGGCACCGGCGTGTTCACGATGCCGGCGGTGATCGCCGGAGCGGGCACCATGGGCATCATCGTGCTGGCGGTCATCGCCGTTGGTGCGATGCTCCTGGCGGTCTTGTTCGGGCAGCTGACCAAGCGCGTGCCCAACAGTGACGGTGGCCTCTACGCCTACTCCCGGCACGAGTTCGGCGATTTCGCCGGCTACCTGGTCGGTTGGTGCTACTGGATCCAGGCGTGGGCCGGAAATGCGGCCATCGTCTCGTCCTGGGTCTTCTACGTCGACGCCCTCTTCGGATGGACGCATCCATCCGGAATGCAGAACTTCGGGATTGCCCTGGTCGGCCTGTGGGTGCCGGCAATCATCAATCTCGTCGGTATCCGCCAAATGGCCTGGTTCCAGAACGTCACCGTCGTGTTGAAGTTCCTGCCCCTTCTGTTCGTGGGGATCGTCGGCTGGTTCTTCGTCGAGAACGCCCACTTCGGAGCCTTCAACGCGTCGGGTGGCAGCATCTATTCCGGTATCGGCATCGCCGCCGGCGTGGCCCTTTTCTCCTTCATCGGCGTCGAGGCTGCGGCCATGACTGCCAAGCGGGTCAAGAACCCCAGGGTGAACGTCATGCGCGCGTCGATGATCGGCACGGCGCTGAGCGCTGTTCTCTACGTGCTGGTGACCGCCGTGCTGATGGGACTGGTCTCCCACCACACGCTCATCAATACCGGATCACCGTTCGTCAATGCCTTCCAGTCGATCTTCCCCCATGAGGCATGGGCCGGAAAGTTCATCGCCGCCATCGCAGTGATCTCGGGAATCGGCGCCCTCAACGGCTGGACCTTGATCGTGACCGAGACGTCAAGGGCCATCGCCCAGGACGACATGTTCCCGCGGCCGTTCGCCTGGACGGACCGCAAAGGAACGGCGTGGTTCGGCATCCTGGTCGGCACCGCTCTCCCTTCGCTCCTGATGTTCTGGCGCTACAACACCACCTCGGGGCTGACTGTCTTCACCTACCTGGTCGATCTCACGGTCGTGACGGTTGCCATCCCCTACTTCATGTCCGCCATCGCGCAGCTGACCTTCCTGGTCTCCCGTCGTCGGCGAGTGAACGGCTGGGCCCTGGCCCGAGACCTCCTCGTCGCCGGCGCCAGCGTCCTGTTCTCCATGTGGGTGACATTCGCCTCGGGCTACCAGGTCGTCTACCAGGCACTGGTCGTCATCCTGGCCGGCCTGATCCTGTACGCCTTCTTGAACGCACGCCGCCAGCGTTTGGGCGAGACCGAGGAGCCGATGGAGCTCCCCGAGCAGCCGGTTGCCGAGCCTGCTGCATCGGCCTGATCTGACAGCGTCCGGCCGCCGCAAGGAAAAGAGATCACAGTGAACTTTCAAGTCGATTCAGAGGTGGGTCAACTCCGGGAGGCCATAGTCCATCGTCCCGGTCTCGAGCTCTCCCGGCTGACCCCGGAGAACATCGGCGACTTGCTCTTCGACGATGTCATGTGGGCCAAGAAGGCGCGAGAGGAGCACGACGCCTTCGCCCAGGCTCTCCGGGACAAGGGCGTCCACGTCCACTACTACGGGCAGCTGCTGGCCGAGACACTCGAGATCGGCGAGGGACGCGCTTTCGTGCTTGACCGGGTGTGTACGCCGGAGAACCTAGGCCCGTCGCTCGTGGGTCCCGTCCGCGATCTCTTCGAGGACCTGCACGGGAAGCAGCTCGCCGACTACCTGGTCGGCGGAGTCCTGAAGGCCGATCTGCACCCCAGCGGCGCGCACAGCCTGAAGTGGGACATGTTGCGGGCCGACGACTTCGTCCTTGCGCCCCTCCCGAACCATCTGTTCCAGCGGGACAACTCCTGCTGGATCTACAACGGAGTGACAATCAACCCGATGGCCAAGCCGGCTCGTCAGAGAGAAACCCTGCACACCAGGGCGATCTACAAGTACCACCCGCTCTTCGACGCCAAGTACACCGTCTACTACGGCGACGACGACATGCCGCACCAACCGGCCACGATCGAAGGGGGCGACGTCCACGTCATCGGCCATCGGACTGTCCTGATCGGCATGGGCGAGCGGACGACGCCGATGGCCGTGGAGACGGTCGCAAAGTCTCTGTTCGGCCACGACCAGGCGGACCGGGTCATTGCCGTCGAGCTGCCGCACAGCCACGCCTTCATGCACCTCGACACAGTGATGTCGATGGTGGACACATCGACCTTCGTGCTGTACCCCTACTTCGACCAGAACCTTCGCAGCTGGACAGTCACGCGGGGAAATACACCGTCCAGTCTGAGCGTGACACAGAATGAGGACCTCTGGCACACCCTGGCCGGGGCACTCGAGGTCGATCAGGTCACCGTTCTGCGGACGGACGAAGACGTCCGCGCTGCCGAGCGCGAACAGTGGGACGACGGAACGAATTACCTCGCCGTCGCCCCCGGTGTGGTCCTGGGATACGAGCGCAACGTCAACACCAACACGATGTTGCGCAGGAACGGGATTGAGGTCGTCACGATTGCCGGCGAGGAACTCGGCCGCGGACGCGGCGGCCCTCGGTGCATGACCTGCCCGATCGAGCGCGACTCGGCTTGACCGTCCGTGCCACCAGGGACGATACGACCGAAATCCACAGAACAGAGGCCATCATGAATCTTGTCGGACGAAGTTTTTTGAAGGAAGTCGACTTTTCGAAGGAAGAATTCCAGTTCCTGCTCAATCTCGCCATCACGTTGCGAGACGAGAAGCGCAACCACTGTGAGCCGCAGCGACTCGTGGGCCGGAACATCGCCCTGATCTTCGAGAAAACGTCGACCAGGACCCGATCGGCGTTCGAGGTTGCCGCGCATGATCAGGGTGCTCACGTCAGTTACCTCGGTCCCGGGGAGACGCAGCTCGGGAAAAAGGAGAGTGTCCGCGACACCGCAAGGGTGCTCGGCCGCATGTACGACGGGATCGAATTCCGAGGATTCGCCCACCAGGACGTCGAGGACCTCGCCCGGTACGCCGGCGTTCCCGTATGGAACGGCCTGACGGATCGTTGGCATCCTACGCAGATGCTTGCCGACATGCTCACAATGGAGGACAACGCGAAGCAACCAATCGAAGAGATCTCGTATTGCTATGTAGGTGACGCCCGGAACAACACCGCCAATTCGTTGCTGGTCACCGGTGCCTTGTTGGGAATGGATACGAGGATCTGCGGACCTCGTGCCCTGTGGCCCGCCGAAGACATCATCGCGATCGCCCGCACCCTGGCTGAACGAAGCGGCGCACGCCTGAGCATCACCGACGACCTCGAGGAAGCGGTGCGGGGTGCTGACTTCCTCTATACGGACGTCTGGGTCTCCATGGGAGAACCAACGGAGACGTGGGCGGCTCGGATCGAGGAACTGCGGCCGTTCCAGATCTCCTCACGAGTCATGGCCCTGACCGAGAACCCTGAGACAAAGTTCATGCACTGTCTGCCGGCAATGCATGATCGCCACACCGAATTGGGCGAACTGCTGTTCGACAAGTTCGGGCTTTCCGCACTGGAGGTGACCGACGAAGTGTTCGAATCCCCGGCGTCGATCGTCTTCGACCAGGCCGAGAACCGCCTCCACACCATCAAGGCGGTCATGGTGGCGACGCTGAGCGGGCCGCCACAGGTGGCTCAGCCGTGAGGATTGTCGTTGCCCTGGGCGGCAACGCTCTTCTCGAGCGCGGCGAGGCACCCGATGCCGACATTCAGGAGCACCACGTCGAGGTCGCCGCCAAGGCCCTGGCTCCGCTCGTCCAGAAGCACGATGTCGTCATCACTCACGGCAACGGACCCCAAGTGGGCGTCTTGGCGCTCGAGAGTGGGGCAGACCCCGCGCTCTCCCGTCCATATCCTTTTGACTCCCTGGTCGCGGAGACCCAAGGTCTGATCGGGAGCTGGCTCCTGGCAGCGGTCGAACACGCCGCACCCGGCCACGACACCGTCTGCCTCCTGACACGGACCCTGGTCGATGCTGCGGACCCGGCCTTCTCGACGCCGACCAAGTTTGTGGGCCGGCTCTACACGGTGCGCCAAGCGAGAGAGCTCAGCCGCCAACACGGTTGGGCGATGCTGGAAGACGGCGCTGGTTGGCGCCGGGTGGTTGCATCCCCTGAGCCGACGGCGATCATCGAGCTGGAGGAGATCAGGACACTGCTCAACGATGGTTGGACGGTGATCTGTGCCGGCGGCGGCGGGGTTCCGGTTGCGCGGGACGATGCAGGGGACCTCCGCGGCGTGGATGCGGTGGTCGACAAAGATCTCACCACCGCCCTCCTGGCCATCCACTTGCAGGCGGATGCCTTCTTGCTGCTGACCGATGTAGCCAATGTGCAACACGACTACGGCACCGCGAGCGCGCGTGCCATCGAGAAGACAACCGTTCAAGCCCTGCGCGAGATGGACTTCGCCACCGGATCGATGGGTCCCAAGGTTGAGGGAGCCTGTCGTTTTGTCGAAGCCACCGGCGGCCTGGCGGCCATCGGAAGGCTGGACGACGCCGTTCGCCTGCTAAAGGGCGAGACAGGAACCATCGTCTACCCGGATGAACGCGCTGCGGGGGCGGCAATCGCCCCAGCCGATCGATCCCATGAGGTCACACCGTGACGACATCGGAAACAACGTCCACTCGCCCGCGTGTCGTTGTCGGTGTGGACGGTTCGGCGGCGTCGCTCAAAGCACTCCAATGGGCGCTGGGCTACGCATCCGCGACGCAGTCGCGGATCGATATGGTCACAGCCTGGGAATGGCCGGCAGCCTTGGCGTGGTCGGGTCCCTTCCCCTCCGATTTCAATCCGAAAACGAGCGCCGAGCAGATGCTCGAGCATCTCATGGAGCGCAAGGGTGCCGACCACCCAGAAATCGCCATCGACGGTCGGGTCGTGCAGGGCGATCCGGCGGACGTGTTGGAGTCGGCGTCGCATGGCGCAGCTCTCCTCGTTGTCGCGCAGAGGGGGCACGGCGAGGTGGTCGGGCTTCTGTTGGGCTCGGTCAGTGAGCACTGCGTCACCCATGCTCACTGTCCGGTGTTGGTGTTTCGCGAAGAACACCGTCGCGCGCCCGGGCACTCCTCCCTGGGGCGCAATCTCTCGTCCTCGCCAGGACCAAGGTCCTTGTAGGTCAGGACCTTTGCGCCCGTTCCATTTTGCTCTCATGTCGTGAGAATGAGACGTGGATCTCCTCGCAAGGAGGGGTGAGAGCGAAGGAGGACCGAGATGCAGCGAAAGGTGTTTGACGTGCTGGCAAGTACCGCAGGGATTTTGATGGTACTCATGCTGGTGATCGCAGGGGTGCTATTGATGTGGGGCTACAGCTTTGCGAATTCAAATGTGCACAATCAGCTGGCGGAGCAACAGATCACGTTCCCCAGCAAGGCGGCGTTTGCCCACCCCGTGGCGGGAAGCGAGATCACTCCGTCGATGATCGGCACCGTGTCCCAGTACGCCGGGCAGCAGTTGACCACCGCCCAGCAGGCAGAGGTCTACGCAAACGACTTCATCGCGGTCCACCTCAACGAGATCGGCGGGGGCCTGACCTACTCGCAACTCAGCGCAAAGGCCATGGCGCTGCCCAAGGGCTCCGCGGCCTATACGGCGGAAGAAGCGAAGGTACAGACGGTCTTCCAGGGCACCACGCTTCGCGGGCTCCTTCTCGAGGCCTACGCCTTCGGAACGATCGCAACGATTGCGCTCATCGGAGCCATCACCGCTTTCGTCCTCGCCGTTCTGATGGCGATCCTGGTGGTGTTCGGCATCGTGCACGCACGGAGAGTCTCGGAGACCGCCGAGCTCGAGGTGCACGCCACTCACGCCGACACAGGGAGACTGGTGCCAGCCTGAGCATCCGGATGATCTGCTCGCAAAGTGCTCCATCCGGTCCTGCAGGTCGGGATCGGATGGAGCCTCTTTGCATACGGGCACAGAGATCCCGAGCGGAGCTAGTCCAGGACATCCATCCAGAAACCGTGCCGTCGGCCATCTCTATCCGTAGGTAGACGAATGAAAGCAGAGGCGGCTGGCTCAGGCTCAGCCTGCTCACGAGCGGGTGGTGCCGATCTTTGCCGCCACTGCCAGCGCCAGACCGTCGAGACGTATCGACGATTGGGCTTCGTAGCCGGTGAGGCGACCCTCTGGCCGTCGCTGACGGGAGCCGAAGCGCTGCCGTTGCTCGGACGGGTACATGGTCGGGTCGATCTCGGCTACCGGGACGAACTGATCGACCGGTTCGCCCTCCATCCGACGAAGAGGGTTCGTGCGTATTCGAACGAGAATCGCCAGAAGGTGATCCTGATCGCCGCCCTGAAGATCCGGCCCGATCCTCATTTTGGACGAACCGACCAGCGGGCTCGATCCACCTCTGGAGCAAGCATTCCGCCACTGCATCGGAGAAGCTCGTGACCGCAGCCAGACCGTCTTCTTGTCGTCGCACATGATGAAAGAGGTAAACGCCCTGTGCGACCGGGTGGGCATTCCCGCGCGGGGAAGTTGATCGAGTTCACCCAATGCTCACCATGACGCGTCTGAACACTGAGTCGCACCTATGAGGCTGTTGAAGGAGCCTGGGATCGCTTCACGAGTGACTCGTGACACGTCTTGACCCCGGCGCAAAAGACCTCGGCATCGGGACACGTTACGGGGTCACTGAGCAGACCCAGGTTCAGCTGACCTTCGTAAGAGAGCGCAGCCACGGCCAGACTCTGATTTCCGGCGAGGGGCAGGATCGGAAAGGCTTCGAGCAGCTTGGCACCGAGGGCGTAGAGCGGCACATGCGGACCTGGGACATTGGTCACAATCAGATTGAAGAAGGGCTGGTAGTGGATGATCCCGACCCCCTTGGCCAGAACGTCTTGAGGGACTGGTTCGAGCATTCGCAAGAACGAGGCGGCTGCCAGTGCCTGGTGGCGACGCTTCTCCTCCCCGACCTCGGCCGAGACCGCCCTCAGCACGTCAACGGGGTCTTCGACGCCGACCGGCAGTCGCACAAAGAGCGCCGACACACTGTTGCCGAGATCGCGCCCCTCGGCGTTGACCAGTCCCACCGGAACAAGGACCTGAAGTTCGCTGCTCTCCTTCAATTCCCCTCTGCTCGTGAGCAGGGCCCGCACTCCGCCCGATACGAGGGTCAAGAGGACGTCGTTGATGGTGCTGTCGAACGAGTGCGCGACCTCGTGCACGTCGTGCAACGGCAGCCGGACGAAGTCCACGGACCGTGCTCCGGTAATCGGTCCATTCAGGGAGGATTCGGGAGCCACGATGCGAGGTGTGACGATCGTGCTGAACGCTTGAGCAAGATCGATCACCTCCCGAGTGCGCCGAATCGGATGCACGATCGCCTCCATGTACCACGTGGCCGCATGCACTGGTAAGGCGCCCAGGCGCAAGAGGTCGCATGTCGCAGCCTGCCAGGCCGGTGTGCTCGCAGACGGGCTCCAGGGGTCGACGGGCTCGTCGAGCTGAGGCGGCTCGGGCGAGAGATCAAAGAGGACGGTGGCCAACTCCGCTGCAGCCAAACCATCAGCCATGGAGTGATGGAGTCGCTCGATGAGAGCGATACGTCCGTGGTCCAGACCTTCGACAAAGGTGAGATCCCACAAAGGTCGCGCGCGTTGCAGCGGAACTGTCATGAGGTCGGCGCAGAGCTGCCGGAGTTCCACTTCCGTGGCTGGAGAAGGGAGCTGGCACACGCGTACGTGCTCCGTGATATCGAAGTCGGGATAATCGAGCCATGCGGGCGGGGCCTGACCGAGCAACCCTGGGCAGGGGAGCTGCCGCAATTTGGGCACCAGCGCCAGGCGGCTGGCAATGAGCCGGCGGATGTCGGCAATGCGGAAATTGCCTTCGGGGTCGTACAGATGTTCGCCTTCGAAAATACCCACCGACGCCATGTGCATCGGTGTCGTATCCGACTCCGCATGCAGGAACGAGGCGTCAAGGGCGGTGAGGGATTGCGCTCGTGTCACGAGAGTTTGCCGCCAGGTACGGACGTCCGCGCTGGGTCGGGGCGGCTCGCGACGCACCATGCGCGCGGCGAAAGTGCTACGGGCTGGTTCAGATCCGTCATCACATCTCCTCCGGCCCAGTATGGAACCTCGAGCGGAGAGGGGCTTAGGGACCAAGGTCGCGGGACCAAAAGACAATCGTCCTTTGGTTTGCTTCTGCGACGCAGCCACGGCAGAAGCCCGCCAGAGACTCCAGCCAGGGTCAGGAGAGCCGTTCATCCGACTCACCGGGATGCGGGGTGAAGGGACCCGGCTACTGACCGAGCGATCACACGTTGGATCGACCGGCGCTGCCGCCTATCGCCAGGTAGCTGGCACAGTTCGGCGCATTGGGGCTACCACAGGGGATCGAACCCGGGCGGCCAGAGACAGACGCAGCGATACTGTCTCTCGCCAAAGACAGCCTGCCGTTTGTGCCGTGGAGTGTTCCTTCCGAACGTAGTGTGTGGCGTGGCGCAACCCCGAGAGATCGCCGTGCCTCCGCGTTCCCTTCGCCGTTTGATGCGACTGTTGGGCGCCACACGTTCGGCTCGACTGCGAGAAGCCGCCGAAAGCGCGCGTCGCGCCCTGGTTGGTCGGCGGCTCTGGCACATCAGCTCGGCGGCCGCCGGCGGTGGCGTGGCAGAGATGCTGCACCTCCTTGTGGGCTATGCCAACGACGCCGGGATCGACACCCGCTGGGTCGTCATCGATGCCGACGCCCAGTTCTTTGCCATCACCAAACGACTGCACAACCGCCTTCATGGAGCTCCAGGAGATGCCGGAGAGCTCAGTGGAGACGAGGATTCCCACTACAGGTCGATCCTTGAATCGAATGCTGCCGCACTGGGTCAGAAGGTCGAGCCGGGCGACATCGTGATCCTCCACGATCCCCAGACCGCCGGTCTTGCCAGCCATCTGGTGGGTCGGGGCGCACGGGTCGTCTGGCGCTGCCACATCGGTGCCGACCTCGCGAACGCACACACCCGAGAAGCCTGGAACTTCGTGTTACCGCACCTGGCCGAATGCCAGGCCATCGTCTTCTCACGTGCGGCGTTCGTACCGCCAGAGTTGTCATCGGCGGACGTCTGGATCATTGAGCCCTCCATCGACCCGCTGTCGCCCAAGAACCACTCGTTAGCCCCTGACAGAGTCAGCGACCTCCTGGTTCGCATCGGGCTGTTGTCGGGGGAGCGTCCCGCGTCCGGGGGCGCGGTCTTGGGAGGCGCCGGGCCGTTCTCACCTGGGGGTCGAGTCGTGGTCCAGGTGTCTCGCTGGGACCACCTCAAGGACATGATCGGTGTCTTGCAGGGCTTCACCGAGCACGTCGTCGGGCACAATGACGCCAGGCTCGCTCTCGTGGGTCCTTCCGTCGACGGCGTGGCCGACGACCCAGAAGGGTCTCAGGTCCTTGCCGAGTGTTTGGCGGCCTGGGAGGCACTTCCAGAGCGGGCTCGCGATGGTGTGCGCCTCGTGGCGCTTCCCATGGACGACGTCGTCACGAATGCGCTCATGGTCAACGCGACGCAGCGCTACGCCAGCCTCGTAGTGCAGAAGAGCCTTCAGGAGGGCTTCGGGCTCACCGTCTCCGAGGCAATGTGGAAATCCCGGCCCGTTGTGGCGTCCGCCGTCGGAGGGATCAACGACCAGGTGCCGCCGGATGCTGGCGTGCTCCTGGACGACCCGCGAGATCTCGACCTGTTCGGCCGGACGGTCAGATCACTGCTCGAACGGCCGGACGAGCTGGTCGCGCTGGGACGGCGAGGCCACCGATATGTCCGAGACCACTTCCTCAGTGATCGCCACCTCATCGATTACGCCCGCCTCGTGGAGCACGTGGGCCAGCAGTGAGTGAGTCCAGGAGATTGCAAGAGTTGGAAGTTGAGTCGGGGTTTGCTGTTGGTCAGGCGGGTGGCGCGGTGCTCGCACGGACGACGAGCGCGGCGGGGACCACGTGGTGACGTTCTCTCGCTGCGCCATCGGCCAGCGAGAGCAGGAGGTGGACACTGCGGCGTCCCACTTCGCCGAAGTCCTGGCGGATCGTCGTGAGCGGTGGCAGGAAGTAGCCCGACTCCGGCGTGTCATCGAATCCGACCACACTCACGTCCTCGGGCACCCTCCGACCGGCATCGTGGAGGCCGCGGATCACCCCGAGGGCTGTCTGGTCATTGGCGGCGAAGATGGCAGTGACCGCCGGATCACACGCCAAGCGCGTGCCTGCCTCGTAGCCCTTGCTGGCGCCCCAGTCACCGGCGACGGAGTTGCCGCGCTGTGCGGGGTAGGTCCGCAACGCCTCGGACCAGCCCCGCATGCGGGCGCTCGCGTCGACCCAGCTCTGTGGACCAGTGACGTGATGGACGGTGCGGTGCCCGAGGTCGAGCAGGTGTCGCGTGGCGAGCCGTGCTCCCTCGACCTGGTCGATCGTGACGGTCGGCGCACCGATGACCGGGTCACCACCGACGACCACAAGTGGCATGTCGCCATCGAGCCGGGTCACTGCCTCAATGACGCGCTTGACGGGGGCGACCACGATGACGCCTTGCACGTGGGACGCCCGCAATCGGTCGAGCGTGGACGCCAGGTCGTTGCCGCTCCGGCTGAGCGTGACGAAGCTCAGAAGGTGTCCGGCTTCCCGCGCCGCCGCCTCAATGCCGAAGAGCATGTGTGACGGCCCGAACTGTTCGGTCTCGACGGCCATGACCCCCAGGGTGCGGGAACGCCCGCCGGCCAGCACCCGCGCCGCCGCATTGGCCTGATAGCCGAGAGTCGTGACGGCCTGCTCGACCCGGCTCCGTGTCTCGTCGGTGACACCGGGGAACCCGTTCAGCACGCGGGATACCGTCATCACGGAGACGCCGGCCCGCGCGGCGACGTCCGCCATGACGGCGCGGCGACGGGGGACCTCGGCTGTCACGCTTCGTGGGGGTCGAACCAACCGAAGGCGGCATCTCCGCCGACGGCGTACATTCCGATCTGGCGACCCAGGAATCCGCCGGTCACCTCGCAAGAGAGGTGGCGGCCGTCGAGACGGTCCGGCGAGTGAGCAGCGCCGGAATCGAGGTCGAGGGCGAGGTCGAGGTCGAGGGCGATGGAGTCGGACGCGTGGGCGTGCGGCCCGGTCTCCACGGTCACGATGATCGGGTTGCGGTAGGTCATCGCGGCGCTGACTCCACCGCATCGGCAAACGCGGCACGGACACCGGCGAGATCGGCGGAACCGTCCGGCTCGATGGTCGTACCGTTGCCCAGCCCCCATGCTTCGGCCACCTGCGCGAAGTCGCGTCCGTGGTGGATCCCGGCGGCCTGCACAGCGGCGCCTGCGGCCACGAGCTCGTCTTCGGCCGGGACCCGAACCGGTCGTCCTGTGAGGTCAGCGACGATCTGCCGGTACGCAGGGCTGTGGGCGGCGCCACCGACGAGGAAGACGGTTCCCCTCTCGGCGGAGTGTCCGAGCATGTCGGCTCCGGCCAGCAGGTTGCAGACAACGCCCTCTATGGCCGCCCGTGCCAGGTGTGCCGGCGCGACGTCGGTCCGTAATCCGGACAGCACACCGGTGGCATCCGGCCGGTTCGGTGTGCGTTCGCCGTCGAGGTGAGGGACGAGCACGAGCCCGCCCGCTCCGGCCGGCGCCTGGAGCGCAAGCGCGTCGAATTGCGCATGGTCGACGCCGAGCAACCGCGCCACTGCATCGGTCACCTTGGTGGCGTTCATGGTGCACACGAGGGGGAGGTACCTGCCGGTCGCATCGGCGAAACCGGCGACAGTCCCCGTGCTGTCTTCCGTAGCCTCCTCTGCGACCGTGAACGCGGTGCCGCTCGTGCCGAGGCTGAGGGCGAGGTCCCCGGGTCGCAGTCCCAGCCCCAGGGCGGCCGCCATGTTGTCGCCCGTCCCTGCTGCCACCGTGATCCCGGCGCCACGCCACTCCCCGGCGACGGCGTCCGGCGCGAGCACTTCGGGCAGTGCCGGCTCCCAGTCCATGTCTGCGCTGACGAGTCGGAGGAGGTCGTGTCGATAGCGGCTCTCACGCGGCGACCAGTAGCCCGTTCCCGAGGCGTCTCCGCGATCGGTGGTGCGCCGGCCCGTGAGCCGGAAGGTGAGCCAGTCGTGTGGCAACAGGACGCTGGCAACGCGTCCGAAGGTCTCTGGTTCGCAGCGGCGCAGCCAATGCAGCTTGGTGATCGTGAAGCTCGGAAGAGGAACACTTCCGCATGCTGCGGCCCAGCCGGACTGCCCGGCGGGTGATGCGGCCAGGAGCATGCCGGTGTCGGGCGCGGATTCCGTGTCGTTCCAGAGCTTGGCGGGGCGGAGGACCTCGCCATCCTCGCCGAGGACGACGAGCCCGTGTTGTTGCGCGGCGACCGAAATGGTGGCTGGTTTCTCGTGGGCTGGAAGAGCAGCCTCGGAGCAGGCCGCATGAAATGCGTTTTCCCAAGCTGCGGGATGTTGCTCGCTGCGCGGTGGTGAGGTGGGAGGGTGCGCGGCACGGCCGGACGCCACAACGGCACCGGTATCGACGTCGCGGACCTGAACCTTGCAGGCGGACGTGGACGAGTCGACCCCGACCACCAGAGGCACTGCTACCGGGCCCCGAGCAGCAATTCAGTGACGAGTTGGTCCAGTCGTTCGTGGCCGTAGCCCTGCGCGGCGAGTGCGTCTTCGTCGTACGCGGACGAGAGGAGTTCGTCGAGGCCGCCGGACGGGGTCGTCGGCTCGGCCAGATCCGCCACCTTGGCGACGCGGAGGGCCTCCTGGATCTCCGCGTCCTCGTGGAAGCGGCGCGCTTTGTCGGCCAGGATCAGGTATGTACGCATGCAGCCGCGGGCGAAGTCCCACACGCCGTCGGCGTCTTCGGTGCGGTACGGGTGCGCGTCGAAATGCCGCATGCCTCCCCACCGAGAGTCCTCGAGGAGCTTTACGACGTAGAAGGCGTCGCGGATCCCCTCGGACCCGAACCGGAAGTCCTGATCGAACTTGCCGATCCGCTGTGCATTGAGGTCGATGTGGAAGAGCTTGTCCTGCCACAGGACTTGTGCCACCGCCTGGGAGAAGGAGAGCCCGCTCATGGTCTCGTGCGCGAACTCCGGGTTCAGCCCGACCATCTCGGGCCGCTCGAGGTTCCCGATGAAAGCGAGCGCGTGGCCGACGGTCGGGAGGAGGATGTCGCCGCGGGGCTCGTTCGGCTTGGGTTCGAGGGCAATGCGCAGGCGAAGGCCCCGCGTCGCAATGTGCTCGCACACGAGATCGATCGCTTCCTTGTAACGGTCGAGTGCCAGCCGCACGTCCTTGGCCGCCTCGGCCTCCATTCCCTCGCGGCCGCCCCAGAGGACGAAGACGTCGGCACCGAGCTCGCCTCCGAGCTCCGCTGCTTCGCAGGCCTTCTTGACCGATAGCCTGCGTATCAAGGGATCGTTGGCCGTGAACGCGCCCTCCTTGAAGACCGGCCGCCAGAAGAGGTTCGTCGTCACCATCGGAACGTGCATCCCTGTCTCGTCGAGCGCGCGCCTGAACCGTTTGAGGATGTCGTCGCGCTCGTTGGCCGATGAGCCGTACGGAATCAGGTCGTTGTCGTGGAAGCTGACGCCGTACGCGCCGAGATCGGCGAGCCGCCGCACGGAATCGACGGGGTCGAGCGGCGCCCGCACCTCGGTGCCGAAGGGATCACGTCCGGGGTTCCCCACTGTCCAGAGCCCGAAGGTGAAGTGGTCTTGCGGCCGGGGGGTGAAGCGATCGGTCATGGTCCTCCTATCGTGGGCGCCCGGTCCTCCCGCCGTGTCGATGCTCACGCGTTGTCCCAGGCAGAGGCCGATGATAGCGTTACCAGCTTCACAAATCTCCTGAGAACCTCGAAGGGATCCATGCGTCGTCACGCCGCCAAATGCCGCCTACGGGAGGTCGCACCCCGCGGTGAGAGCCCGCCATGATCCATTGGGGTGTCATCGGACCGGGCAGCATCGCGACCGGGTTCGCCGAGGCAATGCAGTGGGCCGAGGGCGGCACCATCACGGCAGTGGCCTCGCGTTCGGCAGAGCGAGCCGAGGCATTCGGCGACCGGTTCGACATACCGACGCGCTACGGCGATTACGGCGCACTCGCCGTTGACTCTGATGTCGACGTGGTCTATATGGCCACCCCGCACGCGCGCCACGAGGTGGACACCATCGGCCTCCTGCGGGCCGGGAAACACGTGCTGTGCGAGAAACCGTTGGCGCTCAACGCCCGACAGGCGGCAAGGATGGCGGAGGAGGCCCGGAGCCGCGGGTTGTTCCTCATGGAGGCCATCTGGAGCCGTTTCCTTCCGGCCTACCGGTCGTTGGTCGACATCATCGGCGAAGGTCGCATCGGGGAGCCCCTGCTGGTCGAGGCCGACTTCGGGTTTCGGCGGCCGGTGGATCCCAGCCACCGGCACTTCGCTCGAGAGCTCGGCGGCGGTGCGCTGCTCGACCTCGGGATCTACCCCATTCAGCTCTGCTCGCTGGTCCTGGGACCGGTCGAGCGCGTCGTGGCCGACGGCGTGGTGGGCGAGACAGGGGTCGACGAGGTCGTCACCGCGCTCTTGCATCATCCCGAGGGAAGGCTGGGCGTGGTCAAAGCGGCCTTGCGGGTCGGCATGACCTGCACCGCTCGGATCGCGGGAACCGACGGAGTCATCGATCTTCCGGCGATGATGCACTGCCCGAACTCGCTCACCCTCTCGAACGCCGCCGGCGTCGATCACATCGATGCATCGTTCGAGGGGAACGGTCTCCGCTTCGAGATCGACGAGGTGCATCGGTGCCTGGCCGAGGGACGGACCGAGAGCCATGTCGTTCCCCTGGACGAGTCCATTGCGCTGGCCACGGTGCTCGATTCGATTCGGGCCGACCTCGGAGTGGTGTATCCGGGCGAGTGAGGGGTCGACGAGTGCTCTACCGCAGTCGGTAGAGCACCTCACCGGCATCGGGCACGACCAGGGTGTCGGGGTCGGCCGCCCAGCCTTCGAGATCGACGGCCTCGGGCGCGACACAGCCGAGGTTCGCCCGTCGAACGACGTCCCGGGGAATGCCGGTGGCGAGGGTCACGCGGACGCGCTGGTGCTCACCCGCCGCGTCGTAGGTTCCTGCCCCGAAGAGGTGGGTGGAGTGCGCGAGCTCGCCCAGCGGGACGTCGCGGTAGCGGTCCCAATGGGCCAGGAGGAAGTCGCGACAGTGGTAGCCGATCTCCATGAGCCGAGGGTGCATGGCTGCGATCTCGGTGATGTGCGGCGCATACAGGACCACCTCACCGCCTTCGGCGACGACGGGTTCGACCTTGTAGAAGCCCTTGGCACCCGTCCACAGGTCCGGGTAGCGGGCGGGGATCACCGACAGCACCCGCCGGACCGGGGCGTCGAGGTACTCGACATGCGTCTCGGCCGCGACGTCCGCCGCGGCCGCCCACGCGGCTCTGGGCTCCCCGAACGACAGCGATTCCAGTCCGCCGCCGACGTGCTCGACCACCACGCACAGCGCGTGGCGCTCACCGGGCACCAGGTCCGCCGCGGCGTCGACCAGCGCCCGCACCGGGGTGATGCCCCGGGCCCCGATGATCTCGCCGCTGGTGATCAGGGCGCCGAGCCAGTGCGTGACGTCGATCATCTCCTGGCCCGACAGCCCGGGGAAGAGGTACTTGTTGCCTCCCGAGAAACCGATGACCTCGTGGGGGAGCACAGGGCCCACAATCAGCGTCACGTCGCTTTCGACGACGAGCCGGTTGATGCGGACCTCGATTGAGTCGTGGATCCGGCCCCCGGAGAGCTCACTCACCAGCTCGCCCGGCAAGGTGCCGACGTGTGTGAAGGTGTCGTCTTCCCACCACGCGTGGTTGCAGGTGGAGATTGATGCCGGCCCGACGAGCGCACCGATGGCAGCCTCGGACATCGGTGCGTGGGTGCCGAGCGCGACCACGGCGGTACAGGACCCGGCCCGGTCGCCGACGCCTTCTTCGATTGCTTCGAGGAGAAGCGGCAGAGGGCACTGGCGGGTGCCGTCGGGGATCACCACGCACAAGGACCGCCCGGCCAGGTCCAGCCCGGCGACTTGCGCCCGGACGAACGCTCGCACCTCCTCTGTTTCGAGGATCTGACCCGGCCCACCCACAGTGACCGTCATCTCTCCTCCTCTAGCAGAGCGGGTCCTTCGGTGATCAGGCGCTGCAACGCCGAACCGACCTCGGCCGTGAACGCGTCGCCGGCGAGCGATCCGAGTGCGACCTGGCTGAGCTCCTGCAAGGCGTCGCGGTGCCAGGCGGTGCGGAGCGCACCCGCGATCGGGTCTTCCAGCTGCGGCAGGTCCACACCGCGTACGGCGATGCCGGCCGTGGCCGCGATCCAGATGGCAGCGACCACGGCGAATCCCTTCGTGTCGAGTGACCGTTCTTTGCGGGCTGCGACGACGGGTAGCAGGCGCTGCGGCAACTTGGTCGACCCGTCCGCTCCGACCTGCGTGCACGTGTGGCCGAGCGCGGGGTTGGCGAACCGCCGCAGTGCCCCGTCGGCGAAGTTCGCCGCCTGTAAACCGGCGGGGAAGTCGGCCACCTCGAGTGTGTCGTCCACGAGGCCTCGTACGAACCGGGCGAGAACGGGGTCGGTCACGGCACCCGCGATGGTGTCGTGACCGGCCAGCAGACCGCCATAGGCCGTGGCCGAATGCGGGCCGTTGAGAAGCCAGAGCTTGCGCCGCTCGAAAGGAGCCACGTCCTCGACGAGTTCGACGCCGACGTCGGCCAATGGAGCCAACCCGTCCACCGACTGAATGATCCAGGAGCGGTGTTGCTCCGCGCCGACAGCAGCCCGGTCGATCAACTCCAGCCTGTCGGCGATGTCGTCCAGGTCGTGTTCGGTCGGTGCCGGCACCATCCGGTCGACCACCGAACTAGGGAAGAGAACGTTGTGGGCGATCCATGGAGCCAGTGAGGGGTCAATGGTCGCGGCCGCCTCGAGGACGCGCGTTCGCAGCATGCTGCCATTCTCGAGGAGGTTGTCGAGTGATGCGAAGATCGGAGGTGCCAGTCCCGCTCGGCGGCGCTGGGCCAGGGACGAGGCGATGAGGGCTGGCGCCGAGGTCGGAGGTTCCGACGGAGCCGGAGGGTCCACCACCGCCTGATAGCCCTTCTCCGTGATGGTCAGTGTCACGAGCTTGACGGCCGGCGCGGTCAGCGCGTCGAGCGCAGCGGCCGGCCCGGTCTCCATGGAGGCCAGTGCTCCGACCACGTGCAGCGACATGTCCTGACCGGGCTCCCGTGTCGCCACGGTGAAGAGCCCGTCCTGCGGCTCGAGTTGGTACTGGGTCCGACGACTCCTGATGGAGACGCCCCTGATCAGCGCGGGCCGGCCCAGGCGCAGGAGCTCGTCGGCATAGACGGCGAGATGCGCTCGGGCGAACGCTCCGAAACCAAGGTGAGCAATGCCGGGCGTTGCGGAGCGGTCGTACTCCGGCACCGTCTCTGCGTGCGCGCGCGCCAGCGTGTTCGCGCACAACCGTTGCCGTTCCCCGCCCGTCATGGTTCGCCTCGGCGAGAGCAGGGTGACGTGTAGGGTCGGGCGGCGTGCGGCGCGAGCAGCGAGCAACGATCCTGGATGTCGCCGCCCTCGCCGGCGTGCACGCGGCAACCGTGTCGCGCACGATCAACGTCCCCGAGAAGGTCGCTCCGGAGACCCGGCGCCGGGTCGAGGAGGCGGTGCGGGAACTCGGTTTCGTGCCGAACCGAGCCGCGCGCGGCCTGATCACCGGGCGAACGGGCAACGTCGCGGTGATCGTCCCCGACATCACCAACCCACACTTCGCGTCCCTGGTGCGATCGGTTGAACGGGCGGCCCGGCGGAGCGATCTGCAGGTGCTCTTGGTGGACACCGGCGAACACCAGGTCGAAGAGGTGCGAGCCGTGGAGTCCCTGTCCAGGGAGGTCGACGGCTTCATCGTCGTTTCGCCGCGCCGCGTGCATCGGGCGCTGGGCAGCCTGGGGTCGGCGCCGGCCGTCTTCGTCAATCGCCCCGTGCGCGGGCGCGCTTCCATTCTGTTGCGGACGGCTCCGGCCGTGGCTGAAGCCTTGGGGCATTTGGCCGCGCTCGGCCACACGCGGTTGGCCTACCTGGGCGGTCCGAGCGGATCGTGGGCGGCAGGGGAGCGGCGCACCGCGGTACGAAGCAGCAGCCGGACCACCGGGATGCAGGTGGTCGAGCTCACCGTGGCGGAGCCGACGTTCGAGGCCACGGCACTCGTCTTGCCAAAGATCATTGCCAGCGGAGCGTCGGCCGTCCTCGCGTTCAACGACCAGATGGCGCTCGGCGTGGTCGCCGGCCTGACCAACCGCGGTATGTCCGTTCCCCGCGACCTCAGCGTTGTGGGAATTGACGATGTGCCCATGGCGGCCATGGTGGCGCCTCCACTGACGACGATCAGTTTGCCGACAGGCGAGGTCGGTGCGGCCGCCGTCGCCATGCTCAGCGAGGGTCCCTGTACGAAGGAGCTGTTCGGGGAACTCGTCGTCAGGCACTCGACGGCCCGCGTGACGTAGGGTCGCGCCAGCGTCGCCGCAGGTCGTGTGCGGCCATTTTGGGCCGCCGGTCGCGGGTGAACACGCCTTTCTTGTTGCCGTCGACACGCAGGAACGACGGTCCGGTCGCGAAGTCGGCGAAATTCCAGACGTGCTCTCCCACGACCTCCTCGGTGCGATCGAAGACGCGGTGATAGGTCTCCAGCAGCGCCACTTGGTACTCCTCGCTCCAGAGGGTGCTGTCTGTCGAATGCAGGCCGGACATGGTGTCGGCTCCGTACTCGGTGACGATGATGGGCTTTCCGTGGGTCCCGGCCCACGCCTGGAGCTCGGCCTCGAGACCGCGCTCGGCCGCGTCGAGGTCGCCCGGCTCGACGTACCAGCCGTAGTAACGGTTGATCATGACGACGTCCGCCAGCGCGGTCACCGTGCAGGTGTCGGGTAGCGCGAACATCATGTTGACGAAACCCACCGGGCGGCTCGGGTCTGCCGCCCTGCCCGCCTCGAACAAGGGTTCGAAGTAGGCACGAGCGTGCTCAGAATGGGACTCCGGCTCGTTGGCCAGGCTCCAGAGGACGACACACGGATGGTTCTTGTCCCGGGCAATGAGCTCCTCGATCGCCTGGCGGTGGGCGAGCTGCGTGACGGCGCTGATCGTCTCCTCGGAATAGGTGGTCTTCGGGCCACCGAGGAACAGGCCGCCGCCCACGCCGAGATTGAGCCCCACCGCAGCCGTCTCGTCGATGACGACGACGCCCTCGCGGTCCGCGTGGTCCAGAACCTCCTCGGCGTAGGGGTAGTGGGAGGTGCGAAACGAGTTGGCCCCGATCCACTCGAGCAGCGAGAAGTCGTGCACCATGGCGGCATCGTCGTGACCGCGGCCGTGGACGTTCAGGTCCTCATGCTTGCCGAAGCCCCGGAAGTAGAAGGGCTCGCCGTTGATGAGGAACCGAGCGCCCTCCACTCGCACCGTGCGGATGCCAACGGGCAAGGAGTAGCTGTCGACGACGCCGCTGTCATCAACCAGTTCGACCGCAAGGTCGTAGAGGTATCCACGGCCCGGGCCCCAGAGCTCCGGCCGAGGCACGCGCAGGGCACCGTCGGCACCCTTCGCCGAGGCGACCACGGTGCCGTGGGCATCCCGGAGTCGCAGGTGGACAACGACTGCGCCGCCGCCCGCAACCGCTACCTCGTACCAGACGACGCCGGTCCCCTCGTCAACGTCGGTCAGCACGGTGAGGTCGTCAATTCGTACGCGCGGGCGTCGCGTAGAGCCAGACGCTGCGGTGGAGTCCCGCGTAGTTGAAGAAGTCGTGGTACTGGCGTTGCCGCCGTGTCCCGTCGGACAGCACTTCGACCACGCCGGGCGGGATGGACTGCCACGTGAGCTCGTTGTTGACAACGACGGTGAGCCGGCACTCCTCGCCTGGTGTGACCGAGGAGGTCACGTCGGCCTCGAACGGCGTGTAACCGCCTTCGTGCTCGGCGACGAGCGCGTCCCCGATCCAGACCTTGGCGCGGTGGGTGGCCGCGTCGAATCGCAGCACCACACGCTGTCCACCCCAACCCCGGGGAGCGAAGACGGAACGCTGGTACCAGACGTCACCGACGTGATCGTGCAGCTTGGGGTCCACCAGAACGTCGTTGAAGCTGCTCGGAACCGGCATGCGCCGGGCGTCGGGCAGGGCAGCCCGCCACCAGCCCTGGGACCGCCCGACTCCTGCGGCGTCGGGCGTGAAGCTCCAGATGCCGTCGAGCCGCTTGGTTTCGCGCGTCGTGGTGTCCTGTGGTCGCAGCATCGCGTGTCTCCGTTGCGTTGGTTAGGCGTCTGCCGGGCTGCTGCCGAGTAGTCCGAGCACGGTGTCCGCGATGACCTCCGGAGCGCGATCGTCGGTGTCGATGATCGCTGTCGCCACCTGTCGGTAGAGCTCTGAGCGCATCTCGGCCATGGCGGCGAAGGTCTGGTCCGGCTGGTCGCCGAGCAGGGGGCGGTGATCGCCGGGACGGACCCGGCCGGCCAACGTCGACGGGCTGGTCCGGAGCCAGACTACGAAGCTGTCCGCGAGGGCGGCGCGCACCACGGGGTCGACCACCACCCCTCCGGGGGCGGCCAGCACGGTGGACCTGTCGTCGCGCAATACCTCGAGCACGACGTCCGATTCGATGTGCCGGTAGGCCGCTTCGCCGCCCTCCTCCCAGAGCTCGCGGACGGTCTTGCTCATGCGCGCGGTGATGACGGCGTCGACGTCGACGAAGTTCTGTCCGGTGCGCCGCGCGACGAGCGCGCCCACGGTCGATTTCCCGGAGCCCATCAGGCCCACCAGTACGACGGGATTCATCGTTCGACCCGGAAGGCCCGGCGCGCCAGGTTGTAGGCGAGGTCCTCGGCGGTCTCGACCGCGTCCTCTTCGTCCAGGCGGTGCTCCGCCACGAGTCCGGCGAGGTAACCGGCCTGCAACCGCCGCGCCGTGTCGTGGCGGGCGGGGATGCTCAGCAGTGATCGGGCGTCGTCGTTGAATCCGACAGTGTTGGCGAAGCCGGCCGTCTCGATCACGGCCTGATAGAAGCGCCGGATGCCTTCCGGGCTGTCGAAGAACCACCACGGAGGTCCGAGCCGTAGCGCCGGGTAGAGCCCGGCCAGGGGGGCCAACTCGCGGCTGTACGTGGTCTCGTCGAGTGTGTACACAATCACCGTCAGCCCGGGTTCGTTCCCGAACCGGTCGAGGAGCGGCTTGAGGCGATCCACGTAGTCCGCCCTCGTGGGGATGTCGGCGCCTCGGTCCGGGCCGAAACGGGCAGCGACGGCCGGATTGTGGTCCCGCCACGCACCGGCGTGGATCTGCAGCACGAGGCCGTCGTCCAGGCTCATGGCTGCCATCTCGACCAACATGTGGCCGCGGAACAGCTCGGTGTCGCCCGGCTGCCCCTTCCCGCTCGTGACGCGCGCGAAGAGGTCTGCGGCGTCTCGAGAAGACAGGTCGGCCGTGGTCGGTGAGGGGTGCCCGTGGTCCGACGCGGTCGCTCCCGCCGCGACGAAGGCAGTTCGCCGGACCCGCAATGCCTCGAGATAGCCGCTCCAGCTCGAAGTGTCCGCACCGGTGAGCTCGCCCAGCGCGGCAACGCGGGCGTGGAACCCGGATCGGTCGGGGTCGACTACGTCGTCGGGGCGGAAGGTCGGGACGACGCGTCCCGCCCAGCCCGATTGCCGGAGCTGCGCGTGTGCCGCAAGGGGGTCGACGGCGCCGTCGGTCGTGGCCAGGAACTCGACTCCAAAGCGGTCGAAGAGCGCGCGTGGCCGGAAGTTCTCCTCCGACAGGCGCGCCGAGATCTCGTCGTACACGGCGTCGGCGTTCTTCGCACCGAGCGGTTCCTCCACACCGAAGACCTCCCGGAGTGTGTGATCGAGCCACAATTTGGACGGTGTGCCCCGGAAGAGGGCGTAGCGCGTTGCCAGCTCACGCCATGTCTGCCTTCCGTCCGTGGCCTCCGGCGCCTCGTCGAGTAGCGGCACCCCGAGCGCCTCGAGCGGCACCCCCTGGCTGTAGAGCATGCGAAGGATGTAGTGGTCCTTGGTCACGAGCTCGGTCGCAGGGTCCTCGAACGGGGCATCGTCGGCGAGCGCCGCCGGGTCGCAGTGACCGTGGGGGCTGACGATGGGAAGTGACTTCGTCCTCTCGTACAGGGTGCGCGCAATCCGGCGGACACCGGGGTCGGGCGGAAGCAGACGGTCCTCGTGCAGCATCGATGCAAAGCTTTGCATGGACAGAAACCTCCTGCCATCTGCACCCCAGGAAAAGGTGGCCGATTGTGCCTCGGGGCGTTGTCCGGTAATATTGACGTCGAAGTTGAAAACAACCGTTCGTCGCGCCCCGAAGCGCCGGCACAACGGTCCCGTCATCACGGAGGTGGCCATGCCAAAGCCCATTATCGACTTTCCCGTCTTCGACGCCGACAACCACATGTACGAGACGACGGACGCCTTCACGAAGTTCCTTCCGCCGGAGTACTCGGGGCTGATCAAGTACGTCGAGGTCAACGGTCGCACGAAGATCGCTGTTCGCAACGTGATCTCCGAGTACATCCCCAACCCCACGTTCAACGTGGTGGGTCGACCGGGGGCGTCGGAGGAGCTCTTCAAGCACGGCAACCCGGAGGGGAAGAGCCGCCGCGAGATCATCGGAGACCCGATCCGCTCACCCGAGGCGTTCTTCTCGCCCGAGCCGCGCCTCGCGCTCATGGACGAGCTGGGCCTCGACCGCGCCCTCATGTGGCCGACCCTGGCCAGTTTGCTCGAAGAGCGCCTGGCCGACGACCCCATCGCCACGCACATCGTCGTGCACGCGTTGAACCAGTGGATGCACGAGCACTGGACCTTCAACTATGAGGGCAGGATCTTCGCGTCCCCCGTCATCACGCTGCCCATCGTCGACAAGGCGATCGAGGAGCTCGAGTGGGTGGTGGAGCGGGGGGCCAAGCTCATTCTCATCAGGCCCGCACCGGTTCCCGGCTACCGCGGCTACCGCTCGTTCGCGTTGCCCGAGTTCGATCCCTTCTGGCAGCGGGTGACCGAGCTCGACATCACGGTCGGCATGCACGCCTCCGACGACGGGCTGACCCGCTACTACAACCAGTGGGAGGGCAACCACGGAGGCGAGCACCTCCCGTTCGCCGGAAGGACGTCGGCCTTCATGGACATCGCGCACACCCAGGGCCGGGGCATCTTCGACACGGTGGCGTCGCTGATCGGGCACGGCCTGCTCTCCCGGTTCCCGACCTTGCGCATTCTCCCCGTGGAGAACGGTGCGGCGTGGGTGCGTCCGCTGATCGATGCCATGGGTCGCTCCTACGCCCACGAGCCCTCGCTCTACGACGAGGATCCGCTGATGGTCCTCAAGCGCAACATCTGGATACACCCCTTCCACGAGGAGGATCCCCGGGGCCTCATCGACCTCGTGGGGGTGGATCGCGTCGTTTTCGGATCGGACTACCCGCACATCGAGGGCATGTCCGAGCCGCTCTCCTACGTCGACGAGCTCGAGGGCCTGTCACACGACGACATCGCCAAGGTGATGGGCGGCAACCTCGCGGACATCATGAAGATGCCGTTCGCCGCCTGAGCGCGACGACGAGTGACGGCAGCCATATGCCGACGACCCCGCGCACTGTCGGCGCGACCGGCAAGTCCAACAACCCTGACACCGACCGACGACACCTCCATGGCACTGTCCGCACCCCTCCCGTGCGCCGACACGTTCTTCTCCATCACGAGCCCCACCACCGACGGCTGGACCAGGTGACCAGTCGGCCCGGGCTCGGCTAGACGTAGTCGCTGCGGCGCATCCAGAACAGCGTGCCCCAACCCCAGATGGGCGGGAGGTACGCCGTGCAGAGGCGTTCGATGAAGACTGCCGCGACGGCTTGATTCTGTGGGATGCCCGCGGCGGAGAGGCCGGCGATCAGCCCCACTTCGATCACCCCGGCGCCACCTGGGACCGGTGCCGCGCCGCCGATCATGGACGCCAGCGTCAGCACAACAATGATGGTGGCGAAGTTTGCATGCTCGCCCACCGCGTGCAAGGAAGCCCCCAGGCACAGCGCGATGAGGACCTGGCTCCCGAGTGACCCGCCCAGGACGTAAGCGATCTTCCGGGGCTCCACCGCGATGGCTTTGACGTCCTTCCAGATCGTCACGAGGTGCGGTCGGGCCTTCTCCGCCGCCAGCCTCCGGACCCTGGGCACGAGTGTGACCACCGCCAGAGTGATGGCGATGGCCAGGACGGCGATGATGATGATCCAGACGAGGCCCTGATGCCCTCCTCCGCCGCTCGACGTTGGCTTGTGGAAATCGCCGGCGGCGAAGGGGAGGCACACCAGGAACAGCACGCCTTTGATGACCCAGCTCGCGCTCCCGGCGATGGCCCCCGAGCTGATGGCTGCCGGCGCGTCCAGCCCCTGCCGTTGGAAGAAGCGCACGCGCACGCCGAAGACGGCGGCGTCGCCGCCCACGAATGATGTGAAGAGGTTGGAGGTCTCCAGCGCGACGCAGCGGCCGAAGGGCAGCGGGCCCATGACGGCTCCGGTCAGGGCCCAGGCGCCGGTGACGACAGGGAGCTGCGCCAGCACGAAGGCCGCCGCCACCCAGCCCCAGCTGGCACCCCGGATGACGCTCAGCGACCCCGAGACGTCGGTGAGGACACCGATGATCAGCCACAGGCCGACGAGGCTGCCCACGACCATCAAGAGGTTGGGCCAGCTGATCCGTTTCGCCTCGACCAACTTTGGGACCTCGACCCCGGCCGCGGTGGCGAGCGACTCGCGCAACGTCTTGAGCAGGCCCTTCTGCGACCCGGCCCGGCGCAGGGTCTCGGGGTCCAACGTGGAGCGTTGCAACCGGGTGAGGACCGCCTGGATCGTCTCGGTATCGAGCACCCGACAGGTGGAGGCGACCGCACGATCGACGCCGACCACTACCGCCGCCGCCCCTACCGCTGCGGCCAGGTCGCGATCGGTCCGCATCGGCGGCGCCGATGACGAGGCGCGCCGGAAATCGCGCAACAGTGGGCCGTGCGCCGTGCTGAGGACCGTCTCGGGGCTCAGCGCGCCGTGGGAGATGCCAGCCGTGCGCAGCTCCAGCACGGAACGGAGGAAGCCGTCGACGTCGTTGTCGCTGATCTGCTCGCCCTCCGACTCGGAGAACCGCCGCCCTTCGGGCAGGCGCGTGACGAGCGCGGCGTCGTGCGCCGGTCCACACCGCCCGGCCGCCACGACCTGGGGGACAAGCACTCCGGCGTGGGCGGCCAGAAAGGTCAGGTACGCCTCGTGTTCGACCTCCTGCAGCCGGTTGATGATGAGCGTGGGGCCCGAGTCGCGGTAGATGCAGAATCGCCACACCTTGCGAAGCCACTGCGCGTCGGCAGCGTCGCGGCCATAGACCGCCAGCTCGACCGGATGGCCCTCTGCGTCCGTGCCGGCAAAGGCCGCCACGCCCCATTCCTGCCGGGGCACGGAGCTGAGTCCATGCACCTCGACTCCCAGGTCGCGGACGGCGTCGGTCACCTCCGAAGGTGACGGCAGTCCATTGGGCGCGCCCATGGCGAGGTGACAGGCGGCCGCCGTGCCCCAGCCCACAATGACCGCGGCAATGATTCCGAGCGGCAATCCGTAGCCGCCGATGACGGCGCAGAGTGCAGCGAGCGACACCGCGCCGACCACGATGCGGCGCATGGGGCGGCTGAGATAGGGGAGGCCCGCCAGCGCGACCGCCGTGGCGATTGCCAGCTGGAGGACGGGGAAGCGCGGATTGAAGCCGGTGAAGTCCGAAATGGGCGGACGCCCGGCAGAGGAGCCGAGCAGTGCATCGAGCAAGAGGCAGATGACCAGTGCGGCCACCCCGGCCACGCCCATCTGGCGGACGGCCGTCAGCCGCGGCACGAGCAGGCCGACGAGGACCAGCGTCACGATGACGCCGATGGACCCCAGGAACCACAGCGCGGCGACGAGCCAGTGGACACCTGAGGGTGGGGGAGCGATGAGCTCGGTGACGTGGATCTCGACGGAGGTGTTGGCCTGGACCAGCGGGACGCAGATGACCACCAACACGGTGGCGATGCCGATGCGGACGGCATCCGAGGCGCGGCGCCGGGTCCTGCCACCTCCGTGCGGCCCCAGGAGCAGGGAGCGGACGCGCTGGCTCCAGGGGGTGTGCCCGATGTCGTTCGGAACGGACGTCGGTTCGGTGACTGCGGGCGCAGGTGACCCCATGATCTTCATGTCGGACGCTCGTGCTGCGGTCTTGTGTTCTCAGAACGAACCAGGGAAGGATGCACCGCCGCAATCTTGGCCGGTTCGGACCTTCCTGCCTGGGAAGGAACTCCAAACGCTGTAAATACGATTGACTTAGTCAGGTTTGGCGTCTAGCCTACGGCGGATGCCTCCTCCGGCCCCTCGGCGCCCGATTCTCGAGGCCGCGGGCACGGTCACGGCCTCGATGCGGAGCCCTCGCATAAGTCCCCGGGAGGTGGCGGCCCGCCTCGCTCCCGCCGTCCACTGGCCGGGAGGGCTCGACACGCAGAGGCGTTCGTGGCGGCTGATGGCCCGCACCCCCGACTTCGACGCCTGGCTGATCGCCTGGCCCAAGGGAGGCAAGGTCGAGCTCCACGACCACGGCACGTCCACCGGAGCGGTGAGCGTGATCAGCGGCACCCTCGTGGAAGCGGTCCCATGGCGCGACGACGCCGGACGGCTCGCCTTGGTCCGCCATGAACTGCATGCGGGAACGACGCTCGGCTTCGGTGCCGGTCACGTCCACGACGTCACCAACGAGTCAGACGAGCACGCCCTCAGTCTGCACGTCTACAGTCCGGCCCTGACCTCCATGACGTTCTACGAGCTGACCGAGGATGAACTGGTGGTGCGCGACGTGGCGTGGTCGGCCGACGGCAGCGGGGAATTCGAACACGGCAGTCAAGAGCAGCCCGTGGGCGCGGAGGCGGCGACCGTCCGTTGACGGCTCACAGCACCGACGATCTCCTGGCTTCGGCCAGGGCGAAGATCATGCGCGTCGAACCAGATGAGCTGGAAGCGCTCTCTGCGGCCGGCGCTCTGGTGGTCGACATCCGGCCCGCCGCCCAGCGAGCCGCCGAGGGCGAGCTCGGATTCGGACTCGTTGTGGAGCGCAACGTGCTCGAGTGGCGTTTCGACCTGACCGGGAGCCACACGCTGCCCGAGGTCAGCGGGTACGACCAGCCCGTGGTCGTGGTGTGCTCGGAGGGCTACGCCTCGAGCTTGGCGGCGGCATCGCTGCGAGAGCTCGGCTTCACCGGCGCAGGCGACCTGAGCGGCGGCTACGTGGCCTGGCGCCGCTTGCGTGACGCCCAGGCCGACGACACCCCGGACGACCCCGGCAGCTAGCGCACCAGGGGAATCCCCGGTCCGCCCCCGCCCGTACGTCCCTTAGCGGAAATCGATCGGAGCGGAGCGAACGGATGGACACCGCGTGACGACGATCAACCCCGGGTTGGCCACGACAGAGCGCCGCCGTGCCATGGCACTGTCACCGGGGACCCTCGGTCTCGCTGCCGCGACCGGTCTGGTCCTCGTCGAGGCGGTCGACGAACTTCTCGGCTCGCACGGCCTAAGCGGCACCCTGCGTGCCGGTTGGTCCCAGCTCGTCGCTCCCATCTTCGTCGTCCTCGTGCTCGCTGCCGTGGTGTGCGAGCGCCTGTGGCCGGCCGAACGCCGGGCGTTCCTCGCCCGCGGCCACGTGCAGGACGCGTCGTACTTCCTTCTGTACATCCTGGCTATCGCTCCGTTCATGACGCTGCTGAGCGTCGGCAGCGCGGTTGTTCTGCGCAGCCACGCCACCTGGTTCCAGGCCACCTGGACGGCCCAGTGGCCGCGCTGGACCGTCGTCGTCGTCACGTTGCTGGCGATGGACCTGTGCAACTGGCTGGCCCACTGGGGTGACCACCGCATCGGCGCGCTGTGGCGCGTCCACGCGCTGCATCACTCGCAGGAGGAGCTGAGCGTCCTCACGTCGTTCCGTGCCCACCCGCTGATGCACACGACGGGGTTCGTGCTCGCCACCGTGCCCGTCCTCCTTCTCGCCGGCGCCCACCCGCTGGCGCCCGTCCTCGTCACGGCCTACGTCTGCCTCGGCACCCTGCCGCACACCAACGTCCAATGGTCCTACGGGCCGTTCGGTCGCGTCCTGGTGAGCCCCGCCTACCACCGGCAGCATCATGCAATTGAAGGGCGGCAGCAAGCGAACCTCGGTGTCGTGCTCACCTTGTGGGACGTGCTCGCCGGCCGGGCGCGCTTCCCGGTCAGGGGCCCCGCCCCGTGTGCCACCGGGCTCGCCGGCCGGCCCGTGCTCGTGGAGCAGGCGGGCCGGGGGAAGGGACCCACGGCCTCGGTGCGCCTGCTGGCGCGTCAGCTGGCGCAGCCCTTCAGGAGCGCGTGAAGCGCGCCGCCGCCGCGCCGTGCAGGCGGCCGGGCGGCAGGCGCCGGCCGGCGGCCACGAGGGCGAGCGCCTGCGCCGGCCCCGTCACCACGGCACCCGATCCCGATGACCAGTCCAGGTCGTCGGCCCGCAGCTCCACATCGCTGAGATCGATCCCGAACAGGTTCGGCGCGCCCTCCGCCGCCACGAGCTCGAGGACCGAGCGGATGCACGCGTCGGGCACGTGCCGGGGCAGGGGCACGGCCTCCTCGATGTCGAGCGCGTGAATGACACAGTGGGTCAGCGCACCCTCGCTGCCGCCACCCGGTGGCTCCCACCCGTGCAGCACCGGAGAACGGAGGTCGGCCACGAGGGTGTCTGCCGGCAGCCCACCGTCTCGTAGTGCGATCACGTCCGACAGGCGGGTGAAGTCGCCGCCGGCGGCCTCGAGCTCTGCCATGAAGGCGGGGCAGTCGTAGCGGGCCGGCATCGTCACGTGCGCCACGACCTCGCGGGTGCGCCACCTCTCGCACAGCGAGGGCGCGTGCCACGCGCGCGGCACCGGCCGCCTCGAGGAGGTCGGCCAGTGCGCCGTACTCGTCGGCGATGGCGCTGTGCATGGCGAAGGCGCCCGTCACGGCGGCGCGTTCAGCCACGGGTGCCCCCCGTCCCTTGCGCGTCCGGCGGCAGGTCGGCCAGCACCGCGTCGAGCTTGTCGAAGCGCTCGTCCCACAGCCGGTTCGCGGTGATCCACTCCAGTGGGTCGTCGAGTGCGCCGGCCTCCAGGTGACAGGGGCGGAACTGGGCCTCGCGCCGGCGCGAGATCAGGCCGCTGCGCTCCAACACCTTGAGGTGCTTGGAGATCCCCGGCAGCGACATGGCGAAGGGGGCGGCCAACTCGGCGACGGTGGCGTCGCCCCGCACCAGCCGGCTCACGATGGCGCGCCGGGTGGGGTCTGCCAGCGCGGCGAACGCAGCGTCGAGTGCGTCAGCGGTCCGGGCGGTCACTCGCATTAGTTAACTCATCGGTTATTTAACTGTCAAGTTAACTACGGGACCACCTCCCCGCCAGGGCTGACCTGCCGAGCAGGTGCGTTCCGGTTCGTCCGGTCGGTCCGGGCCGGGCCGGCGGGTAGACCGCCCTCATGGACTCTCCCGTCGGCGCGCTGCGCGCCTCAGTCGAACACCTGCACACCCTCGCCAGGGGGTTGGACGACGCGGAGGTTTCGTCGCCCTCGTATTGCGACGAGTGGTCGATCGCGGCAGGTGCTCTCGCATCTGGGCTCGGGTGCGGTCATCTTCCAGCGGAGCCTGGAGGACGTCCTGGCCGGGACCACCACGCCGGACGACTTCAACTCATCGGTGTGGGACGAGTGGAACGCCAAGTCGCCCCGGGCCCAGGCCGACGACGCCCTGGTCGCCGACGAGGCCCTGACCGAGGCGATCGAGGCCGTGGACGAGAGCGAGCGGGCGCAGTTGGTCTTCCACCTGGGGCCCACGAGCCTGAGCTTCGACGACTACGTCGGCATGCGGCTCAACGAGCACGCTTTTCACACCTGGGATATCGCGGCCGCCCTGGACGAGGGCGCCCGGCTGTCCGACGACGAGGCAGCGCTGGTCGTGGACAACCTCGGCCGCATTGTGGCCTTCAGCGGGCGATCCGACGGGCGGGAGCGCACCATCGCCATCCACACCACCGATCCCGAGCGGGATTTCGCGCTGCGCTTCTCCGCCGACGACGTGGAGCTGCACAACGGCGAGCCCGGCCGGCCGCCTGACCTCGAGTTGCCCGCGGAGGCGTTCGCGCGGGCTGGTCTACGGCCGGCTCGACGCGGCGCATACGCCTGTCGTCACAGGAGACGCGGCGCTGCTCGACTCGCTGCGCACGGTCTTCCCGGGGATCTGAGCCGCGGCGCCCCGGCTCGCGCCGGCGCCGGGAGCGGAAGCGACGGCCCGCCGCCGCCGGTCTGTCAGAGGGATTGCAATATTCGTCGTCCTTACCCGTGAGAAATCTAGGCCACGGGCGTTACCGAGTCGTTGGAGCGATCGGCCCGGCCCGTGGCACACGACCGCGCTCGTCGCACTGCGGCACAGAACGGTGGACGACATGCATGGCGAACGACCGCAAGAGGATGTCATGGCGCAGAGGGACGCGGGGATCTCCGCGGACGGTGCCCCTACGGGTCCGCAACGCCTCTCGAGGCGTCAGGCCATGGGGCGCGTGTCCGCCCTCGCCGCCGCCGGTGCCGTGGCCTGGGCGGTGCCCGAGATCTTCACCGCGAAGCCGGCTGCCGGTGCCACGCTGTCGAACCCGATCGGCGATGGCGGCTCGGTGGGCGTCTCGGCCGGTGGATCCCCCGACACATTCGGCACGAACGGACCCGACGGCGTGACCACGGCGGTGCACGCCACGCCCGCTGCCGAGACCGCGAACTCGCTCGCTTTCACCGGTCTCAACATTCAGCGGGACGCTGAAGTCGGCGCGGCGTTGGTGGCGGGGGGCTGGGCCATGCAGCACTGGGCGAGTCGCGCCCCGAAGCCGGCCGGGATCGGGCCGTCCGACGCGCACCAGGCGGACGGTGCGGCCGGCGACTGAGCCCGGCCGGTCGAGCGCCACGTCACTGCGGGCGGGAGGGCACCCGGGGCTGCAGGCCCGCCACACGCCGCGCCCGGTCACGCAGCCCGTGCCCCAGGACGAGCCGGCGAAGGAGCATCCCGGCGCGCCGGACCCGGCCGTCGGTCAGCGCGTAGTTGAACTGGTAGTCGGTCAGGTCGAGTTGGCTCAACGGCCAGGAGACTGACAGCAGCCGACGCATGGAGTCGCCCCGGTGCCCGCGCGTCGGGAGGGGGAACAGTCCGACAGGCGCGTCAAGACCCGCCCGACGGGCCATCGCCAGGGCCGCGCCGACCACCGTCGCGCACCGCGCGGCCCGGGCCACGTGCAGTACGCGGTCCCAGTCGATGGCGATGTCGTGCAGCTGGGCGTGCCCGACGATCATGGCCAGGTCGGCCATCCACACGAGCCGCACGAAGCGGTGGTGCGGTTTCCCGGCATGGGCGGCCAGCACGACGATCTCCTCGACCGGGGGCAATCCGAATGCCTTCGTGCCGGCGCACTCGAGGGGCTGTCGCCGCGCCCACAGCTTGTCGGAATCGAGTGCCGTCGCTCGTCTTCCCGCTTCCTCCAACCCGTAGTGGACCTCGAGCAGGAAGGAAGGGATCTCGCGATGGCTCAGCACCGTGTCGTAGTGGCCACCAGCACCGGAGCGCGTCACCTGCCACCCGGCGCGGCCCAGGGCTTCGAGGGCGTGCTGGTGATCGGTGCGAGGCAACAGCAGGTCGATGTCGTCCATTGGTCGCAAGCCGGGCTCGGGGTAGCGCGCCGCAACGGCGGGGCCCTTGAAGACGACCGGCTCGAGCCCGACGTCGGTGAGGGGCCGCACGGCGAGCGCGACGGCGCGGGGAAGCAGGAGGACCGCCTCCATCCTGAAGGCGTCGGCCATGTCGCCCAACGTGGCCCGGTCGGGGCCGAGGGCGTCCAATGAGTCCGCCGCGCCGAGCGCTCGCCACAACAATGCGCCAATTCGCTGATCCGAGGCGGCACGCACCGCCCACGCGGGGTCGGCCTCTCCAGCGAGCGCTCGTCGGACGCCGGGCGGATCGGGATTCCGCCGGCAGGCCTCCCAGAGCAGCGTGGCCGTCTGCTCGGTCACGCCTCCCGCATCGTCGCTCATGCGCTCATCATGCCGTCCCGTCGTTGTCGGCCACGGCCTACTCGTCTTCTGAGACAAACAACCGTTGCAGAGAGCGCCCCGGGGGATTCGTGCCCAATTCACGTGTCCCGCCGGCGACTGGGGGCGCCGACGCCACTTGCCGCGCTGCGTGGGGCCCGGAGGCCGCGAGATTCCCAGGTAAACTGCAATGCCTCACGTATGCGGTTGGGAAATGGCGGCAACGATGCAGAGCGAAGGGACACAGGGGGATGCGGCGACGCGGGCGACCTCGGGGACGAACCGTCTCTCGAGGCGCCAGGCGATCGGGCGGATGTCCGTGGTCGCCACGGCCGGTGCCGCCGCCTGGGTGGTACCCGAAATCCTGACCGCCAAGGCAGCAGGCAGTGCCACCCTCTCGGCTCCCGCAGTGCTGACCGGCGCATCCACCCCGGAAGGGGCACTTGCGCCACCCGGGCCGAATCCGGCCACGAACCCCCCGGGCTCTCTCGCGGACACCCTCGCCTTCACGGGCCTCAACATCCAGCGCGACGCCGAGGTGGGCGCGGCGCTGATCGCTGGCGGATGGGCATTGCGCCATTGGGCCAGCCGCACGTCCACGCCTCCGACGGAGGGTCCGGGCGCGCCTGCCTGAATGATGGGGCACGAGCGCGAGTGGGTGCATCGCACCCCGAACCTGAGTGCGCTGTCGTACCGCTTCGCGGTACGCACGGACGACGTGAGTGTGGGACGCCAGATCGATGCGGCGCTGACGGGGCTGCGTGATCACTACGAGACCGCATTCGTCGAACACTGGTACTCGCTGACGGCGGCGGAGACGCCCGGCGGCACTCTCGATGTGGCGCGCGACGGCGAGATACTGGCGCGCGGGCAACAATCCGGGGATGCCCTGGGATGGGTGGTCTGGGACGTGAATCGCGCTGCAGCGGATGCGGGTGCTGACCACTTGTTGTTCCACAGCGGGGCGATCGAGGCCGACGGCACCGGCGTTCTGATCCCGGGCGCGTCGGGGTCGGGTAAATCGACTCTCACCGCCGGGCTGGTCCGCGCCGGGCTCGGGTATCTCACCGACGAGCTGGCCGCCCTGCACATGGCGAGTGGGAGACTGGTGCCCTACCCCAAGCCGATCACCGTGAAGCGCGGGAGCTTCGCCGTCCTCGCCGACATCGGGCCCGATGCCTGCCCGGCGCCCGGATCGCGTCCCTGGGAGGGCCAGGAGTGGCAGGTTGCGGTCGGAGAGGGGACGGGAAGGGCGATCGGGACACCCTGCGTACCTGGCTTCGTGATCGTTCCCCGCCACGATGCCGGCGCGGCAACGACGTTGACCCCGCTCTCGGACACCCAGACCTTCTTCGCACTGGCGCTGAACGCGGTCAACCTCGTCGAGCACGGATCAGCCGGGACCAGTGCCCTCGGACGCCTGGCGCGGGATTGTCGCTGCTTCTCGCTGACTTTTTCGGACCTCGACGAGGCATGCCGTCTCGTTCTCGACCTGGTGTCGCCCGAAACGGCCGGCGCCCCGGTGGCGGCGGAAGCGACGGCAGCACAGGGAGGGGCCGGCCGTGCACCCTGAGTCCGTACGCCCCGAAGGGGGCTCGCGTCCCGTGCGCCGGGAAGGTGCGGCCCCGGTGAAATTGGACGACAACGTTGCCCTCTATGACGACGTCGGCCAGCTCCTGATCATGCTCAACTCGAGCGCGGCCGTCATTTGGGAACGTTGCGACGGCACGACGACGGTGGATGACATGGTGCGCGAGCTGACGGCGGCGCACCCCGACGACGCGGGCGTGATCGGTGACGATGTGCGTCAGACCGTGGGCAAGTTGGTCGAGTTGGGACTGGTGGTCGACGCGGAAGGCTGAGGGAGTTGCCGTGCCGGCGGCCGTTGGGGAGGATGGGACATGACCATCGTCCACCTCACGAGCGACACCGGTCCCGACGAGGTGGCCGCAGCGGTCGGGCGCGACGGGGGCGCCATCGTCGACGCCGTGGTCTCGGAAGAATTGCTGCAGCGGATCGAGGCCGAGCTCGGGCCGTTCCTCGACGCCACGCCGACGGGGCCGGACGACTTCAGTGGCGACCGCACGCGGCGCACCGGCTCGCTTATCGCGCGCTCGCCCGGCTGCCGGGAGCTCGTCATGCACCCGCTGGCGTTGGGCACGGCCCGCACCTTCTTGGGGCACGCGACGAACATGCAGCTGCACCTGACCCAGGCCATCGCCATCGGCCCGGGAGAGACGTCCCAACCCATCCACCGCGACCAGTGGGCCTTTGACTTCTTCCCGTTCCCGGCGGGTTACGAGGTTCAGTGCAACACCATCTGGGCCCTGACCGACTTCACGGAGGAGAACGGGGCGACCCGTCTGGTGGTGGGCAGCAACCTGAAAGAGGACCGGCTGGCCTTCGGCCCCGACGACACGGAGCCGGCCCTCATGCGCCGCGGCTCGGTGCTCTTCTACTCGGGGAGCGTCTACCACGGCGGCGGCGCCAACCACTCCGACGCCACCCGCATCGGGCTGAACATCACGTACAACGTCGCCTGGTTGCGCCAGGAGGAGAACCAGTACCTCTCGGTGCCGCGCGAGGTGGCCGAGACGCTGCCGACCGATCTGCTGCGGCTGATGGGCTACGAGCGCGGGGCGTACGCGCTCGGCTACATCGACGATCTGCGCGATCCGATCGAGGCGGTCCGGCCCGGCATCGGTTCATCGGGGTTCGGCGCCACCACGTAGGACGCCCGCCGGACACGGGGCTGCACATGCACCCCCGTGCGATCGGTCGTTTCCGAGGTGGGCACCGCTACCGTGGGTGCCGTGCCCGTAGAGATCCGCCCGGCGGCATCCGAGGACCATCACGAGCTGTTCACGGCGTTCAGCCACATCGTCGGTGCCCGGGAGGGGTTCCCCCAGCAGCCTCCGCTGACGCGGGAGGACTTCGACGAGTACTGGATACGGCCTGCGGCGGCCGTCTCCGTGGCCCGTTTCGGCGCGTACCTGGTCGGCGCGTCCTACATCAAGCCGAACTATGTGGGCCGGGCGGCCCACATCGCCAACGCCGGCTACTTCGTGGTCGCCCCCTACCGGGGCACCGGAGTGGGGCAATCATTGGTGGAGCACTCGCTGCGCGAAGCGCGCCGCCTCGGCTTCGACGCCATGATGTTCAACCTTGTCTTCGAGTCCAACCCCGCCCGCGCCATGTACCGCCGGTTAGGTTTTGACGAGGTGGGGCGGGTGCCCGGCGCCGTCGAGGGCGAGGATGCCGTGATCTACTGGCGCAGCCTGGAGGACATCGTGTCCCTGGAGGACATCGTGCCGCAGGACCGTGAGGCCGGAGACGCGGACCTCGAGGACGTGGCCGGGTGAGTGGGCCCGATGTCACTGTGGAACAGGCCGGTGCGCACGTCGGGGTCGTCCGGCTCAACCGGCCGCCCAACAATTACTTCGACACCGGGCTGATCGCCGCCGTCGCCGAGGCCTACGAGGAACTGGACCGCTCCGGGTGGTGCCGGGCGATCGTGCTGGGTTCCGAAGGCCGGCACTTCTGCGCCGGGCTCGACTTCGCCGCCAACGCGGGCCAGGACATTGCCGCGCTGTACGGCGTCGCGCTGCGCCTGTTCGCCGCCCCCCTCCCGGTGGTTGCCGCGGTGCAGGGCGCGGCGATCGGCGGCGGCTGCGGGCTCGCCCTCTCGGCGGACTTCCGCGTGGCGACTGCGCAGAGCCGCTTCAGCGCCAACTTCTCACGCCTGGGCTTCCACCACGGCTTCGCGCTCGAGCGTGACGCTGCCGGCCGCCGTCGGCCGCCAGGCAGCGGCCGACCTGCTGCTCAGCGGGCGACGCGTCCGCGGGGAGCAGGCACTGGCGCTCGGGCTGTGTGATCGTCTCACCGGCGAGGACCAGCTGCTGGCCGATGCCATCGCCTACGCAGACGAGCTGGCCGCGGCGGGACCGCTGGCGGTCCGCTCCATCCGGGCCACGCTGCGGGGCGGTCTGGTCGAGGAGGCCCGCCAGGCCATGGAGCACGAGTACGCGGAACAGACCAGGCTGCGCGAGACGGCCGACTTCGCCGAGGGCGTGCGCGCCGCTGCGGAAATGCGCGATCCGGTGTTCCGAGGCGAGTGAACGTGGAGGCGCCGGCCGCACACGAGCGCAACACCTCCTTCACCTGGAGTGAGCACACCGGTCCCTTCCGCGCCGTGACGGCGGAGCAGGCCGGCCAGTACGACGAGAACGGGTTCTTCGTCCTGGAGGACGCGCTCGGGTCGGCCGAGGTGGACGCCCTGATCGGGGCGATCGATCCGTTCGAGGAACGCCAGGCCGACGCGTTGCGCGACCTGGAGGGTGGGCGCTTCTTCATTGCCCGTGCCGACGAGATCACCTTCACCACGCACCTGGTGGCGCAGTCGCCGCTGCTGCGGGAGTTCACCCGTTCCGCGCTCCTCACCGACGTCTGTGCAGACCTCATCGGACCCGATGTCCGTCTGTACTGGGACCAGGCGGTCTACAAGAAGCCGGGGACCGCATCCCCGTTCCCATGGCACCAGGACAATGGGTACGCCTTCGTCGAGCCACAGCAGTACCTCACCTGTTGGGTGGCGCTGACGGACGCCACCGAGGAGAACGGGTGCCCGTGGGTGGTACCCGGCCTGCACCGGGGCGGCACGCTGGCCCATGAGTACTCCGACATCGGCTTCGTCTGCCTCCACGACCCCGATGACGCCGTCGCGGTGCCGGCGCGGGCGGGGAGCATTGTGCTGTTCTCGTCGTTGACGCCGCACTCGACTGGTCCCAACCGGACCGGCGACGTCCGCAAGGCCTACATCGTGCAGTACGCACCGTCCGGGGCCGAGGTGGTCCGGTCCGAGCCGGGCGGCGGGGAGCTGCGCATTCCCGCCGTCGACGACGGTCGTCAGTACGAGGTGCTGCGCGGAGGACGACGGGTCACGCGCTAGGCGCTCCGACCGATGGCGGCTTCCCTCCCTTGCTTGGGCCGCTTCCGCCTCCCCGTCCGCCTCCCTTGCCCATCTGTTGCGACCGGCCGATCGTCACACTCGACGCGGTCACGGAGCCGTCGCTGTCCTTGGTGCCCTGCACGCCGACGAAATCACCGATCTTCAGCGCGGATGCGCGGGACGTGGTGCCCCCGCTGCCCCCCGACGCCGTGGTGGCCGCGCCGGCGGCCGCCGCCGGTGCCGACACCAAAGCTCACGACGGCGGCCAGAACCCCTCCCGCGACCAGGGCCTGGTGCGGCCCGGACCACCGCCAACGGGAGCCGCGGCGCGGTCGGGGGAGCTCGGAACCGCCGTCTCCGGGCGGCTTCGGCGCAGTGGTGCCTGTCATGTCGTCTGCGCTCCAGCTCTGCGTGCAACCCGGCGACCTGCCGTGCCCCCAGCGTGCGCGAGCCGGGTGTGGCCGCATTGCGCGGGCGCTGGGGGTCCGGTCAGAATCGAGGGCCGCTCGCCGGCAGGCCGTATTCCCGGCAGTAGGGTGAGGTGTCCGGGTGACCGAGGCAGCACCAAGGGGGTCCCATGCCACACACCGCGCCCGTGCAGGACTGGGCGACCGATTTCGATGTGCTCGACCCGCGCTACGTCAACGATCCGTTCGGCATTTGGGACGACCTGCGCCAGAGGTGCCCCATCGCGCACACCGATCGCCGCAAGAGCAGCTGGCTACCCACCCGCTATGACGACGTGACTGCCATTGCGCACGACATCGCGCACTTCAGCTCGCTCAAGGTGGCGGTCATCCCCGGCGACGAGGACGAGGACCCCAACGCCGGCTTCGACGGGCCCAACCTCGAGTACGGCCTGCCTCCGATTTCGGCGGATCCGCCGCTGCACACCTGGACCCGCCGGCTGCTCCTGCCCTGGTTCTCGCACAAGCGGGCCGACAGTTACGCCCCGCTGACCCGCGAGCTCTGCCGCGGGCTGCTGGACCAGTTCGTTGACGAGGGCAGCGCCGATGCCGCCGCCGACTACGCGCAGCAGATTCCCGTCCGGGTGATCGCCCGGATCCTTGGGGTGTCCCCCGACCTCTCCGACACCTTCACGGGGTGGGTGCGCGACGTCCTGGAGTTCGCCGATGACCCCGAGCGACGCCAGCGCGGGGGAGAGGGCCTGCTCAATTACTTCCTGGGGCAGCTCGAGGAGTGCCGCCGGAATCCGGGCGATGACCTGCTGAGCGAGCTGCTCACGACCGAGGTCGACGGGCAGCCGGTCGACGACGGCATCGTGCTCGGCATGGCGGCCCTCGTCCTGATCGCCGGCGTGGACACCACCTGGAGCGCCATTGGCTCCTCGCTTTGGCACCTGGCGGCACATTCCGACGACCGCAAGCGCCTGGTGGCCGAGCCCGAGCTCATGCCGACCGCCGTCGAAGAGTTGCTCCGGGCCTACGCGCCGGTGACGATGGCTCGCCTGGTGACAGAGGACGTCGAATACAAGGGCTGCCCCATGAAGGCGGGTGACAAGGTCCTGATGAACTTCCCGGCCGCCAACCGCGACCCCGAAGCCTTCGAGCAGCCGGATGTCGTGCAGCTGGACCGGGCCCACAACCGCCACGTGGCCTTCGGTTCGGGGATCCACCGTTGCGCCGGGTCGAACCTGGCCCGCATGGAGCTGCAGGTGGCGCTCGAAGAGTGGTTGGCCCGCATCCCGGAGTTCGCACTGGCCGAGGGCCGGGAGATCACCTGGGCAGGCGGACAGGTGCGGGGGCCGCGTATCCTGCCCGTGGTATTCCCATGAAGATCCGCGTCGACCCCGAGAAGTGCCAAGGCCACGCCCGCTGCTACGGGCTCGCGCCCGAGATCTTCGACGTCGACGACTACGGGCAGGCCTCGGTCATTCTCGACGATGTGCCACCCGAGCTGCAGGAAAAAGCCCGCCTCGCGGTGGCCAACTGCCCCGAATACGCCATCGAGATCATCGCCGACTGACCCCCACCCGGCCCGAGCGGGCGCGCCTTGTGTCGGCGCGCCCGGTTCGGAGTCGTGGCTCGTGATCAGAGTGACGCCGCCAGCACAAGCGCCTCGTCCTCGGCGAACTGGGCTTCCGCCTCAGTGGGGCGGCCCCGCCGGATGAGGGTGACGGCGCTCACGGCAGCCACCGCCAGCACGATGGCACTGAACATGAAGGCGGTCGTGTAGCCGTGGATGGAGCCGGCCGTGAGCGAGGCCGCCGACTTCCCGTGGGCCGCCACGTAGGACACCGTGGCGCTCGTGGCGATGGTGTTGATGAGGGCCGCGCCCAAGGTCCCTCCGGTCTGCTGGGTCGTGTTCACCAGTGCGCTGGCCACTCCGGCGTCCGCGGGGTTCACCCCGATCAGGGCCGTGCTGCTCATGGATACGAAGGAGAGGCCCATGCCGAGGCTCACGATCACTTCCGCGGGCAGGACGACGCTGATGTAGGAGGAGTGCACATCGAGCGTGGTGAAGAGCGCCAATCCGGCCGTCGCCAGCAACAGCCCGCCGGTCATGACCGCCCGCGGCCCGAAGCGAGGGAGGAGCCGGCTGGCGAATGTGGCGCCCCCGATGATGCCGAGCGAGAACGGCACGAAGGCGAAGCCCGACTTGAGCGCGGAGTAGTGCAACGTGCCCTGGAAGTAGTAGGTCAGCGACAGGAACGTGCCGAGCATGGCGACGCCAACCAGCAGCGAGGCGAGGAAGGACCCGCCGCGGTTCCGCTCGAGGACGACACGCATGGGGAGAAGTGGATGGCTCACGCGCTGCTCAATCACCACGAAGGCCACGAGGAGCACGGCGGCCACGGCGAACAAGATGACGGTGGTCGAGGCGCCCCAACCGTCGGTGCCGGCCTTGGTGAACCCGTAGACCAGGGCGAGCAGGCCGCCGGTCACGGTCACCGCGCCGGGCAGGTCGTAGCCGTGGTTCGACGAGGCCCGGCTCTCGGTGACATAGCGGAACGCCGCCACCGCGGCCACGATGGCGATCGGTACGTTGATCAGCAGCGTCCAGCGCCACGAGGCGAACTCGGTCAGAAAGCCGCCGAGGATGAGGCCGATGGCCGCACCGCCGCCGGCGATGCCGCCGTAGACGGCGAAGGCCCGCGCCCGCTCCTTGGGTTCTGTGAAGGCCACGGTGAGCAACGAGAGCGCGGCCGGCGCCATGACGGCGGCGAAGGCACCCTGCAGGGCGCGGGCCCCGAAGAGCATCGCCGAGTTCTGGGCCAGTCCACCCAGCGCCGAGGCACCGGCGAACCCGATGAGGCTGATGACGAACATCCGCTTGCGCCCGAAGTAGTCGGCGATCCGGCCGCCGAGCAGCAGCAGCCCGGCGAACGAGAGCGTGTACGCGGTCAGCATCCACTGGCGGTTGGCCGTCGAGATGTGCAGGGCCCGCTGGGCGGACGGAAGGGCGATGATCACCACCGAGGCGTCCAGGACCACCATCAGCTGGGCCACGGCGATGATGGCCAGGGCCCGGAAGCGCTTGGGATCGAGTTCGGGGCCTGGTCCGGTGCCCTGGTCTGGAAGTGCAAGAGTTGAGGTCATGGTGGTCTCCGTGTCCAACGAGGTCCGTTCCGTGTCTCCCCGCCCCATCGCCCTGACCTGGAAAGGTCTGGTTTTCTCGGCTGAGATGGCTTACAATCGGAATCGGAGTTCTGGTTCCACTTAGACTATACGGAACCTTAGTTCCGTTTGTCAACGGGGGAGGAGAGATTTGTGGAACGAACTTCGAAAGTAGGGGAGGGGTGTGACGGGGCGGCTGCTGCCGTCGTGCGACCGCAGCGGGCCGACGCCCAGCGCAACCGGGCCCGGATTCTCGACGCCGCCGAGAACGTCTTCGCTGTGGAGGGGATCGACGTCCCCGTCGACCTGATCGCCGAGAAGGCCGGGGTGGGTGTGGGCACGCTGTACCGCCACTTCCCGACCAAGGAGAAGCTCTGCGAGGCCGTCCTGTTGGATCGCCTGTTGGCTCTGACCGTCGACGCCCGCGCGTTGGCGGACGCCGATGACCCGAAGGCGGCGTTCTTCGGCTTCCTGACTCATTTCGTCGAGGAAGGCGCGGCCAAGCGAGACCTCATCGTCGCCGTCATGGGCGCCGGAATGGAGCACGACGAGTTTTCCGAGGCGGTGAAGGGGGATCTGAACGACGCGATCGGCGTGCTGCTGCAGCGGGCGCAGGCGGTCGGCGCCGTGCGCCCGGACGTGAGGCCAGACGCGGTGCTCGCGCTCCTCGGAGCGACGTGCCAGGCGACGGTTCATTCTGCGGCGGCGCCAGCCCTCGATCTGCTCACCATCGTGTGCGACGGGTTGCGCGTGCAGGCCGGCAACCCCGACCGCGGAGAATCCTCGGCGACGCGCTCACCATCGGCATGAAGTTCGAGCATCTCCCGGAACCAGCTCCGGGTGTGTGATCGGCCTCATCGCCCTTCGGCGAGAGGTCCGGATGCACCGAGGCGAGCCGGGCGTTGAGCTGGTCCAGGTGGTAGCGATCATTCCGAGCGTTCAGCCACCGCCCTTGGGTGGCCTCGCCCGCACCCTTGCTCCGTAGGGGTCGGCGGGACTGTGCAACGACAAACCCCCGTCGCACTCGAGCACCTGGCCGGTCACCCACTCCATGGTGTGGACGGCCATGATCGCCTGGGCGATGTCGGACGCCTCGCCCAAGCGGCCCAGCGCCGTGCGCTCGGCGACGCCGGCCAACCAGGGCGAGCCCTCGACGGTGACCGAAGGCCCCCGCCCGAGCATCGGCGTGCGCGTCACGCCCGGCGCCACCGCGTTGACCCTTATGCCGAACTCACCCCATTCGGCGGCGGCGACCTGGACCAGCATGGACAGGGCTGCCTTCGACGCGCAGTAGATGCCCATGTTGCGGTCGACCAGGCGCGCACTGATGCTCGAGACGGCGACGAAGGAGCCGGCCGCCCGCTCCTCTCGCATCGCACCGACCCAGGCCCGCATGCAGAGCCACGGCCCCCGGGCGTTGACCCGCATGACCCGGTCGAAGGCATGGGGGTCGGTCTCGGTGAGCAGCCCCGCATGGCCGATGCCGGCGGTGACGGTCACGGAGGTCGGGACGCCCCAGCGCTCCCGGGTCATCCCCACGGCATCGTCGATGGCGTCGGGCTCGGACACATCGCAGTTGACATCATGGGAACCCGCGATATCCCACGTCACGGTCGTGGTTCCTTGGGCCCGGTAGGCATGGGCCAACGCGGCGCCGATGCCCGAGCCGCCACCGATCACCAGTGCGAATGAACCGGCCTCCTCGCTCATGTGCCTCCCTCCACCTCGCCCGGGCCAGACCGTACCCGGCGTGCGGTGCCAGACTCAGGGTCTCGGATACCCCGCTCCCGGAGGCCAAGTGGCAAAGGTGCACGCTCTGCGATGACGACGCCCGACGTCGAGACGACGGGTGCCGGCGCGGTACCCCGCTGGGAGGTCGCCATCATCGGCGCGGGTCCGGCCGGCCTCGGTTTGGCCATCCGGCTGGTCAAGTCCGGCCGGCGCAACTTCGTGCTCTTCGAGGCCTCCGACGGGGTCGGCGGCACCTGGCGGACGAACACCTACCCCGGCGCCGCCTGTGACGTGCCGTCGCACCTCTACTCCTATTCCTTTGCCCTGAAGCCCGACTGGTCCAAGACGTACGCCGACCAGCCTGAGATCCTCCGCTACTTCGAGGACTGCGCAGACCGCTTCGGCATCCGCCCTCACCTGCGGACGAACACGCGCATCACCGCGGCGGTGTGGGATGCCAGGGCGCGGCGCTGGCGGCTCAGCGCCGCCGACGGTGGCACCTGCGAGGCCGATCTGCTCGTTTCCGCCATCGGGACCTTCACCACGCCGTCGGTGCCCGATCTCGAGGGTCTGGGGACTTTCGCCGGACCCTGCTTCCACTCGGCGCGCTGGGAGCACGAGCACGATCTGGCGGGCCGCCGTGTGGCCGTGATCGGGACGGGAGCCAGCGCGGCGCAGATCGTCCCCGAACTGGCCAAGGGGGCACGGTCGGTCGACGTCTTCCAGCGCACGCCGCAATGGATCCTGCCTCGTTCGGACAAGCCGTTCACAGAGGAGCAGAAGCGCCGCTTCGCCCGCAACCGCATCGCCATGCGGCGTCACCGCCGGGAGATCTACTGGGCCTACGAGAACAACATCGCGTTCCGCAGCGGCGAGGAGGGACCCAAGCAGCTCGAGGCGATTGCGCGCAGCCACATTGCGTACCGGATCAAGGACGACGAGCTGCGGTCGAAGGTGACTCCCGACCAGCCCTTCGGCTGTAAGCGGACCCTGGTGTGCAGTGACTTCTACAAGGCGCTGCTGCGTGACAACGTGGATCTGGTGACCGACCGCATCGATCGGGTGACGCCGGGCTCCATCGTCACCGGCGACGGCTGTGCGCGGCCGGTCGATGCCATCGTCCTCGCGACCGGGTTCCGGGCGACCGAGTATCTGGAGGGGATCGACGTCGTCGGGGTGGACGGCCGCCGCCTGCACGACGACTGGGCCGAGGTGGCGCACGCCTACCTGGGCCTCACCGTGTCGGGGTACCCGAACTTCTTCATGCTCTACGGGCCGAACACCAACCAGGGCGCCAACTCCATCATCGTGATGCTCGAGGCTCAGGCTTCCTACGTTCTCGGTGCGCTGCGGGCCATGTGGCGCCACAGGGCGCACGCCGTCGACGTGCGGAGGGACGTGATGGAGGAGTACAACCGCGAGCTGGCCGAGGCGCTGGCGGGCACCGTGTGGAATGACGGGTGCCGGAGCTACTTCAAGAATGCCAACGGGAAGATCGCCACCCAGCTGCCCCAGACCTCCAGCTGGTACGTGGAGCGGACGAAGCGCTTCCGGATGCGGGAGTATCTGCGGTTATGAAGGCAGCGGTGTACTACGAGACCGGCGCACCCGAGGTGTTCCGCTACGAGGAGGTGCCCGATCCCCATGTGGGTGCGGGCGATGTGCTGATCGACGTCGAGGCGGTCAGCATCGAGGGTGGGGACACGCTCAATCGGCTGGGGGGCGACCTGGCCCGGGTTCCCCACGTCGTCGGGTACCAGGCTGCCGGCACCGTGGCCGCGGTCGGCGCCGACGTCATGGGCTTCGCCGTGGGGGACCGTGCCGTCACGGTGGGGTTGGACGGCTCGCACGCCGAGCGCCGGGCGACGCCCGAAGGGTTCGCCTGGAAGATCCCCGAGAGCGTCTCCACCGACGATGCGGCCTGCGTGCCGGTCCCGTTCGGCACGGCCGACGACTGCCTCTTCGAGTTCGGCCATCTCCAGGCGGGCGAGACGGCCCTGATCCATGCCGGCGCGGGCGGGGTGGGCATCGCGGCGATCCAGATGGCGAAGCGGGCCGGCGCCCGCGTCTTCGCCACTGCGTCCAGCGACGACCGGTTGGAGCGGCTGAAGGAGCTCGGGTTGGACGAAGGCATCAACTACGTCACCCACGACTTCGTCGCCGAGGGGCGCCGCCTGACGGACGGGCGTGGCATGGACGTGGTGGTGGATTCCGTGGGTGGCGTGACGCTGCAGGGAAGTATCAACCTGCTGGCGTATCGGGGGCGTTGCGTGACGGTGGGTGATGCGGGCAGGGCGGTAGCAGAACATCTCGACATTTCCACCATGCGCGGCAACAACCAGACGCTGTCGGGCTACTTCCTGGGGGCGGAGCTGCTCCTGTCGCCGCGGCCGCACGCCATGATCGCCGGCCACCTCGATGCCATCGGGCGGGGCGAGCTGAAGGTCGTCATCGACCGCACGTTCCCCCTCTCCGACGCCGCCGCTGCCCACGCCTACATCGAGAGCCGGCAGGCCTTCGGCCGGGTGCTGCTCGTCCCCTGAGGCGGCGGCTGCTGGTCCCGGGTCCCGTTCTCAGCCGGCTTCAGGTGCACGAACCGCTCCCGTAGGATCTCCCCCGGCCATGGGCGATGCGTAAAGGATGAGATGAAGATCGCGATTGTCGGAACGGGAGCGATGGGCTCGGTGTATGCCGGTCTCCTCGGCAAGGCCGGCCACGAGGTTTGGGCCATCGATACATGGCGGGAACACATTGACGCCATTGCCGGCTCTGGTCTGGCCGTCTCGGGGGCCAGTGGCAGCTACGTCGTCGACAACCTCCATGTCGGCGACGCACCCGCCGCTGCGGGGAGCTGTGACGTCTGGGTGATCGCCACGAAGGCGGCGGACGTCGATGCGGTGGCGGCGGAGATCGCACCGCTGCTGGCACCCGGCAGCGTCGTCATGGCCTTCCAGAACGGGCTGGGCGCAGGGGACCGGGTGGCCCGGCGCATCCCCGCGGAGCACATCATCATCGGGATCGCCGAGGGGTTCGGGTCGTCGATCCCCGAGCCCGGACACGTGCACCACGAAGGCATGCGATTGATACGGATCGGCGAAATGAACGGCGGCCCGAGTGACCGGGTCCAGCGAATCGTGCACGCGTGGCACGAGGCCGGTTTCCACGTGCGCGCCTTCGACGACGTGACGCTGATGATCTGGGAGAAGTTCCTCTGCAACGTGACCCTCAGCGCCCCCTGTGCCGTGTTCGACGTCACGGTGGGTGAGCTGATGGCGAATCCCGAGGCCTGGAAGGTCGCCCTCGGCTGCACCGCGGAGGCCCACCGGCTCGGCCTCGCCATGGGGGTCCGGTTCCCCTTCGAGGACCCTGTGCACTACGTGACCGAGTTCGCGGCCACCATCCCGAATGCCAGCCCGTCGCTGCGCCTCGACCAGCTGGCCCGCCGGCGTTCGGAGGTCGACGTCATCAACGGACAGGTCGTCGCGCTGAGCCGCGATCTCGGGCTGGAGACGCCGTACAACGAGACCCTCTGCGCCGTTCTGCACCGGCGCGAGTCACTGTTCGACTGACGGCAGGCACCTGCCGCTCATCGCCGTTCCGGCGGGGATAACCTCTGGCGGCGCGTCATTCGAGACGGCGCGCTCTCGGGGGTTGGCGATGCGAAGCTGGGGGAAACGAGGAGTGGGGCGAAGGCTGCCAAGGTTGCCCAGGGCCGTAGGAGCGGTGGCCATCGTGGGGAGCGCGGCGGTCCTCGGTCTCGCCGCGCCGGCGGGTGCCGCCAGTGCCCCCACACCGGTCACGCAGGCCAGCACCAGCGACCGGGGCATCTCGGCCAGCACCATCAACGTGGTCTTTCCGCTCATCTCGTTCAGCAGCATCGAGGGCGAATTCGAGATCGAGTCCGACGCCGAGTACGGCGAGCAGACCAAGGCGATCCACCTCTTCGTGAATCAGATCAACGACGCCGGAGGCATCAACGGCCGCAAGATCAACCCGATGATCGTGAGCTTCGACCCGACGAACCCGAACGAGCAACAGGCGCTGTGCAAGCAGTGGACCCAGGGCAGCCCGCCTGTCTTCGCCGTCGTCGACGGGCTCGGAACCTGGGAAGGGGTCAACGAGCTCTGCGTGACCCAGCAAGGGCACACGCCGATGCTCTCCCAGTGGAGCACGACGACCAACTGGACGGATCTCGGGTCGCCCTACCTGTGGTGGACGGGTGCGGACGATGCGGGCATCCTGGCGGCCACCGTGCAGTGGGGGCTGAGCTCGGGCCGTCTCGGCCACGGCCAGAAGGTCGGCGTCGTGGCCTCGGACGAGGTCAGCGACCAGGACGCGCTCAACTCCTACCTGCTGCCGGATCTGAAGAAGATCGGCGTCGACCCGCAGGTGGTGACGGTCACGGCCGACGTGGGAGAGACCGCCAAGACGGACTCGGACGCCACGCTGGCCGTCGAACGACTCAAGTCGGCCGGCGTCCAGGACGTGATCCCGCTTCTCCCCGAGAATGCGTTCACGCCGTACATCGGCGCCGAGACGTCGCAGGACTACTTCCCCAAACTCCTGCTGAGCGATTACCAATCAGAGATCGAGGTGGCGCTCGGTCTCATTCCGATCCCCTACGAGAAGGCGCTCAACGGCCAGGAGGGCGTCACGGCGGAGACCCTGGGTGGGATCGACCTCCCGCGGCCCGAAGCCCAAGGTGGCTACGACCCGGGGGTGCGGAGCTGCTGGACGGTCTGGCACCAGGCCTACCCGCAGACTCCCAAGGGCAACCTCAACGACGATATCGAGGAACAGGGTCCGATCCAGGGCTGGTGCCAGGAGATCCGTCTCTTTGCCAAGGCGGCCACCATGGCGGGCAAGGACCTCAATCGGCGGACCTTCGTGGAGGCGATGTCGCGTGTCACGAACTTCCCCGGTGGATACTCGCCCGTCCTGAGCTACGGGCCGGACAAGTTCTCCGGTCCCACGCAGTACCGCGTGGTCCAGGTTCACGACAACCACCCGCCGACGAGCCAGTGCAAACGGGGCCCGTTGACGGAGCCGCCGGCCGGTGTCTGTTGGGTCGTGGAGCAGAACTGGAAGCCTTTGCCATGACCCCGGTGATCAGCGGCCCGCTGCGCCCTGGTCGTGACCGCCCGGGACACTCTCGGGAGGCAACGAGCCGGTGGGGGTCACGGCCCCGGTGACAGGGTTCAGCACCACGACAGTGGGAACGGCGAAGCTGCTCCACGTGACCGCTCCGGTCGACGGGTTGAGCACCACCACCTGCAGCGTGATCACGGCAGGGGCGACGGCTCCCGGAGCCCGTCCGGCTCCCGGTAACTGATCAACGGCGGAGGGAACGGCACCCGACGCCATGAGGGCGATCGCAAGGACGGCCGTGCCGATCAGGGCAGCCCGCCTCGTCATGGTTGGCGTCACCGCGCCAATCGATAGGCCGTCGTCGGCTCCGCGAATCCCTTGAGTGACAATGGCGGAAGGCGTTCGAACCGGAAGCCGCCGCTCCGTGCCTCCCACACCTTTTCGGACGCGACGGCCGTCGACGGGTCGGCTGCGCCGACGAGCCGGGCGGCCAGGTTGACGTCGGGCCCGTAGAGGTCGCCGAACACCGAGGCCATCTCCCCCGTGGCGAGCCCGACCCTGACCGCGGGGAGCGTCCCACCGGAGGCACCGATCAGGTCGAGCGCGATCCGGCAGGCGTTCGCCGGGTCCTCGGTGACGAACATCGCCTCATCACCGATGGTCTTGACGATCTGACCGTTGCCTGCAGCGACGATCTCGGAGGTGCGCAGGTCGAATTCGACCAGAACGTTCGTGAGCTCCCGCAGCGACAACGACGCGGTCGATGACGTGTAGCCGACCAGATCGACGAAGCCGACGGTTCGTTGCACCGTCACGACCGATCGCTCCGGATCCGTGGACCACATCCGTTCGGCGACCGCCACGATCTGACGGCGAAGCACGGCGTCGAGCGTCGAGACAAAGGTCGGGAGCAATGTCTGCGTCAGCTCGGCGTACTCCTTGACGACGTCGACGTAGGCCGTGCCGGCAGCCTGGCGCGGCAGCTCGACCTGGAGGCGAAAGACCCCGACCATGGTCTCGGCCAGCCGTGCCATGGTGCTTCCGGTGACCCGCGCCAGCTGCAGCGTCGCTTCTTCACCGAGCAGCGTGCTTGAGGCCAGTGCGAGCACCCGGATGGCCGCCGCCTCGTCGGCCGTGACGTGGTACTCGGGATCGGTCGGGAGTCCGACGGCCGTCAAGAGCCGCAGGGTCGTCGGCCACTCGAGGCCGGCCGCGGCCGCCACCTCGCGGAGCGGGAGCGGTCCCCGGGGGCGCAAGGACAGGTCGAGCGCCAGTTCCCCCAGGTTGGTCGAAGATGCCACCTCCTCGGGGGTTGCCCCCAGGCTCCGCGCGAAGCGGATCAACTCGAGTTGGTCGGCCGCACCCTGTGCATCCGGGTCGCGCTCTACGGGGCGCTCCAGCTCGTGCGGGTCAGGACTCCGCCGGTGCTCGGTCATGGCACCAGCTTGCCCGACGCGCCCCCGGGGGACCGTCTGAGTGGATGGTCAGGTCCGCACCGGCTTCGCGGCCATCTTCTCGTGGCGGACCGTGGCCCACCGGAGCATGACGAGCACCTTGATGGCCCACCAGCCGGGGTCGATCTCTCCCTTGGCCAACGACATCCGGCTCGACGTGGTGACGGCATGGTGGTTGTTGTGGAGACCTTCGCCGGCGACGAGCCAGGCCAGCCACTGGTTGTTCGTGGCCAGGTTGTCGTGCGGTCGCTTGCCCCACTTGTGGCCGATCCCGTTGATGGCGCCGCCGCCCAACAGGTAGATGGAGGCGTGGACCGCTCCCGCGATCAGCCCGATCTCCCAGCCGAATACGGCGACGAGGAGGGCGATGCCCAGCGCCAGACCCAGCAGCGCATGGTTGAACAGCACCTTGTCCCAGCGGTCCTCGGGGAGATCCTTGGCGTAGCGGACCACCTGCTCGCGATTCTTGGAGACTCTCCGGTAGAGCACGGCGTTGCCGAACTGGACCAGCGAGTAGCCGAAGATAACGGGCGAATGAGGATCGCCCTCCTTGTCGGTGTGGGCGTGGTGCTTGCGGTGCACCGCCACCCATTGACGAGGCCGGGTCCCCGTTGACATCCAGATGATGATGCGGCACGCGAAGGCCACCGATGGTCGCAGCGTGATCGCTTTGTGCGCCAGAGCGCGGTGCAGGTACACCGTGGTGACGATGAAGGAGATCTGGGACGTCACCAGCCCGATAAGAAGGGCCTCGAGGACCGCGGGCACGTTGGCAACAGTAGCGCAGGCGACGACCCCCCTTGAGTGGGGGTCTGCCGCTGCATTCCGGCCCGAGCCCCTCCGGCGGCCGCAACCCCGGGCACATCGAACCGATCCGCGCCAAGATGTGGGGATTCTGGCGACGATTCGATGCGAGGTGCCTTTCCATGAGCTTCACGCCGTACGATCGACCGGTTCGAGCCGCATTCATCGGCCTCGGGCGCATCTATGACCTGAACGTCCGTGCCTATCTCGACAATCCCGACGTCGAGGTCGTGGCGCTGGTCGACCAGCTCGATGCGCGCCGGGACGAACGCGGCGCCGACTGGCCGGAGGCCAAGACCTTTGCCTCCGCCGCCGAGCTGGCGGCGAGCGGTCTGGAGGTCGATGCCGTGGAGGTGTTGCTCCCGACGCCGCTGCACGACGAGGCGGTGGTCGAGCTCCTGGGCTACGGCTGGCACGTGAACCTGCAGAAGCCGATGTGCAACGACCTCGACGGCGCCCGGCGGATGGTGGATGCGGCCGCTGCCAACGACCGCCTCCTGCGGATCATGGAGAACTACGTGTTCTACGAGCCCCTGGTCAGGCTGAAGGAAGTCGTGGAATCAGGGGAGATCGGGTCCGTCAGCGGCTACCACATGAAGATGGTGGCGAGCGGTCGCGGAGGCTGGGACGTCCCGGCGAACAGCTTCGAATGGCAGTTCAGGCAGATGCAAGAGGGGCGTGGAATCCTGGTTTTCGACGACGGGTGGCACAAGATGGCGACCGCCCACTGGCTCTTCGGGCCTGTCAAGGAGGTGCGGGCTTGGCTGGGAGGCACCGAAGTGGTGCCCGGCATCACGATCGACGCGCCGGCGACCATCGTGTGGGAGCACGAGAACGGCGTGCGCGGGGTCTGGGACATCACATTGGCGACGGACATGTATCTCCGTTCCGACTACTACACCAACGACGAGCGCTGGGAGGTCACCGGCCGCGCCGGGTACGCCCGCGTCAACCGCTGTACGGGTCGGGGCATTCAGCAGCCGAGTCTCGAGGTCTACCTCGATGGCGTGATGCGCTCCTACCACGCCCTCGACGACGACTGGGCGAGCAGCTTCCGCGACTCGGGGCTGCACTGGCTCCGCTACCTCAGGACGGGGGAGGGCCCCATGCTGTGGAGCGGCGAGGAAGCCGCCGACATCCTCCGGTTCGCCGTCGCTGCCTACACGAGCAGTGCCGCGGGAGGGATCGGGGTCAGTCCGGCTTCTCTCGGCTGATCCGCCCCTCCTGCAGCGCCCGCGACGCTTCCTCCTGCAGGTCGAGGGCGCGCGGGTGCCGGGCGCCGCCGGTCATTACGCTTTCCTTGTGGTCCGAAAGCACCCCGCAGCGAGCCTCGGCAGGCGCATCGGGGCCCTGGCCCTGGGTGTGCTCCTGGTGGCGGCGACCCTGGTCGTCGGTTGGTTCGTCTGGAGCGTTTTCGAGTGGCGTCAGGGTCGCACGCCCACGTACCGGCTGCTCGGGCTGCGCGTGGTCAGCCGTTCCGACGGTCAACCGATCCGCCTGGGGCGGTCGTTCCTCCGCAGCGGCATCTGCTGCCCGCTCCTGATTGTCCCGACAGCGGCCATCGGCGCTGTCGTCCTGCTCTGCTTTGCGTTCGGCGCCTCGCCGCCGGACGGCTTGTTCACCCAGCCGCGCCGCGCGCCCTGGGACGTCCTCACCGCCACGACGGTGGTCGACGAACGCACTCGGCCCACGGTCCAGCTGGGCGCCGAGTTCCGGCCCATCGATCCTGTGGACCTCGGTGGAGTGACTCCAGCGGTCGAGCAGGCACACCCTGAATTGAACTGAACTGAACTGAACGACGTGTGGGGCCGCCAGGTCCCCTGTCAGCTGGCGGCGTTCCCCCGCCAGCGGCGCTCGAAGGGCAGCCGCCACGTGCGCGGCGCGATGAGGTCGTTGATGGCGGGCGGCCCCCAGCTCCCCTGGGGATAGCTTTCCGCCGGCGGGGGGTCCTCCAGCAGTGGCGTCGATACCTCCCAGAGGCGCTCGATGCCCTCGGCGGTGTTGAACAGGGTGTGGTCGCCGATCATGGCGTCGTGGATGAGTCGTTCGTAGGCCTCGAGCACGTCGGCATCCTGCCCCGTCTCGTGGAGCGCGAACTGCAGGCTCAGCTTCTCGAGCTTCATGCCCGGCCCGGGCTTCTTCCCATAGAAGGAGAGCGACAACTTCGATGAGTCGGCCAGGTCGAAGGTGAGGTGGTCGGGGCCCTGCGCGCCCACGCCGGAGTTGTCGGGGAACATGGATTTGGGGGGCTCGCGGAACGCGATAGAGATGATGCGCTCGCCGCCACCGAGCTTCTTGCCCGTGCGCAGGAAGAACGGGACACCGGCCCAGCGCCAGTTGTCGATCTCCACCTTGAGCGCCACGAACGTCTCCGTGTCGGAGTCCGGTGCCACGCCGGGGATGTCGCGGTAGCCCTCGTACTGCCCCCGCACCACCTCGTGCACGTCGAGCATCCGCATGGAGCGGAAGACCTTGTTCTTCTCCTCGTTGATCGGACCGGCGGCCAGCGCCGTCGGTGGTTCCATTGCCATGAAACCCAGGATCTGGAACAGGTGGGTGACCACCATGTCCTTGAAGGCGCCCGTCGCCTCGTAGAAGGCGACCCGGTCGTCGACCCCGAGGGTCTCGGGCACGTCGATCTGCACGTGGTCGATGTGATCGCGGTTCCAGATGGGCTCGAACAGCCCGTTGGCGAAGCGGAAGGCCAGGATGTTCTGGGCCGCCTCCTTGCCGAGGAAGTGGTCGATGCGGAAGATCTGGTCCTCGTCGAAAACCGAGTGCAACATGTCGTTGAGCGCCACCGCACTGGCCAGGTCGGTGCCGAACGGCTTCTCCATCACCACGCGTGACCGCTCGACCAGCTTGGCCTCGGAAAGCATCTGGATCACGGCGTGGTCCGCCGCCGGGGGAACGCTCAGGTAGTGCAAACGCCGCGGCGGCTCGCCGCCCATGTCGCTCTCGGCCTTGGCCACGTGCTCGGCCAGCGCCTCGGACCCCGCCGAGGTGGAGCAGAAGCTCAGCCGCTTCTCGAAGTTGGCCCACTGCAGCAAGGAGATCCTGTCCGTCGAGAACTCGTCGACGGCATGGCGGGCCAGGTGCCGGAACTCCTCGTCGGTCAGCGTGCTGGTCGAGCTCCCAACGATGCGGTAGTCGGGCATCATCCCCAGAATGGCGAGGTGCAGCAGGCCGGGGAGCAGTTTGCGCGCCGCCAGGTCACCGGTGGCGCCGAACAAGACGATGACATGGGGCTCTATCTGGTAGCCCGGGGGGGCGGAATCGACCGTCTCGCTGTGGTCGACGACTTCGGTCATGCGGGCGTCCTCTCGTTGAGTTGCGACACGTTGCCCCCCATGATCTTGGGCACGGACTCGAGGGGAAGCTTCTGCAACTCCGTCACCCAGTCGGTCGGTTCGGGGAGTCCTTCAATGTGCGGCCAGTCCGAGCCGAAGATCACCCGGTCGTCACCCATGAGGTCCACGATCTCGGTGACGTCGTCCTCCCAGAACGGGTTGATCCACACGCTGCGGCGGAACGTGACGACCGGGTCCTCGGAGAAGTAGCCCGGCATGCGGCGCGTGGTCGTGCGCAACTTGGCGAAGAGGGGAGCGAGGAATTCGGAGCCGTTCTCGACCGAGGCGACGCGCACGTTGGGGAAGCGGTCGAACAGTTTCTCCAACATCAGCGTGGCCAGGAAGTCGTGGGCCGCCCGTTCGATGGCAAACATCTTGATGCTCGGCCGCGACGGGCCGGCCCGGAAGGAGGCCGAGAAGCCGTCGGGCGCGTAGCCGTTGGAGGACAGCCCGGCGTCGCCGGCGTGGACCACCACAGTGATGCCGGCCTCGTTGACGCGGGCCCAGAAGGGATCGAGGGCCTCGTCGGCGGGGGAGAGCGGGCCGCCCACCGTGATGGGGGCCGCGGCCCGCATCACCACGGCCCGGGCGTCCTGGTCGAGCGCCCATTCCAGCTCGCGCACGGCCTCGTCGACGTCAGCCAGCGTGATGTAGGGCGCGGCGAAGATGCGGTCCCGGTACGCCATGCCCCAGTCCTCGGCCAGCCACCGGTTGAAGGCGCGGAACAGGAGGACGACGGCGCCGGGGTCGTGCTTGAGCGCTTCCTCGTAGAGCATCCCGAGTGTGGGGAAGAGCCACACCTTGGACAGGTTCTGGACATCCATGGTGGCGAGGCGGGCGTCGCGGTCGCGGTATTCGGGGCGGATGGGCTCGGGCTTGCCCATGAGCTCGTGCATCGGCAAGCCGTCGGGGTTGCCGCGGAAGTAGTCGACGAGCGCCCCCGGCGGCGTGATCGGGTTGAAGGTCGGGTTGGTCACGGCCCGGCTGACCCGGCCGCCCAGGGCGTGGTAGCGCCGGCCGTTGATGTCGACCCACTCGATCACCCGCGGCCCCAGTCTCGGGTCGAGATGGCGGGTGAAGGCATCGAGCGCTTCGTAATAGTGGTTGTCTGCGTCGAAGACGGGCGAGTCGACAGCGTGCATGATCAGCCTTCCACGAGCGTGCGCAACACCGCAGACTCTATTGGCTGCGGGTTGGCGGCCCGGCAGACGTGTGTGCGGCGCCGGCGGGATCGATTGCCCAGGCGGGGGGCTCCCCCCAGCGCTCTCCGTAGACCAGTTCCGGCAGCGGCCGGCGCCGCACCGGGCCGTGCCGTCCTCGGGGCCGCCCCAGAGTGATGGTGGCCATGATCTCGACCTCGCCGGGGATGTGGAGCAACGAGCGCAGCTCGGCGTCCGCGGCGAACTGCCAGCCGGTCATGACGCCGCCGAACCCCAGGGCCCGGGCGGCCAGCAACAGGTTCTGGCAGGCGGGATAGACCGATGCACCATCGGTGTAGGAGTCGGCGTGGCGGTAGCGCCTGAAGCAGGCCAGCACGAGCACGGGCACCGATTCATAGGTGTCGACGTAGTGCTGCATGGTGTGGGCCATGCGCGACTTGGGGGAATCAGCCTGGGCGCCCGATCCGGTGTCGAACCCGTCGGCCTCCCGTTTGGCGGCCCAGAACCGGCGCGCCCCCTCGCCGATCAGCCGCTTGGACTGCTGCGCCACCGGCCCATCGGTGAGGACGATGAAGCGGAAGGGCTGGCGGTTCGACCCGCTCGGCGCCCGGGTGGCCGCGAAGAGGATGTCGCGCAGCGCCTCGTCGGGGACCGGTTCGTCGGTGTAGCGCCGGATGGCCCGCGTCGTGAGGAGGCCCTGGTACAGCGAGACCTCCTCGGGGAGTTCGTCGCCCGCAGTCCCTGACATGGCGGCGACCCTAGCCAGAGCGGGCGACCGCCGTCTGATCGTCAGCCCTGATTGCCCAGCGGTGCGTAGGCCCGGCACGGTTCGCCCCGCAGCGCGCCGCAGGCCGGCATGGCGGAGGACGGGACGACACCGCCCACCTCGTTGACCACCAGCGACGACCCCTGCGAACCGCCGAGCGAGACGGTGTCGACCACGGCACCATGCGTGGCGGGCGTGTCGAAGGTCCACGACGGACGGTCTCCCCCGGGCGCGGAAATGACGATGCGGAGCCGTGTCCCGGCTCGGAACGTGTGCGCAACGGGGTCGACGGGGATCCGCACGAGGGTGAACCGCCCGTGCGGGAGGGATCGACGATCGGCCGTCAGATAGGTGGGCACGGGGTCGAGCACGGTCGACGCGGGGGACAAGGTGCGATCGCTGCTGCGGAGGAAGCCCGACGTGACGTACTCCTCTTGCGTCTCACCCGGCCTGACCTCGGTCACCGTCACCTGGAGGTCGGTGACGGGCGCCGTCGACCGCAGCATGAGATCGAGGCTGGCCGGTCCCACGATCGTGGTGGCGCTCGTGAAGGCGGGGGTCTCGAACGCGATGCCGTTGGGGGCTGGGACCGTGGTCCAGTCGTAGGGCGGTTGGGCGGCCCAGGCGTTGGCCGAGGCGGGGAGGTCGTCGGGGGGTCGGACAGCCGGGTCCGGGTGGAACGAGGCGGTGGAGGAGGCTCGCGGCTCGCCCGTCTGGAGTGTGCCACCGGGCCCGAGGCCGTAGTGCACGACGGTGCCGGCGGGAGGCCAGGCCGAGAAGCCCGCCTCGTAGGTGGGCTGGAGGGCGCCCGGCCCGAGGTTGCCGCCGCCGTTGTCGAAGAGCACCCGCACCCGAGGGTCCTGCGCCGCGAAGGCTGCCCTGGCCGCGGCGACCGAGGGCTCGTTCGTGAATCGGATGGCGGGGACCGGCGCTGACTGCGCGCCTCCCGTCAGGCTCGAGTACAAGGTGGGCGCCAGCGCATGCAGTGTCGGGGACGCGGTCGGCACGCGGTCGGCGACGTAGATGTCGAGGAATTCGAGCCAGCGCGACAGCGTGTCGGGACCGAGCGAGTCGGTGTGGGTCCCGTTCATCATGGTGACGTAGACGTCCCTGTCGCCGTGCAGGGCGGTGATGAGGGCAGGCCATTGCGGTCCCACCTGCTCGTCCTGGAGCGCTCCGACCAGGAAGACGGGCACTCTGATGTGCGTGGCCCACGCCGCCGGCGAGCGAGGGTCGAAGAGAGCGGGCGTGCGGCCGAGGTGAGGGCTTACGAGCGAGTCGAGGCTCTGGGCCTGCAGATGGAGGCGTTGGTTGGCCAGGCACGTCGTGTCGCCCGTGGCGATCTCGGCCGTCGCCCACGGTTGACCTCCTCGGGGTGCCGGGCGGGCGTCCGCGACGCGCTGGGCCACCCAGCTCGCGGCGAAGCCGTCGTTGTAGATCCCGCCCGGGTAGCCGGTCGAGTAGAGATCGTCGGTGGGGCTGAGCGGCGTGATGGCCGCCAGGTCCGGCGGGTCCGTGCCGGCCACCACCAGCTGGGAAAACCCCGAATAGGAGATCCCGACCATCCCGACCTTGTGGTTGCGGACCCAGGGCTGCGCGCCCACGGTCTGGACGACGTCGTAGCCGTCGTAGTCCGAGGGCAGGCCGAAGAGGTCGAACGCGCCACCGGAGCAGCCGGTGCCGCGCATCTGCACGCTCACGGTGACGAAGCCCAGCAGCGGAGCGACGACCGAGCCGACCACGGTCGAGGTGTCGGGCAGGAGGGGATCGCTGGACGAAGCGTGACCCTCCAGCGCGTCAATGAGGCTGTGCGGCCCGGCCACGTTGTAGCCGGAGTATTCGATCACCGTCGGGAAGGGCCCGTCGGCCAGCGTCTTGCCTGGAGGGAGGCGCACGGTAGCGGCGAGCAGGATGCCGTCCCGCATGCGCACGTAGTTGAGTCCCGCGTGCAGATGCTGCGAGGAGTAGAAGGACGTGCCCGGCGTCGAGGACGACGACAGAACCCGGAAGGCGGCGGTGCCGCGCCCGCCCGATCCTGTCCCTTCCTCGAAGCGGTAGCCGGGACCGGCCGTCAGATTGCGCACGATCAGGCCTCCGAGCCGGTCCACCACCCCGGAACCCACCGTGGCGCCCGCCGAATTGACGACGGTCAGGCGCACACCGGGAGGGGCGCCGGTCACGTACGCCTGTCCGATGGAGCCGTGACCCCGGAACGGCAGCTGGGCCGGGGACCCGCCGGCGACGGCACCCATTGAGAGCGAGCTCGTCGCCGCGAAGGCGGCGACCGCACAAACCAGGGCAACCCGTTGCAAGGAGGTGATCGTTCTGGTCCTCTCTCTTGTGTGACTGCTCGTTGAAATGCGGCGTCGGGCCGGCGGAGGACCAGCGTAATCAGGTGGACGGACACACCGAGGGAGGCGTGATCGACCCCGCTGGGCCCTGACGCCCGTACGCTTCAGCCAGGCGGCGTGGTCATGCGCGTCGTGCCGGCGACCGGTGGACACAACGGAATTGGTCGGCGAGGCCGTGTCTCCGTGACGGGTGTTGACTGGTGGGGTGACCCGTACCAACTCTCCCGGTCTGGAGCGGCCGCTGACGCTGGCAGACCTGGAGTCGGCGATCAGCGCGTCATGGTCACTCGAGACCTGCGACCCGACCGATGTCCCGACCTGGACTCCCGCCGAACCTTCGCAAGGCCAGTGCGCCGTCACGGCACTCGTCCTGCATGACTTCCTCGGGGGCCAATTGCTCGAGGCAGAGGTATACCACGCCGACGGATCGCACCAGGGCTTTCACTACTGGAACCGCTTCGTAGGTGTCGATGTCGATCTCACCCGGCGTCAATTCAGGGAAGGGGAGGTTGTGCAGCCCCCCCACCTCATTGAACGGCTGCCCGCGTTTCCGTGGCGGGCCCAGGAGCAGTACGTCATCTTTCGTGACCGCGTACGCGCCGCCCTGCAGTTGCAGGCAACGGGCGACTGACCGGGTCGCAAGCGGGCGCTGCCCTCAGGCTGACTCGGCTGGGATCCGGTCGAAGTACAGGTCAGGACGACGCTCGTCCTCGAGCAGGCCCGAGATCCCTTCACGCTCGTAGGCGATGTGCAGGTCGATGCGGTGTACCAGGAGCTCGGCCCGGCTCAGTGAGCCCGGCACGGCCCGGCTCGCCTCCGCCACCACGGTGCCGGTCGGCGCGACGATCCGGCTCGCGCCGAGCAGGGTCGACGTCGAGTGGGAGCCGGCCTGGTTCGCCTGTACCCACCACTGGCTGTTGGTCAGGGCGATGGCGGGGTAGAGGAGGTCCCACGCGTTGGCGCCCTCGACCTCGTAGGCCGCCGGGGCCAGGACCAAGCGAGCGCCGCGCAGCGCCATCGTCCGGGCCACCTCGGGGAAGTCGCCGTCGAAGTTGACCACGAGGCCCACTCGGCCGAGGGCGGGGTCGTCGAACGTCGTCAACCGGTCGCCTGGCGTGAAGACGGAGGGCTCGAGCGTCGGCGGGTAGAGGTGCACCTTGCGGTGCCAGGCCACCAACTCGCCGTGGGGGTCGAAGACGAGTGCCGTGTCGTAGACGAGGCCGTCCTCGCCCAATTCGGGCACGCTGCCGGCGGCCAGCCACATGTCGCGCCGCCGCGCCGCCTCGCCGAGCTGCTTCGAGCGCGGCCCGTCCCTGGGCTCTGCATCCGCTCGGGCGTCCTGCGCCAGGGTCTCGGGGTCGTAGCCGCACGACCAGAGCTCCGGCAGCACAAGGAGTTCGACGCCACGCGACGCGGCGTCGTCCATCATGCTGAGCGCCACGTTCATGTTCTGGCGCCGCTCCCCAGGTGCGGCCAGCCACTGCGCCACACCAACCAGAAGATCTCGCTTCACGTCGGGTACCTGGTTTTCCCACCTTCGTACTGCGCTATGCGGCTCACCCTACGAAGGGAACGTTCGCCCTTCGTTTCCCGTACGTGAATGCACTGTTACAAAGCGGCCGCTTCAGCACCTGTGGAGCGGCCGCTCGACGTCAGGCGGGGCAGACGGGCTCTTCAACCTCGACGATCAATCGTCAATGGCCTGGTAGACGAGTGCACGCAGCTGGGCCCGGAACGGATAGGCGGCCGAGGGGAAGAGCTGGGTCATGAAGACGACGAAGAGATCCTCGGCCGGGTCGACCCAGAAGGCGGTGCTCGCTGCCCCGCCCCAGTAGAAGTCGCCGGCCGAGCCGGCCATGGTGGTGGCCGCCGGCCCCAGGCCGATGGCGAAGCCCAAGCCGAAGCCGACCCCCTCGAAGTTGGCCTCGCCGAAACCCCCGACCGCCATGTCCTGCAGGGTGGCGCCACCAGGCAGGTGGTTGACCGTCATCAGCTCCAGGGTCTTGCGCCCGAGGACCCGCCGGCCTTCGAGCTGGCCGCCGTTGGCCAGCATCTGGCAGAAGGCCACGTAGTCGTGGGTGGTGGAGACCAGACCGCCGGCTCCGGAGAGGTAGGAGTGGGGGCGCCGGATGGCGTTGGCGAACGGGCCCTCCATGAGGCGGGGGGTGTTGGCCGGGCGGTACTGGTAGCAGGCGGCCAAGCGGGGCAGTGAGGCCTCGGGGACGTAGAACCCCGTGTCGACCATGCCCAGCGGCTCGAAGACCTCGCGCCGGAGGTACTCGTCGAGGCGCAGGCCCGAGAGGATCTCGACCAGCCGGCCCGCGATGTCGGTCGAGATCCCGTAGTTCCAGTGCGTCCCGGGGTGGAACTTGAGCGGGTGCTCGGCCAGGAGCGCCGTGATGCTCTCGAGGGTCTGCTCGCCCCGGTGCGCGGCGCGGGCCTCGTTGAAGGCGGCGTCGATCGGGTTGCCCGGGAAGAGCCCGCCGGGCAGACCGGTCGTGTGCATCAGCACGTCGCGCACGTTCATGGGGCGCTCGGGCTTCTCCAAGGTGATGGTGCCGTCGTCCGCGACCACGCCGACCTGCAGGGTCCGCCACTCGGGGATGTACCGGTGCACGGGGTCGAGTAGCTGAAACAAGCCCCGCTCGTAGAGCTGCATGAGCGCGACAGACGCGATGGGCTTGGTCATGGAGTAGATGCGGAAGATGGCGTCGTCGGCCATCGGCGTCTGCTGCTCGCGGTCCATGAGCCCCAGGGAGCGGTGATAGGCGACGTGGCCGCCCCGCACCACGGAGATCTGGCAACCGGCGATCTTCCCGGGCTCGACGTAGGTGGAGGAGAAGTGCTCGGTGATGCGCTCGAGGCGCACCTCGTTCATCCCGGCAGCGTCGGGCTCGGTCTTCATCTCCAGAGCAGCTATCCCTGCTTCTGCTTCTGCTCGCGCAGGTAGCCCGCGGTGCCCGCCAGGAATGCGCCGACGTCCTGGGCCTTGGAGGCGGCGAGGTCCTTGAAGTACTCGGGGAAGTAGACCTGGGCGGCACCGGAGTCGAGCCCCGCCAGAATGGCGTGAGCCATCGCCGACACCGGCTCGGCCGTGATCGGCAGATCGGGCACGTCGTTGTCGGGCAGCGAGAACAGCGGGGTGTCGATGACCCCGGGGTACACCACCATGACCTTGATGCCGGTCTCCCACAGGTCGACGGCCATGGCCTCGGAGAAGGCGGCGAGCGCGGCCTTCGACGCGTCGTATGCCGCCTCGCCGGGCGCGCTCAGCGTGGCGGCGATCGACGAGATGTTCACGATGGTGCCCGAGCCGCGGGCGAGCATCTGGGGGAGCAGGTCGTAGGTCAGGCGCATCGGCGACAGGTAGTTGATGTGCATGACCGCCGTGATGGTGTCGATGTCGAGCGCGGTGGTGTGGCGACGCTTGGGGATGCCGGCGTTGTTGACCAGCAGGTCGACGCCGCCGAAGGCGTCCAGCACGTCGACGGCCAGCTTGTCCACGGCGTCGGGGTCGGCCAGGTCGGTCACCCACATGCGGCTGTCGGGCGAATACTTCATGCACCGCCCGATCACCTCGGAGAGCAGCTCATCCCGCCGGCCGCAGATGCCCACGATGGCACCCCGTTCGGCCAGGGCCTCTGCCAGGCCGGCCCCGATGCCCGACGATCCCCCGGTCACCAGCGTGCGGCACCCCTGCAGGTCCAACGCCATCGTCCACCCCACTTTCGTGTCTGTCCGAGCCCACGTTCACCTTAGGCACAGCGGGCACCCGGCGGGTATTGACATTCTGTTGACGCGACACCCGGGCGCGTTCACACCGGGTTCACGAACGCGCCACCACCATGAATGCCATGGCTGACTTCCTCGCTGTGCTTGGCATCGTGGGCTTCATCGCGGTGTTCATGGGCCTCATCTGGTGCCTGGAGCGGGTATGAACTGGGTTCAGGGACTCCTCCTCGGCATCTCCGTCATGATGTTCATCTACCTGGGCATCGCCATGTTCAAGCCTGAGTGGTTCTGATCGAACATGGGCTTCTTCTGGACCATCGTCGTTCTGATCATCGCCCTGGGGATCACCTGGCGATACCTGGGCTCGTATATGGCTGCCGTCTTCGATGGCCGCGTCCACTATCTCGCCTGGGCTGAGCGGCCCTTCTACCGCCTGCTGGGCACTAGCCCCGACAAAGAGCAGTCTTGGCAGCGCTACGCCGGCTCGACGGTCGTCTTCTCCGGCGTATTCGTCGCCTTCGGCTATCTGTTGCTGAGGATCCAAGGTTCGCTTCCGCTCAACCCGCAGCATTTCGGTGCCGTGCCGCAAGCGCTCAGCTTCAACACAATCGTGTCGTTTATGACCAACACGAACTGGCAGAACTACGGCGGCGAGACGTCCATGTCGTACTTCTCCCAGATCGGCGTGCTCACCGTGCAGCAGTTCATCAGCGCCGCCGTCGGGATCGCCGTGGCGATCGCCGTGACCCGGGGTTTCGCCCGGCGAAACTCCCCGACCATCGGCAATTTCTGGGTCGACATCACCCGCTGCATGCTCTACATCCTGCTCCCGATCGCGTTCGTGATGGGGATCATCATGGTGGGAGAGGGCGCTGTGCAGACCCTCGCCGGCACAGTGACGATCCACGACTCACTGAACGGCGTCACCCAGACCATTCCCCGCGGTCCGGCCGGCTTCATGGGCCCGATCATGCAGCTCGGGACCAATGGCGGCGGCTTCTTCAACGTCGACCTGGCGCATCCATTCGAGAACCCGACGGGGATCACCAACTTCATCTACATCTGGCTCACCCTCTCCATCCCTTTCGCGCTCACCTACACCTTCGGAAAGATGGTGGGCAGCATCCGGCACGGGGCCGCGCTGCTGGTCGCCATGGTGCTGATCTTCGGGACATGGGTTGGCTTCACCAGCTACGCCGAGCACCAGAACAACCCGGCCGTCGCCACCGCCGGCGTGCACTCCACGGTGGGGAACACCGAGGGCAAGGAAGCCCGCTTCGGTGTTCCAACCAGCGCGCTGTTCAACGTATCGATGACGCAGACATCCGACGGTGCCGTCGACAGTGCGACAGACTCGTATAACCCGATCGGCGGCTTCGGTCCGCTCAGCGGCATGATGCTAGGTGAGGTGACCCCTGGCGGCACGGGGAGCGGGTTGTACACGATCCTCATCTACGCCGTCATCGCCGTGTTCCTCGGCGGCCTCATGATCGGGCGAACGCCCGAGTACTTGGGCAAGAAGATCCAGTCCCGTGAGGTGAAACTCGCCGGGCTGGCGGCCCTGGTGATGCCCATCATCGTGCTTGTCCTGACGGCCATTGCGGTGTCCATCCATGCCGGCCGGGCCGGGCCGCTCAACGCCGGCCCGCACGGCTTCAGCGAGATCCTCTATGCCTTGACGTCCCAGGCCAACAACAATGGGTCGGCCATGGCCGGGCTCACCGGGAACACGACGTTCTACAACGTCGTCGGTTCGATCGACATGCTCATCGGACGCTTCGGCGTGATGATCCCGGCACTCGCGCTCGGAGGGGGCTTGGCAGCCAAGGGCATCGTGCCCTCGTCGCTCGGGACCTTCCGCACCGACAACGGCATGTTCGTTGGTCTGACCATTGGTGTCATCCTCATCATTGGTGGTCTCACCTTCTTCCCTGCCGTCTCACTCGGACCCATCGTCGAGCAGCTCAGCCACGGAAAGTTCTTCTGATGACCACATTGACCACACAACCGCAGGCCCAGCCCGGCGACCTGCCGCACGGCGTCGGAGGATCTCGGAGCCTCTTCGACCGCCAGATCATGGGCCGGGCGCTGATCGACGCCTTCAAGAAGCTCGACCCCCGTTGGCAGATCAAGAACCCTGTCATGTTCGTCGTGCTCGTCGGCACCGTCGTGACGCTGATCGAGTCGATCGCGCATCCTGGCAAGTTCGACTGGTCCATCACCATCTGGCTCTTCTTGACCGTGATGTTCGCCAACTTCGCCGAGGCCATGGCGGAGGGGCGAGGCAAGGCCCAGGCCGACACCCTGCGCCGCATGCGCGCCGAGACCGAGGCACGCCGTCTCACGCCGGCCGGCTCTGAGGAGCGGGTCGCGGCCGCGGATCTGGCGAAGGGGGACCTCGTGGTGTGCGAGGCGGGCGACCTCATCCCCTCGGACGGTGAGATCACCGAGGGCATCGCCTCGGTGGACGAGTCGGCCATCACCGGGGAGTCGGCTCCCGTCATCCGCGAGTCCGGAGGTGATCGTTCTGCGGTCACGGGCGGGACACGGGTCCTCTCCGACCGCATCGTGGTGCGGATTACTGCCGAGCGCGGCCACACCTTCCTCGACCGCATGATCACCCTGGTCGAAGGGGCCAACCGGCAGAGGACCCCGAACGAGATCGCCCTCACCATCCTCCTGGCTGTGCTGACAATCGTCTTCATCCCCGTCGTGGTGACCCTCCAGGCCTTCGGGAAGTACTCGGGCGCGACGGTGTCGGTCGTCATCTTGGTGTCCCTGCTCGTGTGCCTCATCCCGACCACCATCGGCGCGCTCCTCTCAGCCATCGGCATCGCCGGCATGGACCGGCTCGTCCAGCGCAACGTCCTTGCCATGAGCGGACGCGCCGTCGAGGCGGCGGGCGACGTGCAGACGCTGCTGCTCGACAAGACCGGGACGATCACGCTCGGGAACCGCATGGCGTCGGCGTTCTTCCCGGCGCACGGGCACACCGAAGAGGAGGTTGCCTCCGCCGCCCAGCTGGCGTCGCTGGCGGACGAGACGCCCGAGGGCAGGTCCATCGTGGTCCTGGCCAAGGAGCGCTTCGGCATTCGCGAGCGGGAACTGGGTACGCACGAGTTCGTCCCGTTCTCGGCTACCACCCGGATGTCGGGACTCGACGTCGATGACCGCAAGATCCGCAAGGGTGCGGCCGATTCGGTGCGGACCTGGGCGGTCGAACAGGGGGGCACGCCGCCCGACGGTCTTCAGGAGATCGTCGATCGCATCGCCCGGGCCGGGTCCACCCCGTTGGTCGTGGCGGACGGTCCGGTCATTCTCGGGGTGATCGAGCTTAAGGACGTGGTGAAGACCGGCATCCGGGAGAAGTTCGCCGAGATGCGCCAGATGGGGATCAAGACGATCATGATCACCGGCGACAACCCGCTTACTGCTGCCGCCATCGCGCAGGAGGCCGGCGTCGACGACTTCTTGGCCGAGGCGACCCCCGAGGCCAAACTCGAGCTGATCCGGTCCGAGCAGGCGGGAGACAAGCTCGTCGCAATGACCGGCGACGGCACGAACGATGCGCCAGCCCTGGCCCAGGCGGACGTGGGGGTGGCGATGAACACCGGGACGACCGCGGCCAAGGAGGCCGGCAACATGGTCGACCTCGACTCCAACCCCACCAAGCTGATCGACATCGTGGAAATCGGCAAGCAGCTCCTGATCACCCGCGGATCGCTCACAACGTTCTCCATCGCCAACGACGTGGCCAAGTACTTTGCAATCATCCCGGCGCTGTTCATCGCCACCTATCCGCAGCTGGCGCCCCTCAACATCATGAAGTTGCACAGCCCGGAGAGTGCGGTGCTGTCGGCCGTCATCTTCAACGCCCTCGTCATCGTGGCGCTCATCCCGCTCGCGCTGCGAGGAGTGAAGTTCAGGGCGGCATCCGCAGAGGCGATTCTGCGCCGAAATGTGTTCATCTACGGTGTGGGCGGGATCATCGTGCCGTTCATCTTTATCAAGCTCATCGACCTTGTCCTTGTCGCCCTCCACGCGTATTGATAGCGAGTCCCACATGATCACCTACCTCCGCCGCTCGATCATCGCGATCCTGGTCTTCACCGTCTTCTTCGGGTTCGTCTACGCTTTCGTGGGCACCGGGATCGCCCAGGTCTTCTTCCGGAACCAGGCAGATGGCTCCATCACGGCCAACGGTTCGACGCTCATCGGGCAGAACTGGTCCCAGGCCAAGTGCCCCGGCCATCCGCTCGGCAGCTGTGTCTTCCAGGGCCGACCCGACGCCCTCGGACCATACGCCGGCTCGGCGAAACCGGTCGCCGCCGGGGGGGACAACCCGCTTGCAGCCAACAACATCCCCGGGCAACCTGGTGTGCTGAACAGTGGCGAGTCCTCGGCCACCAACCTGGGACCTCGGTCGAAGACCCTGTTGCAGAACGCCCAGATGTTGGTGGCCTACTGGAAGGCACGGGGAGTTAACCCGACACCCGACCTCGTGACCACATCGGGCAGCGGGATCGACCCGGATATCACCCCTCAGGACGCCATCGCGGAGATCCCCATGGTGTCCAGGGCAACCGGCTTGTCGCCTGCCGTCCTGCAGCGCCTGATAAGCCAGCAGACAACGGGCATGCAACTCGGCTTCCTTGGGTCGCCCTACGTCAACGTGCTGCAGCTCAACGAGGCGCTGGCCAAGCTGAAGTGACCACGACCGCCATCGGGGCGGTGGTGCTCCGCAAGCGGAGCACGGTGCGCGGACAGATCATCTCTGTGGCTCATTTCGAGCGGCCCTGGGTGTGCACCGATGCCGTGCTGGACGACGGCACCGGGAGGCTCATCTTGCGTTTCTTCGGTCGTGCCGGGGTGGCGGGTCTCGTGACCGGTAGCCGTGTCGTGGTCCAGGGGACGCCGGGTCTTGTCGACGGAACCATCGTGATGATCAACCCTATCTACTCGTTCACGGGGGAGTGAGTGCCGGGTACCAGCTGGTAGCCGATGCCGGGCACGGTCTTGAGCAACGTGCCCTCCTCGTCCCCCAACTTCTTGCGCAGTCGGTGGGTGTAGACACGGACGTAGTTGGACTCGGCGCCGTAGCCGGGCCCCCAGACGTCCTTCAGGATCATGTGATGGGTGCACACCTTGCCGGCGTGGCGGGCCAGATAGGCCAGGAGCTCGAACTCCTTGGCCGTGAGCTGCAGGGGCGAGTCCGCGAGGGTGGCCATGTGGTGCACCAGGTCGATGTCGAGATCGCCCACCTCGAGAGTGGTGGAGTTCATGGCTCCGTCGTTCCGGGCGGCATGGCGCAGCGCAACCCGGAGCCGCGCCTCGAGCTCAGCCATGCCGAAGGGCTTGGTCACGAAGTCGTCGGCCCCGCTGTCGAGGGCCTCCACTTTTCGGCGCTCGTCCCCGTAGGCGGACAGCACGACGATCGGCACGTTCGAGAACTCGCGGACGCGGCGGCAGACTTCGAGTCCGTCGAGGTCGGGCAGGCCCAGATCGAGGATCACGAGGTCGGGAGCCGCCAGCGCCACCTGGGTGATTGCCTCCGCTCCCGAATGCGCGATGAGCACGTCGTCCCCGCGGGCCCGCAAGCCGATCCGCAGGACCTTCAGCAGCGATGGATCGTCGTCGACGACGAGCACCTTGGTCACGGCAGCCGCTCAGACCGTCGCCGCGACGCGGATCTCCACCGGAACGGTGAAGACGATCCGGGCCCCGTGGCTCACGGTGGCGTCGATCCAGATGAGCCCACCGTGTGCCTCGACGAAGGCCTTGGCGATGGCCAAGCCGAGACCGGCCCGGCCACCGCCGCCGTTCTGGCTGAACATTTCGAAGACGCTCTCGCGGTCCTGCCGTGCAATGCCGGGTCCGTCGTCGGCGACAGCGATCTCCACCATCTGCGGGTGGCCGGGCGCGCAGCGCGCCGTCACACGGATCACGCTGTCGCGGGGGGAGAGGCGCTCGGCGTTCTCGAGCAGGTTCGCCAGCACCTGGCTCATCAGGACGGGATCGAGGTGGAGCGGCGGCAGGTCTGCAGGCGCCTCAACCGTGACGCGACCCCGTCCGACGATCGCGCCCAACTGGGCCAGTGCTTCATCGACCAGGCCAGTGAAGCTCACCGTCATCGGTCGGAGCTCGAGCGAGCCCGCCTCCAGCCGGGTCATGTCGAGGAGGTTGGTCACCAGCCGCGCCAGCCGGTCCGATTGCAGCTCAATAAGCTCCAACAGCTCGACGCGGTCCTCCGGGCTCAACTGAGCATCGACTTGGCGCATGCTCGATACGGCCGTTTTGATGGAGGCCAGCGGAGTGCGCAGGTCGTGCGAAGCCGCGCCCATCAGAGCGCGACGCCAACGGTCGATCTCCTCGAGAAGGCGCGCCCGCAGGGCCTGCTCGCTAAGCTGCGCCCGATCGACGGCCAGCGCAGCTTGGTTGGCGAACGTGCCGAGGAGGCTGCGGTCGTGCTCCACCAGCTGCACGTCCTGGAGCACCAGCATGCCCACGGGCCGGTGGTTGACGACCAGCGCGACCGAGACTCGTCGCGGGCTCGCATCGTCGAGCCACCCGAGGGATCGCGCCTGACCACCGCCCGACGTGACCGAAGCGATGTCACCCTCCGTCAGAGGTTCGCCCGCGCTGGCCGCAACGCGCAGGGTTGTCGCAGGTCCATGATCGGTGGCATCCGTATCGGGCAGCACCAGAGTCGTCCAGCGCGGAGCGAAGACGGACTGCACAGTGGTGACCATGTGCGTCAGCAGCTGCGACAGCGTGAGGTCGCCGATCAGTGCCTGCGACAGCTCGTACAAGCGTTCAGACTCCCCCGTCCGGCGTTCCGCCTCCTCTCGGGCGCTCTGCAGCTTGGCCACGACTTGGGAGACGACCAGTACCACCAAGACATAGACGACAAGGGCGACCCAGTTCTGGGGCGACCGGACCGTCAGCCTGTTGTAGGGAGGGAGGAAGAACAAGTCATAAAAGACGAATCCCCCCAGTGCGCCGACGAGCCCGGGAACGAAGCCACCGATGACGGCCCCGGCCAGCGCCGGGAGCACGAACAACAACGCGGGGAGTGCGATGCTCAGGTGAGCCCGGAAGGGGAGCAGGAGGGCCAAGAGCGCGCCGAGACCTGCCAACGTGACCACGATTCCCAGCACGGTTCGCTGGTACGTTGCCTTGGTAAGCAGCCCTCTTGGTCTGACCTGCATCACAATTTTCCGTCCTTCGGAGCGCCATTGAGTGTACCGACGCGCTGGTGGGACCGGACAAAAGGGAGGTGGAAATGACTGCGAGCACGGGTGAAGACGAGGGTGTCCGCCCAACCGGCAAGTTCAGGGTGTACCTGGGAGCGGCGGCAGGCGTCGGCAAGACGTGTGCCATGCTCGACGAGGGATGGCGTCGCTTCCAGCGGGGGGCGGACGTGGTGGTCGGATTCGTCGAAACACACAAGCGCCCCTACACCGTTGAGCAGATCCGGGATCTTCCAGTCGTGCCGCGGAAGCACGTCCGCTACCGCGACGCGGACTGGGAGGAAATGGACGTCGATGCGGTGCTGGCCCGTCAGCCCAAGGTGGTGTTGATAGACGAACTCGCCCACACCAACGTGCCGGGTTCGGGTCGCCACGAGAAGCGGTGGGAAGACGTCCTCGAGATCCTCGATGCCGGAATTGCGGTGATCACCACGGTCAATATCCAGCACATTGAGTCGGTGGCCGACGCAGTCGAGCGGATCACCGGAGTGGGCGTGCGCGAGCGCGTCCCAGACTGGGTGGTGCGACGGGCCGATCAGCTCGAATTGATCGACTCCTCGGCCGACCAGCTCCGGCGGCGCATGCTGCACGGCAACATCTACCCCGAGAGCAAGGTCCCCGCTGCCCTGAACGGGTTCTTCCGGGCCGAGAACCTGGCGGCCCTTCGCGAGCTCTCGCTGCGATTCGTGGCTGACGAGACGGAGGAGGAACTCCTCGAATATCTCCGCTCCAAGGGTGCAGGGGGCGAACTGTGGGAGACGACCGAGCGGATCATGGTGGCCGTCACCGGCGCTCCCGGGAATGCGTCGGTCATCCGGCGCGCGGCGCGCATCGCAGCGCGCGTCAAAGCGCCGCTCATCGCCATCAATGTCGTCACCGGCGACGCCGAGCCCACCAAGGCCGGCACGTCCGAGCTCGAGGAGCTGGTCAAGGCCGTGGGTGGCACGTGGCAGACGGCGCAAGGGGACGACGTGGCCAAGACGATCTTCGCCGCGGCGATCGACCAGCAGATCACCCAGATCGTGGTCGGAACGTCACGCCTGACGCGCTGGCAGTCGGTAACCCGTGGCTCGGTGATTCAGCAGATCCTGCGGATGGCGTCGGAGAACGACATCGACCTCCATGTCATCGCGCGTCGAGACATGCCGAATGGCCGACCTGTCGCGGACGACGAGGGCTAGCTTTCCGAGAGATCTGCGAAGGCGGCATCCGCCGCGGCGCGCGCGGCCAGCTGCATGCATTTGTTCAGGTGCGCCAGAGCCTTGGCGCGGCGGGGGTCTCGGGCCAGGTACTTGGCCACCGCCACCGGGTCGGCCGACCCGTCCGGCTTGCTCAAGGAAAAGACGGCCTGGTCCACGATGTGCTCATCAGGCCGATCGCTGATGCCGCGATAGACCGACCAAGCGACGCCGGCCGCTTCGCATGCCTCGGCGACTCCGGCTGCCTCCATGTCGACGGCGCCGAATCCCCTTTCGAGGATGGGGCGCCACACCTCGTCATTGTCGAAGAGCCCGTCTGTGGTCATGAGGCCTCCCGAGGCCCGCCGCGGTGCGATCGGATGGGTGTGGTACAGGGGCCCGTCCGGATAGAGCTGCACACGTTCGGGCACCATGAGCGATCCCACGGGGAGTGCCGGGTCGAGCCCTCCGGCGATCCCGATCACCATGACATGGTCGACCGGACCGGCCGACAGTGCCCGGAGGGTCGCCTCGGCGGCCAGCGCAGGGCCCATGCCCGTCACCAGAGTCCCGACCCACCATGCGCCAGCAGCGCCGGAATGGGAGAACCCCGAGTCTCCGGATGTCGCTTTCAATCCGAAGGACTTCACAATGGCCTTGAGCTCGGGTTGCATCGGGGCGAGGACGGTCACCCGTTTCGTCGTGGCGGTCACCCCGTCATCATGCCCGATGGTTCGCTAGCGTGGGCCGCCCAGCGAGGAAAGGAGCGCAGATGCCGAGCGCCGAACAAGTCGTGAGGGACTTCTGCGCCGCGGCGAGCACGCGGGATCCCGAGATCCTGCGGGCCTTCTTCTCGGAGGATGTCGTGTACCACAACATCCCGATGGAGCCGGCCGATGGGATCGAGGCGACCATGGCGATCATCGACATGTTCTTTGGCATGTGTGATGCGCTGGAGTTCCAGGTGCACCACCTGGCGAGCGACGGGGCGACCGTCCTCACCGAGAGGACGGACGTCTTCACCATCAAGGGAACGTCCGCCCCACTTCCCGTCATGGGTGCCTTCCGCGTCTCTGACGGGAAGATCACCGCATGGCGGGACTACTTCGACATGGCACAGGTGACGGCAATGTTCGAAGCGGAGTAGGGCGAGGGCAGCCGGCTCGTTTTGCAGACGTTCAGATCTCAGTAGCCGTGGCACTCTCCCGGTGCGTCGGGCGGCCCTTGACCATGTGCCGCCTCCCAGGCCAGTTGCACAGACGCCGGAGCGCTGCCGGCGGTCGGATAGCCGTCGAATCCGTTCCACTCGAGGATCCCGAAGTATCCGGCGTACGGGTTGTTCTGACCACCTTCCTCACAGATGGCAGTGGGCATCCATGCCTCCGGGATGGTGTTTTCCTGGGCAGCGACCGCCTGGAACAAGGACAGGTCGTTGTAAAAGGTGGCCAATTGGGCCGCGTGAACTGCGTTGGCGTAGTTGACTTCCTGTGCGACCTGGCGTGCCTGTGAGTAGGACATCAACTTGTCGTTGATGCGCACGGCATGCTGCGCGTCGTCACCCTGATGGGAGCCGACTGCCTCATGGCGGGTCGCCTGCGCCACGGCAGGGTCGCTGTTGATGAGCGACGTGAGTACAGATGGAACTGCAACAACAATGACGGCCACCGCCGTCCCTAGTGCAATGCGAATCCGCATGGCACCTCCCTTCGTCGGGCGCGCGCTCGGCGCGCGCCAGGCTCTGCTCGGTGTTGGGGGGCTCCGGCCATTGCATTCGCGCCCCGAACGGCGAGCGGGAAGGCGTCGTCCGTTCTGGCTGATGATCGCCGCAGGGTGTGCGGCCGGTTGTGTGTAGCCCGTTGCGGGTTCTTGGTCGGTGTCGTCCTTCGTTCGGGCCCCGAGATCCGGGGCTTCTCTACGGTTGGGTGCTCACAGCCCGCAGGCGTAGCGGGTGCTCCACGGCTCCCAGCCGCGCTGTGAGTAGAGCTTGAGGGCGGCGGCATCCTGCACCGCCGCCGGGTAGTCCTCTGCCGGAGAGGGCAACCCCGTCAGTGCGTTCCACGTAGCGAATTCGAACTGGTACGCGCCGCCATTGCCCACGGCGTAGTTGTCATTGGACTCGTGTTGACGGATGCAGGACCAATCCGCCGTACCGGTGCTGGTCGCGTCGGTCACTCCGCCGGTGGACGTCGGAGCCGGCGCCGCGGCAGGGGCAGCGAGTACCAGTGCCTGTGGTGCCTGTGGTGCCTGTGGTGCCTGTGGTGCCGGCGCGGTCGGTGCCGCTTGGGCTGTTGCAGCGGCCTGCGCGGCGACCTGTCGTTGTGCCGCAAGTGATTTCACATACTGCTGCTGAGCCGCAAGTGACTTCAGGTAGGCAACCTCGGTGAGGTAGGTCTCCTCTTGTGCCAGTTCGACGGCGTTGGAATACTTTTCCAACACGACAGCGTTGGAAAGGCTCACCATCTTGGCGACGTATTCGGCTTGGGAATACGACATCAGCGTGTCGTCGATCTTCACCGCCGGGTTTTGACTGCCCGCCTCGTGGCGGATCACCCGCGACGAGGCCGCGGACGTGCTGCTGAAGACCGCGAAAAAGATCGCGGGTAGAGCTATGACGGCTATCGCCGTCGCTAGTGCAATGCGGATCCGCACGGCACCTCCCTTCGTCGGGCGCGCAACGCGCGCCAGGCTCTGCTCGGTGTGGGCGGGCTCCGGCCATTGCATTCGCGCCCCGAACGGCGAGCGGGAAGGCGTCGTCCGTTCTGGCTTGTCGCCGCAGGGTGTGCGGCCGGTTGTGTACAGCCCCTGGATTGATCCTGGGTGTCGTCCTCAATTCAGCGTCCCGGGCGCCCTTGGGCAGACGCGCCGAGACCTCGATCAGTCTCAATACTCCGGGTTGACCACCTGTTTTCCGTATGCAACTGGAAGTCCTGCTCACAACATGCATCCGAAAGGTGGATCCGGCTTTGCGATCTGCAATCTACAGGATCCCACCGCGAACCCATGTTCATCGGAGAATTTAGCGCTCTGAACTGGATGTTTAGAGTGGGATCTTGTGACGAGAATCACAAAGTCCCTGGTCGGAGGGTCGTATTTGCGTCAATAGGAGAGATAAATATGTCCTTAATTTCGCAAAAAAGCGCCTGACCAGTAGTAACGCTGATTCCTGAAGACGTCCAGATCGCCCCGGAGGCCACTGCACGGCCGTCACGGTGCTGCGTAGGGTGCCGTCCCGGAACGGTCGCGACGAGGAGGGGGAGGTCACGGGGTGGGATCGAGCGTCACCGTCACTGAGCGGGACCGCTATACCGTGGCGGGATTGCTGCGCCATCTGGCGCGCCAGCGAGCGAACGACGAGATGCTGGTACAAGGCGCGGAGCGCCGTACCTGGTCTGAGGAGTTCGAGGTTGCCTGTCGGGTGGCACAGGCGGCCAAGCGGGATGGGCTCGGCGTCGGGGATCGGATTGCCTTTCTCGATCGTAACGGCATTGCGTACTTCGACTTCCTTTTCGGTGGCTCGCTGATCGGCGCGGTGAACGTCGCAATCAATTGGCGATTGGCGCCGGCGGAGATGGGCGCCATCGTCGACGATTCGGGCGCACCGGTGCTGGTGATCCACACCGATTACCTTCCGACACTTAAGGGCATGACGAGTGGTTTGCCTGCGGTCCGTCGGATCGTGGTCATCGGTGACACGGCGGCCGTGGGCACCGATGCGAGAGCCGTATCCTTTGACGCCTGGATCGACGGTTGCGCCTCCGAAGATCCGGGTCATGTGGGAGGACCCGACGAGGTGAGCATGCAGCTCTACACATCGGGGACCACCGGATTGCCCAAGGGGGTGATGCTCACCAACGCCAACCTTTCGACGGCGATCTCCGAAGCCGGCACCACCTTCCACATCGGCGACGACACCGTCAGCCTGGTTGCCATGCCGCTTTTTCACATCGGCGGATCGGGCTGGGCGCTGTGCGGCATGTCACGGGGCGGGCGCTCGATCGTTCTGCGCGACATGGATCCGAACGTGCTCCTGGAGCTGATCGCGGTCGAGCGGATCACCGAGATGTTCGTTGTCCCCGCCGTCCTGATGCTGGTCCTGGGCACGCCTTCGTTGCAGGACGCGGACCTCTCGAGCCTGCGCCTCATCTTCTATGGAGCGTCGCCTATCTCCGAAGACGTCCTGGTCAAGTGCATGCAAGCCTTCGGGTGCGCTTTCTGCCAGGTCTACGGGATGACCGAAACCACCGGTGCCATCACGGCGTTGTCCTTCGAGGACCACGATCCCGATGGGTCTCGGCGCGGCCTTCTGCGCTCAGCCGGCAAACCCCACCGGTCCGTCGCCTTGCGGGTGGTCGACCCCGACAGTGGCCTCGATGCGGCACCGGGCGCGGTCGGGGAAGTCTGGACCCGCTCGCCGTACAACATGGCGGGCTATTGGCGGAAGCCCGAGGAGACCGCGGCGACCATCGACGGCGAAGGATGGCTCCGCACCGGTGATGCGGGGTACTTCGACGCGGACGGCTACCTGTACTTGCATGACCGGATCAAGGACATGGTCGTCAGCGGGGGTGAGAACATCTATCCGGCCGAGGTCGAGAACGTCCTGCTTTCGCATCCGGCCATCATCGACGCTGCAGTGATCGGCGTTCCGGACCCGAAGTGGGGGGAGACGGTCAAGGCGATCGTCGTGCTGGGCCCAGGAGCAACACTCGACGAAGCAGGCTTCATTGCGTACTGCCGCGACCGTCTGGCGCACTACAAGTGCCCGACTTCGGTCGACGTCACGGACGTTCTGCCGCGTAACCCGTCGGGCAAGATCCTCAAGCGTGAGTTGCGGGCGCCCTATTGGGCCGGCAAGGAACGCTCCATCAACTGAGCATGGAGAGCCCCAACGTCGAGCAGGCGGTTGCGCTGCTGCAGGAGACGACGGGTGACCCGTACGAATTGGTGGGCCGCCTCAGCGGCGGTGAGACCGGAGCGCACGCCGTGCGGCGTGGGTCTGATGCGGAGCAGATGGTCCTCAAATGGGAGACGGATCCCGACTCGCAAAGGCTGCGCCGGGAGGGTGTGGAACTGGCGGAACGCCTGCGGACCGAGGCGGGCTGGCCCGTTCCACGGCAATGCACCATTGAGGCTCCGGGTTGCCTGCTCGTGCTGCAGTCCTACATGGCCGGAACCCCGATCCGCACTCTCACGTCCGGATTGGCGGACGAGTTGCTCCAGCTGCATGCCAGGAGGATGGACCTCGGGGAGGATGGTGCCGGGGACCGCTGGGCGCAGCGCCTGATCCGGACCCTGGTGGAGGGCGGGCGGACGTACTGCGTGCACGATTCGCTGCGCGACTACGACGCCCGAACCACTGCCCTGGTGGAGGAGATCGAAGCGTTTGGCGCCCGAGTGGATCCGGATGAGCTTCGAGCACGCGACATCGTCCACTGGGACCTGCATCTCGGGAACCTTCTCGTCCGGGGTGAACGGCTCTCCGCCGTCGTCGACACGGACTTCTGCGCCGTGGGCGACGCCGCCTTCGACCTCGTCGCGCTAGCGCTGAGCAGTAGCACCGTTCCCTGCGCGCCAGATCTTCGCCGTGACCTCTACCACCGGGCGCTGCACCCGCTCCCGCCTGTTCGCCGCACCGCCTACCTGGGTCATCTCTTCATCCGAATGTTGGACTGGCCCATCCGGCGCGGCAGCGACGACGAAGTCGAGCACTGGCTCGCCCAGGTCGCGCGCTGCCGCGATGCCGGTTACTTCTGATCGTTCGAGCGCTTCGCGCCGCATCCTTGACCTTCTCGCCCGCCTGCTTGAGGTGACCGACCACCTGCTCAGCCTTTCCTCGGTCTCGCGGTCGTTGTCGCCCGTGGCGCGCCCGACGATGTCCTTTGTCTTGCCTCGCCCGTATCCGCTGTGTTTCGTGCCTTGTCTTCGAGTCCCGCTATGCGCCTCCTCTTTTTCTTTTATTGTCAACGGCTCATACCCACATGCAGCCGTTCCGAATCGAGAGGTGCGATGCGCTGGTCCTACCCGAAAGTGAAGTCGTAGGCCTGCAGTCCTGGCGACACCGTCAACGTGAGTGTGCCGTTTTGCAGCACGTTCCCGGAGAACAGCGTGTAGAGCTTGGGGATTCCCGAGACCGGCACCGTCTTCAGATATTTGCCGTTGTACGACACCCCGACCGTGCCGTTTCCACTCATCACGAGATAGACATCGTCCGCAGTGAACTGCAGACCGAGTGTTGCGTTGCTGCCGGCCGTCGCCTCCTCGCTGTGTTCCGTCCATGTGCCGCCGAAGGCAAGGCTGTTGGCGGGAATGGTCGACGGCGGGTGGTACACGATCGCCTTGTCCGGCACCACGGCGGTCCCGACCGCGTTGTCCAGGCGATCGTCGCCCACATAGCTCTCCGGCGTGAGGTCGTTGGTCGGCGTCTTATTGGTCACGTCGGTCCGCGGCGGAAGGTCAGTGACACCGTTGGCTGTGAGGAGCATCCTGATGTTGTTCTCCATCCCGTCGTAGCCGCCTTCCCCGAAGTCATAGGCGCGCACTGTGCCCGTGGGGTCGATGAGGTACTCCGCCGGCCAGTACTCGTTGTTATAGGCGTCCCATGTCGCCAGGTTGTCGTCCACGGCGACGGGGTAGTCGATGCCGAGGCTGCCCGCGGCGCTCACGACGTTGGAGACCACATGCTCAAAGGCGAATTCCGGTGCCGACACGCCCACCACGACCAGGCCGTCGTTCTTGTAGTCGTTGTACCAACCCTCCACGTGGGGGAGTGCGCGCTGGCAGTTGATGCACGAGTACGTCCAGAAATCGATGAGTACCACCTTGCCGCGCAGTTCACTCAGCGTCAACGGATCGTTCCCGGGAGTGTTGAACCACGCTGTGATCCCGGTGAAGTTCGGAGCCCGACCCAGATTCGGGAGATCGGTCTTGCTGGCCATGAACACCGGCACCTTCTTCGGTGATGCCGGAGCGGAGGGGTTGGTCGTGGTGGTCGTCGTCGCCCCCGCCGTCAGGTGGCCACTCTGTGAATTGCCCTCGTCGGTTGCCGCGCAGGTCGCCTTCTTCCCCTCCAGGTGGGCGTTGGCGGCCGCGAACTGGTTCTGGTGCTCGCCGCTGAGGTGTTGCAGCTGCGTGCAGGCGGAACCGGTCGATTCGATGTGATCCTCGAGGGCGCTCGTGTAGCCGGGAACGTCGCGCTGCAGGGCACCGAGCCAGTTGAAGGCGATGGCCAATGTGGCAACGCCCAGAACGACACCGGCCACCTTGCGGACCGTCGGGAGGTGGCTGCGAAGCGAGGACCAGGATGTCGTGGCGCGTTGGGCGACCACCGCGAGCACGAGGAGCGGGATGGTGACACCAAGCGCGTAGAAGAGCGTCACCAGGAGCGAGGACGCGCCCGCATGGTGGTGAGCGGCCGCCACCGAAATTGCGGTGAGGACCGGTCCGGCGCATGGCACGAAGACCAGCCCGAGACTCAAGCCCAGAACGAAGCCGCCCCCTTGGTTGGCGTAGCGCGATGCGCCCAGACGGGTGAAGGGCCGCTCAATGAGCTCGCCGATCTTGGGGATCAGAAGGCCGACCGACAGCAGGCCGAGCAGGGTCACGCCCAGCCAGAACAGGAGGTCCTGGGGCAGGTGGAGGAAACTGAGCAATGAACTGGCGAAGAGGACGGAGAGGCTGAAGCTCACCACCAGCCCGGCGATGATCACGTAGGGCCGCCACTTGCTCGTTCCGGTCGATCCCCCGGCCATGACGACGGGAATGACGGGAACGATGCAGGGAGACAGCCCCGTGATCAGTCCACCGAGGAACGCAATGACGAGGAGCTCACCCATGAGAGTCGCTCCGCTGCGATCCGTGGGTGGCCATGTGCGCATCTCCTCCTGGACTGTCTTCTCGCTCGAACCTAGCGGCCTGGCATCCCACGGGGGGTGTCACCCTCGATGGATGACGGCAGGCTCGCCACACTGCAGACTGTGAAACGGTGATCAACGAGAATTGGATTTTCCTGGGCAGCGCAATCGGCGCGGCAGGCGCCGCCGTATATCTGCGAGACACCTTGCGGGGAACGACGCAGCCCAATCGGGTTACGTGGTTGCTCTGGGCTGTCGCGCCCCTGCTTGCCGCCGCAGTCGAGTTCAACGAAGGCGTAGGCCTGCGCACCCTGCCGACGTTCATGGTGGGGTTCATGCCCTTGCTGATCTTCATCGGCTCGTTCCACAATTCCGCCTCGGTGTGGAAGGTGCGGCGGATGGACTATGCGTGCGGCGTGGTCTCGGTCATCGGCACAGTCGTCTGGCTCGTAACCCGCGACGGCGTCTTGGCGATCTCCGCCGCCATCGCGGCCGACTTCCTGGCCGGGATACCGACGTTGATGAAGAGCTGGACCCACCCCGGGTCCGAGACGGTGCACTCCTACATTGGTGCTGTCATCAGCATGGTCATCCTCTTGTTGACAGTGGATCATTGGACGTTCGATGTAGTGGCCTTCCCGCTGTTTGTCGTGTGCGTGGCCTCGGTGGAATCAGTTCTGGTCGGTCTCGAGATCGGGCCGCGTTTTCGGGGTTCTCGTCATCCCGGGGCCGGCTCGGCCGCGCCGGCGGAAGGAATGACACGCTGAGTCCGGCCGCCTGGTAGGAATTCAGGCAGAAGCCTCGCCGAAAGGAGTTGTCCGTGCCGCAGGCCAACGTCAACGGGATCGAGATCGAGTACGTCACCGAGGGTGATCCTTCGGATCCGGCGCTGCTCCTCGTCATGGGCCTGGGCGCACAGCTCACGACGTGGCCGAAGGGGTTCGTCGACGGACTCAGGCAGCGTGGCTTCTTCGTGATCCTGTTCGACAACCGCGACAGCGGGCTGTCAACCAAATTCGAAGGATTGCCGGATATCGCGGCACTGTTCACGGGCGCCGACCTCTCCTCGGCCCCCTACCGGATAGAGGACATGGCGGACGACGCGGCGGCACTCCTCGCGGCGCTGGGCATCGACACGGCGCACGTGGTCGGCGTCTCCATGGGAGGCATGATCACCCAGGCCCTTGTCATCAACCACGCAGAGATCCTCCTCAGTGCCAGCTCCATCATGTCGTCGACGGGGGATCGTTCGGTCGGAGCGCCCACCGGCGAGGCGATGACCGCGCTGCTGCGACCGGTGGCGACCAGCCGGGAGGAAGCGATCCAAGCGAGCGTCGAGGGGAGTCTCGTCATCGGTTCGCCGGGTTACCCGACTGACAAGCGCATACTGCGGGAACGAGCCGCAGCGGCGTACGACCGTTCGTACTGCCCCGAAGGCACGGCCCGCCAGCTCGGAGCCATCCTCGGCTCGCCGGATCGCACCGAAGGCCTGCACGGTGTCGGCATCCCGTTCCTCGTGGTGCACGGAGAAGCCGATCCGCTCGTCACCGTCAGCGGTGGCGAGGCCACGGCGGCCGCCGTTCCGGGGTCCAGGTTGCTCACCATCCCGGGTATGGGCCATGACCTGCCCGAAGCTCTGTGGGGCGTGGTCACCGATGCGATCGTCGCCAATGCGGAGCTCGCCGCCGTCTGAAGGTTGGGCCTGAAGCGCCACGGCGGTCGTAGTCTCAGCGATCTGGTGGAACACCCCCACCCTGACGGCCCGAACCGCTGGCACCAGATCAGGACCTTTTTCCCTAGTGAGAGGCAGGGTGACGCGGTCATCCTCAATGCAACGGGCTGTGCGAGAGGACGTCTTTGATCATGCCGCACTACGACGACAATGGCAGGGCGCACCAGGGTAAAGCCACGACCATCACGATCCATAGACCAGGCCAGAATGCCCAAGAACAGGACGGGCAGTCGTGAGCATCATTCGCCAGAAAGGCGTTCACGTTGGGGCGCTCCAACGGACGCGTGGAAAAGAGCTTCTCGAAGAGATCGACCTATTGAAAGGATCTGCATGACGCCCCTGTCCATGACCAGTCCGGTTCATGCTCTCGGTCGAAAGCGGTGACATCGATGTTCGGACGAACAAAGCGAACTCCGGAGGCCGAAAAATTCTGGTCGCGGCTCGACGAGGAATTGGCGCCCCTCTTCGGCTTCTGGGTGCAAGAGTTCTACTCAGCAACATCTCGAGCAGAAGTCGAATCCGATTCCAGGATGGCCCCCCCGGTTCGGATCTGAAAACAGGTTGCGATAACTCGATTGGGAATCCGCGGCCAACGCTAGGGGATTCCCCTCGAGCTACTCTGTCCGACGAGCGGGAGTTGCAACGTCGGCCTGATCGGCGGTCGGAGATCTCCTCACTTCACGACACATCTGCCGACAGGGGTCTGGCAGCAGGCGCCTCCACCTGGAGCAGACCGGACGTCTCGCGTGCCCGACCGGCCCTGGCGCTCATATCAAGGTGTGCACCCGAGTCGTCCAAGAGCGCTCACGGTGCTCTCACTTGATGTTCATAGTGTGGGTTCGGGTTATCGCCAGCTTGCATCCAAGCGAAGGAGATCCCGGTAGGTCTCGCGTCGCGTCATACGGCCTACCGCCTCTGAGCGTTCATTCTTCGACGTGGACCGACCAGATAGAACACGGCAATCGCTTCACCGATGATCCCAAAGAGAAACCAACCCAACAGCGAAGCGAGGAGCCACATCACCTTCTTGCCTCGTGGCAGCTGGTCGGTTGGCCTTCTCGTCACGTCGACAACGCACCAGATGACCACGATGAAGGAGAGGCCGTAGATCAATAGTGTGCCGGTGTTCAGCCCGATCATCGCCATGCTCACCGCCTATCTGGCTTCCCGATGCCAGGGGCCGTCGGCACTGTGGTGGACACGCTCACGGGAGGTGATCGCGGATTGATCCTGCTGAGACCTGTACCTCTGACGCCAGCGGACCCCGTTGTCGGCTGCGGGGGCGACGAACACCGGTAGAGCCGACCGCCTCAGGATCCGCTCCCTGACACCGCGACCCGAGAGCCTTGTAATCCCGCGAACGCGCCGGGATCCAACGACGATTGCCTGGCACTTCCAGAGCACCGCCTCATCCACAATCCGCCGCGCCACATGCTCCTGCAGCACTGAGAGCGATCTACCTTCGGCTGCGATGCCCAGCTTCCCCAGCATCAGCACTGCGCCGCGTACCAATTCTCGGCCTCATCGGGTGTTTCGAGCGGCAGGGCACGAGTCATCCGCGGTACCTCGCGTAGGTGCAGCACCCTGACGCTGGTGTCGTTCACCGACGCCGCGCCCGCAACGAAGTCCAGGGCGGACTGGCCAGACTCGAATTGGTCAATTGCGCACAGCAGTCGATCCTGCATCGGCGCACCTCCGTTGCTGACGCGATTTTCTGCCGTCTGGAAGAAATAGAATGTGAACACTCTCCGGCTCGGCGTTAAGAGAACGTCAAAGGGGGCGTGAGCAGTGTCCAGCCGCCACGCGGTCTTCAGCTGAGGATTCGCATCCGTCCGTGGTCGAGGGAGATCTGCCCGCTGTTCGCGTCGCAATCGAAGAGCTCGCTGTTGCGGCGCATCGACCTCCACGCGTCAGATCCTGCGGCTCAGGCCGAGAGGACCCGGCCCCTCGTCGAGCCCTATGGGACCCCGGGGCGGAACTGCCAGTCCCAGTCCATTCCCAGCCACCGACGTGGCCTTCCGCCTGCGGTGGGCTCCCCAGCCGCACGGTATCGTTCCCTGACGATGACGTCACATTCCTCGCCGATGACTGACGTCCCGGGTCCGGAGCCCACAGGGATGGGCGCGCCGGATGGCGCGGCGACGTCTCCCATGGTGGAGGCACGCGGGCTCGTCAAGCGCTTCGGCGATTTCGTCGCCGTGGACGGGGTCGATTTCACCATCGCTAAGGGCGAGTCGTTCGGCTTTCTCGGACCCAACGGGGCCGGCAAGACGTCGACCATGCGGATGATCTCGTGCATCAGCCCGCTCAGTGGGGGCACGCTGCGCGTGCTCGGGATGGATCCGTCGAAGGACGGTTCCCGCATTCGGTCCCGGATGGGCCTGGTGCCTCAGGAGGACTCGCTGGACCTGGAGCTCACGGTGCTCGACAACTTGATGATCTACGGGCGCTACTTCGACATGCCCAAGAAGGTGATCCGCGAGCGGGCCGAGCAGCTGCTCGAGTTTGCCCAGTTGACCGAGCGGGCCAACGATCGGGTCGATCCCTTGTCGGGAGGCATGAAGCGACGTCTGACCATCGCGTGCGCCCTGATCTCGGACCCGGACCTGCTCATCCTCGACGAGCCGACGACCGGCCTCGACCCGCAGGCCCGCCACCTGCTCTGGGACCGGCTGTATCGCCTGAAGCAGGACGGAGTGACGCTGGTGATCACCACGCACTACATGGATGAAGCCGAGCAGCTCTGCGACCGTCTCGTCGTCATGGACAAGGGCCGGTTCGCCGCTGAGGGCACGCCGCGCCAGTTGATTGAGAAGTACTCGACGAGGGAGGTAGTCGAGCTGCGCTTCGCTCCCGGCCAGCACGAGGAGGTTGCGCCGTCTCTGACGGCGTTGGCGGAGCGCCAGGAAGTGCTGCCCGACCGCATCCTTCTCTACACCGATGACGGTGACACCGCGCTGGCAGAGGTGGCCCGCATGGGGCACGTCGCCCGTGCCACACTCGTGCGCCGTTCGACGCTCGAGGATGTGTTCCTCCGCCTCACGGGGCGTTCTCTGGTCGACTGATCCGGTGACAGCTGTCAGTGACGCGGGAACACCGGGGAGCCCTGCGCTCTTCGGGCACGGGAGCGAAGTGGCGCCGCGCCGCTTCGCTACCCCCATGTGGCTGCGCGCCGCGCGCTACTGGGGATTCCAGTACAAGCGGACATGGCGCAGTTCAGTGGTGACCAGCTTCCTGATTCCCGTGCTGTACCTGGCGGCCATGGGCGTCGCCCTCGGCTCGCTGATCGACAAGCACTCACATGGGGTGGACGGCGTGACCTACGTTGCGTTCCTGGCACCGGGTCTGCTCGCCGGCACCTGCATGCAGATCGGCACGAACGACGCGACGTATCCGGTGATGGGTGCCATCAAGTGGGTCCGCACCTACTTCGCCCAGCTGGCCGGGCCGCTCAGCGTCTACGACGTGCTGCTCGGGCACCTTGCATGGATCGCCGCCCGCTTGGCCATCGTCAGCACCATCTACTTGTCCGTGATGGCCGTCTTCGGGGTTGTCTACTCCCCATGGGCCATCCTGGCGCTGCCGGCCGCCGTCCTGACCGGGATGGCCTTCGCGGGTCCCGTCAGCGCGTTCGCCGCCACCCAGGAGAAGGATTCGTCGTTCTCGACCTTGTACCGGTTCGCCATCATCCCGATGTTCCTCTTTTCGGGGACATTCTTCCCGGTTTCGCAGCTGCCGACGTGGCTCGAGATCGTGGCCTACTGCTTGCCACTGTTCCACGGGGTGTCGCTGTGTCGCGATCTGACACTCGGCCAGGTGAGCTGGGCGGATCTGGGGCATGTGACCTACCTGAGCGCGCTGATCGCCGCCGGCTACGCCGCCGGCCGGCGAACCTTTGCCAAGCGGCTGGTGGTGTGAGGCGATGACGACCACCTCCACCGGCGCACCGTCCGCCGTGAACGAGCGGCCGCCCGGAGTCGCGGCGCGGATCACGCCACTGGCCTTCCTCGGCGGCCGCCATGCGTCCCGGGTGCTCGAGCGCAACATCCTGGTCTATCGGCGCTCCTGGATCTTCATCGTGTCGGGTTTCTTCGAACCGCTCTTCTACCTGCTCTCCATCGGAGTCGGGCTGTCGCACCTCGTCGGGCCCATCAACGTGGACGGGCGGGAGATCCCCTACACCGCATTCGTGGCGCCCGGCCTGCTGGCATCGTCGGCCATGAACGGCGCCATGCTCGACTCGACTTTCCTCGTCTTCTTCAAGCTCAAGATCGCCAAGACCTACGACGCCATGCTGTCGACTCCCCTTGGCGTGACCGACGTGGCACTGGGGGAGCTCAGCTGGTGCGTCCTGCGCGGCGCCCTTTATTCGGGTGCCTTCCTAGGCATTATGGCGATCCTTGGCTACATCGTCTCGCCCTGGGCGGTGCTCTGCTGGCCGGCTGCGGTGCTGATCAGTCTGGCCTTCGCCTCCGCCGGCATGGCCGGCACCACCTACATGCGGACCTGGCAGGACTTCGACATGGTCTCGCTGGCCTTCATCCCGCTCTTCCTGTTCTCCGCCACCTTTTATCCACTGACCGTGTACCCGGGGTGGCTCCAGGCCGTCGTCCGCTGTACGCCCCTTTACCAGGGGGTTGTGCTGGTCCGTGCCGCCGACCTGGGTATCTTCGCCTGGACCCTCCTGGGTCACATCGCCTACCTGACGGTGATGGCGGTGGTGGGGGTCCTGATCACCAGGCGTCGCCTCGGCGCCCTCCTCCTGCCGTAACGGGCGACCCCGGACGGCCGGTACCGTAAGGGCCGATTTTCCCGATCTCCAGAGGACCAGACTCAATGAACATCGTCGTCAGCAACGTCAAAGGCGGGGTCGGCAAGACCACCACCTCCGTGTACCTGGCCGCAGCCGCAGCGCGGCGAGGGCGTGGTCCGGTCCTACTCGTCGACGCCGACCCTCAGGGGTCCACGGCCGAGTGGTACGAGGTCGACCCGCTCGAGGGTGTCGACCTGATCGAGGGACCGTCCGTGCGAACCGTCACCAAGGCGATGAACCGGGAGAACAGGATCGTTGTGGTCGACACCCCGCCAGGGGAAGGCAACGTCGTCCAGGCTGCGCTGGCCCGGGCGGACGCGGTCGTCATCCCGACCCGGGCCGGCGGGGTCGAGCCCAACCGAGTCGTGACCACCTTGGAGATGACGCCCAGCAACATTCCGGCCGGCGTGGTCATCTGCTCGGCTCGCCTGGGCACGAACGACCTCGAGGCGACGGTCGAGTGGTGGGCCGACCTGAAGGTACCTGTGTGGGGCATCATCCCTGAGCGGGTCTCCATCGCCAGCGGCCCCGCTGCGTCCCTCTCGACAGAGGGTCTGGAGTACTACGACAAGGTGTTGAAGAAGGCCACCGGCAAGAACCGCTGACCGGCCCCGCTCAGTGGCGCGACAAGGCCTGCAACTCGGTGTGGAACTGGCTGTCGACCCAGGCCACCGGCGCCTTGCCGTGCAGTTGCCCAGTCAGCTCGGCGAGGAACCAACGGCGTACCGCCACGCTCGCCGGAGACGCCGGGAGCGTCAGCAGCCGCTGCGCCAACCCGAACTCATCTGCTTCATCGAGCAGGGCGTCGTAGAACTCGACGGCGACCACGGCCGAATGCGGCAGGTCGAGCGTCCAGTCGAAGAACTCCATGTTGTTGTCGACCGCGCTCTGCCACATGTCGTCCATGCCAGGGCCAAGGCCGTTGAAGCGGGTGCCGATCTGGGAGACCAGTACGGCGAGACGTTCGGGGAGGGGCGGCGAGTCGGGCGCAGTGTCCGCACGCTCCTTCATCAGCCGGAGCTCGCGGAACAGAGCCTCGTACTGCTCGCTCGATTTCTGGAGGAGTGCCACCGGTATCCCGCGCAACTGAACCGAGGTCTCCGGCGAGTCGGCAGAGCCGCCGTCGAGGCTGGTCCGCGTGGCGCCGGTCAGGTTGAAGCGGAAGCTACCATCGGAGACTGTCGACGGGGTCACCGGAAACTCGACAGGGAGCTCGAACCACACAATCTTGCCGTCTTCGACCGCCTGCACTCCCCAGTTCGACGCCAGGGCATTGAACAGCGTCAGACCCCGACCGGTGGCAGCGTCCTTGCTGTAGTCCTTGAGGGACGGAAACGAGGGGTTGCCGTCGGCGACGTCTATCCGGATGCGGTCCGGCAAAATGTGGAGAGTCACGCACAACGGCGTTGCTGCGTGCAGCACTGCGTTGGTGACGAGCTCGGACGTCAACAGGGCTGCACATCCGGTCACCTCGTCCGGCAGATCGCGAAGGTGCGCGGCCACCCAGTGACGAGCCACCGGCGTGCTTTCCACGACCGGTTCGAGGTGCAGTGTTGACATGCCATCTCGTGTCGTACCCACAGCGGGGGCGGATATGCGTTCATCGGAGATACCGGTGTAATTGAGGCAAAGCACCACGATGTCGTCGGTACGTTCCTCGATGCTCAACATAGAGGCAAAGGTGTCTGCGGGGTGGTCCGGCCATCCAGCGCGCGCAACAACAGTTGCCATGTTGGCCAACCGCTCCATTCCGTGGGTGATGAGTTCGCCGCGGCGTTCGATCAGGCCGTCCGAGTACATGATGAGCGAGTCGCCCCGGTCGAGGACGACTTCGTCTCTGGCCCGAGGCGCGCCGCCGAGACCGGCCGCGATGAGCAGCGTCCGCTGCATAGGGCAAAAGATCGCGCTGCCGTCGGCCCGTACAACCAGCGGCGGCGGGTGGCCGGCGTTGCTCAGCACGACGCGCCCCGTCGAGGGCGTGATGGTCCCCACGACGGCAGTCGCGACCCTGTCCTCGATGAGCGTGTCGAAGAGGCGATCCAACGATGACAGCACCTCGGTCGGTGACAGGCCTGACACGGCATAGGCACGGATGGCATTTCGAACCTGACCCATCAAGGCGGCAGCCGGCGCGCCCTTGCCCATGACATCGCCCACGCTGAAAAAGACCAGGTCGCTGTTGAGCTCGAAGACGTCATACCAGTCGCCTCCGGCGTAGGTGCCGGCCACCCCCGCCCGGTACTCGGCATCGAGCAAGAGTCCTTCGACCTCGGGCAGCGAGTCGGGGAGGACCGCGCGTTGCAAGACCTCCGCCACCACGTGCTCGCGTTGGAACCGCGTGGCGTTGGACAAGGCGACCCCGGCCCGGCTCGCCACCTCGGTTGCCAGCGAGACATCGTCCGCCTCGAAAAGCCGCCCCGGCCCGTCAACGAAGGTCATGACGCCGATGACGTCGCCGTTGGCCGTCAGAGGCACCGACAAGCCGGTGGAGACACCCGATGGCTCGCCGCCCCCCTCGCCGTCGCGGAGCGGAGCCAGTTGGGTGCGGGCCGTGCGGAATGCGACAGCCGCCGGTGCGTCGGAATCGTACGGGAGAACGTCGTACCCACGTTTGCCCGTGCGCGGCGGCGACTCCGGCCCGGACTCGCGTACATCGAGCCGGACGAGCCCGCTCTCACCGGGGACCTGGACCGAGCACGAGTCGGCCAGCCGGCCCTCAACCAGGCTCATGGTCCGCTCGATCACGGTCGTCGGCTCCAGACTCGAGCTCAACAGGCGAGTCACCTCGGACAAGAGCGAGAGCCGCTCGCGTCCGGCCTCCGCGTCGCGCAGGGCGTCGCGTTCGTGTTCGAATACCTGTGCCCGTTCCATGGCTTGCGCTGTCAGCCCAGCCAATGTCGAGAGGAAACGCAGATCGGGTTCGCTCGGCTCGGGTTGCGCGACGAAGGCAAGCGAAAGGACCCCGAGCGGGCCGGCGCTGCCGATGAGGGGCTCGCTGACGATCGTCACCGGCTTGGGTAGTTCCCCTAAGACCCGTGCCACGATCTCCAGCGCCACGTCCCCACGCACTTCGTCGTCGCGGGCGATGGTGGCGACACCAGTCCGGCTGTACATGAAGCACGTCCCCGTGTGGCTGCCCTCCAGGGGCACCGTGGAGCGGGAGAGGAGTGCCGGGTGCCCGCTGCTGGCCAGACAGGCCAGCCCATGCTCACCGGCAGCCGGGACGCGCACCACGGCGGACTGCGCGCCGAGAGCTCGGCGGCCACCCGCGATGGCCGCATGGGCCACGTCCCCGGGCGTTGTGGCCGCAGCCAAGGCCGAGCTGAGCTGGTGCAGGTGCTGACTGCGCTCCAGGTTGACGAACTCGGTCAGAGTGAGCCGGGCACGCTCGACCGCTTGGGCCGCCGCGCCCGTGATGGTGAACAGGAACGTCCGATCGGGCTCTGAGATCTCGCGGTCGTTGTCCCAGTGCACGACGACGGCACCGATGGTGTGGTCGGAAACGACGAGAGGGATGATGGCGAGAGCCCGGAAACGACCCGAGGTGAGTGACGCATAGATGTCGGGGCGATCGCGCTGCAAGTCGTCGATCGTCTCTGCAAAGAAGGCGATGTTGTCGCCCAGGACCGGGCCATCGGTCTGTAGCGAGGTCAGCACTCCGTCGGTCGGATCGTCCGGTGCGTAGCCGAAGCGCCGGAGTGTGTGGAGCACGCCCCACTCATCGAGGAGGGCAAAGGTCGATGCATCGACGTGCAACTCGTCGCGCATGGCGGCGAAGACGGCGTCGGCCACTTGCGCCGGGTCGGCGGCGGTCGTCAACGCGCGCGCCATGGTCTGCATCCGTTGTGCGGTCTCGGCGGCAACCCGCCGGCGCCTCTCGTTCCGAGTTTCGGAACGGGCGGTCCACAGTTGCACGTTGCGCTGACCGCGCAGGTAGGAGATCCACATGGCCACCGCCGTTGCTGCGAGCATCGACACGACACGCAGCGTGTGGTTCAGCTCTCCGTAACTGTGGGGTGGTGTGCTGATGACCAGGGCAAAGAACGCGGTGAGGATGCCCACAAGCGCCACCCGCGAGGGGCGTGCGAAGGCGGCGGCGATGAAGGGGGAGATGGCTAGGAGGCCGACGAGCGAGACGTTCCCCCCGTAGACGGCGAAGACGATCGCAACCGTGGAGGCCCAGACGAGGGCTATCAGGGTCGCCACGGCCTCGGCCCGGTCACCCCGGGCGTTCCGGGGACTGGGTGAAAGCTGCTCGTCTCCTGGTTCGGGCACGTAATCTCCCCTGGTCGGCGGGCTCGTCCGAAACGCTATTCCCCTCGCCGGACGACCGAATCCAACTCCCGTGCTCACCGGGGTTGCTCACGCTACTCACTACCCTTGGGCACCTGGGTGGAAACCCGGGAAAGGTCCAGGAGGTTTAGGTTCGTCCTGCAGCGGCAATAGACCGTCTGGCCAATCGGCATTGCATGGCGTCCTCGGCGTGGCCCAGGATGAGGCCACAGGAGGGCGGAGTGGAACAGGATTTTCACATCGAGGAGCGGGCGGGTTCATCGCCGCCGGTGATCGCGGTCAGCGGGGAGATAGACGTCGCGACAGCGCCGCAGCTGCGGGAGTGCCTGCACGGCGTCATTGCCAGGGGCGAGGCGACGGTGGTGCTGGACCTCCTCGGGGTGACGTTCTTGGATTCCACTGCCTTGGGAGTCCTCGTCGGTGCCCTCAAGCGCTGCCGGGAGTTGGGCGGGGAGTTGCACGTCGTGGTCGCTGACCCGCGTATCGTCAAGATCTTCGAGATCACCGGTCTCACCAGCGTCTTCACCATTGCCGACTCGCTGGAATCGGCGGGAGTGGCGTGACAGAGACGACCGAGCGGCTGGACAGTGGAGATCGAGTAGAGCTGAAGTTTCCGGCGCGGGGCGATCTGATCGTTCTCGCCCGCCTGGTCACGAGCGCAATCTCTGCTCGCGCCGGGTTCGACATCGAAGAGCTCGAGGATCTGCGGCTGGCGGTCGGCGAGCTGTGCCTCCTGACGTTGCAGGGCAGTGACGCGCAGCACGGGGACTTGCGCCTCGAACTCAACGTTCTCGGTGATGCCATTGAAGTCGTGTGCACGCTCGAAAGGGCTGGAATTGCGGGCCCCCCCCAGGCCGACGGGGACGAAGTCGCCCGGCTGAGCGAGCAGATTCTCGACGCACTCGTGGACGAGCACGGAAGGGAGAGCCAGGACGGCTCGGCACGTGCCTGGCTACGGAAGCGCCGGGGGGGGCATGCAGAGTGACGGAGTGCCGGGAGGGCGATCCCGGGCCGCTTTTGGACGCGGCGGAATCTGACCGTCCAGCCCTCGATCCCGCAGCGCGCGAGGAGCTGATCACCTCCAACCTGGGATTGGCCCACCAGCTCGCGCGTCGCTTCCTCCATCGAGGTGAGCCGTTGGACGACTTGGTGCAGGTGGCGTCGGTGGCGCTCGTGAAGTCGGTCGACCGCTTTGACCCGTCGCGTGGTGTCGACTTCGCCGCATTTGCGACCCGGACGATAATCGGAGAGTTGAAGCGGCACTTTCGCGACAAGGGTTGGGCGGTGCGCGCGAGTCGCCGCGTGCAGGAGCTCTACCTTGAGTTGGGGCACGCCACGGGCACGCTGGTGCAACAGCTCGGCCGCAACCCCACCGTGGCGGAGCTGGCCGAGGCCACCGGCGCCAGCGAGGAAGCCGTCATTGAGGCGATCGAAGCCGGGCAGGGTTACCGGGCCACGTCCATCGATGCCTCGGAGAGCGAAGACGACCCGCTGTCGGCGCGTCTCGGCGAGCAGGACGGCAACTTCGACTCCGTGGAGGACAGGGCCCTTTTGGGACCAGCGTTGGCCACGCTTCCCGAGCGCGAACAGTCGATTCTGCGCATGCGCTTCGTCGAGGGGCTCACTCAGTCGGAGATCGCGGCCGCCGTCGGAGTGAGCCAGATGCACGTGTCGCGTTTGCTGTCGTCCAGCTTGCAGAAGCTGCGCGAGGGCATCGGGCAGGCCGAAGCTGGGCGGCGCTGACCGGCGAACCGCTCGGCGACAGTCCTCGGCATGCAGCCCCCGAGGGTCTGACGACCGACAGGGCCGAGCGGGGTCAGGCGCGAGTCAACAGTGCGCAGACCCGGTCGAGGTCCCCGCTATTTTCGAGAATCAACTGCTCCGCGAGATTTCGGAGGTTGCGAAACGTCTTCGGCGTCGCATCGTCGAGATCACATTCCTGAGGAAGCTCAGTCTGAAACCGAAAGTAGCGCTCAGGTCCGAGGAAGTGCTGAAGCTCGAGATCGATGACTTTGTTGGTGCCATTGGCAACAATGTGGAGCAGCGGCTTCGCCCACTGCGCCAGTCCCCAGTCTTGGCCATCTTCTGGGACCGCGTGGGATGGAGTGCGTCCCGTCCCGAGTGAGAGGACCAAGACGTCGCTGCCCTGGTAGCGCCGCGCGACCTGTGTCAGTGCCAGCATGCTCGGGTTGTTGGCGTAGAGGCCACCATCGACCAGCACGCGCTTCTGATCGGAAATTGGTGGAGCAACGACGAAGGGGTCGAAGTAGGTGGGCGCGGCCGTCGCTCCGCGCACGACATGCCGCATGAGGATGTCATCCTCTGCGTTCGAAACGGCTTGCGCACTGTCAAAGACGTGGATGTCCTGGCTCATGAGGTCGTAGGTCGGAACCAACGTGTGAACCAGGGCCTCCGAGAGTCGCGCGTCACCGAGGAAATCCCTCAAGGCGGCGTCCAGCCCAAAGGCCGAGTACTTCTCGTGCACCAATCCTCGAATTTGTAGCCAGCGCTCGCGCGGGAAGATCTTCGGGGCAAAGGATTCGTAGGCATCGGCCGATGTTGCAGCCCGATACCTCGGTCGACCGTCTTTTCCCGGAATGATCATGCTCGTCGCCAGAAGAGAGCCGGTCGATGTCCCAGCGATCACATCGAAGAGTTCCGACGGGTGACGCCCTGCGCGCCTCTCCAGCTCGCCCAGAACGACAGCGGGGATGATTCCCCGCACGCCGCCGCCGTCAATCGTCAGAATTCGGATCGAACCCGGCGCCGGCTGCTCGCCATGAAGACGCGAGAGAACTGATTGCTGGGGATCGCGATCTCGCAATGGTGGCCCAGGCATGCGCCGGTGACTATCAGATTTCGGCGACATCTGCTCGAGACCGCCGCCGTGATGCCTGCACCGTGACCCTGTCTGCCAACTCGAGAAAAGACACCGCCCCGGGGCATCGCACAATGGATGTCGAGTCTCGGCGGTGATTCGGCCGGCTCCCGCGTCAGCCTGCTGGCTGCCCGCTCAGCGCTGAGGATGCCATGGCACCATGAAGGGCTTCCTTCGGTTCCCAAGGCTGGGAGGAGCCTGAGGACGGGCGTCCCTGCCCATCCGGTCCGCCCACGGATCAGGGTTGCCTATCGACATCGGCCTCACCGGTGGCGCGTGGCATCGCCAAAGCCCCCTGGCTGAACCCCCATTGAGTGTGATACCCATTCGGCACATGGTCGAAAAGAGCATGGAGCAATGGGCGCGGTGGGAGCCCTGCGAGTTGAGCGAGGGCGCGGTCGCCCTGTCGCAATTGGCGTCGGCGTGGCCGGAGTACTTCGCCGATTCCACCCTCGCCGCTGCTCGGTGCTCGCCCCTGTCCTTCTATGCGGACCACAGGCTGCTGGAACTTCATTTCACACGTGACACCGGTGGTGAGCAGGCGTTCGTCCTCGTTGGCCGCGGGGGACAGCCACTGTGGCTCGACGGCTCGTCAGGACCGATTCATGAAGCCAACGACTCCGAATCACTCGCGTTCAACGACCGGACCGTGCTCGACTACATCCGCTTCTTCTTCTACTTCGTCCGCGGTGATGGTGCTTTCGTTCTCATTGAGTCATCGGCCGAGCTCGCCGCACCCTCGGATGCGTCCGAGGGTGTTGCAGCCAACGAAAGCGAAGCGCTCAGCCTTGACGAGGCGTGCCGCCATGTCAAGGCTGTCGAGTTACGGGACAGCGATTCTCCTGAGGGGTGGCTCGCTGACGCAACCGTCGCGTACCAAGGGGCGCTGTTCGCATGCACGGTAGCCGTTGGACCTGACGGGTTGGTCGAGATGGTGGACGACGAGCCGATCGGATTGCTCGGCGATATCGAGGCACCCGAGCCTGCGACCCTCGAGCTTCAGGCGGCCACCGGCGATCGCGAGGTCACAGAAGCAGTGGTTGCCGTTCTCCTCGAGGATGCGCTCCGTGAGATGAACAGCGGTCCGACCGGCAATCTCCTGTTGAGCCACTTCAACTCGGAGACGCAGGTTGCGAAGCCGATCGCACAACTGACCCGTATCATGGCGGAATCAGAACCGATCGTGATCATCGAGTCGGACATCCCATTCGTCGAAGACTTTGTCGCGGGGCTCGCTGCCCCGGGCAATACCGCTGATTTCACGATCCGGGCCAGTGCCATGCAATCAGATGACCAACGGTGTGAGATAGCCACCCTCAGCGACCGATGCCGGCTCTACCAGCTGTCGTTTCACACCTATCGCGGGATGTTCGACGCGGAGCGTATCGCCCACGAGCTCTCTCTCAGTAAGGCGAGCGTGCTGATCGGTTGCAACCGAGCGGACGAGATTCCGGAGCCTCTCCGGCGCGTCGCCGACCTCACGATCAAGTTCCCCCCGATCGACAAGAGGCGGTTCGTCCGCATCTTCGAGAGGGTCTTTCACGCCACGCCGGCCACCGCGTGGAATACGCCGGGAGCGGACTGGACGCGGTATCTGGTTCCCGCCGACTTCCACACGCCGCGCCGCCTCGGGCTCGGACCGGAGGATGCATTGTCACTCCTCAAGGAGCGAGTGCAGGCGAGGTTGGCACAGGTGACGCCCGATATCGGCCCGCGACTCAGCGAACTTCACGGATTGGGCGAAGCCCGCCAATTTGCCGAAGACATGATCGACGACATTCGCGCGGCACAGACCGGGCAGATCCCCTGGTCTGCCGTGGACCGGGGACTTTTGCTGATCGGTGCGCCTGGAACCGGCAAGACGACGTTGGCGCGAGCGATTGCCAAGGATTGCGGCGTGAAGTTCGTCGTCGCGAGCGCGGCAAAGTGGCAATCAGCTGGGATGCTCGATGCCCACCTGAGCGCAATGCGGGCCGACTTTGCCGAAGCACACCGCTACGCGCCGTCCATTCTGTTCATTGACGAGATCGACAGCATCGGCAGCCGGGAGAACCTCTCCGACCACAACGCGGTGTACCAGACCGAGGTGATCAACTGCCTACTCGAGCAGATCCAGGGCATCGGCACGACTGGCTCGGTCATCGTGGTCGGGGCGACGAACTATCTGGAGAAGGTCGACCCTGCTCTGCGCCGGTCTGGGCGTCTTGACCAAGTGGTCGAGATCCCTCTGCCGAACGTCAATGGTCTGCAGCAGATCTTCGAGTACTACATCGCCAAGTACGAGGAGGAAGGCGGTGAGGTCGGGCGGGTCGACACGTACGCACTGGCCCAGTTGACCTTCGGGCTGACGGGGGCCGACGTCGAGTCCTTCATCCGAGGTGCCGCCCGGCGCGCCCGGCACGCGGACCGGGCAGTCGATCAGAACGACCTCGTGGCCGAGATCACCCGTCGCCCCCGCCGTCCCGACAGCGCGCCGCGGCTCGGACCCGAGGAGATGCATCGGGTGGCCGTGCATGAGGCGGGTCACGCCGTGACCCAGCTCCTCAGCTCGACCGAGGGCAGGAACCTCGTCTTTGCGACGATCATCCCGCGTCTCGACGGCACCCAGGGATTCGTTGCCTCGGTGCCGTCCGACACGGAGCCCTACACACGCCGCACCATGCTGGAACGACTGGGAACGATCCTGGCCGGCCGAGCCGCCGAGGAAATCGAATTCGGCGCCGACGACATCGGGGCTGGCGCGGGCGGTCCGCAGCAGAGCAGCGACCTCGCGGTCGCCACACGGCTGGCGACGCTCATTGTGTGCCAGTCCGGGCTGGGGGATGACGGCGGCCTCCGATGGACCACCAATGCGAGCGCCTCGCAGGAGGGGGAGATCGACGGTCTCCTGCGCAAGACGTACGACCAGACGCGGGGACTCCTGCAGCAGCACAAGATTCTGCTTGACCGCGTTGCCGCCGTACTGTTGCAAAAGCAGGAGCTCAGCGGCGAGGAATTGCGCGCCCTCGCCTCATCGAGCGCAGGTTCTTGAGGTCTGGGCTGGGGGCGGCACAGTGGGTGACACCGTGACAACGATGGGCAACCGGAAAGGCATGTCGCCTTCTCTCTCGATCCTGTGGGCGCTCGTCCCACTCGTCACTCTCGGGTGGGGGAACGGCTTCTCGTTCGCCTACGCCGCGCTTCGTCTGCGCGATGCGGTGGTCGGGTGGTACGCGGCTGGGTATTTCGCCGTGGGTGCTCTGTCCTTCGCTCTGGTCGCCGTGAGCAACAGCCAAGGCGGCGACTGGAGGGGGATTGTCGGGACATTCCTGATACTCATACTCATTGCCCTCGGTTCGGCACACGCGTTTGCGATCCGCAAGCACCTGATCGACCCGAGTGCACCGCGTCGTCGCAGGAGCGTGGTCTCATTGCAGGAGGAAGCGCTCGCGGAGGCCAGAGCGGAGATGCAGCGGCGCAGCGAGGCCCGCCGGATCCTGGACGCAGATCCGGAGCTCGCCCGGCAGCTGTGTATCGGTCGACCCGATCTACCCCGTCGTTACCGGGACGGAGGGTTGGTCGACGCCAACCACGCTCCGGCCTCGGTACTGGCAGGGCTCCCGGGTATCGGCCCGGAGTTGGCCGACCACATCGTGCACAATCGCGAGAACGTCGGTGGCTTCCGCGATCTCAGTGACATGTCGATCACTCTCGGGGTCGCGCCGCAGACTCTCGACGAAGCCTCGACGTTTCTCGTCTTCCCCAAGCCTGCGGTGGCTGGACAGTGAGTGTGAGCCTCCACCGACTGGCGGCGTACTGCGGTCGGTCGTTGCCGGGTCGGTCGGCTCCTCCTCCGCTCCCGCCAAGGTCTCTGCTCGCCCTGCTCGCACCACCGTCCCTGCTTGCGACACGCGGGAACGGAAACTGGCGCCGCTGCCACGATGAGGTCGCCGCCCCCTGAGGGTGGCGTCGAACACCGAGGAGCGAACATGGCCCACTCCAGCTCAGGCGAACTCGAAGCGCCGGAGAACCTGCGGAGGTATCCGAGGTCGGCCGCGACCGGACCCTCGATATGAATGCCGCCTGTGACTACGTGGTCGTCGGGGCGGGGCTGGCGGGCTTGTCGGTGGCCTCGCAGCTTCGAAGCCGTGGAGCGACGGTCACCGTCCTCGAGGCGCGCGACAGGGTGGGCGGGAGGATCCTCGGTGCATCGAGGCCAGGCGCCGGTGGCCAGCAGGACCTCGTCCTCGACCTCGGGGCCCAATGGGTAGGGCCCGAGCAGTCCCGGGTGATGGAGCTCGTCGAGGATCTCGACCTCACGACCCTTCAAGAGGGCACTCCGGGCAACACCAGCTGGTCGATGGCCGGCAAGCGTTCTGTCGGCGGCACGCGACTCCCGAAGGTGAGCCTGCGTACGCGGTTGGAGATGCTCGCCCTCGCCGCGGCTGTTCGTCTCATGTATCCAAGGCTGCCGCCGGATGCTCCGTGGACGGGCAAGTCGGCACGTCGCTGGGATGAGGGAACGGCAGAGAATTGGATCCACCGATTCGTGCATACTCCAGCCGGCATCGCGTTGGCGGAGACCTACGTCAGGGGGAATACCGCGACCGAATTGTCCGAGACGTCTATCTATGCCCTCGTCGCAGACATTCGAGGGTGTGGATCACTCGGCGGTATCGAGCGTGCGGAGAGCTTCAGAATTGGAGAGGGCGCCTTCGAGATCCCCTACCGACTCTCCCTTCCCCTGGCCGAGTCGATCCGTTTGAGCGAACCGGTTCGTGCCATGAGCCAGGACGTGGAGGGGGTGACCGTCGAGGCGGAAACAATGACGGTCCGCTGCCGCCGGGCCGTCGTGTGCGCCCCGGCGGTCGTCGCGAAAGAGATCAGATTCGATCCGCCTCTGCCGCAACGCACCGAGGATCTCTTCGCCAACGCATTGATGGGCGCCTGCATCAAATTCCACGCGTTGTACGACCGGCCATTCTGGCGCGCGATGGGTCTCAACGGCACGATTCTGAGCGGCGACCACGCCGTCAGCTTGACGTACGACAACTCTCCGCCGACCGGAAGGGGAGCGGGGGTGGTCGTCGGATTCGTGCTGGGCGACCAGGCGCGGCGGCTGAGTCCCTTGTCGCGAGGTGAACAAGAGGCCGAGATCCTCGACTGCCTCCAGCAGTTTTTCGGCGCTTCTGCGAAACAGCTTGCGGCGCTGATCGTGCAGGACTGGAACAAGGAGGAGTGGTCGCGGGGGGCTTATTCGGCGCACTATCCGCCTGGGATCCTGACAAAGGCGGGAGCGGCGCTGTGGGAGCCCTGCGGCCGCGTGCACTGGGCCGGTAGCGAGACGTCGATCGAATGGACCGGGTACATGGAGGGGGCCGTTCGGTCGGCTGACCGCGTGGTCCGAGAGATCGTTGCGCAGGCCGATTGGAGATGAGCTCAGACTGACTCCCGCCTCCCGGCCGTCTTGCGGTAGACCCTTGACCGGGGCCGATGGCCGGAGCAGAACGAATGGAGGCTGCATGCCGAAGAGGTTGGAAGGAACGGTGGCCCTCGTGACGGGGGCGAGCAGCGGGATCGGCGAGGCCACAGCCGTGGCCCTGGCCGAGGAGGGCGCGTCCGTGTCCCTGGTGGCTCGTCGCCGCGACCGGCTCGAGGCGCTGGCCGAGCGGATCGGCGCCGGCGGCAAGAGGCTTGTGATCGAGGCCGACATCACCGACCAGGCGGAGGCGGAGGGCGCTGTGGCGACCACGGTGGCCCGGCTGGGACGGCTGGACACGCTGGTGAACAACGCCGGTGTCATGTTGCTCGGGCCGATAGTCGGCGCTCCCATCGAGGAGTGGCAACGCATGGTCCAGCTGAACTTGCTGGGCCTGCTCTATTGCACGCACGCCGCCCTGCCGCACCTGCTGGCCAGCGCCGAGAGCGAGCCGCGCTCGGTGGCCGACGTTGTCAACGTCAGCTCGGTGGCCGGGCGGGTGGCTCGCCTGAACAGTGGCGTCTACAACGCCACCAAGCACGGCGTCGGTGCCTTCAGCGAATCCCTGCGGCAGGAGATCACCGCCCGCCACGTACGAGTCACGCTCATCGAACCCGGAGCAACGGCCACCGAGCTCGCCTTCCACAACCGGCCCGAGATCCTCGAAGGCATGGCCCAGACCTTCGGAGGCATCGAGATCATGCATGCCGAGGACATCGCGGAGAGCGTCCGTTACGCGGTGACCCAACCCCGCCGGGTTGCTGTCAACGAGATCTTGATCAGACCCACCGAACAGGAGCGCTGAGATTCAGCGGGTCTCGGTCGTCGGGTGCTCGGGGTCGAGGTTGGGGAAGACGACACTGGCGCGCTCGCTGGCTCGCGCCCTGGGGGCGCCCCACATTGAGCTCGACGCCATCTTCCACCAGCACGGATGGACGCTCCTCGACGACGACACCTTCCGGCCCGGGTGACGGAGGCGACCATGCAGGACCGCTGGATGGTGGACGGAAACTACTCGACCGCGCGGGACATCGTGTGGGAGACGGCCGAGGCCGTCGTGTGGTTCGACCTGCCCTATGTCATCGTGATGGCCCGCACCATCAGGCACACACTGTGGCGAAGCGTCACTCGCCAGGAGATCTGGAACGGGAACAGGGAGCCCTGGTCAAGCCTGTGCTCGTTCAACCCCGAGAAGTCGATCATCGCCTGGGCCGCCACCCGGCACGCGGTCTACCGTCGGCGCTGCGGGAACGCCGAGCACCATCCGCGTTGGGCGCGGCTGAGCTTCGTCCGTCTGGCTCCCAGGCGGAGGTCGGTGCATTCCTGGCCGGAGTGACGTCCGCCACGACGAAGGAGGAATGAGGAATGGATCTGGAACTGGCTGGCAAGGTCGTGCTGATCACCGGTGGCACCGACGGGCTCGGGCTCGCACTCGCCACGCAACTGGCGGCGGAGGGGGCGGCGGTCGCCTTGTGCGGCCGGGACGAGGAGCGGCTGGCCACGGCTGAGCAGGTGGTCCGGTCGGCTGGCTCCGACGTGCTGGCCCAACGGGCCGACGTCTCCCGCGTCGGGGACCTCGAGGCCTTCGTCGACGCCGCCGTGGCCCGCTGGGGACGCATCGACGGGGTGGTCCACAACGCGGGACGTGCGTCCTCTGGCGCCATCGAGACGATTGACGACGCCATCTGGGAGTCCGACTTCCAGCTCAAGCTGATGGCCGCGGTGCGGCTTACGCGCCTGGCGCTCCCGCAGCTGCGGGCAAGCCGGGGCGCCATCCTGTTCACGCTTGCCCTGTCGGCCAAGGCCCCCGGTGCTTCGAGTGAGCCGAGCTCGGTGACCCGGGCCGCCGGGATGGCCCTCATGAAGGCGCTGTCCAAGGAACTCGCCCCCGACGGCATCCGCGTCAATGCGGTCCTCATCGGGTTCATCGAGAGTGGTCAATGGGTCCGCATGGCCGGTGGCTCCGAGGCTGAGTTGCGTGCGTTCTACGATCGTTTCGCCGAGGACGCCGGCATTCCGCTGGGGCGCTTCGGTCGCGCCACGGAGTTCGCCGATCTCGGGAGCTTCCTCCTCTCGTCGCGCGCCTCGTATCTCACCGGGACGGCGATCAACCTCGACGGAGGTCTGTCGCCGGTCGTTTGACGGTTCTCCCCGTCTGGGGTCAGTTGTAGCCCTGGGTCTCGGTGGTGTCGCCCGTGCCGGCCGGCTCGAGCCCCACCGCGAAGCCGTCGATCATGTCCAAGCGGGTAAGGGCGTCCACATGCGGCCGGCCGCCGCCGCCCCACTTGGCCTTGGCGGCCCGGCGGGCGGCGTCCATGTCCTCGGCCACCACGAACACGACCTCATGGTCCTCCCCCATGCGTCCGGCTGCCAGCTCACCGCCCAGGAAGGCTGCGAAGAGATGCACGCCGGCAGCGTAGCGAGTACGAAAGGGCATATGAGTCCAGACAAATTGCAGGGAAGCACCATTGTCGTCACCGGGGTCACGGGGCAGGTGGCGCGCCCGCTGGCGACGGCCCTGGCCCGGGACAACCGCGTCATCGGAGCGGCCCGGTTCTCCGACGCGGCTGCCCGTGCCGAGCTCGAGGCCGCCGGCGTGGAGTGCGTCCCGGTCGACCTGGTTTCGGGCGACATGGGCAAGCTGCCCGAGGACGCCGAGTACGTGCTGCACTTCGCCGTGGCCAAGACCAACGACTGGGAGAAGGATCTGGCGGCCAACAGCGGGGGCCTGGCCTACCTCATGGAGCATCACCGCCGCGCTCGAGCCTTCCTGCACTGCTCCTCCACGGCGGTCTACAAGCCGGAGGGGCACCGCGTGTTCGACGAGGAAGGGCCGCTCGGCGACAACCATGGTGTGTGGCCGTTCCTACGTACGTACAGCATCTGCAAAATCGCCGCTGAGGGGACGGCCCGCTGGGGGGCCGAGCGCTTCGCTCTCCCGACCACCATTGCGCGGCTGTCAGTGCCCTACGGCGACAACGGAGGCTGGCCGGCGATCCACCTGCACATGATGCTGTCCGGACACGCCATCCCCGTCCATGTGGACGCACCCAGCGTGTATCACCCGCTGCACGCCGACGACATCCTGGCCATGGTGCCGCGCCTCCTCGCCGCCGCCTCGGTCCCGGCCGTGACCGTCAACTGGGGCGGCAGTGAGGCGGTCAGCATTGAAGAGTGGTGCACGTACCTGGCCAGCCTGGCGGGCACCGAGGCCCGGTTCGAGCCGACAGCGCAGACGATTGACAGCGTGCAGATCGACACGACGCGCATGCACCAGCTCGCCGGGCACACGAGCGTGCCGTGGCGCGCGGGCATGCGGCGTATGGCCAAGGCACTGCATCCCGACCTGGTGCGGTGAGCGCAGGCCTCCACGGGGTCGCCGGCGACCTGCGCTTCGTGGCGTGCGATCCGGAGGAGCCGCCGGCTTCGGAGCTCCTGGCGGCCATGCGCACCGAGCTCATCGGCGCCTATGACAATGCCAGTCGTCTCGACAACCCGCCGCTACTTCCAGCGGAGCTGCGCGCGCCTGCCGGCGCTTACTACGTCGCGTACGACGGTCCCGAGGCCGTCGCGGGTGGGGGGCTGCGGCGTCTCGGTGACGGCGTGGCGGAAATCAAGCGCATGTACGTGCGGCCCGAGGCGCGGTCGCGGGGCGTGGCGGCGGCGCTGTTGCGCGCGCTCGAGGAGGCGGCCAGGGCGCTGGGCTACACGTACACGCGCCTCGACACCGGCCCAAAGCAGGTGACCGCGCAGCGTCTCTACCGTGGTGCGGGATACGTGGAGATCGCGCCCTACAACGACAATCCCTTTGCGTGCTTCTGGGGCGAGAAGCGGCTGGTCTGAGGCGCCCACGTCGCGGCGCACCGGGACGGGGTTGCGCCGCGGCGCGGCGAGCGAGGAGCCTGACGTGATGACGGGACCAGCGGCCGTGGGCGACGACGCCCGTCCTCCCGAGGAGGACCGGCTCCCGTTCCGGCAACGGTGGGCCTGGACGCTCCAGATGAATAGGCCCATGGCGTCGCCCTTCATCGGAGTGGTCTGTGCGGTGTCCATCGGAGGGCCACTCGCCGTCGGCATAGCCACGGGCTATCCCAGGGCCGGCGGCTGGGCGGCCGTCGGCGCCTTCTTCACGGACATGGCGGTCTTCCAACCCGGCCACCGCTTCCGGGCGAGGATCGTGGCCGGGACCGGCGTCCTGGTTGCGATCGGGGCCTTCCTGGGCGCGTTGTGCGGCATCCGCGGCGTCGCCATCTACCCGGTCGTGGCCCTGTGCACCTTCGGGGCAGGACTGCTCGTGGAGCTGGGCCCGCAGGCTGCGTTGATCGGCGTCTCGTCGGTGACCTCCCTCGTCTTCTCCGCCTCGTTCGACGTCTCTGCGACCGAGGCGCTCGTGGTCGGCAGCGTGACACTGCTCGGCGGCCTCTTCACCGCCGCCCTGGCCGTTGTGGGGAGGCGCGGCCTCGCCCGTTACGCCGATCCGACCCGTCATTCCGGCGCCACCGGATGGGCCTGGACGCGTGAGGTGCAGGCGACGATGCGGCGTGCCACCCACGTCCGGTCGGTCCCGTTCTGGCACGCCGTGCGCCTGACGGCGGCGGCGCTCGCCGGAACGGTGTTGTACCGGGTCACCAACCCTGAGGACGGGTTCTGGATCCCCGAGGCGGCGCTCTTCATCATGCGGCCCGAAATCCGGCTCACCAGACGGCGGGCCGTGCTCCGGATCATCGGGAGCGTGCTCGGAGCCGTCCTGACCACCGTGGTCCTCGTTGCGCTACGGCCCGACACGACGCTTCTGGCGGTTCTCGCCGTCGTCGCCAGTGGCATCGCCTTCTCGGTGCAGCGGGTGAACTTCGGCCTCTACATCACGTTCGTCACGTGTATCTTCGTCCTGCTCACGGCCTTTGGCGGGCTGCCCGCGCGCACGGCCATCTCGAACCGCGTCGTGGACAACCTGATCGGCTCGGCGCTCGCCGTCGCTGCGCTCTGGCTCTGGCCCACCCGGCCGCGTCGCCCAGCGTCAGCGGAACCCTGACCCCGCGGCTGCCCGTCTTCGTGGGCAATGCGAAGATGGTGGCCGCCGCGACGAGTCCGCCATTGCCGGGGCGGTGCACCCGGATGCACGGTCAGCGCTATTCGGGGCGCGCCTGGCGCGCCGCCCAGGCCATGACCAGCTGCAGGGGGAGTCGCCCCCAGGCGACGGCGCGGCTGTCCGACGGCCCGGGGTTGTGACCCGTCCCGGCATCGAGGGCCATCTGGACGTTGGCCGGGAACACGGCCGCCAGGGTGGCAAGGCTGGCGGCGGACGCCCAACGCGTGCGCCGGACCAGGCCGGCGGCACAGACGAGCTCGACCACCCCGCTGGCGAAAATGAGGTTGGTGTGGTGCTCCTCGGGGATGGCGTGCGGCATGATCGACGCGAAGACCTGCGGACGGACGAGGTGCACGATGCCGCTTGTCGCGAAGGCGGCGGCGAGGACCAGCGGGGCACGACGCCGGAGGCGAACCATCATCGGGACTGTACTGTGGCGTCGTGCCAACCCAAGTGACGATCGTCGGCGGCGGAAGCTATCAGTGGGGTCCGGAGCTGATGGCCGACCTCTTCGGAACGCCGGCGCTGGCCGGCATGCACCTCGTGCTCGAGGACATCGACCCCGCGCCGCTGCCCAAAATGGAGGCGCTGGCCCACAAGCTGAACGAGGCAATGGGCGCCAAGGCGACGATTGCCACGACCACGGACCTCCATACGTCGCTCGACGGCGCCGACTTCGTCATCGTGTGCATCTCGACCGGCGGCTTCCGGTCCATGGCGGTGGACCTCGACGTGCCGGCCACCCACGGCATCACCCAGACGGTGGGCGACACCGTGGGGCCGGGGGGCATCAATCGCGCCCTGCGCAACATCCCGGTCCTCGTCGGCATCGGCAAGGCCATGGAGGAGCGCTGCCCGGACGCCTGGCTCTTCAACATCACCAACCCGATGACGGCGTTGACCCGCTCCGTGTGCCGCGAGACCAGCATCAAGACGGTCGGACTCTGTCATGAGGTGGGTAACTTCTGCATGGACCTGGCCATCGCCCTTGGCCGGCCCCTGGAGGCGGTCTCGGCCTCGGTGACCGGGGTCAACCACTTTCCGGTACTCACCTCGCTGGAGGTCGACGGCGCGAACGGCTTCGACCTGTTGCGCAATCTGGTCGACGAGGTCGGCGGCCTCGCATCGCTGGCTCCGTACCCGGGGCGTCCGGAGGCCGAGACGTTCTCCAAGCTGGATTTCGCCGAACGGCACCTCTTCAAGCTGACGCTGCTCGACCATTGGGGCACTTTCCCGGCGGCCGGCGACCGCCACATTGCCGAGTTCGTCTCGTTCGCCCTGACGCCCGAGTCCAGGTGGGGTGCGGCCTACAACATTGAGCTCAGCCCCATTGCGCGGCGCGAGCAGCACCAGGCCGACTACATCGCCGACGTCGACGCCTGGCTGGCCGGCACCAAGGATCTGCAGACCTGGCAGTCGGGCGAGCTGCCGTCGCCCATGATCCAGGCCATGCTCACAGGCGACCCCTTCGAGGCCCCGGTGAACATCCCCAACACCGGTCAGGCCGTCGGACTGCCCGCGGACGCGGTGATCGAGTCGATCTGCGTCATTGACGGGGACGGCATCCGCGGCCGGGATCGCAGCGCGCTGCCCACCCCCTACGACGAGATCGTCCGCCGCCACGTCGCCACCCAGGAGCTGACCGTCGAGGCGGCGCTCCGAGGGGACCGCACGCTGGCGGCCGAGGCCTTCGCTCTCGATCCGTTGGCGGGCCGTGGGGATCTCCACGCGACCGACGCCATGGTCGACGAGCTCCTCTCCGGCACGGCGGAATGGCTGCCCCAGTTCGCCTCACGCTGACCGGGACGTCGGGAGGAACGCGCATGCGCATCGGATTCATCGGGCTCGGCGCCATGGGTCTGCCCATGGCGGGCCACCTGGTCGCCGCCGGCCACGACGTGACGGTCGCTTCGCGCGGACGGGGTCCGATCGACGCGGCCGTGTCGCAGGGTGCGGTCGACGGGGGCTCACCGCTGGGGGTGGCCGAGGCCTCCGACGTGATCATCCTGTGCGTCCCCAACTCGCCCGAGGTGGTGGAGGTGATCGACGCCATGCTGCCGGCGCTCGGCGCGGGCAAGACCGTCGTTGACACCTCCACCATCGATCCCGAGGTGGAGCGGGCCCAACACGCCCGGGTGGGGGAGACGGGGGCCCGCTATCTCGACGCGCCGCTCTCGGGTGGCACGGCCGGCGCGCAGAAGGGCACGCTCACCCTCATGGTCGGTGGTGACGCCGAGACGCTGGCCGACACGGAGACCGCGCTCAATCCCTTCGCCGGGCTGGTCGTGCACGTCGGTGGTCCGGGTATGGGCCAGGTCGTAAAGTTGTGCAACCAGGTGATCTATGCCGCACAGATGACCGCCACGGCCGAGGCGACCGCCATGGCCGTCAAGTCCGGAGTCGACCTGGAGAAGCTGCTGCTGGTGCTCACCCATGCCACCGGTGACTGCGTGGCGGTGCGGACGCGCCTGCCCGTGGCGGGGGTGATCCCCGAGAGCCCGGCGTCGAACGGATGGCAGCCCGGGTTCATGACCGATCTCATGGCCAAGGACCTCGACCTCGCCATGGCCTATGCCGTGCGCTGCGGGGTCTCGGTGCCGACGACCGCGACGGCGCGCCAGCTCCTGACGGCCGCCAGTGCTGCCGGGTACGGACGCGAGGACTTCTCCGCGCTGGCCAAGGTCGTGCTGGCGCTGGCCGGCGCCCAATGACGAGCACCTCGCCGCTGCCCACCCCCGCCCTGATCCTGGCGGCGGACCACCGGGCACGGGCCGTCGTGACGACCGAGAACTGGGGCGAGTTCTTCGGGTCGTTGGCCCAGGCGCTGCCCTCGTGCGACGGGATCCTGGCCACCGCGCAGCCGCTGGCCGGGTTGGCGGCAGCCGGCCATCTCACTGCGCTGCACCGCACCTACCTGTCCATCAACCGCACCGGCCTGGCCGGCTCCGTCTTCGAGTTGGACGACCGGCTGGTGGCCGGCGTGCCTCGGGCCGCGGCCGAGGGCTGGTCGGGCGTGAAGCACATGACGCGCATCGACATGGACGACGCCATCACGGCGTCCGCGCTCGAGCTGCTGGGCCAGGTGCTCGAGCAGTCCAAGGAGGCGGGCCTCGAGGCGCTGATCGAGCCGTTGGCCTGGGAAGGCGGACGGATCCGACGGGACACGGATGCCATTGTGCTGGCGTCGATCATCGCCCACGACATGGGCGCACCGGTCATCAAGGTCCCGGTGCCCGCAGTGGCTCCGGGCACGGAGCGCCAGCGTGCCGTGTCCCGGGTGGTAGCCAGCGTGGGCGTGCCCGTCCTCTTCCTCGGTGGCCCGCGCACGGCGGCCGGCCGTGACGCCGTCCTCGACGAGGTGCGCGACGTCATGGAGGGCGGGGGAGCCGGCATGGCGATGGGGCGCACCATCTACCAGGATCCCGACCCGGCCGAGGCAGCCGGCCTGGTCCGCGCGCTGGTGCACAACCGATGATCCTCACCATCGACTTCGGCACGTCCGTCACCAAGGTCGGCCTGTGGGGCGACGAGGGCCTGGTGGCGCTCGCCCGCTCCGAGCTGACGACGAATTTCCCCCAGGTCGGCTGGACCGAGCAGGATCCGCTGCGCTGGTGGACGTCGCTCGTCATCGCCTGCGCGGAGGCCCGTGCCCAGGCGCCCCTCGCCTTCGCCAAGGTCGACGTGGTGTCCTGCTCGGGGGCGAGGCAGACGTTCGTCCCCGTCTCGGCGCAGGGCGACCCGATCGGCAAAGGCATCCTGTGGTCGGACCACAGGGCCGCCGCGGAGGCGCGGGTGCTGGCCGAGCGCATGGGAGGCGATGACATCAACCGGGCCCGGACCGGGATCCCGCTCGATGCCGGCGCCGTGGCGGCCAAGCTGGCATGGTTGGCCGAGCACCAACCCGAGCGGATCGAGGCCGCCCATGTGATTCTGTCGCCGCGCGACTTCATCGTGTACCGCCTGACCGACCAGCTGGTGACCGATGCCACTTTCGCGTCGCGCAGCGGGCTGTACGACTTCGACGGCAATGCCGTACGCGAGCTGGCCGGCCCCGCTCTGGGCAAGCTGCCGAGCGTGGTGCCGTCCGACACCGTCGTCGGCCAGCTCAAGCCGGTACCGGCAGCCGAGCTCGGGCTGCGACCGGGAGTCCCCATCGTCATCGGCGCCGGTGACCGGCAGTGCGAGGTGCTCGGTTCCGGCGCGTCGGAGTACCACCCCATGGTGAGCTGGGGCACCACGGCCAACGTCTCGGTGCCGGTGCAAGAGCGCCCCGTGCCCGCGCCGGTGGGCGCCGTGGTGACCAGGGCCGCTGGCGGGGGCTGGCTGCTCGAAGGCGGGCTGTCGGCCGCCGGCTCGTTCCTGGCCTGGCTCGGGCGCCTGCTCGACCGCAGCACCGAGGAGCTGGGACGCCTGGCGGCGGAGAGCGGACCCGGCGCACGCGGCGTGGTCGCCGTGCCATGGCTCGACGGCGCCCGCGCCCCGTGGTGGCGTGACGATGCCCGGGCCGGGTTCATGGGGCTTGGGGCCGCGCACGGCGCCGCCGACATGGCGCGCGCCGTGGTCGAATCGGTTGCCTGGGACGTGGTGCGGGTCATGGACGTGGTGACGGTCGGGCGCCTCGGCGGCTCGACGGCGGAAGGGGTGACGCTCGGCGGCGCCGGCTCCGGACTGCCGGTATGGGTCGAAGTCCTCACGTCCGTACTCGGCCTCCCTGCGCTGCGCCACCGTTCGGGTGAGGCTGCGTCGGCCGGTGCGGCACTTCTGGCGGGCAAGGCGCTGGGCATGGGGCTCACGCTCGATCAGATCGACCCCGTGGCGGCCGTGATTCAGCCGACCCCCACGGCCGTCGAGTTCTACCGCGCGCTGCGCCCCCGGGTCGACCACGTGGCCGAAGCGGTGATCGCCGCCACCGAGTCGCTCCCGGGAACCGGTCCGCTAGTCCCCTGACCTGTGCGTGTCGAGCTGGCCTACGGGCGCCACGGGACAGCGGTCGAGGTTCCTGACCGCGCCGAGGTCGTCGTTCCGGTAGACGAGCCGGGCCTGGCAGACGAGGCCGCGTCGATCACCGCGGCACTGCGGAGGCCGTGGGGCGGGAGGCCGCTCGACGAGCTGGCGGCGGGCGCGGATCGCGTCGCCGTCGTGTTCCCCGACCTGACGCGCCCGATGCCGAACCGCACCGTGCTCCCACCGTTGTTGGCCGAGCTGGCGCGGTGCGGGATCCCCGATGAGCGCATCACGCTCCTGTGCGCCACCGGGACGCACCGGCAGGCCACGGCGATCGAGATGGAGGAGTTGGTCGGGCGCGAGATCGTGACGCGCTACGCCATCGTCGACCACGACGCGACGAGCTCCGCGCACGTCGCCGTGGGTGAGGTCGACGGGTCGCCGGTGCTCCTGCAGCGCGAGTACGTCGAAGCCGACCTGCGCATCGTGACCGGCTTCGTCGAGCCGCACTTCTTCGCCGGCTTCAGCGGCGGGCCGAAGGCCGTCTGCCCGGGACTCGCGGCCAGCTCGACCATCCTGGAGGCCCACCACCCGCGCCGCATCGCCGATGCCCGGGCCACCTTCGTGACACGGACGGGCAACCCGGTGCACGACTTCGTGCGGGCGGCCACCGCGCTGGCGCCGCCGCACCAGTCCCTCGACGTCGCCATCAACCGGGCCCGTCAGGTGACGGCCGTCTTTGCCGGCCCGCTTCCGCAGGCCCACGATGCCGCCTGTGCCCACGTGCAGTCTTCGGCCGTGCGCACGGTCGATGCGCCCTTCGACCTCGTCGTGTCGACGAACGGCGGGTACCCCCTCGACCGCAACCTCTACCAAGCGGTGAAGGGCATGGCGGCGGCCGAACGCATTGTGCGCCCGGGCGGGATCATCGTGATGGCGGCCGCCTGCGAAGACGGCGTACCCGCCGACGGCGCCTTCGCTCGCCTCCTGGCCGAGGCGCGGACGCCGGCCGAGCTGGCCGGCGCCTCGGGCGCGCCCGAGCTCGACCGCTGGCAGGGCCAGGTGCTCGGGCGTGTGCTGGCCCGGGCCGAGGTCCATTTGCACGCCGAGGGAGTCGACGAATTCGCGCTCCCGGGTGGGCTGCTGACCCTCGCACCGGACCTCGACCACGCGGTGGCCATGGCGCTCGCGCGCCTTGGCGCCGGGGCGCGGGTGGCCGTCATGCCCGAGGGTCCCCTCACCGTGGCGACGGTGAGCGGGCCCGGTCGAGGCTGACGACCTCTTTCACACCGGACGCACAACACGTCGCAGCGACGGAGTGTTGTCAACGACGGTCAACTGTCTCGGGTACTCGATGAGAAATGACTCAAGGAGATCGGGGTTGCCGACGAATTGTTCAACGGAGCCACGCAGTGGCACCCGATCGGCGAAGCGCTCCCGGTGCGCACGCCAGTTCGTTCTCGAACCCAGTAGCCGGGGCAATGGCCAGCCCGGCGGACCTGAGAAACCGCTGAGTGGGTCAACGTATGCCGTAGACTGCTGCCTGCTCACACAGGCATCTGTCGCCAGTCCACCCGACTCTCCACAAGGGAAATCTATGACCTCGCTTCCAGATTCTTCCCATTCCGAGAACCTGTCAACCAGCGAACGACTGGCAGAGATTGCGGAGCGCATCGCCGAAACCGTCGCCGGTCCGGCCGCCTATGACGTCGATCTCCACGCCCGCTTTCCCGCTGAAGCGCTCGAAGCGCTGAAGCAGGAACGAGTGCTCTCCGCACTCGTTCCTGTCGAGCAGGGCGGGATGGGGGCGACGGTTACGGACATCAGCAATGCGATCCGCGTGGTCGGCCGTTCCTGCGCCGCCGCCGGTTCTGTCCTCGCGATGCACATGGAGCAGATGTTCGTACTGCTCAAGTTCGGCACGACACCGTCACTGCGCCGGGTGATCGAAGAGGTAGTGGACAAGCAGCTGCTCATCGCCAACGCCAACAGTGAGGTGGGGATCGGCGGCGACGTCATGCGAAGCATTGCTGCGCTGGAGCCGGAGGGCGACGGTTGGCGTTTTGACAAGCAGGCACTCGCCGCCTCGTACGGTCGTGAAGCGGACATGATCCTTTCCACGTCCCGGCGCACACCTGATGCCGCAGACACGGATCAGGCGCTGTGCCTCCTCCGTACCGCGGATTTCACCCTCGAACCGACGAGCGGCTGGGACACGCTCGGGTTGCGCGGTACCTGCAGCTCGGGCTTGCACATCACCGGTCACGTGACGGCTGATGATCTGTTCCCGGCACCGTTCTCCGAGATCGCCAACGGGGGAGGTGGTCAATTGCGCCACGTGCTCCTCACCGCAGTGTGGACCGGCCTGGCCGAGGCGGCAATGGAGGAGGCACACAAAGTGGTGCGCACCGCGGCGCGGCGCAGCATCGGCACAACGCCGCAATCGGCTCTGCGACTGGCGGAGATATTCGCCGAGGTGCAGGTCGCGCGCAGCACGTTGGCGGAGGCGCAGCGGCAGATCGAGGACGCGATCGAATCGGACACCCTCGAGCACATCGGTCTCATCATGAGCCTGCGCAACGTGAAGGTCGTGACTTCCACGGCCGCCATGCGTTCTGCGACTGCTGCGTTGCAGATCTGTGGCATCAGCGGTTTCCGCCGCGGCCCGGAGCACCGGCTCGAGCGAATCGTCCGCGACGCCTGCGGTGCGCTGATCATGGTCAGCAATGACCGCTACTTGCACGAGAACGCGGAAATGCTCCCGCTGCGCAAGACCATCTAACTCCGGCAGTGGCATCGCTTCCGAAGCTCGTCTACGTCTACGACCCGCTCTCGTTCGGCCCGCTGTCGATCACACACTCGGCCGAAGGGGTCTGCCGCCTGGTGTGGGTTATGGACTGCTCGAAACCCGAGGCGGCGGCCACGGCGCGCCTCGTGCGCAGGTTCGGAGCGGTGGTCGACTCTTCGGACGGGGATGTCGAGCGCGTTGCCGCCGAGCTGCGAGAGCTCGAGCCGGACGGCGTGCTGTCGATGCACGACTCCGACCTGGTCTGGACGGCCGAGCTCGCCGAGCTGCTGCAGCTTCCCTTCCACAGTCGTGACACTGCGCTGAAGCTGACTGACAAATCTGCGCAACGAGCGGCATTGGCCTCAGCCGGGCTCGCAGTCCCGATGGTCCGGATCATCGATGAACACGCCGACGCTGCCGCCATCGCCGATATCGCCTCCTCGTTCACCTATCCGGCCGTTCTGAAGCCACGTTTCGGTCAGGCGAGTCGGGACACGCTACCGATCTCGTCCGGCTCGGAGCTGCAAGTGATTCTCGCGCAACTGCGGGAGCGGTCCGACTGGGAATCCGAGGACTACGTGCTGGAGGGGTTTGTGCCTGACGCCAGCACGGATCTCGGTGGGACCGGTTTCGCGGGCTTTGTCTCGGTGGAGAGCGTGGTGGAGAACGGCAAGGTCGAGCACGCGGGAATCAGTGCCCGTACGCCATTCCGTTGGCCGTTCCGAGAGACCGGTTACTGCACGCCCACCGCGCTTTCCTCGGAGCTCCAGGCCGACGTTCTCCGAGTCGCCGGAGAGGCCGCACACGCCCTTGGTGTGACCATCGGCTGCCTCCACACCGAGATCAAGCTGACCGACGCCGGGCCTGTCGTCATTGAGGTCAACGGGCGTCCCGGCGGTGGAATGTCAGAAATGCTCGAACGCGCATCCGGCTTCAGCATCTTGCGCACCGCGCTGCGCCTCGCTGTCGGCGATCCGGTCGGGTTGAAGGGCCCAGTTGCCTGTTCCCGGATCGGCTACCTCCTCTATGTCTTTCCTGAGACCGACGTCGAGTGGATCGACAGCGTCGAGGGCCTGAACAATTTCCGCGCGATCGAAGGCGTGGACGAGATCGTACTCGTCAGAGGTCCCGGCCAGAGGATCGATTGGCGCGAGGGTTCCGAAGCACACGTGTTCCACCTCACCGGTACCACCAGCGATCACGACGAACTTCGGCGGCTCATCGAAGCGACGGTGACCTTGGTTCGAATCGAGGGGCACAACGGGGCCGCGCCGAGCGCGGACTGTGCCGAGACCGAACGGTTGCCGGGATCCCCGGCGCTTTCCTGATCTGCCCGGGCCCCGAGACCGAACGGTTGCCGGGATCCCCGGCGCTTTCCTGATCTGCCCCGGCCCCGATACGAACGGTTATCGGACTGCGGCGAACTGAGTCTCGATTGCAGCCTCGACGACATCGAGCCCTCTGAGAAGCGTTTCGTCGTCGGTAGTGAGCGGGGGCAGGAACTTGACGACCTCGGAGTGCGCGCCCGCGGTCTCAATGACGACGCCTTGTCCGAACGCCTCACGCGAGACCCGGGCGGCGAAATTGGAGTCGGTGAGCGAGGCAAGGCCCCGGAACAGACCGCGGCCGCGCTCGACGAGGTCGCCCGGATGGCGCGCGGCGATGTTCGCCAAGCGGCTCTGCAGCAACTCGCCCTTCCGCTTCGTATCGGCGCTGAAGTCGTCGTCAGCCCAGTAGGTGCGCAGAGCGGCTGTCGCCCCGACGAAGGCAAGATTGTTCCCCCGGAACGTGCCGGTGTGCCCTCCGGGCTCCCACACGTCGAGTTCGGGGCTGATCATCACGAGTGACATCGGCAAGCCGTATCCCGACAGCGATTTGGAGAGCACGACAATGTCGGGACGGATGCCGGCCTGCTCGAAGCTGAAGAAGTCCCCGGAGCGTCCGCAACCCGCTTGGATGTCGTCGATGATGAGTGGCGCCTCGTGCGCTGCGGCGAGCGCAGCGAGCCGGCGCAGCCACTCTGGGCTCGCGACGTTGACTCCGCCTTCGCCCTGAATACTCTCGACGATGACAGCTGCGGGCCTGTCGATGCCGCCCGACGGGTCTTCGAGTTGCTTCGCGAGGAGCTCGATGGTGTCGACGTCGGGACCGAAATACCCCTCGTACGGCGCGAACGTCACGTTTCCCAGCGAGACGCCGGCCGCTGACCGGTACTGTCGTGCGGCGGTCGTCGCGAGGGCACCAAGGCTGAGCCCGTGATAGCCGCGGGTGAATGCGATCACGTTCGTACGCCCAGTCGCCAGTCGCGCGACCTTGAGAGCGGCCTCGGTCGCATTTGCCCCCGTGGGTCCGGTGAACTGCAACTTGTAGCGCAGCCCGCGCGGAGTGAGAATCAGATCGCGGAACGCCTCGATGAATTCTCGCTTGGCCCGTGTGGCCAGGTCGAGTGCGTGAATGATGCCGTCGCGTTCGATGTAGTCGAGAAGCGCCTGCTTGAGGAGCGGATTGTTGTGCCCGTAGTTCAGTGTCCCGGCACCGGCGAAGAAGTCGATGTACTCGCTGCCGTCCTCACCGATCAGGAGCGACCCCCGAGCAGTGTCGAAAGTGGTGGGAAACAATCGGATGTAGCCGCGTACCTCCGATTCCCACTCTTCAAAGATTTCGAGACTCATGACCTACTATCGGCAGGGCTGATCGGCAATTGAGCGGCCACTGACAATGAGCAGCTATTTCAACCGTACTCAGGGCTTCGTCGCTCGCCCGGCGCCGCCCAGAAGATATCAGCACCCTGGCCAGGCCTCCCGAGGCATGGGGGCCACTCGAGGTCGACCGCCCCGAGCGCCCTCGAGCGGCTCGGTCGGCTCGATCGACATGGTGGCACCCCGAGTGCAGACGGCTGTGCGCGGCACCGGCGCCACCTTCCCTGACGCGGGTGTCAGAGATAGAGTCCCCAGCCGGTGACCGACGACCCGCTGTTCGACTTCGCCGTTCCGGAGGATCTCCTGCGTGAGGCGGTCTCCCAGGTCAGGGATCCGGACGTCGTGGCGGACCTCGATGTCATGCCCGGAACGGGGGAGGGCAAGCCGCCCCCTCTGATCGGCATCCTGCGGAGCTCGGGCTACGCCCCCCTGGTCCTCCTCACCGCGGCGGCCCTGGTGCCGGGCACCTTCGGCAACGGGATCGCTCTCATCGGGAAGAACCTCGAGACCTCCTTCCACATGTCCAACGCGTCGCTCGGCGCCGTCGCCTTCATCGCCCAGGTGTCCCAGCTCCTGTGGGCCGTCCCCCTGGCGGTGTGGGCCGACCGCGGCAGCCGGAAGAAGGTGGCGGCCATCGCCCTGCTGATTTTTGCCGCCTTCGGCAGCCTGATGGCGATCTCTCCCAACGTCTGGGCGTTCGCTTTCCTGTATCTCGCCGCCTCCATCGGCACCGGAGTGAACAACACGGTGCACAACTCGTACCTCTCCGACGCGTACCCCACCGAGTCGCGAGGGCGGATCTTCAGCTGGCATAACCTGTCGGACCCACTGTCGCAGACGATCGGGATCCTGATCTTCGGCTATGTCGTGACCGTCTCGCACGACTGGCGCTACGGCCTGCTGGTGGCGCTGGCCGGGATTCCCCTCGGCTTCGCCCTCTTCACGTTGAAAGAGCCGGCGAAGGGCGCCAACGAGAGCAGCCACATCCTCAAGGCCTCGGGCATGGACCTCCACAGCCAGCAGGAGAAGGCGCCCCGGGTTCTCCTGGGCTCGGCGGTGACCCGGCTGCTGCGGGTCCGCTCCCTGTACTACGAGCTGGTGGCCGTGGCCATCCTCGGCTTCGCCGGGACGGGCGCGGGACTATTCGGCAACCTGTTCTTCATCGACAAGTTCGGCCTCGACACGGCGTCGCGCAGCGAGGTGTACGCCATCATCGGCCTGGCCGCCTTCCTCGGGCTTCCTATCGCCTACGTGTTCGGCGACCGCTACTTCCGCCGCGCCCCGCAGCGCCCGCTCGTCATCGCCGGCATCTGCATCACGGCCTACGGCGGGTTCTTCGTCCTCTCCCTCTACGTCCCCCAGCTCTGGATGGTGGTGGTGCTGCAGTTCCTGGCGGCGGCGGCGGTGTCGCCGCTGGCCATCTGCATCTTCCTGACGTTGGCCGCCACCGCACCGCCCGAGATGCGCACCATCTGCTTCGCCATGTTCGGCGTCTACTCGCTCGTCTTCGGCGGCTTCACGGGCTCGGTGCTGGTCGGCGCGGTCTCCGACGCCATCGGCGGCCTGCACGGCATTGTGGTGTCGCTCACACTGATCTTCCCGGTCTGCGCCGTGGGTGGCCTCCTCCTCATTATCGGTTCACGCTGCGTCCGCCGGGACATCACCCTCGTCATTGAGGACGTCCTCGAGCGCTACGCCGAGGGCAAGCGGCGCCAGGCCGGCGGGGGGATCCCCGCGCTGCAGATCCACAACCTTGATTTCTTCTACGGCACCAACCAGGTCCTCTTCGACATCAATCTCGAGATCGAAGAAGGCGAGATGGTCGCCTTGCTCGGCACGAACGGCGCCGGCAAGTCGACGTTGCTGCGTGCCGTCTCGGGACTCTCCCATCCGCACCGCGGGGTGGTCCGGCTCTTCGGGATGAACTCGACCTATCTGGAACCGGAGCAGATCATCGACGAGGGGGTGGCCCTGTTGGTGGGGGGGAAGATGACCTTTCCCGGGCTCAGCGTGCGCGACAACCTCCGGATCGGGAGCCATACGCTGCGCAAGGACCGGGCCAAGACCCAGAAGGCGCACGACGAGGCGTTGGAGGCGTTCCCCGAGCTGGCGGCGCGGCTCGACCAGCCCGCAGGGACTCTCTCGGGCGGTGAGCAGCAGATGCTCGCGCTGTCGCGGGTGATGATGACTGCCCCGCGGCTCTTGATGATCGACGAGCTGGCCCTCGGCCTCGCCCCCATGACGGTGGAGCGGCTCATGGCCATGGTGCGGCGCATCAATGACGCAGGCACCACGGTGATCCTCGTGGAGCAGAGCCTGAACCGCGCCCTCAGCTTGGCCGAACGGTGCTTCTTCATGGAACGCGGCGAGATCCGCTTCGATGGGCCCACGGCCGAACTCATGGCCCGCGATGACCTGCTGCGTCCCGTCTTCCTGGGCACTGCTGCGGCCGGTCTCTCGTAGGCACCAGTGCTGGCGTTCTCGGCTCCCAACTTCGTCCTCATTCAGGGCCTCTTCTACGGACTGGGCTACGGGCTGTTGGCGTTGGGCCTGGTCCTCGTCTACCGCACCAACCGGGTCCTGAACTTCGCCCAGGGCCAGATCGGCGTCATCGCCGCCGTGTTCCTTGTCAAGCTGACGGCGGACTTCCACTTCAATTACTGGTTCGCCCTGGTGCTCTCCATCGGATTGGCCGCCTTTGCCGGGGCCCTGTCCGAGCTCCTGCTGCGCCGGCTCTTCAGCCGCCCGCGCGTGTTGGTGATGGTGGCCACCATCGGATTGAGCTACGTGCTGCTGGCACTGACCGCGCTGCCGTTCATCAGGCCGTCCAACCTCTACAAGCCGGTGCCGGTTCCATTCGACCTGCAGTTCTCGCTCGGCCCGTTCATCATCACACCCACCGAGGTGCTGACCCTCATTGTGGCGCCCATCGTGACGCTGGTCCTGGTGCTCGCGGTCCGCTTCACCTCGTGGGGACTGGCGATGCGCGCCATGTCGGAGAACGCGGACTCGGCCCGCCTCTCCGGTGTCTGGATCCGCCGCACCTCCACCCTGACGTGGACCGTGGCCGGCGCGCTGTCGGCCTTTACGGCCATCCTCAACGCGCCCAATCAGACCAGCGCACTGACCCAGGCGCTTTCTCCCGACCTTCTCCTCTACGCGTTGACGGCGGCGCTCATCGGGGCCATGGTCAACCTGACGGTTGCGTTCATCGCCGGTATCGGGATGGGGGTCTTTCTCGAGCTACTCGAGTGGAACATCCCCTCGCCGGCGAAGCAGCAACTCATCATTTTCGTCGTGGTCATGGTCGTCCTGCTGGTGCGGGTCGGCGCCCTGCGCAAAGGGGCGCGCACGGGAGAGCGGAGCACCTGGCAGCACGGGGCCGCCACCACCGTGCGAGCCGGGGTCGATCAGCTGCGCCGCCGGGTCTCTGTCACCGGCATCTGGATCACCATTGCCGCCGCCATCCTGTTGCCCTTCGCTCTCTCCGTCGGCAACAACGTCCTGTTCGCCCAGATTTGCATCTATGCCGTCGTCGCCCTGAGCCTGACCATGCTGACGGGGTGGGCGGGCCAGGTCTCGCTCGGGCAATTCGGCCTCGTGGCCGTCGGCGCGCTGGTGGCCGTGCACCTTGGGACATCGTTGCCTCTGCCAATCGTGATGCTCTACGGCGGTGCGATCACCGCGCTGGTCGCTATCCTCGTCGGGCTGCCGGCGCTACGCATGCCCGGGCTCTTCCTGGCCGTGACGACGCTTGCGTTCGCCATCTTCATGCAGAGCGCGGTGCTGGCCACGCCCTGCTTCACGGTGCCGGGCATCAACAAGACCCTGTGCACGGGCCTCCCCGACCCCGGTTACACCTATATCGGGCGCCCCTCGCTATTCGGTATCAGCCTGGCTTCCCAGCAGTCGTTCGCCTGGTTCTCGCTGGGCGTGCTGCTGCTGTCCGTCTTCATGGTGCGGATCTGGCGCGACCGCGGCGTGGCGCGCCGCCTCGTCGCCGTGCGGGACAACGAGCTCACCGCCGCGGCCATGGGGATCCCGATCCTGCGCACCAAGCTTCTCGCCTTCGGCCTCTCCGGTTTCATGGCCGGCTATGCGGGCGTGTGCTTCGCGTTCGCCACCCAGCAGCTCAACAACACCGACATCACGTTCGACCCCACGACTTCGTTCGTGATCATCTCCATGGTCGTCATCGGCGGGCTGGGCTCCATTCCCGGGGCCATCCTCGGCGCCATGTACCTCGAGGGGCTGCCCGCGCTCTTCGGCGCCAACCAGACGATCCAATTCATCACCAGCGGCCTGGGCCTGATTCTGTTCATCCTCTACCTGCCCGGCGGGCTGGCCGAGCTCTTGCACCGTTCCGGCGACGCGGTGACGTTGGGTATCCGCTCAGCGCAGGAACGGCTGAGCTCCCGCCGCGCCGGACCCCCGGTCACTCCCACCTTGGTCGCCGACGGGGCCGAGCAGTGACGGCCGTCGCCGAGAGCTCCGTCGCCGCGCACCCCGCCCGCCTCAAGGTCGAGGGCCTGCAGGTGCAGTTCGGGGGTGTGCACGCCCTGAACGGGGTGACGTTCGAGGCAGCACCGGGGTCCATCGTGGGGTTGATCGGCGCCAACGGGTCGGGCAAGACGACCACGCTCGACGTCATCTCAGGGATGGTGGCACCGCAGTCGGGCAGCGTGCGCCTCGACGACACCGACCTGTCCGAGTACCTGCCCGAGGAGCGGCTGAGCGTCGGCATGGTGCGTTCCTTCCAGGACTGCCGGCTCTTCCCCGAGCTGACGGTGCTCGACGTCCTGCTCCTGAGCGAGGACGCCCGCAAGGAGGTGGCCGTGCTCTCCACCACGCTCCGCCTGCCGTGGGCGCGCCGAACCGAGCGGCGCAAGCTCGAAGCGGTGAACCAGGTCATCGCCGCCTTCGGGCTGGAACGGTTCAGGCACCACCGTACGGCCGAGCTGTCGACCGGGACGCGCCGGGTGGTCGACCTGGCCTCCATCGTTCTTGCCAAACCGCGCCTGTTGCTCCTCGACGAGCCCACTGCAGGCATCGCCCAACGCGAGGCCGAGGCCTTCATCCCGCTTCTGCAGCGGATCCACGAGGTGGCGGATACGACCATCGTCCTGGTCGAACACGACGTGCCCCTGGTCTTCGCGCTCTGCACCACCGTCGTGGTGATGGAGCTCGGCCGCGTGGTGGCCGCCGGGCCGCCGGACGTGATCCGCGCTGACCCGAAGGCGCTGGCCGCCTACCTTGGTGCGAGCGACGAGGCCATCATGGCCTCGGGTCCGATCGGGGAAGGCGGCGGCGCAGACCGCCCTGAAGGAGGGTGAAGATGGAATCGAGCCTTGAGGTTTCTGCGCATCGGGGGGCGGCCTTCCATCCCCTGGCGCCGTTGGGCCGGTCCTGGCGGCGTATGCGCCGGCGCCCCCGCGCCACGCAGGTGCGCACAGCGCTCATCATCATTGCCATCGTCGTCGGGCTCATCGCCTGGCTGGTCCTGGCCCCCGCAGGTACCCCGGGAGGATCGAGCAGCGCCGGGGCGGCGGAGGTGACGTCGTCGAGCACGAAGGCCACACCGCCCAGCCAGGCCAGCACGAGCACGCGCGGCGTCACCGCGACCAGCATCAACGTCGTCTTCCCTGTCGTGGCCATCAACAGCCTGGCCGGGAAGGAGGGCTTCTCCGAGGACAAGGAGTACAACCAACAGATCTCGGCGATCCACCTCTACGTCAACCAGATCAACAACAGCGGCGGCATCAACGGCCGCAAGATCAACCCGATCATCGCGCAGTTCGACCCGACCAACGATGCCAACATGCAGTCGCTCTGCCAGCAGTGGACCCAGGGCAGCCCGGCGGTGTTCGCCGTGCTCGACGGCATCGGGAGCTGGGAGCAGGACGACCAGTTGTGTGTCACCCAGCAGGGCCAGACGCCGCTGATCAGTGCGTGGTCCACCACGACGAACTGGACGAACCTGGGCTCGCCCTACCTGTGGTGGACCGGTCCCGACATGGCCCCCCTGTTGGACGCCCTCGTGCAATGGGGCGTGACCTCAGGCCGTCTGGGCAAGAGCGTCAAGGTCGGCGTCGTCGTCTCGGACCAGGCGCCTGACCAGGACGCGCTGAACGACTTCCTCCTGCCGGACCTGAAGAAGGTGGGTATCACGCCGCTGGTCCAGACTGTGGCAGGCAGCGCCGATGCCACCGCGACCACCAACTCCGACGCGCAGCTTGCTGTCGAGAAGTTCAAGGCCGCCGGCGTGCAGTCGGTGATCCCGCTCCTGCGCGAGAACGCGTTCTTCCCCTACGTTGCCGCCGAGACGGCTCAGCAGTGGTACCCGAAGCTCCTCCTCAGCGACTACCAGTCCACCATCGAAGTGGCGCTGGGCCTCATCCCCGTCCCCTACGAGCAGGCACTGAACGGGCAGGAGGGCGTGACGACGGAGACGCTGGGGGGCTACGACGACAACCGCCCCGAGAGCCAGGGCGGCTACGACCCCGGTGTGCGGTCTTGCTACAACACGTGGCACGCCGCCCACCCGGGCAACATTCCGGGTACCACGGGCCACTACATCGAAGAGCAGGGTCCGATCGAGGCCTGGTGCGGCGCCATCCGACTCTTCGCCACGGCGGCCAAGGCCGCCGGCAAGGACTTGAACCGGCGCACCTTCGTCGAGGCCATGTCCAAGGTCAGCAGCTTCCCGGGCACGCTTTCGCCGGTCTGGAGCTTCGGGCCGAACAAGTTCTACGGCCCGACCCAGTACCAGGTGGTCAAGGTCCACAACAACGTGCCCCCTTCGTCGCAGTGCGTGCTGAAGACGAACAAGCAGCCGCAGGGCACCTGCTGGGTGACGATGCAGCCGTTCAAGCCGTTGCCGGCATCGGGCTGACGGCGCCGGGCACCGAGACTCAGGCGATCATCGTCGGGCCGGGCGGCCGCCGCTGCAGGATGTCGTCGAAGCGCGTCGTGATGGCGGCATCGAGCTCGGGGTGCGTGAGGATGTAGAAGGTGTTGCTGCGGACGGCGTCGAGGACGCGGTCGGCCACCGTGGCCGGCGCAATGCCACCGTCGACCAGGTTCTGCACCACGGCCCTTACCTCCTCCGCCCCAGGGGCCTCGTGATCCGGTGCGGCCCACTCCGGCCGGTTCCGCTCGGACTCGGCGATGCGCGTCTGCACGAAACCGGGACAGAGCACCGAGACTCCCACCGGAGCGCCGACCGCCTGCAGGTCTTTGAACAGCGTCTCCGAGATCGCCACGACGGCCTGCTTGGTGGCGTTGTAGGGGCCGAGGAACGGCGCCGCGATGAGTCCGGCGACCGAAGCGGTGTTGACGATGTGCCCCTCACCCTGTTCGATCAGGAGCGGCGTGAAGGTGGCGACGCCGTGGACGACGCCCCAGAGGTTCACGCCGAGGATCCAGCGCCAGTCCGCCTCGCCGACCTCCCAAATGGGACCGCCCAGCCCGATGCCTGCATTGTTGTGGACGAGATGCACGGCGCCGAAGCGCTCGAGGGCCCGGTCCCGCAGCGCCTGCACCGAGGCCGCTTCTGACACGTCGGTCACCACCCCGATGGCCTCGGCTCCGCTGCTCGTGAGGTCGTCCACGGCCTCCTTGAGCGGGCCTTGTTCGATGTCGGCCAGGACGATCCCCATGCCCTCGGCGGCGGCCCGATCGGCCACGGCCCGGCCGATGCCGCTGGCGCCACCGGTGATCACCGCCACCTTGCCCTGCAGTTCCTCCATGGAACCCTCCCCTTCATCGTCCGGCCGTCGCTGACGACGCAGTCAACCATGACGTTGTCGGCACGGCCAACGTCTGGACCCGGTGCCGCCGTTTCGGCTCAGACGAGGGCAGTGGAGCGGTGCCGGCGCAGATGGTCGGCTCCGGCAGCGGAGACTGCGATCTGCTCGCCCTGCCCGGGCACGTGGTGCCGGGCGATGTACCCCCGAGCGTTGGCGTCCTCCCAGACGGGCAGGCGGGGGCACGATGTACGCCACGCCTCCATGACCTCCTCGTAGGGCCGCGAGGCCGGCCCCACCCACTCGAGGAGGTCGAGGATCAGGGCGTCGACGGTCTCGGGCACCCGCCCATTGTCGCGCCGGGTCACAGCAGCGAGAAGGTCCCGGCCTCCACCATGACCAGGACGCCGATGCAGCACAGCAGGATCGGGACCGCCACGTGCCCGAGGCGCAGCATTATGGACCGGGCTCTGGGGTGGCGACCCCCGGCCAGGACGAGCCAGGTGACCAGCACCTCACCGACGACGAAGACCACCAGGATGGCCCCCACGTTGGCCGTACCCCCGACGCGGAAGAGGGGGATGTAGACCGCGAGGTTGTCACCTCCGGCGGAGATGGTGATCAGCGTCGCCGCCGTCAGGCTGCGGCCTACGGCCCGCTCCTCGGGTCGCAAGCCACGTGTGCGTGCGTGACGTGTCGCACCCTCGTTCTCCGCGCCGCGGTGCGAGCGTGCCAGCAGCATCAGTCCCCGCAGGCCGAGGGCGAGCGGCACCAACCCGAGGAGGCCGACCACGGCCGCGGAGAACTCGAAGAGCGCCGCCGCCGCCGCCGCAGCGGACACCGCGACCAGGATGGCAAACCCGATCACCTGGCCAGCGGCAATCCGGTGCGCTCGCTCCAGTGGTGCGCCCGCCACCAGGGCCATGGTCACCGCACCGTTGTCGATGTTGGTCCCGACGAACGCCGCCGCGGCGACGGCGAGGTCGGTCCCCAAGCCGGCTGGCAAGGGAGGCCGTCAGCCTGCGGGCAGGGGCATCGCCGGCCCGAAGGGCTTGTCGCCCTGCAGGGTCACCCGGTGTGCGTAGCGCGCGGCGTTCCCGTAGTCGTCGAGCGCGTAGTGCAGCGTGGCCCTGTTGTCCCAGAAGGCGACCGACCCGGCGCGCCAGCGGAAGCGGCAGGTGTACTCGGGCTTGATGCAGTGGTTGTAGAGCATCTCGAGGATGGCGCCGCTCTCGTTCTCCGACAACCCGAAGATGGTGCGGGTGAACTGCCGGTTGACGAACAGGCCGTTGCGACCCGTCTCGGGATGAGTGCGCACAACCGGATGGAGGGCCGGCAGCAACCTGTCGCGCCAGGTGCCGTCCCACTGGTAGCCGCCGCGCTCGGTGACGTCGGCGGCGAACCAGGGATCGTGGTGGATGGCGATCAACTGATCGCACATGGCGCGGACCGGTACGGCGAGCCCGTCGTAGGCATCCTGCAGGCTCGCCCACATGGTGTCGCCACCGACGTCGGGCGCCTCGAGCATGTAGAGGATGGAGCCCATCGCCGGCGTCTCCAAGAAGGTGACGTCGGTGTGCCACCAGCTGGCCCGGTCGACCTTGCCGTCGATGGCGAGCACCTCGGTGCTCTCGTCGATGGAGGGCAGCACTGGGTGGGCCTCGGTCACGGTCCCGAATTGGCGGGCGAAGGCGGCTTGCTGGTCCGCCGTGAGGGACTGGTCGCGGAAGAAGATGACGTGGTGGGTGTTCAGGGCGTCCCGGACGGCGGCCACCACCTCGGGCGCCAGCGGGAGCGCGATGTCCACGCCGGAAATCTCCGCGCCGATGGTGGGCGAGAGGGGATGGACGCTGAGGGAGGTGGCGAGGGTCACGGGGCAATTGTGCCCGAGTCGCATCGGTGGCGTCGACGTGGCGCGTCGGGACCCTCCGGCCGCGGGCACGCCCGACCCGCCTACATTGGCCCTCCACGACCGCGCACGCCGCCAGAAAGGGCCGTCCATGAGCGAAGACACCGGGGACCTCGTCCTGACCCCGCCGGCCCGCAACTACTCGCCCTGGTACCAGTGGATGACCCGGCTGGCCGCCACGACCCACGAGGACCCGCTGCCTGAGCACGACCCGGCGGCCATCCCGGCCTGGGTGGAGCGGCGACGGGCCCGCCTGACCGAGCTCCTTGGGCTCGAGCCCGAGGCGGTCCCGCTCGCGCTCGAGGTCCTCGAGTCGGAGGCCTGCGAGGGCTATCGCAGGGAGAAGATCGTCTTCGACACCGAGGACACCATGTCGGTGCCCGCGTACCTTCTGGTCCCCGATTCCCGATCGGACCGGCCGCCGGGGCCGGCCGTCCTGGCCTGCCACGGGCACGGGCCGGGCAAGACGCAGGTCGTCGGGCTGGAGCACACCGCCATGCCCAACGCGGACTACGCGCTGCAGTTGGTTCGCCGCGGCTACGTCGTGCTGGCGCCCGACCTCCGCTGCTTCGGCGAGCGGCTGGACTGGAATCCCGAGGACCACTATGCCTGTGACACCAACCTCGTCCACGCCGCCATGGCCGGCTGGAATCCCCTGGCCCAGAATGTCTGGGACCTCCGTCGCTCCCTTGATGTCCTGGAGCGGCATCCGCTCGTCGACCCGGAGCGCCTGGGCATGGTCGGCATCTCCTACGGGGGTACCGTCACGCTCTTCACGGCCGCCGTCGACACCCGCGTCGCGGCGTCGGTGGTGAGCGGGTACTTCTCCTCCTGGGCCGAGAGCCACAGAATGCCGTGGAACATGTGTGGCTCGCAGATCCTGTACGGCATGCTGGGCCGCCTGGAGCACGAGGATCTCGGCGCGCTTGTGGCTCCCCGGCCGCTGCTCGTGGAGTCGGGCACCGAGGACGACCTTTTCCCCTTCACTGCGGCGGCCGAGTCGGTCCGCCGGACCCGCCTCGTCTACGAGCAGCTGGGTGCCGGTGACCGGCTGGTGCACGACATCTTCGAGGGCGGGCACCAGTGGCACGGCACGGAGGCCCTGCCCTTCCTCGACCACTGGCTCGGCCTTTCCGAGACCTGAGGTCAAGGAGTCTGTCCTCTTGTTCTTGCACGAGGAGAGATGAAGATCTCGGTGCGTTGAGATCATGGCACCGGTTCAGGGCCCGGTGCCAGACCTCGTTTGACACGTCTGCCCAGCCGTCATGACATCGGATTTGGAGCTTGTAGGGAGGAAGCCGTCACGGAAATAGATGTCGATGTCGAAAAGCACCCGATTGGCGTCATTCACGCAGGTGGAGAAACGTTGTTGTGCCAGAACGAGGGACGAATACAGCCCAACGTTCTTCTGGACCTCGGCTCTGTTGTCATTGACCTCGGCGTGGTACTGGCGCATCCACTTGTCGGCCACGTTGTGTTGCTGCACACTTATAACGCTCGCGGCAGCCAGCAGCACACCCAAGACGCAGACCGCAGCGATGAGCGACCAGTTGCGCTCCCGAACGAAGACCACACCAGGAGATGAGGCGATGACTTCTTCGTCCACCGCGGGTGCCTGCCAGCGCCCTCCATCCAGCATCGGCGCCCTGTAGGACGATATGAGCGTCGAGACAGTCGGCTCCGCTCCATTGTGCGGGGTGTCGCTTGAGGGGATCGGAGCCGGTGTCGTGGGCGGAACGAGTCCAGAACTCGGAGCCCCAGCACTGGCATCACCTGAACGATCTTCGTCGATGGACTCGATCCCGTCGTTTCGCACCCTGGTTGTCGGAATGCCAGGACCCCTGAAGTACCGCTCCTCGTGGCGACCCGTTGGGTCTGGTCTCCAGCCCGTGGCATCTTCCATGATCACCTCCCTCGGATTCCACGATGCAGCATCAAGAGGAGGGCACGTCCTCAGGTCTTTCCCGATGCCGAAGTGAGCATCCTCTAACGAGGACTCGGCAGTCAATGGCGTGGAGGGCGGGACCGCAGGTGAGGCACGGACCACGTGCTGTGACCGGTTCCTCGGCAACCACATTGCCGAGTTCATGTATCGCCAGGTTCGCGCTCTCCGGCAAACGCTTTGTTCTGCCTACGCACAAGCGATGGAAGTCCGTTTGCGTCTCCGATTCGGGGTTGGCTTCGCGAAAAGTTCACTCCGGCATCACGTGACGTCCGAGTGGCATGCCAGAGACGTGTCGATCCCGCTTCTTCGTCATGGTCACGCCGGCTCGAAGGCCGAGTGGATGGCAACGGCACCCGGCGCCCGCTGAGCCGCCTCGGCCTCATCGGGCAGGGGCCTCGTCTCGGCACCGGTACCTACAAGAACGCGCGCAGGACGTTCTCGAAGGCGCCCGCCAGCACGACCGTGCCGTCCACGTCACGTTCCGTCGGCACCGAGACCGGGTGTGCCGTTGGCACGTTCATGAGGGAGAGGACGGCAGAGACCGGGGTGCCGGGCCCGAGATAGATGTGCGAGGCCACCTGCGTGAGGATCGAGCTCGTGCCGGTCGGGTTCGACATCATGGACGCCACCGACACCTTCCCGGTGGCCAGCTCACCGAGCGCTGAGGCCGGGCTCACCGCGTGCAGGTCGACGCCGACGTAGTGGCTGACGGGAATGCCCAGATGGCGGAGCCCGGAGATGATGGTGGCGGGCGCGTGCAGGCTGAGTGCGGCGAGGGGGACCGTGGCGCCGTCGGCGAGGGGCAGCCCGAGCGCCTTGGGGATCTGCAGGACGTTGGTGTGCCCGTCGGTGGCGTGGAAGACGTAGACCTGTTCGCTGTGATCCGGGCCCTTGACGATGGCCAGGAGGTCGTTCTCGCCCCGGGCCAGCAGCGAGGCCGGCACGCCGACGTGGTGGACGGCGTGATCGATGCGGTAGAGGCTGGCGCCGATCCATGACGCCGCAGCCAGGATGAGCGCGCCAAGCGCGGCTCCGACGGCGAGGAGGATCCGCTTGAGGGTGGAGCGGCGGCTCGGGCGCGGCGCCGGGGATGGCGCGAGCAGGCCCAGTCCTCCCGTGGCGACGGTCACTCCCCCCTCCTCCGGTGCCCGCGCCCCCCGGCCGGCACCCGACATCTCCGAGGCGGAAACCTACGGAGTCGCCATTGCCCCGCCGTTGCCCCACGGGTTCGATGTGGTTGCCGTGATCACGAGGTCGACCTGGAGCTCGTCGTCCGCCGTCCGCCATGCTGGTGTCATGGGAGAGGAAGATGACCGCCCTCTGCATCCGGCGGTGCCGGAGCCGCTCTTGTGGCACTACACGTCGCCCGACGAGGACAGCGCCCGCTGGTGGGATTTTCCCTTCCGCCCCGGCGACATCGTGGTGAGCACCCGGTCCAAGTCGGGCACCACCTGGGTTCAGATGATCTGCCTGTTGCTCGTCTTCGGGAACCCCGAGTTGCCGGATCGCCTCGGCCGGCTGTCGCCCTGGCTGGACTGGCTGGTGGAACCCAAAGAGGAGGTCTTCGCGCTCCTGGACGCCCAGACGCACCGGCGCGTCATCAAGACCCACACTCCGCTCGACGGCGTGCCACTCGACGACCGCGTCACCTACATCGTCGTGGGACGGCACCCGCTCGACATGGCCGTCTCCCTCTATCACCACCGCGACAACATCGACCGCCGCCGCATGGCTGAGCTCACCGGTCAACCCGAGAGGGACCTCCCGCCCCAGCCTCCCCTCCACGAGTGGCTGGTGCGGTTCATCGACTGGGAGGGCGATGCCCGCACCTGGCTGGACACGCTGCCCGGGACGATGCTCCATCTCTCCGATGCATGGGCCCGCGGCCACGACCGCCGCGAGCCCAATGTCGTGCTGGTGCACTACGACGACCTCGTGACCGACCTCGACGGCTCCATGCGCCGGGTCGCCGGCGTGCTCGGCATCCCCGTCGACGAGGAGTGCTGGCCGGCACTGGTGCGGGCCGCCACCTTCGAGTCGATGCGCGCCGGTGCAGGTACACCCGACGCGGACCTCGGCGTGCTGAAGGATCCAGCAGCGTTCTTCCGCCGAGGAAGATCGGGGGAGGGTCGGGCGCTCCTCCAGGCGGGAGAAATCGCCCATTACCGTGATCGCGTGGATGCGATGGCCCCCGACGGGCTGCTGGCGTGGCTGGAACGCGGCCGGGAGGTCTGAGCATGCCGATCGTCCCCGACGACAAGGACTGGACGTGGGTGCTCGAGCGCCCGTGTCCCGAGTGCGGGTTCGACGCATCGTCCGTTCCTCCCGAGTCCGTCGCCGCGCTGTTGCGCGCCAACGCGGCGTCGTGGGAGCGCGTGCTGCAGCAACCCGACGACGTGGTGCGACGGCGCCCGGCCGACGGCTTCTGGGCGCCGCTGGAGTACGCCTGCCACGTGCGCGACCCCTGTACGCTGTTTCGCGAACGGCTCGTCCTCATGCTGCACGAGGACGACCCGCTGTACCCGAACTGGGACCAGGACGTGACCGCCGTCGAGCAGCGCTACGACGCCCAGGACCCGGCCGTCGTCTCGCTCCAACTGCGTGCCGCCGCCGCCGCCTTGGCGGACGCGTTCGACGGTGTGAACGGCGAGCAATGGCTCCGGACGGGCCGTCGCAGCGACGGCGCCTGCTTCAGCATCGCGGGATTCAGCCGCTACCTGCTGCACGACCCGGTTCATCATCTCCACGACGTGACGGGGGGGCACCGGAAGTCCTGAGTCCGACACCCCAGAAGGCAGGCTCCTCAGTCGGGGAGTAGCAGCGCCGAGTCGGGCTCGAGGTAGATGGTGGCGTGCGAGATCGTCCGTAGCGCCGAGGCCGGGCATGCCACGGTGATGGGCCCCGTCAGGGCGCCGGCGACCGGCTCCGCCTTGCGCGCCTCGGGAACGACTGCGATCACCTGGCCGGCGCGGAGGAGGGCAGGGATGGTGACTGTGATGGCGTGTGACGGGACGTCGTCGAGGTGGGGGAAATGGCCTTCGTTCACCTGCTGGACGCGACAGGCTGCGTCGAGCTCGACCACCTTGACATCGCGGGGGTCGGCGAAGTCGGCCACCGGGGGGTCGTTGAAGGCCAGGTGGCCGTTCTCGCCCACCCCGAGGCAGCAGAGGTCGAGCGGGTAGAGCCCGAGGAGCTCGCTGTAGCGGCGACACTCTGTCTCGGCATCGCCCAGGCCCTCCACGTAGTGGGCGGCCTTCGGGCGGGCCGGCTCCACAATGCGCTCACGGATCCAGCGTTGGAAGCCGGCAGGATGGTCCGGTCCCACCCCCACGTACTCGTCCATGTGGAAGACCACGGTGTCGGCCCAGGGCACCCCTTTCGTCTCGTGCACGAGTGCGTGGACGAAGGCCAGCTGGGAATTGCCGGTGGCGAACATGACATGGGCCGTCCCCCGGGAGGCCACGGCGGCCCGCATGACTGCGAGCGCCTGGTCGGCGGCCGATCGGGCCATGGCAGAGACGTCGGGCAGGACGCGCACCGTGGCGCCGTCAATGGTCCGTGTCCCGGTTTGCACGGCGTTCAGCATGCCAGGCCCCGCCTCGGTCAAACTGGACCGGTGCGCGAGGTGGAGCTCCCCGGTCCGGCCCATCGCGAGGCGGCGTGGAAGGCGGTGCGCGGTTTTCTGGCGGTCACGCCCGTGGTGGGTGTTCCGCAACTGGGTCCTGCGGTGTCGGTCAAGGTGGAGACGGTCCAGCCCACAGGGTCCTTCAAGGTGCGCGGCGGCCTCGCCGCCGTGTCGGCGACGTTGGAGCAGGACCCGGGCCGGGCCGTGGTCGCATCGTCCGCCGGCAACCACGGCCTGGGCCTGGCCTACGCGGCGTCCAAGCTCGGAGCCAGCGTGACCGTCGTGGTGCCCACGGGTGCGTCGGCGGCCAAAGTATCGGCCCTGCAGCAGTTCGACGTGCGCCTGGAGCTGCACGGCGAGGGGTATCGCGAGGCCGAGACGTACGCGCTCGAGCTCGCCGACCGCGACGGGAGTCGCTATGTCTCGCCCTACAACGACGCCGATGTCATCGCGGGCCAGGCCACCCTGGCCCGGGAGCTGGTGGAGCAGGTCCCGGGCCTGGGCACGGTGATCGTGCCCTGCGGAGGCGGCGGGCTGCTGGCCGGCACCATCCTCGGCCTCGAAGGCACCGGCGTGCGCGTCGTCGGGATCGAATCCGAGGCGTCACCGTCCATGAGCACTGCGCTGAGGGCCCACGGCATCGTGCCCATCGAGGTCGAGCCGACCGTTGCCGACGGGCTGGCGGGCAATCTCGAGCCGGGTTCGGTCACCGTCGGCGTCGCGCTCGCCCACGGCGTCGACGTCCTCACCGTCAGTGAGGCCGACATCCGCTCCGCCATGGCCTTCTCCGCCTCCAAGATGGGCTTCGTCCTCGAGGGCGCCGGCGCCGTGGGCGTTGCCGCGCTGCGAGCCGGAGTGGTGACGCCCGACGCCAGGGGGAAGGAGACCGTCGTGCTCTTGACCGGGCGCAACGTGGCGCCGAAGCTGCTGTCGGAGGTACTCCATTCCTGAGGTCAGCGCCAACGGCGCCACGCTCCACTATGAGGTCTCCGGCAAGGGCGAGCCGCTACTCCTCATCGCCGGTTGCGGCCAGCCGGCGATGGCCTGGCATCTCGGCCTGGTGCCGCCCCTCGTGGCTGCGGGCTACCAGGTCGCCACCTTCGACAACCGGGGCGTCGAGCCCTCCTCCTCACCGCCGGCGCCCTACAGCGTGGCCGGCATGGCGGCCGACACCGTGGCGCTGCTCGACCACCTCGGATGGGTCGATCCGGTCCGCATCGCCGGCCACTCCATGGGCGGGTGGATCGCCGAGACACTGGTGCTCGACGAGCCCGAGCGGGTCCGGTCTGCCGCCCTGATGGGCAGCGCCAACGCGCCGACGGCGTGGGAGATCGCAATCACCACGGTTGAGCGCGACCTGGCCCGTCTCGACTACGACATGCCCCCGCTCTTCTACGCCACCGAGACCCTGCGTTACCTGCCGATCGCCGACATACAGGACAACGACGTCGTCAGCCTCTGGCTGTCGATGATGGAAGACCTGCCGGCGTGGCCCAACCCCGGGCGGCTCGGCCAGTACGAGGCGGCCCTGGCTTGGTCGACCGACCCGGCGCGCACCACCCGCTGGCCCGAGGTGCGCGTCCCCTGCCTGGTGCTGGCCTTTGAACACGACGTCGACTCGCCTCCCCGCTACGCCCGCCGGGCGGCCGAGGCCATTCCGGGTTGTGCGTACCGCGAGGTCGCCGGGTCGGGACATATCGGCATCCTGACCCACCCCGACGCGGTGGCGGCCTACCTGATTGAGTTCTTCGGCACGACGTAGGTTCTTGGCGCACCCGCCACGGTGCCGGAATCAGTCGGGGGAGAAGGTGAGGAACTGGTGCACTGCGCCGACGCAGGCCGAGCCCTCGCCGACGGCGGTCGCCACCCGTTTGGTGGAGCCGGATCGCACGTCGCCGACGGCGAACAGGCCGGGATGGCTCGTCTCGAAGGGGAGCGGCGGCCGGCCCAGGGCGGCCCAGCGCTCGTCGAGGTGGTCGGGACCGAGGGCGCGGTCGGTCAGGACGAAGCCGCGCTCGTCGAACGCGGCGCAGCCGGAGATCCAGTCCGAGGACGGCTCGGCCCCGATGAAGGAGAAGAGCCCCGCGCACGGGACCTCCGCCGGCCCGTCGGCGCCTTCCATCTGGACGGCCCGTAGGTCGGGATCCCCGACCAGCCCGGTGATCTGTGTCTTCGTCCGCACGGTGATGCCGGGGTGGGCGTCAATGCGATCGGTCAGGTACCGGGACATGCTCTTTCCGAGGTCGTCGCCGCGGATGACGACGGTCACCGGCCCGGACTCGGAGAGGAACATGGCGGCCTGCCCGGCTGAGTTCCCACCGCCGACGACCACGGTGGGGGACGCCGCGCACTGGCGCCGCTCCATTTCCGTTGCCGCGTAGTAGACGCCGTTGCCTTCGAACTGTTCGAGCCGGTCGACGGGAAGGCGCCGGTACCGAGCGCCGCTGGCCACAATGACGGCTCGTGCAGCGACATCGGAGCCGTCGGAGAGCCGGATGACGAGGTGGCCCGCCTCCTCGCGCAGGGACACCGCCTCGCACGGCGCGGTGAGATGGGCCCCGAACTTCTCGGCCTGGACGACGGCGCGCTGGGTCAGGTCGCCGCCCGAGATCCCCATTGGGAATCCGAGGTAGTTCTCGATCCGCGAGCTCGACCCCGCCTGCCCCCCGACCCCGAACTTCTCGACGCCCAGCGTGTTGAGCCCCTCTGTGGCGCCGTAGACGGCGGCGGCCAGGCCGGCGGGGCCGCCGCCGACCACGACCAGGTCGAAGCAGCGTCCGGGCAGGCTCTCGAGCGTGAGGCCCAGGTACTCGGCAAGTTCGCCCGGGCTGGGCCGGCGCAGGACGGTCCCCGACGTGATGACGACCGGCACCTCGTCGGGGTCGATGCCGAATTGTTCGAGCAGGGCCTCCACCTCGGGGTCGCTGTCGGGGTCCAGCCACTCGTACGGGATCCGGGAGCGGGTCAGGAACTCCCGAACCTGCAGGCACAGGGGACAGAAGCGCGAGCCGATGAGCCGGGTGGTCGCCGACGCTCCGGCGAGGAGCACCGAGCGCCGCGCGATGAAGGCGGCCAGAATGGTGTCGCCCAGCCCGGGATCGGTGGCGATGAGGCGGCGCAGCCTCTCCCGCGGGATCACGATGACCTCGCCGGCATCCGCCACGCGGGCCGACACGAAGACGCGCAGGCCCGAGAGCATGTTCAGCTCCCCGAGGAACCGGCCGGCCCCGTGCTGGGCGACGACCTTCTCTTCGCCTCCGTCGGTGACCACCATCTCGACCGCCCCGGACACCACGACCACGAAGTCGTAGGTCAGGTCGCCTTCCCGGTAGAGGTACTCGCCCGCGGCCATCGGCCGCCGCGTGCCGATTTCGGCCATGACGGCCATGTCGGCGTCGGTCAGGGTCGGAAATGCGACGGTGTCATCGGCCATCGTCGGGCCTCCTCAGGGTTGGAGCGCGGGCAGCGTGGGCAGTGCGACCTGGAGCAATTCAATTAAAGCGGGAGCGATCGGCAACGCGGCGCGCCGGGGTGTCAGTCGCTTTCGGGCGGGGGACCCGACCAGTCCGAGTGGGGGTCGGAGGCCGGAAACGAGTCTTCCTCCTGGCCGTCGAGGTAGTCCTCGCGATCTGCCCCGACCTCGTCTGCCTCGTCTGCCTTGTCGTCCTGCGGCTGCGGTGTCGCACTCACTGCGTCGCGCCCTCTCCATCGAAAGTCCCAGGCCTTGGGTGTAGGACTACACCTTGGGAATTGCCGGCGCAAGGCCGACGGGGCCGCCCCGGGACCGAACGCCCGCCCCAGCGTGGAGGCCTCAGAACGAGGAGCGTGGGGTCTCCCAGTCGATGGTCACTGCCGCCGCGTCGCCCGGGTGCTCTTGAAGCCAGCGCCGGGCGAACGGGCACCAGGGCACCACGGTCAGGCTGTCGGCCTGGGCGCGGGCCAGTGCGCTGCGGACCAGCCGGCCCCCGATCCCCCGCCCGCCCCACGCGGCGGGGACTTCCGTGTGGACCAGGAGCATCCGGTCGCCCTCAATGACGTAGAGGAGCTCGGCCTCGGCGCTGCCCTCTCGGATGACGAAGCGGCTGCCGGCGGTGTCGTCGACGATCGCGTCGTTGTCGGTGGGGATGGTCATGGGGTGCGGCCTCCCGCGCGCTTCGTCATGTGCCCCCACCACCCTAAAGGTGTAAGAAACAATCGCGATGAGCGGACCGGTCGCCACTGACGACGCGGCGCCCGAGCCCGAGCCTCCAGGCCGGGTCGAAGGCCCCGTCGTCGAAGTCGCACCGGGCCGTTTCACCCAGGTCGGCTCCCTACCCGTCGCCGGGTGCTGCCCCAGCGACTGCGTCGCACCGTGGGGTCCTGGTGCTTCGCGGATCACGTCGGCCCCGTCCGGGCCGAACCGGGCGGGACGTTCGGCATCGGGCCGCATCCGCACCTGGGCCTGCAGACCGTGACGTGGCTGGTGGCGGGCGAGCTTCTGCATCTGGACAGCCTGGGTTCCGAGCAGCTCATCCGGCCTGGGCAGCTGAACCTCATGACGGCGGGTCGCGGGGTGTCCCACGCGGAGGAGGACCCGGCGCGGGCCGAGGAGATCCATGCCGTCCAGCTCTGGGTGGCGCAGCCGGCCGCCACCCGCAGCGGTCCGGCCGCCTTCGAGCATCACCCCGAGCTGCCTCGCCTCGAGCTCGACCGGGCCGAGGGGACCGTCCTCGTGGGCGTGTTCGGCGGGGTGGGCTCGCCGGCGCGGCGCGACACCGAGCACATGGGGGTCGAGCTCACGCTGCGGGGGCCGAGCACCGAGATGCCGCTCGGTACCGACTTCGAGCACGCGCTGGTCGTCCTCCAGGGCCGGATCACGGTGGACGGCGTGGCGGTCGAGCCCGGCGAGCTGGCCTACCTCGGGCTGGGCCGTGATCAGTGCCGGCTCGAGGTGGCGGACCCGGCGCGGGTTTTGCTGCTCGGCGGTGTGCCGTTCCCCGAACCGATCCTCATGTGGTGGAACTTCGTCGGGCGTAACCGCGAGGAGCTCTCGGAGGCCAGGCGGCAGTGGGCGGCCGAAGACGGCCGCTTCGGCCACGTCGTGTCCTCCCTGAACCGCATTGAGGTGGGCAGTCCCCCCTGGGAGTGACCGAGTCGACTACCACTCCCCCCAGCCGGGAGGGCTCACGGTCCCCGTGATGCCGCGGGGATCGACCGGCAGACGGGTCGCTCCCGCTTCGTAGACGGCGAAGCAAAGGCGGAGGACGTCGGTGGCCTCGTCCGGAGTCATGGCGGCGGCGGTTCCGTGGATCAACGCGTCGATGAAATGCTGGGACGAGCGGGCGAACCCCGTGCCCCAGTCGGCGTCGATGTCCGCGAACTCGGTCGTCTTGATTTCGTTCGCCGTCCCGGTGAACAGCATGACAGGTGCCAGGTCGAGCATCTCGCCCGTGGCCCTGGTCACCCAGAGCTGTCCCTCGTCGCCCGTGATCTCGAAGAACTCGTCGGCCCCGTAGTACTTGGACCGCATGTAGAAGTTCGGTGCGTATTGGACCTCCATTGTGCCGAGCACGCCCGGGTCCTCGTACTCGAAGATGACGGCACACGGTTCGAAGAAGAAGTCGCGTCGGCGGACCACGGCCTGCACCGAGGTGATGTCCATGTCCAGCAACCAAAGCGCCATGGCGTACTTGTGCACCATGTCGTCGAACAGGTGTCCGCCCGCGCTCCGCTTGTCGAGGCGCCAGCCGTAACCCTCGGGACGGAGGGAAGCCTGGAACTCCGAGTTGGTCTGGCCGACCAGGGTCCGGATGCGCAACGACGTCGGCTTGCCGATGGCACCTTCGGCGACGAGGCGCTTGGCCAACTCGAGGGGCGGGTAGTGCACGAAGCACTCGCTGATCCGCAAGGTACGACCCACCTTGTCGGCTACCGCCCCCATTTCGAGCGCATCCTCCACGGAGTTGGCCACAGGTTTCTGAACGGACACGTGCTTGCCGGCCTCGAGCGCGGCGATGACGTGGTCGTGGTGCATGTGCGTCGGGGTCAGCACCTCCACGGCGTCGACGGACTCGTCCGCCAGCATGTCGGCCAGGTCGGTGTACGACGATCCGGCACCCCACTCCTCGGCGGCCTGGCGGCCGATCTCCTCGTCCGTGTCGCACACGGCGACGATGTCGCAGCGCGGGTCTTCGAGATACCCCCGCACATTCATGGCGGCGATGTTGCCGGCACCCAGTACGCCCAGCCGGACCTTGTCCATCAAACCCTCCCTTTGCCGACGAATCCGCCTATGCGTCGGTCCCGAATGCGCCCCCGTCCCGGGCGGCGGAGATCTGATTGTCGTCATATCCCAGCACGGAGCGCAAGACGGCCTCGGTGTGCTGGCCCACCGTGGGAGCCTTGGCCGGGGGAGGCAGTTCCTCGCCCACGAAGTGCAGCGGCGTGAAGAGCTGGTCCGCCCCCATGTCCGATGCGGGCAGAAGCGGGAAGCGATCGGCGAACTGGGGGTCGTCGAGCAGCGTCTTGGGCGTGTTGACGGGCGCGATCGGCGTGTTGATCCTGCCGCCGAACTCCAACCACTCCGCCGCCGTCTTGGTGCGGAAGATGTCGCGCAGCTCGCGCTGGAGCTCGCGGTTGCCGCGTGCGTGGTCCGCGTACTTGGAGCCGGGCCAGCGCTCGAAGAGGTCGACGCGCCCGACGCCCTCGCAGAAGTTCTTCCAGAAGGCCTGCTCCGACGCCATGAAGAGCACGTGACTCTCGTCCGCGGTCTCGTAGACCTGGTAGCGCACTCCCTCCACCATGCCGGCGGTGCCCGGGGCGCGGCGTTCGTAGTTGTCGGCCTTGTTCCCGGTGACCTCGGACTCGGGCCGCTCATAGGAGCGCCAGGTTTCGGAGCGGTACCAATCCATCGCCGCTGCGGCGTCGGATTGGGCCAGGTCGATGAAGGAGCTCTCGCCCGTCGCGCGCGCCCGGATCACCGCGGCCAGGATGCCGAGCGCGCCGAAGAGCGGGCCGGCGTTGATGCCGATGGAGACGTGCTCGGGGATGTAGTCGAAGCCCTCGTCGTCTCTCGGCGACGTTGACGATGCCGGCCCAGGTGTCGTAGGCCACCCCGTGGCTCGGGTAGTCCCGGTAGGGGCCGGTCATGCCGTAGCCCGAGATGGAGCAGAAGACGATCTTGGGGTTGAGGACCCGCAGGTCGTCGTAGCCGACGCCGCGCCGTGCCAACGCTCCGGGGCGCATGGCCTCGACGACGACGTCGGCTCCGGTCGCCAGTTCCTTCAGGATGGCGACGCCGGCGTCGGTGCGCAGGTCGAGCACCAGCGAGCGCTTTCCCCGGTTGAGGTGCAGGTGCATGAGGGAGGTCCCCTCGACGATGGGCCATGTCATCTCGCGGATGTAGTCGCCGGCCGGCGGCTCGACCTTGATCACGTCCGCGCCGAGGTCGACCAGGGCCGTGGTGATGGCGGCCGGCCCCAAGGCCGAGCACTCTATGATCCTCAATCCGTGCAGTGGCGGCGTCGTCGCCATCGGACCTCCCGTCGTCAGAGGCCGGATCGTAGTGGCCGCCGACCCGGGCGCCCGGAGCCCGACGCTCGCCATACTGGGGCGGTGGAGACGGAGGCCCTCGACGACGCCCTGACGGTGTTCGCCGCCACGGCGCCCAGCTACGGAGCCGTCGGCCTGGCCAATCACGGGCCGATGGCGGCCGAAGCACTGGCGCACCTGGGCCGGCACGACGCGATCCCCGGCTGGGTGGCGCAGTACCGTGCCCGCCTCGACGACGCGCCCCCGCCGGCGCGGCCGCTGACCGAGGCGGAGTGGCCGGCGGCGCTCGGGCGGCCCGACCGCTTCCCCGAGTGGCTCGCGCTCTTCGAGCGTGAGATCGCCGACCGTCCCGTCGCGGCCGTGGTCGGGGAGTGGGTGCCGCGGTTGCTTCCCGGCTCGGTCGGTGCGGCGACGCACGGGTTGATCCGCACCGGTCACGCGTTGCGCGGGCTGGGCGACGCCGACACGCCGCCGCGGCGCCTCGAGGTGGCGAACGCCCTGGCCTTCTGGGCCTCGAGCTACCAGGAGCTGCCCGGACCGCCGTTGCTGATCGGGCAGGAGGGTGTGGCCGATGCGTTGGCCGACCTGCCGTACCTTCCCGAGGACGCGCCGCGCCCGATGCTGATCAGTGACCGGATGGCCGCCGTCGGCGACATCGCCGACGAATTCGAACAGGCGGTGGCGTCGCTGGGCTGGACGGGCAGAGCGGTCGATCTCCTCGACCAGCTCGCCACGGGCGGGGCGCTGGCCTATCTGCGCAACGCCGATGGCGGCGAGGTGATCGGCCTCCTGCACGCGGTGACCGCACCGATGGCCTGCGAGCTGGTGCTGCCGTGGCTGGCGGAGGAAGACCGAGATGCCGCACTGGGCTACGTCTGGCAGGCCGCTGCGGCTTTGCACGTCGCCTACGACATCGACCGGCTCGCGCCCGCGCCCACGGAGGCGCCCCCGTCGACCGACGCCATCGTGGAGGGCGCGGTGGCCTCCGGCGACGAGCACGCCATCAAGCTGGCCGAGGCGGCGCTGCGGAGCTTCGGTCGATCCGGCGACGCGGCACTCCTGTTGGCCGCTGCCGACGCCTGCCGGCGCCTCTGACGCCTCCGCCCGCGGCCCGCGTCGACAGGCCCGTGGCTAGATTCGACCGGATGGAATACCGCACACTCGGAAGAACCGGCCTCAAAGTCAGCCCACTCTGCCTCGGGGCGATGATGTTCGGGTCCTTCGGCAACACCGACCACGACGACTCCATCCGCATCATCCACGCCGCCCTCGACGCCGGCATCAACTTCGTCGACACCGCCGACGTCTACTCGTTCGGCGAGTCCGAGGAGATCGTCGGGAAGGCGCTGGCGCAGACCAAGCGGCACAGGGTGGTCCTCGCCACGAAGGTGCACGGCCAGATGGGCCAGGACCCCAACGCGCAGGGGAACTCGCGGCGCTGGATCATGGCCGCGTGCGACAACAGCCTGCGCCGGCTCGGCGTCGACTACATCGACCTCTATCAGATCCACCGCCCCTCGCCCGAGACCGATATCGACGAGACCCTGGGAGCGCTGACCGACCTGGTGCGGGCCGGCAAGATCCGCTACTTCGGCAGCTCCACCTTCCCCGCCCACGAAGTCGTCGAGGCCCAGTGGGTGGCCGAGCGCCGGTCCCGCGAGCGCTTCGTCACCGAGCAGCCGCCGTACTCCATTCTGGTGCGCGGCCATCGAGAAGGACGTGCTGCCCACGTGCCAGAAGTACGGCATGGGCGTGCTGTCGTGGAGCCCGCTGGCGGGCGGCTGGCTCTCGGGCGCCTTCGGGCCGGGGAAGGAGAACACCAGCCGCCGCGCCACCTTCCTGCCCCACCACTACGACATGGAGGTGCCGGGGAACCGGGCCAAGCTCGAGGCGGTCGTCAAGCTGAACGAGCTGGCCGATGCCGCGGGCCTGTCGCTCATTCAGCTCGCCCTCGGCTTCGTGCTCGAGCACCCCGGCGTGACGTCGCCCATCATCGGGCCCCGCACCATGGAGCACCTGCAGTCACAGCTGCCGGCCCTGGAGCTGCGCCTGAGCCCTGACGTGCTCGACCGCATTGACGAGATCGTGCCACCCGGCACCGACCTCAACGACACCGATGTCGGCTGGGTCCCCGCCGCCATCGCGGACTCGTCGCTGCGCCGCCGCCCTCGCTGAGGTCAGCCGCGGCGAGGACGGAGGCCGTCGACGAGGCGGTTCAGTGCATTCGCCATCCGCACCCGTGTGGCCTCGGGGTCCTCGGCATGCGCGATGACGGTCCCCGCCTCGGTCAGGGCACCGAGGAGGAGGTAGGCGAGCGAGCCGGGATCATCGGACTCCACCAACCCGGCGGTCACGGCGGCTCCGACCACGTCGAGAAGAGGTTGGTATCCGTAACGCGCATCGATCTCGTGCCACGCCTCCCATCCGAGGACGGACGGTCCGTCGATCAGCATGATCTGGGTGACGTCGGGCTTGACGCATTCGACGAGGAAGGCCTCGAAACCCCGGCGGAGCCACTCCAGAGGGTCCGATCCGGTGATGGCGACCTCGAGAACGTGGGTCGCTGATTCCGCTTCGACCTCTTCGAGCACGGCGGCGAAGAGCCCCTCCTTGTCGCCGAAGTGGTGGAGCAGCGCGCCGCGGGTCACGCCGGCGCGCTGGGCGATGTCGGACGCCTTTGCTTCCGAGAACCCGATGGAGCCGAACAGCTCCCTGCCGGCACGCACGAGGAGTGCCGCGGGTCTCGGCCGCCTGATCCGTCGTTCTCCTCGGCGTCATCGCGTGCAAAACATACCGCTTCCTGTTGACTAAGATACGTGCCGCATGTATCATAAATCCATGCCACCGTTTCCCGCAGTCACCCACTTCGCCGTCACCGTGAGCGACCTCGATCGCAGCATCGCCTGGTACGAGGCGCTCTTCGAGACGCCGGCGTTCTTCGTCGGGGACGAGTCCACCTACCGCTTCGCGGTCTGGCTGCAGCCGTCGTTCGCCCTGCACGAGCACGGGACCGGTTCCGACGGATCGTCCTTCGACGAGCACGGCATCGGACTCGACCACATTGCCTTCGGGTGCGCCACCCGCGAGGAACTCGAGGCCTGGCCGGCGCGGCTCGACACGCTCGGGATCGAGCACGGAGAGATCGTCGACGCCTTCTATGGATCAGGTCTGGCCTTTCGTGACCCTGACAACATTCAGTGGGAGTTCTTCTTGCCCGTGACGTAGACCCTCGGTGCTTCTCGTGCGCCGGTATCGCACGCCGGTCTGCGTCCATGTCGGCGCGACCATCGTGGTGTGGGGCGGCAACGCCATGTACGGAGAGCCTGGCGTCGGGGCCGCGAGCGTTTTCGGACTCATGCGACGTGTCGCCAGGAGGGCATGCGTGTCGCGCAGCCGCCGGTGCACTCGGCAACCGCAGGTGTCGAGGACCCCGTGCCGCTGTGGGAAGGCCGCCTTGACTACGGTGGCGCCCCGAGAGGCTCGAGACGGGGGAGTGGTGTTGTGCCGACGCGACGCGAGGTGCTCAAGGGCGGTGGGGGCGCGGTACTCGCGGGTCTGGCGGGGTCTGCGGTCGGCGCCGACGGCGCAGCGCCGACCGCGGCGGCGGGTGCGAGCGAATCCTCGCCGGCCACTTCGGCACCGGCGCCCTCCGCCGTCCCGGGGTTCCGGCCGGGTGGTCCCGGGCCCCTGTACTGGAGCACCTACGACTACGAGAACGTCTCGAACACCCTGATCCCCGAGTCCGTGTGGAAGGCCAACATCGACTGGGTGGCGGAGACCTTCCGCGACGACGGCTACACCATGGTGTGCACGGACGGGTGGATCGACGGGACGCAGAAGATCACCCCGCACGGCTACATCGTCAGCCAGGCGGACGACTGGGAGCACGATTGGGCGTGGTGGGCCAACTACCTGAAGGCCAAGGGCATGCGTCTCGGCGTCTATTACAACCCCCTGTGGGCCACCAGGTCGGCGGTCACGAACCCCTCCGTCACCGTCGTCGGGCGGCCCGACGTCAAGGTGGGGGACATCGTCAACGCCAACGACTACTTCGATGGCGGCGGGCAGCTGCAGTGGGTGGACACCACCCGGGACGGGGCCGAGGAGTACGTGAAGGGCTACGTGGCGTACTTCCGCGAGCTCGGCGCCGTGTTCCTCCGTATCGACTTCCTGGCGTACTACGAGACCGGGTTCGATCAGAACGACGGCACAGTCGGCGTGGACCACGGCCGCGCCTCGTATCTGCGGGCGCTGGAGTGGATATGGGAGGCGGCGGAGGGCATGCAGATCAGCCTCGTGATGCCCAATCTGTTCGACCACGGGGCCGGAGAACGGCAATTCGGCGATCTCATCCGTATCGGCAACGATGCCAGTTTCGGGACCTGGTTCAACTTGAGTGGCGGTCGCGAAACCTGGCAGCCCGAATGGTCGCAATGGAACAACCCGTTCCTCGGGTTCACCGGGTTCGCCGATATTTCGGGCCGGGGTCAGATGATCCTCGACGGCGACCCGTTGATCATGTCGTCGTTCAGCCGCGACGAGGAGCGCCAGAGCGCCATCAATCTCTTCACGCTCGCCGGGGCCGCCATCGCCATCACCGATCAGGTCGACACCATCGGGGACAACGCCCACATCTTCCAGAACCAGGAGGTGTTGGCCCTGCGCAAGGCCGGGCTCGTCGGCAAGCCGATCTTCAACAACGGCCACGCGCTCGAGTACGACCTCACCAGCCGGGACTCGGAGCGCTGGATCGGGCAGCTGCCCGACGGGAGCTGGGCTGTCGCCCTGTTCAACCGCGCCGACGCCGCCGCCGACGTCACCAAGTCGATCGACTTCGCCGACGTCCTCGGCTTCACCGGTCCGGCCGCGGTGCGGGATTTGTGGACCCACCAGGACCTGGGCTCCATGACGAGCTACCAGACGAATCTGGGGCCGCACGCCTCCGTGCTCCTCTCGGTCGTCCCACAGGGTGCCGCACATTTCCAGGCCGACGTGGGCGCCTGGGCGGGTTCGGCCGGGTTCGGGAACACCTTCAGCGGTCACGAAGGGATGGGCTACGTCACCGGCCTCGAGACCCCGGGGAGCAGCGTGGCCGTCGCCATCTCGGTGCCCCAGGCCGGGAACCGGCGCGTTGTGTGCCACGTGGCCAACGCCACCGGAACCGCGTCCTGCGCTGACCGTGCGCGCGCTCGACCCCGCCACCGGCCACGTCCACGGCGCGGCGATCCTCAACGTGCCGAGCGCGTCGGCCTGGACCTCATGGACCAGCGTGCCGGTCACACTCACCATGGCGGAAGGGACCAACCTCGTGGTGTGCAGCGTCGAATCCTCCGATCAGGGCGGGGTCAATCTCGACTACATCGCAGTGGCCTGAGATCGCCCGTTCATAGGGGATCGAGCACGGCGCGCAGCGCCAGACCGGCCAACCGGCCCGCCTCCTGGGGTGGGAGGGCATGGAGTGCGTCGGAGAAGACCTCGACACCCAGCGGCGCGTCCGTCCCCGTCGCACGGAGGTCGGTGAGCAACGCGGGCAACGCCAACTCGCCCTGGCCCGGCAGCAGCCGCGTGTGCAGCGTGGCGTGGAGCGGGTCGGGCTCGGGTGCAGCGGGCGCGTCGCACAGTTGGACGGCCAGGATCGACGGGCCCGGGATCGAACGGAGCAAGGAACCGTCGGATCCGCTTCGGAAGTAGTGCCAGGCGTCGAGCATGAGGCCGCCGTTGGTTCGGTCGGCGGCCAGGACGACCTGCCAGGCTGTCGCCAGGTCGGGAATCCGCGACCATGGGAGGAACTCCAGATGCACGAGCAGGCCGTGATCGGCTGCCCGGTCGCACAGACCGCCGAAGGCCTCTGCCGCCTCGTCCAGGGACCAGGAGCCGCCGAGGACGTCGACCGCGTTGAGCGAGCGTGCCCCGACGCTCTCCGCGACGCCGAACAGCTCCTGCTCACCGAAGCCGAAGATGCGTTCCTCGTCGAGCTCGGGCGGAATGCGGATGTCGGACGCGCCGGGGAGCCACCACCAGCCGGGATCGAGCTCCGCCACCGACACGCCGTGATCGGCGAGGAGCAGGCGGATGTCCCCATCGCTGAGTCCCTCGTCGCGCGCCCCTTGGTAGTCGCGCCCCCACAGCGACACACCGGTGAAGCCGCCGGCGTGGGCGGCCGCAAGCCGCTCGCGGAACGAGGTGCCGGTCCGGATGGTGCCCGAGCACAGGACGGTATCGCCCGCGCCGAGGGTCATCGGTCCGCCGGAACGGGGAGGAACGGCCTGGCCGGGGTGGGCCACTGCGGGCGTCGGGTTCTGGTCACTATCGTTCCCTTCGTGCCCGAGCACGGTACCGGAACCCACGAAACCGCCGCTGTCCGTGTCTAGGCTCGTCCTGCGCGACGCCACCGTCGTCGACGCCGACGGCGCCCGCCCCCGAACCACGGTGGTGGTCGAGGAACGTCGCATCACCACGGTCCGCACCGGCGCACCCGTGGAGACCGGCCCCGAGGACCGGGTCGTCGAGCTCGACGGGCGCACCGTCATGCCGGGCATGGTGAGCAGCCACTTCCATGCCACCTACAACGAGCTCGGTTCCAAGACGGCCCCCTTCGGGCTCGAGGAACCGCCGGCGTTGCAGGCCGTGCGGGCGGCGCACCATCTCGAGTTGCTGCTGCGCTGTGGCTTCACCGGGGCCGTCAGCGCGGGCGCGCCCTTTGCGATCGACGCGTCCATGAAGGCCGCCATCGCCGAGGGCCTCTTTCCCGGCCCTCGGCTCATGGCCGGCAGCCGGGACGTGAGCACGACGGGGCACGCCGGCGACAAGAGCTTCCCCTGGTACTGGGACGTCGGCGCCCGCGGTGCCATCAACCGCTCCGACGGCGCGGACGGTTTCCGGCGCGCCGTGCGCGAGGAGATCAAGCAGGGCGCCCAGATCATCAAGATGTTCGTCACGGGCGGCCACGGCACGGTGGCACCGAGTGAGCAGACCGAAATGAGCCCCGAGGAGATCACGGCCGGCATTGAGGCCGCGCACCAGCGCGGCGTGCTTGTGCGCGGCCACATAGCGAACCGCGAGGCCATCCACATGGCGCTCACTGCCGGTATCGACGTCATCGACCACGGCGACGGGCTGGACGCCATGGGCATCGAACGCATGGTGGAGCTCGGCACCTTCCTCGTCCCGAGCCAGCTCTTCCCCGTCCGCTTCGCCGAGATGATGGGCGGCGCCGGGCTCGGGTTCACCGCCGCCATGGCCGAGGACATCGAACGGGCGCTCGCCGTGTTGCCCAAGGCGAACGAGGCCGGCGTGAAGCTCCTGTGCGGGGACGACTACGGCGCCGTCAGCCTGCCGCACGGGCGGTACGCCGACGAGTTGGAGTTCTACGTCAAGGAGGCGGGCATCCCGCCCCTCGACGTCATCCGCTGGGCCACCCGTAACGGGGCCGAGCTGATGGGCCGCTCCCACGAGCTCGGGTCGGTGCGCGAGGGCTACCTGGCCGACCTGCTCGTCGTCGACGGCGACCCCCTGGCCGACATCGGGCTCCTGCAGGACCAGGCCCGGCTACTGGCCATCCTCAAGGGTGGCACGCTCGTGCGGGACGACCTCGGTCTTCTCGCCGCCGCGTGAGGAGGCCGCTACCCTCCGGGCATGATCATCATCGCCGGCTCCCTCAGCTTCGACTCCTCGGACCGGGACGACGTCCTTTCCAGCCTGGCCGAGGTGATAGAGGCCAGCAGACGCGACGCCGGTTGCCTCGAGTACTTCTGGGGCGAGGACCTCGAGGCGCCCAACACCTTCCGCTTCTTCGAGTGCTGGGAATCACAGGCCCTGCTCGACGCGCACCTCGCCCAGCCGCACGAGGTGGCCTTCGGCGAGCGGAACCTGACGCGCATCACCGGAGCGACGGCCAGCTTCTTCGACGCGTCCCCGACCGCTCCGAGCATGCCCGCGGCCGGCTGAGCGGGACCACAACCCCGGAACCGCAACACCGCCATCCGAATACCGCCACCGAATGAGTGACTGGAGCCGCACCGTCCTGCAGCTGGGTGGGCGGGCCGTCGATGCCCTTCCGCCGCGCCTGCGCAGCTCGGTGCGGTCCGCCCTCATGCGACCCGAGCCCCGCGCCGTCACGCTGGACGAGCTCGACACGGTGCTGGCCCGCGCCACGGCACTCATGGGGCCTGCCCCCGACGAGGCGCGCGCCCTCCTCGACGGCATCGTCCTCGCCCTCCCCGCCGCCCCGCCCGAGGACCCTTTCTCCGACGCCTATCGGGAGTGGACCTGGCAGCTGTACCGCACCATCACGGGCCGGACGGCCTACGACACAGCGCACGAAGCATCCCCTTTCGACCTGGCGGCCGCTCGCGAGCGCCCCTTCCCGTACCAGACGGGCTCGCTGGCGCTGGTCGGTCGCGACCTGGTCGCGAGGGGCCATCTGTTGGAGTGCCTGGCCGGGGCGGAGGCCCTGGCCAGAGGCGGAGCGGTGCCAGCGCCCGGGGAAGCCCTGCGCGTCGTCGAGTTCGGCCCGGGCTGGGGCAACCTGACGGGTGACCTGGTCGCCACGGGCCTCGACGTCACCGCGGTGGAGCTCGACGAGAAGTTCTGCCAGTTGATCGCCCACCGCTGCACCGGGCCCGGTCGCGTCGCCGTCGTGCAGGGGGACATGCTCGGTTTCGCGACCGACGAGCCGTTCGACGCCGCAGTGTTCTTCGAGAGCTTCCACCACTGCGCGGACCACATGGCCATGCTGCGCCGTCTGCACGGCATTCTGCGGCCCGGCGGCGTGGTGCTCTTCGCCGCCGAGCCTATCCAGAAACTGGACTACCCGTGGGGGCCGCGCCTCGACGGGCTGTCGGTGTGGTCGAGCCGCACCTACGGCTGGCTCGAGTTGGGGTTCGACAATGCCTACTTCGACCGCGCCCTCGCCCGTACCGGCTGGTCGGGCCGGCGGCGCCGGCTGGGAGCCGGTGCCGGCGAGACCGACGTGATCGTGGCCTGGGCCGTGGCGGGCGGCTGACCGCGCCCGCACGCAGATCTCACTGCGGGGCGAAGAAGCGGGGGAGTGTCCCGTTCGGAACGCTCGCCCCGTTCGTGCGCGTCTCCTGCAGGTGGCCGAGGTCCACCCAGTAGGGCAGGATCGCCGGCGCCAGGAAGTCGCCGCCGCCACCGGGCTGCATGGCGAAGTGGCTGCCGTCGCTCTCGCGCACCGGGACGCCGTCGAGATCTTCGGTGTAGTTGCCACCGGGGCACACGTACGAGTTCAGGTCCTGCACGAAGACCTGGCCCGGGTGCCGGGCCGCCACCTCGCGCAGCAACGCGTTGTAGACGGCCTGCCGCGCCGAGCTGTCCTGCGGCCACGGCTCACCGTCGGGCTGCTCTCCCGTGCTCTGGCAGGGTTTGGTCATGAAGACCATCAGCGCGCCGCGCGCCGTGGCGATCTGCACCGCCTTTTCCAATTGGTTCTTCACGTAGGCGGCGAAAGTCGGGTTCAAAATGTTGGTCGTCCGCCCGCGGTAGAGGCGGTCGAGCACCTCGCCGCCGCCGGCCAGGAGCACCACGACGTTCGGTTTCAGCTGTCGCACCCAATCGCTCCAGGCAGCCGTCCAGGCCTGGCACGCCACGTTCTGCTGCGGCCCGAAGACCCCACCCGGGGGGCACTTCGCGCTCTGCGGATCCGGGGTGCAGGGAGCGCCGACGATGAATGTCCCGCCGGACTGCTCACCGGTTGTCCCGTCGGCGACACCGCAGCCGAGGATCCCCTCGTTGAGCAGATGCAGGTTGTCGTACGCCTGAGGATGGGCGGCCAGCGCGGCTTGCAGCCCGATCCCGAGCGTGAGTGCCTGGGAGTCGCCCACCAGGAGGACCCGGGTCGGCGTGGCGCTGTAGGCGGCGGGGACGGCGGACGTGATGGCGGTCGCCGGGACGGCGCCGGGGGCGGCGGCGCCGACCGGAATGGTGTCGGCCGCCGGCATGGTGGCCAGGACGATGGCCAGGATCACGAGGCCGAGCGCCGGGAGCGTGAAGACCTGGGCCCGGAAGCGCGTGAGAAACGTTCCTTGCCGGATGGGTCGCTCCACGAAGTAGAAGGAGAAGATCGCGATGCCGATGGTGGGGATCACCCGGACGACGAAGAGGGGCCAGGGGCTCAGGCCGGTGCGCTGCGCGTTGATGAAGATGAACAACGGAAAATGCCAGAGATACATGCTGTAGGAGATCCGCCCTATGAAGGTGAAGGGAGGAAAGGAGAGCAACCGCGCCAGCGGTGAGAATTGGGCACACGACACGCTCAAGAGCACCGCCGATGCGGCGAGCGCGGCAATGAGGAACCCGCCTCGATACGCGAAGGCGTCGTCGGAGTGCACCTTGACGTACAAGACGATGCTGACGGCGAGGCCGACGACGCCGATACCCGTCAGCACCACGCGTGCCCAGCGCGTCCGCGCCTGCCAGTCCATCTCGTCGCCCTTCCTATGGCGCTCGGCCCACAGACGCAGGCCGATGGCCAGGGTGGCCCCCACCAGCACGGATTGCGCATGGGTGTCGGTGCCGAAGTAGAGACGGTTGATGTTGGTGGGGTTGAAGAGCAGCGCCATTTCGACCGCAGAGGAGAGCGCGCCGACGACGGCCACGACGAGGAGTACCCGCAGTGAGCGCGTGAGCTTCATCACGCCGAGGAAGACCAGCGGCCAGACCAGGTAGAACTGCTCCTCCACCGCCAGGGACCAGGTATGGATCAGCGGTGACGTGAGGCCGGTCATATGGAAGTAGTTCGATCCGGACGCGATGTAGTGCCAGTTGGCGAAGTAGAAGAGGGCCGAGAGCGCGTCCCCGCGCAGGGTGGGGTAGGTGCCGGCGGGGACGAAGATGCCGTAAACGATGGCGACGCCGATCAGCATGAAGAAGAGGGCGGGCAGCAATCGCCGAGCCCGGCGGGCCCAGAAGGCACCCAGCTTGATGGTGCCGCGCTTGCGCCACTCCACGATCAAGAGCGAGGTGATGAGGAACCCCGACAGTGCGAAGAAGCTGTCGAGGAGGAAGAAGCCACCGGTGGTGAGGTAGACGCCGGCGTGCACGCCCATGATGCCGAGCATGGCGACGCCTCGCATCCCGTCGAGCGCGGGCAGGTACGCGAGCGTGGCGCCCTTGCGCGGTGCGTCGGGGGAGACGCGGTCGGGCATCGCCGGAGCGTACCGTCGGCACGAGTGCGCCAGGGGTTCGGCCGGCGCCCGAGACCCGCCTGCGACCCCGCATCTGTATAGTCACCGGCGCACTGCACCAAGGGGGCTGTCCATGTCGTGGAGCACAAGGCACCATCCGCTCGTGCCCAGGGCTGGAACTGCCCTGGCCGGCCTGGCGGCGCTCGTCGCGCTGTTCCCCTCGAGCCTGACCACCCAGCCGGCGGCCGGTGCCGCCACCACCGTCTCGTCCGACGTCACCTACCACAGTGCGGCCGCCCTGACCGGCCCGATCACGGTGGGGCACATCGTCGAGCCCCTTTCCGCCCACCCGCTCGACCTGGCCGCCAACGGCTACGTCGAGCAGGAGTTCTTCGCCTCGGGGACAGCCACCGCCTTCAAGGCCGATTCAATGCCGAGCGACGGAAAGTGGACCATCACCCCGACGACGACGGCGGGCTACAGGACAAGGATCATTGTGCGCCGACCCGCCGACCCGGCCCGCTTCAACGGGACCGTGATCGTCGAGTGGATGAATGTGTCGGCCGGTGAATCGGCACCCGATTGGGACTTCCTCAACCCGATGCTGATGCGCGACGGCTACGCGTACGTCGGCGTCTCGGCGCAGGCACTGGGCGTGGACGGCGGGAAGGCGCTGCTCGGCTCACCAGGCTCATCGGGTTCGAACGGCGGGCTCGTCGGCGACGAGCCCGCCCGCTACGGATCGCTGCACCACCCCGGTGATCAGTACGCGCTGGACATGTACGCCCAGATCGGCGAGGCCCTGCGCGCCCCGCACCAAAAGGCGCTGGGCGGTCTGAAGCCCGCACACGTCCTGGCCGTCGGCGAGTCCCAGTCGGCCTTCTACCTGACGACGTTCGCCGATGCCATCCAGCCGTTGACGAACACCTACAACGGCATCTTCATCCACAGCCGGGGCGGTTCGGGTGCCTCGTTGGCCGGAACGTCCATCGCCTCCAGCACCGGACCCGACAATCTGCGCATCCGCACCGATCTGAAGGTCCCGGTCTTCATGTCCCAAACCCAGACCGACCTGATCCAGCTGGGCTACGCCCCGGCGCAGCAACCCGACACCGCCCGGATCCGCACCTGGGAGATCGCCGGCACCGCACACGCCGACGCGTACACGGTGGGCGCCGCCGCGAGCGCCCTCGGCTGCACCACGCCCGTGAACAGTGGCCCCCAGCACAACGTGGTCCAGGCTGCGTTCGCCGCGTTCGACAAGTGGGTCGACAACGGCACGCCGCCGCCGAGTCCGCCACCCTTCACGTTGTCGAGCGCCCATCCCGCGGCCTTGGCCCTCGATGCGCACGGCAACGTGATCGGCGGTGTCCGGACACCGGCGGTCGACGTCCCGGTGTCGACCCTCAGCGGTGCACCGGCCGCGGGGGCGAACGCCATCTGCTCCCTCTTCGGGTCCACCGTTGCGTTCACCCCGGCCCAGCTGGCGAGCCTCTACGGCACCGAGGGCAACTACATCGCGCTGTACACGAAGAGCCTGAACAAGGCCATCGCCTCGGGGTACGTCCTCAGCGCGGACAAGGCCTCGCTCCTGGCGCAGGCCGAGGAGGTCCAGTTCCCCGCCTGAGCGGACCGGTGCCTAGGATGCTGCCGGCGGCAGGGGCCAGCTTGTCGGGTTCGGCGCCTCACCCTGATCGTGGGCCTCCCAAGCCTGATTGAGCCTGAGTACCGCCAATCTCGTGTCCTCACCCTCTTCACCCGTGAGCCATCCGCACGAGCACAGCCCGATAACCCCGACGCGGCCCACGAAGCTCGTGACGTGAGACACCACTTGCACCAACCTGTGTTCGTCAGCCATCTGCCCCCCCACCGATACGACGCCGCCTGTTGCACATGGCCATGTGTGGACCTCCGATTCCATCGCCGGATCCCACAGCGGAACCCGGTTCGGGGTAGGCCATCGGGCCGTACCTGCAATCGTAGTGAGAGAGGCCGCTCAGGCCCAGTGCTCCGCCAGCTCGGCGAAGGCCACCGGTGGCCTCTCCTCGAGCCGGCGCGCAATGGTTGCGGCACAGGCCTCGGGCGAAGCCCGCGACGTGTCCACCTCCACGTCGTAAATGCCCGGATCGTGTACGGCCCGCTCCCACCGGGAGACTGCCTCGGGCACCGTTCCATCCGGACCGCTCCTGGCATAGCCACTCCCGGCTGCGCCCGCGTCCCGACGGGCCATGATCACCTCGACCGGGCAGCGGACGCCGACGAAGAAGGCCGGCGAGGTGCGCAGCTCGCCGGCGACCTTCGCCAGGATGCCCAACGGCGTGGAGTAGTCGTCGTGGTGGCCGACGTCGACCACCACGTTGAGCCCTGCCCGGCTGCACGCGACGACCGACGCGTAGAGCGCCTCGAACAGCGCCGACACGGTGTCTTCGAGGTCGGGTCGCTCGCCGCCCGGGCGCAAGCCGATGCCGGGCCCCAATCCCTCGGGGATCGCGTCAGCGAACACATCGACGCCGAGGTTGATCCAGTGCCCGTCCCACGACTGTTGGATGGCCCGGGCGAGAGTCGACTTTCCCGACCGCGGCGTCCCGTTCAGGACGACGATCGTCCCGGGACCGCCACCGCGACCGGCCCCGCGCCCGGACCCCGGAGCCCCGCTCAGGCCGTCTCCTGCTTCGGCATCGACTGCACCGCCGGCACGGGGTATACGGGCATGGCCGACGAAGGCGCCACCGTGAGCATCGAGGCCTCCGTGCATCCCTCCGCCATGATGGTGGCAACCGTGTCCTTCGACGTGCTCGGCAGCTTCGGCACGGACAGGTCGCTCCGACGCGGATGGAGTGTCGAGGTCAGGTCGCCCGCCGTGTGCCGCCGCCAAGCCGAGATGTTGGGCGCCTTCACTCCGAAACGCTCCTCAAGGAAGCGCAACTGCGACGTGTGGTCGAACACGTCGGAGGCCACGTGGCCGCCCCGGCTGAAGGGCGACAGGACGAGCATCGGAACCCGGAAGCCCATGCCGACCGGTCCTGCCGTGTCGTCGGCCTCGCTCGGCAGCGGCGAGACGCTGAGGTACTCCCCGGCCGTGCCGCGGGGCGCCACCGGCGGCGGCACGTGGTCGAAGAACCCGTCGTTCTCGTCATACATGTGGAAGAGGACCGTCTTGGACCACACCTCGGGATTGGCCACCAGCGCGCCGAGCACCTGGCTGGTGAGCCACTCACCGAGGGCGGGGGGCGACGACGGGTGCTCGTCGTAGCCGGCAGGCGGGATGATCCAGCTGACGGAGGGCAGCGCCCCCGACGCAATGTCGCTGACGAATTCGCTGGGGTACTGCGGCAGGAAGGCCTTCTGATACAACGGCGACGACGGGTTCTGGTACTGGCTGAAATACGGGAGAATGGCGTCGCTGAGCAGCCCGTGCTGCTTTTGGAATTCCGGCTCGTAAATGGTGCCGGTCGGGTTGTAGACCTTCCAGCTCACGCCGGCGTCCTCCAACACCTCGGGCATGGTGTCCCAGTGGACGCTGCCGATGGCGTCGGGCGACCCGTTGGTGACGAGCACCGGGCCGCCCGCCGCGCCGGCGGGATCGATGGTGCCCGAGAGCGCCATGAGGCGGTTCGGGTGCGTCGGCCCGAGCACCGAGCAGTGGTAGTTGTCGCACAATGTGAAGGCGTCGGCCAGCGCGTAGTAGAAGGGCAGGTCCTGGCGGCGGTAGTAGCCCATGGTGAGGACGCCGTGCTCGGGTCCCTCGAACAGTTCCTGCACGTGCGTGCTGACGAACGCACTGTTGGTGCCGTGCTGCCAGCTCAGGTGCTCGCCCGGCCAGCTGTGGTCGAGGTCGTTGGTGCACTCGCCGATGCCCGACGAGCTGTCGAGGTGGAAGGGGAGCAGCGTCTTGTCGCGCCCGCCGGGCCAGGTCTGTGCGAAGTTCCCGAGCTTGCCCTGCGGGTGGTCGTCGAAGCCCCGGGCTCCTGGATACGTGCCGTAGTAGTGGTCGAACGAGCGATTCTCCTGCATGAGGAACACGACGTGCTCAATGGCGCCGAGATCCGAACCGGCCGGCTTTGTGCGCGCCGCGAACTGCGCCATGGCCGCGCCGACCCGGTCGCCCCGGCTCGCCGCGGCCAGGATCGCCCCGCCGCCGGTCGCCAGTGCGGCAGCGAGCATGGTGCGGCGATCGAAGCGCGTGCGGTCGAAGGATCTGTCTGAGGTCATACGGCCTCCACGAGTGCAGCGTCGTTGTTGCGGACATTGCCGACGCGGGTTCCGACGGGATGGTGCACGATGGTGCCGGCGGGTGGGGGCCGCAGCAGCGCGCGCATCTCCTCGACGTCCCCGTTGGTCGGATCGAGCCAGAGGTCGAAGGTGGCGGGATCGAGGATGACGGGCATTCGATCATGAATGCCGGACATGTCCGGACCGGCCGAGGTCGTGATCACGGTGCAGCTCCGGATGAGCGGCGCGTCCGGCCCGGCGTTCTTGTCGCGCCAGCGCTCGGCCAAACCGGCGAAGGCCAGCGGCTGCCCGTCGGCGCGGCTGAAGTAGTGCGGCTGCCTGGTGCCGGTCTTCGTCTTGTGCCACTCGTAGAAGCCGTCGGCGGGGACGATGATGCGCCGCTCGCGGAACGCCTCGCGGAACGAGGCCCGCGTGGCCACGGTCTCGCCGCGCGCGTTGAACAGCCGGCTCCCTGACTTGGCGTCCTTGGACCACCACGGGATAAGGCCCCAGCGGAAGGACATGAGGATTCGTTCCGGCTCGCCGCCTCCTGCCGCCGGGCCCTGCTGCTGCGGATTCTGTTCTGGGAGCCGGACCGGGCGGTCCCGGACCCCGAGCACCGAATCGGTGGGGGCGACGTTCCAGCTGGCGGCATGCTCGCCGTCGGGCCCTTCGGCCAGGTCGGCCTGGAAATAGCGGGCGATCTTGGCTGGGGGTGTGTAGAGAGCGAAGCGGCCACACATGCGGATGCATTGTGGTCCATCAGGTCCTCGGAGGGATGCCCGGCCCCTGAACTGGGCTTTCGGCTCCCCGAGCGGGCGGCACGCGGCCTGGCTAGGGTACGAACATATGTTCGCCTTCTCTGCCGGGGACCCGTCGTCCCCCCGCTCTCGGGAGCTCCCCGCCGGGCTGGCCGACCGGGTCCGCCCCGCCACGCCGGTGGCCGGGCGGACCCTGCCGGTACCCCCGCCCCTGGCCCCGCTCTTCCCTGCGGGCTCCCTGCGGCGGGGCACGACCACCACGGTGGCGGGGCTGCCCGGGCACGGCGCCACCACCCTGGCCCTGGCGCTCCTGGCCGCGGCGTCGGCCGCCGGGAGCTGGTGTGCCGCCGTGGGACTGCCCGACCCCGGGGTGGCGGCCGCCGCCGGGCTCGGGTTGGATCTGCGCCGCGTCGTCTTCGTGCCCCACCCCGGCAACGGATGGGCGGAGGCGGCCGGTGACCTCCTCTCGGGGGTCGACGCCGTCCTGGTGCGCCCGCCCGGCCGGGCCCGCCTGACCGCGGCGCGGCACCTGACGGCCCGCGCCCGCGAGCGTCAGGCGGCGCTGGTGGTCCTGCTCGAGGGCCCCGCCGCCTGGCCCGAGGGGGGAGACCTGGCGCTGACGGTCGGTGCGGTCGAGTGGGAGGGCGTCGGCCGGGGTCACGGGCACCTGCAGCGCCGCCGGGCCGAGGTGCGGGTCAGCGGGCGCCGGGGCGCCGGCCGGGTCGGCGAGTGCTCACTCTGGCTCCCCGCCGGGTCAGGGGCGGTGGAGGGCCGCGGATCCCGAGGACGGACGCAGGCAGACCGGGATGGAGGCGCGCGGGGCGGCGGACGCCGACCCCGGTGACGGGCCGGAGGCGGCCTGAACGGGCGCCTGAGTGGAGTGCCTGAGTGGAGTGATGGAGAAGACGTGGTGGTGGAACGGCTGGTCGTCATCTGGTGTCCCGAGCTCCTCGAGGAAGGTGCGGAGGGGGAGGAGGCGCGGCGGTTCGCCCGCGTGCTGGAGCGGGCGGGCGAGCTCTGCCCGTGGGTCCATCCGGTCCGCCTCGGGGTCGGCGCGCTGCCCGCCCGCGGCCCCGCCCGCTTCTTCGGTGGCGAGGCGGCGGTGGTGGCGCGCCTGGCCGGGATCATGGGCGAGGAGGCCACCATCGGCGTGGCCGACGGGCTCTTCGCGGCCATGCTGGCCGCCCGCTCGGGGCTGATCGTCCCGTCCGGGGGGACGGCGGACTTCCTCGGTCCCTGGTCGGTGGCCACGCTGGCCCGCCCCGACCTGGCCGTCACCTTGCAGCGGCTGGGGGTGACCACCTTGGCGCAGCTGGCCGCGCTGCCCGCGGCGAGCATCTCGGACCGCTTCGGCGCCGACGCGGCCGCCTGCCACGCGGTGGCCCGGGCGGAGAGCGGCGAGTTGGTCGGGCTGCGCGACCGCGGCATCGAGCGGCGGCTACGGGTGGCCCGGGGCGAGGACCCCGACCGGGGCTCCGACTTCCCGCCGCCTCCCTCCCAGCCCGGCTTCTTCGGCGGCGCCTCCGAGGCCGACGCCCGGGCCGCCCGCTCCTTCGTCCGGGTGCAGGAGCGCCTGGGCGTGGAGGCCGTGGTGATGGGCCGACTGCGCGGCGGGCGCGACCCGGCGGGCCAGTCGGTGTTGCTGCCCTGGGGCAGTCCCGAGGTGGAGACGGCGGCGGCCGGTGCCCCGTGGCCCGGGCGCGTCCCCCCGCCGGCGCCGACCGACGTGCTGCGGGTCCCGCTGCGCGCCGAGGTCACCGACGGCTCCGGCCGTGCCGTCGAGGTGAGCGGGCGGGGATTGCTCACTGCGGGCATCGAGCAGCTGTCGGTGGCGGGCGGCCCCTGGCAGCCGGTCCTGGGGTGGGCCGGCCCCTGGCCGGTGACCGAGCGCTGGTGGTCGGTGCGCCGGCGCCGGGCCCGCTTGCAGGTGGTCACGGCCGAAGGGGTGGCGCGTCTGCTGTGCACCGAGCGGGGGCAGTGGTGGGTGGAAGCCGTCTATGACTGATGACTGAGGGCTACGCCGAGCTGCACGCCCACTCGGATTTCAGCTTCCTCGATGGCAGCAGCGACCCCGAGGAGCTGGTGGCCGAAGCGGACCGGCTCGGGTTGGACGCGCTGGCGCTGACGGACCATCACGGCTTCTACGGCGTGGTGCGCTTCGCCGAGGCGGCGCGGGTGTGCGGGCTGCCCACCGTCTTCGGCTCCGAGGTGACGCTGGCGCCGGCCAGCGCGCGCACCGGCGAGCCCGACCCGACCGGCACGCACCTCGTGCTGCTGGCCCGGGATCCCGAGGGCTACGCCCGGCTGTCGACCGTGCTGGCCGACGCCCACCTGGCGGGCGGGGAGAAGGGGAAGCCCGTCTTCACCCTGGACGCGCTGGCCCGCGCCGCGGGGGAGCACTGGCTGGTGCTGAGCGGCTGCCGGAAGGGTGCGGTCCCCGCCGCGCTGATGGATGCCGGGCCCAGGGCGGCCTCCCGGGAAGTGGGGTACCTGGTCGACGCGTTCGGGCGCGCCAACGTCGCGCTGGAGCTGTGGGACCACGGGGACCCGCTGGACACGGCGCGCAACGACGCGCTCGCCTGCCTCGCCGTCGAGTGGGGCGTCGACGCCGTGGCCACCAACAACGTGCACTACGCCACGCCGGCCGGCTTTCGGCTCGCCACCACGCTCGCCGCGGTGCGGGCGCGCCGCCCGCTGGCCGAGCTGGAGGGCTGGCTGCCCTCGGCCCCGGCGGCCTGCCTGCGCTCCGCCGCCGAGCAGACCCGCCGCTTCGCCCGCTGGCCCGGGGTGGTCGAGCGCGCCGCCGAGCTCGGGCGCGCCTGCGCCTTCGACCTGCGCCTGGTGGCGCCGCGGCTACCCGACTTCCCCGTCCCCGCGGGAATGGACGAGCAGGGCTACCTGCGCCAGCTGGTGACCGAGGGTGCGGTGGCGCGCTACGGGCCGCCCGGGGCCGAGCGGGTGCCAGGCGCCTGGAAGCAGCTCGAGCACGAGCTGGCGGTGATCGGGCAACTGGGCTTCGCCGGCTACTTCCTCGTGGTGTGGGACATCGCGCAGATGTGCCGGCGGCTCGACATCTACTGCCAGGGCCGCGGCTCGGCGGCCAACTCGGCCGTCTGTTATGCGCTCGGTGTGACCAACGTCGACGCCGTCGACCTCGGGCTGTTGTTCGAGCGCTTTCTCTCACCGGCGCGTGACGGGCCGCCCGACATCGACGTGGACATTGAGTCGGGGCGGCGCGAGGAGATCATTCAGTACGTGTACGAGCGCTACGGCCGCCGCCACGCGGCGCAGGTGGCCAACGTCATCACGTACCGGCCTCGCTCTGCCGTGCGTGATGTCGGCAAGGCGTTCGGCTTCACCCCCGAGCAGGTCGACGCCTGGGCGGCCGGCATCGATGCGGGCCACGGGCGGGGTGTGTCCTCGGCAGAGGCGGTGCACGAGGCGGTCCGTCGACACCGGCCACGGCGGTGACGCGGCCGGTGGGGGTGGCGGAATGCCGTCGCTGGTGGCCGAGCTGGCGGCCGAGGTGCTGAACCGGCCGCGCCACCTCGGGATCCACTCGGCCGGCATGGTGCTGTGCGACCGGCCGGTGGTCGAGGTGTGCCCGGTGGAATGGGGGCGCATGCCGGGGCGCAGCGTGCTGCAGTGGGACAAGGACGACTGCGCTGCCATCGGACTGGTGAAGTTCGACCTGCTCGGCCTGGGCATGCTCGAGGCGCTGCACCGCATGGTCGACCTTGTGCGTGGCTTCTACGGGGTGGAGGTCGACCTGGGGCAGTTGCCCCAGGAGCCCGCCGTCTACGACCTGCTGTGCCGGGCCGACACGGTCGGGGTCTTCCAGGTCGAGAGCCGGGCCCAGATGGGGACCCTGCCCCGGGTGGCGCCGCGCAGGTTCTACGACCTCGCCATTGAGGTCGCGCTCATCCGACCCGGTCCCATTCAGGGCCATGCGGTGAACCCCTACATCCGCCGGCGCCGGGGCGAGGAGGAGGTCACTTACCTGCACCCGCTGCTGAAGCCGATCCTCGAGCGCACGCTCGGGGTCCCGCTCTTCCAGGAACAGCTGATGGAGATGGCCGTGGCCATCGCCGGCTTCAGCCCGGCCGACGCCGACGAGCTGCGTCAGGCCATGGCGGCCAAGCGCTCGGCGGCGCGCATGGAGAAGATGCGGGCCCGGCTCTTCGACGGCATGGCGGCGCGTGGCGTGACGGGCGCGGTGGCGGACCAGGTCTTCGAGGCGCTGGCCGCCTTCTCCAACTTCGGCTTCCCCGAGTCGCACTCGGTGTCGTTCGCCCACCTGGTGTACTCGTCGGCCTGGCTGAAGCACCACTACCCGGCGGCGTTCACCGCGGGGCTGTTGAACGCACAGCCGATGGGGTTCTGGTCGCCCCAGTCGCTGGTGGCCGACGCCCGCCGGCACGGGGTGCGCGTGCGCCGGCCGCACGTGAACCGCTCCGAGGTGGGCGCGTCGCTCGAGCACGGCGGGCCGGGCGAGGCGGTGCTGCGTCTCGGGCTGGGGTCGGTGCGCGGCGTGGGCGACACGACGGCGGCGCGCATCGTGGCCGGCCGCCCCTGGGCCGGCGGCGAGGATCTGGTGCGGCGGGCGGGAGCGACCCAGGCGCAGCTCGAGACGTTGGCCGCTGCCGGCGCGCTCGACCCCGAGGTTCCCGAGCGTGCGGATGGAGGCAGGGAAGAGGAGGGAAGAGGCTGCGGGACGGCGGTCTCCCGGCGCCGGCTGGTGTGGGCGGCGGGGGCAGCGGCCCAGGGCACGCCGGACCGCCTGCCGGGGATCGTGGTCGGGGCCGAGGCGCCCCCGCTGCCCGCGCCCAGCCTCTACGACTCGGTGGGCGACGACCTGTGGGCGCTCGGACTGGCACCCGAGCGCACGGCCATGCATCTGGCTCGGGAGCGGCTCGAGGCCATGGATGTGCGGACGGCGGTGGCGTTGGAAGCGTGCGACGACGGTGAGCGGGCCTCGGTGGCCGGGGTGGTGACGCACCGCCAGCATCCCGAGACGGCGCGGGGCGCGGTCTTCGTCAACCTGGAGGACGAGACGGGCCACGTGAACGTGGTCTTCTCCCGCGGCGCCTGGGCCCGCTGGAAGCACGTGGCCCGCCACGCGCCCGTGTTGTTGATCCGCGGGCGCGTGCGCAAGGGGCAGGGTGCGGTCAGCTTCGACGCCGAACGGGTGGAGGCGCTGGTGGTGGGGACGGCGGTGCCGGCCAGCCGGGACTTCCGTTGACGCAGTCACAACGGACACGACGCGGGCCCATGGTCGTACGCTGCAGGAATGACCATCACCCTGACAGACGTCGAGCGCGTGTACCTGCAGAGCCAGCCCCTGGCGCGCCTCGCCACCGTCGATGCGAGCGGGGCACCCCAGAACAGCCCGGTCGGCGCGTTCTTCGACGAGGAGACCGGCGACATCACCATCGGTGGCCATGCCATGGGCGCCACCCGCAAGTTCCACAACGTCCAGGCCAACGGCCAGGTCGCCCTCGTCGTCGACGACCTCGTCTCGCGGGACCCGTGGACGGTCCGCGGCCTCGAGATCCGCGGCACCGCACTGGCGCTGGACGACGTCGACCCGCCGGTGCCGTTCATGAGCCGCGAGGTCATCCGCATCACGCCCACCTGGGTCTCGAGTTGGGGCCTCGACCCCGATGCACCGGAGCGCCGGACCCGCCGCTCCTGACGCTGCCGTCCTCGCCTGGCAGACTGCGATCCGTCGACCAAGGGAGCCTTCCATGATCCGCATGTCCGTGTTCTGCCCGGCCATCGATGGCGCCTCGTTCGGCCACGATTATCACCGTGAGCAGCACGTCCCGCTCGCCGCGCGCACGTGGTCGCCCTTGAGTGTGGAGATCGACACGGGCATCGACGGTCCCCATGTGGCCGCCGTGCACCTGACGTTCGACTCCCTCGACGCGCTGCTGCCGGAGGCGATGGCCGCCGAGGGCACGGCCGACGTGCTCGCCGATGTCGCCAACGACACGACCACCGCACCTGTCCTGCAGACCAGCGAGATCCTCGGCTGAGGACCCGGAAGGAGACACCATGCTGTTGAAGGGCTTGAATCATGTCGCGGTCATCACCAACGACGCGTCGCGCCTCGGGGCCTTCTACCGGGAGGTCTTCGAGGCGGCGATCCTCCATGACGGATCCGAATTCCCCGATGGGGACGGCCCTCGTCTCTCCATCATCAAGATCGGTGACTGGGCCGAGCTCAACGTCTTCCAGATAGCGGGAAACTCCGAAGCCGATCGCCAGACGCCGATGTTCGGCCGCGGTCGGCTCGATCACCTGGCTCTCCAGGCCGCATCGCTGCAGGACTTCGAGACGATCCGCGAGCGGCTCATCGCCCGTGCCGCCGCCGACGACTTCGTCACCGACTTCGGGCCCATGCTCAGCCTGTTCTTCCGCGATCCGGACGGCCTGGAGTGCGAGGTCTGCGTCGAGAACCCCGACGCTGTTCCCGGGACCTTCAACCCGCCGGGCACCCGGGCGGCGCGGTATTCCTGAGCGGCCCGGGGGACGGACGGGTGGATGACATTGAGGCGATCAAGCAGTTGAAGGCACGCTACTTCCGCACCATGGATACCAAGGACTGGGCGGGCATGCGCCAGGTGTTCACCGACGATGTCGTCATGGACACGACCGCATCAGGCGGTGGCGTGGTCAGTGGTGCAGATGTGTTCATGGAGTTCCTGGAGCGGACGCTCGCCGACACGGTCACGGTGCACCATGGCCACATGCCCGAGATCACCCTCACGTCATCGACCACCGCCACCGGAGTCTGGGCGCTGCACGACCACATCGTGTGGTCCGACGGCTCGCGGCTGGAGGGAGATGGCCACTACCACGAGACCTATCAATTGGTGGAAGGGACGTGGCGGATCAAATCCTCGACGCTGACGCGGCTGCACATGGATCTGACGGGACCGGCGTCGTAGGGGTCCCGCGGCCGCCCACCTCAGCGGAACTGGTCGACGTGCTGCACGCGCCCTTCGCTCCTGGTGAAGAGCACATCGTTGTAGCCCTGGCCGGGGCCCACCATCTCGAAGGTCAGCGGCGGCACGAACGAGAGGTAGAGCGCACGGCGGCCCGACGCGCGTGGGTCCTCCGGCGGCGGGGCCGCATGCAGGGTGTGGCCGAAGTGCACGGTGACGTCGCCCGGGTCGGTGGTGAGCGCGACGACCGAGTGTGCCTCGGCCTCGCGTGCACTCGGTAAGCGGGAGGTTCCTCGGTGTGAACCCGGGATCATCCGCAGCTGTCCGCATTCTGGCGTCGCGGCATCGAGCTGGATCCCGACGTTGAGCATGGGACATTTCACCGGGTGCCCACCCATGCCACAATCGCGATGCCAGGGCAGGTCGGCGAGACCCCCGGAGGAACCTGGCACCTTGATGACGACGCCGTTGCCATCGAGCCGGTCGTGCGCGTCGCGGAGATCGTTGCCCCCCAGTGCGGCGATGCCGAGGAACCGGGGGTCGGCGCCCAGAGCGGCGATCCTGTCCGACCCGTCGTTGAGATAGTTCACCCGGTTGCACACCTCGCGCCCGTCGACTGTCGTCCACCACGATTTCCGGTCATCGGGTCGCGCCCGGCCAAGGGCGGCAGTGACATCGGCGGTGAGGGCGGCGATCTCCGCGGTGTCGAGGACACCACGGAGGTGCACGAAACCGACTTGGTGCAAGAAGTCCCGGATCTCCTCGCCGGGTTCGTCGAGGGTGAAGCTTCTCGTGAGATCCATCTCGCGCCCGCGTCGTCCCGAAGAGGGGCCGGGTGGTCGAGATCGAACACGGCCTGATTGCTGAAGGCCGCGCGAAGCGGCGGCTCCCAGCGCGCCATCTGCCCGAAGTTTCCCCGACGGACGGTCAGCTGATCGGCGTAGAGGAGCGCGAAGCAGGTCTTGAGCTCCCACGTGAAGGCGCACCAGGCGTCGAAGGAGAGCTCGACGACAGTCGTCGCGGTATCAGCGCCGGGCTGCACGGAGAACGTCGAGCCTTCGGGCGTGTAGGTGTAGGCCCTTCCGTCAGGGAGCTGGATCCCGAGCGGACGGACGACCTGGGCATCGGCCTCGGAGAAGACGGGGCCGCGCCGATGGAGGAGCGCAGGCAACTTCTCCTGCGTGGAACCAATTGAAGTCGATCGGCCCGAACCGTTCCTGGTCCACGCCCGAAATGTAGCAGTGCGGGTCGCGAGGAGCCCGGGCATCGCAATCCGGGGGCAAGGTCGCTGTCGGCGAGCGCCGCCCTATGCGCCGGACGCGTTGAGCGCTTCCGTGATGTCGTTGATCGCCGCCTGCTCGGACTCGCTCACGTCGTGACCGTGCTCCCGGTGCGCAGCGGCCACGTGGTGCGACAAGTTGACGATGAATCGGCGATAGTCGTCGACCTCGTCGGGCGTGGACTTGCTCTGCAGCACGGCGACGGATGCACGCAGCTGCTGCAAACCGTGCTGTTTGAGGTCCTCGAGGGAGTGGTAGTGCGTGTGGTCATGTTCGGGTTTTGCCGCGACGATGTCATCGAGCAGCTCGCTGTTGCCGTGCTGCTGGCGGGCTTCGACGTAGGCCTTGGCCATCGCGATGGTCTCGCGAAGGGAACCCCCTCGCTGGGCGGTGACCACGATCATTCCCGCGCTGGGGGGCGCTTCGAGGATCAGCTTCCATTCCTCAGTTGTGAAGTCAGATTTCGATGTCATTCCCAGTCTCCGATCGCGTCAATTGGCAGCACTGCTCGCCGTCCGCACCGTAGCGCCTGGCCTCGTACCCCGAGCAGTTCGCCGGGGCGAGGAGGCGCAGCAAGCTGTTGCCCGTGTCCCAAGTCAGGCGGTTCGTCAGCGGGGCTGGCGGAACGCACACCGCCTCACCCATGACTCCCCGACATGGAATGAGTCAGGAGACCTGCTCGTCCTTCGATGCGTCGCGCACGAGGCGAAGCTCTGTGATCTGCGCCAGCTTCGGTCGGAGCCAACTCCGGATGACCGAGAGCAGGGAGCCTTTCGATGTTGGAGTGATGCTGTCCCTTGGCGGGGCATCGATGGCGTCACCGAGGGCATCGGCCAGGACGCCGATCAGCGCGGGCACCTCGCGCAACTCGACCGGTGTCGAGGCCACGCACACGCCGTCCCGCCAGTGACTCAGCACGATCTTTCCCTGCTCGGAATGCTTGGTGACCCGGAGCGTCGCGCCCTGGCCCCGCGCGTCGGGAATGCTGAGGCGCCTTGGATGCATGCCCAGATTATGGACCCGTCGAGGTGCCACGTCGAGAGGTTCGGGCCGAGGGACTCAGGAGGAACACGCCTCAGCCAGGAGCTCGAGGGTCTGCGAGAGCCGCACCCCCGCCGAGTGATCCGCGACGAGTCCGATTTCGCCCACCATGGCGCTCGTAACGGGGACCTCGACGCACGCAGGTTCGACGATCTCGGCGCCCACATAGCCGAGGACCCTGCGGAGGGACTCGTGCGCGTAGGGTGCTCCTCGAGCAGCGACGTTCACCCATCCGACCGGCTTCCTGTAGATGGACCCAGGCCGAGCGTCGCCGATCGTCCAGTCCAGAAGGTTCTTGAACGAGCCCGGAAGACCTCCCGCGTACTCGGGCGTGGAGAACAAGAGCGCATCGGCCTCCCGGATCGCCCGGCGCAGGTCGGCCACCGGTAGGGGCAGGGGATCCCCGTCCAGATCGGGGTTGAAGGCGGGAAGGTCGGCCATTCCGTCATAGAGAGTGGATGCCACGGAGCGGGGCACGAGGTGGACGGCGGTCCGCAGAGCCGCGGAATTGGTCGATTCTCGCCGCAGGCTCCCGGAGATCAGGAGCACACGCGGAATTTTGGCCACGTTCTCCCCAACATCGCAGAGAACCAAGGCATTCCTGGCCGACCCGGCGGTGAGAAGCAAGCCGGGGACATCCGGCGAACCTACGAAACGGGCGGGGGTGACCCTTCGGCGCTCGCCGCAAGGCTCGGGTCCCACGAGCAGACGCGGCAGGCGTGTTGAAAAGCTGAGCGCGCGAACGTGAGCGCAAACCGGTGCGGGTCCGAGCTGGACACGACGTCGTCCCAGTCGAGGATGTATTCCCCGAGTGACGCATCCCAGCGAGATGCTCCGGATGAGAGGGACGCAGACGCAAAGCCGGCGGGCGCAGGGTGTGCATAGGAGTAGAACGCCGCTCTTCCGTAGCGGACGTCGCCCGGCCACCAGCCCACGGCCACCTCCTGGGAGTCCATGGCGTTCCGCATGATGAAGTCGTGGGAAGGTGGATCGGCCGGCAGGCCGGAGAACAGGTTCGTGGCGAGGTCGAACGATCCCCACCACGCGTTGACCGGTGTCGACCGTCCGCGGTAGGGCGCCCGGAACGCCGCCAGCACAAGCGCCGCCTGCGTGGCTGCGGCAAAGTAGGCCTCGACCTGCTCGGGCAGGTAGCGGGCGTGTGTCTCGTCCTCGTTGAGCGGCACGGTCCACGCGACCTCCTGTGGCTGCAAATTGACGTTGAAGGGGCCCACGTAGCTGCGAATGATCCGCAAGACCTCCCGCGTCACTTCTCCGACCGAGCGGTGTGGTGTGAGCGCGATCCTCGCCGTGCGCCCGTCGCTGTGCTCCACGACCGCTTCATGGGTACGAAGGTCGAGCACTCCCGTCAGCACGCCTGATCCGTCGGGTGCCGGCAGGGGAGCGGTCTCCCATCCTCTCGCCGTCAACTTGAGCGCCGCGTGCTGGAGTTGTGGTTCGGGTGGTGCGAGCGCGACGGCCAGCTTCCCGAGGAGTTGGGTGTGAGCATGCAGGGTATCGCACGTCTCGTTCCATTCTTCGTACGAGACCCGGGGCCACTTGTCAGTCACATTTCGAGATTATCGGGCTGCGACCCACTCGACCCGGGCCACCCGGCCGATGGATATCCGGAACGGGGTTGGAACTGCGTTGCGCGTCGAGAATGGGATTCGGGTCAGGCGAGTCGGGAGCGCACGTCGGCTGCCAGCTCAACGGATCGGGCCGCCGCGTCGGCTCCCATCTGGGGCGGGAGCGGTGACATGGTCCGGATGATGATGTCCGTGAAGCCCAGCGCCCCGAAGACGGACAGTTGTTCAGCAACGCTGTCGGGATCGCCGTAGGCCACTGCTTGGCGATCGAACCCCCGGTAACCGCCGGCGATGAGAGCGTTGCCAGCCTTCTCCGCTTCAGACCCGTCTTCGGCGATGAACACGTCCTTTCGGATCGGGATCCGGGCCGGGGTGCGACCGGAGCGGGCGCATGCTTCTTGGTAGATGTCGAGATCCCGACGGGCCGTGTCGGGAGTGAGGTCCGCGTTGCCGTACCAGCAGTCACCGAGCCGGGCGGCCCGCTCGATCGCCTTGCGCACACCTCCACCGATCCACCATTCGACTCCGTCAGGTGGGAGTGGAGCGACTTGGGCTCCGTGGATGTCCCAGAGGTCGCTGTCGACCGATTCGCCTCGCAGTAAGGCCTGGGCAACCCGGATGCCCTCCTCGAGTCTGGCGCCCCGATGATTCAGCCGCGCCCCCATGGCCCGGAACTGTTGGGTGCCCCCGCCAACGCCGGTCTGGACGATGAACGGACACGACGACATCGAAGCGAGCGTCCCGATCTGCTCTGCCATCAGTACCGGGTGCCACAAGGGGACGAGGAACAGGCAGCCCACGGGACGATCCGTCCATTCCGCCAGAATGCGACCAAGCATGGGCACGTTCTGCAGGTAGCCAGCCGGGCCGGTGGCGTGGTGGTCGCCCAGGGTCAAGCTGTCGAGGCGGACTCGGTGTGCTGCCTGGGCCTGGCTGAGCACCTCGAGGGGCCCCTCCCGATGGCCGCGAGAACCATCGGTGCTGAACGCGGTGCCGACGGATATTCCGATGCGCATCATCTGAACATCTGCCTCACGAACCCGCGTCTTCCTGGACGGGTGCCGACCTCGAGGGCACCAGCAACGTCGGGCATCTCAGTGTTTGAACGCTTCGATCACGGCGGCAAAGTCCGGCCATGCACCGCTCTCATCGATGACCGTGGTGAGGAGAGATTCTGCGGCCGGGCTGCTTCGAGCAGGAATGCCAACCTGACTGGCCAGATCCATGGCCAGTCGAATGTCCTTTCGGGCCAACGCCGGCGAGAACCAGCCGGGGTGTGCGTCGTCGAGCAGACTCGCCAACCTGACCTTGCCCGCCGGGCTCACCACGCCGCTGCCGGCCATCACACTGCGGATCAACTCCTCGGAGAGACCGTTCGCCCGGGCCGTGGCGATACCTTCGGCCAGCGCCGCCACACCGGTGATCAGCAGCATGTTCTGGATGATCTTCATCGTCGCCCCCGTCCCGGTCGGACCGCAGTGCGTGTAGCCCGAGCCGAGATCTGTCCACAGCGGTTCCACGGCCGTGATCGCCGAAAGAGAGCCGCCGATGAGGAAGCTCCCGAAGCCGGCGGCGATCATTTCCGGTGAGCCCATCACCGGGCTGTCGAGGACCCGGTCCGCCGGGCCGGCGTCGGCGAGTTGTCGGACGGTGCTCGGTGCAACGGTGCTCACGTTGGCAAACACCGCAGAGGGTTCGAGCGATGCCAGTACACCTTCGGCTCCCAGGCAGACCTCACGCACGGCTGTGTCGTCCGCCAGCACGACCAGCACGGCGTCCGCTCCCGCTGCCGCCTCTCCGGACGTGGCGGCCTGGCGGGCCCCGGCTGCCACGATCGGGCCGCAGCGATCCGGCGTCCGATTCCAGACGGTCACCTGGTGGCCTTTCTCCAACGCCCGTGACGCCAAAGCCTCACCCATATTTCCGGTGCCCACGACGGCGATCCTCACGTCGGCGAGCGTACCGGTTTGCCCGCGAATCCACTCAGCACGAATGTCGGCGAAGAGGCGCCCGAGAATAGCGTCGTGGCGTCGCGGTTCCGGTCTTTGCGGGAGGTGGATTCAGCGCCCGCGTCGGGCCTGTAGGAGGGGGACACCAAAAGGAACAAAGGCCACGATGGCGGCGGCAAGAGCGAGAAGCGCGCCCCATGACCAGCTGAAGCCGGCTGGCTTGAGCAACAAGGCGAGCACCACGAGGACCAGATTCACTCCGGTGAGGACGGCCAGGAGCTGATCCTTGGACATACGGCCCTGTGCAGCCAGATCACCGACGCCGAACGCGGTGATGAGCACGTAGAGGACAAGCACGATCGAACTCAGCACGGCGATGAACAACCAGCCGTGAACACTGAGTCCATCGGCGGAGAAGGGACCGACGCTGTACCAGGGCAGCCAGAACGAAACGAGTAGGACCAAGGTGGCGGGGCCGAAAACCCGATCTTGAGCACTCAGGGCGTTCAGCCGCTGTCGGGACTTGGCGACCCTTTGGGGCATCGGTCGCACCTTGACGGGTGGCCGGATGGCGGCCCCGCACTTGGGACAAAGCGCGGTCCCCGGAGGCACCTCAACCAGGCAACGAGAGCAAGCAGGCAACCGGCCAACCTCCTTCTTGCTGTGACGGACGGGCCGACACAGGCTACAGCCGGTCGGGGCGCGACCTGTCCTCGTCGGGTTGGGATCGCCGCGCGATCTCGTCGTAGCTCGCGCCGGCGAGTGCGTCCAAGAGCATCCGCCATGCAACATCCACGGACTCGGTGGCGTACTCCACCGACCGGCGGAACGCTCGGAGACGCTCCGGTGCCGTCGCCTACACCTCGGGGATCGTCGTGGTGATGCAGAACGGATGACCGGCCCGATCATGGAGCACCCGCCAGACATGGGGATTCGGTTGGGTCTGCGCCTTGACTGCGCCGAGGAGCACCCGTTCTTCCGGGACACCGGTCTGCATGCGCCACTGTCCACGCCACGTTCCAGCGCAGGAAATGCCGGAGGACGCGCCTGGGGGAACGCGCGCCATCGTCCGGTCGTTGTAGGGCACCGGGGCGAACCTGGCATACTCCACCCTCGTGCTGGTGAGGGATGCCACCGCGGATGACGCCGATGCCATTGGATTGATCCTCAACGCCCTGCTTCTTACGACGGCGATCGAGTGGACCGAGACGCCCCATTCGCGTGAGAGCGTGGAGCACTGGCTGGTCGAACACGAGACGGTGCTCGTTGCCGAGCAGGAGGGTGAAGTGGTCGGGGTCGCGGCGTATGGCTGGTTTCGTGACGTGGGGAAGCGACCCGGGTACCGATTCACTGTCGAGAACACAATTCATGTGCGCCAGGACCATTGGCGATCCGGCATCGGCCGGGTCCTGATGCGTGAGCTCATTGATCGGGCGAAGGCGAGCGGAAGACACGCGATGATCGCTGCAGTGGATGGAGCCAACCAGCAGTCCATCCGCTTCCACCAGCTCTTGGGATTTGTGGAAGTAGCGCGGCTCCATGAGGTAGGTGAGAAATTCGGACAGTGGCGGGACCTGGTCTTGTTGCAGTTGCGGCTTGACGACCGCGACACGCCCGGCTCGACGTAACGTCGGGGAGCAGGCGGTCCGAAGCGGTTCGGTGGAGGCGAAGCCCGGGTTCCGTCAGCGGCGCGGCTTGCGTCGGAGCGGCATCATCGTCTCTGGTTCCGGGCTGGCCGTGAACTCAAGTACGAGTTGGTTGAAGAGATCGGGCTTCTCCATCGGGAGGATGTGGGATGCGCCGGGCACGACCGCCAGCTGTCCATGCTCAACCGCGCGGGAAAACTCCTCGGCATGGCTGACAGTGACGTAGTCGTCGTCACCGACGATGACCAAAGTCGGTGCGGCGATCCGTTTCACCTTGGCAGTCCAGTCGAAGGGCTCCGCCCACATGGTGCGAAACTTCGCCCAGACCTCGGGGAAGTGCTCCGGACCATCGGGTGAGGCCTGGGCGTACATCGCGACGAACATCGCCATGTCGTCGTCGTCGGGCGCCAAGGCCACGAGATCCTCCATTGCACCAGGAACGTATCCCGCACTGGAGAATCCCGACCCTGTCACGGTCAGCGTCCGGACGAGTTCGGGGTGCTCTGCCGCGATCAAGGTTCCCACCATGCCCCCATCGCTCCACCCGAGGACGTCGACCGGACCGAGGCCGAAGGCGATGAGGAAGTTGATCGTCTGATCGGCCATCGCCTCGTAGCTCAGAGGGCCAGGTCGGTCGGGAGTGTGGCCCTGGGCCTGTCGCTCGGGGGCCACGACGCGCCGGTGAGGGGAGAAACCTGAGAACTGCGCAGCCCACGTGGAGTTGTCTGCCAACCCTCCATGCAGCAACACGATGGGCTCGCCGTCGCCCTCGGTCTCGTAGAAGACGGCGAGCCCGTCGATGTCGATCGTCCCGTGTGTTCGAGGCGTGACCACGGCGGACGAGCCTACGCTGCCGCCACCAGTCGGGCATGCATGGGCCAAGGTGAACTATCTGTCCAGCCGGTGGTATCGGGCACGCGGGGGTGCCGGGGGTCAGGTCACCTCGGTGGCGACGAAGAGCGATTTGTACATCTCGCTCATGTCGGGAACTTGATAGCGGGCCTGGAGGCCGCTCGGGTTGGGGAGGAGCCAAAGAAGCGCAGTACCGAGGAGTTCGGGCTGCGGGCCGATGGTTGCACCTGGTCTGAGAAAAGCCGTCCGGTACGCCTGCAGGCCGAGCACCGCAACGCAGCGAGGCCGCAGTGTGTCCACCTTGGCCTCAAGCTGCGTTGCCCCCTCCCGCAGCTCGGAACCGCTGAGTTCGCTGGCGGCGGCAGTCACTCGCCCCACGAGGTTCGTGATGCCAACACCAAGCTCAGGCAGGATGTGCTGCTCAGCAGGCTCGAGAACGCTTTCGGTGAACCCGCCGGCACTGAGCAACTTCCAGAACCGGTTTCCCCGCCGGGCGAAATGCAAACCGAGCTCGCCCGAGAGTGTCCCAGGATTGATCCCGCAGAAGAGAACGCGTAGATCGGGACCGACCAGGTCGGCCAAAGCCTGTTCCATGCTGCGAAAACGTTATCGGGCCGAACGGTCCCCGGGGTGCAGAGTCTCGGGCAGAAACACTCCGGTCCGATTGATCCCCTAAAGGGGCGGACGGGCTCTCAGCGGCATGCTCGGACACCTAATGGCCGCGGACTCCCTTATGGCGGGGGTAGTACGTCAGCGGTATCTGCCCGTAAAGAAGGTCGTGCAGCTCCCGCCGGCGGATGTGGTTCATCTGATGTTCGTGGTCATCCGTGCGATCACAAAAGGGACAGTCGTCGTCCTCGAACCCTATGGATCGTTCCGCGCTGGCATGGTTCATGGCGTTGGTGTCGTCGTTGTCGCATCGGCTGATCAAGTGTCGGCGTCTGTCGCTCTGCGGTATCGGCGATTTCAGGCCGAACTTGAGGCGAGCGCCCGACCCCGCCTGCCCGGAGCTACCGCGTTGCTCAAATCCCCGGCTGTCCCCCACCCCCCTGACCGTGTGAGATCAAGTGGGGTTTACTTCACTCGGTGACGCGATAGTGCAGGTGGACGACTCCGCTGCGGAAGTGCCGCTCACTGAGCAACTGCAAGTTGAGACGAGCGTGGCTTGGGAGAGCGTGCTTGCCGCCTCCCAGAGCGATTGGCCAGAAGTACAAGTGGCATTCGTCAACCAAGCCCGCACCGAACGCTTGGGCTGCGATCTCAGCTCCGCCCACCGTGAGGTCCTGGGTTTCGCCGGCTTTCATCTGCCGAATCGCCTCGACGTCGAACTTCCGCTCCAGGGCGGTGTCCCCACTTGACGTCGATGCCAAGGTCGTCGAGAACACGATCTTCTTGGCCGCCCGCCACACGTTGGTGAAGTCCACGATCCAGGCCGGCTGGTCAGAGACGGGTGCGGTCTCCCAGTAGACCATCGCTTCGTACATGCGGCGCCCGTAGAGATACGTGCCGAACGATCGCTGAAGGCCGTTGATGGAGCTGAAGTACTCCTCGTCAGGATTGCCCCAGTCGAAGCCTCCGTCTTGATCCTCGGTGTAACCGTCGAGTGACGTGTTCGCTATGTAGATGAGCTTGGCCATGCTGATGCCTCTGATCAGGATTGCAATCGAGGATAGTTCGATTCCGGCGGAATCAGCCAGCGTCGGCACAAGTCGCCGTGACACCACTGCGGTGAACCCCGTTGTGGAGCTCCCGCCGACCGCGTCGACCACTTCGCCGATTCCCCTCTGCGGCGGACCAGGGTCCAGACAGAGCCGGCGCCTTTCGGGAAGAATGCCGACATGGACTCAATCCCGGCGCAGGACGTCAGCGAGGTTCGTTTCGACGAGACGGTCGACGTGGTCGTCGTGGGCCTCGGCGTGGCAGGTTCGTCCGCGGTGGTGGCGGCCAGGCAGGCTGACGCGGATGTACTGGCAGTGGAGCATGCCACTGCGGCTGGCGGAACGTCGGCGAGCTCTGGTGGTCTCATCTACCTGGGGGGTGGCACGGCGCTCCAGAATGCGTGCGGCTACGAGGACTCGCCCGACAACATGGAGGCGTTCCTCGTGGCCGCTCTCGGTCCGGGCGTCGACCAGGACCGCGTCGACGCCTACTGTCAGGGGTCACCCGACCATTTTGACTGGTTGGTCTCAATCGGCGTGCCCTTCCGGGCGGCGTTCTGCGACGAGCCAAACCGTGAGTCAGCCGATGATTCTGGCCTGCTCTTCAGCGGCGGAGAGGACAGCTTTCCCTTCGACGAAATCGCCGTCCCGGTACCGCGCGGACACAAGCCACAATGGATCGATTCCGCCGGCGGCTTCCTCATGGAGCGCCTCGGCGCCGCCGTGGAAGCGAGCTCCGCTCGCGTGATGATGGACACGAGAGCCGAGGCGCTGGTCGTCGACGGCGGGGAGGTCGTCGGAGTGCAGGCACGCACTGACGTCGGCACCCGAGCAGTCCGGGCACGTGGCGGGGTCATTCTGGCCATGGGCGGATTCATCTACAACGACGCAATGGTTGCAGAGGATTGCCCCTTGGCCCATGTGCCTGACCCGGCATGGCGGATCGGTACCCCGAACGACGACGGCCGTGGGATCCGCATGGGCATGGGGGCCGGCGCAGCGGCGACCAGGATGGGTGCCTTCGAGTGCGCGCTGCCGCTCGGTCCACCTCACCGCCTGGCTAGGGGAATCCTTGTCAATCGTCATGGCGAGCGATTCATCAACGAGGATGCCTACACGGGCCGGATCGGACTCCACGCCCTCAGTGACAACGACGGATTTGTCTACATGATCACCGACGACGTGATCCACGAGCGGAACCTTCTCGGACTTCGTGTCGGATTCGCCGCGGCGACCCCTGAGGAACTCGCCGTGGAGCTCGAGATTTCACCCGAAGCTCTCGCGCGCACCGTGCGCGACTACAACGAGGCTGCCTCCCGAGGTGAGGACCCGCAGTTCCACAAGCGCGCGCCGTTCCTGCAACCCATCGGCGTCGCGCCGGCGAGCGGCATCGGCGCCATCGACCTGCGCGTCGATCACGGTGCGATTTATGCCACCTTCACGCTCGGCGGCCTCGTCACCAATTCTGACGGTGCGGCGGTCGATAGTGCCGGTCAGGGAATATCCGGTCTCTATGCGGTCGGACGGACGGCCGCCAGCCTCGCGGCCAGTCACTACGCCAGCGGCATCAGTCTCGGAGACGGATCATTCTTCGGCCGTCGCGCTGGCCGTCATGCCGCCGCCCGGGCAAGCAGAAGACGGTCCACGCCGCTCCCTCCGTGACGGATCCGCTGTTGGCCGCCCAAGCGGCCCCCGGGCAGCGGCCGGACCTCTGTAGCCGGCCGCATTTCGCGATCCGCGAGGCGGCGGGAGAGGTTGTCGCCTCATGATTCGTCTCAGCGCCATGAAGCAAGGTGGAGAGGCGGGTCGCGCCGGCCCCTCCGGCGCACTGATCCGCGGCTGCGACCGCCTCCACCCGATCCGCGTCCGCTTTCAACGGGGTGCAGGTGAGAAGGTCTGGACCCGCGACGAGGTCCGTCACGCCCTCGCCACCAAACTGAGGCGCTGGCGTGCTGAACTCCGGAGACCGAGCGGGACCCTACGAGCTCGTGATCGACGTAGAGAATCCGTCTGCGCTCGGCGAGGCGACCCTCGACCGTAATCCGCGCTACTTCGATGGAACCACTCTCCCTCCGACTGCCATCGCCACACAGACATACCGCGCCCAATACGCGGCGATGTTCCGGTTGGTCCCGAATCTGTCTTTGCCGAGGCACGCGGCGGTGTCCATGGTCAACACGAGCTACTGCTCCACCGGCCGATCGTGCCCGATGAATTGCTCCACACGGTTGTCGAGACACACAGCGCCAGATCTTCGGGTGAGAACCTTCGGATCACGTTGCTTCATAAGACCTATGACACGGGAGAGCGACTCGTCGCGGAGCAGTGGTGGACCACGGTCATGCTCGGTACCACCGCTGACCCGACCGGACCGGATCTGCCGGACCGCGGGGTGACCGATGTCCATGGTTGGCGTCCCATCGCCGAGGAGGTCGTCCGAATCGATCTGGAGATCGCGCGCCGCTACGGCCGGGTCTCTGGCGATTTGAGCGAACACCACTTTGACGCAGTGGCGGCGAGCCGGAGTGGCTACGAAGGACCGTTTTTCTTCATGGCCTCTGCCCCATGGCCCTGTCCGCGCGAGCCGTGGTCCGGACGGTGTGCGAGGGAGACCCCACACGCCTCCAGCGGTTCGCGGTTCGTTTCGCCGCCCCTGCCTTCCTCGACCGGGACCTCGTCGTTCGGATCCATGCCCTAGGCGAAGATCGCTATGCGTTGGCGGCGACTTGCGGTGAGGATACGGTCATCCGCATTGGCGTGGCCGAGCTGCGGGCCTTGAGTGGGTAGCGAGGGAGTCGGGTGCGACCCGATACCAGTGTCCATCGTTCCGCTGACCCGTATCGTTCGGGAACGGCAGATCGTCGCCATTTTGCGTTCGTGGGATGGCGCGCGTCCGACGTTCGGAGCAGCCCGTCCTCATTGATGCGAAGCTGATCCCGTGAGCGCAGGGGAGCACAGTCGGTGGTCATGACGTGACTGTGGCAATCATCTTTGCCTTGGCCGCCGCCCTGGCGAATGCGGTGCACCTCATGACACAGCACACGGCCAGCGTCGGTGTCTCTAGCCAGCACCGCAACTGGGCTCTGGTCGCCTTTCTGATCCGCCAGCCTCTCTGGCTGCTGGGCTGGGCGGCGGCGGCGGCGGGGTTCGCCTTCCAGGCGATCGCACTACACCGAGGACAGCTCTCGGTGGTCCAAGCCCTCCTCGTCACTGAGTTGGTCTTCGCACTGGTCCTGCGCAGATTTTGGATCCGACAGCACATAGCCAAGACGGCATGGATTGCCGCACTTGTCACCTGTGCGGCTCTGGCGGTTTTCCTGAGCGCCGCGGAGCCCCATGGCGGCAACCTGACGCCGGACGCGGCCGATTGGATTGTCGCATCGACAGTCTTCGGCGGTGCCGTGGCTGTGTTGGCCATCGCCGCGCGTTGGGGATCTCCCGTCCGACGCGCCGCGCTCTACGCCATCGCCGCCTCGATCACGTGGGCCCTGATGGCTGCCTTCATCAAGGAGACCACCAACATGCTGACGGTGTCGGGCGTCGTCGGAGTGCTGGAGCACTGGCCTCTCTACGCACTGATCGCCACGGCAATCATCGGCTCGGTGCTGCAGCAGGCCGCCTTGCAGGTCGGCCCGTTGAGTGTGTCCCAACCTCTCATCGTCGTGGTCGACCCCGCCATCGCCATTGTGTTGAGCGTCTGGATCTTCGACGAGCGCTTCACCATGAGCACGGCCCAGAGGGCCGTGGCCGGCGTGGCCTTCTGCGTCATGGCGATTGCGGTAGCGGTCTTGGGTCGAACCGCCCCCACCGATCTCGATTCGACGATGCCGGCCAGGCTCTGAAATCGTGAGAGTCGAGGTACGCCAGGGACCACGACGGGGGACTGGTGGCGAGGGCCGGAGACTTGGGAGAACCGGTTGAGCGTCGCAGCAGTTCGGCGTACCGTTGCCCAACGATTGGGGGCGCGATGAGGGTGAGCTGGAGAGGCCGGTCGGTCGTGGGGGCCTTGTTGACTGGCGCTGCCACGGCGACTCTGGGGGTCTTGATGCCCGTCGCAACAGCGAGCGCAGCATCCCCGAGCAGCGCGCCCGGCGTGACCCCCACCTCTATCACCGTCGGGACCATCTCCACGCAGACGGGAACCCTGGCGGCGAATTCCTCTTCGTTGATCTACGGAGAGAAGGCCTACTTCGACTACATCAACGCCCAGGGCGGTGTGAACGGCCGAAAAATCGACTACCAGTACGCTCTCGACGACGGCGGGAACCCGACCACGTTCAATCAGCTGGCCAACACGCTCATCAATCAAGACCACGTGTTCGCCGTATCCGGTGTGGCGACGATCTTCTTCTCACCCAATCTGTTCGTGCAGTCGGGCATTCCGACCTACGGCTACAACGTGACGGACAACTGGGCGGGGCCGGCCAACCTCTTTGCCGCCGGAGGCTCAGTGCAGTACTACCAGGCTGGGGCGGCTGAATTCGCCTACGTGGCCCGCAAGACACAGCGGAAGCCCTCAATTGCCATCTTGGCCTACGGAGTGGCGGCATCGTCCAACGCGTGCCAGGCAGCCGAGGACGCGATGCAGTCCGAGGGGTACGACATACGTTACGTCGATCTCAAGATCAGCTATCCCGGCACAACGGTGGCGACAGATGTGCAGCGCATGCGGCAGGCGGGATCCAATTTCGTACTGAGCTGCATGGACGTGCAGGGAAACGTCGCCTTGACGCGGGCCATTCACCAGTACGGGCTCAAGGTGACGCAGTTGTGGTTGAACGGCAACGACGTTCCCACGCTGAAGGCGAACGAGAGCCTGATGCAGGGCGTGTACTTCGCCACCTACCACGTGCCCTTCACGGCGCCGACCCGTCTCTACCCGGGATTGACGCTGTACCTGCAACAGATGAGGAAATATGAGCCCAACTACGTGTACAACGAATTGGCGATCCAGGGCTGGGAGTCCGCGGCGCTCTTCGTGCAAGGCGTGAAGGCGGCGGGCAACAATCTCACATGGGCCAACGTGATCAAACAGACCAACGAGATCACGGCCTTCACGGCTGGTGGCCTGACGACACCGGTGAACTGGGCCGTCGGAGGTCACAGCAGCCATGCCCCGCCCTATTGCGTGGCCTACGTCATGGCCAAGGGCACGCAGTACGTCCCAGTCCTGAACAAGGGTCAGAATGTCTTCAATTGCTTCCACTCACCAAGCACGAGGGCGAACCCGGTATTCCCGGTCCCGGTCGGCACGCCGGCGCCGCACTAGCCGGTCCAACCCCTCCTTGCCGCAGCACCAGGTCGGTGGGAACGGGGGTTCGCCCTAGGAGTACAACCGGTCTTACTCACGACTCCATGCGTTCGAACAACCAGTTGGGCCCGACCACATCGGCTCCCAGTGCCTCGGCCCGTCGCCGTAGGTCCCGATCCGCCGTGACGAGAGTGACCTTTTGACCGGACGCACGACGGACGACATCGATCAGCGTGTCGTCGCCGCTGCCGACGGCGTGTTGGACCGTGACACCGTTGGCGAGGCCAGGTTGTGCGCCCTGGCGAGCCTTGCCTTCCAGGACCACGACCACCGGTTGGGCGATCCGTTCCGAAGTGACGGCCCCTCGGACCTGGGCCACGAACGTGCGGGCTGCTCCTGCCCGGTCCCGCCACCAGCCAGTTGGACGGGATCCGATCACATTGGCGGCGTCGACGAGAATCACTGCTTCAGTCTGGTCGCAACACGAGAGGACCGAGCCGGTTGGGCCGGCGCCCCGGGCTCCGGAGCCGCCACGCCGGCCGGTTAGCTCAGGGAGCGGGCGGGGAGGCCGGCGCGCCCGCAGGCAATGTCCTGTTCGGTTCACCCGGGCCGGCGCACGCGCGTGGCGAACTGCGCACGACATCGGCTGGGCTCCCCGCCACAAAGGTGGTCGGATGCGGGGAGACGCTCAGCCGGGTGCTCGCCAGTTGCGCGGCGTCCAGCCCGGACACCGTCTGCACAGAGACGGTGGATCGCCAACTGGCCAGAGAACCCCTGGTGTCGTTGACGGTGATGGTGGAGACCGGTCGCGCCTCATCAGGTTCGGCGCGCCGCAAGTTGCGAACCTGCGTGGCGCAGACGCACTCGGAAGGGGGTAGGACCGTCACGGAGCCGGGCCTCTCCGTGCCGGAGCTGATGGCTCTCCGGCGACGATGCCGACAACTGCTCGGCGCGGGGGTCTGGTTCGGGGTCACTCCCTCTTGTCGCCCTCCTCAGGGGCTGCCTTGACGGAGAGGTCGTAGTACTTTTGCCCAAATTGTGGCGGGTACTGCGATTGTTGGATGCGTTGTGATTGATCCGACGCGAGGGGGGCGTCCTGTTCAGGTCACGACCAGACCTCGGCCGGTGACGAGGGGGAGGTCGAGGGCAGTGACGAGACCGGGCGGCGCCGCGATCACCGCCGGCACGGCGTTGACGAGCCGCATGGCGGTCGCCTTGAGCCCCGCCGTGTTGTGGTCGCCGTCGGTTCCCATGAGTTGCAGGTCGAGTGTGTAGTTCGGCTCGCCCTTGATCTCCACTCGGTAGCAACCCTGTCCTGCGGGCTGGGGCCACTGCGCGCCGAGGTCGTCGCGCAGCCGCGTCACGTGTTCGAGCACGACCACGGCGCGGTCGCCGACCATGCCGCGCACCTCGAAATGCAACGCCGCGGCCGTCCCGGCCTTGATGGTGCCGGCATCGACTTCGAAGTCCTCGGGTGCCGCTTCCCGTTCGTACCACTCGGTCACGTCGGTCAGGGTCACGCCGAGACCGGCTGCGATCTGGCGGACCACCGAACCCCACGCCATGGTGAGGACGCCGGGGGTGAGCAGGAAGGGCACCTCGTCCATCGCACCACCGAAGCCCATGATGCCGAAGAGCACCATGGGCTGGTTGTACGTGTTGTAGTTGAGGATTTCCGCGCAGCGCACCTCCTCAATGCGTTCGCTGACCCCGGAAAGGACCAGCGGCAGCGCGTCGTTGGCGAACCCAGGATCGACCCCGTTGACGAAGATCGAGACGCCGGCCTCCTCCGCCGCCGCAATGATCGGTGCGGCCAGGGGATCATCAGGTGCCGGGTACTGCAGCATCACCGGGCTCGAGGAGACCACGTTGATGCCGGCGGCCAGGAAGCGCTCCAGATCCTTGAGCGCCTCGAAGATGCGGTCGTCAGCCATGGCGGTGTGCACGACGCAGTCCGGTTTCAACGCCAGCAGGGCGTCGGCGTCGCTGGTCGCCGTCACGCCGAAGCTGCGGACGAATCCGGCCAGCTCGCCGGCATCGTGACCCACCTTGTCGGGGTTCGACACGTAGACGCCGACCAGCCTGAGATCTGGGTGGGCGTCGATGCCGGCCAGGGAATGACGACCGACATTGCCGGTGCTCCACTGCACGACGCGGTACACCATGTTGGGTGCCTCCTTAGAGGTCGGGGAGAGGGAATTCGAGGTTAGGCGACTGCAGGCCTCCGTCGACCTCGATGATCTTGCCCGTGACATAGGCGCCGGCGGGTGACACCAGGTAGAGGATCGCCGAGGCGATGTCGTCGACATGCCCGAGGCGCCGCAACGGGGTGGCGTCTTCCATCGCGGTGCGAAGCTCGTCGCTCGACATCACGATGTCAAGGGCCGAAGTGGCGGTCGAGCCCACGCCGATCGCATTGACCCGAATCCGAGGTGCCAGGTCGCGCGAGGCCAGCCTGGTGTACTGCTCGAGAGCGCCCTTGACGGTGCCGTAGCCGACATAGCCACGCCCGGCGACATGTCCCATCACCGACGAGATGCTGACGATGGCCCCGCCCGCGTGGTCGCCTTCGAGCATGCGCGGCACGGCGGCCCGGATCAGGGCGTGGCCGGCCGAGACGTTGAAGCGGAAGGCCTCCTCCAAGAAGCGCGGCGACGTGTCGAGCAGAGGCCGCGGCATGGTGCCGCCCATGTTGTTGACGATGATGTCGAGACGCCCGAACTCGCTGAACGCCGTCTCGGCCAGGGAGGCGATGAGGTCCAGGTCGGTCAGGTCGCCGGGCACGACGATCGCCCGGCGACCGGCGGCCTCGACCTGTCTGGCCACGGCACGCAGCTGGTCCTCCGTCCGGGCGGCCAGCACGACGTCCGCCCCTGCTTCGGCCAGCGCCACCGCGGTGGCGGCACCGATGCCGCGGCCGCTGGCGGTGATGACGGCGACCTGGTCGGTGACGAGGAATCGATCGAGGATCATCCGGGGAATGTACTTGGCCCTTCCTCGGGGCGCGCCGGATGGTTCAGGACGGGCTGGATCCGCCCGTGCCGCCCTTGCCGCCCTTGCCGCCATTGGAAAGTTCCGCATCCCCGATCCGTGCCCTCAGATTGGTCCAACCCGTCTGGTCTTCGAGCACGGGAAAGGGTTTCGGCATGACCTTGGCCTTGACGTCGTCGGGCAGGCTCAGGTCCCCGCCGGTGTGCCCGACACTGAAGACGCGTTCGGGCCGACCACGTCCGACCATGGCAACACCCCAGCGCCAGAGGGCCATGAGGCGGGAACCGAACCCGTTGAGGAAGGCCAGGTGCACGAACATCCAGACGACGAATCCGGGGAACCCGCTGAGTCGCAGTCCCCGCACGCTGACGATGGCCTTGAAGCGGCCGACAGCGGCGGCGCTCCCGAGGTCGCGGTACTTGAACGGCACGCTGTCGCCGCCCTTCAGTCGCCGCTTGATCGTGTTGGCGGCGTGCAGGCCTCCCTGCATGGCCACCTCGCAGACGCCGGGGAGGTCGTTGAGGGTCGCCATGTCGCCGATGGCAAAGACTTCTGGGTGCCCGGGAAGGCTGAGGTCGGGGAGGACGGCGACCCTCCCGGCGCGGTCGGTCTCGGCCCCGGTGGCCTCGGCCAGAAGCCCGGCCAGCGGCGAGGCCTGGACGCCGGCAGCCCAGATGACGGTGCCACAGTCGAGGCGCTCCTTGACGCCGTCGGCACTCTCGGCATTCACGCCGAAAGCATCGACACCGACGACGCGGAGCCCCATGCGCAACTCGACGCCCATCTTCTCGAGCTCTTTGCAGGCCCGGCCCGAGAGCTCACCGCCGAAGGTGGCCAGTGGTGTCTTGCCACCGTCGACAAGGAGCACGCGTACGGCGGCGGGATCGATGTGGCGGAAATCCTTGGAGAGGCTGCGGTAGGCGAGTTCGCGGATCTGGCCGGCCAGCTCCACACCGGTCGGGCCGCCGCCGACAATCACGAAGGTCATGAAGAACCGCTGCAGCGCCTCGTCGGGGAGGTTCTCGGCGATCTCGAGGGCGCCGTACACGCGACGGCGCAACTCCATGGCGTCATCGATCGTCTTCATCCCGGGGGCGAGCAGGGCGAACTCGTCGTGCCCGAAGTAGGACTGCCCGGCGCCGGCGGCGACGATCAGGCTGTCGTAGGGGTACTCAGCGACTTCGCCAGGCACGGATTCAGTGTGGACGATGCGTCGCTCCAAATCGAAGCCGGTCACGTGGGACAGGACCACGTTGACGTTCTTGCGCCGTCGCAGAACGTGCCGCAGCACGGGGGAGATCGCACCCGGCGACAGGATGCCGGTGGCCACCTGGTAGAGCAGTGGTTGGAACAGGTGATGATTGCGGCGGTCGATGAGCGTGATGTCGAGGTCGGACGCGGCGAGCAGGCGGGTGGCCGGGAGGCCGCCGAACCCACCACCGACGACGACAACACGGTGGCGTGGTGTTGTACTCACGACGGCTCCTCTCGCAAAGTGGTGGTGGCCCGGTCCCCAGGGTACGACGTCGTCACACGGTGGGTCGCGGTCAGGCCAGTCGGCCGGTCGGATGCTCGCCGACCCGGATCGCGTTCGCCGTGGCGGTAGGGCCGCGGTTGACTGCGCCGATGCCTGGGAAGAAGCTCGTGTCGGCCACGGAGAGGTTGTCGATCTGCGACGTAGTGGCCGGCAATGAAGACTGGCGCAGCCCCCCAGTTCCCCTGCGCCGTGCCCGAGATGATCAGAGCGGCGCCACAGAGGCGCGCTCGGCCTCGATCAGCCGGCCCACTGCGTCGATGAGCGCCAGGTGGGTGAAGGCCTGGGGGAAGTTGCCCAGGTGTTCGCCGGTTGCGGCATCGATCTCCTCGGCGTAGAGGTGCAGCGGCCCGGCGAAGGCGAGCAGCTTCTTGCACAAGGCCCGTGCACGCTCCTGCTCGTCGATCATGGCGAGGGCCGTCACCAACCAGAATGAGCAGATGGTGAAGGTACCTTCCTTCCCTTCGAATCCCGTGTCGGTGGAGTCCACCTTGTAGCGAAGGACCAGCCCGTCCTCGGTGAGTTCGTCGGCGATGGCGAGCACCGTGGCCCGCACCCGTTCGTCGTCCGCTGGCAGGAACTCCATGATCGGGATCAACAAAAGGGAGGCGTCCAACTCCTCGTTGCCGTAGGCCTGCCGGAAGCGGCCGTTGGCATCGACGCCCTTCTCGAGGATCTCGGCTTTGAGCTCGTCGGCCGCCTTCTGCCACTTCTCGGCCCGTTCGTGGTCTTGCCGGACCCGGGCCATGTCGGCGCCGCGGTCCATCGCCACCCAGCACAAGACCTTGGAGGCGGTGAACTGCTGGGGCTCACCCCGGATCTCCCAGATCCCCTGGTCTGGGTCGCCGGCGTGCGTAATGGCGGATTCGACAAAACCGGCCACGCCCTCCCAGACGGGCTTCACGATCTGCGCCGCACCCTGCCTGAGGTGGATGTCGACGGCGTCGAGGAGCATCCCCCAGACGTCGTTCTGGTGCTGGTCCCAGGCGCCGTTGCCCACTCGCACTGGCCGAGAGTCACGCCAGCCCGACAAGTGATCGAGGGTGGACTCGGTGAGGTCCTTCCGTCCGTCGATCCCGTACATGATCTGGAGGCTGAAGTCGCCGCCTCCCCCTGCCACCGCCTCGAGCACGAAGGCGAAGTACTCGAGCGCTTCCCAGTCGAACCCGATCCGGTACAGCGAGCGCAACATGAAGGAGGAGTCGCGGATCCAGGTGTAGCGATAGTCCCAGTTCCGCGCGCCGCCGGGTGTTTCGGGCAAGGAGGTGGTGGCGGCCGCCATGATGGCGCCACTGGGGGCGTAGCTCAGGCCCTTGAGCGTCAGCGCGCTGCGCTCCATGTAGATGCGCCACGGGTGGTCGGGGAACGTGCCGTTGGAAAGCCAGTCCCTCCAGTAGCTGACGGTGGTCGCGAGCTGCGCCTGCGCCTCGTCCAGGTTGGTGGGCTGGCCGTCGGCCCACGAGAGGGAGATGAACGCGCTCTCGCCCTTGTCCAGCGTTGTGCGCCCGTAACACCGGGCGCCCGCCGCGCCGAGACGGAGGGACGACCTTATGGTGAGCACCGGGTCGCCGGCAGGCGGACGGCCGGTCATGATCTCGTAGCCGTCCCCCTCGTAGGCCCACATCCCGGTCTGGGCCCCGTACTCGAACACCGGCACGGCGTTGGCCACTACTTCGACGTGGCCCTCGATGCACGTGGCCAGCCGTAGGAGGGTGCCCGTGGCGGCGAAATCGCCGGGGGAACGTCGATAATCGGCGCGCCGACTCCCGTCCGATACGGGCTGTACCACCAGCAGGTCCTGCACGAGGAGCCACCCACTCGGGGTGTGCCACGTCGTCTCGAGCACCATGGTCCCGGGTATGTAGCGGCGCTGATGGGGCACATGGGTGTTCATGGGCGCGAACCGGAAGTTGCCGGCGGTGCGGTCCAGGATGGCACCGAAGACGCTGGGGGAGTCCGGACGGGGGAGGCACAACCACTCGACGGCGCCGTCCGGGGCCACGAGGCAATTGTTCTCGCAGTCCGAGAGGAACCCGTAATCAGCAATGGGTGGGAAGCTTTCAGCCAGACTTGTTTCAGCGTCGTCGGTCACATCTGAATCGTACGGACTCTGAGCAGCGTCGGCATCACCCGATTGGGATGAGCTTCCGCGCTCGAAGCCCAGGGAGCCCGCAAGTGACCGCCAGGTAACCGGGCGAGTGACAACGTGGTAAACCGTGCGGCGATCTCGGTGGCCGAGGATCACCGATCGCTTTCGGTCGCCCCGCTCGGTACCGTAGGACGTCGCTCGAGACCGCGCCCTCGGCAGGCGCGCCCGGAAGGTGCACATGACTGACGAACTGCAAGGCAAGGTCGCAATCGTGACCGGAGGCAATACGGGCATCGGCCAGGCGGTGGTGCTGGCTCTGGCGGGGCAGGGCGCGATGGTCGTTATCGACTACGTCTCCAACCCGCAGGCCACCGAGGATCTCGAGCGCAAAATCGCCGATCTCGGGGAGGCGGCGACGGCAGTCGAAGCCGATGTCTCCAAAGTCGAGGACCTCCAGCGGTTGGTCAATACGGCGGTCTCCGTCTATGGGCGGCTCGACGTCATGGTCAACAACGCCGGGGTCGAAACTCGCACCTCGGTTCTGGATACGACCGAGGACCAGTACGAAAAGGTCCTCGCCATCAACCTGAAGAGCGCGTTCTTCGGGACCCAGCTGGCGGCCAAACAGATGATCGCTCAGGGTGAGGGAGGCCGCATCATCAACATGACGTCGGTCCACGAGGACTGGCCGATGGCGGGCAACACGGCCTACTGCCTCTCCAAGGGCGGCATGCGCATGCTGACCCGGACGGCTGGCGTCGAGCTGGGACCGCACAACATCTGCGTCGTCGGGGTCGGCCCCGGCGCGGTGGACACCCCCATCAACGCGCAGACGGTCGCGAACCCCGCTGCGCTGGCCGCGCTCAACAAGTCGATCCCGCTCGGCCGGCTGGCCGAGCCCGAGGAGATCGCCTCGGTGGTGGCCTTCCTCGCCGGCCCCGGAGCCGGCTACATCACGGGAACGACCATCTTCGCCGACGGGGGCATCATGCAGAACGGTCCGGGACTCTGATCAGTGGCCCACGACATGTTGATCATCGCCGGCACCTTCACGGTCGACCCGGACCGGCGCGCTGAGTTCCTCGAGAGCCGACGCGAGTCCATCGGCATCTCCCGAGGCGAACACGGTTGCCTGGAGTACGCCATGAGCGCCGACTCGGTCGACCCCTCCCTCGTGCGCCTCTTCGAGATGTGGTCCTCCCAGGACGATCTGCAGGCCCACCTGCAACGCATCCGATCCTCCATGCCGGCGGGCGGCGTGCCCGTCCTCGCTCGGAACATGAAGATCTACGCGGGTGCGAAGGAGCAGTCCTTCGGCGCGTAGTGCCCGGGGTGGCTGCCCTTCGGGGCGGCTGATCGATCAGGTTTCGGCCGGTACCTCGGTCGAGGCAGAGGTGACGTCGTCACCCCCGACCCTTGGAACCGACAGGCGCTTTCGAAAGATGTGGTAGCCCCACGCCTGGTAGACGAGGACGCACGGGAAGAAGATCACCGCCACCACGGTCATCACCTTGAGTGTGTACGGCGGGCTCGCCGTGTTGTTCACCGTGAGGTTGTACGCCGCATTGGTGGTCGAGATCATTACCCGTGGGAACAACTCTTGGAAGATGGAGCCGACCGTCCCCGCGATGCCGACAGCGGCGGCGGTGAAGGCCCATCCATCCGCCCTGGCCGAGGCCAACCAGGCCGCCGCGATGACGGCCATGAGGCCGAGAGCCTCGACAGGCTCGGGGACGAAGCCGGTGCTGAGGCCGACATGGATCCATGTCATGAAACCGAATGTCACGAGCACCGAGAGGACGCCGATGACGGTGGCCGCCCGTTGGGCACACGCGTGGAGTTCCCCGGTCGTCTTCAACGTGAGGTATGTGGCGCCCATGAAGAGCGAGAGCACCGTGAGCGTGATCCCCGTCCACAGCCCAAAAGGCGTCAGCAGCGTCCAGAAGCTCCCCGTGAATTGGTGAGCCTTGTCGATGGGCAGGCCGTGTAGCAGGTCGCCCAGCGCAACCCCGACCAGGAGGGGGATCAACGCGCTCCCGATGGTGAGCCCCCACCGCCAGGCCGAGCGCCAGCGCGGGTCGTCGAACTTGCGTTGGTACTCGAAGGCCAGGCCGCGCACCATGAGCGCGACCAGGAGCACCACGAGGGCGAGGTAGAAAGTCGAGAACATGGTTGCGTACCAGCCGGGGAATGCAGCAAAGATGACCGCTCCGGCCACGATCAGCCAGACCTCGTTGCCGTCCCAGACGGGCCCGATGGTGTTCACGACGACGCGCCGTTCGGTGTCGGTGCGACCGATGAACGAGTGCAGCATGCCGACGCCGAAGTCGAAACCTTCGAGCACGAAGAATCCGACCCAGAACAGCACGTCGACGATGTACCAGAGATCTCCGAGTGTCATCGCGGGCTCCTAGTAGACGAGAGCCAATTCGTCCTCGTCGGACGAATCGGGGTGAGCGGATGGGGGATGCCCGTCGCCATCGGGCGAGGTGATCTTGGCGAGGGGGTCGTGGCCGAGTTCGCGACGGCTGTAGCGGATCATGAGCCACACGTCTGCGACCCCGAGCACCGCGAAGATCGCGACGAAGACGACGATCGAGATCCAGATGTCGGTCGCCGATACCGAGGGTGAGACCCCGTTGGCGGTCTTCATCAGGCCCTGGACGATCCACGGTTGGCGCCCGTTCTCGGTCAGCATCCAGCCGGCGGTGTTGATGAGGAAGGGCAGGATCACCATCCATGGCGCTATTCGAAGGAACCACTTCGCGTGTTCCATCCTTCGTCGGTAGAGCAGCCATCCTCCCCAGGCCGCGAAGACGAAGACGACGGTGGCCAGGTACGCCATGACCCGCATCGACCAATACTGAATGAAGACAATGGGAACGTAGTTCCCCGGTCCATACTCCTTCTGGTACTGCGCATTGAGCTGGGTGAGGCCCTCCACTTTTCCGTTCGGGCTGTTGGTGGCGAGGATGGAGAGGAGCCCTGGGATCTCAATGATCTGCGTCGGGGTGTGGTCGTTGTTGCCGCCCCCGATCTGGAAGATGGAGAACGAACATCGGCTGTCGCACGTGTTCCATTGCGCCTCGGCCGCCGCGATCTTCATGGGTTGGTAGGTCGCTTCGACGACACCGAGCTCGCTGCCGACGAACAGGGCGAGGATGACGGCCGGCAAGAGTACGGCGAGCGAGATGACCGCGGCGCGCTTGAACGCCTCGACCTGCTGCTGTCGTCGCAGGTGCCAGGCGGCCACGGCCAGCATCAAGACGCCTCCGGTGACGAGGGAGGCCAGGAGCACGTGGACATAGCTCCAGATGAAGACGGGATTCGTGAACAGCGCCCAGATGTTGGTGAGCTGGGGCTGTCCCGTTTGGTGGTTCGTGGCGTAGCCGACCGGGTGCTGCATCCACGAGTTGGCCGCCATGATGAAGGCGGCAGAAAGTATCGTCCCGGCCGCCACGAGCCAGATCGTGGCCAGGTGTGCCTTCTTGGAGAGCCGGTTCCAGCCGAAGATCCAGATGCCCAGGAACGTCGACTCCAAAAAGAAGGCGACCAACCCCTCCATCGCGAGCGGGCCGCCGAAGACGTTGCCGACGAGCCGTGAGTAGGCCGACCAGTTCATGCCGAACTCGAATTCCTGAATGAGGCCCGTGACCACGCCGATGGCAACGTTGATGAGCAGCAGCGCGCCGAAGTAGCGAGCCAGCCGACGGTATGTCTCGTCGTCATTCCGGTACCAGGCGGTCTGGAGCAGGGCGACGAGGAATGCCAGTCCGATCGTGACCGGCACGAAGAGGAAGTGGTAGATGCTGGTCAATGCGAACTGCCAGCGGGCGAGGTCGAGGTTCACTAGTGGTCGCTCCTTTGGTGTGTGCCGTCAATGACCGCGGGCGCCTCTTCATCGGCGCAGGCACGCGCGGTGGACCGCAGGTTGAGATCAGGCCGGTCGTTCAACCGCTCCTCCCACCACAGGCCGGAGTAGCGGCCGCCGGCCGCGAGAAGTTCGTCATGGGTGCCCCGCTCGGCGACCCGCCCCCCGTCGAGGACGACGATCTCGTCGACCCGCTCCAGCCCGGTCAACCGGTGGGTGATGAGCAGCGTGGAGCGGCCTACCGTGAGAGCGAGCAGATCGGCCATCAGTGCGTCGGCGGCCGGGGGATCGAGATGCTCGTCCGGCTCGTCGAGCACCAGGATCGGGAAGTCCGCCAGGAGGGCGCGGGCGACGGCGACGCGCTGGCTCTGCCCTCCCGAGAGGCGCACGCCCCGCGGTCCCACCGCCGTGGCCAGGCCGTCGGGGAGCCCGGCCAGCCACGGACCCAACCCCACCCGGTCGAGGACGTCGACCAGGTCGCCATCGGTGGCGGAACGGCGACCCACCCGGAGGTTCTCGGCCAGCGTGGTGTCGAACAGGTAGGGGTTCTGCTCGACCAGTCCGACCACGCGCCGCACGTCGTCGGCGGCAAGGCGCTCCATCGGCACCCCGTCGAGCGTCGCGTCGCCCGCGTCGGCCGGCAGGAACCGCACCAGCACGTCGGCCAGTGTCGACTTGCCTGCGCCGCTCGGGCCGACCAGAGCGACGCGCCGCCCGGGGCTCAGGTGCAGGTCCACGCCACGGAGCGCGGCGCGCCCGGCGCCCGGATAGGTGGCCCAGACGCCGCGCAGGGCGAGTCGGTGCGGTTCCTCGCCCAGAGCGACCGGGTTCACGGGTTCGTTCACCACCGCCGGTGCGTCCATGGCCTCGAACACCCGTGCCGCCGTCACGCGCGATCGCTGGAGCGCCTGAGTGGCAGCGGGAAGCGGCGACGCCAGCTCGAATGCGGCCAGCGGCACGAGCACCAGGACGGCGAGGAGAGCGCCGTTGAGCGAGCCACCGTGCACGGCCGAGACGCCGAGGGTCAGGGCGCCCCAGCTGGCCAATCCGGCCAGCGCCGTCGTGAGAGCGAGCCCGAGGCCCGTGGTGCCCGCACCGCGGCGGGCTATTTGGCGCAACCGGCCGTCCGACGCGTCAATGCGGGCCAGCTGGCCTCCGACGGCACCCATTACGAGCAGCTCGGGAGCGCCTTCCACGAGATCGACCACGCTTGCCGTGAGCTCGCCGCGCTCGGTGGACTGCCGGGACTCCTCGCGGCGGGCCAAGCGCCCGGTCAACCAGGGTACGGCCGTGGCCGAGAGGAGGAGTGCCACCAGCAGCAGGAGGCCGGCCTGCGGGAGAAACCACCACAGGACCGCCACCGTGCCCGTTCCGACGAGCAGGGCCACGAGGAACGGCTGGAGGACCCGGAGCACCACGTCTTGGAGTGAGTCCACGTCGTCCACGAAGCGCGCCACGAGGTCGCCGCGCCGGAAGACGGGGAGCCCGGCGGGTGCCACCGTCTCGAGCCGTTCGAAGACGCGCACACGCAGGTCCGCCAGCACGCGCAACGCCGCGTCGTGACCGATCAATCGCTCGCCGTAGCGGAAGAACCCCCTCGACAGCCCGAAGAACTGCACGCCGACGATGGCCAGCGTCAGCGAGGCTTCCGACGGGCGTTGAGCCGCTCGGGAGATCAGCCACGCCGAGGTGCCCATGAGGGCGATGGAGGCGCCGATCGCCCCGGCTCCCAGGAGCGACGCCTCGGCCAGCCGGCGGCGGGCGGTCCGGGCAATCCCGAGCGTCCGGCCGATGCCGGCGCGGTCGGCACTCACGATGCCGCCTCGACCGGCGCCCGCAGCTCCACGACACGGTCGGCCAGCGCAGCGAGGGGAGGGCGGTGCGCCACGATCACCGCGGTGCGGCCGGTCACGAGGCGCCGAACGGCGGTAAGCACGTCGGCCTCCGTCTCGCCGTCCAAGCTGGCCGTCGGCTCGTCCAGGAGGAGGAGAGGAGCGTCGCGCACGAACGCTCGGGCGAGTGCGACACGCTGGCGCTCACCGGCTGAGAGCCCGGACCCTCCCTGGCCGAGAAGTGTGGCTGCGCCCTGGGGCAGCCGCCGCATCACCTCGGTCAGGCCGGCGGCTTCGAGGGCGTCCGCCACGGCGGAGTCCGAGGCCTCGGGACGGCCGAGCCTGACGTTCTCGGCCACCGACCGGGCGAACAGGTGGGGTCGCTGAGGCACCCAGCCGATGTGGCGGCGCCAGTCCTCGAGATCGAGGTCGGCGAGGTCGACGCCGCCGAGGGACACCGATCCGGCGTCGGGGCGGCGCAAGCCGAGGATCACTGCCAGGAGCGTCGATTTGCCGCACCCGCTGGCGCCGATCACGGCGACGGTTTCCCCTGGGGTGACGACGAGCTCGGCCCCATCGAGGGCCGGAAGACGCCGGCCCGGATACGTGACCTCCAGGCCGCGGATGCGGATCGATGCGCCGGCCGCCGTGGTGGTGCCGCCCCTCGGGGTGTCAGTGGGCTCCTCCAAGAGGGCGAAGACGTCCTGCGCCGCCTGCATCCCGTCGGCACTGGCGTGATAGTTGGCGCCCAGCGCGCGGAGAGGGAGGTAGGCCTCCGGGGCGAGGACGAGCACGAAGAGCGCGTCGCGAAAGGACATGTTGCCGCCGAGGAGACGCAGCCCGACGGCCACCGCGACCAGCGCCACCGAGACGGTGGCGAGCAGCTCGAGAATGAGGGACGACAGGAAGGTCAGCCGCAGGGTGGCGAGCGTGGTGGCGCGGTAGCGGTCCGTGACGTCGGCGATCGCCCGCGCCTGGGCCTTGGCCCGGCCGAAGACTTTGAGGGTCGGCAGCCCGGCCACGATGTCGAGGAAGTGGCCGGCCAGCTTCTGGAGGGAGCGCATGCGGGCCATCGTCCGATCCCTGGTGGTGGCTCCGACGAGGGCCATGAAGATCGGGATCAGGGGGAGGCTGACCGCGATGAGCACTGCACTGACCCAGTCCGCCCCGGCCACGACGGCGATGACAGCTACCGGCACGATGACGGCGAGGAAGAGCTGCGGCAGATATCGGGCGAAATAGCCGTCCAGGGCGTCGATGCCCGTCGTCAGCAGCGTGCTGATCCGTCCCGTCTCCGATCCCTCGAGCCCGGCCGGCCCGAGTGCGGCCACATGCTCGGTGGCGGCTCGTCGCAGCTCCGACTTCGCCGAGGCGGACGCCCGGTGCGCCGCGCGTTCGGCGCCCCAAGCCAACACCGATCGACCTGCGATCACGGCCAGCAGTGCGAAGAGCGCGCCACGGAGCGAGCCCACGGCCTGATGGTCGAGGAAGGCGCCGGCCACGATGCGCGCAATCAGCCAGGCCTGCGCGATCAGGAGGAGGGCGGTCACGCCCCCGATCGCGACGGTCAGGACCAGGAACCGGCGAGTGGCGCGCCCGTAACGGAGCAGGCGGGGGTCCAAGGGGCCACCCCGCCGCGTGGGCGGAGAATGCTCCCTGGTCGTCCGCTCTGCTGCGTCCACCGTGCTCCCTCTCTAGTACGCCACGGGCAGCACCGCACGTATGCCCCCTGGGGTGGCTTGACGGCGCGCATTCGGGCGCACCAGGGTTTCGCCGTGGCCCACGCCCTCGCCAACACGGACCCGGCGCTGCGCCACTGCTGGCACCCGGTGGCCCGCTCCGGGGACGTGACCGACCAGCCCTCCGGGGTGGTGCTTCTGGGCGAACCCTGGGTCTTGTACCGCTCCGGAGGTCGGGTGCGAGGGTTCGCCGACCGCTGCCCGCACCGGCAGTGTCCTCTCACGCTCGGCAGCTGCGAGGGAGGTGTGTTGCAGTGCGCGTATCACGGGTGGCGCTTCGACGGCGACGGCCGCTGCATTGAGATCCCGGCGCTGGGGGACCGCGCGACGTTGCCCCCGACGGCCCGGCTGACACCCGCCGCCGCGGTGAACGAGACCCATGGCATCGTCTACCTCGCTCCCGAGCCACCCATCTCCCCGCTCGGCGCGATCCCGGAGGCCGACGAGCCGACTTTCCTGGAAGGACTGCTCCCGACGTTACGGGCCCGCGCCTCGGCGGGGCTTCTGGCGGACAACTTCCTCGATATCGCCCATTTCCCTTTCGTCCACACCGGCACGTTCGGCACCGATGAGGCGACCGAGGTCGCCCCGTTCGCGGTAGCTCGCGATGATTGGTCTTTCACGGTGGCCCATGAGCACCCCTTCGCCCATCGCGAGGACCCTGGGGTCGCGGCCGGCCTGCGCCCGCTCGTGCAGACGAGGCGCCTCACCTATCGGCTCACGGCGCCGTTCCATCTCCGGCTCCGCATCGACTTCGTCGAGGCCGGCGGTTCCAACGTCATCGGCTTCTTCATTCAGCCCGAGACGGACGAGACCTGCCGGCTGTTCACGACCTTGTGGCGGAACGACCTCGACGGCGACGAGGCGCGTATGGCCGAGGCGGTGGCCTTCGAGCTCGAGGTGCTGCGCGAGGACCTCCGCATCCAGGAGGCCTACCACGAGCTGACCATCCCGCTGGACCCCACCGCAGAGGTGCACACCAGAGCGGACCGGGCCACGCTGGAGTTGCGGCGGGTGCTGGGCGACCTGGTGGCGGCCGCAAGAGCAGGTCCGGGGTGACCTCCGTGACCGTCATCGACCATCCCGTCCTCGGGCACCGCCTTGCCCAGTTGCGCGATCGCCGGACCGGCAGCGATGCCTTCCGCCAGCTGACCTCGGAGGTGTCGGGTCTCCTGGCTTACGAGGCGCTGCGTGATCTCGGCACCGACGAGGTGATGGTCGACACGCCGGTGGCCGATGCCGTGCCGGTGCGCCGCGTGAACGAGGTCGTGCTGTTGGTCCCGATCCTGCGCGCCGGGCTGGGCATGGTCCAGGCGATCCAGGAGATAGTGCCCCTGACCGAGGTGGCACACGTGGGCCTGCGCCGGGACGAGGCGACGCTGCGGTCCGAGGTCTACCTCGATCGCCTGCCCCGGGACCTCGCAGGCCGTCGCGTCATGGTGTGCGACCCCATGCTCGCAACCGGCGGGTCGCTCGGCCAGGTGTGCAAGCTGGTGCGGGGGCGCGGCGCGGCCCAGATCGTTGCGCTGTGCATCCTTGCTTCCGAGCCGGGCCTGGCCGCCTTCCGTGGCGACCATCCGGGTGTGGGCGTGTATTGCGCCGCCGTGGATTCGGAGCTGAACGACGCGGGGTACATCGTGCCCGGGTTGGGAGACGCCGGAGATCGTCTCTTCGGGCCGCCGGACTGATGCCCGGGAAAGGCCCGTGCGCGATACTCGGCAAACCGAGCACCCGAAGGTACCCGACAACCAACGTGCTTCCCTGAGGAGACCGCATGCCCGACACCGTCTTTCTGCCTGACCGCATTGAGGTGACTCGGCCCATCCCTGCGTCACCTTCTGCCATCTTCGACATCGTGCGCAGCCCTGCGGGCCATGTGGCCATCGATGCCTCTGGGATGTTGCAGGACTCCACCGGTGAACCGGCGGAGAAGGTTGGCGACAGATTCGTCATCCACATGGACCGCGAGTCACTCAATGACTTCCCCCTCGGCAAGTACGACGTGACCGTGAACATCATCGTCTTCGAGCCGGACGCGGAGATCGCGTGGGACCTCGGGCCCGATATCCCGATTCCGCACTTCTACGGGTATCGCCTGGACGCCCGAGACGACGGGCTCACGAACGTCACGTCCTACTACGACTGGTCCAAGGTGGATGGAGAGCTCAAGGAACGGTTCCCGATCGTGCCGGATTCTGCCCTACGCGCCACCCTGGGCATTTTGGAGCGGACGGTACGAAAAGGTTTGTAGCTTCGTCATGATTCCAAGCCGAAGACGCTGATCTGGAAGCCGAGGCCGAGTTGTGGATGCGTTGCGTGAAAGGATCCGTTTGTAGGGATGTACTTTCTCAGGTCCATCCGTAACCTTGGGTACACGATGGAAAAAGAAACGATTGCGTTGGCAACCAAACTGCTGATCAAGGCACAGGGCACGACCTTCGATGCCGAAGCCGCTGCCCTCACAGGGCGGGCGTATCGACTGCTGGCGGCGGAGCTCAACGCCTATGACAACGAGGCTGCGTCGGCCGGGATGGCCCGGAAGAGGGAGCGCCGTCAGCTTCGTGATCGGAGATCGGCCTCTGGGTCCCCGGTTCCGAGCGCTCCCCCTTCGAGAACGGAGCCCACGGTGCCCGGCAACCGTTGCAGCAATTGGATCGACTCATCGTCGCGAGGCCAGGTTGACCTGAGGATTTGAAGCAGCGCTGCCCCGGTTCCCTTTTCGCGACTCCGGCCTGGGTGCGAGAACCGGAGCTCTGCGAGGTGATCTTCGCCGCCCACGATTGAGCTGCCAGTCCCGATCCCCGGCGTTGGGTCGGTGCATTCAAGTGGAGCCGGACTTTGGACGACACAGATCGAAGGGCCTGTCGCGTGAGGAAGTCGACGCGGCCGTATCTGGAGGATGGACCGTGCAGGATCGACGACGTGAACAGCGCCAGTCCACCGTGTGGATGGGCTTTTGCCATGTCGAGGGCGAATCGTCTGGGCTTCCTGACGACGAATCCTCCCGTCTGTGGCGCGGCTGCGGGGTGTTCGACTTCTCCACGCTCGGTGTGGGGATGGACTTTCGCCACGACGATCCAGCCGATCTCGTAGGGCGCCGAATCTCAGTGCGCCTTTCGGTCGGTGAGTCCATCGACATCGCGTTCACCGGTGTGGTGCGAAACGTGAAAGCCGGCCCCGATGGAATTGTGCGGGCGGGCGTCGAATTCGTAGGCCTCTCCGAAGATGAGCTCTACATAGTCGATCTGCTCGAACTGGGCTCTCTGAGCAGCCCAGTCGCCTGAGCGTCAGGCCCGGTCCGACCGCCTGAGGCGGGCGGATGGAGCGGGTTTCGTTTCGAGTCGTTCTGCAAGATCTCGGTCCGCCCGCAGTACGTTGGTCGAGTGCTCCAGAGGACGAGCCCCGCCTGCTCCGTCGCCATCCGCTACCTACGGGCCTTGGCCCGCCAGGATTGGGGCGAGGTCGCGGCTTGTTTGGCTGGAGAAGTGCTCAGGCACGGCCCTTTCGGGGACGACTTCGAAGGCGCCGCGGACTACCTGTCCTTTCTCCAGCGGACGATGCCTTCGCTGCCGGGTTACAACATGGACATTGACCGTGTGACGGGGCTCGATGATGGACGCGCCATGGTCGAGCTACGTGAGACCGTTCACGTGGAAGCCGGTCCGTTGGTGACACATGAGTGTCTGGTCTTCGCGGTCGGGCCTGAAGGACTCCTGGAGGAGATCTCGGTGTATCTCCGTCAAGCTCCGGGAGCGTGAGGTGGCCCGGTGAGGGCGGCATGTCGGTGGTCAAGCAGGGAATGCAAGCACCACTGATCGGGCGGTGTCGCCCTGCCAGCCGCACCGTTGCAGCAGTGCGCGCGCTTCGTCCTCGCTGAAGCTCGATCGTGCGTGCTCGCCCAGCGCCGCAACACGGGCTTGGAACCCGGGAGAGCCGCCGCGGGAGATCGACACAGCAAGCTGGCTCGTCGGCGTTGCTCGTGCTCGGAGTGCCGTGAGCAGCGAGACGATGACCTGTTCCGGCAGGTAGATCAGCAGCCCCTCGACCAGGAAGAGAGTTGCCTCGTCGGCATCATGTCCGGCGGCGGCGAGCGCGGCGCCCACGTCGTCGACGACGAAGTCGGCTGCGGCGTAGCCCACGTCGGCCACGTCGACGCTCATGTCGTCGAGAATGCGCCGCTTGTCGGATTGGGTGGACGGATGGTCGAGTTCAATGAACCGCACGCCCGACGTGCGGAATCGGAGGGCGCGGCAGTCGTAGCCGGCGGCGACGATCACCACCTGTGAGATACCCCCTTCGACGGCCCGCAGGGTAACTGCGTCGAACCACCGAGTACGGCGCTCCAGGAGGTCTGCCATCGGGCTGCGGCGGTCGCCCGGGAAACGCTCGACGAGCTGGCGTTCGATCTCGCCGTCACCCCGCGCCGTCACCGGCCGGTCCATGGCGGCGCGCACCTGAGCCACTGCTCTCGCCGTCGCCGACGGCGAACCATCTCGCATGCACGCAACCTAGCCGGGATGACATTGGGAGCTCGTCCAGGCGAGCACCTGGTCCGCACTCTCGCCGTTCATCCGCCAGGGAGTGTCGTCGTGCTTCCAGGCGACACACTCCCCACTTCCACTGGGCGAAGTCCGGTGAATACGTGACGGAGGTCACGGCGATCGGGCCGATCAGCCTCCTACGCCGACCCACGGGATGATCTGCGGAACTGAGGCGTTCCCGGTGACAGCGGAGATCGGCAAGTCGGTACCGAGGGTGCGAACGGAAACCGTGGGCGCCCGACTCGGTGGAGGGCGGAGAAGGTGTCGTCCCACATCGCCCCTCATGCCGAGCTGAGGGTCGGTCTCTGCGGCGAAACGCCCGCGCCTGCGTGTGCGTACAGAAAATTTGCCTACAGCCCGATGTCCTCGTGCCACACGTCGGAGTTCGCCACGATGAAGCCCCTCAACAGCGCCACGCATTCGGCGTCGTCGAGCAGCACGATCCGGCACCCGTGCTCGGCCACCCACGCGTGGCCACCCACGAAGTTGCGTGCCTCGCCGATCACGACGGTACCGATGCCGAACTGGCGCAGCAGCCCGCTGCAGTACCAGCACGGTGAGAGCGTGGTGACCATGACGCAGTCGGCGTAGTCGCGCCGCCGGCCGGCGGCCCGGAAGGCGGCCGTCTCGGCGTGCATGGAGGGATCACCATCCTGGACGCGCCGGTTGTGGCCACGCCCGAGCAGGGTCCCGTCGGCGTGGAAGAGAGCGGCGCCGATCGGGATGCCTCCTTCGGACATGCCGTGACGGGCCTCGGCCAGGGCGACGCAAAGCATCTCGCGCACGAGGTGCTCATTGAGTGGCTCAGCAGGGGACATATGCTCGGGAGGAAGAGTCATGTCCACGGCCGCCGATCGTACCTACACGACTACCGTGGGGAGCCAGGAGTTGGAGCTCCCGCTTGTGGCGCTTTCCGACGAATTGACGATCGCGCTCCTCATCACCGTCGACCTGGGCGTGGCCTTCGCAGGGACGGCCGGGTGGGAGTTGGCCGAGCTGATGCGGCCGGCCCAGCCCGAGATCGTCGTGTCCGTGGCCACCATGGGCATCCCGCTCGCCATCGAGGCAAGCCGAGCCCTGGGGCTCGACGACTACGTGATCCTGCACAAGACCCCCAAGATCCACCTCGGCGAGACGTGGGCCGAGCCCGTCTGCTCCATCACCACGGACACGCCGCAGCGTCTGCGCATGGATCCGGCCCGGGTCGACGCCGTGCGGGGCCGGCGGGTGGCGGTGGTCGACGATGTCATCTCCACGGGTGCCTCGCTCTCCTCCGCCCTGCGGCTGGTCCGCCGCATGGACGCAGAACCGGTCGTCATCGGGACCCTGATGACCGAAGGCGGGGGGTGGAAGCGTGCGCTGGGCGACGACGCGAGCCTGGTCCGCACCCTCGGCAGCATGCCGCTGTTCCGTGTTGATTCCTCCGGAGATCTGGTCGAAGACTGGGACTGACTGGGTGACCCCATCGGGTCAGACGGCCGGCAAAAGCCCTTCCTCTCGGAGCAGCTGCTCCTGCGCGTCCGCCTGGCGAGACAGCTGCGTGTGCGCCAGCAGGTAGTAGACGACGCCGGCAACGCCGATGCCCAGGAACACACTGAAGTCGGCTCCGTCGTTGTGGTACGTGACCTCGTTCAGCCAATGGGGGAGTTTGAACGTGGCGGACAGAGCCGAGATGGCGGCGAACATCCCGATCAGCTGGGCGATAATGGCGGGCCAGAAGACACCACCGGAGTTCCAGTACAACGAGGTCCGTCCGGTGTTCTGGAGTTCGCTCGGCACGTAACGGAAGCGGCGGAGCGCCCAATCAACCAGGAAGATCGCCACCCACGGCGCGATCCACACGATCACCACGTCGACGAAGTCTTCGAGGTATGTCGTGAACGACGAGCTGAAGATGGCGTACATGGTGATACCCAATGCAATGACGCAGTCGATGAGCACGGCGTGGTAACGCTTCACGGGCAGACCGATGGCCTGCAGCGTGATACCCGACGAATACATGTCCAGGCTGTTGATGGCGAACAGCTGGACTATGGCGAAGATGAGGAAGATCACCACGAACCAGGCGGGAATGAAGCTCTGGTGCGCGAAGGGTAAAAGGCCACCCGAGCCTGTGCCGATGTCGAGGAGGAACGTCCCGACTACCGCCCCGAGGGTCATGATGAGAATTTCGGGCACAGCCGTCCCCAGGAAGATCCAGCCGACGAGGCCCTTCTTGGAGGTGTCTGGAGGGCAGTAGCGGGTGTAGTCGTTGCCGCACTCTGCCCAACCGAGCCCGCTCAGCGCGATGGTGAAAGCCAGTCCGGCCAGATACAGCTGCCAGCCAGCGCCGTGGTGCACGGAGTTCAGTTGGGCGTGTGGGATCGCGAAACCAAGAAGGATCGCGAATAGCACGACGAAGGGCACGATGAGAAGTCGCAATGTCTTGACGATGGCGGCGTGCCCGAGGAAGGGAAGAACGCCCTGAATGAGCACCGCCGCGATCACCAGGATGACCTTGGCGGGGTCGCCAGGGTCGAGCCCCCCCTTGACCATCAGCACCAAGCTGGCTCCGACGATGAGGATCAGGCCCTCGACTTCGAAACCGATCTGGGTGATCCAGTTGAAGAAGGAGATCGGCCGAGAGCCGTTGGGTCCGAATGCCGCCCGATTGATGGCAAAGACAGACGTGCCGGCATCAGGGCCCTGGAGCGAGCACAGTCCGAGCAGAAGGAAAGACAGGTTGCCAATGATGATGAGGGAGAGCGCCTGCGCAAAGGTGAACCCGAAGGTCATCAAGATGGCGCCGTAAATGAAGTACTCGACCTGCACACTGGCTCCGGCCCACATGCCGAAGATGTCCTTGGGCCGGGCCCATCGCTCACTGACGGGGATGAAGTCGATCCCGTGTTGCTCGACGCGGAACGCATCCTCCACGTCCGGTTCGTGAATGACGGCTAGGTCCTCGGCAATCGCCATCCTCAGTACCTCCTCGTAGTCGCCTCGGCGGAGGCGCGGACGCCCCGAAGGGCGACCGGAGGACGGGCTTCAGCCCGGGCTGCCCCCCGGCAGCCCCCCTCGGTCTCACGTCCACGCACCCACCTGTCAGGTCCGGTGCGCGTCCCTGGCGAGCAACCGAAGGTGTGTCGGCCCACACAATGTGTGAAGGCGACCCCCCTGGTCAAGTGCATGCTGTGAATGGCGCGTGAACGTCGCGATCCGGCCGGTCGAGCCGGCAACCGGGGTGCGGACCCGGGTCCTGCGGACCCGTCTCGCCACCAACGCGTGAACGCTCGGGTTCAGCCCTCGAGCCGCTCCCGCATGTAGTCGACGGCCTTGTTCTGCATGTCGCGGGCTTGCTGTTCGATGAAGCGCTCGACGATCGGCCCGGCGCCGAAGATCTTCACGCGGGCGTCGAGCAGGAACGTCTCGAGCGTGCTGCCCCCCTCACGGGCGAGGGCGATGCGCCCTTCGATCTGGGTCTTGCTGGCCATCGTGCCCGGTGTCATCGTGAAGGTGGTCGTCGTGGTGGCGGGGTCGTAGGTGCTCACCTCGGTGGTGACGACCTCGTCGCCGAAGATCTTGCGCACGGGCCCCGGCATGTTGGGCCGCTGTCCGTAGCGCAGCGTGCGCACCAGGCCGCTCTCCAGGTCTCCCTCCTGCGACACGACCTCCGCCGAGGTGGATCCGAGCGCATCAAGGTGCATGCGGACAGCGAACTCAGGGTCGTAGTAGAGGGACCAGAAGGCCTCGGGCGCGCAGTCCCAGGTGTAGTCGAGGGTCAGCTTCATGGCGCCAGGTCGAAGAGCATGTGATGGTCGAGGTCGCCGACCAGGTCGATCGTGATGTGCATCGTAGCGACCTCCCAGCGGCCGTCGGTCCGTGTGTAGGTATGCCGGTAGCGCCCGGCTATCACTGGCTGGAGCGCGAGTGCGCCGGGAACGGCCTGCAGCACCGTGAAGTAGGAGCGGCTCGACGCTGTCTCCCCGTCGTCGGCCACGTCGACCATGACGTTGGTCATGACGTGTTTCGTGCGAGGCGTTCCGTTTTCGTAGCGCCGGGTGGTCCGGGTGTACAGGGCTTCAATGGCATCGCGCCCCGTCACGGCGTCGGCGAATCCCTCGAAGGTCAGCGTGGCGTGGGCGAAGACCTCGGCCACCCCGCGAAAATCGCCGTTGTCAATGCGCTCGGCGTAGGTGTAGATCAGCTTGGTGATTTTCTCGGATGCCGTCTCCTGCACGGTTGAGATTGTGGCACCTCTCACCGGGCGAGGGGGGCGTCCATGGTCTGCGGGCCGGCCGGGGCGGCCGCGTCGGGTCTCGGAGCGGTCGGGGTCTCGGAGAGCGCTCGTCAGGGCGGCAGCGGAACCGGGATGGCCCTTAGCCAGGAGAGCCGTTGCTTCTGAGCGAGGGATCTGGCGTTACAGCCGCCGCCACGCTTCGGACAGCACCTCGCGCAGCGTCGAGGCGATGAAGTCGATCTCCTCCTGGCCGCAGATGAGCGGGGGTGACAGCTGCACTACAGGATCGCCCCGGTCATCGGCGCGGCAGATCAGACCGGCCTCGAACAAGGCGCCTGAGAGGAAGCCGCGCAACAGGCGCTCGGACTCGACGCCGTCGAAGGAGAGGCGCGTCCCTTTGTCCTTCACGAGCTCAATCCCGTAGAAGAAGCCCGCGCCGCGCACGTTGCCGACGATCGGCAGGTCGTGCAGGCCGTCCAGGGCGCTGCGGAACGAGGCCTCCGTCGACTGCACGTGTTGGAGGATCTGCTCGCCCTCGAAGACGTCGAGGTTGGCCAGTGCCACCGCGCAGCTGACCGGATGCCCGGCGAAGGTGAAGCCGTGGAGGAAGGAGGCCCCCGGCGCCAGGAAAGGCTCCATGAGGCGGTCCGAGGCGATCATCGCTCCGAGGGGCGCGTAGCCTGAGGTCAGGCCCTTGGCCACCGTGATGATGTCGGGCTGGTAGTCGTAACGGAGTGCTCCGAACCAGTGGCCGAGGCGCCCGAAGGCGCAGATCACCTCGTCGGAGACGAGGAGCACGCCGTGGCGGTCACAGATCTCCCGCACCCGCTCGAAGTATCCCGGAGGCGGCGGGAAGCAGCCGCCGGCGTTCTGCACCGGTTCGAGAAAAACTGCCGCCACCGTGTCGGAGCCTTCCCGGTCAATAGCTCGCTCCACCTCGTCGGCGGCCCACCGCCCGAACGCGACCTCGTCGTCGGCGAAGATCCCGGCCCGGTAGAAATTCGTGTTGGGTACCTTGACGGCCCCGGGAACAAGAGGCTCGAACGGAGTCCGCAAATCCGGGATTCCCGTGATGGACAGGGCGCCCATGGAGGTGCCGTGGTAGGCGATCGAACGGCTGATGACCTTCGTCCGCTGGGGCTGCCCCATGATGCGGAAGTACTGGCGGGCCAGCTTCCAGGCCGACTCAACCGCCTCGGAACCGCCGGTGGTGAAGAAGACGCGATTGAGGTCCCCGGGGGTCAGGCTCGCCACCCGTTCCGCGAGCTCGATGGCGCGTGGGTGGGCGTAGGTCCACAGCGGGAAGTAGGCGAGCGTCCCCGCCTGCTTGGCACCGGCCTCGGCGAGCTCGGTGCGACCGTGGCCGAGCTGCGACGTGAACAGACCGGCCAGACCGTCCAGGTAGCGCTTCCCGTGCTGGTCCCACACGTAGGCGCCCTCGCCGCGGACGATGACCGGCACCTCGTGCGTCTCGTAGGTGCCCATGCGGCTGAAGTGCATCCACAGGTTGCGCCGCGCTTGATCGCTCAGGTTGGAATTTTCCGGACTGGTGGCACTCATTGTTCCTCCACGTTGGGGCAGGGGCCGGTCGTCGCGTGGCCCAGTTGTAGGACTGCTCGGCCAACTTCAGGTGGAGGAAGCCTCGGGAGACCCGCCTCCGCCGAATCCTCGGCGTCGGCCATTTCACACCTCGCTTTGCTGGTCGCGACGGGGTCTCGCTCCGATGTGCAGAATTGTGTCACCCCAAGGGGCCCAGTCAAGCAGAAGTCGTCACAGTGTGGTCCTAACCTTGTGGAAACGCTTGTTGAAATCATCGTCGTCTGTGATCCTGTATTCCGCGGGCCCGCCGAGGAAGGAGTCCCATGCGCCAACGGCGGGGCTTCGGCGTGGACGCGCGACCCTGGTCGCGCCGTGCGCATGGCGCGCGCCGGTCACCGAGCAGGTGATGAGCGACATCGAGGAGTAGCGGGTGATCATCGGGGTTCCCAGCGAGGTGAAGACCGACGAGTGGCGGGTCGCGCTGACGCCTGCCGGTGTACGCGAGCTCACCTCGGCCGGTCACACGGTCTGCGTGCAGAAGGGTGCGGGCGACGGCTCAGCCATGCCCGACGCCGACTTCGTCCGGACCGGGGCCGAGATCCTGAACTCCGCCGAGGAGGTGTGGGCGTTGGCCGACCTCGTCTGCAAGGTGAAGGAACCGGTAGCCCAGGAGTTCCCGTTGCTGGGATTGCGACGCGACCAGACGCTTTTCACGTACCTCCACCTCGCCGCATCTCGCGAGTGCACCGATGCGCTTCTCGCCGCCGGCAACGTGGCCATTGCCTACGAAACCGTGCGCCTGGAGGACGGTTCGCTGCCGCTGCTGGCACCCATGAGCGAGGTCGCCGGCAGGATGGCGCCGCTCATGGGCTCGCATCACCTCATGCGCCCCGGAGGCGGCAGGGGGGTCCTGGTGTGCGGGGTCCCCGGGGTGCGCGCCGCCCGTGTCGTGATCCTCGGTGCCGGCGTGGCCGGTTTCGCCGCGGCCACCATGGCCGTCGGCATGCACTCCGAGGTCTTCATTCTCGACCGCAACCTCGACCGCTTGCGGGAAGTGGACCACCACTTCCGCGGCGCGCTCGAGACCGTTGCCTCCTCGGAGCACGCCATCGAGGAGGTCTGCCTCGAGGCTGACGTCGTCATCGGGGCGGTGCTCGTCGTCGGTGCGCGGGCCCCGCGCCTGGTGTCGGACGCGCTGGTCGAGAAGATGCGGCGCGGGTCGGTGCTGGTCGACATCTCGGTCGACCAGGGGGGCTGCTTCGAATCGACCCACCCCACCACGCACTCGCACCCGACCTACGAGGTGCACGGGTCGCTGTTCTATTGCGTGGCCAACATGCCCGGCGCGGTGCCGCACACGTCGACCCACGCGCTCGCCAATGCCACGTTGCCCTACGCCCTCGACATCGCCAACCAGGGCTGGCAGGACGCCGCGCGGGCGAACCGCGCACTGGCGGAAGGTGTCAATGTGGCCGACGGTCAGGTTGTCTACAAGCCCGTGGCCGACGCCCACGGCATGGGGTTCACCCCGCTGGCCATGCTCCTGGACTGATCAGCCGAGCTGGTTGCCGACCACGGAGACGAACGACACCATTTCCCCCGGGTAGCCGCCGAGGTTGTGCGTCATGGCGAGGCCGCGATCGGTGGTGGCGATCTGGCGGTCCGCCGGTGCCTCGTGGCGCATCTGCAGCCAGCATTCGAAGAACATGCGCAGGCCGGAAGCGCCGACCGGATGGCCGAACGACTTCAACCCGCCGTCGGGGTTGATCGGGAGATCGCCGTCGAGGTCGAACGTGCCGGCGAGGACCTCTTTCCAGGCGGTGCCACGCGGTGCGAAGCCCAGGTCCTCCATCAGCACGAGCTCGGTCGGCGTGAAGCAGTCGTGCACCTCCGCCATTGCCAGCTGGCGCCGGGGATCGGTGATGCCCGCCTGCGCGTAGGCGTCGGCCGCCGCGGCCTCGCACTCGGGGAAGTGAGTGTAGTCGTAGCCCGGGTCGATGAGGCCCGATCCGCTCCCCGCCGCGAACGAGAGCGCCTTGATGTAGATCGGCTTGTCCGTGTACCGCAGCGCGTCCTCGGCGCGCACCACAATGGCCGCCGCCGCGCCATCCGCCACACCGGCACAATCGAACACGCCCAGGGTGCCCGCCAGTCGCGGCGAGCCCAGAGCAGTCTCCTTGGTGATCTCGCGACGGAATTGGGCCCGCGGGTTCCGCGCGCCGTTGTGGTGATTCTTCACCGCGATGGAAGCCAGGACGTCGGCCATCGTCTCCTCGTCCACCCCGTACTTCTGTCCATAGGCCGGAGCCACCATGGAGAACATCGCGGCCGCCGTCAGCGTCCGGGCCGTGCCGTCGCCCGGAGGGTTCATCGCATTGAGCCCCTGGAAGCCGCTGTCCTTGACCTTCTCGGCGCCGACGGCCATGGCCATGTCGTAGGCGCCTGACGCCACCGCGTAGACGGCACCGCGCAGCGCCTCCGAGCCGGTGGTGCAGTAGTTCTCGACCCGGGTCACCGGCTTGTTGCGCAATTGCAGCGGCCGGGCCAGCGTGATGCCGCTCATACCGCTCTGGGCCGTGCCGAACCAGTAGGCGTCGACGTCCTCCTTGGACACGCCGGCCGACGCGAAGGCCTCGGTGCTGGCGTCGACGATGAGATCGTCGAGCCCCTTGTCCCACAGCTCGGCGAACTTCGTGCAGCCCATGCCGACGATTGCGACCTTGTCGTAGACACCGTGCGATCCCATCAGCTTCCTCCTCCCCCCGTGCGCACCGCTCCATTGCGAACGGGGCGTGCCTTCCAGAAGTAGTCATGGATACCGTCAGCACTGAACAGCCGGCGAAACGTCATTTCGACCCGGCTCCCGGCGCGGATCTCCTCGGGGTCGGCGTCGGTCAGCTCGACCGGATAGCGGCCGCCCCCGTCGAAGTCCACGACGGCGAACACGATGGGCGGGCTCGGCGAATAGGCCAGGCGATCGATCGTCGAGGTGACCACCGTGCCGGTGGCGTCCGCCATGGCGACCGGCTCCATGTCGTCCACGGCGCCGCCTTCCATGGAGATGCGCGAGGGCGGGAGGTGAACGGCACCCGAGCTCCGGTCTTTCGAGCCGACGAAGCCGAACTTCCATTCTTCGTTGCGATAGGCCGCGGTGCTCGACACGCGAGCCGGCTCCGGACGCCGGGGCGGCTCGGGCTGCAGCTGCCCCCGCCAGGCCAGGAACTTCGAATAGGGGAGCTGCGCTCCGTTGACCACCTGCTCGGCGACTGGCCGGACGGGACTCCAGCCGGCCAGCGCTTCGGTCGTGCGGAGGACCACGGCGTCGGCGCCGTCGGCCAGGTGCAGGGCGACGACCGTCGTCCCCGCCGGCGTCCCCGCGGCGGCCATCGATTCCAGGGCGCTGGCGAGGACCAGGAGCGGGTGGGCCGTGCCGCTCTGGCCCACGCTCGCAACGAGATCGTCGACGACCACCGATTCGCCCGGGTTCAGCTTCTTGATCAGGCCGGTGATGGCCCGCCCGTGCATGCCGGTCACCATCAGGCGCCCGACGTCGCCAGCCTCTACGCCGGCCGATTTCAAGGCCCTGGCCAGGGCATCTTGGCCCAGGGCGACGTAGCGGTTCTCGCCGAAGCGCTCCTCCCACAGCTTGGAGGTGCGGTCGCCCGGAGCGCGCCAGCGATCGGTGAATTCATCGGTGGCCGAGGCCGTGGCGACCACTTCGGCCAGCACATCGGGGCCGTCGCCGACGAGCACGGCTGCCCCGGCGTCGCCGCCGGTGGACTCGTCCGCGCTGGTGGGCAGGCCGTCCCGCACGTCCCCGACCACCACCAGGTCGGTCCCGCCTCCACGTAGAGCGGCAATTAGGCAGCCCATCCCCGAGCGCAGCGCGCCCCCGAAGTCATAGGCGCCGACGTCCCCCGACAAGCGCAATGCGGCTGCAACTGCAGTTGCGTTGGTCTTGTCGAGATAGGCGGGCGCGGAGGTGGCGAACCAGAGGGAATCGGGGGCGTGACCAGGGGCCGAGCGCAGGGCCAGTCGGGCGGCTTCGACCCCGAGGGTCGTCGTGTCCTCGTCATGGGACGCCACGGCTCGGGTGCCTTTGCCACCCCCGCTGCCCATGAAGGCCTTGATGTCCGCACGGGCTAACCGCCGATACGGCACGTATCCCGCTGCACTGAGGATCCCTCGCACGGGCGATGAGCCTAACTGGTGCCGAAAGGCTGTCTGACGGGTCGTCAGATCTAGCCCGGGCCAGCTTGAGCGGGCAAACTGTCGTCATGGCGGACTTGCCCGTTCCCGACACCCCGATCCCGCCGTCCGGGGACCCCGGGACGCTGGCCGAGCGGGTGGCGGACGCCGATCGGGACCGTACCGTGACCCAGCTCCGGGAGAGCGTGGTCGAGGGAAGGCTCACCCTCGACGAGTTCTCCGAACGTGTCGGGTCCGCACTCCAGGCCAAGACCCGGGGCGACCTGCTGGCGGTCGTGGCCGACCTGCCCCAGGCGCGCCAGACCGCTGAGCGCCTGCCCGAGCCCGGTACCGCCGCACCCAAGAAGAAGCGACGCTGGTACGTCGCGGTCATGAGCGGTCACAGCACCAAGGGGCGCTGGCACATCAGCGGGAAGACGAACGCCGTGGCCTTCATGGGTGGCTGCGACATGGACCTGCGCCAGGCCGAGATAGAGGGGCACGAAGTCGAGATCACCGCCGTGGCCTTCTGGGGCGGGATCGACATCACGGTGCCCGAGGGATTCGACGTCGAGCTGCGCGGCTTCTCGTTCATGGGGGGTCGGGACCTCACACTGCGCGACGTCCCCATCGTCCCGGGGTCGCCCCGAATCGTGGTGCACGGCTACGCCGTCATGGGCGGCATCGACGTCAAGAGTCGTCCGAACAGATCGAGCAAGCGCCTCGCCGAGCGCGCGGCCCGCAATGAGCTCCCCACTGTGCCCACAGCGGATCCGGACCCTGCGCAATTGACCGCAGTGGAACAGGACATCCGAAGCGAGGTTCTCGCCGACGGCACCGTCACGATCCTCTTCTGCGACATGGTCGATTACGCCGGCATGACCGAGCGGCTCGGTGACCAGGCGTCGCGCGAGATCCTGCGCGAGCACCATCGCATCGTGCGCGACGCCATCGCCCGCCACGGAGGGCGCGAGATCAGCGTCCAGGGGGACGGGTTCATGGTGGCTTTCGGTGGCGCGGCCCGCGCTCTGCGGTGCGCCATCGACATTCAGCGCGCCTTTCTCGCCCACGTTCCCGCCGGCGATGGCGAACCCATCGCGGTGCACATCGGCGTGCACACGGGCGATGCGGTCGAGGAGGGCGACGACTACCTCGGGCACACGGTCATCGTGGCGAGCCGGTTGGCCGATGCGGCAGGCGCGGGCGAGATCCTCGTCTCGTCCCTCTCCGAGCAACTCGTCCAGGGATCGGGTGAGTTTACCTTTGAGGGCCTCCGCGAAACCCGCCTCAAGGGAATGGCCCGGGCGCAGATGTCCGCCACGCTCGCGTGGGCGGAGTGAAGGGGTGGATCAAGAGGACGCCTGGCGCGAGGCCGGCCTCTACGACCCCCTCGATCCCGCAGCGGACGATCGGCTGGGGCTTCTCCGCTTCCTGACCGAACGCGGGGCCACCACAGCGCAGATGATCGAGGCCCACCGGATGGGGGCGTTGCCCGGTGTGGCGGGCGAGCTCGTGACCCAGAACAGAACGGGGATGGTCTCGGTGGCCGACATCGCGGAGCGCTGCGGCCTTTCCACCTCGCGCGTCATGCGCATCTTGTTGGCGACGGGCATCCCGGCCGGTCGCGAGACCGAGGTTCCCGCAGACCTCGAGACGCTGATGTCTGCCTTCGAGCAGGGGGCGGCACTGATGGGGGACGAGGCGATCCTCGCCTTCACGCGGGTGCTGGGTTCAGCCGCCAACAATGTCGCCGAGGCGGCCATCGCGCTGTTCTTCGCTGAGCTCGGACCGGGCTCGGAACGCGGCGGTCCCGACGAGCTCGGCCGGGCGCGTCTTGCCGAAGCCGCCACGACCGTCTTCACCGAGGTGCCCGGCGTCCTGGCCCATTTGGTAATGGATGCATTCGAGCGGGCGCAGCGCCGGGCCCAGACGGCTCGCCCCTGGCTGGGCTCCGTCCCTTCTGCCGCCGACGAAGCCGAGGGACCCACCGAGGTGGTGCCGCTCGGGTTCGTCGATCTGGTGGGGTCGACGGCCTGGGGCCAGACCTTGCCCCTGCGCGACCAGAACCTGGCGCTGGCCCGGTTCGAGTCGGCCGCCTGGACCTGCGCCGTGCTGGCCGGAGGCCGGGTCATCAAGACGATCGGCGACGCGGTCTTCTTTGCCGGCCCGACAGCGGAGGCTGCCTGCCGGATCGGGCTCGAGATCTGTCGGGCGGCCGCCGAGGACGACGTCCTGCCCCCGGCCCGCGGGGCAGTGGGCATCGGTCCCGCGACTCCCCGGGAAGGCGACTACTTCGGGCCCCTGGTGAATCTGCTCTCCCGACTGGTGAAGGCGGGCAAACCCGGTCAGGTGGTGGTGACCGAGGCCGTGGCGAAGGGCCTGTCGCCCGGAACGTGGGAACTTCGATCGCTCGAGCCGTCAGCCCTGCGGGGCATTGACTCCCCCGTGCGGGCGTTCGTCGTGGATCGCCGCAGCCCCTCCGATTGAGGGACATTCCTCGCGATGGGCCGAGGCGAGGATCCTCTGAGCTGGGCGCTCCGATCGGCTTGCGTTAACACCCTGTATGGGCGCGTTAACACACCGATGAACAGGGACGTTCCGATTGGGCGGAGTGCCCACTCTTTGGCCGGGGCCATGAACCGGGTCCTGCGTGAAGGTGAGCGTCGCCGCCGCTCGCGCTTCACCCGGCGGGCGCGTTGCCACTTGGGCGCCAGGGTGAGGGTGGCGGACGTTCGCTGCGGCGCCATCGGCATGGATCGGTTTCCGATCCCGCCGCCGCCTGGCTACCGGATTCGGCCGGCGCTCAGGGCACGCACGCGGTGACAGCCTGCAGCCGACGGGAGGACTCTCGAGCGGTCGAACTGGCCTCGACCCGTCGCTGGTAGGTGCCTCGGCCACTTCGGAAGGAGTTCCGTCCCCGGTGCCCACCACCTGGCTGCCACCATTCTGCGCCGCTGATGTAAACACCCAGGATTACTGTAAACGGGGCCATGGCGACCTCGAAGTCCACCGTTGTAGGCATCCGTCTCGACCACGACCGGCGCGCCTGGGTCGAGGCCGAGGCGGCGCGCCTCGGCGTCTCAATGCGCGGTCTGTTCGAGGGGATGATCGACGAGGCGCGCAGCGGCGGACCAGCGGAGGCGAGCCGGGCCATCGCCGGCTTGGGATCGGCAGCGCCCGCGGCCACGGCGGTCACCCCGGCCGAGCAGGCCGAGGCCGGTCCCGGCGCGCGACGGTCCACGGACATGGGCCAGTCGGGGAGTGCGAACGCCGGACCCTCCTCGTCCTCGAGCTCTCCGCCGGCTTCGTCGCCCTGGTCCGGTGTCGGCATGGTGACGGCCCTTCCCACCGGTCTGATCCGCGAGGCATTCTCGCTCACCGCCAGCCTCATCGAATTGAGTGGGCGTGTGGCCACGAACAGGTTGGAGAGTTGCGTGTTAACGCGACGGTGCGGCCGACGCCCGCTGTAAACACCTCTCCTTGAGACGCCAGGAGGACGGCGCGCGTGGTGGCGGACCCCCTCTTGGTAATTGTTTCACGAGGAACACAGCGCGCATCGGGGTGCGGTTTGTTTCGACTATTTCGACCGCAACGTGTTGGGCCGTCGAACGAACACGAGCCCCACCGAGGTCGCCGCGGCAGAAGAGTGATCACTATTTCGTTCGCCCGGTGAACGAGATGCGCGGGGACCACGTTCCTCTGGCGGGCGCGAGGGATCTTCCAGAGATTCCCGGCTGACACGCGACCGAGGCCGATGTCGTTGAACGCGGCCGATCGACGAGCGTCTGCTGACGAGCGTCTGCTGAGGGACCCGAACGCTCGAACGCGCCCGTGCCCACCGCAACGATGCCTGGGCGCGTGCAGCATGGCCGACCATCGGCGCCGAGGACGAAGGTGAAGGGGCGAGGTCGCGTTCCCGTTCCCGAAGCGGTGCGCCGGTCGTGCACCTCGATTTCCCGTCAGCACCTGGAGTGGCGAGCAACCGCCCACTGTTCACATACACGGGAAGAGCCCCGCACCTGCGAGGCGTCTGCCGGGCTGAGCGGTTCGACCCCCCCGCTCCGGCCTGGGGGGACTGGCGGGCGTGCCCTATGATGTCGGCCTAATCTGACGCCTCGTCAGGTCCAGATCGTCGGCCACGTGGAGGCAGCAATGGAGTTCGAATTCTCGCCTGAGCAACTGGCCTTCGTGAAGGAGGTCGAGTCCTTTCTCGATGCCAACGACGATCCTGATGTCTTCGACGTGACACGGGAGAACATGGCCCAGATCGTCGACACCCCGAAGCGGCGGGCCTTCATGGCTTCGATGGGCGAGCGGGGCTACCTCGGCATGACCTGGCCCAAGGAGTACGGCGGTACCGAGGGGGAAGGCGTGTACGAGTACCTCCTCAACGAGCAGCTGGCCCGACGGGGCGGCCCCCAGATCGGCAAGGGCGTCGGCATCGTCGGCAAGACGATCATCCGCCACGGCAATGAGCGGATGAAGGCGGAGTTCCTCCCCAAGATCCTGCGCAACGAGGTCGAGTTCGCCGTCGGCTATTCCGAGCCCAACGCCGGCTCCGACGCCGCCTCCATGCAGCTCAAGGCCACGCGCGACGACGGCGGCTGGATCCTCAACGGCCAGAAGACGTGGACCACGTCGGCCCACTTCGCCGAGTGGTACTGGGTGGGCGGTCGCACCGATCCCGACTCCAAGCACGCCGGCATCACGCTCTTCCTCGTCCCGATCGACCAGCCCGGCATCACGGTCAACGCCATCTGGACGATGGGGGACGAGCGCACCAACGAGGTCTTTCTCAACGACGTCTTCGTCCCCGACGACTACGTGGTGGGAGAGGTCGGGCGGGGCTTCCAGTACATCTCGGAGGCGCTCGACCTCGAGCGCTTCACCATGTTCACCCTCTCGCCCATGCAGCAGCGTTTCGAGGTGCTCGTCGAGTACGTGCGGACGACGAGGCGCGACGGGGTGCCGTTGAAGGACGACCCGGTCATCCGCCAGCGGCTGGCCCAGCTGGCCACCCAGCTCGAGGTGGCGCGGGTCATGGGGCTCAAGTTCGTCTTCGAGTCGTCCAAGGGCGGGGCCGCTCCGACGGCGGAGGCCTCGGAGTACAAACTCTTCGCAACCGAGCTCTCCAAGCGCCTGGCCAATGCATCCATGGACATCGCCGGGCCCGGATCGCAGCTGCGGGTCAAGACGGAGGAGGCGCCGATGGCCGGCCGCTCGGAATCGACCTACCGCTACACCGTGATCGACACCATCGGTGGCGGGGCCTCCGAGATCCAGAAGAACATCATCGCCCGGCGCAAGCTGGGATTGCCGAAGAACTTCTGAGCGTGGAGCCGGTCTCTCCTGTGGGCGGACCCCTCGAGGGGGTCACGGTGCTCGACCTGTCGACGGTCGGGCCGGCGGCGCGTTGCACGCGCCTGCTGGCCGACTACGGCGCGTTGGTCGTGAAGGTCGGTCCCGTGCCCTTGGCCGACGCGGCCCCGATTGTGCCGCAGTACTTCGCGTATTCCGGGCAGCGGGGCATGCGGCGGGTGCTGGTCGACTTGAAGGATCCCGAGGGGCGCGAAGCGTTCCTGTCCCTGGCTGCGGCGGCCGACGTGGTCGTGGAGAGCTTCCGGCCCGGTGTCGTCGACCGGCTGGGTGTGGGGTACTCGGTGGTGTCCGAGCGCAATCCCGGCGTCATCTACTGCTCGACGAGCGGCTACGGCCAGGACGGCCCGGCGTCACAGTGGGCAGGGCACGACATCGACTACCTCGCCGTAGGCGGCTTCCTGGCCATGAGCACGCCGGGGGTGGGGGGTGCCCCACCGTTGCCGGGCGCCACGGTGGCCGACGCGGCGGCGGGCGGCATGCACGCCGCGCTCGCCGTCACGGCCGCCCTGGCTGGTCGGGCGACGACGGGACGCGGCGCCTACCTCGACGTGTCGGTCGCGGAGGGTGTGCTGTGGCTCACGTCGCTGGCCATCGACGAGCAGTTGGCTCTGGGTGGGGACGTGCTGCCGGGCCACGACATCCTGTCCGGCCGTTTTGCCTGTTACGGGACGTACGCGGGGTCGGACGGGAAGTGGCTGGCGGTGGGCGCTATCGAGGCGAAGTTCTTCGCCAATCTGTGCGAGGCGCTGGGTTTGCCCGAGCTGGTTGCCTTCCAGCTCGATGACGCGGCGCAGGACCAGATCCGGTCGGCGTTCGTGGCCGCGTTTGCCCGTCGGACGCGTGACGAGTGGGTAGCGGAGCTGGCCGGGGCGGATACCTGCGTCGCTCCCGTACTCTCCATCGCCGAGGTGGCCGAGTCGCCGCAGTTCGTCGCCAGGGGCGTGGTGGGCGAGGCGTTGCATCCCTCGGAGGGTGCGGTGAAGCAGCTGGCGCCGCTGTTGGCCGGTATGGCGCGGCCTGCGAGCGGGGCGCCCGTGACTCTGCCGGACATGACGCAGACAGACACGGAGCACCTCTTGAAGGAGGCCGGCGTGGACGGTGAGACGGTTGCCCGCTGGGTGGGCCGGCAGGTCGTGGCATGACGGCGGACGTCACGGCTGCACTGGCCGGGATGCGTGCCCTCATCGGCCAGGAGCAGTACAGGGAAGTGGGGGAGTTCCCCGTCGAGCGCTCCTACGTGTGGACCTCGTGCGCATCGGTCGAGAACGGCAACCCGCTCTACTGGGACGACGCGGTGGCCGATGCGTTGACCGGAGGCCCGGCGGCGCCGCCGTCCATGGTCTCGGTGTGGTTCCGGCCCCACCACTGGGCTCCGGGCCGAACACAGGAGGCACTGCCCCTGCAGGTGCACTTCGATCTCAAGGCGGCGCTCGGGTTGCCCGAGGCGGTCATGACGGACGACACCATTGAATTCCACACGCCGGTGCGCATGGGTGACGTGCTGCGCACCCACCAGGTCCTGCGCTCCGTCAGCGACGAGAAGACGACGAAGCTCGGCACCGGGCGCTTCTGGGTGATCGACGTCGTGTACTCCAACCAGGACGGGGAACTCGTGGCGGTCGAGTCCTACACGGGCTTCGGCTACCGCCGTCAGGGGGCCTCGGCGTCGTGACGGGTACCGCGGCCGAACCGCAACTCCTCTTGGACGACGTCACCGTGGGCGAGTCGTTGCCGGCCCTCCACTATGAGGTCACGGCGACGACGGTCGTTCTGGGTGCTCTGGCCACGCGGGACTGGCGCCCCATGCACCACGACAAGGACTTCGCGGTCGAGCGGAACGGGACGCAGGACATCTTCTTGAACACCCCCAACCAGGCGGCTTGGTTCGAGCGCTACTTGACCGATTGGACCGGTCCCCACGGGCGGCTGGCCCGGGTGACCTTCCGCATGAAGGGATCGGTCTTCCCCGGCGACACGATGTCGCTCACCGGCGTGGTGGAGTCGACGTCGGTGGACGACGTCGGCTGTGGCTTCGTCACGGTTGACGTGACACTGTCCGTCGACGGTGAGGTCAAGACCACCTGCGCCGCCCGCATCGCGTTGCCCCGGAGCGCGGACGACAACCCGTGGGCCCGCCGGGGCGACCAGTGGCGACCGGCTCCATGACCGTGTCCCTTGCCGCGTCGGTGTCAGCCCCGGCGTGGGTGTTTGTACCCATGTGCCCTCGAGCAGAAGAGAGATTCTGAGTGTTGGACCTTGATTTCGACCAGGAACAAGAGCTGCTGCGTCAGACGGCGCGCGACGTCCTCGCGCGCCACTGCCCGCTCGAAGTGGTGCGGGAGATGGAGGACGATCCAGTCGGGTATCCCCCAGCGTTGTGGACCCAGTTGGCCCAGCTCGATCTGATCGGGCTCCTCCTCCCCGAGGAGTACGGCGGCTCATCCATGTCGCTCATCGAGGGCGTGGCTCTCTACGAAGAGCTGGGCCGGGCGCTGGCGCCGACACCGCACTTCGTCAGCGCGGTCCTGAGCGGCGGCGTCCTGGCGGACGCCGGCAGCGACGCCCAGAAAGAGCGATGGCTGCGGCCGGTGGCCTCGGGTGAAGCGATCCTGACACCGGCCTGGCTCGAACCCGAGAACGGGTTCTCGCCGCTCGGGGTGGAGACACGGGCAGACGCAGATGGGCCGGCATTCCGGCTCAACGGGCTCAAGCGCCACGTGCTGTTCGCCTCGGCAGCGGACCGTCTGGTCGTGCTGGCCCGTACCGGCGACAACCCAGATGCCGTCGACCTGTTCCTCGTCGACACCGAGGCCAGCGGGGTCACCTTGCGCCAGCAGTTCAGCATCGCGTCGGACACGCAGTATGAGGTCACGCTGTCCGACGTGGTCGTGGGCGAGGAGGACCGCATCGGCCCGGCCGGCAGCGGGTGGGCCACCTGGCAGCAGGTCCTGGAACCCGCACTGGTGCTCCTGGCGGCGCAGGCCGTCGGGGGCGCGCGCTACGCCCTCGAGATCACCACGCAATATGCCAAGGACCGCCACCAGTTCGACAAGCCGCTCGGCGCCTTCCAGGCGCTGGCCCACTATCTCGCCGACGCCGTCACCAACCTCGACGGCGCCGAACAGCTTGTGCATGAGGCTGCCTGGGCCGGCGCGACCGGACGGCCTCTCGAATCGCTGGCCCCGATGGCAAAACTCTTCGCGTGCTCGACCTTCCGCGACATCACGGCCATGGCGCAGCAACTCTTCGGCGGCATCGGGTTCACGCTCGACTTCGACATTCAGCTGTACTTCCGGCGGGCCAAGCAACAGCAGCTGATGTGGGCCAATGACCGTGTGCTCGAGGACGCGGTGGCGGCTTCACTCTTCGACTGACGCGGACCGGTTTCATCGAGCACTTCCTCTTCGCTGAGCGAGACACCACGCCCGAACTCCACCAGCACATCCGTGACCACGTCGCACGGGTCGTCGGGGCCCCGGCACACCCGTCAAGCGGGCTCGGGGCAGCGCCGAGGCAGATCCCAAGACGCAACCGGATGCCCTTGGGTTCGGCACGTAGGGTCGTGGACCCCACACAAGCTTCCACCGCTCCGCGTCGTGCGGGGTTGTGAACGTCCGGGCCGCGGGTGCCGTCAATCAACGCCGTGTCGGAACACGATGCTCATTCGCGCACCGGCGGCCTTCACCTTCGGCACGCTGTGCTCGAAGCACCGCTGCGTCCGGCCACCGGTGACGAGAAGGTCCCCCCGACCGAGCTTGAATGTGCGCGACCGCCCTCCACCCTGCGGACGGAGCAGGAATTTGCGTGGCTCGCCGAGGGACACCAGGGCGACGAGGGGATCCACGATCTCCGGGGGTATGCGGTCGCGGTGCCAGGCGACGCTGTCGGCGCCATCGCGGTAGAGATTGAACCCCACCGAGGTGAACTGAACGTCGTAATGCGCCGAGAGCGCCGCACGAGCGTCCTCCAGCCATCCGTAGCCGACGACGGTGGGCTCGTCGATCTTCTGCCACGAAGTCAGCCGTGGTTCGTCGACCTGTCGTTCGTACATCCAGCGACGGCGTTGGCTCCAGGCGACGTCACGTAGCAGCTCTTCGAAGGCTTGGTCCGAGCCCGCCAGCCATCCGGGGCAGTGGTCCACCCAGCAATCCCTGTCGAGCTCGATTCGTTCGAGGCCACGAAAGGATTCGTCGACGGCGGTGCGCTGTTCTGCCCACAGCGACGGTTGCCAGGCAATGGCAGATGCGCTCGCAGGACTCCCCATGCCAACCGTTGTACCGGGAAATGCCCGATCAGCCGATCAGAAGGGCTGCCGGCCACGGCGCGCAGGCCATCGACCCGAGCAACAGCCTCCGCTCCCCGAGGTGATCCGATTCAGGCACTCCGGACGTGACGTACCTGCGCCTCTCCGGACAGGTCCGCGATGAGAGGCCCGGGAGCGAAGTCCACCACGTCACCCGGTTCGGCGTCGGGCAGCTCCTCGACGACCGCCGAGCCTGCCGCCGGCGTGTGCTCGCGCCGGTAGCGAAAGGCGAGGGGGATGCACGCGGCCAGTGTGGCGACGCCTCCGACCACGATGGCGACTCTCGGGTTGGTGACGTCGGCGATCCAGCCCACCAACGGAGCTCCGATGGGGGTGCTCCCGAGGAAGGCGATGGCGTAGAGGGCCATGACGCGACCCCGCATCGCCGGGTCGGCTTTCAGCTGAATGGTGGCGTTGGCAGTGGCGATGAACGAGATGCTGCAGAGCCCCATGAAGACCAGGGCGACCAGGGCGATGATCTCGGTCGGGGCGGCGGCGACCACCAGGAGCATGACCCCGAAGGCGAGGCCGATGACGCTGAGCATCGCCGTGCTCGGCCGGCTCCGATGAGCGACCATCAGACCGCCGATGACCGCACCGAAGCCCATGGCCGCCATCAAGGCGCTGTAGGTGCCGGCACCGCCGTGAAAGGTGCGGGTGGCCAGCAGCGGAAGGGTGGTCGTGAAGTTGAAGGCGAAGATGCCCACCACGGCCATGGCCAGGAGGGGGTCCCGCAGCTCGCGGGTCGACCACACGTAGCGAAGGCCCTCGCGGACCTGCCCCTTGGCCCGGACGACCACGGGGCGCTTGTAGAGCTCCGCTGGACGCATCATGAACAGGGCGACCAGGACGGCCAGGTAGGACGCGGCGTTGAACAGGAAGCAGGCGGCCAGGCCGACGGTGAAGATGAGGATCCCCCCGATGGCGGGGCCGATCACCCGGGCGGAGTTCATGACCACGCTGTTGAGGCTGATGGCGTTGGGCATGAGATCACGGCCCACCATCTCGGAGACGAAGGTTTGGCGCGCCGGGTTGTCGAAGAGATTGACCACGCCGAAGAGCGTCGAGATCAGATACACCTCCCACATGGTGACGGTCCCGAGCGCCACCAGGAGTCCCAGGGCGAGGGCCAATAGCCCCGAGGCGGACTGGGTCACATAGAGGAGTCGCCGCTTGTCGACCCGGTCCACGATCAGTCCGCCCCAGCTACCGAGCAGCAGCATCGGCACGAACTGCAGGGCCGTGACGAGTCCGACGTTGAAGCCATTCCCGTGGAGCCGGTCGGAGAGGACGAGCAGGCCCAGGGCGACTGCGTGCATCCAGGTGCCCGAGGCCGAGATCACCTGACCGAAGAAGTAGAGGCGGTAGTTGCGCACCCGCAGGGCCTTGAAGGTCTGCCGGGCCGCTTGGACGATGGGGCTCATCCGTCGGCCACCAGGTGTTCGAGCAGGCTCGCGAGGGCCTCGGCCGACGCCATTTCGGCCGGGTCGAGGGCAGCGAGTCGACGGGTGAGAAAGGCGTTCTTGAGGCTCCGGATCCGCTGGAGGTTGCGGCGGCCCTCGGCAGTGATCCTGACCCGGACCACTCTCCGGTCGACCCGGTCGGTCTCCCGTGCCACCAGGCCGGCGCTCTCCAGGGAGGTCACCAATCGGGTCACCGTCGGCGGCTGCACCTGCTCCGCCGCGGCCAGCTCGCCCAGCGTCGGATCGACGAGCCGGTTGACGGTGCCGAGCGCTGAGGCCTGAGCCGGCGACAGTCCGGCCAGGGCCTGCTGACGAAGTTTGCGATTGAGGCGAGTCACGGCCACCCGCAGGCGCGCGGCCAGCTCCTCGCCAGGCTCCGCCTCGCCGGTCGGCGTCTGAGGATCGATCACTGCCGTTGGACGGGATGGGCGCATGCCCCAAGTGTAGTTACTTTGGCTAACTAATGGTACGCCGGTTCGCTCACGCCTTCAGCGGAGGATGCCCCGAATGAGCCAAGCCGATGTGCCAGAAACTCATCCTCGGTGTCAGCCGAGGCGGATACCGGCGAGCTGGGTCCCTTGGGCCACCAGTCGACCCGACATGTCCCAGACGAAGCACGCGTCCACTCGTCCGGCGTCGGTGCAGGTAACGGGCGCCGCCGGCGATGACGTGGTCGTGCACGCGTGTCGTCGTGGCTGCCCGGGCCAGCATGGAGAGCAAATACCCGCCGTTGGGCTTGGCCCCGATAGTCCACTCAGGGTCGATCTCCGCCGAGAAGCGGCCTGACTCATGTTGCGTCACGGCGCTGACCGCCGAGAACAGCGTCTGCTCGACCATCGGCGCCTCGACTGTCATCGCCGCGCCGCGCCGTGCCGATGAGGGGCTCGACCGCGCCGGGCCCAGGTGCTGCCCGCACGTCCCTCGGTCCGATCGGCTCTCCGCAGGCGGAGCACGTCAGGATGGCGTCGGAAACCTTTCCGCAGCCCTTGTGGGTCACCCGCATCGGGGGACCATCGGGGGCGGCGTACTTGTCGCCCCACTGGCGCATGGTGGTGATGATCGGCCACAGGTCACGGCCCTTGTCGGTGAGCCGGTAGTCGGAGCGAGGGGGGTGCTCGCTGTAGGGGATCTTGGCCAGGACGCCGGTCTCCACGAGCCGGCTGAGGCGCTGGTCCAAGATGTTTCGGGAGATCCCGAGCCGATCCTGGAACTCGTCGAAACGGGTCACACCCAAGAAGGCGTCGCGCACGATGAGCAGCGACCACCATTCGCCGACGACCTCGAGACATTGCGCCACGGAGCAGTGCATGTCCGAGAAGCTCTTGCGCTCCATGCGCCCAGACTAGTGGGTTGCGTTATAGAATGCAATTGCGTACAGTGGGTCTTATGGCTGCCCGTCCCCGGTGGCGGCCGGTGGTGGCCTACGGGGCCCAGGGCAAACCCGGCGGACATCGCAAAGATCGCGCTCGAAGGCGTTGAGGCGGGCGCTTTCGAGATTGTGGCCGACGAGACGAGTCGCCGAGCTCCCGCCAGTGGCTCTCCTGCATCCCCGGGTCTCCTGACCGGGCTCGTGTCTCGCGCAACAGAGAAGGGCACCTGGCACCTCCTTGCTACCTTCAGCGGCCATGGCCATCGACGCGCTCGGTAGCGAGGATGCTCGGCGGGTGGCGCTGACCGCCCAGGGGCTGCGGGGCCCTCGTGTGACGAAGGGTGGCGTACCGGCGATGGTGCGCCGGCTCGGAGCGGTGCAGCTCGACACCATCTCGGTCCTGGCCCGTTCGCACGAGTTGGTGGCCTACGCCCGCTCGGGTGCGATCGGCCGCGGCACAGTGGAGCAGGCGTACTGGGGACCGAGGAGCCAAACGTTCGAGTACTGGTCCCACGCCGCCTGCGTGATCCCGCTCGAGGACTGGCCGGCCTACGCCTTCAAGCGCCGGGCCCGGCGCGAGAAGGGCAGGCGCTGGCACGTGCTGCAGGAGCAGGACAAGACCTGCAACGAGGTGTTGGCGCGTCTACGCGGTGAGGGCCCGTTGACGGCCAACGAGCTCGGCGGCGCCAAGAAGGGCGGTCCGTGGTGGGACTGGTCCGAGACAAAAATCGCCGCCGAGTGGCTGCTCGACATCGGCGAGCTTGTCTGCCGCCAGCGGCGCGGTTTCGCCCGTGTCTACGACCTGGCCGAGCGGGCCATCCCGGCCGAGCTCCTGGCGCAGGACTGGAGCGACGAGCAGTGCGCGCGACGGCTGGTCGCGGCGGCAGGGCGCTCGCTCGGCGTAGCGACGGAGGCCGATCTGGCGGTGTACCACGGCGTGCCGCGTGCGCTGGTGCGCCGGGTGCTGCCTTCCTCCGGGCTGACGGAGGTGTCGGTCGCGGGGTGGAAGCAGGCCGCCTACGCCGATCCCGGCGCGCTCAGCGCGGCGGGCACCCGGATGCGGGGCCGCACAGTGATGCTGTCTCCGTTCGACTCGCTCATTTGGTATCGGGAACGGCTGGAGCGCCTGTTCGACGTGCGGCACCGGCTCGAGGCCTACACGCCGAAGGAGAAGCGCATCTACGGCTACTTCGCCATGCCCGTACTCGACGGGACACGCATTGTGGGCCTGGTCGATCCCGGCCGGCGCGGCGAGGTACTGCTGGCCAAGCAGGTGACACTGCTGCGCCCCGATGCGGCTAGGTCGGTGGCGAGGGCGCTGGCGGAGGCCGCCTCGTGGGTCGCCTCCACGTCGTGCGAAATCGGGCGGGTGGAGCCGGCGTCGGCCCGGGCCGCGGTTCGGGCGGAGGTGACGGCGGCGCTCGCGAGCTGAGTCGTCACGGCGGCGGTGTCTACGCGGCAGCGCGCTCGGCGATCATTTCGAACGTCTTGACGTCGCCACCGTAGGGCCCGGTCTGGGCCGGGTGATGGAGGACGAACTGGTCGAAGCCGAGCTCGGCACAGGGACCGACGAGTTCGTCGAACTGGTCGAGCGACGTGATGACCGGCTCGGTCGGCGTCCACAGGAGGGTCCTGCCTAGGCTCGAGGGCTCCCGGCCGACGGCGCGGCAGGCCTCATGGAGGAGGGGGAGTTGTCGCGTGATGGCTTCGAACACCTCCTCGGGCGTGCCGCGCCCGCGCCCGGTGGGACCGACGGTGACCCAGTCGTGCCCGTAGAGGGCGGCGAGCCGCAGACTCCTGCGCCCTCCCGCCGCGATCGTCAGGGGAAGGGGTCGCTGCACCGCCCCCGGGGTGCTGGGTACCTGGGCCGCGGTGTAGTGCGCCGTCCGCAGGGATGTTCGCGCCGCAGGCGCTCCGTCCACAATGGGCTGAAGCACCTGCAGGAACTCTTCGAAGCGCGTCAGGCGTTCCGATGCCGTCCACGGTTCTTGTCCGAGCGCAGTCGCGTCCGGGCCGCCGCTCCCGGCCCCGAGACCCAGGTCGAGGCGACCGTTGCTCAGATCATCGAGCGCGAGGGCGTCGCGTGCGAGTGTGACGGGATGGCGGAAGTTCGGTGTGGCGACGAGGGTCCCGAGTCGGACGCGCTCGGTAACGGCGGCCGCGGCGGCGAGCACGGGCACCGAGGCATGCCAAGGCCCGTCGGGCATGCCGCCCCAACGAATGTGGTCGTAGGTCCAGGCCGTGAAGAAGCCGGAGCGGTCGGCCCACTCCCACTGCCGCCGGGCCTCGGACCAGCGGTCGGAGGGCAGGATGACGAGGCCGACGCGCACAGCCCTGAACCTATCTTGAGATTACGTTGTCGCCGTGGCCAACGAGAGGGAATCGAAGCGCTGGAACGACGACCAGTGGGCTGGGGCATGGCCCAAGAGGGAAAGGCTCAGCGAGGCGTTGACGCCATATCTGTTGGCGGCGGCCGATGCCGGCGCCTTATCGGGCCCGCGGGTCTGCGACATCGGGTGCGGGGGAGGTGCGCTGACGATCGCCCTGGGGCGCGCCGTGGGATCGAAGGGGCGGGTGGTCGGGATCGACCTCTCCGCACCGCTGGTCGAGCTGGCGGGGGACCGAGCCAATCAGGCCGGAGCGGCGAACGTGTCCTTCTTCGTCGGCGACGTGCAGACCGGGGGCCTCGGTCCGGAGCTCTTCGATCTGGCCGTCAGCCAGCTAGGGGTCATGTTCTTCGATGAGCCGCTCGTCGCCTTCGGCGCCATCCACGCCGGGCTGCATGCGGGCGGTCGCTTCGTCTTTGCCTGCTGGCAGGGCGTCGAGTCGAACCCGTGGCACACGGGTACCGCCCTGCGTTCCTTCCTTCCGCCTCCGAGCCTCCCCGCCCCGGGCAAGAGCCCGGTGGGACCGTTCAGCCTCGGCGACGACGAGTACGTCCGCGACATTTTGGGCGGCGCGGGGTTCGGCGACGTCGAGAGCAGCGCGCACGAGATCACGGTCCGGGCGCCGGCCAGCGCGGTGGCCGACCGCTCGCTGCTCGGGTTCATGGGCGTGGATTCCGAACGGTTGGGGGCGGCTGAGGCGGCACTCGACGCGCATCTCGCACGGTTCTCCGTGGACGGCGGCGAGTACGAGTACCCGCTGGCCTTCCGGGTCTACGAGGCCGTCAAGCACTGATGGCCGGTTACAGCGGGACGCCGCTGCCCAAGAAGCTGGGGATTGTCGAAGGGTCGACCGTGGCGCTCCTCGGTGAGCCCTCCGGTGCGGTGGTCGGATTGCCGCCGGGGGTGACCGTGAAGCGCCAGGCCCGCGGCAAGGCGGACGTGGTGGTGGCTTTCTTCACCGGTCGGCGAGAATTCGAACGTCGCATTGACGCGCTGGGTCGCATGATCTTCCCGGAGGGCGGTCTCTGGGTGGCCTGGCCCAAGCGATCTTCGGGGAGGGCCACCACCATGGACGAGAACGCGGTGCGCGCGGTGGCGCTTCCGTTGGGGTTGGTCGACAACAAGGTGTGCGCCATCGACGACACCTGGACGGGTCTGCGCGTGGTGTGGCGCCGCGAGCGGCGCTAGAGGCTGCCTTCTTCTACTTTGGGCGGGGAATCTGGAAGAAGCAGGTGCCCCGGACGAGCAGGGTGCCCTCGTCGTTCAAGATGCGCGAGTCGGCGATCGCCATCGCCCGACCCTTCCGGACGATCTCGCTGACCACGGTGTACGTGCCGCCGATCGGGACGGGATGCAGATACTCGACGCTCAGAGAGACCGTCGGTGCGGAAGGAGTCTCGATCATCGGCATGAGGGCCGCTCCGCAGGATTCGTCGATGACCGTGGCGATGATTCCGCCGTGCACACTCCCAAAAGGGTTCGCCATGTCGGGCGTCGGGCTCCAGGACATTTCCGCCTCCCCGTTCTGCGACGAGAGGAACTGCCATCGACCTGGACTCTCGGCATAGGGCGCTGGCATGTGCGTCTCTCGCTCCTTGATCGGTGGGGTGACGGCAGGCATACTGCCCGCTCTGCGCCCCTGACGCCCATTCGAGTCTCGTCCTGACGGCGGATGGTTCGAACCGCGGACCATCTGCATGGCTGCGAACGAACGAATCCGATTGAGCCGGTGAACCACTCGAGCAATGTTCCACTCGCTCGCGTGTGAACTGCTGGAGTTGAGATCTCCCATGCCGAGCTCGTGGTGAAGTGGATGCAAATTCCTGATCGTGACCAGACGTCCACGCGTCGGAGCTGACGACGTGGTTCGTCGTTGTTCGCTGCCGCTCCGTCGGTACAGGGTGTTTGCTCGCGTCGGTCTTGGGTACAGCCATTGCAGCACATTGAAAGGGGGCCGCATGATTGGAGCTGGAGGACTTGTTGTCGGTGTCGTTGCGTTTGCAGTGGGGGCGATCCTCGACTGGGCAGTCACAGAGCCCTATCAGCACGGCTTCAACCTCAACAAAGTTGGATTGGTCCTGATGGTAGTCGGGGCCGTCGGTGCAGTGTTGTCGATCGTCGTCATGGTCGCTGGGAATACGCGTCGCCGCCAGACCGTCGTGGATGACGGCCATGGCAACGTTGTCCGTCGCGTCGATTCGACCTACTAAGTCGGGGTTCGTCCCCGCACGCTTCACCTCCCCCTGATACCGGGGGTTTCAAGAATCGATCGAAAAGGAGTCTTGTCTCATGGTGCTCGTCCTTGCGTTGCTGCTCGTCCTGATCATCTTCGGCGCCGGGTTTGCCATACACCTCTTGTGGATCGCCGCGGCCGTCCTGCTGGTTCTTTGGGTCGTGGGATTCGCCATCGGCCGCGGTGAGGGTGCCGGGAGTCATCGCTTCTATCGCTGGTGATCCCCTTCGGTGTCACAGAGCGCCGAGGAGGAGACCCAGCCGATTGCTCTCGCGAGAACTGAGGAGTCACGGATGCCCCGCACGCCAGAGAAGCGACCTCGAGCCAGCAACGGCCGATTCGTGAAGAGGACACGCTCTTCCTCACAGAAGTCGGCCGGCTCCACAGGTCGAGGCACCACGCAGAGCGGCGTGCCGTCGGATCAGCAAGACGTCCTACGGAACAGACCGTCGTCCCGGCGCGAAGGCTCGGTCCGGCTCGCCGTCCTCACACTCGCGATCCTCTTTGCCGCACTCGGATTTGCCTTTTCGTTCTTGTGGATCGCGGCCCTCGTGTTGATGGGGGTCTTGTGGGGGGCAATGCTCGCGGAGAGGCCGCAGCGTCAGGGCACCGTCAAGGGATTGGTCACAGAGATGGTCAGCGCCGTTGTCGACGAGGCGAGGGACGTGGGGGATGGGGCCCCCGGCCCTGATCCTGGTGCTGCGACGGGGCCCTCGCCGGTCGGTCGAGATCGCCAGACAGAAGGCTGATCCGCCGCGATACAACGCCGCTGGGTCTGCGGAAGGTCTCGAAGAGCTAGAAGAACCCGATGCGGGACAGGGGCCAGATCCGCAGGTCGACTTCGCCGACGATGGTGGACTCCCGGATCGGCCCCCAGTAGCGGCTGTCGCACGACTCAGGCCGGTTGTCGCCCATGACGAAGACGTCCCCGGCGGGTATCCGATATGCGCGGTGCAGCGCATAGGCGTTGTTCGAAGGCCCCGGATAGGTGTCGGTGCGCACGTCCGTGGGGAGGTACGGCTCCGGGAGGAGGCGCCCGTCGATGTAGACGTTCCCGTCCTGGAGGGAAATCGTCTCGCCCGGGAGCCCGATCACGCGCTTGACGAGGTCCGCCACCGGCGGGCCGGCGCAGTCCTCGTCCGGCGGAGTGGTGAACACGACGATGTTGCCCCGGTCGACGCCATGGAGGTGGTAGCTCAGCTTGTCCACGACGATGCGGTCCCCGACCTGAAGGGTCGGCTCCATGGAGCCTGACGGGATGGAGTAGGTGGCCACCACGAACGTCCGCAGCAGCACGGCGACGAGGATCGCCATGACAACGACGCCCACGAGTTCCACGATCCAGCGGGCGGACGGCGCCTCGTCCGGATTCTTGCCCCCGGCTTCCGCCGCCGGACGTCCTGCCGCCTGATCGTCCCCTTCCATGTCGGCTGAAAGTATGACCCGGGTCCCTCGGTGGAGTGGACCCTTTTCGGCCCGTCACGCCCCCGGGGCACTATGGGTCGGTGGTCAGTGCAGTCATCTTCGATTTCTATGGCACCCTCGCACACTCCGCCGATCTGGGTGCCGCCGACGACGCCGCGAGCTACCTGACGATCTTCGCAGCCCACGGCTACATGCTGAATCAAGCAGTCCTCAACGACCATTACTCCCGCTACGACGGCGTCGAGCACGGCGAGCATTCGATCAGTGAGGAGGCCTACGAGGCCTGGGTGCGGACCCGCCTCCGCGATCTCACCGTGTCCTGTGGTGTGTCCGATCCCTACGTCGAGGGCCTGGTCGACGCACTGCGCCAGGTCGATCAGCGTCCGATGGTGGCGTACCCGGAGTCGGCTGCCACCATCTCCGCCCTCCGTGGGGCCGGACTCGCCATCGGTGTCTGCTCGAACTGGGGTTGGGAGCTCAATCCGTTCCTGGACCAGGCCGGCCTGCTGGAACTGATCGACGTCAGCGTCACCTCGGCCCGCGCCGGATCACGCAAGCCGCACCCGGGTATCTACGACGTCACCGTCTCGGCGCTGGGTGTCGACGTCGAGGAGATCGTCTTCGTCGGCGACTCTTGGGAGCCCGACGTCCGAGGGCCCCGAAGAGTCGGCATGACGGCCGTGCACGTCTGGCGCGAAGAGGAGCGGGGTGGCATCCGCCCGCCGGCGCTCGAGCGGGGCGACTACCGCGTCGGCGACCTGACCGGCGTGGTCGATGTCATTGACGGCCTCGGTCTTGTGACGCCGGAGTAACTGCCGGATCCAGCGGAGGCATGGACCCTTGCGCTGCGAAGTCGTCGACGGTTGCCGTGTCTGTCACGGCCCGCCGCCCACCGGGGGACGGCCATTCTCGGCCAGGCCCGTGGCCAGGGTTTTTCGATCATCGTCGGTGAGCAGGGCGAACCGGACGTCCGAGCTGCCGAGCGGTCTCCACCACACCGGGTCGTCGCTGGCCCAGGCCTCGGCGCGCAGATCCACCTTGGTCACCTTCCCGGTGGCCGTCTGGGGGAGGGAGGGCGAGACCCGGACGTACCGGGGGAGCCACTTGGGTCCCAGATCGGGCTGGGCAGTCAGCCACGTCGCGAAGGCCTCGGGGTCGAACGTCGTGCCCGGGACCATCTCGACCGCCACCATGACCTGGTCGCCCGCGCCCGATGCGCTGTCGGGGACGGGGTAGACGGCCGCCACCGCCAGGTCGGGATGGCGCGAGATGATCGACTCGACCGGGCCGGCGGAGAAGTTCTCAGAGTCCACCCGCAGCCAGTCTCCCGTCCGGCCGGCGAAGTAGAAGAACCCCTCCGCGTCCACGTAGCCGAGGTCGCCCGTCCAGTACCAGCCGCGGCGCAGGCGCTCTTGCTCGGCGTCGTGGCGCCGGTAGTAGCCCTCGAAGCTGCCGCGACCGCCACGGTTGACCATCTCGCCGATGGCGGCGCCGGCGTTCAGGAGGCGCCCCTCGCCGTCGAACTCGGCCGGAGGGCACTCCTCGCCGGTGTCGGGGCTGATGACGGCGAGGTCGACGCCGTTGACCGGCTTGCCGAGCGCGCCCTTGGGCATCCCGAGCACCGGGTTGATCGCCGCACCGCCCTCGCTCTGGCCGTAGCCCTCAATGAGGTAGCAGCCGAAGCGAGCGCGGAAACGGTCGCGGTCACGCACCGAGGCCTCGGTGCCAAAGGCGCTCTTCAGCGTGTTCTCGGCGTCGTCAGGACGTTCGGGGGTGGCCAGGATGTAGGCGATCGCCTTGCCCACGTAGCTGAACTTCGTGGCGCCGAAGCGGTGTACGTCGTCGATGAAGGCCGAGGCGCTGAAGCGGGGGCGGGTGGCGATGGCCGCACCCACCATGAGGGAAGGACCCCACAACGCCATCAGCGCGTTGCCGTGGAACAGCGGCATCGGGCAGTAGCAGACGTCCTCGGACGTGTACCCGTAGCCGGGGGCCGCCACCTCGGCTATGCCAGCCAGGCGACCCTGGGTACACCGGACCGCCTTGGGCACGCCGGTGGTGCCGGAGGTGAAGATGAGGAGGAGGAGCGCTCCTTCGTCGACGGTGTCGGCCGAGTCGACGAGGTGACGGGCCTCGTCGCGGTTGTCGAATTGCCTGAGGAGGGATTCGTAGCGGTCGGTGCCGATGACCAGGATCTTGTCGTCGTCGACCCCGAGGTCCAGGCCCTGCAGGAGTGCGGCGCCCTCCGTGTCGGTCACGATCATGGAGCAGTCCGTGGCCCGCACGTCGGCGGCCAGGGCCTCACCCCGCCTCGTCGGGTTGATCCCCACCATTGCGGCACCCGCCAATGCGGCCGCGTTGAGCCAGAAGAGATACTCGGCGCCGTTGGGCAGCAGTACTCCGATGTGCGGTTTGCCGGAGCCGAACAGGGAGTTGGCCAGGGCGCCTCGCGTCGCGCCCTCGCGCACCGCCTGGCGCCAGGTCCAGCGATCCTCGCCGTCCATGACCCCGGTGCGCTCGTCCTCGGCACGGGCAGCCAGGAGGGCGGCGACGGTCGTCACGGCAGGGCCCATCCCGGAGTCCGGCGCACCAGGCTGCGGTCCAGCGCGTCGACCGTGGCCGCGCCGCAGAGGTGCATGGTGCGCCGCAGCTCGGACTCGTACCAGCGCAGCAGGCCCGCCACGCCGTCGGCCCCCCCGGTGGCCAGCGCCCACAGCGATGGGCGCCCGACCAGTGTCGCCCGTGCTCCGAGCGCGAGCGCCTTGACGACGTCGGGGGCCCGGCGCACGCCGCCGTCGACGTAGACCTCGGCCCGGCCCCCAACCGCGTCGACGACCTCTACGAGAATGTCGGCAGTGGCCGGGGCGTCCGCCAGCTGGCGGGCCCCGTGGTTGGAGACAACGACGGCCGCCGCCCCGGCGTCCACAGCACGCACGGCGTCGTCCGCGCGCTGCACGCCCTTCACCACGACCGGCAGCGCGCTCAGTCCGGCCAGCCACCCGATGTCGTCGGGCGTGAGCGCCGGCTCGAACTCGTTCGTCACGACGGCCATGAACCCACCTTCGCGCGCGCTCCCGGTGCTGTCACCCGCCAGGTTGGGCAGGGCCAGGTCGTCGGGCAGGTGCACGCCGATGCGCCACTCGCGCAGGCGGAGGCCGGAGATGGGTGCATCGACGGTCAGGACGAGCGCGCCATAGCCGTGGGAGGCGGCACGTTGAACCAGTTCCTCGGTGCGCGCCCGCTCCCGCAGTATGTAGATCTGCATCCACCGGGCAGCGCCCGGCGCCGCCAGAGCAACGTCCTCGAGCGGGCAGGTGGCGAGGGAGGACAGGATCAGCAGCGCGCCGACGGCGGCGGCGCCCCGGGCGGTGGCCACCTCACCCTCGACGTGGGCCAGCCCCTGAATCGCCGTCGGGGCGATGACGACGGGTGAGCTGACGGGGGTGCCGAGCACGGTGGTGGCGGGGGAGACCTCCGAGATCCCGGCCAGGACGTGCGGATGGAGCTGCCAGTGGCTCCAGGCCTCCACGTTGCCCTGCAGCAGGCGCTCGTCCTCGGCACCGCCCGCGTAGTAGGCGTACGCCATTTCGCCGATGGCGTGTCGGGCGTCGTGCTCGAGGTCCTCCAAGGAGAGGTCGGTGACCAGGGGCGGTGCACCACTCGGCCGGACGGGGTTGTGCCCGGGCGCATCGGTCCTGGCAGGATGAGCGGGCACGGGCCGCATGGTAGGCGCGCCCGCCAGCGTGGACAGCCGGAGGTGCAGTGCGTTTCTCATATGCCGAGTCGATGACGAACCCGTCCTTCTACCTCCCCCTGGCCCAGGCGGCCGAGTCGGCGGGCTACGACTCCATGGTCGTGCCCGACAGCATCTGCTACCCCGAGGTGTCCGATACCACGTACCCCTTCAACCCGGACGGGACCAGGGAATTCCTCGAGGACAAGCCGTTCTTGGAGCCGTTCTCACTCATCCCCGCCATGGGGGCCGTGACCGAGACCCTCCGCTTCGTCACGTTCGTGATCAAGCTGCCGATCCGCCAGCCGGTGCTCATCACGAAGCAGGTCAGCTCGACGGCGGTGCTGACCGACAACCGGCTCCTGCTCGGCGTCGGCACGAGCCCGTGGCCCGAGGACTACGAGATCTGCGGCGTGCCGTGGGAGCGCCGGGGCAAGCGGATGGACGAGGAGATCGCCATCATGCGCGGGCTGATGGCCGGAGGGTTCTTCGAGTTCCACGGCGAGATCTTCGACGTGCCGTCCATCAAAATGAGCCCGACCCCCAGTCAGTCCGTGCCGATCCTCATCGGGGGCCACCACGAGGCGGCTCTGAAGCGGGCCGCCATCGACGGGGACGGCTGGTTGCACGGTGGGGGAGACCCCGCGGACCTTCCCGGGCTGCTCGCCCGGTTGGCCGAACTGCGCAAGGAGCACGGGACGGAGACCAAGCCGTTCGAGGTCCATGTGATCTCGCTCGATGCCTATACGCCCGATGGGGTACGCCGGCTCGAGGAGCTCGGTGTGACCGACGTCATCGTGGGTTTCCGCTGGCCCTACGGCGTGGAGCAGGACATCGAGTCGTTGACGACGAAAGTCGACAACCTGACACGGTTCGCCGATGACGTCATCGCCAAGGTCAGAAGCTAAAGGGGGAGGGACATGACCGACACACCGCTGAATGCACGTGAGCTGGGCCTCAAATCCCGCGCTGCCGTGACGGCGGGCGACCGCGAGGGCTGGCTCAGCCTGTTCGCCAGCGACGCCTTCGTGCAGGACCCCATCGGTCCTTCGGCTTTCGACCCCGAAGGCAAGGGGCACCACGGGCGCGAGGCCATCGCGGCCTTTTATGACACCGTCATCGCTTCGAGCGAGGCCATCGACTTCGAGATCACCGAGTCCTATCTCTGCGGGGACGAAGTGGCTGACGTCGGTATCATCCGGACCACCCTGGCGGGCGGCACCCACCAGGCCATCGTCCACGGCGTGTACACCTACCGGACCGACGGTGCAGGCAAGATCGCGTCGCTGCGCGCCTACTGGGAGTTCGACGGGCTCGAGTTGGTGGAACTCGGGACGTGAGCGGCACCGTGCACGTCCTGGTCCGCGACGGCCTCTTCACCGATGGCGATCCGCCGGCCCTGCTCGGGACGCGCTGTGCCGCGTGTGGTTCGGTCCACTTCCCGCGGGCCGATGCCTGCACCTACTGCGCCACCGAGGATCCCGAACCGATTGAGCTCACACGCCGGGGCACCCTGTGGGCCTGGACGGCGGTGACGGCGCCGCCACCGGGGTATCACGGTGAGGTGCCTTTCGGCGTGGGCATTGTCGAATTGCCCGAGGGCGTGCGTGTCATCACCCGGCTGACCGAGAGCGACCCCGGCGCGTTGGTCGAGGGCCAGCCGATGGAGCTGCAGATCGTGACGCTGCATCGGGACGAAGGCGGGAACGACGTGGTGACGTACGCCTTCGCGCCGGCATGACCGGCGTCAGCGTGGCCGGCGTCGGCCTGCATCCTTTCGGCCGCTTCGATGGCATCTCGACGACCGACATGGGCGTGGTGGCGGTGCGCGCCGCGCTCCGCGAGGCCGGCATCGGCAAGGGCGACTTCCAGGCCGCCTTCTGCGGCACAGCCTACGGAGGGGTGGCGACGGGCCACAAGGTGCTGAGCCGCCTCGGCATGACGGGCATGCCCATCGTCGACGTCGAGGCCGGCTGCGCCAGCGGGGGCGCTGCGCTCATGCTGGCGGCGGCGGCCATTCGGGCCGGGCAGTACGACACCGTCCTCGTCTTCGGCACCGAGAAGATGCCCAAGGGCATCATTCGGTCATCGTTCTTCGAGCCCTGGCAGGAGGAGGCAGGCCTCGCCTCGACCCCGGCCTTCTTCGGCTTGCGGGCGCAGCGACTCTGCACCACCTCGGGCGTGACCAAGGATCACCTGGCGCGCGTGGTGGTGAAGAACCGACGTCACGGGGCGTCGAACCCCGACGCGATGTACCAGAAGGAGACCACGGCGGAGGCGGTGCTGGGCTCACGGATTGTCTGCGATCCGCTGCATCTTTTCATGCTGTGCTCACCCAACGAGGGCGCTGCCGCGCTGGTCCTGCGCCGCGCCGATCTGGATCCCTCGGGCGTGACTCTGGCCGCCGCCGTGCTGCGCTCGCACATTCCTGGTTCGGTCCTGAGCGAATCAACCCCGTTGGCTGGTCTCGCTGACGACGACGCGCCGGCACCGACGACGCTGGCTGCCACCGACGCCTACGAGGAGGCCGGCCTCGGCCCCTCCGATCTGCACGTGGTGGAGTGCCAGGACACGGACGCCGCCCGTGAGCTGGGCTCGTGCGAGGAGCTCGGGTTGTGCGAGCCCGGAGGCTCCGCCGCGCTGCTCGATTCGGGTGCCACCACCCTGGGCGGCCGGCTCCCCGTCAACCCGAGCGGGGGACTGCTCTCCAAGGGCGAGCCGCTCGGCGCCTCCGCCCTCGGGCAAGTGGTCGAGCTGGTGCGCCAGCTGCGCGGCGAGTGCGGGCCGCGCCAGGTCGAGGGGGCCCGCGTGGCGTTGTCGCACACGGTGGGCCGGGGTGCCAACGCCGGCGTCGTGATCCTCACCCGCTGATCGGCAGCTCCGGAGCGAGGATCTGAAGAAGGGCGAGCGATGCAGGAGGCCCGGCCGCAGGTCCCGTCAGGGGGCCGGCTGGCCTCCCACACCGTAGAACGGAGCGTTGAACGCGAAGACGCCTCCGTCCGAGCTCGCGATCCAGTAGCCACCGGTCGTGGGGTCCTCGGCCACGCCGACGACGGGATGTGCGAGTGGCCGCCCCGCCATGGACCCGTAGTACGGCTCGTTGTAACTGAAGATCCCTCCGTCGGAGGAAACCAATCGGTAGCCCGTCCCGCTGGGTGCGCTCTCCATGCCGACGATGGGTTCGCTCACGTCGAGGCCGGCCGCAGATCCGTAGAACGGTGCATCAAAGGCAAAGACACCGCCGTCTCGGCCTACGAGCCAGTAACCGCCGGTCGCTCGATCGACCGTCATGCCCACAATCGGCTGATCGAGGGGACGGCCTCCCATCGACCCGTAGTAGTGGGCATCTCCGAACGCGAAGACGCCCCCATCCGCGGCGACCAGCCAGTAGCCCGCGTTGTCGGGTGTGAGTGCCATCGCCACAATGGGAGCGTGCAGGCCCAGTCCGGCCGCAGATCCGTAGAACGTCGCATTGGATGCAAAGACCCCGCCGTCGGCCGCGGCAAAGTAGTAGGAGTCCGCGTTCGAGCCGTTGGAGACTGCTCCCATGCCCACGATGGGCGCGTGGGGATCGCTGATGAGAAAGCTCGGCTCGTCGGACGCATGGTTCGGGCCGAGGGACGACACTGCGGCACTGTCGGTATAGGTGAGATAGCCCCCGTCGGGGTCCGGCTCCGCCTGGATTCCGACGAATGCGTTGTTGCAGCCTGGAACGACCACCGTCCCGCTGAAGTTGTAGGTGGTTCCCTGGGCGTCGTGCGCCGAGACCTCTACGTCGTAGCTTCCCGGGTACACGTGGATCAGCGTGGCGATAGGCCCGGTCATCGAGACCTGACCTCCGTAGGGGGTGGGGTCCCCGGGACTCGTTGCCCAAGCCGACAGGGTGCCCGACACGCCCTGCACGGGTCCGACGGGTGAGGTGAGCGTGCTCAGGATCGAACCGAATCCATCGTCGTAGCAGGTGGGCGTGATCGACACGGCTCCTTGTACCGGGGCTGCGGCCGAAGCCTCCTGCGGGGAGATTCCGATCCCGAGGACGCTGGCGACGACAGCTGCACCGGCCGCCATGGCGGCCGACATCGCATTCCATGGTTTCGAGCCCGACACTGAGACCTCCTCGGCTACACGACCGCCTCTGCCTAGCGTCTGGAGTCCGGCGTTGCAATCCGGATCTGCACCGGCTCCCCGGCGGCGCTCCGCCCGAGCGAGGCCGAACTCAGCCGGCGGCGCTGCGCTGGGCGACGAAGGACCCACTGCCGACCCAGACCGCTCGCGACGGATGAGGTCGTCGTGGAAGGCGAACACGTGGAGGATGCCGAACGTGATGGGGTGGCCGGCGCCGGGAATACCCAGCATCCCGCCGATGACAGTGCCCGTCATGGTCTGCTCGAGAACCACGGTGTCGCCGTCGAAGAACCGCTGGAGCGGCCCTTCCGTCTCGGTGCGGGAGCTGGCCGTGAGGGAGCGTTGGAACTCCCGCGCCCTCTCCCGTGCCCGAACGGGGCGAGCCCGGAAAACCCACGGCGTCGTGGACCTGTGGCCTCGGCCTCGAGGTGGCGCTCCACCACGGCGAACCATCACGTCCTGCCGCATCGACCTGCTCTTCTTGCCGTGATTTGCACGCCCATTGAACTGCGTCGATGGTATTATAATGAGATGTCTCTCTCACAGCAAGACGCCTCTCTCACACGAGGCACACGGACCAACCAGAAGGCCCGGACTCGCGACGCCCTCCTGCGGGCGGCGACCGACCTGTTTCGGGAGGGCAGATCCCCGTCCATGCCCGAGGCGGCCGACCGTGCGCTGGTGTCAGTGGCGACCGCGTACCGCTACTTCTCCTCTGCCGAGGACCTCTGGTGGGAGGCGACGCTCGCCGACGTGTTCCAGCAGACCGTCGACGAGACCATCGAGCGGACCAAGGCGGCCGGAGCCGAGCCACAGGCGCGCCTCGAGGCGGCCGTCCGCAGTGACGGCTTTGCCATGATCGACGATCAGGCGCCGTTCCGCCGGGTCGCTCAGATCGCCCTGGAGCAGTGGTTTCGCCGGCGTGATGCGCCCGATGACCGACAGATTCCGATCCGGGCCGTGCGACGCAACGAACTGATCAGGGAAGTGCTCAGCCCTCTGGCGGGCACACTCCCGGAGCAGGACTTCGACCGGGTGGCGAACACCCTGGGTCTCGTCCTCGGCATCGAGGCCATGATTGCCCTGACCGACGCCGTGGGCCTGGATGCGTCCGCTGCCAAGGGCGCGCTGCTCGATGCGAGCCGATGGCTTCTGGCCGGAGCGCTCGCCGAGCTGACCGACGCCGTCATGCCCGCGCGCTGACCCGAAGCTCCGACGGCGACGCAGCCGTCAGCCGGACCCGGATTGCATCACCGCTCTCGTCGATCGGTAGGACAGCAACGACCGGCACGACAGAGCAGACAAGACGGAGAGTGCGGAGCCGGCGGACCCAATGGAGCCGATGGAGAAGAAGGACCCGATGGAGGCGATCGAACATGCCGACCCGATCGAACCAATCGAAAGGATGGACCCCTTGGAGCCAATTGAGAGAAACGAATCCTCCGACCACAACGACCACCGTGATGCTGCATCCGTGCTCTGAGCCATGGGTCCATCATGCCGCGCCGACCCGGGCGCCGAACTCGCGGTGCGATGGCACCGGTCTCCGGAACCGCCCGTGGTCGGGGAGGCCTGCCTCGTCGAGGGATTCCGTGGAGAGGATGATGAACCGGTCTCGTCGTTCATCGGTGATCTTCAGATGACGGTGTCGGTGGAGCTTTCCTCGCTCGGTCCTGACGTCCCTCACCCGTCACGTTCCCTGTCGCACCTATCGGTAAGACTGCGTGACATGGCATTCGGGCAGCAGCAAGGACCTCCAGCGTCGGCAAGGCAGGTCCAGGAGTTGCTGGCCCTTCTGCAGGCGTCCGGTCATAGCGACTTTCGAGACGCACGTGGTCCGATGGGTTTCACCCAGCGCCAGGCTGCGGGCAAGTTCACGCGAAACGAGGCCGACCTGTTCCTGGAGCAAATGCGTGACTCCGAGCCGGGCCCGAGGGAGTCTATCGAGGTCCCCACGTGGCGGCGGTACCCCCGAGAGCAGGTGCTGCGCGACATTGCGACTGAACATCTCGCGGTCGAGCTGCGTCGTCGTGGATGCACCGTGGTCGAGCCTTAGCCTGGTGCCGGAGGTCGGCACTGAACGCACGTACGGGCTGCCGGCAGCGCCGCGAGGCGCTCGCGCGGTATCGCGGCCCCACACTGTGTGCAGACCCCATAGGTGCCGTCCGCGACCCGGCTGCCTGCACGTTCGAGTTCCGCCAGGTGTGCCTGCTCTCGGCTGAGCAGCGCGGAGACCCTCGCTCGCTCGAACGCGAGCGTCGATCCCTCAGGGTCGTGTTCATCGTCTGAGTTGCCCCCAGCCGTTCCGGCCACGATGTCGTCGAACTCGGCCGTCAGCGCTTCAATGTGCGCCATCGCCGTCCTCCTCTCCGCATCGAGGAGATCCTGTGGGCTCCGTTCAGCCATGCGCTACCAGGCCAGTTCGTGCTCGTCCTCCTGAAAGGTCCCGGTGGGGCCGTCCTTGCCGATGGCGGCCATGCGCACAATCACCTCGGCACCCTTTTCGACCGGCTGGCCCGCCCCGCTGAAGGGAGTGAGGTCGGTCGCGGTGAAGCCCGGCTCGACAGCGTTGAACTTGATGTCCGGATAGGTCTTGGCGTACTGCACGGTGAGCATCGAGACGGCGGCCTTGCTGGCGCCGTAGACGATGGACGGAAAGTGGAATTGCCGGCGTTCGGGGTTGGTGACCGCCCAGAACGATCCGAGGGCGCTGGAGACGTTCACCACGACCGCGTTGTCGGACTTCTGCAGCAACGGGAGTGCGGCCTGGGTCACACGGACGATGCCGACGGCATTGGTGTCGAAGACCTGCAGCGCCACCGGTCCGGTGACGTCGGCCGTGCTCACCCCCGCATTGTTGACGAGGACGTCGAGACGGCCCTCGCACTCGTCGACAACAGCCAGTGCAATCTCCACCGATGCGTCGTCGGTGACATCGAGTTGCACGAACCGACCGCCGAGTTCGGACGCGGCCGCCTTTCCCAGCTCGGGGCTGCGCGCCCCAGGTAGACACGGTGCCCCTGAGCGATGAGGCGACGGGCGGTCTCGTACCCGAGTCCTTTGTTGGCACCCGTGATGAGCGTCACAGTCATGTCGCGTCCTCCTGGTCGATGACGGCGTCGGTGCATCGGTTGTCACGTGGACCTTATGGTGCCGGGTTGTCGACCGGGCCGGCGCTCGGGCCCCGGCACATCAAAAGGGTCCTCTAGGAACGACAGCTCTGGGTGCGAGCGACGATGAGCCCACTTGATGACTCGCCACGAGGAGCGAGCGCGCTCGCGGGGGGTGCGACCACGTGGACCGGGTTCCCGAATGCCGAGAATGTGAGCGTGGCGACCGTCGTCGTTGAAGCGCGGGAAAGGACATCGAACGCGGCGGGAAGCTTCTCGCCGCGGGGCAGGCGGCCGCTGAAGTAGGACGTGCTGCGCACCTGGAGGAGCCGCCCGGCGCCGTCGACCCACACGTCACTCGGACGTTCGGTCACGAGTGCGGGCGGCTGGTGTGGCACACAGACGCGGAGTGGCGCAAAGGTGACCTCGTAGTGCGTGGTGGCCGCGCCCTCGATATCGGCCGGACCGAGGTTGCGCACAGATGCCACGGCATTCGGCCCTTGCAAGGAGGCGAGGGCCTCGTCTGCGTTGAGCACCAGGGAGAGTCCACGTTGCGAGCGTGACAACTTCGGGAACGGCAGCACGTGGTACAGAGCGGTGAAACGGATCCCCGGAATAGGGTTGGCTTGGTAGACGGTTCCGTCGATGACAATGGCCTTCACCGTGTTTGACGAGTGCACCGGGCGCGGTGGCTGGTTGCCAGTGGAGCTGAAACTGATTTCATGATCGATCTCGGTAGCCTGCGCGTCGCCAGTGGCGAAGTCGACCTCGCCATGGCCCGACAGCGAGCCGCGGAAATCGGCGTTGGGACTCGAGGTCACATGGGCGTACGAGAATTTCGCGCTGCCCGCCCGTTCGGTCGTGGCGAGCACGGCTGCGACCCATTGCGACGGGGCCTCGGGCGCCGCCCTGTGCGCGATCCCGAGTGCGGCGCCCGCTGCAGCCCCCAGGGCGACCACAGAGACAAGGAGCCACGGCAACAGGCGACGCATCGCCGTGAATTGTGCCCGAAGGGAGACTCCGCTGCCCGGGAGCTTGCGTACAATGCTGGCGTGGCGTCGGCCGGTCAACTCCCGACTCCGGATCCCTTGTGGGTCGGTGACATGCAGATTCGTATGCTCGGCCCCTCCGAATCGACTCGACTCGCCGAAGCCGTCCGGGCGGTCTACGGCGAGACCTATCCCGTGCAGTGGACCTACGATCCCGAGGACGTGTCCCGGCGGATCTCGGCCGGACTGCTGATGTCGGCCATCGCGGAGACAGTGGACGGGCAGCTGCTCTGTCATTCGGGTCTCTTGCTCAATGAGCCGGACGATGTCGTCGGCCACGCCGGCCAGGCGCTCACGCTGCCGGCAGCACGAGGGCGACACGTCTTCACCACGGTCAAGCGGTATCTCGTCGACTGGGCGAAGACCCTCGGCCTCGTCGGCATGTACAGCGAGGCCACTGCCGCCCATCCCTACAGTCAGCAGGCCCTGCTGGATCTGGGCGGGCACGAGACGGGATTCATGCTCGGCTTCATTCCCGCGTCGGTCGAGAACAACGCCGCTTCGGCACCGTCGAGACAAGGCCGCACGTCGGCCGCACTGTTCTTCCTCCGCATGCGGCCGGGCAAGGAGCGAATGCTCTATGCCCCGACCCGCCATCGTGACATCGTGCTCGAGACGATCGACATCTGTGGCTCCCTGTCATACCTGGCCGAGGCGCCGGTGCGCCCCGACCTTCCCCCGGTCTCGCGGGTCTCAATCGAGAGAGACACCGGGGACAACGTCGCCATCCTCGTGGTGGCGCAAGCTGGTCGGGACCTGACGGCCCGCGTCGACGCCGAGCGCTCCCGGCTGTTCGACGAGGGCGTCGATGCCCTGTATGTGGATCTCCCACTCGACCGCCCCGAGTCGGCCCACGTGAGCGAGGCACTCCAGGAGCTCAAGCTCTCCTACTCGGGGATCTTTCCGAACAATCAGGCTGCCGCCGACGTCCTCCGGTTGCAATGCCTGCGCAACGCCACCGCCTGGAGCCACGACGTGGCGGTGGCCTCTCCCCACGGCGCCGCTCTCCTCGAGTACGTGATCGCGGACATGGGGGCGGTCGGACAGCGGGTGGAGCGGACAGAGGCCCAGCCCGGTGACGGCCCGTCCGACGAAAGCGTCCCGCTGGTGGCGGTGCGATAGGGGCCTCGGGCGTCAGGTCCACGTGGCCGCTGGGGACTCCCGGAACTACTGCGAGGAGACGTGCCGCAGGTCGACACCTTCACCGCCAAGCGCAGGGGGCCAAAGTGGAGGGGTCAGTCCTCACCGAGCCGGCGTAGCACGTCGGGCAACTCTGTCAGCGAGGCAACCACGGCGTCGGGTCGCGGGCCGTCGTCGGGGAACAGGACCGCGCCGTCGCGGTCGAGCCAGACCGAGCGCCAACCGGCGCCGTGTGCGCCGGCCACGTCGTTGACCGGATGATCGCCCACGAGCACGCACACCTCGGGGCCGACGCCCAGCTCGCGCTCGACGACCTCGAAGATCCCCTTGTCCGGTTTCGCCACGCGGTGGTCCTGTGCGAACACGACCGACGCGAAGTAGCCGGCGAGCCCGACCGTGTCGGGCAGCCGGCTCCCGTTGGAAAGCAGGCCCAACCGGTAGTCGGACCGCAAGGCGTCGAGGGCCGGGATCGTGTCGCGGAAGAGGGCCGGGTCGCGGTCCCGGTGGATGAAATACGACTCGCCCAACTCCCGCGCCAGGACGTCGTCCGCGCCCGCGTCTCCGCCCTCCACACTGCGCCGGCGCGCCAACGTGCGGGCGAAACCGAGCACGCGCAACTCGGCCAGCGACCACACGTCGAGGGACTCGGCGGCCACGACGGCACGGTCTTCCTGCAGGTCCTCCCAGGACAGCGCGTCCGCGAAGAGGCCGGGACGGGCGGCGCGCAGCTCGGCCGCCGTCGCCACCAGCGCGTCGCGCATGACGCGCTCGAAGTCCCACAGCGTCTGGTCCCCATCGAAGAGGACAGCCTCGATCATGGAGCGACGAGGACCACCTTGCCGAACTTGGCGCCGGCGGCGAAGTGGTCGTACGCCGCTTGGGCCTCGGCGAGCGGGAAGGTGTCGTACACCGGGATCTGCAGGCGCCCGGCCGCCAATGCCGGCAGCACGTGCGCCGCCATGTCGGCCGCCACGTCTGCCTTCTCGCGTCGGCTTCGGGCGCGCAGGGTGGAACCGCCGATGCTGACCCGCTTGCGCATGAGATCCATGAGCTCGATCTCCATCCGCCCCCCTCCGCCGACTCCGATCACCACGACTCGCCCCCACGTTGCCAGGTGCGGCAGGACATTGGTCAGGCTGGGCGCGCCGACGAGCTCGAGGACGACGTCATAGGGAGCCTGCGCCGCCTCGTCGCCGGGTGCCAGCACCACGTCGGCACCGAGCGCGGCGACGGCGTCACGCCGTGCCGGGTGGCGCACCGTGGCAGTCACCGTTGCCCCGGCCCGCGCGGCGAGCTGCACGCCGGCTGTCCCGACGCCGCCGGCGGCGCCCGAGACGAGCACGCGTTCGCCCATCTGCAGCTCGGCCTGGCGGAAGAGCGCGTCGTACGCGGTGGTGAACACCTCCGGGAATCCGCCGGCCTCCGTCCAGGGCAGGGCCTCGGGCACGGCCAGCGCGTGGGCTTCGTCGACGAGGGCGAGGGTGGCCTGCGCCCCGCCGCCGACAACGGCCATGACCCGGTCGCCGACCGCGAAAAGCGTGACCTGGCGGCCGACGGCCACCACCTCGCCGGCGAATTCCATGCCCGGGATATCGGCGGGCCAGCCCGGCGGCGCTGGATAGAAGCCGGCCCGCTGCACCAGGTCGGCCGCATTCAACCCGGCTGCGTGCACCGCAACCAGCAGCTCGGTGTCGCCCGGCACCGGATCGTCCCGCTCCTCCCACTGCAGGTGATTGTCCCGGATCACGACGGCGTGCATGCGGGCCACCCTACGTCGGCCAGGGCACGCAGCCACGGGGTCCCCGGTAGGGTCGGGTTATGGCTCTCTACGACATCCCCATCCACACGCTCCAAGGCGACGACACGTCGCTGGGCGAGTACAAGGGCAAGACCCTCCTGCTCGTCAACGTTGCGTCCAAGTGCGGCCTCACCCCGCAGTACGAGGGCCTCGAGCGCCTGCAGAAGACCTACGGCGACCGCGGCTTCTCGGTGATCGGCTTCCCGTGCAACCAGTTCATGGGGCAGGAGCCCGGCACCTCCGAGGAGATCGCGCAGTTCTGCTCGGCCACCTACGGCGTGACCTTCCCGCTCATGGAGAAGATCGATGTGAACGGCGACGACCGCAGCCCGATCTACGCCGAGCTGACGGAGAAGGAGGACGCCGAGGGCAACGCCGGGGACATCACGTGGAACTTCGAGAAATTCCTCGTGTCGCCCGGAGGCAGCATCGTGGCGCGGTACCGGCCCCAGGTGGAGCCGGAGGACCCGGCGGTGGTGGCCGATATCGAGGCGCAGCTCACCGCTTGATACCGCCGCATCCCGTTCCGGCGGGGTTCGCAGCGTCCATCTTCGACATGGATGGGCTCCTCATCGATTCCGAGATCCTCTGGCACGAGGCCGAGATCGAGATCCTGGGTGGTCTCGGCGTCCCCCTCGTCGTCGAGGGCTGCCGCTCGACCAAGGGCATGTTCGTCGGCGAAGTCACCGCGCACTGGTACGCACTGCACCCGTGGCCGGGTGCCGTACCGACGCCCGACGAGGTGGCGGTGTCGATCGTCGACCGGGTGATTGAGCTCATCGTGGCCAAAGGTGTGCTCAAGCCGGGCGCGCACCATGCCATCGACCTGTGCCGCTCCCGCGGTCTCCCATTGGCCGTGGCGTCCTCGTCGCAGTACCGCCTCATCGACGCTGCGCTGTCGCACTTCGGCCTGCGCGACAGCTTCGAGCTGGTGCACTCGGCCGAGGACGAGGAGTACGGCAAGCCCCACCCGGCGGTCTTCCTCGGTGCAGCGGCGAAGCTGGGCGCGCCGCCCCGGCGCTGTCTCGTCTGGGAGGACGCGCCCGCCGGCGTGCTGGCGGCCAAGGCGTCGTCCATGACCTGCATCGCCGTGCCCGAGCAGGGCGAGGGCGGCCATCCGGCCTTCGGGTTGGCCGACCTCGTGGTCGACTCGCTGCTCGAGGTCTCCGACGCCTCGCTCGACGAGCTCGAGAAGACTCTTTCTTCTCCGTAGGAGGCTGTTGCACGAACGGAGTCCTCTGGACGAACGGAGTCCTCGTCTTCCAGTGCTAGAGGAGCACACGGTCTTCCAGTGCTAGAGGAGCACACGCTCCAGGCGGGCTGCGACCTCGCGGTAGCGCGCCACGGGAACCAGGTGCACGCCGTCGAAGGCTCCCGACTCGCGGATGCCGGCAACCAGATCGCAGGCGGCATCGACGCCGGCGTTGCGGTCCCGCTCCAGGCGCGCCACGAGCTCGGGCGGGACGGTCAGCCCCGGAATGGTGAAGTGGCGGGCCATACCGGCGCTCGCCATGACGATGACCCCGGCGTAGACGGGGACGTCGACCTCGACGGTGGCCCGCCACGACAGCAGGTCGTCGAGCGAGAAGCCGATCTGTACGCAGAGGAAATCGGCCGCCCGCTTCCATGCCGGCAGGCGCCGCAGCCCGCTGGCCGCGCCGAAGCGCATCGGCCTGGCGCCGGGTCCGGCCCCGGCCAGAGTCGCCGCGTAGGCACGTCCCTCGGTCAGCATGGTCTGCACGGTCAGCTCGCTGGTGCGCGTACCGGCCAACGGCTCGTCGCCGTAGACGAAGAGGAACTGATCCACCCCGTAGGCCGCTGCCGTCAGCAGGTCGCGGCGGAAGCCGAGCAGGTTGCGGTCGCGGGCGTTGAGGCAGGCGATGGAGCGCCCGCCCATCTGCTGCACCTCGTGCGCCACGGCGATGCTCGACACGGTGGCCCGCCCGAGGTGGTTGTCGGGGATCAGAAACGTGGTGGCCACGGGGCTCAGCACGCCGATCTGGTGGCGCACCCGGGTCAGGTCCGGCGTGGTCGCCGGTTCGATCTCGCAGACGATGTCGAAGGGGCGCCTGCCGCTGCTCATGGGCCGAGCTGCTTCACGAACCAGATGTGATGGTCGGGTACGGGGCGGCCGTCCTGGCCGACGAAGACCCGCTCCCAGCCGGCCGATGCGTAGAGCGCCACCGCCTCGCGCTGACGGTCACCGGTGCCGAGACGCAGATCGGTCAGGCCCAACTCTCGGGCGGCGTCCTCCACCCCGGCCATGAGGGCCCGGGCGATGCCCTGTCCACGCGCGGCGGGGTCGACCCAGAGGCGGCGGATCTGGCCCACGCCCGGCCGGAGGGCGCGCACGCCGACCCCGCCGGCGGGCGGTCCGGCGGCATCGCCGCGGCGGGCCACCACAAAGGACCCCTGCGGAGGATCGAACATGGTCGGGGTGAGGTCGTTCTCACTCGCATCGAGGTCGCCGTAGCGCAGGGCGAGCTCGGCCTCGGCCCGCGCGACGATCCACCGCGGTCCCTCGCCGCCGTAGGGCTCGATGCTCAGCGTGGAGTTCGCCGAAAGGGCGGAAGCGGAGCGATTCACAGCCTCTATCCTTTCCGACGTGGCCGGGGCGCGTGTTCCCGCCGCACAAAGGCTGCCCTCTCCCGTGTTCACACCCGTCCCCCCTGACATCGACTTCGTCGCCCTCGAGCAGGACGAACTGGCCCGCTGGGCGGCCCATCGCGTCTTCGAGCGCTCCATCGAGCAGCGCGCGGGTGCTGCGCCCTGGGTCTTCTACGAGGGCCCGCCGACGGCCAACGGCATGCCCGGCCTGCACCACGTCTGGGCCCGCGTCTACAAGGATCTCTTCTGCCGCTTCCGCACCATGAGCGGATCGTACGTGGCCCGCCGGGCGGGCTGGGACACCCACGGGCTCCCCGTCGAGGTCGAGGTGGAGAAGAAGCTCGGGATCACCGGCAAGGAGCAGATCGAGTCGCAGGTCGGCATCGCCGAATTCACGCGGCTCTGCCGCGAGTCCGTCTACTCCTACGTCGACGAGTTCGCCCGCCTGACGACGCGTATCGGTTACTGGGTCGACATGGACGCGGCCTACTGGACGTTGGACTCGTCGTACATCGAGTCCGTGTGGTGGCACCTCCAGCAGCTCTTCGACCAGGGGCTCCTGTACGAGGACCTCAAGGTCGTGCCCTACTGCCCCCGCTGCGGCACCGCGCTGTCGAGCCACGAGCTGGGGCAACCCGACGTCTACCGGGACGAGGAGGACGAGTCGGCCTACGTCCGTTTCCGGCTGGTCGATACCGACGGTGCCGTGGCCACGGCCGTGGGCGGGGGTGCCGAATGGCTCGGCGTGTGGACGACGACGCCGTGGACGCTGCTGTCCAACACGGGCGTCGCCGTGAACCCCGAACTGGTCTACGCCGTCGTCGACGGGGTCGTGCTGGCCGACGATCTGGTGGACGCGGTCATGGGGGAGGGCGCGTCCGGTCGGGTGACGGCGCGGGTCCCGGGGACGGCGCTGGTCGGGCTGCGCTACGTGCGTCCATTCGGCGACGTGGCCGTGCCCCAGGGTGCCGACGGGTGGCGGGTGGTGCCGGCGGCCTACGTGACGACCGAGGAGGGAACCGGTCTCGTCCACCTGGCGCCGGCCTTCGGCGAAATCGACCGCCAGATCGGCCGGGAGAACAGCCTGCCCTCGCTGAACCCGGTCGGGCCCGACGGCACGTTCACCGACGCCGTGGCGTGGCTGGCGGGGCGCCCGGTCCGGGAGGCCAACCACGACATCAACGACCGGCTGGACTCCGAGGGCCTCCTGCTGCGGCGCTTCCCCTACGTGCACTCGTACCCGCACTGCTGGCGCTGCCGCACGCCGTTGATCTACTGGGGCAAACCGAGCTGGTACATCGCCACGTCGACGCGCAAGGCCGACCTTCTGGCGGCCAATCAGACGGTGGACTGGCACCCGGGGTACATCAAGGACGGCCGCTTCGGCGAGTGGCTTGAGAACAACGTCGACTGGGCCCTCTCGCGCGACCGGTTCTGGGGGACGCCGCTACCGATCTGGCGCTGCGGGCGCGGGCACCTGCGCTGCGTGGGATCCCTGGCCGAGCTGTCCGACCTCTGCGGGCGCGACGTGACGGGCATCGACCCGCACCGGCCGACCATCGACGACGTGACCTTCCCGTGCGGGACGTGCGCCGGTGACGTCGGGCCGGTCGATGAGGTCGACGTGCAGTCGGTGTGCCACCGGGTCGAGCCGGTGATCGACGCCTGGTTCGACTCGGGCTCCATGCCGGCCGCTCAGGTGGGCTATCCGCACGCCATCGGGTCCGCAGAGGAATTCGTCTTCCCGGCTGACTTCATCTCCGAGGCCATCGACCAGACGCGGGGGTGGTTCTACTCGCTGCTGGCCGTCAACACCCTGGTCTTCGGTGAGAGCCCGTACCGCCACGTGGTCTGCCTCGGACACATTGTGGATGCGGACGGCCGCAAGATGTCGAAGTCCCTCGGCAACATCATCGACCCCTGGTCGATCCTCGACACCCGGGGCGCCGATGCCATGCGCTGGTGGATGTTCTCGCAGGGGTCGCCCTGGACGCCGACCCGGGCCACGCTCGGCGCCATCGACACGGCGATGCGGGACATGCTGCTCACACTGTGGAACACGTTCAGCTTCTTCATGACCTACGCGTCGTTGAACGAGTTCGACCCTGCCGATGCGGTGATCCCGGCCGAGGGGGAGCGGGGCCCCCTCGACCGTTGGATTCTGTCCCGGCTGGCGAGCACGACGGCGACGGCGACCGAAGCATTGACCGCGTACGAGCCCCTGGCGGCGGCGAGCGCGTTGAGCGGCCTCGTCGACGACCTCTCCAATTGGTACGTGCGCCGCAGCCGCCGGCGCTTCTGGCGCACCGACCCCGACGCGCCTGCCGGCGACACCCTGGCCGCCCAGGCGACGCTGCACACAGTGCTGACCACGCTGTCGCTGCTGCTCGCGCCCCTGTGCCCGTTCGTCGCCGACGCCATGTGGCGGCATCTGACCGGCGCCGAGGAGGGCGGCGACGCTTCGGTGCACCTGGCCGACTGGCCCGCGGCCGACACGAACAGCATCGACCGGTCCCTCGAGGCGCAGATGGCACTGGCCCGCCGGCTCACGTCGCTGGGGCGGGCGGCCCGCAGCGAGGCTGCGGTCAAGGTGCGCCAGCCGCTCAAGCGGGCTCTGGTGTTCTTGCCGGCCGGCTCGCCCGAGATCCTGCGCGACATTGTGGCGGAGGAGCTCAACGTCGACGAGGTCGACACCGCCGAGGAGCTGAGCGAGGTCATTCAGTTCGTGCTCAAGCCGAATTTCAAGACGCTTGGTTCCCGCCTGAAGGATCTGGTGCGGGAGGTCGAGCCCGCGCTGGCTGCGCTCGACACCGCTGCCGCAGCGGCCGCGCTGGAAGAGGGGCGTTCTGTCACGGTCGTGCTGGGCGGTCAGGAGGTCGAACTGTCCCCCGAGGACGTGCAGTTGCGGGTCCAGGGCCAGCAGGGCTTCGCAGTCTCGCGCGAGGGCGGCGAGGTCGTGGCGCTGGACCTGAATCTCGACGAGGCTCTGCGCAAGCGAGGGCTGGCGCGCGACGTGGTGCGACTGGTGCAGGACCTGCGCAAGGCGAGCGGGCTCGAGGTCTCCGACCGCATCGGGCTCTCCGTGGTGGGACTCGATGTCATCGCCGAGTTCTTCGACTTCATCGCCCGCGAGGTGCTGGCCGTTGAGATCGTCAACGATCCCGGCGAGGGGGAGGGGACCCTGTTGGCCCTGGAGGAGGAGCTCCTGACAGAGCCGGTCCGGGTTTGGCTGGAGCGCGTCGACCCGGACTGAAATCAGTGGCGGGGGTCGGCCGGGAGCAGTGATCCGGTGAGTGCGATCTGGACGCCGCCTGTGGCGGCGGGGTCGAGGACGACGAGGTCGGCTTCGTGGCGCACCGTCGGGATACCGGCGTGGGCCAACGCGTCGGCGGCCGCTCCCAGGTCATCCACGCGCAGCGCCACCAGGTGGGTGCGCGCCCGCTCGTAGGCGCGGCCCCAGAGCGCCGGGCCGTCCGGACCGGGCAGCGGGTAGAGGGCGAGCGTGCAGTCGCCGAGCGACACGCCCGCCACGGGCTGACCGGGTTCGGCATCGGCGCGGGCGAAGGTCACGGTGGTGCCGAGCAGCTCGGCGAAGCGGTCTGCCCAGGCGACGGGGTCCTCGACCAGCGCGCCGACGAACGCCTGCTGCGTCGCCGGCGCCAGCACGTGGGGGAGCGCCGCCGGCCGGGGTCCGCCGAAGCGGGGGTCGGCCGCGAGCTCGAATGTGCTCCACTGCAGGAAGACGCCGCCGGTGTCGCGCGGGTCGGTGAAGCACATCTGGGGCAGGGGCCGCGCGGCAATGCGGACCTCCTGCTGCTGGAAGTGCGCCATCGTCGCCTCGAGGTCCTCGACTTGGAGGGCAACGGAGTGCACGCCGCCCCCGAACCTCGAGACGAATTGCGCTGCAGCACCCTCGACGATCGGCTGGCCGATTTCGATCGCGTTGTCGCCCGCCCACGCCATCCCGCCGCGCCGTCCGATGCCCGGTTCGTCCGACTCGCCGTATTCGAGCACCGACAGTCCCACCAGGACGGCGAGGTTCCTGACGGCCAGGTCGTAGTCGGCCACCATCGCGGTGGAGTGGAACAGCCACCGGACGTGGTGCCGCCGTGCCTTGGTCCGGCTCATCGTCCGGCCGTCACGGGAAGCTGGATGCCGGTGATGTTGCGCGCGCCGGGACCGGCGAGGAAGACGGCCGCCTCGGCCACGTCCACCGGTTCGACGTGGCGCCCCAGTGCCGCACCGGCGGCCATGCGGGCGGACACCTCGTCGGGGCTTTCTCCAGTGCGGGTCGCGATGGACCCGATCATTGCGCTGAGGGGTTCCCCCGTCGTGAAGCCGGGCGTCACCACGTTGACCCGGACGTTGGCCGGGCCGAGCTCCTTGGCCAGGGTCAGGGACGCCGTGACCATCGCCTGCTTCGTGGCCGTGTAGCGGGCCCGGCCCGTGGGGAGCGCATGCGTCCCGATCGTCCCTATCTGAATGATGGAACCCCCGTCGGTGCGGCCCCGCCGCATGGCGCGCGCCGCGAGCCGGCTCAGCTCGAGCGTGCCAATGACGTTCACCTCGAAGGCCCGGCGCCATGACTCCCACCCGCCCTCGTCGATCGGCGCGTGCTCGCCGCCGGCGGTGGCCACGTTTATCAGGATGTCGATCCCGCCGAATTGGGCCAGCGTCTGATCCACCAGTGCCCGACACGAGGCCGGATCCCGAAGTCGAAGGTCACGGGAACGACCCGGCGGCCTCCCGGGGGCCCTCCGCCGATCCTGGCCGCCATGACGGCCAGACGGTCCGCGTCGCGGGCGGCGATCACCACATCCGCGCCCTCCCTCCTGAGCGCCGCGGCGCACGCGCTCCCGATGCCGGGACCGGCGCCGGCCACAATCGCCGTGAGGCCGTCCAACGAGGGAGGGGTCATGGTGCGGGGTGGGATCGTCGGGCCCCGGTCAGTCGCCGAGGTCGGGCGCCCACGCCACGCCGTTGATGTGGCCGCCCCCATCGACGAAGAGCGTGTTGCCCGTCACGTAGCGGGCGTCCTCGCTGGCCAGGAACACGGCGACGGGGGCGATGTCCTCTTCGGGGTCGCCGAGGCGGCCCATGGGATTGGATGCGTCGGCCGCCGCCTCCAATTCGGGATGGGCGGCGAAGACCCCGCGGGTGGCAGCGGTCTTGGCGCCGGGACAGATGACGTTGACCCTGATCTGCCAGGGCGCCCACTCGCGGGCGGCGGTCCGGCTCGCCGCCCGGAGTGCCTCCTTGGCCACGTTGTACGACGTGGTGCCCATGTGTGCGTTGACCCCGTTCAACGAGCACATGTTGATGACGGCCCCGTCGCGCCGCGCCTTCATGATCGGCAGGACGGCCTGCATCCCCCAGAACGGGCCGAGCAGGCCCATGGCGAGACCCCATTGCATCTGCTCGTCGGTCATGGCTTCGAAACGACCGAGCGTGCCACCGCCCCAGGCGTTGTTGACGAGGACGTCGACCGTGCCCCAGGTCTGGACGGCGACAGCCGCCATGGCCACGACGTCCTCCTTGGCGCTGGCGTCGCTGTGTGCGAAGCGCACGTCGGCGCCGAACTCGTCCCGGCAGGCGGCTGCCACGGCTTCGCCGGCGCCGTCGTCGATCTCGGCCACCAGCACGTGTGCGCCCTCGCGGGCGAACCGCCGCACAATGCCCCGGCCGATGCCCTCGCCCCCGCCCGTGACGATGGCCACCTTGCCGCGCAGTCGATCGGTCACCAGGACATCACCGTAGCCACATGCATTTCGGACCGCTCGTTCCGCAGACGAAGAAGCGGGACGGGCAGGGTCGGTCGACGCAGGTCGACGCTGGTCGACGCAGGTCGACGCAGGTCGACGCAGGTCGACGCAGGTCGACGCAGGTCGACACCCGGCAGCCGCCTGTAGTGAGATTCGATGCATGACCAAGAGGCTCGAGATCTCCCGTGCCATCGCCGCCCCGCCCGAGCGCGTGTACGCGGCCATTTCTGACATCACGCGCATGGGCGAGTGGTCAGAGGAATGCCACACCTGCGAGTGGCACGAGGGGTACGAGGGCCCGGTCATCGGCGCGACGTTCGATGGCCACAACCGCAACGGCACCCACGAGTGGACGACGCAGGGCAAGGTCATCGAAGCCGACGGCGGCCGGGCCTTCGCATTCGAGTGCTCAATGATGGACTTCCATTACGCGACGTGGGGTTACCGCATCGACCCGACCGAGGCGGGGAGCCGCGTCACGGAATGGAGCGAGGATCTGCGGCCCGAGTCCGTCATGGAGTTCAGCAGGCAGACGTCGGGCATCGACGACCGGGAGGAGCAGAACCGTCGGAATATGGGCATCACCCTGGAGCGGCTCGCCGAGGCCGTCGAGAACGAGCCCAATCCGTCAAAATGAACCGGAACGTCCCGGCGCACGCGTCGTGCGCCGACGGTGCTGCGAACCAGTGAGTGGCGGCGACGGGGCGAGGGAGGGGAGACGCCGGGTGCTCAGCCGGCGTCGAGGACCTTCGCCAGCGTCACCCCGAGGGCGGCGCGCTCGCTGTCGTCGAGGTGGGCCATCAGGTGGCGGTCGATCCCGTCGATGTGCTCGGCCACGGCCCGGTGGAGCATTGCCTGACCATCCGGCGTCAGCACGACATAAATGCTCCTTCGGTCGTTCGGGCAGTTCTCCCGGGCCACCAGTCCCGCCTCCACCATGCGGTCGACCAGGCGGGTGACACCCCCGGTGGTCAGCGCGACGTCGGAGCTCAGCCTGCTCATGGTGAGCCGGCTGTCGGGAGCGCCCCCGACATGAATGAGGACGTCGAAGAACACCAGCGGGATCCCGACGTTCTGCTCGAGCTCGCGGCCGAGGCGGTCGGTCAACCGGCGGTGCGTCCGGACGATCAGGGTCATCAGGCGGAGCCGGTCGTCGTCGATCTGGCCCAAGACGCCGCAGGACCCTTCACCCTCGGCCTGTCCGGCGCCGATATCGCCGGCGCCGGGGGCCTCGCCGGGGCGTAGGTCTCCCCGCTCCTGGTCACCGCCCTTCGCCGGAATGGTCGCCGTTCCCATGGTCGCCTGCCTCAGTCTTCCCGAAATCTTGCGCAATCCCTAATATATCTGTTTGACAAGAATCTGTATAGTCAGATATAATACTGGAAGCGAAGTCACGATCGAGCAAGGAGACAGCACATGACCAACACGACCAGCATCGCCACCCTCCCCAAGGTGGGCACCTACACCATCGACCCCGCCCACACCGAGGTCGGTTTCGTCGCCCGCCACCTCGTGGGCACGAAGGTACGCGGCCGCTTCACGGACGTATCGGGCACCTTCACGGTGGCCGAGAAGCCCGAGGACTCGACCGTCGAGGCCGTCGTCCAGGCCGACAGCATCCACACCAACCAGCCGCAGCGTGACGAGCACCTGCGCACCAACGACTTCCTCGACGTCCCCAACCACCCGACCCTGACCCTGGTCAGCACGGGCCTGCGCAGGGTCGACGACAGCAACTGGGTCCTCACCGGCGACCTCACCATCCGTGGCGTCACCAAGTCGGTCGACTTCGACCTCGAGTTCCTCGGCGAGGGGCCCTCCATGCAGGAGGGCAAGACCGTCGTGGCCTTCTCCGCCAACGGCACCATCGACCGCCGCGACTTCGGCGTCAGCTTCAACCACTCGCTGCTCGACGGCAGCGTCGTGGTGGGCAACAAGGTCGTTCTCGAGATCGAGGTCGAGGCCACCCAGGCCGACTGACCCCGTTTCGAGCGAGCACGTTTTCGAGGCCGGCCCCTCAGGGGGCCGGCCTCGCTCGATACGCTCCTCGCCATGCCCCCGCCCGCAGCCCCGCTGCGTGCTGCGCCGGCCACCGAGCTGCGCACCACCGAGTCGGCCGACCCGCACGTCCTGGCTGTGGACCTCGGCACCGGCGGTCCCAAGGTGGCCGTTCTGGCGTCCACCGGCCGGATCCTGGCCCACGCCTTCGAGGCGGTCGGCATCGATCTGACGGGCGACGGGGGAGCCGAGCAGTCCCCGCAGGCCTGGTGGGACGCCGTCGTGGCGTCGGCCCGGCGGGCGCTGGCCGACAGCGGCGTCGCGCCCGGGGACATCGTCGGCATCGGCTGCACCGCCCAGTGGTCGGGAACCGTGGCCGTCGACGACACAGGGACGGCCATCGGTCCGGCCATCAGCTGGATGGACTCCCGCGGCGCCCGCGCCGTCCGCGAGACCGTACGCGGTGCGCTCAACGTCCAGGGCTACTCCGCCTCCAAGCTGGCGCGCTGGGTGCGGCGCACCGGCGGCATCCCGAGCCTTTCGGGTAAGGACCCGGTCGGGCACATCCACTTCCTGCGCGAGCAGCGGCCCGACGTCTACGCCGCCGCGGCGGTCTTCCTCGAGCCGGTCGATTACCTCAACCTGCGCCTCACCGGGTTGGCCCGGGCATCGCACGATTCCATCACGCTGCACTGGGTGACCGACAACCGCGACATCAATGCGATCGCCTATGACGGTGCGCTCATCGGGTTGGCCGGGCTGGAACGCTCCAAGTTGCCCGACCTCGTCCCGACGGGGAGCGTGCTGGGCGGTCTGGCCCCCGCTGCCGCCGACGAGCTCGGCCTGCTGCCCGGCACGCCGGTCGTCGCCGGCATGGGGGACCTGCATTCGGCCGCCGTCGGCTCGGGTGCCGTGGCCGACTTCGACGCCCATCTCTACATCGGCACCTCCAGTTGGGTCAGCTGCCACGTCCCGTTCAAGAAGACCGATGCACTGACCAATATCGCGTCGATCCCGTCCGGCATCCCGGGCCGGTATCTGGTGGCCGACGAGCACGAGACGGGGGGCGCCTGCCTGACCTGGCTGCGTGACAACGTGCTGTTCCCCGACGACGCCCTCGCGGCCGTCGGCACCGCCACCGGCGCCACGCCGGGCCCGCCCGACAACTTCTTCGGCATTCTCAACGACGTGGCGTCGTCGGTCCCGGCCGGCTCCCACGGCGTCCTGTTCACGCCCTGGCTGAACGGCGAGCGTTCTCCGGTCGACGACCACACCATACGAGCCGGCTTCCACAACATGTCGCTGTCGTCGACGCGCGCCGACATGGTGCGGGCCGTGTTCGAGGGCGTCGCGTTGAACTCCGCCTGGCTGCTCCAGGCGGTGGAGAAATACTGCAAACGCACCTTCCCCTCCCTGGCCTTCGTCGGTGGCGGTGCCAACTCGGACCTGTGGTCACAGATCCATGCCGATGCCACCGGCCGCACCATCCGCCAGATCGAGGACCCGGTGCTGGCCAACGTGCGCGGCGCCGGGCTGCTCACGCTACTCGCACTCGGTTCCCTCACCATCGACGAAATCCCGGGCACCGTGACCGTCAAGGCCACCTACGAGCCCGACCCCGCCGCCGGCGAGACGTACGCCGTGCTGCTCAAGGAGTTCGTCAACCTCTACGAGAAGACGAAGGCCATCCACAAGCGGCTGAACCGTCGACGCCTCATCGGCTGACGCGTCGCAGCAGCCCCCGGCCCCGCCCACCCGGTCCCGGCGCTGCGTCCTTCGTCACGATCAGCGCCAGCGACGTGGTGACGTAGCCGGCCAGCTGCGTGCGCAGGTGCACGTCGGTGTAGGGCGGCACGTCCACATGCACGTCATCGGGTGTCGAGCCCAGGGAGTAGTCCATGTCGACGTCATGGCCGGCCCGCCGCAGCCGCTGCACCAGCGACTCGATGTCGCGCCGCCGGTAGAACACGGTCCCGCCCGCCTCGACCGTGGCGTCGTTGGACGACACGAGGTACTCGGTCGTGTGCACCGCCACGCCACCGGGCCGCAGACACGCCATTTGCGCCACCACGAAGTCCATCCCGGCACCCAGCGTCCCGAGATGCTCGAGGGCGCACGACGACCACGCAAAATCGAACCCGGCCAAGTCCGCCGGAACGGAGTTCATGTCGACGGGGCGGTAGGTCACCCGACGGCCGAACTCCTCCGCCGCGGCACAGGCCGAACGCGTTCAGGTCCTCCGGCCCGCCGGCCCACTCGACCGTCGAGTCGGTCCACCCCGACGCGACCGCTGACTCGTGCGGTTGGTCGGTGGCGACGACGTCGCAACCGGCGGCGGCGAAGAGCGCGACCAGCGGCTCCTGCCCGACGCCGAACCCGACCCCCCGGTGCCCGGCGGCGAGCATGCCCCGCTCCCGCAGGGCCTCGGCGATGAAGAGCCACTCCCACATTTTGCGGTGGAGCATGACGTCGCGGCCGTCGTCGTCGGCCGCCCACATCGGCCGCAGCCGCTCGGCCCAGGTCCGAAGAGCCGGCGAGCGCAGGGATTCGGCCGAGCACAGTTGCGAGCGCAGCATGACCGGGCGACCTTATATGGAGGGCCGCATCCGCAGGGCCGCGTACCGGAGGGCCGCCCGCTATATCCGCTCGAAGTTCCGGGCCAGCTCCCAGTCGGTCACGTGGCGGTTGCTGGCCAGCCATTCCTGCTCGGCCGTGTTGAGGAGGTGGTGCTGCACGTCGGGTCCGAACGCCTCGAGCGCCACGGCGGAGTCGCGCAGCTCGGCGATGGCCTCGACCAGCGTCGAGGGGATGCGGGGCACGTCGACGGCCTCGTAGGCGTTGTCCGGGTAGGGGTCGCCCGGCTCGAGTTCGTGGTCGATGCCGTACAGGCCCGCCGCCACGGCGGCCGCCAGCACCAGATACGGGTTGACATCCGCCCCCGGGATCCTCGACTCCACCCGCCGCCCCGGCCCGTGTCCGACGAGGCGGAAGCCGCAGGTGCGGTTGTCCTCGCCGTACACCGCCGCCGTCGGGGCCCAGCTCCCGGGCACGTAGCGCCGGTACGAGTTGACGGTAGGTGCCGCCATCCAGGCCAGCTGGCGGGCGGCGTGCAGCTGGCCGGCCAGGAAGTGTCGCCCCACGGCCGAGAGGCCGCTCGGGTGCGCGTCGTCCGATCCGTCCGCCGACGGCGCCATGAGCGGGTCGCCGCTCTCGGCATCCCACAGGCTCGTGTGCACATGGCAGGACGAGCCCACGTCCTCCATCGTCCACTTCGCCATGAAGGTCGTGGCGCGGCCCTCCTGCGCCGCGATCTCCTTGATGCCGTTCTTGAAGGCAAGGTGGCGGTCGGCTGTGACGAGCGCCTCGTCATAGGTGACGTTCACCTCGTGCTGGCCCCGCCCCGCCTCACCCTTGGAGAATTCGACCGGGATGTCGGCGGCGCACATTTCGTTGCGGATGCGACGCAGGACGTACTCCTCGCGCGTCGTCTGCAGCAACTGGTAGTCCTCGATGGTCGAGGTGTGCGGCGTCAGGTCCTTCCACCCCTTGGCGTCGGCCTCCTCGAAGGAGTCCTTGAAGAGGAAGAACTCGAGCTCGGTGGCGCTGCACACCCGCAGCCCGCGCTCGGCCGCCCGCTCCAACTGACGGCGCAGGATCTGGCGCGGCGACACCTCGACCGGCACCCCGTCCTCGTCGGTCAGGTCGCAGATGACCAGGGCGGTGCCCTGTAGCCACGGGATCAGGCGGGCGGTGGCGTAGTCGGGCCGGCAGACGAAGTCGCCGTAGCCGCTGTCCCAGTTGGTGAAGCGGTAGCCGGGGAGCGGGTTCATGTCGACGTCCACCGCCAGCAGGTAGTCGCACGCCTCGATCCCGTGCTCGGCCACATGCGATCGGAAGAAGTCCGCCGTCACCCGCTTCCCGACGGGCCGGCCGTGCATGTCGGGGAACGCCACCACGACGGTGTCGACCGACCCGTCGGCGATGGCGGCGTCGATGAGCTCACGTCCTGGTCCTGGTCCGGGCATGCGCCATGTTGACCCCGCTCCCGGCGACCGTCCAACGCGACGCGCATCGGTACGCTGGAACGGTGCTCCCCCTGATCGGCGTCTCGACCTATGTGGCCGACGTGGCCTGGGCGTCGTGGGAGCGCCGGGCCGCCGTCCTGCCCGCCTCCTATTTCGAGCTGGTGGCCGCCGCCGGCGGCCGGCCCCTGCTCCTGCCGCCGGCCAGCACCGCCCCCGGCGGGCCCGAGGCGGGGGCGGCCGAGGTGGTCGCCGTGCTCGACGGCCTCGTCCTGACCGGTGGGGGCGACGTGGACCCCGCCGCCTACGGGGAGGAGCCGGACCCCGAGGTGGGTGGCGTGGACCGGATCCGCGACGCCAGTGAGCGGGCCCTCCTCGCCGCCGCGCTCGGGGCCGACCTGCCCGTGCTGGCCATCTGCCGGGGTTGCCAGGTACTCAATGTCTTCTTGGGCGGCACGTTGCACCAGCACCTGCCCGACGCGGTCGGCAACGTCGACCACCGCCGCCAGCCCATGCTCTTCGAGAACGTCGACGTGGAGACCGTGCCCGGCTCGACCGCGGCCTCGGTGTTCGGCACCGGGACCACCGCGTTGTGCTCGCACCACCAGGCCGTCCGCGACCTGGGCCGCGGCCTGGTGGCCACGGCCCGCGCCGGCGACGGCGTGGTCGAGGCGGTCGAGTTGCCGTCGGCCCGCTTCGTCCTGGCCCTGCAGTGGCACCCCGAGGAGGCCATGGACCGGCGGCCCTTCGACGCCCTGGTCGGCGCAGCCGACGCGGTACAGAACGGAACGGTCGCTACGGGCAACGGTCTGAGCGTTCCGCCGCCAGGTTCCCGGGTCGTCCCCAGCCTCGCCGGGTAAGGTGCCCGGCATGGCAGACAGCGGTGGTCGCAAGGTCGTCAAGCCGGTGGCGGCGGCTGCGGTGACGCTCGGCACGATCGCCAGCATCTGGTGGTTCGCCCTCAAGCCACGCCGCAAGGCCAGGGCCACCGCCAAGACGGACGCGCAGAGCGTCGCCGGCGACGGCGCGACTACGACCGAGCAGTCGTAGGGGTCAGCCCCTCCACCAGCGCCGGCAGGCACTCGCTGATGGAATCCCGCAGGACCACGTCGGCCAGGCCGTCCATGTCGGTGGTCTCGCCGTTCACGATGATCGCAACGGCCCCGTGCCGCGCCGCCACCGGCACCAGCCCGGCGGCCGGGAAGACGGCCAGGGTCGAGCCCACGGCCAGCAGCAGGTCGCAATCGGCCGCCGCCTCTTCGGCCCGGAACAGGTCCTCGGCCACCAGGCTCTGGCCGAAGCTGATGGTGGCCGACTTGAGGATCCCGCCGCACACGGCCGCGCCGGCGCCGGAGTCGCCGCCGGGTGGGAGCGTGGCCGTGCAGGCCGGGTCGATCTCGCCGCTCCGTACCCGGTCGTGCACCGTCTCGGCCGGCTGACGGTCCCCGCAGCTGAGGCACATGACCTCCAGGGACGTGCCGTGTATCTCGACGATGCGGGCCGGGTCGCTGCCCGCCTTCTGGTGCAGCCCGTCGATGTTCTGCGTGACGAGCAGGTCGAGCCGGCCGCTGCGCTCCAGGTCGACCAGCGCGCGGTGCCCCGCATTGGGCGAGGCCCCCCACATGGGTGAGGTCAGGCGGTTCTGCCACGAACGCGCCCGCAGCTCGGGATCCGACACGTAGGCCTGCAGCGTCGCCATCTTCTCGGCCTCGGGGTTCTTGGTCCACACGCCCTGCGGCCCGCGAAAGTCGGCGATGCCCGAGTCCGTCGAAATTCCCGCACCGGTCAGCACCACGACCCGCCTCGCCTGTTCCAGCAGCGCCCGGGCCCGCACGAGGTCGTCGCTGTGTGCGGTGGTCCCCACGAGGGAGACATCGTACGGGCGTAATCTGCGCCGGTGCCCGGGGACGCACCCACTGTCGAGCTGCTGCACGCCGCCGACGCCGAGGACCGGCAGCGCCGCGCCGCCGGGGCGCTGCTCGCCGCCGGCTGCAGCCGCGGCGACCGGGTCGCCTTCGCCCTCGGCTCGTCGGCCGACCTCATATGTGCGGCACTCGGTGCCGCCCGCGCCGGGCTCATCCCTGTCATGCTCAACGCCACCCTGACCGGCCCCGAGCGCGACGACCTCGCCGCCGACGCCCGCCCCTCCGTTCGTGTCTTCGGCCACGCCGAGCTGCACGGCCTCATCGCAGAAGGACGTCCCGCAGACATCGCTCCGTACCCCCTGACCCGCCCCATGCATTACACGTCGGGCACGACGGGCCGCCCAAAGGGCGTCACCACGGGACTGTGGGACGACGACACGGCCAGAGCCGTCGTCGAGGACGAGGCCGCCGTCTGGCACTTCGACCGCACGGACCTGCACATGGTCTGTTCGCCGATGTACCACACCGTGTCGATCAGGTTCGCCAGCGGCACACTCCTGGCGGGAGGGTCCCTGGCCATCCTCGGCCGCTTCCATGCCCCCACCGCCCTCGACACGCTCCGGCGCCTCCGGCCGACGACGACCTTCCTCGTCCCGACCCACCTGCAGCGCATTTTGCAGAGCCCCGACCTCGGGACCGACGAGAGGTTCGACTCGTTGCGACTCCTCGCCCACGCCGGGGCGCCCTGTCCCGACACGGTCAAGCGCGCCGTGATGGAACGGGCCCGGCCCGGCAGCGTCTGGGAGTTCTACGGCTCGACCGAGGCGCAGTTCTCGGTGTGCTCCCCCGAGGACTGGCTTGAACGCCCCGGCACCGTCGGCCGGGCCCGCCGGGGCCGCCGCCTCCACATCGTCCCGGTCGACGGCGGCGGCGACGGCGATCGCCGGCGTCGACGGCAGGGAACCGGCGCCATGGGCACCATCTGGTGCGACATGCCCGACTTCGCCCGCTTCAGCTACTGGGAGAACCCCGAGGCCACGGCCGCGGCCTGGAACGGGTCGGCGTGCACCGTCGGTGACCTCGGCCGCCTCAGTCCCGACGGCTTCCTGTACCTGACCGGCCGGCGCCACGATCTGATCATCAGCGGGGGTGTGAACGTCTACCCGGCCGAGGTCGAGAACGTCCTGGCCGCCGTGGACGGGGTCGCCGAGGTTGCCGTGTTCGGTCTCCCCGACGAGGAGTGGGGCCAGCGGGTCTGCGTCGCCTACGTCGCCGACGGCAGTCGGCGCGGCGCCGCCGAGGAGGCCCTGCGGGCCGCCGCCACGGCCCGGCTCGCCCCGTACAAGCGGCCCAAGGCGTACTTCGCCACCACCGACCTTCCCCACACGGCCACCGGCAAGCTCGTGCGACGGGCCGTCCCGGGACATCTCGGACTGGGACCGGGACGTTCGGGCTGATCGCCGGGACCGTCCCGCTGGGCAGCGGGTAGAACTGCGGTCATGCCTTTCGCCACCATCAACCCGGCCACCGGAAAGACGGAGAAGGTGTTCCCCGCCCACACGCCCGAAGAGGTGGATGCCATCCTCGACCGGGCCACGGCCGCCTTCGCCGAGTACCGGACGACGACCTACAAGGAACGGGCGCGCCATCTGCTCACGGCGGCGGAGCTGCTCGAGGGCGAGGTGCCCGATGTGGCGCGCATCCTCACCACCGAAATGGGAAAGACGTTCGCCGCGGCCAAGGCGGAGGTCTCGAAGTGCGCGGTCGGCCTGCGCTGGTTCGCCGACAATGCCGAGGAGCTGCTGGCCGACCAGCCCATCACCACCTCCGCCTCGACGTCCTACGTGCATTACCAGCCGCTGGGCGCCGTGCTGGCCATCATGCCGTGGAACTTCCCGCTGTGGCAGGTCATCCGGTTCGCCGCGCCGGCCCTCATGGTCGGCAACGTCGGCCTGCTGAAGCACGCGTCCAATGTCCCGCAGACAGCTCTCGCCATCGAGGACCTGTTCCGGCGGGCGGGGGTGCCCGAAGGTGTCTTCACCAACCTCTTCGTCCCGTCGGGCGACGTCGCCGCTCTGATCCACGATCCCCGTATCGCGGCCGTCACCATCACCGGCAGCGAGCCGGCCGGCATGTCGGTGGCCGCCGCCGCCGGCGACGCGTTGAAGAAGACGGTGCTCGAGCTCGGTGGGTCCGATCCCTTCGTGGTGTTGGCGAGCGCCGATCTCAATGACGCCGTGCGCACCGCCGTCACGGCACGCGTGCAGAACAACGGCCAGTCCTGCATCGCAGCGAAGCGCTTCATCGTCGTCGATGCGGTGGCCGAGGAGTTCGAGTCCCGCTTCATCGAGTCCATGGAGACGCTCGTCGTAGGCGATCCCTTCGACCCCGCCACCAACATCGGGCCGATCGTGAGCGAGGCGCAGCGGGACGAGCTGGTCGGCCAGGTCGAGGAGGCGCTCCGCCAGGGCGCCACGGTGCACGACGGTGCGAAGATCCCCGAGGGCGACGGCTGGTGGTTCGCGCCGACGGTCCTCTCGGGGGTCACGACCGACATGCCGATAGCCCAGGTCGAGATGTTCGGCCCGGTCGCCATGGTGATCCGGGTCCCCGACGTCGACGCGGCCATTGCGGCGGCCAACGACACGACCTTCGGGCTCGGTTCCAGCGTGTGGGCCTCGGACGAGGCGGAGATCGCTCGGTGCATCGAGGGGATCGAGGCCGGCGCCGTCTTCGTCAACGCCATGGTGGCCTCCCTGCCCGAGTTGCCCTTCGGCGGTATCAAGCGCTCGGGCTACGGGCGCGAGCTCTCCGAGCTCGGTCTCAAGGAGTTCACCAACGCCAAGACGGTCTACGTGGCGTGACGAAGTCCCCCGCCCCGTCCCCATGACCACGCCCTCGTCCCGATGACCTCGCCGTGGCGGTGAGCACCCTCACCTATCTCGACCACGCCGCCACCACGCCGCTCCGGCCCGAGGTCGCGGCCGCCATGGCGGCGGTCCACGACGCCGGCGCCGGCGCACTCGGCAACCCGACCGGCAGCCACCCGGCGGCCCAGCGGGCGCGGCGCCTGCTCGAGGAGGCCCGCGACGAGGTGGCCGCCTTCCTCGGCCGCGACCCGGGCGACGTCGTCTTCACGTCGGGCGGCACCGAGTCGGCCAACCTGGCCGTGTCGGGGACCGCCGAGGCGGCGCGGCAGGGCCGGGGTGACGCGGTGCTCCTGTATTCCGCCGTGGAGCACCCGGCCGTGCGTGAGGCCGCCCGCGCCGCGGTGAAGGTCGGTCTCCATGCTTTCGAGCTCCCCGTCGACGCCGCCGGCATCGTCGACCCCGACGCGCTGGCCCGCACGCTGTCGTCGCGGGTCACGAGCGTGTCTGTGATGACGGCCAACAACGAGACCGGCGTGCTGCAGCCGCTGCCCGACCTCATAGAGACGGTGCGCCGACGCGCCCCCGATGCCTACGTGTTCACCGACGCCGTGCAGGCCGCGCCCTTCGTCGACCTGGCCGAGGCCACCGCCGGCGCCGACCTGGTGTCGCTCAGCGCGCACAAGCTCGGTGGGCCGGTGGGCGTGGGGGCGCTGGCGATCGCCCCCCGTGTCGTGCTCGAGCCGCGCCAGTACGGCGGGGGACAGGAACGCGAACGGCGCAGCGGCACCCAGGACGTGGCGGGCGCCGTCGGACTGGCCGCCGCGCTGCGCCTGGTGGTGGCCGAACGCGCCACGGCGGCGCCGCGGGTCGCCGCCCGGCGCGACCGCCTGCGCGACGGGCTGCTGCGTGCGGTGGAGGGGGCCTACCGCACCGTGCCGGCGTCGGCTGCAGCGGGCGTGTTGCCGGGCCACCTGCATCTCTGTGTGCCGGGCGTCGAGCGCGAGGAGCTCCTGGTGGCGTTGGGGGAGCAGGGCGTGTGCGTGTCCGGCGGGTCGTCCTGTGCCAGCGGGGCGCTCCAGCCGAGCCACGTCCTCGCCGCCATGGGGGTGGCCCCCGAGCTGGCGGCAGGTGCCGTCCGCTTCTCGCTGGGGTACGGCACGACGGACGACGACATCGATCGCGCCCTCGCCGTCGTCCCCGCCGTGGTCGCCGCATTGCGCCAGGGTGGCTGAGTCCCGGTGGCACACTGGTCCCATGCGGGTGCTCGTGGCCATGTCGGGAGGCGTCGACTCCTCCGTGGCGGCGGCGCTCCTCGTGGAGCAGGGACATGAGGTGGTCGGGGCCACGCTCAAGCTGTGGGGCGGCCCTTCGGACTCGGGCTGCTGCTCGGTGGCCGACGTCGAGGACGCCCGGCGGGTGGCCCAGCAGCTCGGCATCGCCCACCACGTCTTCAACCTGACCGAGGAGTTCGACCGCCTGGTCGTGGCGCCGTACGTGGGGGAGCACGCACGAGGTCGGACGCCCAACCCGTGTATCGAGTGCAACCGCTCCGTGAAGTTCGACCGCCTGCTGCACCGGGCCGACCGGCTCGGCTTCCACCGCCTGGCCACGGGCCACCATGCTCGCGTCGGCGGCGCACCCGCCCCGTTGCAGCTCCGGCGCGGCGCCGACCCGGCCAAGGACCAGTCCTACGTGCTGTCGATGCTCGGGCAGGACGCGCTGTCGCGCGTGGTCTTCCCCGTTGGCGACATGACCAAGGACGAGGTGCGGGCGAACGCCCGCCGTCTCGGTCTGCGTACCGCGGGAAAGCCGGACAGCCAGGACGTCTGCTTCATCGGGAGCGCGGAGGGCCGTCAGGGGTTCTTGTCACGGCGGGTGGAGCTCCACACCGCCGAGGTGGTGGACGGCGGGGGCCGCCCGGCCGGCTCCGTCGACGCGGTCGAGCTCGTCACGGTCGGCCAGCGTCGCGGCATGGGTCACGGGACCGACGGCAAGCGGCGCTACGTGACGCATGTCGACGTGGCGGCGCGCCGGGTGACCGTGGGGAGCGCGGCGGAGGTGCTGCGCCCGTCCGTGGTACTGGCCGGACCGTCGCTGACATGGGTCGACCAGCCACTCGCCGCCGGGGCCCGGGCGGTGGCGCAGGTGAGCGCGCACGGTCGCCCTGTGCCGTGCACCGTGCTGCTGCGGCCGGACAACGCGGCCGAGGTCGTGTTCGACGACCCGCAGCGCCCGGTGGCGCCGGGCCAGACGGTGGCGCTCTACGACGCGCTCGATCCCGACGCCGTCGTGGGCGCGGGCATCGCCGCCTGACCGTGGCCGGCACCGGGCCGCACGGCGGCGTGCCACAGAAGGCGGCGGACCGGGCCGCCGAGCTCCGGCAGCTGATCGTCCACAACAACGAGCTCTACAACGTGCTCGACGCGCCCGAGATCCCTGACGCCGAATACGACCTCCTCGTGGTGGAGCTGCGGCAGCTCGAGGCGGACTATCCGGCGCTGGCGACACCGGACTCGCCGACGCAGGCCGTGGGCGCGGCGCCGTCGGGCCTGTTCCAAGAGGTGCGGCACCGGGTCCCGATGATGAGCCTCGACAACGCGTTCAGCGAGGGCGAGCTGCGCGCCTGGGGGGAGCGGCTGCGCCGCCAGGCGCCCGACATCGACCTCGAATCCCTCGCCTTCTCGTGTGAGCCCAAGGTCGACGGCGTCGCCATGTCGCTCACCTATGAGCGCGGCAGGTTCGTGCAGGCGGCCACCCGCGGCGACGGCGTGACGGGCGAGGACGTGACCGCCAACGTGGCCACGGTCGCCGACGTGCCGAAGGAGCTGGCCAAGTCCGGCGGCCCCTACCCCGACGTCCTCGAGGTCCGCGGCGAGATCTACATGCCCGTCAAGGAGTTCGAGGCCATGAACAAGCGCCAGGCCGAGCTCGGCGAGCGGCTCTTCGTCAACCCGCGCAACTCCGCCGCCGGGGCGCTGCGCCAGAAGGACCCGACCATCACGGCCCAGCGGCCGCTGCACTTCTGGGCCTACGCGCTCGGCGTGGTCGACGGCGCCCCCACCCCGAAGGGCAACGTCACATGGCCGGCCACCACCCAGACCGAGACCCTGGCCCAGCTGAAGAAGGCCGGCTTCCCGGTGAGCCCCGACGCCCGGCAGGTCGTGGGGATGGCGGCGGTGGTGGCTCGGTGCGAGGAGCTGGCCGAGGCCCGCCACGCCCTCGCCTACGAGATCGACGGCGTGGTCTCCAAGGTGGACGAGCTCGCCCTGCACGACGTGTTCGGCGCCACCTCACGCGCCCCGAGGTGGGCCATCGCCTTCAAGTTCCCGCCCGAGGAGCGCACCACCCGGCTCATCGACATCATGGTGTCCATCGGGCGCACCGGGCGGGCCACACCCTTCGCCCGGCTCGAGCCGGTCTTCGTGGGCGGTTCCACCGTCGGCGTGGCGACCCTGCACAACGAGGACCAGGTCGCCGCCAAGGACGTCCGGCCGGGCGACCTGGTCATCGTGCGAAAGGCGGGCGACGTCATTCCCGAGGTGGTCGGCCCGGTGCGCGAGGGCCCCGGCGTGCCGAAGCGCCGCAAGCCGAAGTGGACGTTCCCGACGTCGTGCCCGTCGTGCGGCACGCCCCTCGTCCGCCTCCCCGGTGAGAGCGACACCTACTGCACGAACATCGACTGCCCGGCGCAGCGCGTGCAGCGCATTTCCCACTACGCCTCCCGGTCGGCGATGGACATCGAGGGGCTGGGCGAGGAGCGCGTCCTCCAGCTCGTCGCGGCGGGTCTCATCAACGACGCCGCCGACCTCTACGACCTGGTCCCCGAGCAGCTCGCCGAGCTGGAGCGCTTCGGCGCCCTGTCGGCGGCCAACCTCGTGGCGGGCATCGATGCCTCGCGGGCCCAGCCGCTCAGCCGGCTGCTGGTCGCCTTGGGCATCCGGCACGTGGGGCCGACGGGCGCCCGGGCGGTGGCGCGCGCCTTCGGGACCTTGGCGGCGATCGCGGCGGCCAGCGTCGAGGAGCTGGCGGCGGTCGACGGCGTCGGCCTGGTCATCGCGGCGAGCCTGGCCGAGTTCCTCTCGGCCGACACCAACGTCGCCGTACTGGAACGCTTACGCAACGCCGGGGTGTCGATGGACGAGCCCGGTGCGGCCGCCGGGAGCGAGGGTGGCGGGGCCGGGGCGGCGGCCCTCCCGCAGACGCTCGAGGGCAAGACCGTGGTGGTCACCGGCGCGGTCCCGGACTACACCCGCGAGGGGGCCGAAGAGGCGATCACGCAGCGGGGCGGGAAGTCGCCGGGAAGCGTGTCGAAGAAGACCTTCGTCCTGGTGGTGGGTGCATCGCCGGGCGCCAGCAAGTTGAAGAAGGCCGAGGACCTGGGCATCCCGCAGCTCGATGCGGAATCGTTCCAGTCCTTGCTCGACACCGGTGAGCTGCCCGCATGAGCACCACCGCTGCTGGTAGGGGGGTGTCCACCGGATGCGTGTCCGGGGTCGGTAGCCTGAGTACGCCCCGATGCCCCTGATTTCAGACTCCATCGGCCGGGTCCTTGGGAAGCGGTACCGGCTGCTCTCCGCCTTGGGCACCGGCGCCTCAGCTCACGTCTATCTCGCCGAGGACGTGTCCCTCCAACGTCACGTCGCGGTGAAGGTGCTCCAACCCGGGTTGGCCACGGACGAGGCGTTCCTGAAGCGCTTCCGGGCCGAGGCCCGTTCGGTGGCCTCCTTGAACCACCCGCACGTGCTGCGCGTCTTCGACTGGGGTGACGACGCCGACGGGCCGTACCTGGTCTTGGAGTATCTGGGTGGGGGATCGTTGCGTGACCTGTTGGATCGTGACATCCGGTTGTCACTGCCCCAGGCGGCGCAGTTGGGGACCGAGGTGGCACAGGGGCTGGCCTATGCGCACCTGCGGGGACTGGTGCACAGGGACATCAAGCCCGCGAACCTCCTGTTCGACGAAGAGGGCAGGGTGCGGGTGGCCGACTTCGGCGTGGCCAGGGCGCTGGCGGAGGCGGCGTGGACGGAGCCGGCGGGAGCGATGGTGGGGACCGCCCGCTACATCTCGCCCGAGGCGGCGGAGGGGAAACCGGTCGACGGCCGGGCCGACGTGTACTCGTTGGCGTTGGTCCTCTACGAGGCGGTGACGGGGGTCGTTCCCTTCGTCACCGACACCACCATGGGGACTCTGGCGGCCCGCATCGGGCAGCCCTTGCCGCACAACGACCTGTTGGGCCCGCTCGACGACGTGCTGGCCCGTGCCGCCGCGCCCGACGTGGCCGCCCGCCTGGACGCCGCCGGTCTGGCGGCCCGGCTGGGTGCGTTGGCCTCGGCGTTGCCGACGCCGTCGCCCTTGCCGTTGATCACGCCCAAGCTCCAGGACTCCGCACCCATCAACGGCTTCCGCGCCCCCGGGGTCTCGGAGTTGACCGATTCGGGTGTGACCTTGGCGGCCGGTCTTGCCGCCGGTACCGCGGTGGGCGACGGGACGGCGATCGCGCCGGGGCTCGCGGCCGGCACTCCGATCGGGACGAAGGCGGGCCCCGGCGAGCTCTTCGATGCGGAGCCGGCCGGCGATTCGTCGTCTCTGTCGAAGCGGCGTCGGAAGCGTGATGGTGATGCGATCCTGAGCCAGGGGGGCCCTCCGGAGCCGTACAAGCCCAGGAAGAGCCGAAAGTGGTGGTGGATCGGCGCAGCGGTCCTGTTGGCCGTCATCCTCGCCGCCGGCCTGGTGACCGCCTTCGCGACGAATGTGTTCACGGCGTCACATCCGACGCCGGCAGTGGTGAATCTCCCGTTGGCGCAAGCCAGGGTGGCGGTCGACAAGGTCCACATGAACTTGAAGGAGGGCGCGCCGATCACGTCGATCACCGTGGCCGCCGGCGACGTGGTGTCGCAGAGTCCGGCGCCGAAGGTCTCGCAGAAGGAGGGCTCGACGGTCACCGTCAGACTGTCGTCCGGCAAGCCCGATGTGACGGTGCCGTCGCTGTCCGGCATGACGTGCGCGCAGGCCAACGCCGCGCTCACATCGGCGCACTTCCTCTCGGTCTGCGCACCCGGGACCTACAGCAACACCGTGGCCACTTCGGTCCTCGTTCTGTGGTCGCTCAATGCGACGCAGAACCCGACGAAGGCGCCGTACGGGAGCACCATCACACTCGTCCCGTCGCTGGGCCACGAGCCGGCGATCGTGCCGAGCATCCCGAGCACCTACAGCTACGTCCAGGCGCAGGCCGCGCTCCAGGCCGTCGGGCTGGGCGCGACCCAGGCCAACGCATCGAGCACGACGGTGGCATCGGGCGACGTCATCTCGACCACGCCGGCCAGCGGTGCGCAGGCACCGTACGGCTCATCCGTGGTGGTCACCGTCTCGACGGGACCGCCGATGGTGCCCGTCCCCAACGTCCTCCAGGACACGGTGAGCCAGGCCACCAGCACGCTGCAGGCGCAGGGGCTCAGTGTCTCGGGCGTGTCGGGCAGCCCCAACAACAACGTGGTCGGGACCCAGCCGTCGATCGGCACCAGCGTCAACGTCGGCTCGTCCGTGCAGCTCTTCACCCACTAGCGCGGCCCGCCCGCCGACTCTCGGTCCCGCCCGCACCCTCGCACCCTGATGGCGCTCCCTTCTGACCCCGACTGTGACCTCTGCGAGGCGGCGCACCTGTCGGAGTGGCACCACGAGGACGAGATCTGCTGGGTCGCGGACTGCGAGGTCTGCGGCGTGCCCATGGTGGTGTGGAAGCACCACGGCCCGACGCCACCGGAGAGCGACATCGAGCACATGGTTGCCCAGTTGACCCTGGTGGCCGACGCCCGCTTCGGCGAGGGTGCATGGGCGGTCGACCGGGTGATGCGGCAGATCCCGAATCACTTCCACGCCCACGGCCGCGACCCGAACTGGTGGTTCCGCCTGCGCGGCCTGCGCTGACGACCCTGTCGCCGGTACGCCCCGAGCGCCTCACTGTGAGGTGCCGGAGGGGCAGGAGACGCCCGGGACCTGGCACCTAGGGTGTCCCGGGTGGAGGAACCCGGGGACGAGCAGGCCGACGTCCTCCTCGACCCCACGTTCGACCCCGGTGGCGGCGCCATGGGGACGATGGGGGCGGATGGATCCGTCGAGACCAACTGGTTCGTCCTCCTGCACCGTCGCGTCACGGACCGGGCCGTCCGCAGTCCGCGCTACCAGTGGTGGGCCCTGGTCGCGCTGCTGGCCGGACTGCTCTCTCTCAACATCACCTTCACCGTCTTCGTGGTCGCGCTGCCCACGGTCAAGGCGGACTTCCATACGAACTTCTCCGTTCTCGCCTGGGCTTCCACCGGGCCGCTGCTGGCCTTCGGGGTGGCAGCGCCGTTCTTCGGCAAGGCCGGGGATCTGTTCGGCCATCGCCGGCTCTATCAGTTCGGCCTGATCGGGGCCATGGTCAGTGCGATCCTCACCGCGACCGCGCCCGATGTCGGCATGTTGCTGTTCGCCCGCGCCCTCGACGGCGTGCAGGGTGCGGCGACCGGCACGGCCTCGATGGCGATCATCCTCGAGCTCTTCTCACGCCAGGATCGCGTCAAGGCGCTGGGTTGGTGGTCACTGGTCGGTGCCGGGGGCCCCGTGCTCGGTGTGACCTTGGGTTCGCCCGTGATCCAATACTTCGGGTGGCGGACGCTCTTCTGGGGCCAGCTCGTCCTGCTGGTCATCGCCTCGGTGGTCGTCGCCCTGCTGTTGCCGACAGGCACGCGGGCACGGCGCGACAACCTCGCTGCCGAGGGCCCCACCGACGGCGGGTGGGCTGACGGGCGCCGTTCCCGCCGGGTCCGGCACTCGGGCGTCTGGGACGGGATGGACTGGGTCGGGATCTGGAGCCTGGCCGGGTCGGTCACGGCTGCCATGCTGGTGCTGAGCATCGGCCCCATCGTGGGGTGGAGTGCACCGGCAACCATCACCTGTGGGCTTGTCGCCGCCGTGCTGGGGGTCGTCTTCGTCCGCCAGGAGGTGACCTTCGCCACACCGCTCGTGCCGGCGACGTACTGGCGGCGCCGGAACTTCGTGTTCCCGATGGGAACCAAGGCGTTCGCGAGCTTCGCCTACTTCGGCGGCTTCTTCTTGTTCCCGCTGCTCATGGAGCAGGTCTACGGCTACAGCGTGTCCCAGGTCGGCTTCATTTCGGTGGCCCGGCCACTCGTCTTCGCCATCAGCGCGCCCGTTGCGGGCTACATGACGGTGCGGACGGGGGAGCGCACCGCCACGCTGTTCGGTGCCGGATCGCTGTTCCTCTCCATGATCCTGTTCGCGACGCTGAGCGCGTCGGCCGGGCTGGTGATCATTCTGGTGGCGCTTGCGCTTTCGGGACTCGGCATGGGCGTCTCCAACCCTGCGACCTCAGCCACCATGTCCAACGAGCTGAAGGAGTCGGAGTACGGCGTCATGAGCGCGGCACAGCTTCTCGCGGCCCAGGTCGGGGAGGTCGCCGGCATTCAGGCCGTCCTGACGATCCAGGAGTCGATCGCCCGGCGGTCCGGCCTCGGAAACGTGCACCACAGCACCGCGCTGCTCCACAGCTTCAGCGTCTCGTTCTGGGTCGGTGCCGGCGCGGCCGGGCTGGCGTTGCTCTTCGCTCTCTTCATCCGGTCCATGCCGCGTGACCGGCGGGTGGTGCAGCGGCCGGCGGATAACGGCTGAACGCGGCGGATCGGCGGACCGGTCAGGCGGTGATGTCGCGCAAACGTGCGGCCATCTCGGCAGCCGCGGGATCGCTCGCGGCCGGTGCGGCCTGCAGTGCCATCAGCTTGGCCATATCGCCCTCGACCCGCACCTTGCCCGCCATGAAGGCCTGCATGCCGGCCTGGGGGTTGCCCTCAATGAGGATTGCCTTCGCGGTGTCGTAGTCCACCGTGACCTTGAGGTCCTGCGTCTCGAGGTGCCCGGTGTCGAGGACGAGTTCACCGCTCGAGGTGTCCATGTGGGCGTGGATGTCCTCGTCGGAGAACGGGACGGCCGTCACCACCAGGTTCATGCGGACGACGTGGGGGACGGGGGGAGTCTTGCCCTCGTACTCGGCGCGGATGTTGCGAGCCTCGTCCAGCCACTCGTCACTCAGAAACGGGTACGACGGCATGGCAGCGCTCCTTCGTCTTCTTCGGTGTCGGCTTCTTCGGTCTCGGTCGTCGTGCGGGCCCCGGTTGCCTCCGATCCGGAGCCCCCTGGCCGCCGGAACCCTACTCGCCTCGCCGGTAGGCTGCCCCTCTGTGTCAGCTTCCATTATCCCCGGTGCAGAGCCGTACTCCACCACGGGTGACACCCGCGGTGCGCTGGTCCTGCACGGCTTCACGGGCAACCCGCAGTCGACGCGGGGCCTGGCGCTCGCGCTGGCCGATGCCGGGTTCACCGTCGAGATGCCACTGCTCCCGGGCCACGGCACCCAGATAGAGGACATGCTCGACACGCGGTGGGAGGACTGGTCGGCTGCGGCCGAGGCGGCCTACACCGCGCTGGCGGCGCGCAGCGACGGTGTCGCGGTCGTCGGGCTCTCCATGGGCGGCACGTTGGCCGTGTGGCTGGCCGAGCATCACCTTGAGATCGCCGCGCTCGCCCTCGTCAACCCGCTCCTCTCGCCGCCCGATGCCGGCACGATCGGTTTCGTCCAGGCCATGGTCGACGCCGGCGACGAGGTCGCACCCGGCATCGGGTCGGACATCGCCATGGACGGTGCGGTGGAGGCTGCGTATGCAGGTCTCCCGCTACGGGCCGCCCTCTCGCTGTTCGACGCCGCGGCCGGGGTCGAGGCGGAGCTCGAGGCGGTGACCTGCCCCGTCCTCGCGTTCACCAGCGTGCAGGATCATGTCGTGGATCCCGTCTCGAGCCAGAAATTGGTGGCCCGGGCCAAGGGACCGGTGGAGCAGGTGATGCTGGAGCGGAGCTTCCACGTGGCCACGCTGGACTGGGACAAGGACGAGATCGAGGCGCGGACGGTTGCGTTCGTCACCGGCGTGCTGCCAGCGCGCTCGTGACCGACCGCGCGGCGTTGAGCCGGGAGGACGTCGTGCACGTGGCCCTTCTGGCCCGGCTCGACCTGAGCGACGAAGAGGTCGAGCTCTTCACGGCGCAACTGCGGACAGTGCTCGACCATGCGGCCGATGTCGCGTCGCTCGACCTGTCGCACCTGGAACCGTCATCGCACCCGATCGCGCTCCGGAACGTGCTGCGGGCCGATGAACCCCGCCCGAGCCTGGACCGGGACGAAGTGCTCGAAGCCGCACCCGCGGTGGAGGACCACCGCTTCCGCGTGCCGCGCATCGGTGGGGAGGCGCCGTGACGACGGCGACGACCCTGGCGGCCGAGGTCCGCTCCGGCGAGCGATCCGCCCGTGAGGTGGTCGACGCGGCACTGGCCGCCGTGGACGCCGGCGACGGGGCGTTCCACGCGTTCTTGTGCCTTCTGGCCGACGAGGCGCGGGCCGAGGCCGATGCGGTCGACGCCGCGGTGGCGGCGGGGCGGGACCCGGGCCCGCTGGCGGGAGTGCCGGTGGCACTCAAGGACAACTTGTGCACGCGGGGAGCGCTGACGACGTGCGGCTCGAAGATCCTGGAGAACTGGCACCCGCCGTATGACGCCACCGTGGTGGAGGTGGTGCGCCGGGCGGGAGGGATCGGCCTGGGGAAGACGAACATGGACGAGTTCGCCATGGGCAGCTCGACGGAGAACTCGGCCTTCGGGCCGACCCGCAACCCGCGCAATACCGCCAAGGTCCCCGGCGGCAGCAGCGGCGGGTCCGCCGCGTCCGTGGCGGCCGGCTTCACCCCCCTTGCCCTGGGGTCGGACACGGGCGGTTCGATCCGCCAGCCGGCCGCCTTGTGCGGGGTGGTCGGGATGAAACCCACCTACGGCCGCGTGTCCCGCTACGGGTTGGTGGCCTTCGCCAGTTCCCTCGATCAGATCGGACCGTTTGCGACAACCGTCGAGGACGCCGCGCTGTTGTTCGACGTCCTGGCGGGCCATGACACGCTCGACAGCACCTCGTTGCCCTCGGCGACCGAGCCGACGCTGGCGACGGTGCACCACGGGGTCGAGGGCATCAGGGTCGGGCTGTGCCGGGACCTCGTCGAGGGGTGCGCGCCCGACGTGGTGAGCCGGGTGCGCGAGGCCGCCGATGCGTTGGCCGGTGCCGGGGCCAAGGTGGAGGAGGTGTCGGTGCCCGAGTTCGGGTACGGGCTCTCGGCGTACTACCTGATCGCGCCCGCCGAGGCCTCGTCCAACCTCGCCCGCTACGACGGGGTCCGCTACGGGCTGCGCGTCGACGTCGAGGGCGAGGACGTCGCCGCTATGAACACGGCGACCCGCACGGCGGGATTCGGGGCGGAGGTCAAGCGGCGGATCATGCTGGGGACGTATGCCTTGTCGGCCGGCTACTACGACGCGTACTACGCGCAGGCGCAGCGGGTGCGCACGTTGGTGATGCAGGCGTTCGATCGGGCGTATTCGTCCTATGACGTCCTGTTGGGTGCGACGGCACCGACCACGGCGTTCGACGTGGGCGCCAAGGTGGACGATCCCATGGCGATGTACATGAACGACGTGTGCACCATCCCGTCCAACCTGGCGGGACACCCTGCCATCTCAGTGCCCTTCGGCGGGGGGGTCGACGGGCTGCCGGTGGGCGTGCAGGTGCTCGCGCCCGCTTTGCAGGAGGCACTTCTGTTCCGCGTGGCGCAGGTGGTGGAGACGCACGCACCAAAGGGGGCGGGGGCCTCGCGATCGTGAGCACGGACTGGGAGATGGTGATCGGGCTCGAGGTGCACTGCGAGCTGCAGACGGCCACCAAGCTGTTCTGCGGGTGCCGCAACGCGTTCGGCGACGAGCCGAACGTGAACATCTGTCCCACCTGCCTGGGTCTGCCGGGCTCGTTGCCGGTCATCAACGAGCAGGCGGTCGAGTTCGCCATGCGCATCGGTGCTGCCCTGCACTGCGACATCCGGCCGTCGGAGTTCTCGCGGAAGAACTACTTCTACCCGGATCAGGCGAAGGATTATCAGATCAGCCAGTACGACCTCCCGCTCAACGCGGACGGGTGGCTCGAGCTCCCCGACGGGTTCCGCGTGGGCGTGACCCGGGCGCATATGGAGGAGGACACCGGCAAGCTGACGCACGTCGGGGCGAGCGGCCGTATCAACGCGGCGCTGCACGCACTGGTGGACTACAACCGGTCCGGCGTCCCTCTGGTCGAGATCGTGAGCGAGCCCGACATCCGGACGGTCGCCCAGGCGAGGGCCTACGCCAGCGAGCTGCGGGGCATCCTCGTGGCGACGGGTGCCTCCGACGGACGCATGGAGGAGGGATCGATGAGGGTGGACGCCAACGTCTCGGTTCGCCCGGTCGGCACGGCCGCCTTCGGTACCCGTTGCGAGATCAAGAACCTGAACTCATTGCGGTCGCTGGGACGGGCACTCGAGTACGAGGCGGCGCGCCAGATCGCCCTTGTCGAGTCCGGTGGCACCGTGCACCAGGAGACCCGGCACTGGGACGAGTCGGCGGGGCGTACCGACTCCATGCGCTCCAAAGAGGAGGCCAACGACTATCGCTACTTCCCCGAGCCGGACCTGGTGCCCCTGGCACCCGATGCCGCGTGGCAGGAGAGGGTGCGTGATGGCCTGGGCGCCATGCCGGCGGATCGGCGGGCGGTCCTGGCATCGGCGCTCGGTGGGGCACCGACTGGAGCCGAGACGGACCAGATCCGTGCGGTCGTCGACCTGGGTCTCGACGGGTTGGTCACCGCGGCCGCCGACGATGGCGTGCCCGCCAAACTCGCCCTGGCCCGTGCCGCCAACGAGGTCGCTGCGCAGAGCGAGGCGGGGCTGCAGATGGACCCGACGTCGTTCGTCTCAACGCTTGCCATGGAGTCGGGAGGCCAGCTCTCGGCGACCCAATCCAAGGCCGTCCTCGGCGCGCTCCTCGAGCGAGGCGGCGGAGACCCGGCCGCAGTCGCCAAGGAGATGGGCTTCGAGGCCCTCGGATCGGACACTCTCGGGGCCGTGCTCGACGAGCTGATCGCGGCGCACCCCGACGAGTGGGCGCGCTTCGTCGCCGGCGAGGACAAGCTGAGGGGGTTCTTCGTCAACGCGGTCATGGAGGCCACGGGACGAAAGGCCAATGGCAAGGAAGTGGCGGCGGAACTCAGCAGGCGCCGCGACCCATAGTCGGCCCGACCGACCTGATCCGCTGCCACCGGTGACCCTGGTCCACAATGGCGAGGGGCGCGACGTCATGGTCCGACCCGTGGGGCCGACGAAGGTGAGCTGTCGTTGGCGTTCGCGGAGATGGTCCATCCCCGCCGTGCATCGAACGATGGTGGTACAAGCTGGGGCAGGACGAAAGCCGTGCCGACCTCCAATTCGGCTCCCGTCGCACCTCTGAGCGCCGGCCCGCATCGGCAGGTACCATTCCGCATGACAATCACCCGGGGCAGATGGGCGTACCGATTGCGCTAGGCGAGCTGTCCGCCCCTACCGGTGACGAAGCCGGCACCGCGCCAAGCGACCGACCGTTCCGGCCCGACGTGGAAGGGCTCCGGGCGGTGGCGGTGCTGCTGGTTGTCCTGTACCACGCCGACATCCCCGGGGTCACCGGCGGCTTCGTCGGGGTCGATGTCTTCTTCGTCATCTCCGGGTTTGTGATCACCGGGCTCCTCCTCCGCGAGCGTGCCACGTCGGGGCGCACGTCGATCATCCACTTCTACGCCCGCCGGATGCGACGCATCCTCCCGGCCGCCACCCTGGTCATCCTCGCCACCGTCGCGGTCGGCTACTTCAAGCTCGGCGTGGTCGCCGGCGACTCCATCGCCGTCGACGGCCGCTGGGCCGCCGTTTTCCTGGCCAATTTCCACTTCGAGGCGGTCGGGACCAACTACTTCACCGCGACCCTGCCACCTTCGCCGCTCCAGAACTACTGGACCCTCTCGGTCGAAGAGCAGTTCTACGTCGTGTACCCCACGCTGTTCCTGCTGGTTGCCTGGGCCAGGGTGCGGATCTCCCTCGAGGCGAAGCTGGCGGTCGTCCTCGGGGCAGTGATTGCCGTCTCCTACTGGCTGTCCGTCGTCCAGACCCAGTCACACCCGACCGTGGCCTACTTCTCTCTCGGAACTCGGGCGTGGGAGATTTCCCTCGGTGCGCTGATCGCGGTCGGATCCTCGTGGATGCGCCGGATCCCCGTTCGGGTTGCGACGCTGGCTACGTGGGCCGGGTTGGCCGCCATCATGACATCGGCCTGTGCCTTCACCGCCAGTACCGCGTACCCGGGTTCGCTGGTGGCCATCCCCGTCGTGGGCGCCGGACTGGTGATCGCCGGAGGGGTAGTGGTCCCCCGCCGGGGGGCCGAGGCGCTGCTCGGGCTAGGCCCACTGCAGTGGATCGGTCGCCGCTCCTACGGCCTCTACCTGTGGCATTGGCCGGTCCTGGTCCTTGCTGCCGAGTACTACGGGAAGTCGAGGTTGGCGCCGGGAGTCAACGTCCTCCTCGTCGTGGTGGCCATGGCACTGGCCGCCGCAATGTACCGATTCGTCGAAGGGCCGGTCCGGCACTGGGGGGTCCCTTCGGCGCCCACAGTTGTGGCCGGCGCCGTCGTCATTGTCGGGACCGTGGTCCTGTTGACGTTGTTGATCGACTCCTCTTCGGAGTCGAACACGATCCCTGTCGTCCCGGCCGCGAACACTGAGATGGTCCTTCGAGCAGTCGGGGCCGCTGCCCACATCACCTCGCTGCCAAATCCGATCAGCCCGGGCCTCACCACCGCGGCCAACGACTTCGGCGGGAGTTACGAGGACCCGAAGTGCAGTGCCGATCTCCAACAGATGGAGGAGACGCTCTGCGTCCTGGGCGATCCGCACGGTTCTCACCTGATGGTCGTCTACGGGGACTCTCATGCATTGATGTGGCTGCCCGCCTTCAGCGGAGTGGCCACTGCTGCACACTGGCGGCTGATCGTCCTGGGTAAGTCTGACTGTCCGGCGCCGCTCATGGCCGTCCCCAACCCGCCTGGCGTCGGCACGCCGGGCGCACCCTATGCGGCCTGCGCCGGCTGGCACCGGTGGGCAGTCGCCATGATCCGACGGCTCCACCCGGACCTCTTGGTGATCTCGACCCTGAATCGTGGCTGGAATGGTGCGGCGTGGCAGGCAGGCCTGACCGACCTGTACTCGGCCGTGACCCCTTCGAGCCGGAGGGTGATCTACCTCGGCAGCATCCCGGTGATGCCCCGGGCGGGGCCGAGTTGCCTGGGACAGCATCCCGACAACGTCCAAGCGTGTTCCGCCCCGGTGGCTGCCACCCGGACACCCCTCACCCAAGTGGACCGGGCGGTGACCGCGGCAGCAGGGGCGGAGTACGTGGATCCCTTCCCGTGGCTCTGTTCGTCCGTCTGCACGGCGGTGATTGGCCACCACGAGGTCTACCTCGACCGCTACCACATCACGGGCACCTACGCTGCGTATCTACAGAACGCGCTGGCCGACTCCCTCGACCTGGCGGCGGTCCCGCCGGCCGCTGAGCGATGTCCGACAACGGACCGGCGTGAACCATGCTGAGGGTGCCCCCGAACCGATCGCGCGCAACGAGAGCCCGCGTGCCGGCGACTCAGTCGACCGTACCAACCATGTAGCGGTCCAAGGTGGGTCCGGCCCAGCGGGCGATCTCCTCGGGCGTGGTCGTCGAGATGGGCGGCACCCGGAGGATGTAGCGGATGAAGGCGAGCCCCATCAGCTGCGACGCGACGAGCGCACGCCGCTGGCGGGTCCGGTCCTCGCTCTCACCCTGGTTCACGGGGCTCCGCTCCCAGACGCGCTCGGCGACGAACTCGCGCATCGCATCGGCCACGCTTGTCGACGCGGCCATTCCCGCGACACAGGAAGCGAACGAAGAGCCCGTTCCTTCGGCGTGGTCCCACATGGACAAGAAGGCCGTGATGACCATCGCCCCGGGGCTCGTGGTCAGGTCCGATCCCGACCCGACAGGCTGTTCGTGCATCGGGACCGAGCGGGGGTCGAACGGAAGCGCCATGGCGGCCACGAAAAGGGCGGCCTTCCCGTCGAAGTAGTGGTGGACGAGGGCCGGGTCCACCTCGGCCTCCCGGGCCACCGCCCGCAGGCTCGCCCCGTCGTAGCCCTTCGCAGCGAAGACGCGCTTGGCGGCCTCCACGATCTCACTCTTGGTGTCGACGTTGCCCGGCCGGCGGCCGGCCGCGGCAGCCGCGGCACTCATATGAGGTCCCGGTCGCCCTGAAAAGAGGGGTATTCACCAATGAGGAAATCTGTGGTACAACTCACCGGTGATGAATCTTACGGGAAACGACGATGGCCTCGGCGCATAGCGGCGAGACGGCATTGGGCCGTCTGGCCGGTGCCTGTTACGACCACCGCCGGACGGTGCTGGTGCTGTGGATCGTGGCGATCATCGGCCTCACGGTCGTTGCTCAAATGGTGGGGACCCACTTCGAGAACAAGTTCACGGCGGGGAACACCCCGTCGCAACAGGCGACGAACATTTTGCAGGCGACATTCCCGTCGAAGTCGGGGGACACCGCCGACATCGTCTTCCAGACGGCAGCGCCGGTCACGAGCCGAGCCGACGAGGCGGCGATCGCCAAGGTGGTGGCCAACGTCAAGCCGCTGCCCTGGGTCCGGAGCGTGACCAGCCCGTTCTCGGCGGCCGGGGCGCACCAGATCGCCCAGCCGGGCAGGGGCAACATCGCCTTCGCCCAGGTGCAGTTCACGACCGATACGGCCGACATACCCGTCCCGGCCATCAAGAAGGTCATACGTACCGCGCAGGCCGCCGCGCACCCGGGCTTCCGAGTCGAGCTCGGCGGCGCCCCGATCAGCGCCGCCGCCACCGCCGCGCCCGGGCCCAGCGAGGGCATCGGGATCACCGCTGCCATCCTCATCATGCTGCTCGCCTTCGGATCGGTGGTGGCCATGGGCCTGCCCGTCATCACCGCGCTGGCGGGTCTCGGCATCGGCGTCGCCCTTCTGGAGCTCCTCACGCACGTCCTGACCGTTCCGAACTTCTCGCCCGAGATGGCGGCCATGATCGGGATCGGCGTGGGCATCGACTACGCCCTCTTCATCGTCACCCGGTACAGGCAGGGCATCTTCGAGGGTCGTGACCCGCGCAATGCCGTGGTCATCTCGCTCATGACCTCGGGCCGGTCGGTCCTCTTCGCCGGCAGCACGGTGGTGATCTCGCTCTTCGGCCTCTTCCTCATCGGCCAGGCGTACATGATCGGACTGGCGACGGCGTGCATCGCGGCCGTCCTGATGGTGCTCATTGCCGCCCTCACGCTGCTGCCCGCCATGCTGGGCTTCGCCGGCAACGCCATCGACAAGCTGCACCTGCCGCGCCTCCTCCAGACCGGCGGGCCGCCGCCGCCCGACGGGTTCTGGTACCGCTGGAGCCGGCTGGTGCAGCGGCGGGCCTGGGTCACCGGGGTCCTGGCGGTGCTCGTCCTGGTCGCGCTCGCACTGCCGTTGTTCAGCATGCGCCTCGCGTTCACCGACGCCGGGAACGACCCCACCAACCTCACGACGCGACAGGCCTACGACCTCCTGGCGCAGGGGTTCGGCCCCGGGTTCAACGGCCCGCTCGTCATCGCCGCCGCTCTGCACGGTCCCGCCGGCGAGTCGATCGCCACCGTCGATCACCTCCAGCGCGTGATCACGGCGTCGGCGGACCATGACGGCGTCGCCGTCGTGACCCCGCCGGAATTCAATCGAGGTCATACGGGGGCGGTCATCATCGTGTACCCGACGACCTCACCGCAGTCGTCCCAGACCGAGGCGCTCGTCCAGACATTGCGCAACGAGGTCATACCACCGGTGGTCAGGGGCACCGGCGTCGACGCGCAGGTCGGCGGGCAGACGGCCGCCAGCATCGATGCGGCGAACTTCCTCGGCCACCGGCTCTTCGTCGTGATCGGTGCCGTTCTGATCCTGTCGTTCCTCCTCTTGATGGTCGTGTTCCGCTCGGTGGTGCTCCCGCTGAAGGCGGTCATCATGAACCTGTTCAGCGTGGGCGCCGCCTACGGCGTCATGGTGGCGGTGTTCCAGTGGGGCTGGGGCGGGCGCATCATCGGCATCGGCGAGACGGGGCCGATCGACCCCTGGATACCGGTGGCGCTCTTCGTGATCCTCTTCGGCCTCTCCATGGACTACGAGGTCTTCCTGCTGTCGCGCATCCGGGAGGAGTGGCTCCGCACGCACGACAACTCCCTGGCGGTCGCGGACGGCCTGGCCGTCACGGGGCGGATCATCACGGCCGCCGCCGCCATCATGTTCTGCGTGTTCGCCTCGTTCGTGGTCAAGGATCCGCTGCACATCCTCAAGGTCTTCGGGCTCGGGCTGGCTGTCGCCGTGCTCGTCGACGCGACGATCGTGCGCATGATGCTCGTCCCGTCGATCATGGAGATCCTCGGTCCGGTCAACTGGTGGATGCCCCACTGGATGGACCGCACGATCCCCACCGTCGGTATGGAGCTCACGCCGGAGGAGAAGCCGACTCCGTTGCCCGCCTGACGGCGCCGCCCCGCCGTACAGCCGCCCATCGGATCCCGGGGCGACCCGTATGCTGGGCGCCCATGAAATCGGACGATGGAACGAGGACGCTCGTCTCGCTGAACCCCGGGCGCGACGTGCAGCGGGTGGGAACCGCGAACTTCCTGGGTGAGGACGTCGAGAAGATCCACGATCCGGTGTGGGCCGTCATCGGCAACCTGGGCGACAGCCAGTGCTATCTCGGGGTCACCGCCAAGGTGCAGGCCGTGCAGGCGGCGCTGTCCCGGCGCATCGCTGAGAACAGGCTCGGGTTCCGGTTGATTGCGCCGGCCTTCACCCTCGGGGTGTCGGACGGGCAGCTCAACGGGACGCCGCAGATGCGCTTCTCTTTGGTGGGGCGCGAGCTCGTCCACGATGTCGCCGACGTGCACCTCGCCGCCAATGGCGTGGCCGGTCTCATCGCGGTGGTCGCCTGCGACAAGCCCCCGGTCGGGACGCTGGCCGCCGTGCTGGAGAACGACACGCCCGCCGTGATCCTTTCCGACGGCTCCATTCACCCCGGCATCGACCCCGAGACCGGCGCCCCCATCGACCTCGTGTCCGCCTTCCAGATGGCGGATCAGCCCGAGGACGTGAGGACGCGCTACGCGCTGCACGCCTGCCCCGGCCAGGGCAGCTGCGGTGGCATGTTCACCTACAACACCATGCAGACGTTCATCGCGGTGCTCGGCCTCGAGCCGCTGCATATGGTGTCCCCGGCGTCGGACGATCCCCGCCGCCTCAGCGACTTCCCCGACCAAATGGTCGACTGCCTCCTCACCATGACGGAGAAGGGCATCCGGCCGAGCGACATCGTGACCCCGGCCTCGCTGCGCAACGCGGTGACGGTCGCCATCGCGATGGGCGGCTCGACCAACGTCGTCCTGCACAGCGTCGAGATCGCCCGCGCCGCCGGCATCGATTTCTGGGCGGAGGCGATGAGCCAGCAGGAGTTCAACGCGTTGGCCCGCCGGCTGCCCGTCCTCGTCAATATGAGGCCGTTCGGCGAGTACTCCATGGTCGACGTGGACGCCTCGGGCGGTCTCCAGGTGATCGTGAAGGAGTTGTCGGACGCCGGCTTCCTCGACGGATCCGCCATGACGTGCACGGGCGAGACCCTGGCCGAGCAGGTGGCACGGTTGGCGCCGCCGGCACCCGACCACGAGGTCATCTACAGCGTCGAGAAGCCGTTCAAGGACACGGGTGGGTTGCGCCTGCTGCGGGGGAACCTGGCGCCCGACGGTGGTGCGATCCTCAAGCTGGCCGGCGTCGAGGGCGGCGTGGCGGACGGAGTCTTCACCGGGAGGGCACGGGTGTTCAACGGTGAGCGAGACCTCATCGACGCGCTCGACCATCACCCCGACACGTTCGGCGACAACGACATGGTGGTGATCCGGTACGCCGGCCCCCGGGGCGCGCCCGGTATGCCCGAATTGCTCGACCCCACCTCCCGCATCACGGCCCTGTGCCGCCAGCGCAACATCACCATCGCGCTCATGACCGACGCCCGCTTCTCCGGTGGATCGGTCGGGCTGGTCATCGGCCACGTGGCGCCCGAGGCGTTCCTCGGGGGGCCGATCGCGCTGGTGGAGGACGGCGACACCATTGTGATCGACGTCAACACGGACCGGATCGATTGCCCGGAGCTGGCCGACGTCGCCGAGGCCGGGCGGCGGGGGGCGGCCTGGCGGGCGGCCGCGGAGGCCAACGGTGGCGTCCACCCGGACGTGACGCCGGTGAAGGACCGGGTCCTGACCCGCATGCGGGCCACGGCGCTCCCGGCCCTCCTTGGTGGAGGCATGGCGACGTAGGAAGCCGGGCGCCCTGCGGCGGCCCGGAAGGGGGGGCTTGTCGCGGGCCATCGGGCGTGCAAGAATGTCGCACTCATGCAGGCACGTAGCTTCCGGCCCGAGATTCTGGTACTCGTAACGTAGGCACGCGCCCACAACCGGAACGCGTGCCTCACGACCTCCCTTCCGGGGGGTCTTTTCAATTTCCGGGCCGATCCGCACCGCAACCCGCAATCGCCACACACCGCACCGCCACCAGCAGATCAGCAGAACAGGGGAGTCACATGAAGATGACAGGGGCCCAGGCCCTCATAAAGAGCCTCGAGATGCAGGGAGTCGACGTCATGTTCGGCCTGCCCGGCGGCGCCATCCTGCCCGTCTACGACCCCATCATCGACTCCTCCATCCGTCACATCTTGGTGCGCCACGAGCAGGGCGCCGGCCACATGGCCGAGGGGTATGCGCTGGCGACGGGCCGGCCCGGCGTGGCCATGGTCACGAGCGGACCAGGCGCCACCAACATCGTCACGCCGCTGGCCAACGCCTACATGGACTCGACGCCCCTGATCGTCGTCTCGGGCCAGGTGGCGACCGGCTCCATCGGCACCGATGCCTTCCAGGAGTGCGACATCACCGGCGTCACCATGGGCATCACCAAGCACAATTGGCTCATCAAGGACGCCGACGACATTCCGAGAGTCGTCGCCGCCGCGTTCCATGTCGCCACGACCGGTCGGCCGGGGCCGGTGCTGATCGACCTGCCCAAGGACATTTCGAACGCCCAGATGGAGTGGTATTGGCCGTCGTCGGTCGACGAACTCGACCTTCCTGGTTACCACCCGGTGACGTTCGGCGACCCCGTGCTCATCGGGCAGGCCGTCGAGCTGATCGCCCGATCCCGCCGCCCCGTCCTCTACGTGGGCGGCGGGGTGCTCAAGGCCCGGGCCGCCGAGGCCTTGCGGGTGCTGGCCGACCGGACGGGCATTCCCGTCGTGACGACCCTCATGGCCCGGGGGGCCTTCCCCGACTCACACCCCCAGGCGCTCGGCATGCCCGGCATGCACGGCCACTACACCGCGGTCACCGCGCTGCAGAAGAGCGACCTGCTGATCAGCCTCGGCGCACGGTTCGACGACCGCGTCACCGGCAAGATCAGCGCCTTCGCTCCCGACGCCAAGGTGATCCACGTCGACATCGACCCGGCCGAGCTGGGCAAGGTGCGCATCCCCGATGTGGGCATCGCCGGTGACGTCCGCCAGGTCATAGAGGAGATGCTGCTGGCCATGGACTCCCAGGCGGATCGCCCCGTCGTCCAGGATCTGGCCCCGTGGTGGCAGCAGATCAAGGAGTGGCGGGAGCGCTTCCCGTTGTACTACGAGGACGTCGAAGGCGGGCCGATCAAGCCGCAGAACGTGGTCGAGCAGCTCCGTGATGCGTCGTCGGAGGACACCATCGTCGTCGCCGGCGTGGGCCAGCACCAAATGTGGGCCTCGCAGTACTGGAAGTTCGAGCACCCCTATACGTGGGTGAACTCGGGCGGTGCGGGCACCATGGGTTTCGCCGTGCCCGCCGCCATCGGGGCCAAGGTGGGCCGTCCCGACCGCACGGTGTGGGCCATCGACGGCGACGGCTGCTTCCAAATGACGGCACAGGAGCTCGTCACCGCCAGCTCGGAGCAGATCCCGGTGAAAATCGCCATCCTCAACAACGCCTACCTCGGCATGGTCAGGCAGTGGCAGGAGATGTTCTACGAGGAGCGCTATTCGGAGGTCTACCTCTCACCCGACCTCCCCGACTACGTCAAGTGGGCCGAGGCCATGGGATGCGTGGGCATCAAGGCCGAGACGCCCGAGGACGTGGGTCCGGCCATTGAGAAGGCGAACTCCATCGACGACCGTCCCGTCGTCGTCGACTTCCGCACCGACGCCCGCGAGAAGGTGTATCCGATGGTGGCCGCCGGCTCGTCCAACGACGACATCGTCGTCCACCCCGACCAGCTGGCCGCCCGATGACGCCGGCCCCGCTGCATTCGTTGCCCGGACAGGGCGGTGCGCCCGTTCGGGGCCGGGTCAAGGCGACCTCGCCCCGGCACCACATTCTGTCGGTGTTGGTCGAGAACAAGGCGGGCGTCCTGGCGAGGGTGGCCGGGCTCTTCAGCCGCCGGGGGTTCAACATCTACTCGCTGGCCGTCGCTCCCACCGACGAGGACGAGCACTTCAGCCGCATCACCATCGTGGTCGACGTGGAGTCTGCGCCGTTGGAGCAGGTGATCATGCAGCTGGACAAACTGGTGAACGTCGTCTCCATCGGCGAGCTGTCGCCCAGCGAAGCGGTCGAGCGCGAGCTGGTCCTGGTCACCGTGGCGGTGGGGCCGACGGAGCGCTCGCAGGTCATTCAGCTGGTGGGGGTCTTCGGCGGCGAGGTGGTCAGCGTGGGCGCCGACCGCATCACCGTCATGCTGGCCGGCCGCCCCGAGAAGATCGACGACTTCGAGGGGCTGCTGGAGCACTACACCGTCGAGGAGCTCCAGCGGACGGGGCGGGTGGCACTGCCTAAGCTGGATCGCCACTAAGGGCGCAATGCCGCCGTTGCGGCACCCCCGCGGCACCGAGATCTGAACACACCACACACGAAGAGAAAGAGTCGAGACATGGCCACGATGTACTACGAATCCGATGCAGACCCCGCACTGATCGCCGGCCGCAAGGTGGCCATCCTGGGCTACGGCTCGCAGGGCCACGCCCACGCGCAGAATCTGCGGGAGTCCGGAGTGGACGTGCGCGTCGCCCTCCGCGAGGGCAGCACCAGCAAGCGCAAGGCCGAGGAGGCCGGGCTGCGCGTCCTGTCGCTGGCCGACGCCGCCGCCGAGGCCGACGTGATCATGATGCTGCTGCCCGACACCGAGCAGAAGGCCGCCTACGACGAGTTCGTGGCGCCCAACCTCAACGACGGCGACTGCCTGATGTTCGCCCACGGCTTCAACATCCGCTTCGGCCAGATCGTGCCGCCTTCTGGCGTCGACGTCACCATGGTGGCGCCGAAGGGTCCGGGCCACCTCGTCCGCCGTACGTACACCGAGGGGGGAGGGGTCCCGACGCTGATCGCCGTGCATCAGGACGCCACCGGCAAGGCGCGGGAGCTGGCGCTGTCGTACGCCCACGCCATCGGTTCCACCCGGGCCGGGGTGCTCGACACCACGTTCGACGAGGAGACCGAGACCGATCTCTTCGGCGAGCAGGTTGTCCTGTGCGGCGGCCTGACAGCCCTCGTGACCGCCGGCTTCGAGACGCTGGTCAACGCCGGCTACCAGCCCGAGTCGGCGTACTTCGAGTGCCTGCACGAGCTGAAGCTGATCGTCGACCTGATGTACGAGCAGGGGATTGCCGGCATGCGCTATTCCATCTCGGACACGGCCGAGTACGGCGACCTGACCCGGGGACCGCGGGTCATCAACGAGGCCGTCCGAGCCGAGATGCAGACCATCCTCGACGAGATCCGCAGCGGCGCCTTCGCCGAGGAGTGGATCGCCGAGAATCGGGCCGGGCGCCCCCGCTTCGAGGCGCTGCGCCAGGAGGGCCAGGCCCATCAGATTGAGTCGGTAGGTCAGGAATTACGGGACATGATGCCCTTCATTTCGGCCGGCAAGACGAAGGTGCAGGACGCCTCAGGGGGCTGAGGGCTGACCAGCACTTCTACCGCACTTGTAGCGCCCGGCCCCGGTGGGGTCTTGACCTGACATCATTGTGATGTCACTATGACATCATGAAAATGTCACTGGTGGTCGACGGGCTGCGTGCAGACGTCGTCGCCGTCGGGGCGCTCGGGGACGACACGGTGGCCGAATTGGCCGAGCGGATCGCCGAGGTGCTCGGCCGTTCGGTGCCGGGGCGCGTGCTCGACCTCCTGTCCGACGCCGCCGCCGAGTTGTCGGCCACGCTCCCGGACGGGCGCGTCGAGATCCGGGTGGCGGGTGACGACGTCGACATGGCCTACGTCGAGGATGCTCCCGGTCCGGCTGCAGCGCCGACCGGGGAGGGGGACGAGCAGTCGGCGCGCATCACGCTGCGCCTCGGCGAAGCGCTCAAGTCCCGTCTGGAGGAGGGCGCGGCGGCCGACCGCGTCTCGGTGAACACCTTGATCGTGCGCATGCTCGAGCGCGCCACGTCGAGCAACCGGAGCCGGAGTGGTCCGACGGGGAACCGCCTGCACGGCTACGGCACAACCTGAAGGAGCATCGGACATGGAGAAGACATTCGAGACCCCGGGAGGCGTGCGCCTCTCCGTGGAGATCCATGCGGGACTGGTGGTGGTCACCGCCGCCTCCACGGACCGCACCGTCGTGTCGATCGAAGCGGACGCGCCGGGGGCCGAGGAGCTTGTCCGGCGGGCAGCCGTGGAGTGCCGGGCAGCCGGGAACCGTCAGCACGTGTCGGTCAAGCTGCCACACGTCTACGGCATGCGTCTCGTGCGCCGCAACCCCGTGACCGTCCGGGTCGTGGTGCCCGAAGGCGCCGACGTCGTGGTGGCCACGGCGTCGGCCAACATGGAGATCGACGGGCCGGTGGGTGCGGTGGAATTCAAGACCGCCAGCGGCAACGCCTCGATCGACGACGTCGTGACTGACGTGACGACGAAGACGGCCAGCGGCACCGTCACCATCGGAAAGGTCGGGGGTGACATCCGGGCCCAAACGGTCTCGGGCGACCTGCGTTGTTCGAGCGTGGCCGGCGCTGCCCTCTTCTCCGCCACTTCTGGCAATGTGGAGTTGGGCGCGGCCGGCAGCCGGGTCGAGGTCAAGGTGACGTCAGGTGACGTTCGCCTGGGCGTTCTCGCTCACGGCGCCCAGGTGATGAACGTGTCCGGGAGCGTACGCGTCCTCGCCTTGGGCGAAGGGACGCTGAATGTGCGTTCTGTCTCGGGTGACGTGTCGATCGGCGTGGCCAGGGGCGTCGACCTTCACGTCGATGTGGAGACCGCGTCGGGCAATGTGCACTCCGACATCCCGCTCGACACCGTGCCGTCGGAGGGCGAGCGCCCCGAGACCCGGGTGGACCTGAGTGTCCGTAGCGTCTCGGGCAACGTCGAGATCGGGCGCGCGCTCGAGCACGTCGCCTGACTCCTCTTACTCGAAGACGATCGGGAACGCGTCGAGGTTGTCCAGCATGTCGGCGACGGGGAGGACGGGGCAGACCTCGACGGTGTTCCACTGCGACAGACCGGTCGCGTGGACGAGCTGGATCACCGCCTCGATGCTCGGCGCGTCGACGACGGACAGCGTGCGATGCCCGGGGTCGAGGTGGAGCAGGCCGATGACGAAGGTAATGCCCGCCTCGGCGGAGAGGCGGGGCAGATCCTGTCCCAGGCCCTGAATGGCGCGCCCCCGACTCCGGCTGTTCGAGGAGGGGCAGATCTCGGGTGGGTGGTCGGCGAGGATGGCGTACCGGGGCACAGAGCGGTCCTCCTGTGGGTAGGAATCGATCATCGCACGGAGGCAGACGCCGTCGGGCTTTCCTCGGAGCCGCCACGCGGTCGCTGCGGCGACAACAGTTTCGGGTACGACTGGGCGCCGAGGAAGAAGACGGTCAGCAGGTCTCCACCGTGTCGGTCTTCGTGATGGACCCGGCCAGACCGCGCCACTTCCACAGCTGCCTTCCCCGCATGGCGGACGACATCGAGCAGCGAGGCATCGACCTGCTCTCAGCGGTCCGGCACGTCGTGGACCTCGCCCTTCAGGGCCGCGGCCACCTGGGAGGATCCTGAGGACAGACTGGCCGCTGTGCCCCGTCGCTCTCCCGGGTCGTTGGCCCTGACCCTGCTCCTGCTCGCGCTGGCCGGCGCCACCGTGCTCTCGGCGACTTCCGTTTCCGGGTCCACACCACCCAGGCTGCCCACACTGTCCTCGCCGATCTTCGAGCGCGCCGAGCGACAGGGGCGCCGGTGGCGCCGCCGTCTCGGGCCGGATCTCGTCGCCCGGCGGGCCCTACCTCTACGACAGCTCGGGTCGGGTCGTCTTCCTCCACGGCGTCGATGCCGTCTACAAGTACTCGCCCTACGAGCTCTATCCCGACAAGGGCAAGCCGTGGAACCTCTCGGTCGCCGACGCCTCGCTCATGGCGCGCATGGGCTTCAACGTGGTGCGTCTGGGCATGACCTGGAGCGGTCTGGAGCCGGGCACGGCTCCGGCCAACGACCCGGCCATCTGTGCCCGCGGGGCCCCCGGGCATCCCGATCAGTTCAACCAGGCGGTGCTGAACCGCTACGTCGGTCACCTGCGCACCACCATCAACCTGCTGGCGCGCTTCCACATCTACACGATCCTCGACATGCACCAGGACGTCTACGGCGAGACGTTCGAGGGCGAGGGTGCGCCCAACTGGGCCGTCTGTACCAACGGGCTGCCGAGCGCGGACCCGCCCGGCCGCTGGTCCCTGGCCTATGGCACCCGGGCAGCAGGCATCGCGTTCAGCCACTTCTGGAGGAACAACGTCGTGGGCGACCTGCAGGGCCAGTTCGACGAGGTGTGGGGCGACGTGGCGCATGCGTTCCGCCAGGACCCCTGGGTGCTCGGGTTCGACCCCTTCAACGAGCCGTTCTCCACCGCGCTGGTGCATTTCCACGGCGAGCACTTCGATGCAGAGCTCGAGTGCTTCTACACCGGGAGGGCCCATGTGGGCACGCCGCTGCACGGCGCTCCGCCCCTGAAGTGCCCGACCGACGACCCGGCTCAGGGCGTCATCCCCACCCTCGAGGCCAATGACCCGGGCGGGCTGGTCTTCGACGAGCCGGACAACTTCGCCAGCCGCGGCTACCCGACCTACCTCGGCCCGATGGACCTGCCCAACCTGGTCTTCAACGTGCACATCTACTGCGGTGCCCGCAGCCCGGTCACGGGGAATCCGACCAACCTGCTGGCCTGTGCCGAACAGGAGGTGCATTCGCTGGGGGTGCGCGCAGCCGACCGGCCGGAGATGGCGTCGCCGGAGCAGCTGAACGGACCGGCCTGGCTGGTGACCGAATTCGGGGCATCCAGCTCGCCGGCGCTGCTCGCTGCCATCACCTCGCAACTCGATGCCCACCAGGTGGGATGGATCTACTGGTCCTGGAAGTACTACGGCGACCCGACGGGCAGCGCAGCCGAATCGTTGGTGATGGCCGACGGGCACCTCCGCTCGACCGCCTTGGCGTTGAGCCGCGTCTATCCGCAAGCGGTGGCCGGCACGCCGCTGCAGTTCTCCTTCTCGCCGCGGACCGACGTCTTCGACCTGACGTTCGTGCCCAACCACCGCATACGCGCGCCGACGCTCATCTTCGTGCCGACCGGGTTCCACTACCGCCAGGGCTACTGCGCCCGCACGACCGGCGCCCGCGTGACGTCGGGCCGGGGGAGCGACCTGCTCGAAGTGCAGAACGCGCGGGCCGGGCAACGCGTCACCGTGCGGGTCACGCCGGGGCGCTGCGTCGCCCTCGTGCGCCACTCGGCCCGGGCATAGGGTGGCGGCATGTGCCGCAACATCACCACGCTGCGCGGGCTCGAGCCCGTGGCCACACCCGAGGAAATCGAGGCGGCGGCCCGCCAGTACGTCCGCAAGGTCAGCGGCGTGCAGTCGACGTCGCCGGCGACCGAGGGGGCGTTCGAGCGGGCCGTGACCCAGGTGACCGAGGCGACGATGTCGCTCCTGGCCACCCTGCCGCCGCGCAAGCAGCCCCCTCCGACCCTCCCGCCGCTGCGCCGGATCGCCGCCAAGGCCGCCGCGACGACCTGACCGACCCGGCCTGTCCGGACCCTCCGGACCCTCCGGAACCTCCGGAACCTCCGGACCCTTGACATCGTATATACCGAGAGGGAAATATACCCTGTGTGACGGCGACATTCGAGGTCCTGGGGGAGGCGAGCCGCCGTCGGATCCTCGACCTCCTCGCCCAGGGGGAGCGCCCGGTGGGCGACCTGGTCGAACTCCTTGCCCTCAGTCAGCCGGCGGTGTCAAAGCACCTCAAGGTGCTGCGGGAAGCTGGGCTCGTCGCGTCCCGCACCGACGCGCAACGCCGGATCTACCGCGTCAGGGCAGAGCCGCTCCGCGAGGTCGACGAGTGGCTGGCTCCGTACCGCCGGCAGTGGGCGGACCACCTGACAGCGCTGGAGCGCCATCTCGAGATCATGGACGGCACCGACGGGGAGCTCTGGACGTGAGAGGGACCGATGCCGATGCCGCCGATGCCGCCGATGCCGCCGATGCCGCCGATGCCGGTGCCGGCGGGGAATTGGGCACGCTGGAGCGTGCCGGCGGTGTCTCCATCCTGCGCTACGAGCGTCGGCTGGCCCATACCCGCGAGAGGGTCTGGAAGGCCCTGACGGAGGACGCGGAGCTGGCGGCGTGGTTCCCGACGACCATTGAGGGTGAGCGCGCCCCGGATCGGCGCTGCGCTTCTCGTTCCGCCAGTCGGAGGGCGCGCCCTTCGAAGGCGAGATGCTCGCCTTCGTCCCTCCGTCGCTCCTGGAGCTGCGCTGGGCCGACGATGTCCTGCGCTTCGACCTCCAGGCGGACGGGCCAGGGTGCATACTGCGATTGCGCGTGACGTTCCCCGAACATGGGAAGGCGGCACGTGACGCCGCCGGCTGGCACGTCTGCCTGGAGCAGCTTCTCAGCCAGTGCGACGACGCCGCCACGCTGCGCCATCAATCGCCAGAGCGCTGGAAGGTCGTCCACCGGGCATACGTGGAGCGGCTCGGGCCCGAGGCGTCGGCCGTCGGGCCGCCCGCGGATCGGTAAGAATTTCACCATGAGCATGCACGGCAAGGTCGTGGTCGTCACCGGGTCGAACGTGGGCATCGGGCTCGAGACAGCGGTAGGGGTGGCGGCGCTGGGTGCCACGACGGTGCTCGCCTGCCGCAATCGGGCCAAGGCGGAGTCGGCCTGTCGGGACGTCACCCGGCGGACCTGGAACGACGACGTCCACGTCGTACCGCTCGACCTTGCCGACCTGGCCTCGGTGCGCACCGCCGCCGAGGAGATCCTGGCCCGGTGGGACCGCCTCGACGTCCTGGTCAACAACGCCGGCGGCACGTGGTCGGCCCGGCAGGAGACGGCACAGGGTCTCGAGTACACCTTCGGCGTCAACCACCTCGGCCACTTCTCCCTGACCAACCAGCTCCTGCCACGCTTACGCGCCAGTGCACCCGCACGGATCGTCAACCTGACGTCGGTCGGCCACCACGCGGCGCGGCGCGGCATGCGCTTCGAGGACCTCCAGAGCGAGAGGCACTACGAGGCGATGGAGGCGTACTGCCGCTCCAAACTGGCCAATGTCCTGTTCACTCGCCAGCTGGCGAAGCGGCTCCACGGAGCCGACGACGTCACGGTCAACGCCGTCCACCCGGGCCCGGTTCGCAGCAGCTTCGGCATGGACGGCGATCTGCACGGCGCCATGGGATTCGGCATGCGGCTCGTCCGGCCCTTCGAGATAAGCCCCAGGCGGGGCGCCAAGACCTCGCTCTACCTGGCCACGTCCCCGGCTGTTGCGGGAAGGACGGGCGAGTACTGGGTCCGGTCCAAGCGGGGTCACATGAGCAGGCAGGCGCGCAACGACGAGGCTGCGCAGCAGCTGTGGGACGAGAGCGAGCGGATCCTGGCCGGCGTCGGCTACCCGCTGCCCTGATCAGGCATCGCGCGTCTTCATCCGCCACGCCCCGATGGCGGTCCAGAACACGATCCAGCCCACGATCACCAAGGACGAGGCCAGGGTGGACTCGGGGATCAGCGGGTTGCCACCGCCGCCACCGCCGCCACCGCCGCCACCGCCGCTGAAGGGCGTCGGAAGACCGCCCGGCTCAATGTGGGCCATGGCCACACCGACGATCCCGCGCTGCACGTTGAGCAGGTGCGAAATGATGTGGCGGCTGAAGATGGGCGTCAGGATCAGCTCCAGCACAATGAGCAGGATCACCGCCACCGTGCGCTGACCCATCAGCGAGGACAGCCCGAGGCCGACCATGAACCCGATGGTCGCCTCGAGCGCGATCCACAGGCCCACCTCGACCATCAGCGTCGTCGAGGGGACCAAGAAGTTCGAGTGGTAGTCCGCGTAGTCCTGGTTGGCCACCGTGACCGCGAAGGCCCGGATCTGCGCCGGCGACTCGGCGGCAGGGACGGTGAACGTCCCCCCGCCCTTGGTCTGGACGACCGTCCCCGGCGGCGGGCCGATCGATTGCCCGCCGCAGGTCACGTTCGGCGGGGGCCCGTTCAGCCCGACGCCGCCGTGGTAGTTGAAGTCGCAGATGACCTCGTCGGCGTGCGCCGCCGCCCAGCTGTCGAGGGCCGGTTGTGACAGCCCCACGGGGACGTTGACCCCGTCGTAGTTGAGCTGGGTCGGCGCGGCGAACACGCAGACGGCGCAGACGATGGTGTAGCCCACCGCAACCATGGCGATGACGATGGCCAGCCCGGCGGGAATGCGCGCGAAGTACAGCGCCAGCCGGGAGCGGCCGGTGATCACAAGGTGGCGGAACATCCCCTCGGAGAGGTCGACCGACCCGGCGGTGCAGCCCACGACCGCCGCCACGACGAACCCGAACACGTACATGAAGCCGGCCACCAGCGTGGTGAAGATGCTGTAGCCGCCGGCGGGCCCGTAGGACTTCGGATCGACGGCGTGAGAAATCAGCCGCACGCCGAGGAAGACGACGGGGATGCCGATGTTCACCGCGATGAGGGCGATCATCAGCCCGCGCCGGCGGCGCAGCTCCATGAAGCGCGTGGTGACCATGCCCCAGTTCGGGATCCACGAGCCGCGGTGATCGCCCCGCGGCTCCGCCGGGATCGGAGCGGGGGCGGGGCCAGGGGCGCCCACCTCGGTGATGGTCGTCATTCGGCCTCTCCCAGACGCTTGGTGACCTCGAGGAACCACGACTCGAGCGAGGCCTGTATGTGCTGGAGCCGGTACACCGAGATCCCCCCTTCGACGAGCAGCCGGTTGATCTCCGCGATGGCAGTACGGTCCGTGCCCTCGGGGAGTGAGATGGCGAGCCCGTCCGGTCCGGTCTGCACGTGGGCGCCGAAGGGCGTGGGGACCAGCAGGCGGCCGGCGCTGTCGGGGTCCGAGCACTCGACCTGCACCTCGAAGGAGGAGCCGGCCAAGAGCTGGGAGATCGGTCCCTGGCGGATGACCCTGCCCCTGTCCACGATGGCGACGGCGTCGCATGTGCGCTCGACCTCGTCGAGCAGATGGGACGACAGCACGACGGTGCGACCCTCGGCCACGAGCGAAAGGATCATGTCGCGCATGTCGAGCATGCCTGCGGGGTCGAGGCCGTTCATGGGCTCGTCGAGGATGAGCAGCTGCGGGTCACCGAGGAGGCAGGCGGCGACGCCGAGGCGCTGGCGCATGCCCATGGAGTACTTGGACACCTTGTCGTCGGCCCGATGGAGGATGCCGACACGCTCGAGCGCCGGGTCGATGCGGCTCTTCGCCGCCGGCTCACGCGCCGCGGCGAGGATCTGCAGGTTCTGGCGACCGGTCAGGTGGCCGTGAAAACGCGGCTCGTCAACGATCGCCCCGACCCGCGCCAACGCCACGTCACGGTGCCGCGGGACCTTGTGGCCCAGAAGGAACATGGTGCCGGCGTCCGCGTGGGTCAGGCCCAGCAGCACGCGGATCAGCGTCGTCTTGCCGGCTCCGTTGGGGCCGAGGTACCCGAACGCACAGCCGCGGGGGACCAGGAGCTCGACGTCGTTCACGGCGATGTTTGTCTCGAACCGCTTGGTGAGTCCGTGGGTCTCGACGGCCCACTGGCTCTCACCTCCGCGGGTGGGTGGGGAATCGGCCACGGTTGCCGTTGTCATACGACCTGCCCTTCTCACGGTGGAGGCGCGTACGGGCCTCCCGATCGGCCCCGTATACCCGGTATAGTACATGGTGAACCGGCGTTGCGGACAGGGGGCTGTCACCCGTTTTTCTCCTGGGGCTGGCCCCAGCGCGCTCTTCTCCGTTGCACAGGCGTTCACAGCCGGAAATCCTGCTGTGGTCACGATCCCATTCGAGTCGCCACGGCCGAGCTGAACGGGACCAAGGGACCTTTTGGGAAACGTGCCCGACGTCGGGGCTCCCGAGTGATGGCCCGCCCCACCGCCCGCCGTCATCAGGCCAGGGCGGGTGTGAGTCAGGTGGATGCTTTCACCGGGTTCTCACGAACTCACGGTGGTGGATCTTCCGCGACGCCATGTAGACAGCAACGCGACGACAATTCCCAAGGCGGCGAGAGCGGCGACCAAGATTCCGAGGGTAAAGGTGGTGGGCCAGTACTGGAGCACGATCTTGTGCCGCCCAGGCGGGATGCGCGCCTGGAGCATGATCCCTTCATAGGGTTCCAGGCTCAGCGATCGACCGTCGATGGTCGCATGCCATCCCGGGACGTTGGTCAGGCGCAGCCGCAGCACGGTAGGAGCGAGCGCGTGTGTGGACATCTGCCATGTGGCTGGATCCGGCGTTTGGACTGCGATGGGCCGCCCTGTGGCCTCGCTGGGAGGTAATCCGCTCTTCGCATTCGATGGTACGAGGGTTGCCCGCGCCGACCCGGGTATCCGATAGAGAACTTCGTCGCCGTAGTGACCCACGAGAATCGAGCGTGCGGGTCCATCTGAGCCATCAGGTTCGAGGACGTACCCGACGCCGAACGTCCTTGCAGTGTTGATAGTCGTCACCGCCGGGCAAAACAGGTTGAAGTACGGATCGCCGCCTTCACTTCCGGTCAGACCTTTCCAGGACGTGAAGTAGCCATTCGGGATGACCGTGTCGTAGATCGCCAACTCGTGGATATTGAACAGTACGTTGGCGTCGGGAAGGACCCCTGGCTCCGGCCCTCCGAAGAAGGTCGACGTCACACACTGCGATACCCCGAGTCCCACAAGCGCGGATCCCACCGTGCGTTGAAGAGACGCGACAGCAGGAGTTGTCGGGGGTGGATGGGACAACGAAGTCCACAAGGGAAGGCTCGATGAGACGAGGAAGGCGGTTTCACATATGACGAGGACGGCTGCGGCGGAACGCGCCAGCCTCATTTGACCTTGGCCATTGTTTCGCCGTACAGCCTGGTCCAAGAGAGCGATGACCAGAAGTCCCAACATCGTCGCCACGGCTGGCCATACGAAACTGGCGTCTCGGATGCCCGCTTCATCCGCTGGCAGGTGCCCACGACCGAACAGCCACAAAGCGAGCAGAACGAAAGCGAACCCCCCGAAACTTGCCGCGGCCCATAGTCGAACCCGAGGTTCGGTATGACCTCGGATCACCGAATCGAGTCCGATGCCGGCGAGCACCGCCACCGCAAAAGCCATGGGAAGCGTTCCATACGACAGAAGGACATCGCCAACGATTGGAAGACGGCCAATGAACGAGTCGACGCTTGGTACCAAGTAGAGAGTTCCCAGGACGACGATGATGGTGACCAGGGCCGGCACCTCTGGTCGAGACCAACGAGTGCCGATCGCGACAATGGCGAGAGCGAGTGCAATGACACCGACATAGAAGGCGGTCCACTCGTAGGACACTGATCCGAACCAGTGGCTGCTAGAGGTGGGATATCCATCGAATCCCTGGAATATGAATTGCAGAAGAGAGTGGTCAGGGATCGAAATCGATTCGTAGTTTCCCGTGTTCGTACGCCCTGATTGGTAAATCACCTGCAGACCCGGAAGCAGGAGCGGTGCGCTGAGTGCGGCTCCCGTGAGACCGGCGACACCGATGGAACACGCCGTCCGAAGTTCTCGAGCCCAGGGTTCTCCACGCAGGATTTGCTGGACGAGCACGACCACGACGAAAAGCGCCAGTGCCAGAAGGATCAGGAATGTGGTCTCGGGGTGGCCCGCGTAGACGGACATGGCGATGGTGAGAGCCAGAGCGCATACCCAGAGGACCCTTCTTCGGCCCCTCATGACGAGCAGGGCGGCGGCAAACATCCATCCCGCCCATGAGCCGACAGACGTATCTGCCCAGCCGAGAAAGGAGAACATTGGACCGCTGAGGACGAAGATGGTTCCGACCAACGTCGATGCCATCACGCCGAGACGGAGCACCCGAGCGAACACATAGGCACCGGAACCCGCGAGGACCACAGTGAGAAGTACGCCAGTTGTAAAGGCCAAACGGAGCGGCATGAGGTAGCCGATCAGGGATGGAAGGCTGAAGACGCCGGATTGCCAATTGAAAGCGAGGGGAACTCCGAGTCCATTCAGAGGGTTCCAGAGGGGAAGGTGTCCCTGATGCACCTGATTCCAGGCAAGCGTGGACCATGGAATGAACTGAGCGATGAGGTCATGCTGCGAGGCGTTATGAACGGACGCACCTGGTATCGATGTCAGACCCTTGGCCGACAGGATGTCGTAGGGACCTAGGGCAACACCGTGAAAGAGAGCAGGAAGAAGAGGGAAGACGCCTGCCACTATCACCCACGCAAGACCCAGAGCGTCCCACTTCAAGGTCGTCCAGTGAAATGGCGAGTTCTTTTCGTGGCGGGACGCTGATGGCGAAGACCCGTCCGCAGCCAAAGGAGGTTTTGTGAGATTGAGCATCGTGGAATGTGCGATTCAATCTTGCAACAAGCGTCTTCTGAGGTCGGTTTTCGTTCCGTTGCTCAAGATTCGCCAGTGAAATTCTCTCGAGTGGAAGACTGCGAACACCTCGACGATAGCCCTTGTCGAGAGCGCACGCCGTCCGGGTGCGACAGGGCCGGCTCGGGCTCGAAGAGGAATCGGGCGACGATTTCGGGTTCGCCGACGGTGCGGAGAATCTCGACACCCAGATCGAAGCTCTGCACTGGGGCATCTGCATCGTGGTGCGAGCCCCGAAGATCTGAGCAGGCCCCGATAAATGGTCCAGTCGTCATGCGGGCACTGGTTGGTGTCGGTCGATTCAGAACCGGGCGAACTCGTTGGGCGTGAGAGTTGCCGCGGGCCCAGTGACGTCGGTCACGTCGTAATCGTTCCGCCAGCCCTCGGTGGCCACCTTGGCCTCGTGCGAGCCCCCGAATCGCCACGCGTTGAGCAGCTCGTCGGGCAAGCGACCGTTTACCCCTCGCCGGCAATCAGACCCATGAGGCACATCGGCCCGATCACCAATCCCAGACGGTCCGGGCGTTGGCTTAGAACAAGGTCCCCCATAATGTAGGCAAGTGCACAACGACGGTCTCGTGCTTGGATCCTGCCACATTGATGATAAGTCTCGGGTCAGTGCGAACATGAAAATACGGAATCTGGGTCAACTTCCCGCCTTCCCTCGCTACGAAGACTTTCGAGTAGGCGTTATAGCTAATAGGTAAAGCCAATCGGGTCGCCCCCCTGCACCTCACGGAGAATGCAAGTTGCAATGTTTCAAAGGCCGCATGGGACGGTCCGATGACTGTGCACGCGACCTGACTGAGGGACTGCGCACCAGATTGGTGCCGGTGGAGCTGCTCATAGATTCGCTCGACGTTGTCGATCGAGCGCCCGTTCGCGTTGTAGACCTTAGGGAGAAACACGTCATAGAACAACGCACCCCCGAGATAGGGAGGGTAGATCGCGTACCCGTTGAAGTGCTGGTAGTCGACATACTTCGGAGCTGTGAACAACCTCATCGGAGGGAATTGACCTGGTTCAGCGAATGCCTTGTTTTCTCCGGAGTCGGGGACGCTTGAAAAGATCGGCGACAGCACGACCAGAGAAGCGAACCATAGGGCTGCGAGAGCCCACCAAAGGGCTTTCACCGGGTATCGCCGCATCAGATCATCGGCGATGACTACGACGAGAATGATCCCGATGGGAATGATGAACGCAAGCATCAACCAAGGGAAGCTGATGACCTGGAGCGGGGAAACGAGCCGGTACACATCGTAGGAGATGCGCAACTGCAGGAACAAGTAGATCGCCAGGCTGACGAGGAGGTAGGCCACCACCGGGATGTCGATGCGACGGGGAAGAGAAAACCGCTGCCGTCTCCATAAGCCCCGGACTGCGTACGCGGCAACAGCAACGAAGGCGACCGCAATGGGCACCCAGATGGCGAAATCGATCTGCACAACGTTCAGATAGTTGCCAGCCAGCCAATGACGGGTGCCGTCGTAGAAGTACGAGCCGAACGACACGAAATTTTGAGAGACCTCGAAGCCGAATAGGGTCACTTGGTTTTGCGGATCATAAAACTTGGCGAACAGAAGCTGCGCCAGAAGCAAGGGTGCGAGCAACAAGGTCGCCGCCGCCGCCGAAACGATAAGTCGCGGGGCGATAGCTCGGAGCCCCCGGAATCCGGCGACGATGATGAAGACGACGAGGGCGATCCCGAGAGTGAACAACGAAGTGAGTGCGACCCCGCTGTGCGCGTTGACCAGGAGGACAATGACCGGTATCAACAGAAACGAGACCCGTCGATACTTCACCAGATTGAGGCACCAGTACAGCAGCCAGGGAACGATCATCAAGGCGGCGAACTCAGCAAGGTCACTTCGCGGATCTAACCAGTCAGTGAACACGTAGTTCGTGAACAGAAATCCCACGGAGCACACCGTGGACAACAGTCTGCTGTTCGTGACGACACTGAGGGCCAGACGCATGCCGTAGGCACCGATCACGAGGAAGATGCCGATGGTGATGGCGACGGACGCTTTGAGACCACCGAACGTCGCATAAATGAGTCCGGCGATATAGAAGAACGCCCGATGGTAGTAGAGCAGCACCGGGGAACCCATCCCCAACCCGTCGGTGCTCGACCAGACTGGAAAAAAGTCGTGGTGACGAAAGTGGGCGGCGTATATCTGCACCAAGAGGAGGGGCGTGGTAGTGCCCTCGTTGAGGGGCCATCCGGAACGCCGCAGAACGGGGGAGAGGATGAGTACCGCGGCGCCGGCGACGAGGGCGGCATACCCAACCTCGTAGACCCATTTCCTTTGGGCTGGTGATGGACGAGAGCCCATTGCTGGGGATCGGCCGGCTTGGTCGGCTAGGTCGGCTAGGTCGGCTTGCACGGGTCAGTTAGCTCAGTTGGGCGATGCGATAGTTTGCGCGTCGCACCACCGGGGCGATGCTATATCGGCAATCCGGCGTTGGCCCGAGCAGGTGGCTCGGTTCCTTCGCTGAATCCGGGACGAATTTCCCCGCGAGAAGCGCGTGCGACGGCATGGTTTCTCATGAAGGGGCTATCCCGGGCGAACCCCGACGGCGTGGTTTTCGAGCGTCGCCTGCGCGGTCATCGGCTACACAGGCGACGCGCGGCCTTCCGCGAACTGGGATTTTGCCCAGTGCAAGAGAGGCACCGATCGAGCTTTGATCGGCGGACCGATATCGCACCGGTTCTCCACGGCGCGGGCATCGCAAGGTCGATGATGCCATCCGTATGGTCGCGCTGACCCAGACTCGGAACCCGGCAGTGGAGAACGGACTTCTGCAGAGCGAAGGGTCTCTGAGGGAAAGACGAATCGTGAAGCTCTGCGCTCGCTCGAGCGCCGGGTCACTGAGCCCCGCGGTCGCCGGCTGCTCAGCTGGCCAGTGCGCCCACCACGTGGTTGATGCAGGCGCACAAGGACGCCACATCGTCGGGCTCGATCGCGGGGAACATGGCGATCCGCAGCTGGTTACGCCCGAGCTTGCGATACGGCTCGGTGTCGACGATCCCGTTCGCCCGCAGCACGGCGGCGACCACCGCCGCATCCACCGCATCAATGAAGTCGATGGTGCCGACGACGTGGCTGCGGTCGGCCGGGTTCTCGACGAAGGGCCGGGCAAAGCCGGACTGCTCGGCCCAGGTGTAGAGGATCTCGGCGGAGCGGTCGCAACGCGTGGCGGTCCATTCCAGGCCGCCGTTTTCGTTCATCCAATCGAGCTGTTCGGCCAGCATGAAGATGGTGGCCAGCGCCGGCGTGTTGTACGTCTGGTCCAGCACCGAGTTGTCGACCGCCGTCTTGAGATCGAGGAACATCGGGATCCACCGGCCCGAAGCGGCAATCCGCTCCACCCGGTCGAGCGCGGCGGGCGAGAGCAGGGCGATCCACAGCCCGCCGTCGCCGGCGAAGCACTTCTGAGGGGCGAGGTAGTAGGCGTCGAACTCGGCCGGGTCGACCCGGAGGCCGCCTGCGCCTGAGGTGGCGTCCACGGCCACCAAACCTCCTCCATCGATGGGGGCGGCCGCACCCTGGGGCCGGCGGATGGGCATGGAGACCCCGGTGGAGGTCTCGTTGTGGGTCAGGGCGTAGAGGTCCACCGACGGGTCGGCCTGCGCCGTCGGGTGGGTGCCGACCTCGGACTCAATGACCTGGGGGTCCTTCAAGTGGGGCGCCGCCTTGGCGCAGGCGGCGAACTTCGAGGAGAACTCGCCGAAGCTCAGGTGCTGGCTTTGCTCCTGAATAAGCCCGAAGGTGGCCGCGTCCCAGAAGCACGTGGTTCCTCCGTTGCCGAGCACGACCTCGTAGCCGTCGGGGAGCGAGAAGAGCTGCCGCATGCCGGCGCGCACCCGGCCCACCTGGGACTTGACCGTTCTCTGGCGGTGGCTGGTACCCATGTACGTGGTGGCCACGCCGGCGAGCGCGTCGATGGTCGCCGGCCGGACCTTGGAGGGGCCGGACCCGAAGCGCCCGTCGGAGGGCAGCAATTCGGGGGGGATGATGATGTCGGGGGCGTCTGGCACGTATGAGATCATGGCACTCGTGACGACCACCCCTTCGACGACTGAGCTCCGTCGGATCTCGCGCCGGGCCGCCGCCGTGGCGCCCTCGGCCACTCTCGCCGTCGATGCCAAGGCCAAGGCCCTGCAGGCGGCGGGGGAGCACGTCATCGGCTTCGGTGCCGGCGAGCCGGACTTTCCCACGCCGGCGCACATCGTCGAGGCGGCCGTCATCGCCTGTCGCGACTCGGCCAACCACCGTTACACCCCGACCGCCGGCATCCCGGCGCTGCGCGAGGCCATCGCGGCCAAGACCCTGCGCGACTCGGGCTACGAGGTGGCGGCCAACCAGGTGCTCGTCACCAACGGGGGCAAGCAGGCGGTGTCCAACGCGTTCGCGGTGCTGTGTGACCCCGGGGACGAGGTGCTGGTGCTCGCCCCTTACTGGACGACCTACCCGGAGTCGATCGCACTGGCGGGCGGGACGCCCGTCATCGTGTCCTCCGACGAGACGACCGGATTCCGCTCCTCGGTCGAGGACCTCGAGGCGGCCTGGACACCGCGCACCAAGGCGCTGCTTTTCGTCTCACCGTCGAACCCGACCGGGGCGGTCTACCCGCGTGACGAAATCGAGGCCATAGGCCAGTGGGCCTTGTCCAAGGGGATCTGGGTTCTGACCGACGAGATCTACGAGCACCTCGTCTACGGCGGTGCCGAGCAGCACTCCATGCCCGTGGTCGTGCCGGAGCTGGCCGACCGCTGCCTGGTGGCCAACGGAGTGGCCAAGACCTACGCCATGACCGGCTGGCGGGTGGGGTGGCTCATCGGTCCGATCGACGCCATTGCGGCTGCGACCAACATCCAGAGCCACGAGACTTCCAACGTCGCCAACGTGTCCCAGCGCGCCGCGCTGGCCGCGGTGTCGGGCAACCTCGACGACGTCGCCATGATGCGTGCCGCCTTCGACCGCCGGCGGCTCACGATGACCTCGATGCTCAACGATATTGAGGGGGTGGTGTGCGTGGAGCCCGAAGGCGCCTTCTACTGCTATCCCTCGGTCAAGGGATTGCTCGGGCGGAGCATCCGGGGACAACGTCCGGCGAGCAGCGCGGAGTTGGCCGAAATCTGCATCAACGAGGCCAAGGTGGCGGCCGTGCCCGGAGAGGCGTTCGGTGCGCCGGGGTACTTCCGCCTGTCCTACGCCCTGGGCGACGAGGACCTCGTCGAGGGCGTCAGCCGGTTGGCCGCGCTCTTCGGCGAGGCGCAAGACTGACCGACTTCCGTCGGGGGGAGTGAGGAGACCACCGCGGTGGCAAGGGTACTGGTAACCGAGAAGATCGCACAGAGCGGGCTCGACTTGTTGGCTCAGGCGGGCCACGAGGTCGACGTGCAAGAAGGGCTGAGCCCCGAGCAATTGCTCAGCGCGATCGTGGGCGCGCACGCGCTGATCATCAGGTCCTCCACGCAGGTGACTGCCGAGGTGCTGGCCGCCGGGACGTCGCTGCGGGTGGTCGGCCGCGCCGGCGTCGGGCTCGACAACGTCGACGTGGACGCAGCCACCCAGCGCGGCGTCATGGTCGTCAACGCCCCGACGTCGAACATCCTCTCGGTGGCCGAGCAGGCGATGGCCCTACTGCTCGCGCAGGCCCGCAACATCCCCCAGGCGCACTCGGCGCTGGTGGCAGGGCGCTGGGAGCGTTCGAAGTGGGAGGGCGTCGAGCTGCACGGCAAGGTGCTCGGCGTCGTGGGATTGGGGCGGGCCGGCTCGCTGGTGGCACAGCGCGCCCACGCCTTCGGCATGGAGCTCATCGGCTACGACCCCTTCGTGTCCCAGGAGCGGGCGCGGGCCATGGGGGTGCGCCTCGTCAGCATCGAGGAGCTGGTGGCCGAGGCCGACTTCGTCTCCATCCACACGCCCAAGACGCCCGAGACCATCGGGCTGTTCGGCCGCGACCTCCTGGCCAAGGCCAAGCCCGGCATACGGATCGTGAACACGGCCCGCGGCGGCATCGTCGACGAGGAGGCGCTCGCAGAGGCCATCCGCAACGGCATCGTGGCGGGCGCCGGTCTCGACGTGTTCGCCAAGGAGCCCTGCACCGAGTCGCCGCTCTTCGAGCTGCCACAGGTGGTCGTCTCGCCGCACCTCGGGGCCTCGACCGAAGAGGCGCAGGACAAGGCCGGCGTCACCATCGCAGAGCAGGTGTTGCTGGCGCTCGCAGGCGACTTCGTGCCCTACGCCGTCAACGTTGCGGCGCGCGACGTGTCGGACACGGTGCGCGGCTTCATGGGGCTGGCCGAGCAGCTGGGCCGCTTCTTCGTCGGCCTGCACGACGGGCTGCCCGACGCCATCGACATGGAATACCAGGGCGAGCTGGCAGGCGAGGGTACGGGCATCCTCACCCTGTCGGTGTTGAAGGGGATCTTCGGCGGCTCCACGGAGGAGCCGGTGTCGTACGTCAACGCGCCGCAGCTGGCCGAGCAGCGCGGCCTGCAGGTGCGCGAGTCCTCGACCGCCACGTCGCACGATTACAAGTCCCTGATCACGTTGCGTTCGGGCTCGCACTCCGTCGCCGGCACGTTGATCAGCGCCGGGCTGCACACCGAACCGCGGATCGTCATTGTCGACGACCACCAGGTGGAGGTGCCGCCCTCGGACCACATGCTCGTGGTGCGCAACGACGACCGTCCGGGCGTGATCGGCATTGTCGGGACGGCGCTGGGGGCGGCGGGCACCTCCATTTCGTCGATGGCTGTAGGCCCGAGCCCCGAGTCCGAGACCGCAATGATGGTGATCTCGACGACGACACCGGCATCCGACGCAGTCGTGGATCAGCTGCGCGGCGACGAGGGCATCCTCGACATCCACCGCGTCACGCTGTAGCGAGGACGGCTGCGCCCTGGACTACGACGTCGGTTTGCGCGGGACGGCAGGCCACGTATCGAGGCTGCCGATGACGGGCTCGTCACGGTGCAGCTCCCGCCGGGGTGCCCGGTCGAGCAGGACGGCGCGCACCACCGCCAGCACCCCGACAATCAGGGCAGCGCGGATCAGTCTCGAGAAGAGCCGGCGCATCCCACAACGCTAGCGTGGGCCGGCATGGCCTCCCTGCAGCACATCGCCCCGATCTTCCCCACCTCGGACATGGGCGCCATGCAGGCCCACTACGAGGCGCTCGGCTTCTCCGTCCACGTGCACGGGGGTGGCTACGGCACGGTGGCCCGGGACGGCATCCGCATCCACTTCAAGCTGCATACCGATGAGCCACGGACGGAAAGGGGCGCGGCCTACCTCGCCGTCGACGACGCCAACGCCCTGCACGCCGAGTGGCGGGCGGCGGCGGTGGGAGAGACCTCGGACCTGTTCGACCCCGGATTCGGCGTGTGGGAGGCGGCCCACACGGACGTCGACGGGAACCTGCTGCGCTTCGGCTCCCCTCTGACGCCTTGACGCCCGCCGCACCCGATGGGAGAATTAGACTAATGAACATGAAGGCGATCACGTCCGAGCTGCTGCTTACCTGACGGCGAACGCCACATCGCGTTCGCTCGCAACCTCCTGCGCCCAAAGGCCAGGGGGTTTTTTGTTGGGCCGGTACCGGTTCGAGTCGATAGATCCAACGAAGAAGAAGGGAAGAATCTGATGGCTGAGGGACGGAGAGGGAGTGGTGACGACATGGAGCGGGGTCACCTGGCCCTGCCCTGCGATCCGTCGCCGATGCCCTTCGACAAGTATCGCTCGCACGTGCCGCTCGTCCTGCGGGACCGCACCTGGCCCGACCGCCAGTTCACCCGGGCCCCGCGCTGGGCCAGCGTGGATCTGCGCGACGGGAACCAGGCCCTGATCGATCCGATGGATTCCGAGCGCAAGTTGGCGCTGTTCCAGACGCTGATCGACGTGGGGTTCGAGGAGATAGAGGTCGGCTTCCCCTCCGCGTCCCAGACGGACTTCGACTTCCAGCGGATGATCATCGACGAGAACATGATCCCGGAAGACGTCGAGATCCAGGTGCTCGTGCAGTGCCGGCAGGAGCTGATTGAGCGGACCTTCGAGTCGCTGGTCGGCGCGCCGCGTGCGGTGGTCCACTTCTACAACTCGGTATCCGAGTTGCAGCGACGTGTCGTGTTCGGCCTCGACAAGGGGGGCATCGTCGACATCGCGGTCAAGGCGGCCGAGCTGTGCAAGAAGTACGAGGCCCAACTGCGCGGGACCGCCGTGCGGTACGAGTACTCGCCCGAGAGCTTCACCGGGACCGAGCCGGAGTTCGCAGTCGAGATCTGCGAAGCGGTGATGGACGTCATCCATCCGACGCCCGAGTCACCGATGATCCTCAACCTGCCGGCCACCGTCGAGATGTACAGCCCCAACGTGTACGCCGATGTGATCGAGTGGTTCGGCCGCACCATCAAGAACCGTGACGCCATTGTCCTCAGCCTGCACCCGCACAACGACCGCGGCACCGCAGTGGCCGCCGCGGAGCTGGCCCTGCTAGCCGGCGCCGACCGCGTCGAGGGCACGTTGTTCGGTAACGGCGAGCGCACGGGCAACGTCGACATCGTCACCCTGGCCATGAACCTGTTCTCGCAGGGTATAGACCCCGTCCTGGACTTCGGCGACATTGAGAAGGTCCGCCGCGTGGCCGAATACGCCACACGGTTGCCCGTCCACCCGCGCCACCCCTACGCGGGTGACCTGGTGTACACCGCCTTCTCGGGCTCGCACCAGGACGCCATCAAGAAAGGCATGGCCGCCGTCGGTGAGGACTACGACGAGTGGGAGGTGCCCTACCTGCCCATCGACCCCAAGCACACCGGCCGCACCTACGAGGCGATCATTCAGGTGAACAGCCAATCGGGCAAGGGCGGCGTGGCCTATCTGATGGACACCGACCACGGATTGGATCTGCCCCGTCGGCTGCAGGTGGAGTTCTCCAAGCGCGTGCAGGAGATCACGGAGGCGAGCGGCACGGTGATCGCCTCGGGCAAGATGCGGGACGTCTTCGAGGAGATCTACCTGCCCGAAGACGCGGGCCTGCGCCTGATCACCAGCGAGGTGTCGACCGGACAGGGCCGGACCAGCGTCACCGCCCAGCTCCTCGTCGACGGCCAGCACCAGACGGTGACGGGCCAGGGGAACGGGCCGATCGACGCGCTGGTCACCGCACTGAAGGCCGATCTCGGTATTGTGCTGGAGGTGAAGGATTACTCCGAGCACGCGCTGACCGAGGGTTCGGGCGCGTCGGCCGTGGCGTACGTGGAGTGCGCCGGCGCCGACGGGTCGACGTGGTGGGGCGTCGGCCGCGACTCGTCCATACTGGACGCCTCGCTCGGCGCGGTCGTCTCCGCGGCGAATCGGGCCCGCGGGGGGTGATCCGTCCGGCGGTCGAGGACGATGTTCCCGAACTGGTGGCGATGATCCGCGAGCTGGCGGACTTCGAGAACCTGACCGACCAGCTGTCGATCACCGAGGACGATCTCAACCGCACGCTCTTCGGGCCCGAGGCCATGGCCCACGACTGGGTCGTCGAGGAGGGCGGCGCTCTTGTCGGGCACGCCCTGTGGTACAGGACGTTCTCGACCTTCCTGGGCAAGACGGGCATCTGGCTCGAGGACATCTACGTCCGCCCGGGGCACCGCCGCCAGGGCTATGCCACCCAGATCCTGCACCGCCTGCGCCAGGAGACCGAGGGACGTCTGGAGTGGGAGGTGCTCGAGTGGAACGTGCCCGCCATGGACTTCTACCAGCGGCTCGGCGCCCGGCAGATGGCCGGATGGACCCGGTACCGCTGGTTCGAGGGGTAACTCCCGCTAATCTGTTAGGGAGATGGTAGGAATCTTCTTAAGCTGCTTGACAGATCAGCCTCCCGAGGCCACTGTGGACAGGGGAAGAGTGAGTTCGGAAGGATCACCATGCGTTTACTCAAAGACGATCTGCGGGAACTGGACTTGTTTTCCGAGGCCAGCCGGTCCGAGCTGGCGGTCATCGCGAAGCAGTTGACGAGGTTGAAGGTCAAGGCGGGGAGGGTCCTCGTACGTGAGGGCGGCATCGGCAACGAGTTCATGATCGTGGTCGACGGCATGGCGGAGGTCACCCAGGGTGGCCGCAGCATCGCCACTCTCGGCCGGGGTGACCTGGTGGGCGAAATGGCCCTTCTGCAGCCTTTCGGCTCCGGGCGACGCAACGCCACGGTGACGGCGGTCACCGATGCGGAGATCTACGCCGGCTCGCCGAGCGAGTTCCGCCGCATCCTTGAGGCCTCGCCCTCGGTAGCTGCGAAAGTGCACCAATTGATTGCGTCACGGAAGCTCGTGGCGGAGACGCTCGTCGCGGCGTAGTTGCACCCATCGACGGCCTGGCCGACCGGCCTCGTCGTCGCGTCGATACGGGCGGCTGATTGCCTGTTGGTAACCATTCTGTTACGGTGACGAGTGTGTTACGCGATGCCCCTGACTCGGACCGAGCCCGGCCGTTGCGCTGAAGGGATGGCGAACGCCGACCCGTTCGACGCCCTGGGCGACCCGACCCGGCGGGAGATCCTGCGTCTCCTGAGCGCCGGTGACAAGCCGGTCCACGAGATCGCGGCGACGCTCCCGATCAGCCGTCCCGCGGTGTCGCGCCACCTGCGTCTGCTGAAGAACGCCGGATTCGTGGCCGAGCGAGCCGAGGGGAATCGGCGGATCTACCACCTGCAGGACGGGGGGGTGAGGGCTGTGCAGGACTATCTCGAGGGTGTGTGGGGAGAAGTGGCCGCCCGGTTCCGCCTGCTGGCAGAGAACAGCGCGCCACCGCAGCCATGACGGCCCCGCTGCTGATCACGTTCGATGTCGACTGCTCCGCCGATCACGCGTTCAACGTGTGGACGTCGAAGATCGCGACCTGGTGGCCGCGCGATCACACGGTGAGTGGCGATCCCGACGAGATCGTCCTTGAGAGCGGCCTCGGGGGTCGAATTTACGAGCGGACGCCGGCCGGGGAGCGGCACGAGTGGGGCGAGGTCACCGCCTGGGAACCGCCCCGCCGCCTGTCCTACCTGTGGCACATTGGCCGCGATCGCGAGACGGCGACCGAGGTCGAGATCACGTTTCTCGACGAGGGTGCGGCGCGCACACGGATTGAGATAACGCACAGCGGCTGGGACAAGGTGGGCGGGGAAGCGAAGGCCCGGCGGGACCAGAACCGCAGTGGTTGGGAGGCACTGGTGCCGCACTTCGTGGCGGCTGTCGTGAAAGAGGGCTGACTGATGGCGACCGGGAGCAAAACGGATCCGTGGCTGCTGAAAACCGCACCAGGGAGTTCGGAGTACACGATGTATCGCGACGAAGAGGCGGAGCTGGCGGTGTTGGTGTGCCAAGTGGGCTCGACGAAGCTCACCTACGACCTGCGCGCGATCGACGACCTGCACCGCTGGCTCTCCGAGCAGGGCGACTGGGTGCCACTCGGAGCGGCCGACGAGAAGAAGGCCGCTGCGGACGGGACGGTGGAGGCCTGGGGCCGCTCTCCCGAGAATCCGATCGGGGGCTGGTACGGCCAGCGCAAGGGTTACCGGGGGCGCTTCGGCATGTATCTCCCGCCCTTGCTCGAGGCGCTCGGCCTCGCCGAACTCACCCACGAAGCGCGCAACAACAGCATGCGCGCCCTATGAACAGACCGACCGCAGCGGGAAGAAGGAGAGCAGCACCATGACGACGACAAAGGTGATCCGCTACCGTACCAAGCCCGATCAGGGCGATGAGAACGAGCGACTCATCCGTGAGGTCTTCGCCGAGCTTGCCCAAGAGGGCCCCGACGGGCTGCACTACGCGACGTTCCGTCTCGACGATGGCGTGAGCTTCGTGCATGTCGCCGTTCTCGACGGCGAAGAGAACCCGTTGACGTCGTCGCCGGCCTTCGCGGCATTCCAGGCGGGCATCGGCGAGCGCTGTGTCGAAGGGCCGATCCCGGCCGATGCGACGGCCATCGGCAACTTTCGCCTGTTGCCGTAGCCGGAGCGTTGTCGCCCGGAGGGTCGGGGGTACTGTCGCTCGGGTGCGTCCCGGGGTCATCGTCCTCAATGGTGGATCGAGCTCGGGCAAGTCGTCGATCGCCACCAGCCTTCAGCGGCGACTCGAGGGGACATGGTTGACCTTCGGCATCGATGATCTGATTCGTGCGATATCCCATGGCCCCACCGACACGACTGCGGGAGGCACGCTCGAGTTCACCTCCGGCGGCGCCATTGTCGTCAGAGCCCCGTTCCGCAGGGCCGAGACAAGCTGGTACGAGGGCCTGGCGGCGATCGCGCGTGCCGGCACCTGCGTCATCATCGACGAGGTCTTCCTCGCCGGCGGGGAATCCCAGGCCCGATTGCGGAGGGCGCTCGAGGGGCTGTCCGTGATCTGGGTGGGTGTGCGGTGTCGGCCGGCGGTGGCGGAGGCTCGCGAGCTTCAACGAGGAGACCGGCACATCGGGTTGGCTCGCGACCAGGCAGAGCGTGTGCATCGGGGCTGCAGCTACGACGTCGTCGTGGACACTTCGGGTACGGCGCGGGACGAATGCTCGTCGGCGATCGTGGCGTGGCTGACCGACCACGACTCGTAGCTGTCGGTGCTCTGGAAGACGTCGTTCCATCCGCGTCGGGCCGCCGCGCGTATGCCTCACTGCTGTGCGTCGATTGCCGCCGCCAAGCTCGTCGCATTGTGTTCAGTCAGACTGGTGATCTCCATCTTCCCCTCGAACGATGAGAACGATGTCTGCGTGGGCTGGATGATGGGAGCCGAGACCACCGTGCCGTCCTGGTCGATCGCCAACAGCTGATGGAAGTTCTCTTCAGCCACCATGTCCCATCTGGTGGCAGCTGCGGCGGAGAGCTGCACCATGACCACCCACTCCTTCCCTCCGCTGATCGCGATCGGTTGGGCGTGGGCCGATTGGATGTCGGAGGCAGAGAGCTCCATGGCCACAGGCCCCAGCACGTACCGTTCGCTCCTGTTCGGTGGGGATCCTCCGAGCTGTGGTGCAGCACCGCGGAGACCCCCCAGCAATTCCGCCGGGCCCGCCGCATCGTGGGCAGTACTGGCGTAGGGCGCGAAGACCGGGTCTGGCGCGACGTCGATGGAGGATCCTTCCTCAGAGGACCCGTTGGGCGTCACGTCGAGTGCAGCCGCAGTCAGGAGGTAGTGCGCTCCACAGCTTGGCAGTGGTCCCGCTGCCCTCTGAGCGGACGGAAGATACGGTTCTGCAAAGCAGAGGACGGGCCGCAGCACCACGGAGCCCCTGCCGGACGCCGCGAGCGACGATGGTGCCGGTGAGCTCTTGCCGCCGGCCGCAGGCCCGCTGACCAGGATGACGGCACCGACGACGAGGGCAGCGACGAAGAGGGCAGAGAGGACGGCGATGATCGCTGTGCGGAGGTAGCGACGCCTTTGGTGCCGGCGTGCCTCGGGAATCAAGACTTCGGTAGGTGGGCGGGCTTCCTTCGGAACATCCACTCGCATAGTGCTACTATGCATAGCACCATGATCGATGTCAAGGTCGATCGCACCGAGAGTGTCGCACTGCACGACCAGGTAGCCGGAGAGGTCCGTCGCGCCATCGCGTCGGGTGAGGCAAAGCCCGGTGATCGACTCCCGCCGGCGAGGGATCTGGCAGCGGTACTCGGCGTCAATCCGAACACGGTGCTGCGTGCACTCCGCATTCTGCGCGACGAAGGTCTCCTTGAGTTCCGCCGCGGCCGAGGCGTCACCGTCGCCGGGTCGTCGTCTCAAGGTGCGGTCATAGAGAAGGCGCGGGAACTGCTGGCCTTCGCTCGGCATCACGGTTACCGCAAGGAGGAAGTGATCGACATCCTGGGGGAGCTGCCATAGAGCCCCCTCCGGTGCCGAGACTCGCTGGGGCGGTCCAGCGCACCTGCAAGGAGTGACTGCTCAGTCCTATCACTTCTCCTGCACCCGTTCTGGTTCTCGTGGGCGGAGGGCTCAGCCTTCTGGTCGAAAAGACGGCGGAAGCATCTACTGGCTTCCTTTCGGGAACTGCGCTCGTCTTCGTCGCCGCTTCGATCGACGCGCGGGTTCCGCTGGTTGCGATTCTTCGATAGATGCCATGAATCCGCTCGCCCGGCCCAGGTCCCCGCTGCCTTGGTCAGGAGCGCCGCAGCGACACGCGGAGCGAGACCGCTATGGCGAGAGCACCGAGAACGAGCGTCTCGAGAGCGATCAGTGCAACCGGAACGCCCAACGCGAACGATCCCGTCTTGTTGAACAACACGAGCAGCTGGCGCGTGGGCGGACTACCGGGGATGAGGATCGTCGCCAGGCAGACCAAGACGCCGAGTAGGAACGACCAGGCGCGCCGCCGAATAATGGGTCGGCTGCAGAGTCCGCCGAGACCTACGGCAGCGACGGACATGATCAACTGTGCACACACCCCCGCACCAATGTCGTTGAGGGTCACCCCGGCGTCGGAGACGACCACAGGCGCGATCATTCCGATGATGCCGAGCGTCGCTGCCACTGCGAAAGAAAAGAGCAACTTCGATATCCGGACCCGTGACCTGCTCCCGGCGCACGATTCAGTGATCGCCTGCTGAATCGGATCTTCGTTGTTGACGATGACGACAGTCAGCCATGTGGCGATGAAGAGGAGAGCCGTCGCAGTGAGAGCAAAAGTTGGGAGCACGGAGCCGTCCTGTGCGCTGGCGATCGCATCGACCGCTGCGAAGCACAGCAACGGGGGGACCCAGCGCTGCCCGCGGAGTGTGTCGCTGAGGACGTAACGCAGAAGGGCCTTCACGTCATCGACCCCGGTCCGGCGACCGGTTCACGGACGCCACCGACCAACCCATGGAGAGCGCCGCCTTGAGCACCTCGTCGACCTGCTCGTCAGGCACCTTGAGAACCAGCCTCCGTCCCGCCCATTCCGGTCCAGCGGTGCCGTCTTCGATAAAGGCTCCTGGTGGCGTTGGTATTCGACCCCGGGATGTCGTCAAGACGATCCGCTTGCTCCGGGCCCCGGGCGCGACCGCGTCTCCGATAGCGGGCCGGAACTCCACGAGTCCCCCAGAGACCAGTTGGTGAATCTCATCGGCATGGCGGAGGTCCTCCGTCCTGTGTGCACTGAGGAGGACCGCCGTCTCCCGGGCGAGCGCTTCCCCGATCAGCTCGTCCAGCGTTCCTCGCGCGGCATCATCGAGCCCGCTATACGGTTCGTCCAGCACGGTCATTGCCGTCGGTGCCAAGAAGGCCTGAGCGATCAGGACCTTCTGTCGATTGCCTTTTGAGAGGGTGTCCCAGGGGACATCGGCACCAGGTTGAAGTCCGAGGCGTTCGAGCAGCTCGGTCGCGTTCTCAATCGTCACCCGTGTCCCAAGGCCCTTGACGTGTCCCATGTTGGCCAGGTATTCGGCCGCGCTGAACTTCAGGCGGGTGGGCTGACGCTCCGGAAGATAGGCGACGTGGGCCGGGACCTGGGCGGTGCCCCCAGAAGGCGGAACCAAGCCGGCCGCAATGCGCAACAACGTGGACTTGCCGGAACCGTTCGCACCGACGACCGCCGTGAGCGTTCCTGGCCGAGCCTCGAGATCGACTCCGCTGAGGACCCAAGGCCCCTTCCACGAGAACCGCTTCGTGACTGCGTCGAGGGCAAGGCGAGAACCCACCGCCCCAGTCTGTCACCGGGACTCCTCCGCCGGTGGTGAACGCTCCGCACGCCCTTGCGAGGAACTTGCCCCCTCCGCTTGGGAAAATGCCCACGAATTGTGTCTACCATCGCCCGGAACGGTTGGTTCGACCGACCCGGGACAGGAGACGCCGTGCATGTTTGGTCATCACAAGAAGCAGGCCAGCGGAGCGGCTGAGCGGATCCAGGTCGACCTGACGCTCGAGAGGGCCCTCGCCGGAGTTGAACAGTCGGTGGCCGATTACCTGAAGGACCCGACCGGTACCACCCGTCAGTCGCTCCTTGCCGCATTGAAATGGCTCGACGATCAGACGGGTCAGAGTGACGCCTACGAGGGCTCGGTTATCGGCTCGGGTGCGGTGGGATACGCATCGAGAGGCGAGGTACTCGGCGAGACCAGCATCGATCCGATCGTCGAAGAGATTCCGAGCGCCGAGCTGAACGCTCAGGTGGCGCTCGTGACGGCGGCGAAGGACGAGGTCCGTAGGCTGACGCCCGACACCCTTACGGCCCTGCGGTCCGCCAGCGCCACCCTCGCTGCAACCAGAGGTCACAGGGGCGCCGGTGGTTGAGGCCGTTCTCTCGTCCGGAGGCTTCGCCCGCGATCGGTCCAGCCGCTGGCTCATCCGAACACTCCGTTCGTCGGGTGGCGCTCCATGACGCGGACCATAACCGGCCGTAGGGCCGCAGCTCTCTGCCGGTTGCCATGACACATCGCGAACGCCCCGCTGCTGCGGTAAGGACAGCGAGTCGGTCAAGAAGGCGAGTGTCGTAGCCCCTCACGCGGAGTCGGCCGACGTTGAGAGATCTCGTTCATGTAAGGACCTGACCTCGTAGCGAATACCGAGGCGGCTGAACGCCCCATCGTAGAAGCCCCGGCAGATCGCTCCGACGCAGGCGATCCGATCCTTCTTCTGACGCAGCAACGCCCTCAAGATCAAGCTGGTGATCTTCTTTGGATAGCGGCCCACCCGGCGCATGATGTGAAGGTGGTAATAGAGCATGTTACGGGACTCGTAGTAGTACTTCCAGGCCGGGATATTCCCTCCCTGGCGGATGGCGTCGTGATGCACCACGGCTCCATCGATGACGCGGCGTGCAAAGCCTGCTTGAGGGATTCGCCATTCGCAATATTCAGTATCCTCCGCCCACCAGAACAACGCTTCCATGGGCAACCCCACCGCTTCCACGATCTCCCTGGAAATAAGAAATCCACACCATGAGCCCCAACGTCCCACCGAACCATCGGGCTGTATCGCAATCGGAAACACAAAGGCCGACGTGGGCGCATCGCTGGCCGCATCCCACAAATTGGAGAGACATTTCGGTTCTGGCAGCATGTCGTCATCCATGACCCAGGCGTGGGTGAAGTCACTGTCCAGGAAGTCGCGCAGTGCGATCGCCCATCCGCCTGCCGGCCCGCCGTTCACCTCCGACCGGATCACTCGCAAAGCCCGTCCGGCCTTCGGGAGAAGTGAAGCGTTCACCGGCGGTTGGCTCGCATTGTCAACGACGAGGACTTCATCGGGTACCTCGGACTGGGCACCTATGGCGGAGAGGCACCGTGCGAGGGATTGGGGGGCATTGTGCGTCAGCACGAGCGCCACGATTCGGCGTCCCTGACACTCTGACATCGTGGAACGCCCCCTTAAGCTGACTCCGTGGTTACGCCTAGGTCGACGTGGCTGCCTCATCGTACCGGGTGCCAGAGTCGCCCGGCCGATGCCGATTCCACCTCATGCGGCCCTACGTGGGCAAAGCAGCGAGACGCTGTTGCACGTGGGTCCATACCGTCACCCCGCCCGATCGGAGGGGTGGACCGAGGGCTTCGGTGACCTCAGCGACCACGATGGCGGGATATTTGCCAAGGGGGAGAACGATCACGGCATCGACCTGATGCAGTCGCATGAATTGCCGAAGAGCCTGGACATGGCTCTGCAGCAGCAACATCGATTGAGCAGTGCCTGAGCTCCCGTAGAACGCCGCATCAAAGAACTCCTCTACCGCAAGGGGCTCGAGGAGGGGTGCATTCGGGGTGGCACCCGTCGCGTTCGGTCCCGTCGCGTTGGGTTCGGGCCACCACCCGTACCCGCCGACGACTTTGAACCACATGTGCGACGCCGCCTGGTCCAAGAGAACCTGATCAACCTGGTCGGTGTAGGCGCGCCCTGTCTGGGGTGCTCTCGGATAGGGATAAGAGAGGACAACGCTTCCGTTCGGAATGACGTGCAGCATGGTCGACGTGAAGAAGGGGGAAACATGGCTCGGTGTCGCTCGCTGCGCACTTCGGGCGACAACCGGAAGTGTCATGACCACTCCGAGAGCGAGTGACAGCGTGGCTGCCGCTGGGCCTCTCCAATGAGCCACCAGCCAAGAGGGTCGATCGGAGCGGCTCATTCGCCAATAGACCTCATCGAGTCCTATCGACACTATTCCTGCGGCAAACATCACAGTGAAGAGTGAAAATCGAATGGCAAGGAGCGACTTGAGAAAAGGCAAGTGCGCCAGTACTTCGAACGGAAGCGGGATCCTGGTGTAGTGCCCATAGACATAAAGCCTTTGGCCTAAGGACAAGACGAAGGCAACGACCGCCATCGCAAACGCGAACAGCACAATTCGACGATGCCGTAGCCATACCACTGTCACCACCATCATGACGATGAGTGGAATCCCCAGATAGAGCGTCTGGCCTGTCGTGCTGACCTGCGCGAAGACTGACTTCAGGAGCACGGGTGAGAGCCACTGCGCTGACACTGGCGCAATTGGGGAGAGCAGGTCACCGTGCTGCGACGACAAGGTGGCAGGTGACTGTGGAGCGCCGTTGAGGTGGTCCGCTCCGAAGAGCGTGAAGAACACCGGATAGATGAGGAGCACTGCGCCCACCGCGATGGCATAGGCGAAACTCGTCCTGATGTATTTCCACTTCGTGTCCAGATCTGCCCAGCGGACGATGAAGTACAGCACGCTGGCGATGGCGCCCATCAAAACCGTGGTGGCCAGGATCTCGGAGGAGATCAGATACTGCACGCCGCACAATGCTCCGAGGATCGCTCCCGTCCGCGCCGGCCGCCATTGTTGGCGAACCAAGATCTCGTAAAGAAGCAAGAACATCAATGGAGGTAACGGTGCAAAGACGAGAAAGAGGTGCACGAGGTTGAACGTGACATACGCAGAGAAGCCGTAGATCAGTCCCCCAAAGAAGGCGGCTGGCCACCATTTGGTCCATCGACGTAGAACCAAACACATGGAAAATGCCGACAAAACGACTGCTAATCGAAGCAGAACATTCCAGGTGACAATCGGTCCGAAGAGCGCTGTAATGGGCGAGAAGACGGTTCCCAAGGCCGCCATCGAGGTATCGTCTATGACGTTGAGGCCTGTCGGGAAGCTCTGCCATTGACTGAAGAACGGATTGTGCCCGTGGGTGAGGGCGTATTCAGTCCATTCGAGAAACCAGATCTGACTGGCTCCGTCCGACCCGCCCTCCACGGCAATGCGGCTCGCACTAGGGGACGTTGACGGTCCGAACTCAATGACGGTCAAGATCACGTACAGACCGAGACACACTGCTCCCGGCCACCATCTGCGACGTTCCCGGAAACTGCTTTCACCCGGTTGAGGCGAAGTGCGGCCGTCGTCATGGACGGATGGTTCTTCCGGAAGGGCAAAATCGGTTCCCGTGGTCCGCACGCGGCAAGAATATGCGAAGATATCCGTCCGAGCCCTGCTGTCCTCCGAGAGGATCGGCGGCCGATCGCCCAGTTCGGGTGGCAACGAGTCAGCCTTCGCCCGGGCGTCACGTCGAGCCGCATGGCTGCGACCCCTGGCCGGTAAGCGGGGCCTCTTGGCGAAAGTTGGCGGCGATTTAGTCCACAGAAGACTGCCGGGACGCGGAGCCACGGGCTGATTGTTGCGAACGGGGACCGCTCCAAGGCCTTTGACGCCGGGCCGAATGCGCCGGTCGTCAGGTGCGGTCTCCGACTTATCGCCGGCTGTGGCACAGTGCTCGTCAAGCGCCAAGAGCTCAAGCCGAGCGTCTCCTTCCCGCGGTCGACACAGCGTGCCTGGTTGAGCCTCGCGTAGACCCGATGGTCATTCCGCAGCGTCGTGGTGTCCCAGCGGGATCTGTTCGAGAATATCCGCATCGGAACCCGGGTTCCGTCGTGCGGCTCAGCCGTACTTGTCCCCCGGCCGACCGCCGGGTGCGCAAGACGCCACTTAGCATCAACGCCACGCACTACCGTTGCCTTCCGTGGTGAACAAAGACCCCCGGCTCGTCACCGTGCGGCGCAGCACCGTCGTTCGGGTGAGCATTGTGGTTCTCGTTCTTGCGGCTCTGGGTGTCGGCATAGCCATCGGCGCGGCGGTGGGCTCTAAGTCTTCACCGCCGACGAAATCGACCGCCACCGGTACTTCAACGACCTCGGCACACCACTCCACAAGCACCTTGATCCCGACGACAACAACGACGACCACCCCACTGCCAGCGGTCCTGTCCTGTGGGCCGGGATCGGCACCGCATGTGCGACCCACGAGGCTCGTAGTCGGATGCGCCAAAGCGACCAGCACGGTCACGGGCATAACGTGGAACGAGTGGGCGGGAACCGGCGGGGGACAGGGGACGGGGACCCTCAACGTGGACCTGACGAGCGTCCCCGCCATCGTGGTCGTCTTCAACGACGTGGGCGGCATCTTTCAGGACGTGTCGATCACTCCCTCCAAGAACCTGTCGACGACGCCGACAAGCGGTCTGACGACCGTTCCGGCGACGGGCCAGCAGACCTCTACGACCGTTCCGGCCACCACTCCCACGACCGGTGGCCCTGCGCCGGTCGTGGCCTCACAACCCGGTTCCGGGTGGGGTGGGGATTGACGGCGCCAGTCCACCACACTCACTAAAGACCCAGCGTAACCAGGTCAAGCGAGATTCCGCGCCCTGTAACCGCCAGGTCCGAGACGATCCGAATTACCGCCCGCTTCGAGTATCAGCTCCGGGGTGCAAGTATCCAAAGTCATGACCCGTCGCACGGGTACCGTTGTCATGCATGGTGGAACCGAAAGCCCTGTGATCGTCCGTCGCAGCACCGCCCTTCGGGTGGGAACCGTTGTCACGGTCCTCGCCGCCCTTGGCATCGGCTTCGGCATCGGGCTGGCCATTAGCTCGCCTCCACCACCGGCAAACAGAGTGGTCACTGCGGCGTCGACCACTCACGGGTCACCCACCACGCCGACCCCAAGGGCTTTGCCGTGCGGGTCGGGATCGAAACCACAGATGCGACCGACGTCGCTCTACATCGGATGCTCCAGTCGCGTCGTTTTCATGACAGGCATTACCTGGTCTTCTTGGGCAAGCACCGGGGGATCGGGTAGCGGCACCCTGCACGTGAATGACTGTCAACCCAACTGCGCCACCGGAGCGATCAGCAGCACGCCTGCATTCGTCGTCGTGTCGAACCCCGTGGGAGGTATATTCCGGGACGTAGTGATGACCCCGCCAGGTGGAACGGTGACACCGCAATCGAGTTCCCGACCCGGTTCGGGCTGGGGATCGGGATGAACCTGAGCCGGATTGCTCATGGGCCGTCCACGAAGAGCACGGCACCGGGTACCTCGAACACAGACATGCAGACCGGAGGTTAGACCGGGCATTACCCATGAGGCGCACGGAGCTCGCGTCGCCTTTGTGCTAGATGTTGCATAGCTGGTGATGAGGATCGTCTCAGGGGTGGGCTGGCGGGAGTCAAGGTCGAAGACGTGAAAATCCATTCGGGGGTCGCACCCGGGTCCAACCCAACGAGCACGGTGGCTCCTGATCCCGCAGGAAGGCGCGTGGTCGTCGCCATCGCCGTGGCGGCCTCACTGGGTCTTTTGCCATGGCTCGGAACATCGATGTTCGCCGATGAAGGTGCCACCCTCTATTCGGCTCACCTCTCGTGGTCGAACCTCTGGGCGCAATCACAGCACGTCGATCTGGTCTTGTTGCCGTACTACGTGATCGTGCACTTCTGGCTGTCCGTCTGGGGGAACATCGCATGGGTGCGGGCGCTGTCGCTGTTCGCATACTTCGGGACGATCGTCGTGGTCGGCTGGACCGGCCTGCGCGTCGCGGGGAGATGGTGCGGCATCATCGCTGCCGTTGTCACAGCCGCCAGCACGATTCTCGTCGAGAAGTCCCTGAACGCGCGACCCTATGAACTCAGCACCCTTTTGGTGGCGCTCTGTGCCGTTTCCTTGTTCAAATGGCTCGACGACTCTCGTGCTCGGTGGTTGTGGACGTTCAGCATTCTGGCGTTGCTCGCCACGGCGATGCAGTTGTTCGCATTGCTGGCCCCGCTCTCAATGCTCTTCTGTGTGTTGGTGGTGCGCCCGGAGCTGATTGTGCAACGCCTGCGGCCCGGTCTTGCACCTGTTGTTGTCCTCGTCGTCGCCTCCGGTGCATGGGTTGCCCTTTGCATCAGAGAAGTGGGCCAGGTGAACTGGATCGCACAGGAGTCGACCGAGAGCCGTCTGCTCGCAGAGGTCCGAGGCCCCGTGATCGGTGAGTTCTACAACCTGGTCGTGGTCGCCATCGTGGTACTCGTTGTTGTCAAACTCGCCGTTCTCTGGGATCGCGACGTGCGCGCTGTCCTCGTCGAGCAGGTCAGTCGTGACCGGGACATCCTTGCCCTCATGATCGGCTGGGCGGTCATTCCCACCGTGATTCTGTCCATTGCCTCGTTCGTCCATCCGATCTATTCGGTTCGATATGTCTCTGCATCGGCGCCCGGAGTGGCCCTACTGGCGGCCTTCATTTGTGTGCGCGCGTTCCCAGGGTCCCTCGACCCGTCCCGCGCTTCGGATCGGACGGCAAACACCAAACGGCGGAGCCGAATAATGGCGACCGTCGGCGCTGCCGCAGTCGTCCTGCTCGTCATCGGCTATCTCGCCTCGGCCTCAGCTCTACAGGAGGATCTGGAGAGTCCGGCCCGCTACGTAGCCCAACACGTCCAAAGCGGGGACGTCATCGCCATACCAGACCACGCCATCACGTCGGTCGTTCAGTACTACATGGCGAACGACAAACGGCACATACGCCTCTGGCCCCAGCTCGGCGTTACGCAGCGCTATGTCGAAGGATTTGACCTCTCGCTGCATCCGTATTCGACAGCTGACTTTCCCAATCGAGTGTGGGTCGTCAATGACGGCAGCGTACCCGGCGTCACGCGTTTCGAAAGAACTCTCATACAAGACGGTTATGCGCCCGAGGAATACAAACAGTTCAATGGGCCGGCACTCGTGCTCTACTACTTCACGCTGCCGGTCACCGCCGTGCTCGTCCCCAAGAACGGGGCGACCCTCAGCGCGACGGCCACCCTCGGGGCCTCGGCGAGCTCCTACGGGTATGGGATCACCAAGGTCCAGTTCGTGCTCAGCGGTGGGTCCTACGCCAAGACGGTCATCGCCAGGGCCTCGCCCACCTATTACGCCGGACTCCTGGCGTTCTGGAACACAAAAAGCGTCCCCAACGGCACCTACACGCTGCAAAGCAGGGCTACCAACCACGTCGGCAAGACCGGCTACAGCCGCGGCATCACCATCAAGGTCGACAACTAGATCCCGTCCGCGGATCGGCTCTGCCTGGGCGCATGACAGGTTCCTCGTTCTTCAGAACTGATTCGCACCCCAAACTCGTGGAATCGAAATGCGAGTCATGCCGCGAGGGGCTTCGGAATGGATCCCTTTCGGGCTCTTCGTCGGTGATGTGTCACCGTCGCCCAGCGGGTGACTCTCAAAGGAAGAGCACTCGCTGTCGTACCGACTCGACGAGACGACCAATTCTCCATCCAGCGATGCGCGCCCATCGATCGCGAAACTGAGGCTGGCAGAGTCGAGGCGTAGACACAACCAACCACACCCACGTCTTGGCGGCGATGACCAGGTCGCGCCGGAGTCCATCGGCCCGGAAGCGACGGTAAAGGAGCGGGCCGCATCGTCCGTAGGCGGTGTACCGGCTGAAGACCGCCCGAAATCCATGCTGATCACGTCGGGCAACCACCGCGTTCGCGCTCAAGACGTAGCGATGTCCGGAGAGCTGGGCGCGCCAAGACAGATCGAAGTCCTCTCCGGTCATCAGGTCTTCCGTAAAGCCGCCGAGGTCGTCGAAGGCGCGCCGCCGAAGAGCAAGGTTGCCACTCCCACCCGCAGGCAGAAAGCCAAACAGGCTCATGGCGGGCGGTGGCGCGTAGGAAGGCGGGGAAGGAGCGTCCAGCCCATTGAGCGACCAGAAGTCGAAGACACCGGCAGAAATATCGGCTTCGGCCAAGGCCAAGACGTGCGCTGCGAGCCAACCCGGCTGCGCGAGATCATCGGCATCACAGAAGGCCAAGAGGTCGCCCTGAGCCGCCCTGGCGCCCACATTTCGCGTGGCCCCCGGCCCCGTGACCTTCGATGCGTCGACGAGTCGGATCGTGTGGAAGCGATTGACCCATTCCTGCACCACCAATCTGCTCTCGTCGGTGGAGTTGTTGTCGGCTACGACTACTTCCCAGGGCTCGTCGCACTCCTGTTCGGTCAAGGCCCGAAGCTGCTGCTCGAGCCATGGCATGCCGTTGCGCACTGGGACGATGACGCTGATCACAGCCGAATCCTAGACAGACGCGTGCCAGGTCCTGTCGCAGCGATCGGCTCATTCACTGCTTTCTCTCTAAGGTTCAATCGTGAGTGTCGAAACGTCGAGTGTTCCCGGGACAGTGGACCGAGGAGCCTTTCGAGAACCGCTTCTCGTCTGATCCCCGACCGGGTCGAAATACGCGTCGAACACCGCGACGCCTTCGACGTAGGTATCCAGGGGTCCTCCTTCGGTCATCCGAGCGGCGGCAGCATCGTTGCCATTCCAGGACGGGCGGGTCGGCGGTTTTGTCTGATTAGGTGCACAGAGTTTCGAAGTCCGCGTCGGCGATGACCTTCGGCGAGTCTCCAGCTTTGCCGGCCTTCGCTCGAAAATGACGCCTGCTAACCTTCCCTGACGATGGCGGCGCCCCCTGGGCCACGGCCTCAACCGCTGCAGGTCGTCGACGAAGGCCCCGTCATCGCTCGTGTCTCCCAGGCGACCTCGCGCGGAGCCAGCCGGATGACCTTTGTCTGGATCTTCGCGGGTGTTGGTTTGATGCTCGCGGCATGGTCTCTCGCCACACCGATCGGTGCCGCTCCTGACGAACCAGCCCATATCATCGAGGCAAGCGCCATCGTCCGTGGCCAGTTCGACGAGCCATACCATCCCACTCCGGTCGGTCCGGAGGCGACGGTCTCGGTACCTCAATGGACTGCCAGTGTGCGCAATGCTCAAATCTGTGTGACCTACGCGGCCTCCCTGAAGGCCACGACGTCCAGGTGCGCTGCCCTGCTGAGTGACTCGGCGACACTCACCAACGCCGATACCCAGTTCTCCAATTACCCGCCGCTGTATTACGTCGTCGTGGGAGTGCCGTCGTTGTTCTTAACAGGTTCGTCGGCCGTCTACACGATGCGGCTCACCGGGGACCTCCTCAACGCGGCACTTGTCGCATTGGGGATTTCGCTTCTCGTTCGCTTCTACCCGCGCCGTACGATTCTCATCGGCGTGTTACTTGCGCTGACGCCGATGGCCTTGTATCTGATGGCGGTCGTCAGCTCAAGTGGTCTCGAGATTTCCTCGGGCTTCGCCGTGTGGTGTGGTGGCCTGTGTGTGGTGGAGCAGCCGACAGTCCCTCGTGCCCTCGCCGTCTGGACAGCTCTGGCCACGCTCTTCCTCGTACTGAGTCGACCGGAAAGCCTTTTCGACGCCTTCCTCATCGCGGTCGTGCTGGTGACTCTTGTCGGCTGGCGAAATCTCAGGGCCAGGCTCAATCCGAGTCTCCGACCGCTGTGGATGCCCGTCGTCGCGGCGGCGGCGCTCGCGGCGCTCCTCCTCCTCGTTGATGGGACCCCCCAACTGGCCGGGGTCCCATCGGCGCATCCGGCAAGCCTGCTCTCCAATATGTGGACGTCGCTGCGTCTCACCGGCGGCTACCTACGCCAATGCCTGGGTGAGTTCGGGTGGATCTACTCACCCACCAGCATTCCCGCACCGACCTGGGTCGTCATCGTCTGGACTTCGCTCCTCGCCGTCTTGACCGGTGCTGCTCTGCTCCTCTCTGCATCATGCCGCCGCGGCCTCCCCGTCTTGGCGCTGGCGATCATCGCCATGCCCCTCGCCCTCGAAGCCCCGCAGATGAACGTAGTGGGTAACTATTTCCAGGGTCGATACCTGCTTCCGGTCGTAGTGGGATTCCCGCTGGTCGCCGCGTCGTTTCACTTCCGGGCACGCTGGCATTGGTTCCTCCCTGGCCTCATGCTTGTCGTCGGAATGTTGCTCGCCGCCGCCCAGGTTGCCTCGTTCGACCTGACGTTGGAGCGCTATGAGACGGGTTTCGGAATGCCGGCGGGAACGCCAGTCACGTGGTTGCCGTTCGGTGGCCGTGACCCGGTCGTAGCCTTGTTCGTCGTTGGGGCGATCACCACACTTGCGTGTGTGATCGCACTGAACTTGGATCGATCGGCCGATTCGCCATTCGGCAATCAGGCTGAGGTTTCGATATCAGCCACAGAAGCCTTTCGGCCGTAGGCTTCTGATGGCCAGCATGGTGATCGCCACGTCGCCTTGATGTCGGAGGGGGCTTGAACACCGACGGCGCCAGCGACGGGGACGGCGTCCCTCCAATCGAACCTAGAACGCCTCAGTAAAGTGTTTGCTATGACGCCTGGGAAGAACAGATGGTCCTGGAAAAGGGCGGCTCCTCAAGTGCAACCTTCATATGCACCGACCCGCCTATTCCCGGCTGAGGCAACACTGCCGCTGCCACCTGCGTCGCTGCAGCATCAGGTCGGACCGCCGGGGGTGTTTGAAGACGTCGGGCTGACCACAATGGGGCGGCTAAACATGGCTGGACTTCGACCCGAACATGATGTGCTCGACATCGGCTGTGGAGTGGGACGGACCGCTCGCTATCTGTGCGACTACCTCGACGCCCGGGCTCACTATGAGGGATTCGACATCAACAAATCGCTGATCGAGTGGTGCCAGGCGGAAATCACCCCACGCTTTCCCAACTTCCGTTTCCAGTTATCTCCCCTGTTCAACTGGGCGTATCTGCCTGATCCCACCCTACCCTTGCCGTCCGAATTCAGGTTTCCCTACCCGGACGCATCATTCGACTTCGTCTTCGCTCACTCGGTGTTCACCCACTTGTTGCCCGATGCGTCCGCTCACTACTTGTGTGAGATCAAGCGGGTATTGCGATCCGGGGGAATCAGCTATTCCACTTGGTTCTTGTTCAAGGACACACCGTTGGACAGCGTCAGCTCGTTTGTCGCAGGCATGAAACTCGACCATTCCGGGAATTTCGCTCTTCACGATCCCGAAGTCCCAGACGCCGCTGTTGGATACAAAGAGTCCTACGTGCGAGCGTATTACGCCGACGCCGGTCTTACGATCGTCGAGCCAGTCCACCCTGGCTTCAACAAGCTGCAGGATGCATTCGTAGCGTCACGATAAATGGTGGATCCCTGACGCCCCCGAACAGCGCCGAGCGCGGGACAGTTCGACATGCCGGGGATGGCTTGATGATCCGTCCTGCCCGTGCGACGATGATCACATGATCCTCCGAGGGAGCTATCACAGATACAAGCGACTCGACGACGATGCGTGGTTGCAGACGCTATTGGATTCGATCGAGGGACGCGCGCAGATTCCTATGCCGTCCTTTCCTCCACAGGAGGTTCAATCGACCTTCGTCGGGTCGTCCAACGAGACGGCCATTCGTGAATCATGGGCGTTCTACACGTTCATGGCCAGCCAGAGGAAGAAGTATGGGCTCGTTCTTGGCCCAAAGACTCATGTGCTCGACTTTGGTTGCGGATGGGGACGATTCTCCCGAATGTTCCTCCGCGACGTGCCCGCGGACAACATCTGGTGCGCAGACTGTCAGGACTCTGCAATCACCATGTGCCGGGAGACAGGTGTTCGTGGTCGGATGGTCGCATTGGAGCCTATGCCTCCTTCGTCCTTGCCATCGGACCAGTTTGATACCGCCTTCGCGTACTCGGTGTTCTCACATCTCTCTCCGATCGCACATGCGGCGTGGAGTGCAGAATTCAGCCGCGTGATGAAGCCGGGGGGGCTGGTCTTCATCACGCTCCAGGCACGATGGTTCCTTGACGAGTGCCAGAAGCTCCGCGACAATCCAGACCTGGTTACCACTCAGTGGCATCGGAACCTCTCAAAGTCTTTCGTAGACCACGAGGATGCGCTCGCAAGATACGACCACGGTGAGTTCTTGTATGCGCCGAATGGCCGGGGGCCAATGGATCCCGACTACTACGGTGACGCAGTTGTACCCTACGGTTACTTCGAGTCGACTTGGAGCGATACTTTCGAAATCCTCGATTTCGTTGCCGACCGGTCACAATTTGAGCAAGCAGTTGTTGTCATGCGAAGACGAGCGTAAGAACGAGCGTCAAGTGGACCCATTGGCATTTGCCTGAGAACGGGGTCCCGTGCGTGGTCGTCGCTCTTCAGGGGGAATGGCACCGGCGCATGGCGACGGCGAGCACTTCGGCCAGACTCAGATACTTCGCTCGGCCAATCGGTCGGGGATCTCTTTGTCGCGCTCGATCTGTACGGGCGGTGTCTCCACGTCCTGCTTGACCATTTCGACACCAGGATCGAGCAATCCCGCGTTCCTCAGAAGTTGGCAGCCCACCGATACGAGAGGGCCTGCGATCCATATGAGATCAAAGTGACCGTGGGGCAGACCGCGTCGTCTACTCGATCTGCATCAGGGCCAGGTTAATTTGCCACCGTCACCGAGATGGTGGAGCTCACTCCCTGGTTGCCCGATGCATCGTAGGCGACGCTTTGCAGGGTGTAGGTCCCGTCGGGCACTGTCGTGGTATTCCAGTAGGCGAACCAGCCGTATCCAGGGGTCCCCGTGGCGATGAGCGCATTGTTCAGTGACCCACCGGTCAGATAGAAATCGACTTTGGCCACACCTCCACTGTCAGACGCTTCGGCGTCGAGAAGCACAAAAGCCCCTGAGACGGACGCGCCATTCGACGGAATCAGGACGCTGGTTGTCGGTGGCGGATTGTCAACGACGACGGTCACCGCTGTGCTGACGCCCGGGTTTTCGGCCCCGTAGTAGACTTCGCTCTGCAGGGTGTAGGTCCCGTTGGGGACCGTCGTGCTGTTCCAGTTGGCGAACCAGCCATAGGCCGACGAGGTCCCCGAGGCGATGAGCGCATTGTTGAGCGACCCACCATTCAGATAGAAATCGACATTGGTCACACCCCCATTGGCAGACGTTCCGGCATCGAGGAGCACCTGACCCCCCGACACGGACGCGCCATTGGACGGAATCAGGACGCTGGTTGTCGGTGGCGGATTGTCAACGACGACGGTCACCGCCGTACTGACTCCCTGGTTGCCGACCGCGTCGTAGGCGACGCTCTGCAGGGTGTAGGTCCCGTCGGCCACTGTCGTGCTATTCCAATTGGCGAGCCATCCGTAGTACGTCGGGGTCGCTGTGGCAATGAGCGCATTGTTGAGCGATCCACCCGTGAGAGAGAAATCGACCTTGGCCACACCCCCATTGGCAGACGCTTCGGCGTCGAGGTGCACCGAAGCCCCTGAGACGGATTCGCCATTCGACGGAATCAAGACGCTGGTCGTTGGCGCCGGATTGTCAACGATGACGGTTACCGCTGTACTGACTCCTTTGTTGCCGGCCGCATCGAAGGCATCGCTTTGCAAGGTGTAGGTCCCGTCGGGCACTGTCCTGCTGTTCCAGTTGGCGAGCCAGCCGTAGTACGTCGGGGTCGCCGTGGCGATGATCGCATTGTTGAGCGATCCACCAGTCAGGGAGAAATCGACCTTGGCCACACCCCCGCCGTCAGTCGCTCCGGCGTCGAGGAGCACCGAAGCCCCTGAGACGGAAGCGCCATTCGACGGAATCGCGATGCTCGTTGTCGGCCCCGGGTTGTCGACGGTGACGGGTACCGCCGTACTGACTACCTGGTTGCCAGCGGCGTCGGTGGCCTCGCTCTGCAGGGTGTAGGTCCCGTTGGGCACTGTGGTGCTGTTCCAGTTGGCGAACCAGCCGTGGGCCGACGAGGTCCCCGTGGCGATCACGGCCTCGTTCAGTGACCCTCCCGTCAGGAGGTACTGGACGTCGCTTACGGGAGAGGCGGAGTCAGATGCACTGGCGTCGAGAATCTGCATCCCGGCCAAGTCGGCACCGCCTGACGGGACGACGACCGTCGACACCGGATTCGGTATCGCGACGCTCGGCGTCCAGCTCACGCGACATTGGCTGGAACCACTCTCCTGCACGGCAAAGTGCAGAACGTCGCCTGCGTTGACGCTGACCCCATCGAGATTCGTGTCGACCCCGACCCCATCGCCGGCTTCGATGATCTGTGGACCCCAAATTGGGGTGGACGAGCCGTTGTCGGTTATCTCGGCTGTGACACCCGAACCACAGGTGGGATCGGTCATCAGAATTCTCCCGCGGATGCTGACACTGCCAGAGTTCGGCGCCGTCCACGACCGGGCTACCCACGACGTCGAGGTCGACGGAGGCAGCTCCTCGAAGTTACTCACAAAGCCAGAAGCGGTCCCTCCCGTGGTCCACTCCTGATCCAAGGTGCTCACCGTCGTACAACTCGAGAGGTTCGTCCATGTCGAATTGTTCGCGCTTGATTGATACGACCAGCCATTTCCACCCTGAGTGGTGCAGCTGAAACCGTTGGCCGCGTACCACACATTATTTGGACCGCTGACGTCTAGGTTGTTGGATTGGTTGAATCCGTTGAGGTTTGCACCGTCGCGTGTCTCTTCGAACCCACCTGTGCCCGCCGGCGCGTTGTAGAGGTTGTTGTCGATGGAGCCCGTTGCCTCGACGGAGTCGGGGATCCACTCATCGGTCCAGATCTGTCCATATACCGGGTAGGAAAAGCTCTGGTTGTAGTTGGCGCCGTTGTCCGAAAGAACGTTCCCTGAGATGCTGAGATTGGTGATGGGGGAGGGGTGATCGAGAATTTCTATTCCCGGTCCAGCGTTGTTGGCAATGTAATTGTCCTCGAGGTCAATTCCATTATCGGCACCATCCTGAGGTTCCACGTCTATCGCAGAAAAGTCGACCCCGCCGTCGTTCGGTACGTCAGTAATGATGTCGTTCACGAACGTCACGGTCGAGTCTTGATCGAGGAAATTGGCGGTGGTCCCCCCCCCAACGACCGAAGGGCAGGCGCCGTCGCCAATCGATTCGGAGTTCTCGACCACCACATTTGAAGCTCCCGGGCCGAGCGCCCAGCCAGTTTCTCCACAGTTGCCGAAAGAGTAGAGACGGTTGACAATGACATGAGAAACCCCACCTAGTTCCAAGGTGCCCCCGTCACACGGGCCGTTGCTACAAAGCAGGGTGTTTTCCGCTCCTTCCACGTCTTGCACGAGCACATCGCTGGCGGTACCGGTACCTCCTGATGACTGAATTCCCAAGCCGTTTCCAGACAAATAGAGATCCAAGAAGCGGTAGCCGGTTTGATTCGTGACGTCATTGATCAGGATGCCGGATCCGGCATCTTCAACCGATAGACCTTCAACCTCAACGTAACTGTTGTTGTAAAGGTTGATTCCAATGAAGCTCTGGTTGTTACCACCGTTAATAATCGGCGACGGACCCGAACCATAAGAGCCGACCTTCAAATAGTCCGTGGACGTTCCCGACCCATACAGGGTCATTCCTGACGTGAAAGTGTCCCCACTCTTGAGAAGGATCTGGTCGCCAGGCTGGAAGGTCGTGACGTCGATGACACTGAAGTTGCACCACGGAGAGGCCTGCGTTCCCAAGCCCGGACAGGTCGCCGTGCTGTCCACATAGTAAGTAGCGGAGCTCGCACCGGCCCCGGTTACTCCGAGGAACACCAGGCATCCGGCAACGAGACAGACGGCCGAACCCGCTGAGAGTGTGCGACGAAGAACGAGTAGCGCAGTCACGGAACCCTGCCATTCCCGACCAAAGTGACTCTGGTACGGTCTGAATGCTACTCCGTTTCAGGAGTGGTGGCATGTAAAATCCCTGGGGGCTCGACATGGAGCTCATGGTGCGCCCCGGATTATTGGCGCGGGCGGAGTTGTCCACCCGGATAGTCGATGTGGGTCATGAGCGGCTCGCCGTCCGAACAGAATTGCCTTGAGCGGAGGTAAAGGGTCCCTGACACCATGATGCGTGAGTCGTCAGGAACTTTGGGACAGGTGCCAAGCCGCCAACTGGCCCAGCGCAACACCGAAGTGCTTCCTGCATGGCGTCGAGGCGTGCCGGTGGCAGTAGTCGTCGCGACGTACCTGGTGCTCGGGCTCATCGCCTATTGGCCCGTATTCCCGGGAATCTCTCACCGGTTGTTCGGACAGACGGACGATTACGTCCAGTCGGCGTGGTTCATTGGTTGGGTACCCCACGCGATCGCTCATGGGTTGAATCCCTTCTTCACCAACGCCATGTTTGTGCCGACCGGCGTGAATCTGGCTCAAAATACCGCAAGCCCGCTCCTCGGGTTGATCGGCGCTCCGTTGACGGAGGCGTTCAGTCCGCTGGTCAGTACCAACGTCCTCATGGTGCTGGCCATGCCCATTTCGGCCACGGCGGCCTTCGTCGTCTTGCGCCAGTGGGAGGTGTGGCTCCCAGGTGCGGCGCTGGGTGGCCTCGTCTATGGCTTCTCGCCGTACATGGTGGGCCAGGGAATCAGCCATGCGTTCCTGACCTTCGTACCACTGCCGCCCTTCATCGCGTTGACCCTCGTGTCCATCCTGCAGCGCAAGGGACCGCCTTGGCGACTCGGGCTCCAGCTAGGACTGCTCGTCGTCGCTCAATACCTCATTTCCCAAGAGGTACTCGTCGACACGGTCATCATCTGCGTCGTGGCTCTCGTCTGCATCGCGGTTCGCCATCCGCGCAGAATCCGAGAGATGGCGGATGCCATGGTACGACCGCTCGTAGTCGCAGTCCCGCTCGCCGTCGCACTCCTCGCGTATCCCGTGTGGATGTTGGTCGCTGGCCCTCAGCATGAAACGACCCGCGCAAATCCCGTGGTGAATGCCTACCAGAACGATCTGCTCAACTTCTTCGTTCCCGGACCTCTGCAGCATGTCTCACTTGGAATGCGATCCCTCGGCGAACGCCTGATGGCGGGACCCAACCCTGTGAGATTGGGATCATTCGCGATCGGCAGCAATCCGACCGAGTTCGATGGCTACATCGGCGTCTTGGTCCTCGCCCTAGTCGGATTTCTCGTGTGGCGCTCTCGACGCAGCCCACGGATGCAGCTGGCATCCGTGTTGTTCTTAGCCTCTGCGGTGCTCTCGCTCGGACCCTACCTGGTGATCAATGCTCACTCGACGCACCTTAAGCTTCCGTTCCTTCTTCTCGCCCATATTCCCCTTGTTGAAAACATCCTGCCTGGACGGTTGTCATTGGAAGTATCCGCCTGCCTGGCGGCGATGATCGCCTTCGGCTTGGATGATCTACAGCGCTCCCGACCACGGCCCCAATGGTTAACGAGCCGCGTCCTCGCCGGCGCCTTCATCGCGATCCTTGCGTTCACCCAACTGCCGCGATGGCCATATTCGACACCGGGACAGGAATCGTCATTTCCTGCGGCGTTGCGCTCGGCTATCCCTCCAGGAGATCCGGTGACGATCACCTATCCGTATTCCACCCCGCTCAACGCTCCCACCTCGGAACCCTTGTCATGGCAGATGGACAGCAGGTACAGCTTTCGCCTCCTTGGAGGATACGCGCGCGGTGCGGGCAGGAACGGAGCCAATGTGTTGTACCCACCCCTCATGGACCCATCGGGGCTGCAGCGGTTCCTCGTCGGCCAAGCAGGAGGTTTTACGTTGGTGCTCAGCCCGTACGGGCCACCCTTGCGGTTCAGCTCGAAGCTCGTGTCCACTACCCGCAGGACCCTGTCCAAGTACGACGTTCGATTGGTTATCGTCGACCGTGCAGAATCTGGAAGCGGCCCGGTCATGGAGCTGTTCTCCGACGCTCTCGGCCCTCCGAAGGTCTCTTCAGGCGAGTTTTCACTCTGGGCCAACTGGCCGGCATCACAGACCTCGCCGAATACAGGGTCATAAAATTGCACGACATGTTGGCGCCAAAGCGACCGTAGGTCGAGTACCGGAGAACGTGCAGGATTGCTTTGACCCCGCCAAGCTCGGTGGGTCAGTCTGTACCTCGGCGGTGCACGTCTATGTTCAGGCGGGTCCCAGGGATGCCTACATGAGCGGACAGCGCGACGAGAAGTGACCGCATTCCGGCGTTGACCAGCGATATTCCGATGCTTCCGGGAGCTTCAAGGTATCGTCACCGCGCGCACTGCGAACGTTCGGCAGGAGGGAACAGAACGGCAACCATGGAGGCGATCGCTACGCCAGCACAAGAAGATCAACATGCCCAGCCGTCTCCCATGTGGCGTCGAGGCGTGCCGGTGGCAGTAGTCGTCGCGACGTACCTGGTGCTCGGGCTCATCGCCTATTGGCCCGTATTCCCGGGAATCTCTGACCGGTTGTTCGGTCGGACGGGGGACTACGTACTCTCGGCGTGGTTCATTGGTTGGGTACCCCACGCGATCGCTCATGGGTTGAATCCCTTCTTCACCAACGCCATGTTTGCGCCGACCGGCGTGAACCTGGCTCAAAATACCGCAAGCCCGCTCCTCGGGTTGATCGGCGCTCCGTTGACGGAGGCGTTCAGTCCGCTGGTCAGTACCAACGTCCTCATGGTGCTGGCCATGCCCATTTCGGCCACGGCGGCCTTCGTCGTCTTGCGCCAGTGGGAGGTGTGGCTCCCAGGTGCGGCGCTGGGTGGCCTCGTCTATGGCTTCTCGCCGTACATGGTGGGCCAGGGATCCGATCACCTGGTCTTCACGTTCGTACCACTGCCGCCCTTCATCGCGTTGACCCTCGTGTCCATCCTGCAGCGCAAGGGACCGCCTTGGCGACTCGGGCTCCAGCTAGGACTGCTCGTCGTCGCTCAATACCTCATTTCCCAAGAGGTACTCGTCGACACGGTCATCATCTGCGTCGTGGCTCTCGTCTGCATCGCGGTTCGCCATCCGCGCAGAATCCGAGAGATGGCGGATGCCATGGTACGACCGCTCGTAGTCGCAGTCCCGCTCGCCGTCGCACTCCTCGCGTATCCCGTGTGGATGTTGGTCGCTGGCCCTCAGCATGAAACGTCCGGCGTATCCTCCGTTGACACCCCCTACGTAAACGATCTGCTCAACTTCTTCGTTCCCGGACCCCTGCAGCATGTCTCACTTGGAATGCGATCCCTCGGCGACCGTCTGATGGTGGGGGCTCACCCAGTGAGCACCGGCCCGTTCGGTCTGGTCGGCAGTAATCCCGATGAGTTCGATGGCTACATCGGCGTCTTGGTCCTCGCCCTAGTCGGCTTTCTCGTGTGGCGCTCTCGACGCAGCCCACGGATGCAGCTGGCATCCGCGTTGTTCTTAGCCTCTGCGGTGCTCTCGATGGGTTCTTATCTGGTTGTCGATGCTAGGTCCACCAATTTCCCTCTACCGTTCCTACTCTTGGCGCACGCCCCTCTCATCAAGAATGTCCTGCCGTCTCGATTCTCATTAGAGGTGTCCGGGTGCTTGGCGGCAATGATCGCCTTTGGCCTGGACGATATGCAACGGCACCGAGCACGACCCGCGTGGTTGACGAGCCGTGTCTTCGCCGCTGCAGTCGTGGCAGCGCTGGTCGTCACTCAGCTCCCTCAGTGGCCCTACGCGACGTCGGCACGGGAGTCGACGCTGCCGAGAGCACTGCGCACGGCCATACCGGCTGGGGATCCGGCAACCATCACCTACCCGTATCCTACGGGCCTCACTACGCAGCCGCTCACGTGGCAGATGGATGCCGGGTACAGATTTCGCCTAGTCGGGGGCTACGCGCACGCCACGGACCCGAACGGAGCCCAAGTGACGACTCGCTTTTTCGGTCCATCGGCCCTACAACTGGTCCTTGCCGGCCTGCCGTCGCCGTTGGGCCCCAAGTTGGTGTCCATGACCCGGATCACACTGTCCGAATATGACATTGGTTTAGTCATCGTTGATCGCTCAGAACCTGGAAGTGGTCAGGCCATGGAGCTGTTCACCGACGCCCTCGGCCCTCCGAGGGCGTCGTCAGGTCAGTTCTCACTGTGGGCTAACTGGAATCACTGATTTCGCCTAGCAATGGGGCGGTCGAATAGGTCCAGGCTCAATGGCGTCCTACAACTGTTGATTTGGTTTGGTGGAGAAAGCGGCATGCGCAGTCAACGCTCGAGTTCGGCCAAGAGCGCGGACACCGCCCCGACTGTCCGGTCTAGGGGGAGATGGTCAACCACCCACTGGCGAGAGTCGTCGCCTAGCGCAGGGGAGTGGCACCGCCAGCCGATCAGCCGATCGATGGCTCCGGCCAGGGCCACAGCATCGCCGGGAGGCACCAGGTGGTCGGGAAAGGCAGCCAGCGTCTCGGGGAGCCCCCCCACAGCGGAGGCGACCGCCGGCGTCCCGCAGGACATCGCTTCGATCACGACCATCCCCTGGGTCTCGGCAACCAGGCTGGGCAGCACCACCAGATCGGCCGCGGCCAACAAGGACGTCACGTCCAGCCGTCGGTCGAGCCAGGTGACGTCCATGCCGCTGGACTCGCTCTGCAGTGTGCCGACGTAGCCAGGATCGGCACCGGCGCCGCACACCACCAGGTTGGCGCGCTGCTCCATTCGGCGCAGGGCCTCGAGGAGATGAGTCAGCCCCTTGGTCGGATCCACCCGGCCGGCGTAGAGAATCATGGGGACACGTGGGTCGATGCCGAGGGCCCGACGCTCCTCGTCACGGTCCTCGTCGGCCAGGGGGACGAAGCGGTCGGTGTCGATCCCGGTGGGGATCACCGACACCCGGTTGGGGTCGTCAGACAGGCCGGCGACCTGCACCCATCGCTCTGCCGTGTCGGTGGAGGGAGTGATCACAACGTCGGCCTTCCTGATGAGGTTGTTCAACCATTTCGGCTGACGAAAGGGAGGCGGAAGGTGCAGGTGGACCGCGACGGGAACCCGCTTCACCCGTGACGCTATGAGGGCGGCCGGCAGATCGCCGGGATTGTGCAAGTAGAGGACCTGTGCGTCGCTGCGCATGATGTCAATCGACGTGCCCACGGTTCCAAGACCGCTACGGACGGGTGCGGTTCGTTGCAACCGAGAGGTCGGGATGGTACGTGTACTCGAGGCACACTCGCTCCACCGCGGCCACAGGTCTCCCCGGCTGACGTACAGTAGGTCGACGGCCCAGCCTCTCGACGCCAGTCCTGCGACCACTCTCAGCTGCGCGATCTCGGCCCCGCCGACCGCGCTCAGGTCATCGGCGACCGTGAGTAGCCGTCTGCCGACCAACGCCCCTGCCCTCATATCCCGGTGCTGCCCCCAGTCGCGGAGGCATGATACCCGATGGACTTATAGCGATCGACGCAGCCAGGCGATCCAGTGGGCCGGGCCGGAGTCGATACCTTAGGTCGGTGGTCTGAGAAGAGGTCGCGGAGCGAACCTTTCACTCTGACAGTCGACGGATCCGTGGCGGTCAGTGTCAGGCCATACCGGGCGAGCCTGTAGCAGCGGCGACTGCTGAGGCACCCTCTGCTCGAGGTGAGGGCGAGGCAGAGATCACGGCGGTGGCGACGGGCGCGACCAGGCACGTCGCGATCCGATCTCTTGCGACCAACTCAACCCGTCCGTCAGTGCAATAGAACCCGCACGAAGGGTTCAGGAGCGTCCGTCGACCCCATCCGCGAAGAGACGTCCCGAACCGGGCATTACCCATGAGGCGCACGGAGCTCGCGTCGCCTTTGTGCTAGATGTTGCATAGCTGGTGATGAGGATCGTCTCAGGGGTGGGCTGGCGGGAGTCAAGGTCGAAGACGTGAAAATCCATTCGGGGGTCGCACCCGGGTCCAACCCAACGAGCACGGTGGCTCCTGATCCCGCAGGAAGGCGCGTGGTCGTCGCCATCGCCGTGGCGGCCTCACTGGGTCTTTTGCCATGGCTCGGAACATCGATGTTCGCCGATGAAGGTGCCACCCTCTATTCGGCTCACCTCTCGTGGTCGAACCTCTGGGCGCAATCACAGCACGTCGATCTGGTCTTGTTGCCGTACTACGTGATCGTGCACTTCTGGCTGTCCGTCTGGGGGAACATCGCATGGGTGCGGGCGCTGTCGCTGTTCGCATACTTCGGGACGATCGTCGTGGTCGGCTGGACCGGCCTGCGCGTCGCGGGGAGATGGTGCGGCATCATCGCTGCCGTTGTCACAGCCGCCAGCACGATTCTCGTCGAGAAGTCCCTGAACGCGCGACCCTATGAACTCAGCACCCTTTTGGTGGCGCTCTGTGCCGTTTCCTTGTTCAAATGGCTCGACGACTCTCGTGCTCGGTGGTTGTGGACGTTCAGCATTCTGGCGTTGCTCGCCACGGCGATGCAGTTGTTCGCATTGCTGGCCCCGCTCTCAATGCTCTTCTGTGTGTTGGTGGTGCGCCCGGAGCTGATTGTGCAACGCCTGCGGCCCGGTCTTGCACCTGTTGTTGTCCTCGTCGTCGCCTCCGGTGCATGGGTTGCCCTTTGCATCAGAGAAGTGGGCCAGGTGAACTGGATCGCACAGGAGTCGACCGAGAGCCGTCTGCTCGCAGAGGTCCGAGGCCCCGTGATCGGTGAGTTCTACAACCTGGTCGTGGTCGCCATCGTGGTACTCGTTGTTGTCAAACTCGCCGTTCTCTGGGATCGCGACGTGCGCGCTGTCCTCGTCGAGCAGGTCAGTCGTGACCGGGACATCCTTGCCCTCATGATCGGCTGGGCGGTCATTCCCACCGTGATTCTGTCCATTGCCTCGTTCGTCCATCCGATCTATTCGGTTCGATATGTCTCTGCATCGGCGCCCGGAGTGGCCCTACTGGCGGCCTTCATTTGTGTGCGCGCGTTCCCAGGGTCCCTCGACCCGTCCCGCGCTTCGGATCGGACGGCAAACACCAAACGGCGGAGCCGAATAATGGCGACCGTCGGCGCTGCCGCAGTCGTCCTGCTCGTCATCGGCTATCTCGCCTCGGCCTCAGCTCTACAGGAGGATCTGGAGAGTCCGGCCCGCTACGTAGCCCAACACGTCCAAAGCGGGGACGTCATCGCCATACCAGACCACGCCATCACGTCGGTCGTTCAGTACTACATGGCGAACGACAAACGGCACATACGTCTCTGGCCCCAGCTCGGCGTTACGCAGCGCTATGTCGAAGGATTTGACCTCTCGCTGCATCCGTATTCGACAGCTGACTTTCCCAATCGAGTGTGGGTCGTCAATGACGGCAGCGTACCCGGCGTCACGCGTTTCGAAAGAACTCTCATACAAGACGGTTATGCGCCCGAGGAATACAAACAGTTCAATGGGCCGGCACTCGTGCTCTACTACTTCACGCTGCCGGTCACCGCCGTGCTCGTCCCCAAGAACGGGGCGACCCTCAGCGCGACGGCCACCCTCGGGGCCTCGGCGAGCTCCTACGGGTATGGGATCACCAAGGTCCAGTTCGTGCTCAGCGGTGGGTCCTACGCCAAGACGGTCATCGCCAGGGCCTCGCCCACCTATTACGCCGGACTCCTGGCGTTCTGGAACACAAAAAGCGTCCCCAACGGCACCTACACGCTGCAAAGCAGGGCTACCAACCACGTCGGCAAGACCGGCTACAGCCGCGGCATCACCATCAAGGTCGACAACTAGATCCCGTCCGCGGATCGGCTCTGCCTGGCTGGTCCAGTCCATGCCGTTACAGGAGATGGCCGCGGTCGCCGGCTCCTTCGCCGACACTTGCTGTGGGGTGAAGGAGGGGTCTCGTGGCGCGATCGCCACTCGACGGTTTGGTGACTCGACCGACGAGCCAGAGGCTCGAGAAAGTTCCCATTGCTGACCAGTCACTGGAGTCGCTCTCGTTGACTGGAGGAATAGCTCGGCGTCCCACTTCACGTTTATGGTGCGCCGCGCTCATCCAGTCTGAGTGACCCTATTCGTCACTTGGACTTGGACCCCTGTGCTGGTGCCGGACCCGCCGTTGGAGGTTTGCGCGCTTACTGTGAGATTGTAGGTCCCGTTAGGGACCATCGCAGAGTTCCAGTAGGCCGCAAACCCCAATAAGGTTCGATGTCCGTTGGCGATGACGAGGCTGCGCTGGCCATTGCCCGACAGGACAAATGAGACCTTTGCCTCATTGCCCCTACCCCTACCGCTGCTCCTGATTCCGGCATCAAGGAGGACGGTGCCCTTGAGGACGCTTCCGTGCTTCGGCAAAATGACTTCTGGGGCTATGTGCCACGCCGTATCGCTACTGGCTGGGAGCTGCAGTGCCGGAGCCATCACACCTCCAAGAAAGGTCGCGTACGAACCCATCAGATGCGCCTGGTTGAAGTAGACCTGGTATTTGCCGATCACGGCCGTGCACATCGTGGAGCAGAACCAAGGGATGACATCGACATAGCGACCGCCCACCGATAGGACAGCCTGCTCCTCGGCCTTGCCGTAGGGGTTCAAGGACTTCGCCGTGGGCGCAGAGCACGCCGGTACGTCGTCAGGATGTACATCGAGGCACTGCACCGGGTCGATGGGTAGTTGCGGAATGTTGCCGATGACATCGAACTGCACGCCAGGCACCGTGATGGACGAAAAGAACCTCATCAGGCCGGCGCGCCACTGACTACTGCTGTAGGCGCGACCGCCGGGCGCGGGGTGATACTCCTGCGAGACGATCACGACGTTGGGTCTCAGGCGATTGATCTGATCGATCGCATAGGAGTGCCATTGGTCGCATTGGGAATACTCGCCAGATCCGTCGGGCCCCGGGCTCTCCATGGGCAAGAGCTCGACAGGACAGGCCGACTTTCCCAGATACCACAACTTCCAGTGGGCAGCTATGGCGATGTTGTCAACGGTCTGGAACCACATGGCCGAGTGCGAATCCCCGTAGAGGACCATCGTTCGCGCACCGTGAACATCCCCGAAGGAGCACGGTTTCATCGTGATGGCCGCGAAGCCGACCGGTTCACAGGAAGCCAGCGGCGGGTAGCCGATGTTACCGCTTTGCAATGGCGGAACCAGGTGGTTGGGAACCGACTTGATGGCCGGAGCAGCGCGGACGAGGCCCTCCACGTTGGCCAGACTTGCAGTCGAAGCAACCAAGGGCGTGGTGAGGGTCGATGAGACCGGGGTCGCGGCAGCCGATTCGATCGTCGATACGACCAACGTGGCACCAATGAGAGCCACACCCATCCCGATGCTCGCAACGCCTCGCTGGCGCAGCCATCTCGAGTGACGAATTGGGTTCTCCACGACCCAGTAGGTCATGATCGAGGCCCCCAGCGCGACCAAGAGCCAGCCAAGATTCGAGGACAGCGGGAGACTATCTCGGCCTCGCGATTCCGCGGCCAGGATCAAAATTGGCCAGTGCCACAGGTACAAGGAATAGGACACACGACCAAGTTGGCGGAAGGGCAAGGTGCCAAGCAGACGTTCGACCCCGTACTTGGGGCTCGCGGTGCCCGCTGCGATCACCATCGCTGCTCCACAGACGGGCAACGCCGCGTACAGGCCCGGATACGGGGTCTGCGCGTCATACACGACCGCGGCGACCACGATCGCGCTGAGACCCGCCCAGGTCACAATTGCCGCGACGGCGGAGGGCACCTTGGCGAAAAGCGGTGCCGCCAAGGCCACCATGGCGCCCAGGGCGAGTTCCCATGCGCGCGTGAAGGGTGAGAAGTACGCGGCGTTCGGGTTTGATCCCGTCTGAATGACCGACCAGCCAAGCGAAATTATGACGACAAGACCGAGCACCGCAAGCATCTTCGTCCTCAGGGCTACCCGGAGGCGTATGCCCGCGACCAAGAGGAACAGGGTTGGGTACACCAAGTAGAACTGCTCCTCCACCGATAGGGTCCAAAGGTTTTGAAGCGGCGACGGAGGCAGTTGCGCCGACAAATAGTTCGTCCCAATGGCTGCGAAGTGGAAGTTCGCCAAGAACAGAGCTGCCCACTTGGCGTCGTCAGCCGTCCGGAGCCCGCTGGCCGTGCCCAGGAGGACGAATGTCGCGACCACGGTGGTAATGAGCACCAACGTGGCGGCGGGGAGAATGCGTCGAGCGCGGCGTGCGTAGAAGCCCAATAACGATGTGTGCCCAGTCGAGGCCCGCTCGCGCAGCAGGACACCGGTGATCACATAGCCCGAAACGACGAAGAAGACGTCGACTCCGACGTACCCGCCGGCTAGTTGGCTGACTCCGGCATGAAAGAGGACGACGAGCAAGACGGCGACCGCACGAAGTCCTTCGACATCGGGCCTGAATGGTCTGTCGCCAGGGGGGCTTCCTGCCTCGTCTCCCGATGGCAGCAGACGTGGGACTTCGGCGATGGCCACAGTTGGACTTCTAGAGTCTTCTGAGCCTGATCTATCCGCCATAGCGCCGTGATGCTAGATCCAACTCGTCAGGATCTACCGTGGGCGGCGGTTGCCGGTCGGAGTGTGAGGGCTTCCCCGAGCCACGCCCCCCCGGTGTCCCTTTCCGCGCCGGAGGCAAGGCACCTACGGATTCTGGTCTGCCAGCACTTCTGGGGCAGCTGACCGGAACTTGTACCGGATTGCTTCCGCCACCTTCACCCGGAACTCGGAAGTATCGCGGATCTGAGTCCTCACTATCTTGGTCAGGAGATTGCGGACTTCTACTTCACCCGCATGATCGACCATCCATTCACCGATCGTCTGCCTGTCCGCCTCGGATAACTCGTATTGCCCTGTAAGCGCTCCCACAAGAAGTGTGGTTATGCCGATGTCTCGATTCGGCTCTCCGGCTCCATCCATCGCTCCTCCATCGGCGGGGCTTTGTGCATGTTAACTCGACACTATGTCCGAAATCTCGGTGATCTCGGCAGTCGGTATCCCCGATCGTTGAACTGCGGTCCCTATTGGGCCATGGACGCGACCACGTCTGTGGCGCCGGAACCATTGATCTCGTCTTCCAGCCGTCCACGGTCCAAGTCGGCTTGTCGACCGGTTCGGTGGACGTGATCAGGCCCAGGTGGCGAGCCTTTAGTCGGCGCTGATACCGGTGAAGTTGGGCCACAGAGACAGATCGAGGTCCGGGAGGCACTGGGAGAGTGCGCGTACGTCTGGCTCGTACAGTTCGACGAGGCGCCGGCGGACGTCTTCTTCCAGGTGGAGGGCCTCTGCCGTGACATTGACCCGGTTCCCGATCCCTTCGTGGACAAACGGCTCCAGTTCGAGAAAACGGTACGTGCGGGCCAGCTGGCCCGCGGGATCGGCCATGCAGTGCTCATACTGCAGGACGAGGAGTTGCTCAGGCGGGAAGTATCCCGTCCACCTGCGCAGCGCGTCGTGATACAGCCCTCGAGCGACAGCCTCCTCGCATGTCGCAACCGTGAGCCTTCCGCGGTCGCGGCGATGGTGGGCAAGCCCTGAGCGGAATCGCTCGACGGGGTCGCGGAGGAGGACCAGTAGGCGCGCTTCGGGGGCGGCCCGAGCAAGCAGGGCTGGGACCCATGGACAGTGGATGTAGTCGGGGGTCCACTCACCCGTCAGGCTGTCGGGCGGCCGCGGAAACCAGTCGTGGTAGAGGGCACATTCCTCCGGGCCGAACCGGCGGGTCGCGTACCGGCCGAAGAAATGGCGCTCCTTGTGGATGTCTCCTCGACAGTAGACGTCGGGGTGCGCGCAGATGGCGTCGAACCACCAGGTCGTGCCGGCCTTTTGGGCCCCGATGCCAACGAAGCCCGGTGGCCCCGTGACTTCGTTCCTCCCGACCTGTGGGGGAGTGGGGTCGAAGCCGTCCTCCCATGGCGCGTACTTGCCGAGCGCGTGAAGGACCGAGTGGCGAGCCGCAGGGGGCAATCTCGCGAAGGCGGACACTGCGATCCGGCGCATGCCGCGGTTCGCGGCGCCTTGCTGGTCGTCCTCTGGGGGTGTCGTCACCGCCCCTGCGATCTCTCGAGATCAACCCCGCTCCATGAGGTGTGGGGGTCGACCGTCATTCGGGATCACCGGTCCGACCCGGTGCCGATGACGCCACCGAGGTGCTCACGTCCGCCATGGTCAGGGACAGCATGCCGTCGGAGGCGGCCAGCCGGTCGAACTCGTCGAGGACCTGCTCGAGCACGGCGAAGTTCTCGGATTGGTGCTGCGAGAAATTGTGCGGGTGCCACCACAGATGGAAGATTCGCCCGTGCCTCGCCGCATCGCGTAATCCCGAGCGCAATCGGGCGAGCCGCAGAGGTTCGAGCTGCTTGCGGGCGGGATCGAACGGACGCAGGAAGGCGCTGGCCGGCACGTCGCAGAGGCCTGATGGTAGGAGGACGCTCTGCCACTCCGTCGTTGGGGGCGGCGAGAGGCCGATGTAGGTGTCGGCCAGTCTGGCCCCGCGGTGCAGAACGCTCTGGTCAGTCTGCTTCCGGGATCGGTGACCCCAAGACCGCTGGCTGCCACGGATGCAGCGGAAACCCAGATCAAGGACGGCCGCTGCGTAGGAAGCGTTCCATTGGTTACGCGGCAGTACCAGACTCGTGAGTTCGAGGCCACGCCGAAGCGCGATTGCCTGTGCTGCTGCCAGGTCGGCCCGGAAGGTTGTCTCGCTCTGCCCGGGTTCGAGACAGTAGTAGTGCGAGAACGTGTGCGAGCCCACCTCTTGGCCTGCACTGGCGCCGATCAGCTCGACCAGTGAACCGGCCAGGTGTTCGGGGTCATGCTCCTCGTCGATCCCTATCACCTCGACGTAGGGATCGAGTTCGGCCCGAGGGTACGTCGGTCGTTCATGTGGCACGTGGGCGTCGACCTCGTCACGGGTCGAGGCGAAGAGGAACCCGACGGTGGCCCAGGTGGCACGGATGTGCCGTGCCACGAACACCTCGAGCATGTCCGCCACGGCGCGACGGGCGTCGGGAAGGCGGGCGTACAGGGCATCGTCCCGCGTGATGTGGTCCCGTACCCCCCAGTGCAGCTCGAAGTCCAGCGAGATCACCAGGGCTCCCGGCCGATCCGCCATGATCACCTCTCCCGCATCTTGATCTGTCGCTTTGCTTGAGGACGGCAGTCCCTGCTCCGCCCGACCGCGTGACCGCGACATCCTCTTGGAGACGGCGATCTTAGTGGACCACTCGCGGTTCGAGACGAGGTCCGGCGACCCGCAAGTTCATCGCACCCCGCCGCGCCAGCGGTGCCAGAGGTAGCCCCAGATCGTCGGGTGATAGTAGAACCCCGATCCGGGGGCGACGCTCACTGACAGTGGCTCGAGTGCCATACCAGCCAGGACCCTCTCCACCTGGGCCTCGAGCAGGGGTAGACCGTGCACCAGGTGCAGGTCGGGGTACGTGGCGATCGTATCCTCAGCGGAAACATCGAAGGTGCTCTGGGCGAGGATGCCACCGGTGTCGATTCCGGGGTCCACCAGGTGAACCGTGGTACCGACCCAATCAGGGTGTTGCTCGACGAGCGCCCAATATCCGCCGTGCACTCCGCGATAGCGAAGAGTGATGCCGGCGTGCATGTTGACGACCGGGCAGCCCGCCGACTTCAACACCCGGGCGGCGATGATACGGGTTCCGTGCACCACGATGACGGCCGGCTGCAGGGATGCCAGGAGCGCGACGGTCTCGTCGTCGTTGACCGACGACACCCGGTATGAAGGAACCAGGTGATCCGTGTTGAGCGACGACGCCTGGAAGATGGCGGCCCGCCGACGTGCGCCCATATGGCGGAGGACTGGTTGCAGGAGGACGACGAAAAGGACTTGGCCGACGACAGGCAGCCATCCGACACGTCGAGCCCTTCGTCGGGCCATCTCGGCGCGTGGCTGGGGGTTCTCCACGATCACAACCAGATCGGGCACCGAGCCGGCGAGATAGTTGGCCACAATGTCAGTGCTGTAGCCCGGACCGGCCAGAAGCACCACCTTGCCGCCACCGTGGGGTGGCGGCCCAGCCGCCGTGGTGTGAGCCGACGCCGGATCCATGGACCCGGTCAGCGTGCCTCCCGGAACCATGCCACGGTGGCGCGCAGTCCCTCGGAGAGCGGCGTCGGCCGGACTCCCGGGAACATCCGGCTCAAGCGCGTCTGGTCCGCCTGCGAGTGGGGCACGTCGCCCTTTCGTGGGTCGAGCTGATGTACCGGAAGTTCATGACCGGTGATTTCTTCGAGCAGTGCGATCAATTCCAACAGCGATACCCGCGATCCGAACGCCAGATTCACCGGCGCAGGATCCACCACGCGCCGACGAATGGCATCCGTGAGAACTGAGGCGACGGTCCCGACATACGTGAAATCGCGGGTCTGGGTGCCGTCACCATGAACCGGGAGCGATTCCCCGGCGAGGGCGCAGGAGACGAAGGTGGGAACCACCGCAGCGTACGCATGTGAGGCCGCCTGCAGGGGACCGAACACGTTGAAGAACCGGAACACCAACACCGGAACCTCGAACGAGCGCGCGTACGCCAGGGAATACGCCTCAGTGGCGAGCTTGCTGGCCGCATAAGGGCTGACCGGCATGGTCACCATGTCCTCCCGTTTTGGCAGCGCAGGATTGGCGCCGTAAACCGAAGAGGAGGACGCCACGACGACCTGGGGTGCGCCGTGGCGTCGCGCGGCCTCCAACACCATCATTGTCCCGGTGGCATTGACCTGGTGGGTGGCCATGGGATCGGTCAAGGAGCGGGGCACTGAGGGCCGGGCGGCCAAATGGACGACCGCTTGTGAACCTGCCATCACTTGGTCGAGGTCGTCTGCACTCAGAATGGAACCTTCCACGAGCTCAACGGAGGGGGACTCGACCAGGTTTTCTGGCGAGCCGGTCGAGAAGTCATCGAGTGCCACCACCCGGTCGACAAAGTCCTCTTGTGCAAGCATCCGGCATAGGTTGGCGCCGATGAAGCCGGCACCGCCGGTGACGACCACCTTCACCGTAGGAGTGAAAACGTCACAACAGTTCGACTCGGGGTCCGCTGATCCGGTTACGAGTGTCGAGCACATACCGGGCGTGCTCCTGGACCATGTCGTAGTCGAATGAGTCGTGATCCGTCACGACGATCACGGCGTCGGCGTGCTGCACTTCCTCCGCCGTCAACTCGACCAGATGTAGTCCGGTGAGTCCGGATGGCACGTGCGGGTCAACGACCCTGACTTCCGCTCCGAGTGCCGAGAGGCTATGGGCGATCACCATACCGGGGGACTCTCGGATGTCCCCTGTGTTCCGCTTGTACGCCAACCCCAACAACAACACACGGGATCTGTTGACCGAACGTGCATCCCGATTCAGGGCCAGTGTCAGCCGAGAGACGACATAGTCAGGCATGCCCGCATTGATGTCGTTGGCGAGTTCGACGAATCTGAACGGCTGGCCGACGCTCCTGCGCACCTTCCACGACAGATAGCTGGGATCGATTGGCAGACAGTGTCCCCCCACTCCGGGGCCAGGAGTGAATCGGAGATAGCCGAAGGGCTTGGTAGACGCCGCATCGATTGCCTCCCAGACGTCGATACCCATCGCCTCGGCGAACACGGTCAGTTCGTTCACCAGCGCGATGTTCACATGCCGAAAGGTGTTCTCCAACAGCTTGGTGAGCTCAGCTTCCCGAGTGCCTGACACGGACACCGTGCGGTCGACCAACCGATCGAAGAACGACCGAACGGAGTCCAGCGACTCCTTGTCGATGCCCGAGACGACTTTCGGGGTGTTGACGAAGTTCCATGTTGCGTTGCCCGGATCGATCCTCTCCGGGCTGTAGCCGAGATGGAAATCGCGCCCGGCCACCAGACCCGATCCGTCTTCGAGGATCCCCGCCACGAGGTCTTCCGTGGTGCCCGGGTATGTCGTCGACTCGAGGATTACCGTCGCTCCTGAGCGGAGCGACGCCGCGAGCATCCTCGCAGAGTCCGTGACGTGTGAGAGATTCGGTGCCCCATCGGTCAGCGGAGTGGGGACGTCGATGACAGCGATATCGAACCCGCGGGTTCGTTCAGGGTCGTCGGTCGGCTCGTATCGACCGGTCGCCAGTGCCCTTGCGATATCACTATTCGTGAAGTCTTCGACGGGCGATTCTCCGGCAGCCAGTCGTTTGATCTTCACGACGTCGACGTCGAAGCCGACGACGTCGAAGCCTGCCTCGACCCCCCGCATCGCAACGGGGAGCCCTGCGTAGCCCTGACCGACGACAACCAAGCGATCTATCTCTGTTGCACCCACTAGGTACCCGCACGTTCTGAGTTGAAATCGGCGGACTCGCGCTCGTGGTGCGCGGAGGGATGTGGTGTCGGATGGTTCCCGTCTCCCAGTGCCCGCGGAACTGCGGGTCCGGATGGTTCGCCTTCGTGGGCGAGGCCGGCGAATGCGAAAAGAAGCCGCCGTGCCTTGTCCGCGTCGCCTCGGTGAACCGCGTCGGCGAGCTGTCCGAGACATGAATCAAACCAGGCCTGCGGTGCGGTGACGGGGAGCAGGCGGGAGATGGACGGGTGTTCCGTCTGCCAGATCTCCTCATCCGGCTCCCGGAGGTCCTCCCGCAGCTTCTCACCCCGCCGGATGCCGATGATCTCGATTGGGATGTCGACATCGACCGTCCCACCCGAGAGCTGGATCATCCTTCGGGCGAGGTCGATGATGGGGACTGGCTCTCCCATCTCAAGCATGAAGATATCTCGGCCCTCTGACAGGAGCGAAGCCTGGAGCACGAGTTGCACCGCCTCTTCGACGCTCATGAAGAATCGGGTCATCCTGGGATCGGTCACGGTTACTGGACCGCCGGACCTGATCTGGCGGGCAAATGTCGGAATGACGCTTCCTCGGCTCCCCAGCACATTGCCGAACCTGACGGCACAGTAGACCCCGCCCTGTGGCGACCGATTCAACAGCACCTGTTCCGCCGCCCGCTTGGAGGCGCCCATGATGCTCGACGGCCGCACCGCCTTGTCGGATGAGATGAGCAAGAAGCGGGTGACTCCGACAGCGGCCGATGCCTCTATCACATTGAGCGTTCCGAACACGTTGGTACGAGCCGCCTCGACCGGGTGGTCCTCGAGTACCGGAACATGCTTGTGGGCTGCCGTGTGGAGCACGACGTCAGGCCGGTATCGCTCGAACACATCGAAGAGCGCTTCACGGTCGTTGATGTCGACGAGGGCTTGGTGACAGGAGCCTTCGATCACGGAGGCGGTGTCGTGAAGGTGGGTCTCGTCGTGGTCGAGGAGGACGAGCTGCGCAGGAGCGAATCCGGAGACCTGGCGGCAAATCTCCGAGCCAATCGATCCACCGGCGCCCGTAACAAGCACCCGGTGAGACTGGAGTGACAAGCGGACCCCCTCGAGATCGGTCGCGACGGGGGTGCGGCCCAAGAGGTCCTCGATGCGGGGCTCGCGCGCCCGCCGAATGGCGAGCATGCCGGTACGGCCAGAGACCACGTCCTGCACGGTGGGCAGGACCTTCATGGTGATGCCGGCGGCCTCCGTCGTGTGGAGCACGTCGGCGATGGTCTCCGGCGATGCGTCAGGTATGGCGAGAAGCACTTCTTGGAGCATGTATCGGCTCGTGGCAGCAGGGATGTCCCGGATGCTTCCGACGATCGGCACTCCGATGAGAGACATCCCGTGCACCGATGTGTCGTCATCGAACACGGCGACGGGGATCAATCCGGCGTCGGGGTGGCGGATCATTTCGCGCACCGCAGATGCGGCCGCGTCGCGACTCCCCACGATCGCCACCCGCAGACCGCTCCCTCGAGAGCCTCGCTGCCAGGCGAAGATCCGCGACTGGAAGCGGATCAGGCTCATGCCAAGGGTCGTCAGGATCAGGCCGATCACTACCACTTCGAGGTGGACCACCTGATATCCGGCGATTTGGATCGACGTGTAAATGACGAGCAAGATGGCTGCCACCGTCCCGCTCGAGAAGATGATCTGACGGGCTTCTTCGAGCCCCGCATGCCGCCACATGCGGCCGTACAAGCCGTAGATGTGATTGCAGACCAGGGTCACGATCACCACGATCACCACGAAGAGCGCGAAGTGCCAGCCGTACTCGGTTGGGGCGACATTGCGCCAGAAGAAGACTTCGGCCGCGCTGTACCCTGCGACGACGCAGGCGGCGTCGAGCACCATGAAGAGCAGCTGGGCGCGCACCCGGCTGGCCAGAACAGGGATCCGCCGTGAGAGGTTCTCGGAGAGCCCGGCCGGCCGTTGGTTGACTGTCGCGGCGGGGTCCGGCTCGCCGCGATCCGCGGTGGGATCTGTCATTCAGTCAGACCCCACCGCTGCCGAAGATCGGAACGTCGCCATCGCGCCAAAGCGTTGCCCTCCGTCCACATGATGGCCCCAACCTCTCCCGATAACCGAAGATCCGTCGCGGAAACGGGTGATTTTGGCCCCCCGCTACGGACTCCCATCCACCGCCAGGCAATCTAGCCCAGCGCCTTGCCGTCTGTAACTTGTCGAAGGTGGCCGATGGCCTCGGTGTCCGTCGAGCGGCCAGCCAGCGCGGCGACAGGTCGTATTTCCCGAAGCCCGTACCCGTATCCGCCCGTCCGTCCCGCGGTGGCTTTCGCTATACGTTGCAAGGCGGTTTGGGGGGCCGGTGCCAATTGTCGGACCGTTGTGCTGGTTTGGTTCGGTCGGCTCTATTTCGCCTTCCCAGGCGCTGTCACGATGCTCCTCGGAGAAGGGGGGCCCAAAGAGTCCCCACGTGGATTTGCAACTCCAGTTTCCCTCTTCCGATGACGTTTAGAGAAGGCGCCAGGCTGGTACTTTTGTAGTGCCATCTGCGTTCTGCTGGTGGGTTTCTGAGGGCGGGAGGGTGATGGAATTCAGCGACTATTGGCATGCGATCGTCCGTCGCTGGTGGTTGATCGCCGTCTTTGGTCTCGTCGGGCTGGTGGTGCCCTTGTTGCTGGCCTCGCCCCCCAAGGGTCACATCGAGACGTACTACCGGTCCACTTCGGTCATCGGATCGCCGCCCACCTCGCAGGGCGCCCCGAGCCTTCTCTCCGGTGGAATAACACCCGACTTGATTCTCTACTACGCGAGCACGGATGCCGTCATGCAGGAGGCCAGCAGCCTCTCCGGTCTCAATCTGTCGCTGCCCTTGATTCGGTCACAGATTTCGCTCGTCGCCCCAGGCGGTAGCGGGAATTCGGGGGGCAGCGGAGGCGCGTCCGGCGTGGTCGACGTGAGCGCGGTGGGGGCGACCGCCGCACAGGCGCTCGCACTCGACAACGGCTTCATCGATGCGTTGAACAATTACACGAACGCCGCGGCGAAGAGCAATCTTCTCGCGCAGGAACAGCAGACTGAGGCGACGCTGGCGAACGTCATGTCGGACATCGCGGGCAACAACTTCGTCCCAGGTCTGACCGCCCAGGCGCTCGAAGTTCAGGTGAGCGCCCTGCAGAGCTACCTTGCAAGCCTCGTCATCGAGCAGCCGGGTTCCGGCCTCGAGGTCGTCCAGGCGCCCGCGTCCTCGTCTACCTACGCGGTCGTCACGGGCACCCCTACCGTGGTCGACAACCGCACGCTGCGCGTCGCGGTAGGCCTGCTGATCGGGCTGGTCGTGGGCGCTTTGGCGGCCATAGCGCTGTGGATGCTGGATCGGCGCTTGAAGACAGCCAAGCGGGCCCAGGCGGCCTTGGGCTATCCGGTCGTCGCTGAGATCCCGTTCGAAGCGAGCGATTCGACCGAGACCTATCGCATGCTGTGGCTGACGGTCTTCCGCGAGCCGCTCCCCCTTCCGCCGGTGGAGCAGACCGAACGATTGTACGAGGGGGAGGACCCGGTCCTGGACCAGGGCGTCGGGAGCCGGGTTGGGCAGGCGGGGAGGCCGTGACCGAGGCGGACACCCAGCCGGCACTTGAGCCGAGTCGGGTCCGGTACACGGACCGCCGAGTGGTGATGGTCGTCTCCGCTGGTACGGAGCCGAGCCTGGCCGATGTGGTCACCAACCTGGCCACCGTCTGTGCGGAGATCGGTCAGCGGGTCGTCTTGGTGAGCACATCCGGTCTTGCCTTCCCCTCCGTCGATTCTGAACTGCCGCAATCGACGCCACTGTGGTGGAAGAACTGGCCGTCTCCCCGGAACGGCGCCGGGCTCCACATCGACGGGGAGCGGGTGAACCTCCTGTCGGGGCCCTTGAAGCCGACCGACGTGGAGCCTCTGCTTGGGGACACCGGTGTTCGCGGCGTCTCGCGCCTGGACCTGAGCTACTTCGTCGGCCACCCCGCCCAAGTAGTGATCCGAGTTCCCGAGGTGCTCGCCGCGCTGGAAGAGATCGTTGACGTCGTGTTCCTCGAGGTCCCCTCCTACCTCTCCGTTCACCACGGGGAGGGACTGACACCGCTGGCCGACGTGGTGCTGGTCGTGGCCGAGCGCGAGACGACCAAGCTCGACGAGATGCGCCGGATCAGCGCGGCGCTGCGGCACCTGCAGGCGCCGGTCGTCGGCATGGCTCTGACCGACGGCGGCTTGGAGATCTACGACTGGGGTCGCGTTGGCTCTGAGCTCGAGACATCCGACGAGAGGCCGAGCGACGAACGCGACCCGACGGACCAGATACCAATCACCGAATCCGCTGATGTCGCTCCTGCGCCGCGGCTCGACGAGTTGTCCGTGGTCGAGCACGCGCCGTGGGAGGCCTGAGCGCACCCGCCAGCTTGTCCTGCTGCCTAACGGACAGCTGACCTCGTCCCAATGATTCCCTCGAACCCGATCGAGACCCTCTTCATCGGGATTCTTCTGTTCGCCATCGGACGGGTGGTCATCCGGCGCACTACCGCGGCCGAGGGTGCAGATCCGTGGCTCGCCAAGGCCCTCGTCGTCTGCCTGATCCTCCATTTGATCTCCGCTCCCATGCAGATTTGGGTCGTCGACCACCTCTATGGAGGGATCGCTGACTACACCCGTTACGACAGCCAAGGGGCGGCGCTATCGCACGGGTTTCGCCATTTTGACTTCTCGTTAGGAGCGGGTAATCAGCAGGGGATTGTCGGCGACGGTGCGGTGAGCATCGTGGCCGGAGTGATCTTCGCCATCATCGGGGTCGACCAAGCGGGCGCTTTCTTGGTCTTGAGCTTTCTCTCGTTCATCGGTGTCGTCTACTTCTATCGAGCCTTCACCCTCACATTCAGCGGGATCGGCAGTCGCCGGTACGGGTATCTTCTTTTCTTCCTCCCGACCGTTCTCTTTTGGACCTCGGATGTGAGCAAGGAAGCGATCATGACCTTCCTTCTCGGTCTGACCGCCTATGGATGCGCCAGGATCCTCGCCCATCGAGGCGGTGTCAACAGCTACCTGCTCATCATCGCCAGTTCAGTGGGCGGCGCATTCATCCGACCGAACGAGACACTGCTTGCCCTGGGCGGCTTCACCTTGGCCATGCTCTTCCGTCCGGTGGATCCCAACGGCCGATTCCAGGGGCCCCGCCGGACCATCGCCCTCGTGTTTCTCGGAGCGATGACCGGGGCGGCCATCTTCGTGACGCTCCACTACCTCCCCGGTAGCTCCAACGGCTCGATCTCGCTCAGCGCGATCTCCAAGAACAATACCGGCGCCGGCTCGGGGTTCACCAGCGGCGGCATCACCTACTCCGCCAGCCCCGTTTACTTTCCTAAGGACGTGTTTGTCGTCCTGTTCGATCCCTTGCCGTTCAACGCCCACGGCTCTGGGGAATGGTTGGAGGCCTTTGAGAACACCCTGGTGCTAGGGGTGGTGCTCATGTCGCTCCGGTCGCTGCGCATTGTTCCCCGGGCGGCGTTCGCCCGTCCCTACGTATTGATGTGCCTGATCTTTACGGCAGCCTTTTGCTATTCCTTCGCCTCGCTGGGCGATCTGGGACTGATCACCAGGGAGGCGACCGTGACGGTGCCCTTCTTCCTCGCCGTGTTGTGCATTCCCCGCGGCCCGCGCCACCGCCCACCCCGCTACGTCTGGGAGTTGCGGCGCCACGCCCGTGTCGCACGCAGGAAGGCGCTAACCCGCCGCACCGTTGTCGGCGGGCACGGGCGAGCCGTCCGCACCTGAGCGGCCTCGGACGGACAACAGGGTGGCCGGCCATCGCCGGGCCAAGAGATCCCGGTTGAATTCTCATTCGCATCGAGTGCGGGGTGGACGCCCATGGCGGCACGCCGGCCCGGGTGATCCTGGATCTGCCCGACGGCCACGGGATTCGACTGGGCCGAGTCGTCGGTGATCACACCCGTGCCGGCGGCAGCTGAGCGTTCTCGCCGCCCCTGGGGCGGGTGTCGACAACGGCCGGCGTGCCGCTCAGTCCCGCCTTTTTCAACACGCCCGGCATGCCCTCGGTTCGACCGTCACGTGCGGACGGCGCTCGCCGAGCGGCCGAAGATGGGCTCCGTTCTGCCCATCGGATCGCGGCTCCGCGGCGTACTCGCACTGTGGGCGAAACAGTTCTTGGACGAGCGACGGCTGCGGTACAGGGTTGGACCCGGCCCCGATTCGACAGGCCAGGGAACTCCACCGCACGGGTCGCCGGGACCTGGGTTATGAGCTGTGGGACGTGCTGTCTTGCGATCGTGGATGGACCGGTGGATGCCCGTCGGGTCTCGGTTCCTCGACTGCGATGGCGGCGACGGTGGGCAAGCCCTGAGGACGTCTCAGCAGAGCCATGAATTGTTCGAATATTGTGAATAGTACGGTCCAGTCGGCACCCTCCCCGCCTGGAGGGCGCCAGCGTCATGCGCCCAGGAGGATGGACTCGAGTGGTGGTGACAATGGCTAGGGGTCGGGGGAGTTCGGCGAGGACTCGACCTCGGTTCACTCCTGGCGCCTCGCAGTGGGCCTGTCACGTCTCGGCGGCGACACGTGACAGGCGTTACTCTCCACCTTCCCTACGACCTATTCCGAGGAGAGTCAGATGAAGAGGCGAAGCGCTCCATACGCGAGTCGGTCAGTCTGGTATGTGATTGCAGCCCTTTCGATACTCCTCGTAGTGGGTTTTGTCGCAGCCGGGTATGAGATCAACCATCTGAGGACTCAAACCGACGGGTTGCAGCACCAAGTCAAAGAACTACAGCAGGAAGCGAGTGCGATCTACGCATTGGTTTTCAAACTGTCACAGGGCAAATAGATTGACCTTTCGAATGAGGTGGGTAGAGCGCGTTCGGCCCACGCTCGTCGCGACTTGACGTGGCCGGTTTTCGCTCGTTTGCACCGTCTCCGGCGGTGGCGTTTGCCCATTGGTGCCGTGTGGGGATGGGTACAGACCATCGCGGGGCGAACTGCGACCGATTCCATACTCCCAGGAGCGGCGTTGGTGTTGTCGCCGCATCAAGACGACGAGACCATCGGTTGTGGTCTCCTCATGGCCGAGAAGTCGAATCGCGGGATTCCCGTCGCAGTGGCTGTGGCCACCGACGGGCGCCGAGGCTGGTACTCATCGACGCCAAGGCCAGAACCCCAGGACATCGCCCAGATCCGCCAGCATGAATGGCATCGCGCTCTCGACGTCCTGGCCGTGCCTCGAGGGGATCGTTTCGAGCTCCGCTTCCCAGACGGTGAGCTGAGCGATCACGAAAGCGAGCTTGGGGATCAGATCGGGGAACTGTTCCGACGTGTGCGTCCGTCCCAAGTTTTCGTCACCCGGTCCGGCGACCCCAATCCTGACCACCGTGCGTTGTCCCGGGCCGTCCGCCGCGCTCTCGCTCAGAATTACGATCCCGATCCCGCTGGTCTGGACCGAGCAGGGGCGGAGGGCTCTCGTCTCGGCCCGATCGGACCACGACCCAAGGTCTTCACCTACCGCGTGTATCCCGGAGAAGGGTTGTGGCCCAATGGCCGCCCGGCGCGCGTGACCATGAGCGCTGCAGTTGCGCAGCTCATCCGTGCGGCATTCGGACAGTCCGGCCGACGAGCCCTTCTCTTCCGGGCCTCCGGATCGTCGCCGACGAAGGTTTCCGCAATTGGCGTGTACCAGAGCCAAACCAGGCTGCTGGGCGGCGAACTCCGCTACGTGTGGCGTGCGGGTGTCGAGCTTTATTGGCCGGCGGATACGCCCGATTCGAGGTCCGATCTGGGTCCGATCGGAAGTTCGGCCTAAGCAACGCCACTTCCGGCCACTACGCCCCCAATGCCCGAACCATTGGACTAGACGCCCTTCGACGAGAGAGGCCCCACCTCGATCTGCAGTTTTCTCCAAGCGACCAGTTCAGCGGTTTCGTCGCATCCTCGACAGGCAGCCTGGGCATATGGCGCAGCTGGGCTCCGCCAAAGAGAGGATCGTCGAGAGAGCCGTCGCATATCTCCTGCAAGAGGGTTGGCCTGTGAGCGCAGTTCGAGCGCACCACGGCGAGCGCTCGGTCCTTAAGAGGCCACCAGAGGCTGGAGGGCGTCCCGCCACCGCGCGGCCATGAGGTCCAGGGTGAACGAGGATGCGCATCGCCGGCGTGCTGCCGCCCCCATGGCCACCCGGCGCTCCGGATCGTCCAAGAGCTGACCAACCGCCGCGGCAATGGCGGTAACCGAGTCGTCGACGATCACCCCCGTGCGACCATCGCAGAGCACGGTCGCCACCCCGGGGACGGGCGTCGACACAGAGGGGAGGCCACTCAGGCCGGCCTCGATGAGGACTCCCGGCATGCCCTCGCCGGTTGGTCGGCTGGTGAACACGAACACGTGGGCGTATCGAAGGAGGTCGGGCACGTCAGAACGAGGACCGAGAAGCTCGATTCCCTGGGCCTCCGCCGTTGGCGCGAGCGTGTCGGCGAGAGGACCGTCACCCACGATCAGGGCGCGGAAGGTGCGACCCTCGGCCCGCAGGAGGCGGACCACCTCGACGAACCGATCAGGTTGCTTCCCGGGTGTAAGAGCACCTACGAAGATGAGCGTGGCGGTCTCGCTCTCGTCCGATGCCGCTCGGGGCCGGAACTGGTCCGGGTCCCGTCCGTTCGGGATCATGAGCGCTCGCTGAGGGGCCACCCGAAAACGTTCGGTGCACTCCTCGAGAACCTCGTCCCCGATGGCGACCACGAGATCGGCGCGGGCCATGAAGCGTCTCCACAGCCATACGTGGGGCGACGTCGGGCTTCCCGCGTAGGTCCCGATGACGCAGTAGACCAACGGGCGTCCGGTGCCAATGGCTGCCGCCACCGCGTACTTCATCGCGTCACCACCATGGGCCACGATCACTGCCGGATGGAGTCTTGCCAGAATCTGGCGCAGTCGGATCGCGAGGCGAGGTTCGAACCCCTCGGCGGGGTGACGGCCTCCGGGCTGGCCAAGGGCCTCGTCGATCTCCACCTCGGGCGGCCCGTCGAAGAGACCGAGCAGGCGGTGGCGGACCACTCCGGGTTCGTCCAGTCGGTCGACCAGTGCGCGCGCCGCACGCTGGGCACCTCGTCCGCGCGGCGAGGGTATGACGTGTACGACCAGCGGACTGGTGTCCTTCCCGAGACCGGGCGTCATCTCCGAGCATCTCCTCTGGTTCCAGACCGTCGGCCGTCGCACCGTAGCAGCGCAGGTCGCGGGTGGAGTGCGGCGTGTGGCATCCCGCCGGGTTCCGCTACCATTGCTCGCGTTGGGGGAGTGAACACGGCCGCTCGGCTTAGTTTCCCCGCTGTCGAGCCACGGGGTGTCATGAGTACGACGGTGGTTGCCTACGATTACCCGTTGCCGACTCACAGCGAGGCGCGGCTCGAACCTCTGGTCGCGTACCACGTCCAGTGTGGGAGTGGTACGTCCGAGCTGCACTCCAACGCGCTGAGGGACGTGCCGAGTAGAGGTCCAACGAAATGGCGCGAACGCCACCGCAGCGTGAACGAGTGACCTCCCGGTGAGGTCCTTGGTGGTGGCTCATGACGCGCCGTGGCCATCGCTCGGAGGCGGCCTCGTGCGCCTGGCTCAGGTGGTCGAGGCCATCGCTTCGACCACCGAGTTGGACCTGTTTGTGCTTCACGACCAGCAAAAATCGAAGTTGGTCGTGCCGGAGTCAGTTGCAGTGGCGCGATCTCAGGGCGCCCAGTTTCCGCGTACGTCTTCTCAGCTCCGATGGCGCCTCGAATGGACGCTGCACCGAGGCGTCCCGCTCGAGGTCGTCATGGTCCGAGCCGACAAAGCTCCACGACAAGCCCTCCGTGACTGGGCGCGACCGCCCTACGACGTGGTGTGGTTCTCGACTCTGGAGGCGTACGAATGGGTGGGGCGGCCCGACTTCGGCCCGTCCGTCGTGGATCTGATGGACCTCGAGGACATGAAGGCGGAGCTCCGGGCCGCACTGCTGGCCGACCGAGTTCGGTCAGGCCGAGCGTCGGGTTCTCTTCGGGCCCGCTTGGCGAGGTCCCAGGTGCGGCTCAACGGCAGTGACTGGCGCCGACTCCAGCGCTCGGTAGCCACGCAGGTGGAGCGGATTGTGGTCCCGAGCGGTTCGGACGCCACCAGATCAGGATTTTCAAATGTCACCGTGGTTCCCAACACCTTCCCACGACCTCGGCACCCAGTGGGCGTCCCCGCCGCCGGTGGACCACCCATCGTGCTCTTCCAGGGCACCCTCAGCTACCCGCCCAATATCGACGCCGCGCAATGGCTGGCCAGTGCGATCGGTCCCCGCATTAGGGCCGCAGTTCCGGAGACCGAGATCCAACTCGTCGGCCGACCCGCCGCGAATGTCACGCAGCTCCACCAGCCGGGGGTAGTGACGGTCGTCGGCCAGGTCCCTTCCATGGAGGAATACCTCGCTCGAGCGTCGGTGGTCGTCGTACCCGTCCGCTTTGGCAGTGGGACCCGGATCAAGATCCTCGAGTCTTTCGCTCATCGTGTTCCGGTGGTGTCCACATCCCTCGGAGCGGAGGGATTGGACGTCGAGGACGGCGTTCACCTGCTGCTGGCCGACGATCCCGAGAAATTCGCCGCAGCCACGGTGCGGCTGCTGCGAGACGCTCGACTCCGCGTGCGACTGACCGAGGCGGCGGAGGCGCTGTATCTTGACCGCTACGACGGCCGCGTTGCGGACGAGCGCGTCCGTCGGCTCGTCCAGGATCTGTCTGGGATGAGCACCCGCTCGTAGGCCTCCAACGTCTTACTCACTACGGCGCGGTCGTCGAACTCAGCCTCGGCCTTGTGTCGGCCGGCGGCACCCATGCGCCGGCGGAGGGCTGGGTCGCGCACCAACTTCTCGATTGCCTCGGACAAACGCACGGAGTCACGGACTGGGACAAGGAAACCGGACTGACCTTGCGAGACCACCTGGCGGCAGCCCCGGATGTCGGCGGCGATCACCGGGAGTCCACTGGCGGCCGCCTCCATGGCCGAACGAGGAAATCCCTCACGGTGTGACGGCAGCACGAAGAGGTCAAAGCCCGGGTAGACGTGCTCCATGAGGTCCCTCTCACCGGTGAAGACGATGCGCCCACGGCGAGTCGCGGCGGCGAGATCCTCTGGGGAGATGGCATCGGCCTTGTCAGGATCTGTTCCCCCGACGACAACGAACACGACTCGAGGGTGCGTGTCTCGGATCCTCTCGGCCGCCAGGAAGAGCTCGCGGAAGCCCTTCTGCCACACGAGACGAGCGACAATCCCCACCACCACGTCTTCGCGGTCGACGCCGAGGTCGGCTCGGGCCCGTCGGCGACTGTGTTCGCTCACCTCCGGACGGAAGCGCTGGAGGTCGACCCCGTTGCCGAGCAGCACCAGCTTGCGACCCGGCACGCCGAGACGGGACAGGACCTGAAGATCCTCAGGGTTCTGGACGAGTTCGGCGCCCGAGCACATGGCTGCAGCCCGTTCGAGGGCGTAGACCACGGCCCTCCGCGACCACCGATCCTCAGGGCTGGCATAGAGGCCGTGCACCGTGTTGACCACCCCGGGCACCCCGGCGGCGCGGGCAGCGACCCGTCCGTAGAGGCCCGGCTTTGGGTTGTGGGTGTGGACGATGTCCGGTCTGAGCCGCCGGAAGAGCCGCCACAGCTCGGCGAGTGCCATGGCGTCTTGGCCGACGGCCATGGACCGGGTGGCATGGTGCAGGGGCTCGTGACGGATGCCCCACGCTTCCAGCTGTGGGACGAACGGTCCAGGCGCAGACATTCCGACCACCTCCATGCCGGCCTCGGCAAACGCTCGGAGCTGCGGGCCCAACAGGAGCACCAAGCTCATGTCGACCGTGGTGACGTGGATCAGCTTCTTCCCGATCAGCGTGCTCAACGTGACCGGGCCACCTGCACGTAGATCTCGCCCACGGCACGGTTGGCCTCGGCGATGTCGAACATCGTGCTCCGGTGTTGGGCCCGTCGCCCCAGACGAACACACAACTCCGGATCAGACGCCAACCTCTTCATGGCCTGAGCGAGGAGACCGGCGTCGCCCGGGTCCACGAGGAGCGCGTCGACCCCGTCCTCGAGGACCTGGGGAATGCCGCCGACCCGTGAGGCCACGATGGGCAGCCCTACGCTGGTGGCCTCCATGAGCGCAACGGGGAGCCCCTCATGACGAGACGCCAGGACGAACGCGTCGGCGCCCGCCAGCAACGGCAGCACGTCATCGCGTTGGCCAAGGAATCTGAACCGGTCCCCGAGGCCCAGTTCGACCTGACGCGCTCGGAGTTGGGTGCTCAACGGGCCGCGTCCAACTGCGGCGATTCGGATGGGGAGGCCGGCGTCCGCGATGGCCTTGGCCGCTTCGAGCAGCACGTCATATCCCTTCTCGGGACGCAGATTGGCCACAGTCATGAACAGGAACTCGTCGTCCTTCATGGCGAGCTCGGACCGCACCAGGGCTCGCAGCTCGGCCCGTCGGGCGATCAGCGAGTCCGAAAGAGACAGATCGACACCGTGCACCACGGTCGTCGCCCGTCGTTGCAGCGATGTCGGCAGAGCGTCGTAGGACGCCTGCGAAACCGCCACCAGCCGTTCCCCGCTCCTCATCGATCCCCGCAGCAACACCCGGTTCATGAACCTGGCACGGTCCCACAAGCTGTGCTCGGTATACACCACGGCCGGTCGGGCGAGGCGAGGCAGGGAAGCCACGACCATCTGTCCGAATGCGGCCGCGTAGGGGAGATGGAAGTGGACCACATCGTAACGCCCCGCTACGAGCAGTCGTCGCAGGGCCACCATCCAACGCAGATCGGCGTTGTGGGCGGCGCCGAGGGAGTGCACCGGCGTTCCGCCCGCCGATATGGTCGGCACGAGGGCGTCCTGGTGACGGAGCACGTAGGCCACCTCGTAGTGGAACCGTTGTCGGTCCCCAGCCGCCACCATGTCCACCAGCAGTCGTTCTGCCCCCCCGTAGCCGAGGCACTTGATCACAAGCAGCACTCGCAGGGGATCCTCGGGCGTCGGGGTCGGGAACGCCTGCTCAACGCCCACACGGCGATAGTACCGGCAGGAGCTTTCCCGCCGCTCCTCGGTGGTTCTCGCGGTGCGCGATAATGTCACCGTTCCAAGTCGGTGTGAACAACGGCCTGCGTTCGCGGGTGGAGAGGGTGGCCCAAATCGATGACGTCGCCGATCCCTCCTGAGGGGGGAGAGCCATCTGCCCCCGCCAATGTCGGTGCGGGCAGAGGCGCAACGGTGCCGGCCGCTCCGCCCGACCACCTGCTCTACCATCACCAAGCCCGGCTGGGGGAGTCTCTCCGCAGCCTATGGGACAGTCGCGACATCATCTACACGCTGGCCGAACGGGACATCCGGGCCCAGTACAAGCAGGCCACTCTGGGGCTTCTCTGGGCCCTGATTGCCCCGCTGGCCATGCTCGGCATTTTCACCATCATCTTCTCTCGCACCAAGGTATTGGGGATTCCCGGGATCCCGTACCCGATATTCGCCTTCATCGGGATCCTGTGCTGGACCTTCTTCTCCCAAGCATTCGGGATCGGGGGCACCTCGCTGCTGGTCAATCACGACCTGATGAGCAAGACCCAGTTCCCCCGGGAGTGCTTCCCTCTCGAGACCATTCTGGTGACGGCGGTCAACTCCGTCCTGGCGTGGATCCCGCTCGCACTCCTCTTCATCTTCTATCGCTTTGTCCCGTATCCCACGACGGTGTGGGTGCCGCTGCTGATCCTGATCGAGGTGCTGTTCACCATCGGGATCACGCTCGCGGTGTCCGCCTTGATCATCCAGATGCGCGACCTTGCGCAGGTTCTCCCGATCATCATCCAGTTGGGACTGTTCGCCACCCCGGTGATCTGGCAGTTCCAGCGCGTCCCGGAGCGGTGGCGCGTCGTCTACGGCTTCTTCAGTCCGCTGGGGCCGGTGATCGACGACGCGCGCCGCACCATGCTCCTCGGTCTGAACCCCGTCCCGGGACCCCTGTTGGCGGCTATCGCCGGCACCGCTTGCTATCTGGCACTGGGCTATCGGCTGTTCAAGCGATACGAGGTGAACTTTGCCGACATTGCCTAACGGGTCCATTCGGGTCGAGCAGGTGTGGAAGAAGTTCCGTGCCGACCGCACCGCGCCACTTTTCTACGACCAGCTTCTGCGCGCGCGGCGCTCGATCACCAAGGGGGGCGGAAGGCCTTACCGCTGGGTGCTCAAAGATGTCAGCGTCTCGGTCGATCCGGGAGGAACGCTGGGACTCATCGGCGTCAACGGCTCGGGGAAGACCACCCTTCTCAAGATCATCAGCGGGACCACCTACCAGTCAGCCGGCAAGTGCCAGGCGGTGGGCCGCATGGGTGCATTGCTCAGCGTGACCAGCGGCATCCATCCCGACCTGACGGGACGAGAGAACGTCTTCCTCTACGGTGCCGTGCTCGGCATGCGCCGCAAGATCTCCCGCGATCGGTTCGACGAAATCGTCGAGTTCGCCGGGCTCGAGGACGCCATCGACCGCCAGGTCAAGTTCTTCTCACTCGGCATGCAGATGCGGCTGGGCTTCTCCATCGCCGCGTTCTTGGAACCCGACATTCTGCTGGTCGACGAGGTGCTGTCGGTGGGCGACGCGAATTTCCAGCAGAAATGCATCCGGCGGATCGAAGAGGTCGTGCGCCAGGGCACCACGCTCATCTACGTCTCACACGACCTCACGTCGGTCGAGGCAACGTGTCAACAGTCCTTGTGGCTGGCCGACGCAGTCGTACAGGCTTCGGGCACTACCAGGGACGTGGCCGCCCTCTACCGCTCGTCCATCCAGGATGACGCGTCGACCGCCACCTCCAACGACGGCGTCGTCCGGATGCTGAAAGCAAGCATCACAGGCCCGGATGGCGGACCGGTCCTCTCGTTGGAGGATGCCGAGGTCCAGCTGACCCTCAACTCGCCCGAATCGGTTGAGGCCGATTTCTATGTTGGCATCTCATTGGGCACGGCCTTTCCCATGTTCATCACCAAGCACCACGGCCTCTTTCCGTCCGGCGACTTCGAGGTCAAGTGCCGATTGCACAACGTCCCGCTGTTCAGGGGCCGCTATTCCGTCTGGACGGCGATGACGAGCTTTGGCAAGTGGGCCGATAACCCCTTGCTCCCCTGGAAGCCCGCGGTGGGCTTCGATGCGTTCGGCCCAGACGTACTCCAACCTCCGGAAGGGGTCATCGTGTCGGCTCCGCTTAATGTCGGCACCACCTGGGACGTCGAATGACGGCGCAGCTCCGCCGGTCGCACTGACGAAGGACTTCCCGGCCGGGCTTCGACCAAAACACGGATAATGCAGCGTGGTATCGTCCGGCCGGCGGATGAGCAGGAGGTGGCTGGTGCAAGGTTTCTCCGAAGGTCCCGACTCTCGCCTGGCGCGGCTGCAGTGGGTGAACGACGAGCAACTCGTCGTTGGGGACACTCGATTCAAAATGTTGGTGGGCAGCTCGAATTGGCACAATGAGACGCCTGACGAGTTCGCGGTGCTCAAGTCCCGGTGGATGATCGAGAGGTTCTTCCGAGAGGCGCCAGAACGAGTTGAAAATATCGTCGAGCTCGGGATATTCAAAGGTGGCAGCGCATTGCTGCTCCAAGAAGTCTTCCAGCCGAGGCGAGTGGTTGGTGTCGACCTCCAAGAGGTGGATCGTGAACCCCTCGAACGGTATATCGCAAAAACGGGGAAAGGCGATGCCATCCGCCTCTACTACGGCGTCGACCAAGGCGACCACCAGGCCCTGGACCGGATCATGAAAGAAAATTTTCCGGATGGTGAGATCGATCTGGTGATCGACGACTGCTCCCACCTATACGGACCGACGAAGGCCTCGTTGAACTTTCTGCTCCCTCGCCTTCGCCCGCTGGGTCTGTACGTCATCGAGGACTGGGGCTGGGCGCACTGGCAGGGCGAAGAATGGCAAGGGCCGGACGCGCAATTCAAGGATGAAGCGACTGCCCTCTCCAACCTGGTGTTGGAGCTGGTGATGACGGCAGCGAGCCGGACTGACATCATCCGCGAGTTGAGAATCACCAGCGACTCGGTCTACATCATCAAGGGTTGGCCGCCCACCGACCCCGAAGGATTCGACATTTCGACCAGTTACCTGACCAGGGGAAGGACCTTTCCTCTCGCGCTCTGAGCGGTCGACGGTCTGCCGGTTCGGATGCCCGGTACGCCAAGAGGTGCTGCGCGCTCAGGGAAAGAAGACCCGGTGGTGGACCGAACCGGCTAGCCGGCCGGAACGTATGGCGAACGTGCGCACCCACTGACGGCGTCGGGACCGCTTGACGAGTCCGGGAAGAGTGGCCCCCAACCAGAGCCACGCCTTCGCCGCTCCCCGCAGGTCGCGGTGCATGCCCTTGGCGCGGTAACACACGAAGAGTCGCGGCCCGCAGCGTCCGTAGGCCCAGGCGCCACGGAACGTGGGAAGGCCTGCTGCACGCTCGCGCTTCTGCACGACGGCATCGGTCGCCACCGCGAAACGGTACCCGGCCAGTTGGAGTCGCCAGCACAGGTCGACGTCCTCTTCCGGCGACAGTTCCTCATCGAAGCCGTGGACCGCCTCGAAGACCTCCCTACGGACGGCGAGGTTGGCGCTGAGGCCGAAAGGGAGGAATCCCAACTGCGCTGTGGCCGCGGGAACCGCGAGCGAACTCGGGTGCCCGTCCAGGGCACCGAAGTCGAACACCCCCGCCACCAGATCAGCGTCCGCCAGGGCCGCCCACAAAGAGGCGAGCCAGCCCGGTCGCACCACGTCGTCGGCGTCACAAAAGGCCAACAGGCGGCCGCGGGCCGATCGGACTCCGGTGTTCCGTGCCCGCGCCGCCCCTCGCCGGTCCGAGGCGTCCACCAGGTGGATGCGTGGGTCGCGCTCGGACCATCGCTCCACACAGGAGCGGGTTGCGTCTTCGGAGCCGTTGTCGGCGACCATGACTTCCCAGTCGGCGGACACTTCTTGGTTGGACAGGGCCTGGAGTTGGTGCTCGACCCACGGCATCCCGTCCCGGACAGGCATCACCACGCTGATCAGCGGGGGATCACTCGTGCCCTGCGCCTCCGCTACCCCGATGTCCTCCACGACCGTTGTTAGCCTATCGAGATGGGGACGGTGTGAAGAATCATCCGAGCTGGTCAAACCGAACCGGTGCACGAAATGGGGCCTGAACCGTCCTCGGTTTCGGCGGTCGTGCTCACTCATCGGAGACCGCGGTTGGCCACCGCTGTGGTGCGCTCTCTCATCGAGCGAGAAGGTCTCCGTGCCGACCGCGTGGTGGTGGTGGTGAACGGGACCGGCGGTCTGGACGACGCAGCGTTGGAGTCCACCGTCCGAATGGTCCGACTGCCGCGTAATCTCGGCCCAGCCGGCGGATTCGGTGCCGGGATGGAGGCCGCGTTCGCCGACCCGTCCGTTCACTGGGCCTACCTGTGCGAGGACGACGTGGGGCTCTTCTCGCTTCCCAGTCCGAGGCTGGCCGATGTCATGGGCAGGGCCGAGTGTCACGATCGGCTGCCCGGCGGAAGGCCCGTCGGGGCGGTGGTTGCCTACGGGCGGGTCTTCGTGGGCCGAGGGTCCCACACTGTGAACCTGGTTCCTCCCGCGGGGAACCCCTACGAGCTGGTCCCGGTCGATGTGGCAAGTTGGGGGGCGACTTTACTGGCGCGTCCAGTCTTCGATGCCGGCATCGTCCCCGACCCGGAATGGTTCTTCGGACTCGAGGATTTCGACTTCTTCTGCCGCGTCCGACAGGGAGGATTCGACGTGCTGGTGGACGCAGTGTCGGCTCGGGCCGTGGCCGACCAACAGACTTCGGCCGGTCGAACCGAGGCTCTGGGGCCGCACCGGCCGACTGATGAACGCGAAACGTGGCGCTCGTACTACCACGCCCGCAATTCCATTCTGCTGGCCCGACGATACGGGGGCCCATCCTGGCATGTGTGGAACCTGGCCTACGCGGCGCGCCATTTGCAAAGGGCCACAGGGAGCGATCAGCGCAGGGCCATTCTGAACGGTCTCTGGGACGGTGCCCGGGGCCGCTTCGGCGAGAACCCCCGCTACGGCCGGACGGTGGGCGAGCTCTCGGAGGCGGACGACGATTCCGGGGTCTCGACTCGTTGAGTCTTCTTTCGCCAGGCGGGCGTCGGTCCTTCAAGGGGCGAGTTCTTGACGCGTACCCCGTCACCGCCGATGATCTCCGGATGCCGGAGAGGATCAGCGAGCGGCCGCCGCCGCTCCGACGGCCGGTAGCTCGCCCCTACCCGACTTCTCGACGAGCAGGTTGAGCCGGCGTGTGCGGGATCGCCGGCCTCTTCGATCCGGCTGCATCGACGGGTACCGACCGTCTGGGCGCCCTGGCCTCGACCATGGCCTCGTCGTTGGAGCACCGCGGCCCCGACGACAGCGGCCTCTGGGTCGACGCCGACGCCGGAGTGGCACTCGGTTACCGACGCCTGGCGGTCATCGATCTCGGACCGGGCGGGGCGCAGCCCATGGTCTCGTCCGGTGGCCGGTGGGTGGTGGTCTATAACGGGGAGATCTACAACCATCCCGAGCTGCGGCGTCGATTGGAGCGCGCCGGCACGCGGTTCCGCGGTCAGTCCGACACGGAGGTGGTGGTGGCGGCCGTCGAGCGTTGGGGGGTCCATCGGGCGATCGATGCTTGCGAGGGGATGTTCGCTATTGCACTGTGGGACAGGCGGGACCGCGAGCTCCACCTGCTCCGCGACCGCTTCGGTGAGAAGCCGCTGTACTACGGCTGGGTCGGCACGGTGTTCGCATTCGGGTCCGAGCTGAAGGCACTGTGCGCCCTGCCGCAATTCACTGCTGAACTCGATCGAGATGCCGTGGCGCGTTACCTTCGCCACAACTGCATTCCTGCGCCAGACACCATCTGGCGGGGTGTTCGTAAGCTGCTGCCCGGCCATCTGGTGACGCTGACCGGCGGACTCACGCGAGGCGTGCTGCCAGAACAACGGTGCTACTGGTCCGCGGCCGACGCAGTGGCGCGGGCACGCCAACACCCGCTGGCCGTCTCGGACGCCGAAATGACCGACAGGCTCGAGGCCGCGCTCTCGGACGCAGTGGCCGCCAGGATGGTGGCTGACGTACCGGTGGGAGCCTTCCTCTCCGGGGGGATCGATTCGAGCACCATCGTGGCCCTGATGCAGCAGCACGCCTCGGTTCCGGTGCGCACGTTCACCGTCGGATTCGCCGATCGCTCCTTCGACGAGTCGTCTGAGGCGGCCGCTGTCGCCGCGTACCTCGGGACGGACCACACGGCCGTCGAGGTCGGTGATGCCGAGGCTGTCGAGGTCATCGCCCATCTTCCTGAGATATGGGACGAGCCCTTCGCCGACGTCTCCCAGATCCCCACCTACCTGGTGAGCAGGGTGGCGCGCCGGGAGGTCACCGTCTCGTTGTCGGGAGATGGTGGTGACGAGCTGTTCGCGGGCTACAACCGGCACGCGTGGCTCGACCGGGTGTGGGGAAGGGCCGCCGTGGTGCCGGCCGGCGCCCGCCGGACCGCCGGTGCCGCCCTGGGCCGCATCCCACCGGCAGTGGTCGAGAGAGCGGCCCGGGCCACGAGCATCCTCCCGATCGGTTGGCAGGTGCGAAACCCGTCGACCAAGGTGGCCAAGCTGGCTCGCGTCCTCGCCGCCTCGGGCCCCGAGGACGCCTACCGGGCACTCACCACCCATTGGGCCGATGCGACGTCAGTGGTGCTCGGGAACGAGCATCGGGACACGGCCGACGAGCAGAGCAGGTCTCCCGTCTCGGGAGCCGGGATCACCGAGCAGATGCTCTGGCTCGACCTGGTCGGCTACCTGCCAGACGACATCCTGGCCAAGCTGGACCGAGCGGCCATGGCGGTATCCCTCGAGACCCGGGTGCCGTTCCTCGACCGGCGTCTACTCGATCTGGCCTGGAGGCTGCCCCTCGATGCCAAGCTGCGGGGGGGCAAGACCAAATGGTTGTTGCGCCAGGTCCTTGAACGCCACGTTCCAGCAGAACTGGTCGATCGGCCGAAGATGGGGTTCGGCCTGCCCATCGGCACTTGGTTGCGGGGTGAGCTCGCCCCGTGGGCCGAGCACCTTCTCGATGAGCGGCGACTGCGTGCCCAGGGGCTGCTGGACCCGATCCCGATCCGACGGGCCTGGGACCTCCACCGCTCGGGCCGGCGAGACCTGGGTTATGAGCTCTGGGACGTGCTGGTCCTCCAGTCGTGGATTGATCGGTGGGTGCCATGCCTGGGCTAGGAAGTTGCGCGTCGCAATGCCGGGACCCGCGGTCCTGGACCACGGGCAGATGTCTCATCGACGTCGACCGGATCGGAGCGCGGCGGTGCACCGCGAAATGGCGAGTAGCGGCGGCCGCTGCCAGGGAGGGCCGGACGTCGTTCCGGATGGCGATTGTCGAGCACCTTCGATATCCCTGCTGCGGATCCTCATTGATTCCCGAGACGACTGGTGTCTCCTGTGGGCACGGTCATTGCGTCCCTGCGTACACATGGGCGGAGTTCGAGTCGCGGTTTACCGAAGCGGGCCTGTCACTCGACGCCGCGAGCGACGATGCGGGTTGGTCCGTGCTCGCCCACCGACCATGACCGGAGCGACGCCGGACGCGAGTCCCGCGTCGTGCGGACCGTCCGTGCGGCGAGGGGCGCGGGTGCCCGACGATCCCGGTCTCTCGATTTGCATTCTGGTCCTCGAGCGTGCGCGGCTGGCTCTCGACTGCCTCGATGCCCTGCGGCGACCGGGTGCCAGTCCTCCCGGGACCGAGCTGGTGGTGGTGGCCAACGGCACTCCCTCGGATCAGCTCACCAGCCTGGCGGCGCACGACGACGTGGTCCTGGTCGTCAACGAGCACAATCTGGGCTTCAGCGCCGGGTGCAACCAGGCGGCATCCGTAGCCAGGGCACCCCTGCTGGTGTTCCTCAACGACGACAGTACGGTCGACGGCGGATGCATCGGTGCGCTGGTGCGAGCGGCATCGGGCGACCCAACGATCGGTGCCGTGGGGTCCCGCATCATATCGGTCGACGGTACGCTGCAGGAGGCGGGATCTGTCCTTTGGCGTGACGGGTCGGCCGCCCATGTGGGGGAGGGTCGGCCGCCCGGCTCGGTTGCCTATCAGGAACCACGCGACGTGGACTACGCCTCGGCGAACGGATTACTGGTCACCCGCCGGGCGTGGGACGCCGTGGGCGGGTTCGACGAACGGTACTTTCCCGCCTACTACGAGGACGTCGACCTGTGCCTCGCGCTGGCGGCGCAGGGCTTCCGGATCCGCTACGAACCGCAGGCCCGGGTGGTCCACGCGGGAAGCCAGAGTACGTCGAGCGTGTACCGGGGATTTCTCTTGACCCGGAACCGCGCGAAGTTGGTCGAGAAGTGGGGTCGGTACCTCGACCAGTTCGGGGCGCCGCCTCGGAAGGACTCCGGGCCGGTGTTCGACGCCGCCGTGGAGCGGGCGATCAAGCGGGTGCGTGCGGAGGTGACCTCGTCTCGCGCCACGGCCGCCGGCCCGACGCTCGATCACCCGCGCTCACCCGTGTCCGCCGACCCCGCAGGCTTGGCGGATGACCTGCGGGCCGAGTATCAGGCCTATCTTGAGCAACGCGTCGCCGACGGCGACCAACGGGTGACGGCGCTGGAGATGTATCTCTCTGGATTGTGGGGAGTCCGGTTGCGTCGCTGGGTGGGGAGTCGTCTCGCCCGCCCGCGGAGATGAGTCCTGGCCACGGCTCCATCGACTGCTGCCCGTACGTCACGCTCCGGGCGTGGCACCCTTTCGGTCCTTGAGCGCGGCCACCTGCCGGAGGGGACGGGTGACTCGCCAGCTGGTCGAAGCCTGCATCCGCTCATAAGCCTCGTAGGCGACGGCTAATTCGGTTCGCTTTCGCTCGAGTTCGTCCTTGAGCAGTTCCACATGATTGTCGCGTGCGGTCACTTGTGCGGCCAGACCCTGCATCTCCCATCCCTGAAGCCTTACCGTCTCGCGGAGCTCGTCGCGCTGACGCGACATGACGGCCAGCTGATGTCGATCCCCCAGCAGAGCAGTCGTCCACGGCGACTCGATGCCCGCAGGGGGCGAGTCCAATGGTCGGTGAGGACCCTCGAGAAGCTCGAATTGTGCGACCAACCGACGGTGCTCGTCCAGGAGCAGATCATCCTCGCCCGAATTCCGCTGACGCAGGAGCTGCGGAGAGATGCTGGCCGCCGCAGCGGCAAGGTCCCAGTCAGGGGCGTCAGCGGCGAATTGCGGGAGCGTTCCGAGCCAGGTGGCGAGAGCGCCGAGCCTACCCAAGGGGTCCTCGACGATCGACTCGTAACGGGTAACGAAGGTGTCAACGCCGATCAGGCCGGCCAGTCCCGATCGGTTGTAACGCTCCCAGAGAGCCACTCCGTCGGCCAGCGACAAACCGTCCCGCGTCTGGAGTGAGTGGGCGACCGCGAGAGGCGAGCGCCAGATGAAGACCGCGGCCACCGGCTTCGGCAGGTGGGCCAACCAGTAGGGCAGCAGAAGGCAGGATCGCGGGTCCTTCCACACCACCGGCCCTGGGTTCGGGAACGCCTCGCTGGCAGGCCCGGAAGGATCGCCCAGGTCTGATTCGGACTCCCAGTCGAGGTCGGGATCGGGCGGGCGGTCCCACGTCCCCCCCAGCCGCTCGAGGACGAGGTCGTCATGGTTCGCCAGGGCACGACTCTCAAAGTGATCAGGATTTTCGTCCGATGGCTCCCACCGGTCGTCCGGTACTGGGACCGCCAATCCAAGGTGTCCGATGGCTCCGGTGACCGCTGAGGTGCCGCTGCGGTGCATACCAACCACCAGCAGCCAAGGTCCCCGCGGCATGTTTGGTTCGACCGGGTTGGGCGGAGGGCTGGTCATGGTTTCGCGTGTCATGGCATCGGAACCAATCAGCGGAGGCGCTCGTAGAGGCGCTTGAATGCAGCGGCCCGGCGGGGCGAGCCGTAGGCGAAACCGAGCACCATCTGCTTCGGCAGGGACGGCGAGGGTCCGGTGCCCGATCGCTGGGCGATGACGGCCCGCCGGTTGGTCTCACTGACCACGAGTCCGACGGAAGCCAGGTAGTCGGCCACGGCCGCACTGGCCGCCGGATCGATGGACGGGGCCGTCCCCTGGGCTGCAGGTGCGACGGCCTCGGCGTACGAGCTCGGCGCGACACCCGGCGGGCACGGCTCGAGCGCCCAAACGAAATGGGAGACCGACCAGTTGGGATTGACTGCCTGAGCGGTGGCTTGGAGTGCCGCCACAAGCTCCTCGGGAAGGCCGACACGCAGGCCCTCGTCGTACTCTTCGGAAAAGAGCGAGTTGAGGTCGTCCCTCCCCACAACCCGCCATCCCGACCGCTCAACGAGGCGCTGCAACGTATCCTCGGTGAAGAAACGGAGGTTCGCCGGATCGAGGGCGCCAGTGCCCTCTACCTCGAACTGACCGCAGAGGAGCTGAAGAGCCATGTCCACGTGGGCGACGTTGGGGACGGTTACCAGCAAAGGGGGCGAGCCGTGGTCCAACGACCAGGCGGCAAGCGCGGCCAGAAGCTCCTGTGGATCTGCGAGATGCTGGAGTACGTCGACGAGGAGCACGGCAGCGATCTCGTCGAAGCCGTCGAGGTTCTCCTTCAATGAAGTCACGTCCTGGAACGAGACGGGCACCACTTCGATTCCGGACCGTTCGACGGAGGCGTTCTGCGCTGAGCCGACGTGGTCGGCGAGGTCGACCACCGGTCGGCCGGTAGGCAGCTCCAGCTCGGTGAGCAGAGCGGCGACGTTGGCGACGATTTCGTTATCGAGAGACCGGTCGTTCCACTTGTCGTCGGACGCCGCCATCTCGTCGCGGTCTGGGGCTGACGCCTGCGGACCGCAAGGGGAGTCCTCGTCCAGAGAAACGGCCGGGCTGCCAACCAATACCGAGCGTGTGGCCTCGAGGAAAGCCCGGCCGTAGCGCAGGTCGGGTTCCAAGTGGTTGCCCTCAGCCCACTCGTTCCAAGCCAAGATGAAAAGGTAGTTCTCCTCCGAGCGAACGTCGGCGAGCGAGGCTGCCGTGACCCTCAGCCAGTGCTCGTACAGGGCGGGGGTGGCGCCATGGAAGATCGTGGCGCCCTGGGCCCGGCGAGCGGTGTTGTCCCACCCCACCATCACCGAGGGGAACCGTTTCCACGGGCAATCGAGGAGCTGCAGAGCCGATTCGACCGCCGACTGGTAATCGAGCACCCGGTGTCCTCTGAGTGTCTCGAGTGGAGGGTGCAGCTGTTCTCCCATCACGGGCATGAATCCCACCGAGGCGTCGAGACCGAACGGCTTGGGCCCCGCGCCGCCGGGAGGAGCCCCCCATGACTCCACCCAGCACAGGTAGAGATCGGGGAAGCCGGCCTTCTGGACCTCTTGTCGCCAGATCTCGCTGGTGCGGAGGAGGTCCGGAACCAGTGTGGGTCGGTAGATGAGCATGAGCGGTCGACCGTCGATGGTGATGTAGCGAGGATCCTTGAACGCCCGCAGGAGGTCGCGAATGTGAGCACGATCGTCGTCCTCACTGAATTCTTGGCGCACGAGCACATGACCGGTCTGCGAATCCCAGCCCCGGGTCCATTCCTCGTTGGCCCAGCAGAGGGCGAAAGGGAAATTCGGCTCGCCGGACGCCAATACTTCTTCGAACGGCCGCTCCAGCAGTCGGCGGCCATGGAACCAGTAGTGGTAATAGACGAAGCCGTGCACGCCATGGTCGCGGGCGAGCTCGGCCTGTGCGGCTCGCACCTCTGGCAACCGCAGATCGTAGTAGCCGAGCTCGCCGGGGAGATGGGGCTGATAGTGGCCGGGAAACAGCGGTCGGGCCTTGGTCACGTTGTGCCACTCGGTGAAGCCCTTGCCCCACCACTCGTCGTTCTCTGGAATGGGGTGGTACTGGGGAAGATAGAAGGCGAGCGCTTTCGGTTTCGCCGGTGTTGCGCTGAGGTTCCCGCCGGTTTGCATGCCGATCAGGATACTGACTCAGAATACTGAGCCAGGATACGACCGCGCTCCCAGATCAGGCGCGGGCCTGGGCCGTGATGATCTCAATGATCCGGGACTGGTCGGAGGGCGAGAGCGCCGACCCTGTGGGCAGGCACAGGCCGCGGTCGAAGACGCTGGCGCAATGCCCCGGCCCGACCAGCATCGTCCCGGAGAAGGCAGGCTGGAGGTGAAGGGGCTTCCACGTCGGTCGGGACTCGATGTCTGCGGCCTCGAGGGCCGCCTGGATGCGCCCTCGATCCGCTCCGAAGGCCTCGGGATCGACGAGGATGCAGGTCAGCCAGTAATTGGACGTGCCCGTGGCGGTGCGCGGCATGGGCGTGATCCCAGGGAGGCCGGCCAACCCGTCCATGTACGCCGCGTCGATCCGCTTCCGGCGCTGGATCCGACCGTCGAGCCCGCGGAGCTGCGCCCTTCCGAGTGCGGCGAGCAGGTTGGAGAGGCGGTAGTTGTATCCCACCGTGGTGTGTTCGAAGTGGGAGAACGGCTCCCTGGCCTGGGTGGCCAGATGGCGGGCCCGTTCCGCCCACTGCTCCGAACCCGTCACCAGCATCCCACCGCCACTCGTGGTGATGATCTTGTTGCCATTGAACGAGAAGACTCCGGCGACGCCGAACGATCCCGCGGCCCGGCCCATGTGCGTCGCACCGAGGGCCTCGGCCGAGTCCTCGATCAGCGGCACTTCGAACCTCCGGCACAGCGAGTCCAAGGCCACGTAGTCGGCCGTCTCCCCGTAGAGGTCGACGGTGATCACAGCGGCCGGGACCCGACCCATGGCGGCCTTCTCGGTCAGCACCTCCTCGACCAGAGTTGGGTCCAGATTCCAGCTGTCAGCCGAGCAGTCGATGAAGACCGGGTGCGCTCCCAGATAGGTCACGGCCGCGGCGGTGGCGATGAAGGTGAGGGACGGAACCAGCACCTCGTCACCGCGCTCGACGCCGGCCAACAGGAGAGCGAGATGGAGCGCGGCGGTACCGCTGGAAAGGGCCACGGCATGCGCCACACCTGTTTTCTCGGCCACCTCGCGCTCGAAGGCGTCGATGTCCGGCCCGGTGGGCGCGATCCAGTTGGAATCGAACGCCTCGAGGAGCATCCGCCGCTCTTCGTCTCCTACCTCCGGCGGCGACAGGAAGACGCGGGTCACGGGCAGGTCCCGGCGGAACCACTCAAACCGCCGACAAGGCCGGCGCCACCGAGAACGGCTGTCGCCACCACAAGGTCGATGCCCAAGGCCATGGTCACGGAGACATGGCCTACCACCGCCACCACGGTGACCACCACCACCAACTCGACGGCGATGTAGACCACACTGGCTGTCGTGCGGGACCATCCCCCCGCCACAAGGAGGTCGTAGGGATGGGCGCGGTCGCCACTCAGGAGCGAACGGCCGCTGCGAAGCCGTCGCACGATGGCGCACGCTACCTCGGCCACCGGCACGGCCAGCAAGGCGAGAGCGAGCACTCCGTTCTCACTGGCGACGCCGACGCCCCAGGCGTAGGTGAGGAGCACGGTCATGCACGCACCCAGGATGTAGGCGCCTCCATCCCCCAGATAGATGCGGGCCGGCGGGCGGTTGTACCAGAGGAACGCGACCAGGGCACCGGTCAGGGAGACGGCCAAGAGGCGAGCAGGGCCATGGGTCACGACGGCGAACCCGGCGGCGGCCACAGCCCCGACGCCGGCGGCCAGCATGTCGAGGCCGTCGAGCAAGTTGAAGCCGTTGATCAGGAGGACGCTGGCCGCCATGACCAATGGCACGCCGATCCAACCGGGCAGATGGATCGGCTGGGTGACGGCGATGACTGCTCCCACACCCAACTGGGCTCCGAGCCGCAACGGCGCCGGAAGGCCAAAGCGGTCGTCGCTGACACCGACCGCCAGGGCGGCGGCCAACGGGACCAGGACGACGGGCCGACCGACCGCCCCACCGACCGCCACGCCAGCGAAAACCGCCAGCCCCCCGAGGTAGGGCACGGGTGTCGCGTGCGTCTTGAGCGGGCCGGGACGGTCCATGACGCCCCACCTGCGGGCGACCACAATACATATGGGCACGGCCACCGCCGTGACGCCGAGAGCGCCAACGGCGACGAACAGGACCTCCATCCTCACGTCCCCTCCAGTGGCTGTGCCACCCACTGCATGAGGAAGGACTCGGTGCCAGGGTGCAATTCGAACCGCTCGACCGTACTGAATCCGGCTCGTCGGTAGAGGCCGACCGCGCTCTGGTTGTCCGCTGCGACCACGACGTAAGCGGCGTGCTGCCCCCGTTGGCCGATCTCGGCGAGGAACCCTTCCACCAGAAGGGTTCCCGCCCCGCGCCCCCGCCCGACCGGATCGACGGCAATGGCCAGCAGCTCAGCCCCGTTGCCGGCACCACCGGTGCCGTGGCGAAGAGTCTCTATGACCCGGCGCCACGAACGAAGCAGCCGGGCGCCACCGGCGAGGGCCGCAGCTGCACCGTCACGCCACACGAAGGCCCGATAGAGGCCAGCCACATCTGTGGAACCGGCGAGGAATCCCAGGGTGGCCGCGTCCTTCTCGACGACGAGCAAGAAGGATCCCGGGGCCCGGGCGACCCGTCGGTACAGCCTGCGCAGAAACCTCGGGCCGAGGATGGTCAAGAATCCCTCGCCGATTTGTCCGGCGTGGAGGGCGGCGGCCGCGGCGGCGTCAGCCGTCGTTCCGGAGCGAAGCACCATGCCGTACCGTGTGTTCGAATCCATCGCCCTCGCCGTCGCCTCCCAACGCCTCCGGTGACAGGCCATCTCGTCACAATGGGCGATGCGACCGCGATGGCGACATGGTACTTCGCCGGAGGCCGCTTGGCCTGTTGATGGAGCCCAGCGGGCGTGTCGATGGCGGATGGGAGCCAGCTGGAGCTACCATCCGGGGCTGTTGGTCGGGGTCGAAGACCCCACAGGGGGAGTGTTGTTCGAACCGAGGAGATCAAAGTGTCGAATACTGCCAAGTGGGTCGTTTGTGCCATATGCGCTGTTTTGGGCATAGTCGCCCTCATTTATGCGGTGATCTACCTGACCGTGGGCATCCACTCGCTCCCGGGCTTCGTCCCGGGCAAGGAGGCTTACGTAAACGGTCACTACCACAAGCGGGCCGCTCTCGCGGGGGTCATCGGAATCGTGTTGCTCGTCATCGCCGTTGTCGTCGCAATGCGGACCGGACGTTCGACGGCGCCTGGCGTGGGATCGACGCCCGAGTCCTCCGCTGGACCCACTCCTCAACCCGCAGCGTCGGAGGGTGCCGGGGACGAAGGGGGCACAGTCCGGTCCTGAGAGGATTCCAAGGCAAGACTCAAGACCGACATGGGCTTCGGCTTCGAACCCCAACGCATCACGTGAGTTCATCTCGTCTCGATCCGCGCGACCGCACGCGAAAATGGGGATGTACGAATCAGGTGGCGGGAGTGACGCGGATCACGAAAGCTTTCACAGACTCCGGCAGGGTCGCGCCGTGTAAGAGCGGGAACCACCCTCGATTGTGAAGTGCGTCACATGTCATGCCGAGAATTGGAGGCACCTCTATCATCGTCTGGGTTGGGACTTCGTACGCTGCCAGACATGCCGGTTGGTTCGTCTCGACCCGATCCCGACTGATGAGCAGCTCGCTGAGCATTATGGGGCGCGTTTCGAGTCGGGCAACTACGAACCCGCAAAGGCTTTCGAGCGTTTGCCCACCCTTCGCAGCGTGTTCGATGATTTCGCCGCGGGGCAGAGCGGGCGGCTCTTCGACGTCGGCTGCTTCGACGGTGGTCTGCTTGACATTGCCGCCGACGCGGGATGGGAGACATGGGGACTCGATTACCAGGGAGCTGCAGTCGAGATCGCGCGGGCAAAGCATCCGGGACGGATTGCGGTCGGACCGTTGGAGACTTATGAGCCGCCTCGCCGGGATTTCGATGTCGTAACCGCGGTTGGAGTGATCGAGCATCTGCGTCAACCCGATGCATTGTGCCGGTTCGCAACCAAAGCGCTGAAACCCGGCGGCCTTCTCGTCGTCCAGACTCCCGATCGCGGCTCGTTGCCAGCGACGGTCCTCGGACGCTATTGGCCACCTGTAGCTCCTCCAGAGCACATCTGGTATTTCAACCGAGCGAATCTGAGACGGCTGCTTGGCGACGCTGGGTTCGAGACGCTTCACGTCCGGGCCGATTGGAGACAACTGCGGATCGGGTACGTCTACGAGCAGCTTGGCGCGTTCGGCCCGGAGCTTCAACGTCTTGCTCGGCCCGTTCAGAGACTTCCTCGTCAGCGTCCTTGACTGGCAAGTCCCCATGTACGGAGGCGAGATGCTTCTCCTAGGCCAGCTCTCGTGATCGATTCCTCGAAAAGAGCCTCGGACCGGTGTTGTCGGAAGAACTCTTCGAACGAGCGCGATCTCTCGGAAAAAGAGATCTGACGACCGATAGCGAGGATCCGCTCAGGGGAGTGACTATTCCCCGCTCCGGGAGAGGTCATGGAGGTACGCATCGCACACGTGTGACGCTATTGCCAGCGATGCCGTTGCCGCCGGTGACGGGGCGTTGCGAACGGCGACAACGGGCCCGCGACGGTGGACGACGAAGTCGTCGACCAGCCGCCCGTTGCGATCCACCGCCTGCGCCCGGATCCCGGCAGAGCGGGCGCCCAAATCCGTTGCCCGCAACTCCGGGACGTAACGCTGGGCTCGGCGCAAGTAGAGTCGCCTGCTCGCTGAACCGGCGAACTCGGAGAGACCAGAGGCCCAGTAAGTGCGTGCCATCTTGCGAAAGCCTTCGTACCTCAGCAATTCGGAAATTGTCGCTGCCTCGATTTGGTTCCTGCGATAGCCCTCGCGCGCCAACGCCAGGACCGCGTTTGGTCCGATCGATACGGTTCCGTCGACGTGGCGGGTGAAATGCACCCCCAGAAAGGGCAGATGGGGCTTCGGCACCGGGTAGACGAGGGCACGCACCAGATCGCGGCGACCTGTCACCAACTCGAAGTACTCGCCACGAAAGGGCACGATACGCGGGTCCTCCTCGTCGCCGGCCGAGATCGCCAGCTCGATCGCCGTGGAGGCCGGCACAAATCACGACTCGGTCGAAAATCAGCTCCTCGCGGTCGAGTTCTGCCCGCACCACGCTGCTTGTCGCGCCGGTCTGGAGCGATCGGATCGTCGTCCCCAGGAGGATCGTTCCACCGGCCCGAACAATGTCATCGGCCATTGCCTCGGCCACCAGCCTGAAGTCGACCACTGCGGTGGTCGGTGAATGAATGGCCAGGACGCCTTGCACGTGTGGCTCAATCTCGGCCATTTCTCTCGAACCGACGAGGCGTACACGCGTAAGACCGTTTTCAATTGCTCGCGCATAAAGGGATCGCAGAATCTCGGCTTCGTCGTCATCGAGTGCAACGACGAGCTTGCCGCACTCGTTGAAGGACAGCCCACGAGCCGCACAGTACGACCTGAGCATGTGTCCCCCCGCTCGGCACAGTGTCGTGCGAAGTGATCCGGGCGTGTAGTACAAGCCGGCATGGACGACGCCGCTGTTCCTTCCAGATTGGTGCTGGGCCAGGGCCGTCTCCTTCTCGATGACGACGAGGTTCACGTCTGGATTCCTGGCCAGAATCTCCCGCGCCACGGCCAGACCGACGATCCCACCTCCGATGACGCCGATTCGCTTGGAAGTCATGGACCCATCGGACGATGTCCCTGCCCCAGGGCTGGACGCGGGTTGGGCCGGCGGATCGCGGCTCGCTCGGTCGGTTCGGCTCCCGACTCCGAACCGACCGAGCGGAAAGGAAGACAGGCCGGCCTGGCCTGATCATCGGGATCGAGGATCGGCGGGTCCAACTGACGAGAGTCATCCATATCGGCGCACCGGGCATGTAGACCCAGCGATGCAGCCTAGCCAGGGCTGCAGACCGGGTGAATCCTGGAAAGGCTAATTTGATGCGAGTGCACACAGCCGTCGTACGCCTCTGGCTGTTCTGCCACACACCCGAGGGACGGAAGCTCGTCCGCTACGGACTCGTGTCCGTCGTTTCGGCCCTCTTCGCCTTCTCGGTCCTCACCATTGTCTATGGCGTCCTGCAACTCTGGACCGAGGTGCCCAGTGTGGTCGTCTCCAACATTGTGGCAACGTTCTTCAACTACTATCTCAACCGCCGATGGGTCTGGGGTAAGTCGGGCCGATCCGACCTGTTGAAGGAGGTCATGCCGTTCTGGATCATCGCCATAAGCGGGATGATCCTGGCCCTGTTGACCGCTTCACTTGCGCGTCAGTTCAGCGACGCTCATCATCTCACTCACTGGGCCCGCACCGTCGTCGTTGTGGGCGCCAATACCGCTGCTTTCGGCATTATTTGGGGAGTGAAGTTCATCATTCTCAATCGCATTTTCCGTCAACGCCCGGCGGCAGAGTCAGTGGACAACGAATCTGAGCCCCAGGGGCCGGAGTGGAAGGGCCTGTCGACATGAGTCGCCGACAGGTGCGAGACCACTCCGTCCGGGATAGGGCAGTTTGTCGGGTCCGTCCCGGATAGGCCAGGTTGTCGGGCCGTGTCCGACGATTCCCGTTCGACCCACTAGGACGAACTCCTAGCCGCTCGGTCTCGAACTTCGATTTCCGGTTCCCACAGCGCCTACCCCTCCGGCACTCAAAGAGATCCGGAGGGCGCCGCCGCCCGGTTGAACATACGTGGCGGCGGTCACAGAGCGGCACGCTTCATTGCAAATAATTGGTCGACGCTTTTGGTCCGTCGATGAACCTATATTTCCTGGTCGCGAGCGGGTTTCGTCGGTGCTATCGTCCTTCCGGTGCTGGCGGGCGTCGTGAAAGTCACGCAAATATGCGGTGGGATTGCAGGAGTTGAGCGATACGGCGGCCTCGAAGAATCAGACCAACGCGTTGTAGCCGTAGAGAGCAGTGGCGACCTTGGCGACGGTGGCTGCAGGGAGCGGATCGATGGTGGGGAGCGATAACCAATCAGCCGGTGGAGGCAGCCGGTCAGTCTCCGAGTTGCCCGCTCACTCCATTGATGATCCCCCCTCTCGTGAGGACCCGTCGGAGCCAGTGGGACTGGTGGCGAGAGATCAAGCCGACGAGACGCCGCTGCCGAGGCTGTATCTAGCGTCGATCGCCATCGTCACGGTGGGCGGCCTCTTGGTGCGGCTGCCGTCGTTCCATGACTCCCTCTTCGGCGACGAGATCTCAACCTATTTCATCGTCACTGGTCACAGCCTGTCACGTGTCCTTCGTCTGGTTGAGAGCAACCAGGAGGCTTCGCCGCCGTTGTATTTCATGGTGGCCTGGGCAACGAAGGGTCTCCTGAGCAGTCCCGTCCAGTCGATTCGACTGGTGTCGTTGGTCACGGGTACCGCTGCGATTCCACTCACCTTTCTTCTCGGGTTGTGGACGGTCGGGCGAAAAGCCGCGCTCGTCGGCGCGACCTGTGTGGCTTTGTCTCCTTACATGATCTTCTATTCGACCGAAGCCCGGCCGTTCATGCTCATGCTGTTCTTGACGTTGCTGTCGACCCTCGCTCTCCTACGCGCGCTGGACAGCGGCAAGCCTCTTTGGTGGCTGGCATACGCAGCTTGCTCCTGCGGCGCCGTCTACACCCATTATTCGGCCTTGTTCTTGCTCTTCGTTCAATTGGTCTGGGCCCTCTGGGCCCGGCCCCAGGCATGGAAGTATCTGCTCGGGGCGAACGTGGTCGCCATTATGGGCTTCATTCCCTGGGTCGACGGACTTCGGGAGGACCTGCACGGACCGAGTTTCATCAATGCTCTCGCGCCTCTCAAGCCGAACATCGTCGGCATCATTCTCGACACCTCCTGGATCGGACATCCTGAGACGACCCTCGATCGAGTGCCAGGCATCTTCGCGGCCGCATTGGGAGGAGCCGGACTGATCGTCGGCGCGGTTGGCCTGTTGCTGAAGGCAAAGGGAGGTACCGGCACTCGCAGATGGCGCCTCACCTCCCGCACCAGCCTGGTCGTCCTACTCGCGATCGGTCCAGCTGTCTTGCTGCTTCTGTACAGCTGGGTTCGTTCCGACATTTTTGGTGGTCCGTTTCTGATCGCCGATTGGCCGGGTCTGGCACTGACCATGGGGGTCATCGTGACCCGGCCAGCAAGACCGCTGCGGTATGTGGCAATGGCCCTCATACTCGGGGCTTATGCCATCGGCGGACTCATCATGCTCGGCCCCACAGCGCAGCGGCCGAATGTCGACGCCGTTGTGTCGTACATCAATCAGGTCGCGGCTCCGGGTGATCCGATCGTCAGTCTGAGCTTTTTTGCGAATCCCCTGTCCGAAGTCGACGTCGCTCTGGCCGACGACGGAGCATCAGGCCGATATCCCGTGCTCCGCCTCGGGTCCCCGACGTTGTCCGCTCAGCTCGCTCCGTTGTCCGGCCCGAATCCACAGCCCGTGTTTTTCTTCCTGCCTGTCGCACCTCCCCAGAAGGTAGCCGCTCAGGCGGTCTCCCTGGCACGACACGGCACCATCTTCTTTGTGTGGTTCAGCACATCGCTCGTTCCGAACAAAGCCGCTGTCGAGGCGAAAGAATTCTTGGGCGCCCTCCCGGCTCAGTTCCACGTCACGAAGCGCATCATCCTCTCGAACTTCGGTGGTGGGTTCTACGAGAAGCTCTACGTCATCAAGAACACGGGAGCGCGTCATTGACCGATGAGAGTCCCTAATTGAGAGTGCCCGAGTGATTCCGCGGACTTATTCAGAACCACCGCACGCCGACACGGTGGAGCGAGGCGCGGATCAGGGTAACCATGTACCCTCCGAGTTCGTGGCCCAGGCGAAACTTGGACTGCTCGCGAACCATCGGCCCGGCAGGGACTCCGGGTAGTCGTACTGTTTTCCCCCCAGCCAGAAGAACCTTGAATGTCATCTCGGAGCAGACCGAGAACCGGCGTCCACTGATCCCCAGGGCTTGCACAAAGGTGCGATTGAATGCCCGGAAGCCATAGGTGCTGTCCGGGATGTCGACTCCCAGCATGGCCTTGATCGCCCGCTGGTACATCGCCTGATAGACAACGAACCGTTTGGGCACATCTATGGCAGCGTCATTCCCGTCGAATCGGGAGCAGAGCACCAGATGGGCGCCGCCCCGAAGTTCCGCCAGCATCTCGGGGATCAACTCCACTGGATCTCGGGCGTCCGGCATCAGAATCACGCAATATCGCCCCTCGGCGTATGCGATCCCGAGACGAAGGGCGGAGCCAAAACCGCTCTGTGAGCGATCCTGAACAAGCAGGCGAGTGTGGAGAAGAGGGTACCGCTCGGCAAGTTCCGCAGCTCGGTCCAGGGTTCCGTCGCGACTGCCAGCATCTACGATGAGCACCTCTGCAGGCGCACCCGACGCCGCCATGGCATTGTTCAGGTTATCGAGCGTCTTGGCGATCGTCAGTGCGTCATCCAGAGTCGGAATTATCACTGACGTTTCGATTGTGCTCAACGTTCGGCTACCTGCCACGGATCCCAGTGGCGAGCTGGGAACCGAATATCGTCGTCCAGCGAGGCCTCGAGACTGGCGTCAGACATGTAGAGCAGCTTGGTCTGCTGAGCAAGCGACATTGCTCCGTTGGCGTACCCCTGGGGTACGAGGAGGATCGAGTTAAGGCTCGAGTCGAGCACGTATCGATGCACGAAGGCGTCGGGAGAAGGTGACTCCCAATCGTCCACCTTGACACAACATGCCAGTGCCGCCCCGCTGACCGCCATGACCCACTTGCGCTCGTTTCGGTGAGCATGCCAGGCACGCACCGTTCCAACAGAGAAATTCTCCACGAAGTACATCCGGCGACATTGTCTCAGGTCGAGATCGTTAGCGAAGAATACGTGTCCTCGATCATCGGTCGACATCCCACCCTTTATCAGTTCCGGTTCGTCGCTCATCGCGGACCTGAGTGACGCGACAGACTGTGGGGCCGGCGGATCTCTCTGCCGAGCGGGATCTCCTCGGGGCAGAGGTAGGGACGCAGAGCGTGCAGATTAGAGAAGGCAGCAAGGCTCATATCCTTGACCCGGCCATTGTCGATGAGCCAGGCGATCTGGTCGACTGCGTCCTCCACTGAATATTCGGGCTTGAATCCGAGCTCCGTGGTGGCACGATTGAAAGAGACCCTGTAGTTGCGTGTGTCCTGAAACGGCACTTCGATCTGATGGATCTCGCCGGTGCCAACGCGTTCGACCACTCGCTCGGCGATGGAAGCGATGGTGTCGTTCTCGGCGCCGAGATTGAATATTCCCGAAGCCCGCCCCTCGATCTGAGGCACAATCGCGGTCGCCACATCTCGTACATGCAGGATCGGTCGATACTGCGCGCCGCCGAAGACCTGGAGTTGCCCGACCAGCTTGGCCCGCATCACCAGGAGATTCACGACCAGGTCCATCCTTATCCGGGAGTAGGAGTCGCCAACCCCGGCGATCGTGGCCAGACGGAGGATAAGGCTGTCTGGCTGCTTTGTCATGATGAGGCTCTCTGCTTCCAGCTTTCCCTGGGCGTAGAGCGATAGGGGATCGGTGGCACTGTTCTCGTCAACCTCCTGATCGTTCGCACCGTAAACCGAGCACGTCGACGGAAAGATGATCCTGCCTTCGAATGTCCGGCAGAGCCAGTCAATTGTGTCAACGTTGATCTTCTGCGTCACCCCGGGGTTCAAGGCGCAGGCGGGGTCACCGACCAGGGCGGCCAGCCAGACGACCGCCTCGGCCCAGTCGAGGTGCGGATGCAATCGCTCGAGATCCAACACGTCTCCGGCGATGAAGTCAACGTCCTTGAGGAAGCGCTCTTCGTAGAGAAGCAGGTCGTAGACCCGCGTTTCGTACCCTGCCTCAATCAATTGGTCCGTCAGCCAGCCGCCGATGTATCCGGCTCCCCCTACAACGAGGACGCGCTTCATCATTACCCTTCCCCAGCTCGCTTCAGAATACCGCTGCGACAGTGTATATCCGTTTGGGAACTCGCACAGGAGGGGGTTGAGATGGTAAACGACCCGCACCGGTGACGTAGTGAAGAACTCCAGAGAGACGGTGCACGAGACGGCGTCTGAGCGACCTCCACGGGGCTCCGGGTACCAGGATCAGTAGATGCGCATCTCCGGCAGGGGCACGATCCAATAGCCAGCGTAGTTCGGCTCGTTTGCGCGAATCGCGTCGAGGTAGTTCCACGCCGACACGAAGACATAGTCCGGTTGATGACGGCTGAACTCTTCAGGACTGACAATAGGCGTGTGGGTCCCAGGCATCAGCTTGCCATACCGGAGAGGAGAGGCATCCACCAAAGCCTCGAGGTAGTCCATCTCACACGCATTCACCCACATGGTCGCTTTGCCGGCCGCGCCGTATCCCCAAATTGACGCCCCAGCCGACAGCCGGCGCATCGTGTCCCCGAAGACGTCGATCCGCCGTCGGCACTCCGTAGCAAAATCGTCCCACGTTGCGGCATCGTTGAGGGCGAGATCTTCCTCCCACCCCGCCAGCTCTGCGACCGATGGATCCGCCTGCCGCCGATCCGTTCGTGCGGATGCGACGCGCAGAGAACCACCGTGCATCGGGATGCGAACAGCCGAAATCGGTTCGAAGCCGAATCGGTGCAATGCCTTGCCCAATGTCCCCAAGGAGTAGAAGGTCAGATGCTCGTGGTAAAGGGTGTCCCACTGGCGTTGGAGCAAAAGGTCTCCGGCATACATCACTTCCAGGCAGAGAACCCCGTCTGGAGCGAGGAGGGCGTTGACCGTCTCGAGAATGGATGCGGGATCCGCGTTGTGCGCGAACACGTTACTTCCAGTGATCAGATCCACCTGGCCCATTTCGTCTCGCAGATGGTCGACGATCTCTGGACCAAAGGCGCCGGTCACGACGTTTCGCCCTTGTTGGCGCGCCATCTCGGTGATGTTGGCGGCGAGGTCGACGCCGAGAGCGCGGATGCCCCGCTTCTCCAGTGCAGCGAGAAGAGTTCCGTCGTTGCAGCCAAACTCTATGACGGAGTCGGGTCGAAGGGTCTCGGAAATCCAGTCGGCGTAGCCTTCGAAGTGTTGTACTAATCCCGGGACGGTCCCCGTGGCGAACGAGTAGTCCTGGAACAAGATGTCAGGATCAACCGGAGAAACGATCTGAACCAGACCGCAGTTGTCGCAAACGCTGACGAGCAGCGGATAGCGCTGCTCGGTTGCGGTCTCGGCCTCGCCGAGAAATCCTCCGGCAAGTGGAAGGCGTCCCAGGTCGAAGAAGGGACGGACCGCGTCTGCGGCGCAACCCCTACACCTGTCTCTCACTTCATTGTATGTGGTCATTTGGATTTGTTCATCGTTACGCCACGTCGCATCCGTGCACGCATCGGATACCGGAGATATGAATAGATCGCCTTTGGATCATAGGTGAAAGTTGAGCCGCGCTGGTCGGCTTGGCGCGCCATGAGAATGGTCGGGAACTCGACGGGGTCGACGCCGCTTCGCAACGCCCAGTCGAGCTCCTCCACGATGATGGAGAACCCCCGCTCCTGCAGGGGCCAAGAGAGGAAGAGGTCGGTGCGCACCGCCCGAAACCCGTTCGTGATGTCCCTGACATGGGTTCGAAAGAGCTTCCGACCGACGGCGTTCCCGGCACGTGAGACAGCTTGCCTCCAAAACGGGACTGAAACCATTCCGCCTCCGAAGATGAACCGCGATCCCTTTATGTAGGCGTACCCTTGGCTGGCGAGCGCCCCGATCTTCAGCAGATCATCCGGCGGGTTCGTGAGGTCACTGTCGATGAATGCGGCGTACTCGAATCCTAGATCTGCCGCTCGTCGAGCTCCGGTCCGGAGAGCTGCGCCATAGCCGGCGTTGAGCTCATGTCTGCTGAGCAGCAGTAACTCCGACTTTTGTTCCAGGCTGGAGAGAACGGTCGCGGACGAATCACTGCTGCCATCATCGACCGTGATGACGATGGACCGACCGCGATACTGCTCCGCTACGGACACCATGGCGTGCACGGAGCGCTCAATACCCGATTCCTCGTTGTAGACGGGTACGACGATGGCTAGAGAGGGCCAGGCATCGTCGGTTCTCGACTCTTCCGAGCTCGGGCTCACGCGAGCAACAGGCCATCGTCCCTGTAGGAGCGGGAGACGTCAATGTGCGAGTTCTCCGCCAAATGGCCGCGAAGTCTGCCGTTCACTACTCGATCGACCAGATCGTCCACAAGGCGTTCCGCGGCGTGGCCGTCACCGAGGCCATGATTGAAACTCTTCCCGTGCAGCGAATCCAACTTGGCGAAGAGCTCCTCCGCGGAGTAATCGCCTGGTCGCGACGGATCGAACTTGACACTGGACCCACAGTCATAGACCTGAGGTCGTTCGGTTGCTTTGCGGATCTGCAAAGACGGCACGCCGATCACTGCGGTCTCCTCGACCACCGTACCCGAGTCGGTCAAGGCGCCTCGAGAATTGCCGAGGAGAGCTAGGAGTTCACGGTACCCAATCGGATCGACCATAGTGACGTTCTTCGGTAGAGCGATGGCGAAGTCCTTGAGTCGCTGTTGCGTCCGGTAGCTCGCGGGGAAGTACACCGGCCAGGGGCTCTGGGCGATGAGGTCCATGATCGCCTGAAGCGGTCCTGGCGTCTCGACGCTCTCCCGCCGGTGGCACGTCATCAGATAGAAGCGATCCGGCTGAAGTCCACGGTCGGTGAAGAATGCCGAGGACGCGTACTTTTCGTAGTCCCCTTGGCGATCAAAGTAGTAATGGTTGAGGACATCGACGATCAGATTCTGGATCACCACGATGTTGCGCGGATTGATGCCCTCCCGAATGCCCTGTTCCTTGTACTCGTCGAAGTAGGTGTAGATGACGTCAGATAGATGGTCGATCACGGTGCGGTACTTCTCTTCCGGCATTCGCCAGTCGTAGGAGCGCATGAGTCCCTCGATGTGAACGATCGGGATATTGAGCTGCGCGGCGGCGAGGCATCCCATGACGGTGTTGGTGTCACCAAGAAAGACCGCGACATCCGGTTGGAGTTCCCGCAGAACTGGGGAGAGCCGGGATATGACCGACCCGACGACCTCGGCGTCGGTACTTCCACTTGCGCCGAGTTCTATGTCCGGTTCCGGCAGTTCCAGATCCCGGATGAAGACATCCTTCAAGTTGTCCGCGTAGTGCTGGCCCGACCAGCAGAAGGTAAATTGGATCTCTTCGCGGTCCTTAAGGAGGTGTATGACCCGACTGGCACGAATCAAGTCAGGCCGGATGCCCAGAGTAAGCATTACGTGGCGCATGGGCAGGGAGTGTAGTCAGAGCCAGGGAGGCGCCGGGGATCGTTCTCAGCGGTGACAGAAGGACGCCAACTCTCTCACCATCTCGGCAACCGTCGGCGGCTCCGGATAGCCCGCGGCGGCCCAAAGACGCTGATTGGTCTCGGGGTGCTCAGTGCAAAGTGTCCGGTCTACTGGGACGGACGCCGGCTGGGCATCGACGCTCAGGTCATGCCTCCCGAAGGCCGAAATGGTAAGACGAATGAGCTCCGCCTTGTTCACCACATCCCGTGGAACCACGTGAAGAACTGAAGGCAGTTGGCTACTTCGGTCTTGGATCACCGCCAGGCAGAACCTCGCCAGGTGGAGAGTCGTGACCCCGTTCCAGCGATGATTCGTGTATCCCGTGATGACGCTCCCCGGAGGTCGCGACAGGATCGTTCCGAGTAGTGACTTGGCAGGGGGGTTTTCGGGACCGATAATTGAGCAACGGAGATTGACGCAATTGGCAGACCGGGGCTCACCGAGAGACTTTGATCGGGCGTAGATGCCGATTGCGTCGTGTGATGCTGCCTCGTCGTAGGGCGCCTTGTGTCCCGAGAACACTCCGTCGGTGGTGAAGTGAATCACGCGGCTGTCTCCAGCCGCTGCCGCCGCCAGGCGGTTGGGGAAGGTCGAGTTGACGTGAATGGCGGCGGCGACGCAGTCCGGGTCGTCCTCGTCGATCTGCCGATCAAGAATGCCGATGGCGTTGACGATCCATTCGGTGCGGGTCATCGCGAGCAGCTCTTCTACTTCGTCCCGGTTTGCGTCGAATGCCAGGCCAGGCGGGATTCCACTGCGGCTGCACCGAACCACATGCAACGAGCTCTGGGCGGACAAGACCCGAGCAATCATCGATCCGAGCATTCCGTCGGCCCCGAGCACGAGCACACTTGTCACGGAGCGGAACCGATGCAAAACGGACCTCGCCGAACACGGAATGGCATAGCCACTCGGATCACTGCGCAAGGTTACCCGAGGTTCAGAAGGGACCTTCGGTTGGAACCGATTCTGTTCGGCAGCCTCCTGGTCCGGGGACCATGCCAATGGCTACCGAGTGCTCGGCGATCCTGGAGCACTCGAACCGGCGAGGTCACGCGTCGATCGGGTGGGTGTCGCCTCGACGATGAACTGGTAGCCGAACATGGTGGGCCACAGATTTGACAAGAGACGATCCATGAGCCGCACGGTGCGTCCCTTGGTGCCTTCGACACCGAGTGCGTCGAGCGGCAGACCCACCGGCTCGATGCGCCGGATGGAGAATCCCCGACGTTCGACCAGCTTCACAAGGCTGCGCCGGGTGAAGAATCTCAAATGGGTCGAATCGAGGATGCCTCGCTGGTCGTAGTCGAACATCCCGAGGGTCGAGCGAAACCTCGGGTACCAGTGTGCGATATTTGGCACGCAGAACAGGGCCGTCCCGTGAGGGTCGAGTGTCTCCCTCACCTGGGCCATCAGGGTCCCGGGGTTGAGGACGTGCTCGAGGACGTCCGCGGCCAGGACTATGTCATAACCGGAACCGACCTCAGGGGGGATGCCCTCATTCAGGTCAGCTCTGAAGAAGGCGTCGGTGCGCTCGGTTACACCCTCGAGCTCGTTGACGTCGACGCCGGTCACGTGATGGCCCATTCGCCGCAACCGATCCGAGAGCAGGCCGCTCGAACAGCCGAGGTCGAGGATCCGGCTGGGCGGACGGAACTGCAGGAGCTTCGAAATTCTGCCATGCGAACTGTCGTCGCTTGGCTTTAATTGATACTCCTCGCTGAGCGCAATGCGGCTCCCGTCGCCGAAGCCGGCCTTCTGCAGCCGATAAGTGACCACATCCTTTGTGACATCCCTTGCGTAGCCCAAGCCGTCTACGTAGCAGATCTCGTCGCCGTAGTAGGTGGGGATGGGGACTTCGGCGATGTGCATGCCGGCATCGTGCATCTGAATGATGATCTGGGTGTCGAAGTTAAAGCCGTCGGAATTCTTCTCGAATGGGATCTGCTTGAGCGCTCCGACTGAATAGGCGCGATACCCCGAATGGAACTCGGACAGGTGGGTGCCGAGCGCCGCATTCTCGAAGCGGGAAAGAATGCGGTTCCCTGCGAACTTGTAGAGCGGCATGCCACCCCTTCGTGCAGCACCCTTGATCATGGTGCGCGATCCGAAGACGGCATCGGCCTCCTCGGCCAAGAGCGGGGCCAAAATATCCGGAAGCGACTCGGGCGCGTATTGCCCATCACCGTGGAGCATGACCACGATGTCGAGCCCGTGCTCAATGGCCAGGTTGTAGCCCGCCTTCTGGTTGCCGCCATAGCCCAGATTCGTCGATTGCCTGATCAGTGTGATCGGCAAGTCGGATTGCTGCTGGTATCCGAGGCCCACCAGGTAGGTGGAATCCTGGCTGTGATCGTCGCTGACGATCACCTCTTCGATCTCGGGCTTGAGCTCGGTGGGAATGCGGTCAAGCACCTTGGCCAGGGTCGATGCCGCATTGTACGCCACGACGAGCACGCCGATCTTCTTCTTCTTCACGGATTCATGCACGCCGTCCACGTTCACCCTCCGATTACCGCCGTCGTACCCAGCATATCCGTGGAAAGGGGGGAGCAAAAGGGGAAGGTGCCGGTTCGAAGCGACCGAAGCCCTAGCCAGGAGCCCCGGCCGAGCCACCGGCCGCAGACTGCCGGATGGATGAGCGGCAGGGCCCGTCAGGTGGATCACAACGTGTGAACAACGGTGGTCATCTCCTCCATCGGGTCCGGCTGATCAAGAAAGGTCTCCACGGGTGCCGGGCCAAGCCAGGCCTCCCGGGGCTGGAGCCAACCTATGGCTGAGGACACGCCAAACGCACAGGCGGGATACACCCAGGCCTCGCCCGAGAATCGAGCCGCGGCGCACCTAGGATCGAGCGGTCAGGGGTTGGACGCACAGTCGCGTTCGTGCAGATGGGGTGCACGTGGAAATTACGAGAAGACAACTGCTTGGCACCGGACTCGGGCTCGTGGGCTCGAGGCTGATCGGCGTGGGCCGCGATGGTCCGGCAGCATTCTCACTCCTGCAGACCGCCGTTGGGCGGCGCGTCACGTCGGGCAGAACGGTCACTGCCCGATACAAGAGGCAAGTCAGAAGGGGGAGCCTTCTGGTCGCGGTGGTCTCGAGGCTGTCCACGCAAACACTGGCACCGACGGTCGGACAGGTGTCGGACGACCAGGGAAATCACTGGTTGCAAGCTGTGGAGTACTTCACGGCGAGGCATTTCGGGGTTGACATCTGGTACTGCGAATCTGCCGGTGGCGGAGACCGGCCGACCGTGACGGGGAGGTGCCTGGATTATCCGGTCTTTCCGGGAACACAGGGCATGAGGATGACCCTGCTCGAATACTCAGGCGCACGGGGATTCGAGCTCTGCGACCAGATATGCCAGGCGGATATAACGGCGACGACGGCCACGGCGACGACCAACTTCGACCTGGAGTCCAATGACGAGCTGGTCATTTCGGCAATCGTGGGCGATATGTCTTCGGCGGTCGTTCCGAAGGGCTGGAATTCCCGCCTGGCCGATGCCACACAGGGGTGCTACATCGCGGACACGCTGAGTTCGGGGGATTCGAGCATCGGTTCGCCGTTGAGCGCCGAGTGGACTGGGCTCACTGGAGCCCGCGCCGGCGCGGCAGTCCTTGCCACGTTCGTGCCGCGGGGTACGTCGTCGAGAAGCCGGCGCTTGGTGCAGTCGTGCTACACGGATTCAGCCATCCTCCCAGCAGGAAGGGGTCATGCGAGGTGGAGGTCACAGGCGTATCCCGTCGATCCGAGGCCCGGCAACACGCTCGTCGCCTTCATGAACGGTTCGATCTACCACCCCCGCATCGACTGTGGATCGGTGATCGAGGTGACCGACTCAGCCGGGAACCACTGGTACAAGGCAGGGGAGTCCGGTGTTGACGATCGCACGGGAATTAACATCTCCTGCTGGATCTGTCAGTCCGCGGTCGGGGGACCGACATCCCTGACTGCGACCTTCTCGAACGCAAGTCAACAATTGGCCTGTCTGCTCCTTGAGTTCGCGAACCTTCCGGCACACTTGAAGGTGAAGAGCGTGAGCCGACGATCCTTCGGGGGGGATAACCCCCACCTGACGACCGGCACTCCTGTGTCGGCGGGGGACATAGCCTTCGCCTATAGAACCTCCATCTACGTCCTGCCCCAGGGACCGGGTTCGCCGCGGTGGAGGCAGATGATGTCGGATACCACTGGGGCGAACGCATTGATGATGCTGGACACTCCGTACGGCGATGTCACGGCATCGTGGTCGGGGAGCGTCGTCAATGGCACTCTCGACCTCTTGTTGATTGCGCTCTCCGCTGATGGCTGAATGACGTCTCGGCGATCAGCGAGATGCTGAACTCCCTCCGATCACCATCGGGACCGCTCTGGACCCCCTCGCTCTCTGCGATGCGGTGCTTAAGCGCCCTTCGGCGAGAGCACAAGAAAGTTATACTGCCGCCGCCACCGACCGACGCGGGGAGGGACCGGCTTGGTTGAGGGGGAACCAACGCAAGTAATGGTGCCCGCGTCGCCTGCGAAGTCGTCAGGTCACGCTGGACATCCCAGTAGCTGGTTGCACGCAGCGAGTGTGGTGTGGTTCGTCGCCGCGGCATTGGCAGTCATCGGTCCTGCACTCGCGCACGGCTCCTCCTTCGGTTCGTACGACGTCCTTTCCCAATTCGGGCTGCTGCGGCAGCCAGGTGTGGTTGTCCACAACCTTCAGGCCGGGGACCAGTCCGATCAGATCATCCCCTGGGCGACCTTGGCGTGGACGCAGGTTCACCATGGACAGTTGCCTCTGTGGAACCCCTACGAGGCGCTGGGCATGCCGCTGGCCTTCAATTGGCAGACGGCGGCGCTGAGCGTGCCGTCGCTTATCGGCTACCTGTTCCCGTTGCATCTCGCCTTCACGGTCCAAGTGGTCCTCACCCTGGTCATTGCCGGGACCGGGACGTACGCACTGTGCCGCGTGCTGCAGCTGGGCACGCTGGCATGCGTCTTCGCCGGAACAGTCTTCGAGTTGAGCGGGCCCATAATCGGATGGCTGGGCTGGCCGCACGCGGCTGTGCTCTCGTGGTCCGGCTGGCTGTTCGCGGCAGCACTGCTCGTCATACGAGGTGGGCGCCGCCTTCGTCACATCACCCTTTTCGCCCTGGTCATCGCGGCGATGGTCTACGCAGGGCAGGCGGAGATCCTCACACTCAGCGGCCTGGCCCTCCTCATCTTCGTGGTCGTCATCCTCCTGCTGCGAGCACCGCTGTTAGGGGGTTCGGGTCCGATCCGCCGCCCCGTGGCGGATGTGTCCATCGGCGTCCTCACCGGCGTGGCGCTTGGTGCTCCCCTCTTGTTGCCCGGTTCTCAGGTCGTTTCAGGGTCGCAGCGGGCGGTGCCCGGGGGGGATCCCGCGGAGATTCTCAAAGGGAATCCCGCCCTTCCGCTGCACAACCTGGTGCACGTCATCTTCCAAGGGTTCGACGGACTGCCTCTCAGCGACAGCCATTGGTTCGGCTACATCGGTGGGTACTCCGAAACGGCCGCCTATGTCGGCGTGATAGCGGTTGTGCTGGCAGTGATGGCCGTCGCCGTGCGCCGTGGTCGCCCCGAGGTCGTGGCTCTCGGCGTCCTCTGCGTTGTCATGGTTGCGGTCGCATTCGCCCCACCCTTGGTCGCGATCCTCTACCGCCTCCCAGTGATCGGTACGGTGTTGTGGCAGCGTGCCATCCTGCCCCTGGCATTCGGCATCGCCGTATTGGCTGGTGTGGGCATGGATGCCCTCGTGCGTTCGCACGGCGATCGGGCCGTACGACGTTGGGCGGGATCCGGATTCGCCGCGGTGGCGTTGCTGCTGGTCGGAATCTGGGTGTTCGGGCGGGGCGATCTCTCCGGACATGAAGCGACCATCAGAGCAGAGAGTTTCATCTGGCCCGCAGTGGAGACCGCGGTTGGACTGGGGGTGGTTGTGGTTCTGATGTGGGTGCATCGGCACTCCCAGTCCGTCGGGCCGTCGGAATCGCGACGCGCCACGGTGGGTCGGGCGGCCGGGGTCTCGCTGCTGGTCTGCGAGGTTGCCTTCCTCGTTGCCGCCGGGGCGCCCTTGTGGACGTCAACCTCGACGCCGTTCCAATCGACTCCCGCCGTGGTGGCGCTCAAGAGCGCAGTGGGTCCCTCTCTGGTGGGACTCGGGGGCTCCCTGTGTTTCCTCCCGCCCGGCCTTGGCATTCCTGAGAACGCCCAGATTGCGTACGAGGTACAGGAACTGGCCCTCTACGATCCGATGATCCCGAGCACCTACTACTCGTCGTGGCGGGCCGTCAGCGGCGTGTCGCCAGGGATCGCCGACGACTCGGTGTATTGCCCCGGCATCACCTCTGCCAAGTTGGCACGGCTCTATGGGGTCTCGTACGTGCTGGAGCGAGCAGGTTCACCAGGACCCCAGGGGAGCGTCTTCGACAAGACGGTGGGTGACGAGGACCTCTATCGGATACCCGGTGCAGGACTCGCGACCCTGAGCGCGCTGGCGATCGACAACCGGTTGCCGGCCGACAACGCTCCGGGGACGCCCGTCACAGTGACCCACCCTGATCCATCGTCCTGGAGGCTGGTGTCCAACGCCGACGGTCGGCGGGTTCTTCGCCTCCGCCTCACCGACGTTCCCGGGTGGCACGCCAGCATCGACGGTCACTCAGTTCCAATCGAGCGCTTCGCCGGACTGATGCTCCAGGTCGAGGTGCCAGCCGGGCACCACACCATTGATCTGTACTATTGGCCAGCGACCTTCACCGCCGGACTTGTCCTCGCCGCGTGCGCAGTCGTCGGTCTTGTCGGCGCCGCCGCGCTCGGATGGCACCGCTACCGAAGAACCCGTGCGTAGTGGATCCGAGGTCGACGTGGCCGCGGGTCTCGTTTCACGCCGGCGGTGTCACGAGGCCGAGATCGATCGGCATCCCGCTGATCGGATCATCTAGCTCCCCATTGGTACCGCTCTAGTGGTGTCCGCCTCATAACCGATAGATGGTGGCGGTGAGGCGTCGGCAAGGGCTATGCCGGCATTCCGAGCAATGGGTGAAGACGAAGGGCTCTGCATGATGTTTGGGGATTGTCTTGCCACTTCGGCATGATGCTCTGTGATGCAAATCCGGCTTATGGCTCATGCCAGTGTCCTCATCGAGGGCGACGACTTTGCCCTCCTTACCGATCCTTGGTTTACCGGAACAAGTTTCAATGAATCCTGGGGATTGATAAAAGAGCCCGACCCAGATGAGGTACAGGCAGCGCTACACGGTGTCACCCACCTATTCATATCTCACGAACATCCCGATCACTTTCACGTACCGACCCTCCGCGCTCTCCCGGCTGATCTGAAGAACGAGTGTGTGGTTATCGTTCAAGAGCTACACGACGGCAGGATGATCGATGCTCTGCGCGCATTCGGCTTCAAACACATCATCCCGATCAGACATAGGCAAACGTTTGATCTTGGCCGAGCCACGGCGTATCTGTATCAAGTGGCGCCGGTTGATTCGGCCATGGCCGTCATTGAACCCAGCGGAACTGTTTTGAACTTGAACGATACTGATCTGTCCAAATCCGACATTCGGCGTATTCACGGCGATATAGGGTCCCCACAAGTCCTGTTGAACCAGTTTTCTATCGCAACATATGGAGGAGGAGAGATAGCCTCATTAGATAAGTACGCCGACGAAATAATATCAGCGATGATCTTCGAACATCAGTCATTTGGCGCGGAAGTCACGATTCCGTTCGCAAGCTACAGTTATTTCCGGACTTGTGAGAACTACTGGGTCAATGATCATCGAAATAGTGTCGCAAAGGCCGCGCAGAGAATGGATGCCGCTGGATGCCGATTAGTTGTGCTGGCACCAAACGAGAGTTGGCTGATGGGAACGGCTCATGACAACTCCGCGGCCCTTGCATTTTGGCGGGAAGCCGAAATCAATCTCCCTGAACCAGCCCCTATCAGGATCGTCAGTCCTCAGTCTCTTCTAGATTCTGCTCAGGCGTGTCACAGTCGGCTGGTCGAGCATTTCGGTCAGATATCTCTTCGCCTCATAGGTCCGATCCGATTCTGGATTTCTGATCTGGACTCCGCGGTCACACTTTCGGCAAAAGGGGCATCCTTAAGTTCCGATATACGTGAAGAAGAGTGTCATGTATCCGCATCGGCTGACGCTCTTTGCTTTGCCTTTGGTAACTCATTTGGGATGCAGACGTTGTCGATTTCCGGAAGGATGAAGGTTCATCATTCGTCGCGGCGCGTAATGCTGCTCAGAGTGGTCTGCGCGCTCGACAATTCTCAGTTTTGGATTCGACCTCGTGCAGTGCGCAGCGGTCGGCTCACTCAGTTTGTTTGGAACAATTGGCGAAGGCTTACTCTTCAGGCGATCAATAATGTTCACTTGGCAAGAATGTATCGAGAATAGCCTCGAAGATTGCGTCCGATCCGGCTCATGCGCCGCTGACGCTCTGCCGGAGAGCTGAGTTACGGCGACGGCCCTTCGATTGATTTGGACTGCTCTGCGCTCGAACGCTGCCCTGTCGCCTGTTCGACAGCGACGTTGGGCGAGGATGCTGACGCTGCCGTACTCGTGTCCGGCGCTGATTGAGGAGACACCACCGGGGCCACTGTCGGCGGCATGTATCTCCCTGCCTCCAGCCGCTTGCTCCATCGCATGAGCGGTCGCTCCAGAAGGAACCACGACAAGATGGTGAGGGAGAGCGTGACCACGATCGCGACCAGCACTCGAACGACGTCGTTCCAGTGTGGATCGAAGAACCTGATGGCGAAGAACACCGGTAGGTGCCAGAGATAGAAGGCATAGGAGACGATGCCGAGAGCGACGAAGGGTTTGAGCTCGAAGAGATGACGGCCCGCCCACCGACCATCGAGAATCGCCAGAATGAGGACGGCACACGCGAAGTCGATCGCAATGAACCCTCCCCAGTAGACGAATGGCCCCTCTTGCGTTGCAAAAGGAAGGCATGCCAGGAGAAAGGCTGCGGCCACCCACCCGGCGACGACAAGTCCCCGCTTGGGTTCCTTGCCACGGACCCAGATATGGGCAAATAGGGCTCCCCAGAGGATCGAGTCGGCCCGAGTATCGGTCCGGTAGAAGAGTGACCACCAGCGGTGGGTGTCCTCGTATAGGACATAGCGGTGGACCGCGATGATCGTGATCAGCGAGAGCAGGATGATCACGACTGTCCTCAGGCGCATGCGGATCGTGAGGAGTGCGATCGTCAGCCATGGCCAAATGAAATAGAACTGTTCTTCGAACGACAGCGACCAGAGGTGCTGGAATCCCGAGGCAAGTTTGGGGCTGAGGGGACCCGAAGCTGAAGCCGAATAGTAGTTCGAGTAGTAGAAGACGACTGAAAAGAGGGACGGTACTTCTGTGTGCAACCACTGATGGCTGAAATAGGCGAACAGCGCATTGGCGAGCACGACCACGTAGAGGGCTGGTAGCAACCGGAGTGCCCGTCGTCGGTAAAAAGGCCCGATCCCTATCTTCCCGCGGCGCGATTGCTCCTTGAGAAGCAGGGCAGTGATCAGGAAGCCGCTGAGGACGAAGAAGGAATCGAGAGAAACCGTTGCACCGGGTATCACCAGCAGGGTCGGTATCGGAAGGATCACGTCCATGTGGGCGACGAAAACGATGAGCACCGCCACCCCTCGAAGCCCGTTCCACCCTGGCACATCGCCGAAGCTGCGCGCCGGCAATAGGGGCGCGGGAGCGCCTCTATTATCCGGGTGGTCTGTGCTTGAGGTCTCCTCCATACCTCTGCTTTCCCACGTGGTGGCGAACTCCCCACGCAACTGAGCAAACAATACAGCCGTAGGTCACCTAGCCGCCCTCGCGGTGGCGTCCGATCAAGACTCGTTCACCTGTGTCGATTGCTGCTGCGGAGGCGAGATTGGTAGCCTCCTATTCCGTGGGCGGGCCACTCTAGATGACAACGAGCAGTCCCGATTCCGGCCACGAGCAGCTACCTGACGTGCGCTTGCTTGGCCGAGAGCCCGGCCTTGACGGTCTCCGCGCGGTGGCTGTACTCATCGTCTTTGCCTCTCACGTCGAAGCCTTCCTTCCGCTGTCCACTCTTCTTGTCGTACCGGGCGGCACTGTTGGCCTGGATCCGTTCTTCGTCTTGAGCGGCTTCCTGATCACGGCTCTCTTGCTAAAGGAACAGTCGCGCCACGGAACGATCATGCGGTGGTCCTTCTACAAAAGGCGAATGGTGCGACTGCTTCCGCCCCTGTTCTTCCTGCTCATCGCCAACGTCGCGATTGCCATTGCGATCCACGCCTGGTCACGCCAAGAGCTCAATTCCCTGCTCTCGGTGACCTTCTACTATTCCAACTACTACCAGGCCAGTTCAAAAAGCCTGTTCTGTTCCAACTTGTCTCCCGGTTATGAGCATCTGTGGTCACTTTCGTTCGAAGAACAGTTCTATCTGGTGTGGCCATGGATCGTGATCTTCTTCCTGACGTTCAAGCGATCGATACGGACCGTGACCATCGTCCTTCTCGGGACAATCGCGGTGATCGGTATCCACCGGGGATTCGGTTACTACGGGCCCCAGTCCTGGTGCTATGAGTTTCACACGACGCAAGATCGCGCCGATGCATTGCTGTGGGGGTGTCTGGCTGCTCACTTGTGGGCTCGCGGACGTGAACCAACGAAGCTGATTCGAATACTGATTTGGCCGGCAGCGCTCTTTCTCCTCGTATGCCTTCCCTTCACCGACTTGACTGGGCCTTTCTTGTACAGAGGTGGCTTTGACGCGATCGACCTCTCTTCCGCGATCATTCTTCTGGCCATCATGGGGGGGACATGGTCGGGTCGCCGATTCTTCGAGTGGAAGCCACTCGCCAAATTGGGCCTCATCGCCTATGCGTTCTACCTATGGCACGTGACCATCTTCGACGAAATAGGGCGAATCGACAACGGATGGAACTACGAGCTGCGGCTGGTGGTCGCCTTTGGCTGGACTCTCGCCATGGCGCTCATTTCGTGGTTCCTCCTCGAACGCCCCTTGCAGCGCTGGGTGCATCGGACAACACCGCGGTCGCCAAAGCTGGCTTCCGAGTCCGAGGCCACCACTCATTCGGAGCTGGGCGCAGGCATCGACGAGCCGGTCGGCGTCGAGGCGTTCAACGCGGCTCCACCGGAATCGGGGACGTCCAACTCGGAGGCATCCGTACCGATGTCAGAGCCTCCTGAGCGCGCCCAGTCGCCTCCCTGAACTATTCCGCGCTTATTGCATCGAACCGAATGAAATCGATCCGGAGCCTCTCTGTCTGGTCACATCGCTGCCGGGTGCGAAGGGGGGTTCGTTGCAGCCGTTGGGGTGGGACCAGCAGATATGGTGCGGGCCCAGCCCCAAGGGTGTCTGAGGACGGAACCGAACACGGATGGTGATCGGGATACATGAGCGTGTATAGGCAGGTGGGGTGAGTCGGCGGCGCTTGCTTCCTCACGCCGTCGGTATCGCCTGGGTCGTCGGAGCAGGGTTGGTGGCTCTCGCGCCCGCTCTTCATCACGGGCTTTCCCTAGGTTCCTACGACATCTTGACCCGGTCAGGCTTGACCCAGGTACCCGGCGCGACCGTCCGCAACACCGTCAGTGGAGATCAGATCGCGGAGATGATCCCGTGGTCGACCCAGGCATGGACGCAAGTCCACCACGGGGACATCCCGTTGTGGAATCCTCTCAGCGGTCTTGGTTTGCCCCTGGCGTTCAATTGGCAGTCCGCTACTTTCGGGCTGCCGGCTCTGATCAGCTATCTCCTGCCGCTGCACCTTGCCTATACGGCGCAAATCATCATCACGCTGGTGATAGCGGGAACAGGTGCGTACGCCCTGGCACGTGTGCTCGGCCTGGGCGTCATCGGCTGTGCGACCGCTGGAACGGTCTACGAGCTCAGTGGTTCCTTCTTCGGATGGCTCGGTTGGCCCCATGCCGCAGTGATGTCGTGGGCTGGTTGGCTGTTCGCGCTGGTCATCCTCATCGTCCGCGGCGAGCACAGAGCTCGCCACATCCTCGTGTTCGCTGTCCTGTTCGCCCTGGCCATCTATGCCGGCGAGCCGGAGATCTTCTCCATTCTCGTCATCTCCCTCGTCATCTTCATCCTCACGATGTTGATCGTGAAGTTCAGGGTCGAGGGCACTATGCGGCTCGCCGTTCGCCCTCTGCTGGACTTGTCCATCGCCGCCCTGGCGGGAGTCGCACTGTCTGCACCCCTCACCCTGCCCGGTCTGCAGGTGCTGAGCAGATCGACCAGGAGCAGCGGAACACTTCTCGCCGCAACTGAGGTGGGAAAGGCACTTCCCGCTCATGACTTCATACATCTGATCGTGCAGGGTTACAACGGTTTGCCAATCGCCGGGAACCAGGTCTTCGGTGACGCGGTGTACACGGACACGGCTGCATACGTCGGATTGATCGCTGTCGCACTAGCAGTGCTGGGAACCATCCATCGCTGGCGACGGCCCGAGACAGTCGGGTTTGCCGTCCTGACCATCGTGACGTTGGCAATCACCTTCGCTCCTCCGATCGAGGCTGTGTTCATTCACATACCGCTGGTCCAGACGATCGACTGGCACCGCAATCTCATGGTCGTCGGCCTCGGTGTCGCGATCCTGGCGGGCGTCGGCATGGACACCTTGGTTCGACAGGGCGCGCAGAAATCGACCCGGCTTCTCTTGGCAGGCACGCTCGCCGGAGGTCTCGTCCTGCTTCTGGTCATCTGGGTGGTTGGCACTTCGGGCCTGTCGCAACTCGATGCCAGGCTCCGCAGAGACAGCCTGGTATGGCCTTTGGCGACGGGTTGTCTCGCCCTCGTCGTCGTGGCGGTCATGGGAGCGATCATGTCGCGAGGCAAGACACGGGGCGCCGATACCGCCAGCACCGGCGTGAGCCCGAAGCGCGAGGACGCACCGAGCGAGGGGGTTTTGGGGTTGCCGCGCCGGCTGAGTGCCGGACAGGTCGCGGGCGTACTCCTGTTGCTGCTCGAGACGGCCTTTCTCGTGGCGTCAGGTGCCCAGCTGTGGTCGTCGAGTGCGGATTACGTCAGACCCACTCCCGCAGTGGCGTCGTTGGTTCGCGCCGTCGGTGGCGCGACTGTCGGGTTTGGAGTCTTCACTTGCTACGCAGGTCCGGGATTGTCGAGTCTGGGCGTCCTCCCTGAATCCAATATTCTGTTCGGGCTCCATGAATTGGACCTTTACGACCCCGTCCTTCCTCGCGGATACTTCCAGTCGTGGGCCGCATTGAGCGGAACTGCCCCGGGAGCTCCGATCTACAACTCGTTCTGCCCCGCCCTTACAACAGCATCGGAGGCTCGTCGCTACGGGGTGCAATTTGTGTTGGAACCGGAGGGCGCTGCGGGCCCGGTGGGCGCCGTCTTCGATGAAAAGATCGGGAAGGAAGATCTCTATCGAGTCCCGGATTCGGCAGATGCTGTCCTGATTCAAGCGACCCCGAGAGGGAAGCTCCCCTCGGCCGATGCAACTGGCAACCCGGTCACCGTGGATCACCCCTCACCATCGTCGCTGAGTATCACCACTTCGAGCCGTAGTGACCAGGTGTTGCGGCTGCGCGTGACGGACGAACCTGGGTGGCACGCCACAATCGACGGCCATCCGTTGCAGCTCGAGCCGTTCGCAGGCGTCATGCTCCAAGCCCGCATCCCGGCCGGACGCCATGTCATCAATCTGCACTACTGGCCAACCCTCTTTACGGTCGGCTTGCTCGTGGCCGGGATCTGCGTGTTCGTGTTCGTCTCCTACTTCGTCACCGTGTGGGCAATCCGTCGAAGGCGGCTGCGAGGTCTCGCGTCTTCACGCCGACCGCTGATTCGTTCCAGGACCTGAGCGTGCAGTCCTGCCAGCGTCGCCAGTTTGGAGAGCGGGGCCATTGGCTCCGCGCCATCAATTGCTATCGCGTCGCGGCGGTCGACCGTTGCCACTTTGGTGAACGCTCCGGATTGAAGTCGACGATATCGACCACTACGATTTGGCGATCGTGGGGGTACTAACCGGTCCATCATCGGAGGCACCGAGTACCCCCGAGAGGCTTTCGGCGGCAACGAGCGGCACTGTCACCCCTCGAACGCAATCACCTTGGCCGGACGTCCTCGCGGTCCTCTGGGTCGTCGCCGCGGCCTGCGTGGCGCTCGTGCCGGCGCTCCTGCACGGGTCGTACCTCGGGTCCTACGACTACCTGTCGCAATACGGGCTGACCAAGCATCCCGGAGCGACCGTCCACAACGTGGCGGTCGGGGATCAGATCAACCAGATAATCCCGTGGTCCACACTGGCGTGGACCCAAGTGCACCAGGGACATCTCCCTCTTTGGAACGGCTACGAGGCCCTCGGGATGCCGCTGGCGTTCAACTTCGGATCCGGGGTGTTCGGCCTTCCCGCACTCGTGAGCTATATCACGCCTGTCCATGTTGTCTACTTGGTTCAGATCCTCGTCTCGTTCGTCGTCGGTGGGACGGGTGCCTATTTCTTCGGACGAGTGTTGCGGCTCCACCCGGTCGCCTGTGCGTTCGCCGGCACGACGTGGGTACTGAGTGGGCCCTTTTTTGGATACCTCGGGCTCCCCGATACGGCGGTGATGTCGTGGGCGGGTTGGCAATTCGCCGCGGTGGTGCTCATCGTGCGCGGCACGCGCCGTCTATGGGCCATTGCGCTGTTCGCGGTTTCCGTGGCCTTCTCGATCCTCGCCGGCAACCCACAGATCGAGGTGGTGATCCTCGTACCTCTCGCTTTCTTCGTCGCCGTCATGCTCCTTCGCCGCACCGCGACCTTTCGCGGCAGCGGGCCGATCCTTCGACCAATCTACGATTTGGCGATCGCGGGCATCATCGGCGCTGCTCTGGCTGCGCCCCTCCTTCTCCCCGGTTTCGAGTTGGTTGATGCCTCCATCCGTCGCTCGTCCCCGGCGGTCACTGCGAACCCGATCGACCAGGTTCTCGGCACTGTCTTCCAGAGCTTCTGGGGGCTGCCTCTCACCGGAAACTTCGCAACCTCGCAGGGTTTCTACCCGGAGGACTGGGTGTGGGTCGGGGCCATCGCACTCGTGCTGGCCGTCGCGGGCGTCGGGATCCGTTGGCGACGGCCGGAAGTGGCGGGACTCGTCGCCGCTTTGGTCGTGGGGATCGCAGCAAGTTGCAATCAACCAGTCTTGTCGCTCCTCAGCAAGCTCCCGTTGATCGGCGGTACGTTGTGGAATCGATCGCTGATAGTGGTGGCCTTTTGTCTGGCAATGCTCGCGGGTGTGGGCCTCGACGCCGTTCTCCGGTCGACCGAGCGACAACGGGCAGTGCGTTGGGCGCTCGGCGCCCTTGGCGCGACCGCAGTAGTGCTTGGATTGGTCTGGCTCTTCGGAAGGGGCAACCTTCCGAGCCTCGCCACGAACATCCGAGCGCACAGCTTTATCTGGCCTGCAGTATCGACTGCTGTAGGCCTTGGTGCATTCGGCATACTGGCCGTAATCGATCGAAGGTCTGCGGGCAGGCACTGGAGTCCAAGCGGTTCCCAGTGGCTGGCACTCGGGGTCGCTGGCTCGCTCCTGGCCTTCCAGACGGTGTTCCTGATCGTCGACGACGCACCGCTGCCTTCATCGACCTCGACACCGTTCCAATCGACGCCAGGAACTGTCGCGGTCCAGCGTGCGGTCGGGTCCTCGCTCGTCGGCCTCGGGAACAATGGAATGCGCTACGGCGGCGGTTACGGAATCGGATTCGCTCCTAACACCAACATTGCCTATGGGGTGCACGAGTTCGCCGAGTACGACCCCATTGCGCCCTTGGTGTGGTTCACCAGTTGGCCGCCGACGAACGGCACTGCCGAAGGGATACCTCTTGTCTACTACTTCACCCCGGGCATCAAGAGCGCCACCGTCGCACGTCGCTACGGCATTTCCTATGTGCTCGAACCGCTCGGGGTGGCCGGTCCTTCCGGCGGCGTGTTCGACATGCGGGTCGGGAACGAGGACCTCTACCGCATCCCTGGTGCGGCCACGGCCACCCTCGTGCCGGCGAGTTCCTCGGGTGGCTGGCCAGCGATCGACGCACGCGGTACTGCCGTACCCGTGACGCGGCCGAGCCCCTCGAAGGTTCGGCTCACGACGACCTCGTCCTCTGCCCAAGTCCTTCGCCTGAGGGTGTCTTCACTTCCCGGGTGGCATGCCACGATCGACGGGCGCCCGTTGACGTTGTCGCCCTACCTCTCCATGATGTTCCAGGCGCATGTCCCACCAGGACGTCACGTGATCGAGCTGACCTACTGGCCCAAGGGGTTCACGGAGGGAATCGCCCTTGCCTCCCTTGCCGTGATCGGATTGGCAGTCGCCGGCATCGTCGCATGGCGGCGCTCAGACGATGCTCCTGTCAATAATGAGACTCCTGACTGACTATGCCGAATACAGTCCTGTCCGGATCTGTGCCAGGTAAGTGCCACCGGCGACCCCCACAAGGCCCCTCGTTCAGCGTGGACGCAACGAAACCTCAAACCAGCTGACCCAGCCGAAGTCCGTAGGCCAGTGCTACGACGACTGGTCTGAAGGTTCAATCTGACGAAGTAACCCTTCCGAGTTGTTCGTCCTTCCAATTCTCCAGGTTCGCCAGAGAAATGCCCCTGGAGTGTGAGAATACGGCGAAGAGCACCACGAAATTGCCGAGGGCTATGAACGAGACGATGAGCAGACCGAGAAGCGTCGCGGTTGCCCAACCGGGGATGGCGGCAGTGGTGAAAACGCGGATTCCCACCACCACCAACGAGAGGGTGATGCCCAGCGCGAACATCGCCGAGAACGCTGTGAGCGCCCGTACTGCTATTCGGTCCATGAATGGCATCAGCATCCGAACGCCGTGCGTGAACAACCGAAGCATGTTCATGCGGGATCGGCCCGCGTACCTCTTTCCGCGGGGGCAGGGCACAGCGGTAACAGCCATGTCGAGGCTCACGAGTGTGGATGAATAGCAGAGATCGAAGTAGGGATGCGTCAGCATTCGTCCAGCCAGCCAGCCACGGTAGGCAGCGAAGTTCCCACTGCGCACCGTCGTTCCGGTCAACGTGTGGAACATAGCTCTGAAGAAGAAGTAGAGGATTCTGAACCGGAGCGATTCGCTTCGCTTGGTGCGGCGTGCGACGCAGAGGATCCCGCGTTCATTTGGTGCGGCGATGAGCGGCTCAGTCAGACGCACGAGGTCCTCGGGCCGGTCCTCGCCGTCTGCATCCATCGTCACAACCACGTCGGACTCGAGGACCTCCCCAAGTATGAGGCGAAGACCGAACACCAACGCTCGCTGGTGTCCCAAGTTGAAGGGAGGTGTGATGACCCGTACGTCGGAGTACCCCTTCAATTGGTCGATGTCGTTGTCGTACCCCGCGGTATCATCTACGACGACGAAATGAACGTCCGACGCGGCGACCGCTTGCTCGTTGGCGAGAACCTCTAGGATCCGCGTGCGCAGCATCACAAACGACGGCACATCCCTATAGCAGGGGCAGACGACCCACAACCTCATGTCACCACGCCCCCGCTCACGGCGCAAACTTTAGTGGAGACCTGAGCTGGGAGTACATCTCTCCTACTCGTGCTGTCGGTCGCCCAGCGAGTCCGCTGGCTCACACCTTCGACCGTCGGACCAGCGAGATCAACCGACTCCTCGAGCGGTGCCGACCGGCTGCTGTCGGAGGCTTGGACTGGTGCAGTGCCAGCAGCCCGATGTCGACCCTCGAGTCCCCCCAGTTCCGCACCGCCTCATGCCGGAAGAGCTCGAGCCCGACCGCCGCACATTCGTCCACGACGTCCTGAATGGTGCCGTGAGCAGCAGGGTTCTCGACTTCGACTCCGAGATTGAGGTTCCACAGGTCGTCGGTACCGCGCACGAGGTCGATGGTCAGCACCACCAGGCCACCGAGCCGGGTACGGGCGGAGATGTCAGCGAGAAGGGCTCGGCGAACCTTTGCGGGGACGTGTTCGATGACGCTGATCGAGTATGCACCGTCGAAGGGAGTCCCGGACGGTACCTCGCCAAGGGTGCAGTTCCACGAGCGGTGGGCAAGTCCTGCGGCACCGTAGTCGAGGAAATCCCATTCGTTCCATTCCGGCTGTGGCGGCCAGGTGCGGATGGTCGGTGATGGGTCCACGGTGTCCACCACGTAGCCCCGGCTGGTCAGGAAGGGTGCCAACGGAGTAACACCGGCACCGATGTCGACGAGGCGACTCCCGGGCGCAAGCTCTTCGGCGATCAGTTGGGCCACGACTGGGTATTCCCACAGTCGTGGGGCGTGGTCAGGATAGAACCGTGTCGTGCGGCGGGCGTGCAGACGCAGGGTGATGAGCGACAGCAGGTCAGGGTGGCGGGGAATCAACGGCGCCAGAGTGGCGGGCACGAAATCGCGTGGGTGTGTGTCTTCCGGCGATCTGAGGACGACGAAGGTCGTAACAGAGTCGTCGACGTCGAACGGATAGATCTCCGCGTCAGGAGCGACTTGCCGCAACGTGACGGAGAGGGGTTCGTGGAACTGGGTTGTGGGGCCGAGGATGTCACTCGGGTCTTCGTGGCCACGGACCACGAGTGCCAGTCGCGCTGACCGCCAGAGAAGGCCCACCTCATCCCGATACCTCGCCGCATCCATCGGATGGGTCAGTTGTTCGAGGCAGAGGACGAGATCGGCCGCGCCGCCGGCCTGGTCCGGGGTACGCACCGCATCCTCCGATCTGTCGATGCGAATGTACTGCCCGACGGCGAGGTCCCGGCTCACCCCACTGTCGGTGCCGATCTCGAGCACCGTGGCCGGCCCGAGTGCGTCGACCAGGGCCGCCAGAATGCGCTGCGTACCGTCACCGTCTGCGTGCTCCGACTCTGACAGTGACCGCCACTTCCGGTAGGTGGCATCGGGCGCTGCCTGCGCCCAAATCTCGCGGATGGCGCCGTTGACCGCGCCGATCCGCCCGTCGATCGATGGGGTGCCGGTGGTTCGGATCAGGCCTCGGCGGTCGACCTCCTGGTGGTAGTGGATGACAGCCGGCTGGGGGGGGTCGGGCGGAATTCTCGTCGGGTCGTGCGTGGGTGTGTTCCATCGCACGTCGAGAGGGAAGGAAGGGACACTCTCGGCGGCCAGGGCCAACGCCATGGCCACCTGGTCGACGTAGACGGTCCATTCCTCGAGCAACTCGGCTCGGTCGAGGAGCCATTTTGCCCAGTGGGCCCACGCGGTCGTCACCCGCGGCAGGAGGGGACCGGGTACCAAGTAGAGGCCACCGTTGTTGTTGCCTGACACGGTCCACTGGTCGGGTCCCCACGGAAGCGGGACCGTCGGCGGGGCGGTCAGACCCGAAGCGGTGAAGATCCTGAGAACGACCTCGAGTGGAGGGACCGGCGCGTCCACCACCTTTCCAGCCACGGCTCCGGGAGGAAGGTCGATCCGCCGCGGGTCCTCGAGCACCGCCACGTCGGCATCGCAGAGCACGGCCAACCCGTCGATCGCGTCGTCGGCCAGTCGCAGGGCCCCGGATATCTTGTTGCAGTGGGGAGAGCGTGTATCGAATCGATCGACTGCACGTACGGTGACTCCCTGGGATCGCAGGAAATCGAGCGCCTCCGAGGTCGTTGACCCGACAGCATGCACGACCAGATCACTCGGTGGGACCCCGGCGATGGCGGTGAGGGCGGCGTACCAGCGCAAAGCGTCGAGATGGAAGCGCGGATGCTCGTCGACCACGCAGGCAAACCGCCCTGCTGGCGCACCAGACGGGCGTTCTGTCGACGTCGTTGGTTCTTGACTGCGTTGAGCGGGCAAGTTGTCAGCGGTTCTGGGTCAAGCTGCGGCAAAGCGCCATCGACGCAGCGGCTGGAGGCACGTTGGCAACCGTGACGATCGGGAGTGGCGAACCTGGCGAGACCTTGGTCGTCTTCACGACAGCAGGCCCGTCGCCAGCCAAATAGTGGTTGATCATGTTCTCGTCTCCGTACCACTCGACGACGATCGAATTGAGATTGGGATCTGTCGTCACGACGATCTGGAGCTGCAGGTGAAGGAGCGAGTTGGGGACGGGGAACTTCCACCCGATAGGGGACGGCCAGCTGATGGAGGTTCCCGAATTGAGAATTTGCATTTGCATCTCGTCTCGGCCAGGAACAGCCGGCTCCATGACGAGAGTGCTCTTCCCGTAGGTCATGAGAGGCAAGGGGTGGGTGAGTTCACTCGCCGGCCGATTGAAGGTAAACCCGATCACATGGGTGAATGAGGAGGATTCCTCGACCGACCTCCAGGTGAAGTGCTCGATCTGTTGGCCTGGAACGTCTGTCATGTCACTGCCGCTCGAGATGTAGAGCCCCGAACAGTTGTTCATAGCGAAGATCTGTCCTGCCGGCGCCCAGTAGGGGAGCGTTGACCCTCGTCGCACTGAATTCGCCAGAGAACTGATGCTCAGCGACTTTTCCGCGGAGATGAACCGCGCATTCTGGGCCGACGACCAGTCGGACACAGGGAACGCCGCAATCGCCACGTTCGCGGCCACGCAGTAGATGCCGATGGTGATGATGGTGCCCAGCGCAAGGCTCCGGACCCGTCGCGGGCGCGTCTCCAGGCGCCGCCACACGTCGATGAGCCCGATTCCACCGGCGATGATGAAAAAGGGCATCATGTCTCCCAGGTACCGCTGGGAGATGTATCCCCACAGCAGCACGCCACCCGCGCCGGCGGCAGCTCCGAACAGGATGATCCGAGTCAACCGCACCTGTCCGATCCCCCTCGGCCGAAAGGCGGTCACCGCACCCCAACAACCGAGAATGAGGAGGAGTGGGCTGGTGTCGGTGAAGCTGGCGGTGGGGTACGTCTGATCGAGCACCGCTCCTGCGAGCCATGTGGCGGGAGCTCCAGGTGGAGTGATGAAGGGAAAGAGGCCCCCGATGCGGATCCCGAAGGGCTGGAAATAGGCCGTCAGGGAGCTGGGCAGGAATCCGAAGCTGAAGGCCTTGCCCCCGTTGGCAGCCAGGAAGTAGCGACGGTGGGCGTTGACGGTGGCCCAGACCTGTTCGGCCATGGGCAGGCCGACGGGAATGCCGAACTTGATGTAGGTGACCACGCAGCCGACGAGGAACGGGACCATCCCGGCGGCCACCACGGGGAGGGCCCAACGCCGGTTGTGCGCTCCCCCTCGCCCCAGTGCGAACCATCCCGCTACGAGTAGGGCTGCAATGGAGCAGGCCCAGCCAGGCGGGGACCGGTCGAGATTGGCGCACAGGATGAGCACGCCGCTGGCAATGACCCGGCCTCTCGAGGGCCTCTCCAAGACGCCGAGCAAGGCGAAGAGGCTGCCGACGGTGAGCGGGACGCTCCAGGCAAAGTCCTCGCTGTAGACGAAGGGAGTCGCCGCCAGGTAGATCATCACCGAGCCGCCCAGGATGGTAGCCATCAGAGCCCCGTACGACGCCGCCTCCGCCCGTCCGACCACAGACTCTCCCCGCATGAGAATGCGGAGACGCCAGAGCATCAATGCGCTGAACAGAGCTGTCACACCCCAAGCCACAAGGATCGAAGGCCCGGTCATCTGACCGTCGAGCCCGCTCGTCACGAGCAGGATCGGCACGCGGATGAGCGAGGGGAACAAGCCGAAGTAGGTGTATTCGTGCCCATCATGAACGAACGCTTCGATGCCCATCTTCCCGTTGGGCAGGTAGAGGTGACCATGGAAGAGCGCTCTGGCCTGCAGGTCGTAAAAGTTGTCGTAGGGGACCGCTCGTAGAGGATTTAGCGACCCTGACCACAGGTCCCATGCCAGCCACAGGAGAGGCGGCACCACGATGGCGGTACCGAGGATGCATGCGACGGTGAATCGTCGCCGGCTGAGATCAGCTGGCGATCGAGGGAACGCGAGATCCGAGTCGGGCAGTAGCTCGTCGCCCGCGCGCGAATCGGGTTCCGTCGTGAGCGTGGCCATGTCCACCACTAGCTATTGGGGCCCTTTCGCCGAAGACGGTGGCGGTAACCGAGGAGCTTGCTGGCCAGTTGGTCTGAGATCCCCAGATGCCGCTTCGCCCAGTCGTACATGCGTAAAAGCCGCGTGTCGGCGAAGATGAGGATCGAATGCGCCCCGTCGCCCGGTCGAGGCCGATACTCGGTTGAGCGGACCATTGGGTCCTCCTCGACACTGAAGTAGTAAAGCGCCAGGGACCGTCTCGCCACACCCTCGGGACAGCGCATCGGTTCCGGGTGGCCGTGGAAGGACGTGGGGTCGGTCGTGAATATCAGGGCACGATTTGCCACGGGGCTGACCTTTTCGACGCACTCCTTCATGTCGGCGCTCCACAATTCGAGGTCACCACCGTATTCGGGTTTCCAATCATCATTGAGGTAGAGCAGGATGTTGGCTCGCCGCCGCCAATTCCGATTGTGGGGATGGACGGTGAAGTCGGCATGGATGTTGAGGAAGCCGCCCCTCGTCGACTGGTGCAGGCCCCCTCCCTCGAGGGAGGGATCAGCGATGAGATTGTCCACACCGAGCAGGTTGCCGACGAATTGCACGAAACGGGGGGAATTGAGCTCCTCGAGAATCCGCTGCAGGGTAGGTCCCCACGTGCTCGGATCGGTATTGCTGAATTTGCGTTCATTGACGTGGATGTAGTTGGTCCACCGCTCTGGGTCGACAGGTGGGAACTCGGCAACCGCAGCCCTGGCCGTTCCTGGCTCGAGGAAGTTGTCGAACACGATGTGGGGGTAAGGGGCGGCCGATTGGTAGTCGTCGTGCAGGCGCTTGATGTTCTGTTCCAGGTGATCGATGTCGAGCACGGGTAGAGGCGTCTCGGTCTCGGGTTCAGGGATCATCTTCTGAGCGTCCTTGCTTCTCTTTGAGACTGGCGTCTGGTGCTGCCCTCAGGCCCGCGGGTGAGGGTGATCAGCGCATCCATTGAGCGTGCACCGTTTTCGAAGCACGTAATTTTAGGACCGAGTCTTTCCGATGTCACGGTGCCCCCTATGCAGCGCCCTCGGTCATTCCGCCGGATCTTGCTGGTTGGCAGCCAGATTACCGCGTCGTCGGCGTCATGGCAGGTGGCGAGGGCGACCACTCGACGAGAAGTGGCCCTCGGATGCGAATCCCCTCCAGACGGCAAAAGCGAGGGTGGCCAGGGGGGACTCGAGGGTGTCCGCCGACATAGACCGACCCCGAGCCGGGAGGGGCACGCGTCTTCGGTGTCCCGGAGCCAGGTGTCACCCTGACGTGAATTGGGCCCCGACGTGATCGTGGTCGGACGGTGGCCGCTGGAGCTCGGGCCTCTCGACCCGTCGGGACCCGGGATCAGGACCACTTCAGACCGAGGGGTGAAGCCCAGTCGTGCGACGTCACATTGCTGGCTTCACGCACGTTCGAGAGGTCTGCATCGCAAACGACTGTCCCACCTCGTGACCAGCAATGTCACTTAGTTCCGCACGGTGGCCCGCTGGCCCCCAAAACTGCCCACCACCGCTCGAGTCAGGAAGAGGACGTAGCCGTGCGAAAGGACATCGCTGTGGCGGCTGAACAAGTCTGTCTGGCCCAGTTGGCGGTGCAACCGCTTCAACCCACGATACGGGATGGTGGGGACCACGTGGTGTTCGAAGTGATACTCCATTCGAGCTCCCACCAGGTGATTCTGCAGCCAGCCTGCGCAACTGGTCCGGGCGATCCAGTGCACGGAGTTTGCCTCCCGCAGGGCCGGATCGAAGTGCTCGGTGATCGTCTTCAAGCGAAGAATCATCGGGTACATGCACACGATCGGCACGAGCCAGAAGACGGCGTAGAACAAGACTCCCCGCCGGACTCCCTGAAAGAGGACGAACTGACCGACGATTATCAATTGTGTAACAATTTTACCCGCCAGGAGCTGTGGCTTGGCCAGCAAGTTGGCCGGTGCTCCTGATGCCTGTCCTGTGCCAGAGATCCGGCCGGTTGCTCTTCGGAAGGCCGTCACACCGAAGAGATCTTGGAGGAGGAGGCTCGTCAGAGCACCACGCCGAGACGGGACCAGATAGAAGACCCGATCCGGATCGCGTTCCTGTCCCAGATAACGATGGTGAAGGCGGTGCGTCGGACGATATTCCTCCACCGAATTGATCGTCCAGAATGCGACACCCCAGTTACAGATCCGGTCATTGAGCCTGCGTGACTTGGCCAGAAGACCATGTGAGCCCTCGTGCAGGATCACGCCGAAGGCATTGATTCTCAGTCCAATCAAGAGGACCAGCAGGATCCCCGCCGGAATCGACCAGGCCAGGGCCAGGCGGGGAAGGAGGTTGGCGGCTGCCAGGAGCACCGCCACTTCGAGCCACAACACTCCGATCGCAGTGAACGTGTCTGCCAATGACTGCTGCGAAAGCGACTGGAATTCCTCTGCACTCACCAGTTGCGCGAGCTGTTCCCGCCAGCGGCGCTCACTGTTGGCCGGTGCCTCTTTCCCGCCTTGCATCGCCATCGTTCGAGGCCCTCCCGGCTGCGAATGTACAGTACTCGTGGATCAGCAATCAATCGGTAAAGGACCAGCATATGGAGCCGCCGTCGGGCACCGAGTCAGCAGTTCGTCCTGCCCAGGAGGCGGTGGACTCGGACGACGTCGGACTGATTCGCTGCCCGATCTGCGGTTCGGGGCGTACCTCGCTGTACCGGTCTGACGTCGCTGATCTTGAATATTTTGTCACACCGCCACGCGACTTCGTCATGCAGAAATGTGGAGATTGCGGATCTGAGTTCTTGACTCCACGACCCCTGGAATCGGAGTTGCCTCCCTTCTATCCAAGCGACTACCACGCGTACAACGAGAACCACAGTGGTGTGGCCCGAATACTGGTGCAGTTCAGAGCCCGGTCGCGGGCCCGCTTCTACGGCCGACTGATCCAACATCGCCCAGGCCGTGTCTTCGACGTCGGCACCGGCGACTGCCGACACTTCGACGAACTGCGCCGGTATCTCGACCTGGAATGCGCAGGAATCGAGATCCAGCCCGACGTCGCCGCCAAAGGCCGGGCTCGGGGCTACGACGTCCTCGAAGGTACCCTCGAGACAGCCGACCTGACCGACCATGTCGGAAAATACGACATCGTCTCAATGAACCACATCCTCGAGCACGTGGTCCATCCGCATACCATGCTCGAACGCGCCTACGACCTCCTGCGGCCTGGTGGGCACGTCATCGGCCAGTTGCCCACGGTGTCATCCTGGGAGAACAAGATGTTCGGTCACAATTGGGGCGGGTATCACTACCCGAGGCACCTGCAGATCCCCTCAAAAGCGGGGCTATCCGGACTCCTTGAAGATGTCGGCTTCGCGTCGGTGAAGATCCGGTCGGCGCCCCACATCCAGACGACCATTTCGCTGCAGAACACCCTCGTCCGACGTGGTTGGCATCCTCCCATGCAGAACGGTAAGACGCCGGCTTACGGAGCCCTTCTCGTCGCGGCCCTTCCCTACGAGTCGATCGCATGGCTGTGCGACCAGGGTGGCATCGTCAACTTCCAGGCTCAGAAGGGCCCTTCTTGACTCCTCAGTGGATGAGGTCCTGACAGACCGAGGGCGCCGGCCTGGGTGTCGTCTGGGCAAGAAGGGCTTCGCCCTGGGAGGGCGAGACGGTTGTGTCATTGTGGATTGGTTCCTCGATCGGCAGCGTCGTTGCCAAGCGAGCGACCCCGTCCATGCTCGTTGCAACTTCGTGCGTTTCAGGATCTGTGGTCACCGCCACGGCGTGAGCGGTACCGGCCTTGACCTCGAACGAAGGTCCGGACAAGGTGGTGGCTCCGTGGTCAATACTGAACGTCAGCAGAACGCGGTCTGCCTTCGCCGTCGGCGCTGCGCTCAATTTCACCGTGTAGTTCCCTGCGCTTACCAGTGACACGGACTCGGTCCCTGCTGCTGAGGGGTTCTTGACGGTTACATCGAACGTGTGGTCGAAGGGTCGACCCAGTGCGACCGTATACCAGGTGGCGCGCTGAAACTGCTGGCTGGGTACGGTCGAGAAATTCTCCCCGGTGGATATGTACATGCCGCTGCAGTTCCCGACGACGTACACCTGACCGGCCGGGCCCCACGGAGGAAGTGAGTCTCCCCGGACGACATTTGCCTCCAACGGATGCCCGGTGACATCGCTCAGGGTCTTCTGCGCGTTGACATAGTTGACGACCTGGGTGCTGTCCCACTCGCTGGGGATGGGGACGATGGCCATGCCGATGTTGGCGACGATGCTGAAGAGGGCCAGCACGCTCATGACGGCCAACGCCCCCACACGCACGGACCGCCCGCGTGACTCCAGTCGACGAAAGATATCGGCGACGGCCACCGCACTGGCCAACACGAGGAATGGCACGAAGTCACCCAGGTACCTCGGCGCGATATAGCCCCACAACATCAGCGCGGCACCGGCGCTCCCCGCGGCAAGGAGCAGCAGGCGGGTACGCGCCACCTTCCCGATCGCACCGGGGCGAAAGGCCGTGACGAGGCCCCAGATACTCAAAAGGAAGAGGAGCGGCGAAGATGCCGGAAGGCTGGCCGTCCGGTACAGCCTGTCGAAAAGTACGCCGTTCAATGGTGTCGGAGGACTGGCAGGCAGCGTGATGTACGGGAATACGCGACTGAAGCCCAGGCCATCAGGACGGAAATAGGTGACAATGTTCGTAGGCACGAACACTGTGCCCTCCTCCGCACCATGGTTGGCGGCGAGAAACTTGCGCCGGTAGGCGTTGACGTGCGTCCACACCTGCTCCTCGTTCGAGACTCCGAACAGGACACCGAACTTGGAGTAGTTGACGGCGCAACTGACAATCAGCGGGATGATGCCCGCCGCGAGTAAGGGAATGCACCAGCGCCGATTCTCCGGCCCACCGAGTCCGAGCAGGAACCAGAGCGCGATGAGGCCGGCACCCACCGCGCACGCCCACCCAGTGGTGGACCTATCGAGGTTGGCGCACAGGATGAGCACACCACTGGCGATCACTCGCCCCCACGTTGGTCGCTCGATCACGCCGAGGAGCGCGAAGATGCTCCCCACGGTCAGGCAGATGCTCCAGGCGATGTCCTCGTTGAAGACAAAGGGGGTCGCCGCCAGCAGCATCCAGATCGTCCCACCCATGAGGCTGGCCAGCAGGACCCCGAATGCAGTCGCTTCCGTTCGACCCATGGCGGAGTCGCCACGAACGAGGAATCGCACCCGCCACAGCAAGAGCGACGCGAACACACCCGTCAAGAGCCACGCCAAAAGGGTGTACGGCGCCGTGAGCCTGCCGTCCAGACTGCTGGTAACCAGCAAAACGGGCATCCGGATGATCGAGGGAAACAGGCCGAAATACGTATAGGTCCGCCCGGCGTGCACAAATCCCTCGAGGCCGAGAGCTCCGTTGGCCAGCGCCAGATGGCCATGGAACATGGCGCGAGCCTGGAGATCGTAGAAGTTGTCCTGGAAGACCGAGAGGCGCAGGGGCTGGAAGGGACCCCAATCCGAGAACAGAATCCAGATGAACGGCACCGCGGTGGCGCCGATGGCGATCACCGCCGCCCAGATGAACCGCCGCCTACCGGCGGCCAGCTCTGACCGTGGAACGACGCCACCGTTCGTTGCGACGTCCACAGCGTCGTTCTCTCGGTGGATCGAGTCGACTGGACCCACCTTTGGGGTCACCACCTGAAGCGAACCGCCGGTACCTGCCCCCACGGGGGAGGAGTGTAACCAAACGGAGTCAATCCCAACGAGCGCATCCAGGGTATTCGGGGCGGGCGGTGGTCGCCGGTGACCGGGCCGGGCCTCGCCTGAAGTCCGCGCAGTAACCTCTGGACCATGAAGAAGGCCCTGGTCCGGCTGTGGCACTTCTGCCGTACTCCTGAAGGACTCAAGGTCATCCGCTACACGATGGTGTCGGTGATCTCGGCGCTCACCTCGCTGGTGATCCTGACCATCGTGTACGGAGTACTTCGGTTGTGGGGGGAGGTGTTCAGCACCCTTTTTGCCAACGTCATGGCGGGTATTCCTTCCTATATTCTCAACCGCCGGTGGGTGTGGGGAAAATCAGGGCGGTCCCACATCTGGAGGGAGATCCTCCCGTTCTGGGTCATGTCAATAACCGGGATCGGTTTCGCCTTGTACACGGCGTCGTTGGCGCACGATTACGCCAACGCGCACCACCTCCAGCATCTGGCGCGGACCGTCCTGGTGGTCGGGGCCAATATCGCCGCGTTCGGCATCCTGTGGATCCTCAAGTTCCTCATTCTCAACCGACTGTTCGCAGAGATTGCCGATGCCGAGGTTGGGGTCGAAGCCTGAAGAGCCTCCCAGGCCTGCCGGGGACGCATTCGGCGGCTTCAAGCCACGATTGTGACGCTGAGGGCGAGGAGGCGTTCAGCGCGAGGCCCCTGTATTGCCTTGGAAGGGGGCTAAAGAGCACCGGCTCGCACGCTGTATAGGATTTTGCGATGACGGGTGATGGCGGGGGAGCCGTATCGAGTGGGCGGAGCCTGAAGCGCGTCCTGCGTCTGGCATCGCTCGTTTTCGTGGCGCTGTGCATTGCCTTCGTCGTGCACTTGCTGATCAGGGACTGGCCGGAGACCTCCGATGCCCTCCGGCACGCCACATTGTGGTGGCTCGTGCCGGCAGTCATCTGTGCTTTCGGCGGAATGTTCATTTTGGCGTGGCGATGGGGGGCGGCGATCATCGCGGTGGGAGGAGAACCAGCGGGTCACCACCGCGTGATCAGCGCCTTCTTCGTCGGAGAGGCGGGCAAGTACATACCCGGTGCTGTCTGGGCAATGCTGGGACGCGGCGAGCTCGCTCGCCGCGAAGGCTACGAGAGATCGATTGCCTATTCGAGCGTGGCGCTTTCCGTGATCGGCTGCTATCTGGCGGCCGCGTTCACTGCCCTCATACTGGCTGTCGCGTCCCTGATCGGCGGTTCCATCGCCATGCCCTGGTGGCCCGTTGCGCTTGTCGCAGCAGTGGGCATCACCGTCATCCATCCCGCGGTCAGTCGTCGCCTCCTTGCGTTGACGAGTCGTGTCCTCGGACGGAAGCTGACAGTCGACATCCCGAGCTGGACTCGCAGTCTGCGCCTGACCGTTACGTACATACCGGTGTGGATCTTGATCGGCACCGCCACCACACTGGTGACGAAGTCACTGGTGGCCCACCCACCGATCGCACGCGTTGCGCTCGCCGCGGTAGTGAGTTGGATCATCGGGTTCATCACTCCATCACCCGGAGGGATCGGGGTTCGTGAGGCCGTGTTTGTGGCCGTTGCCGGGGTAGCTGCTGGCCCGGCCGCCGCTGCTGCGATCTTGGCAAGGGTGCTTTTTGTCCTCGTTGACGGCACTGGCGCAGGGGTAGGTTGGTTGGTCCTGCGGGGCACTGAACCTACAGGAGCCTTTGAGATGACGAGGAAGCGGACGATTTGAGCGTTGAACGAGTGCATCCAAAATTAGAAGGCGAAGAGGCAGCCAGCGCTGACTCGAAAAGCGACGACCTCGCCGACACGAGCGCTCGATCACTGAGCCTGTCCGTCATCGTTCCTGCGCTGAACGAGTCAGACAATCTGGTCGAGACCATCCCGCAAGCCATCGCAGTTCTCGACGGCATGGATGTCGAGTACGAGGTCCTCGTGATCGATGACGGGAGCACGGATGGGACCCCGCGGGCCATGCGCCGGCTCTGCGAAGAGTATCCGCACCTGCGCAGTGTCCGCCTCCGCCGCAACGCCGGCAAGGCCGCGGCGCTCTCGATCGGCTTTGGTCTTGCCCAGAACGACCTTTTCGTGATGATGGATGCCGACGGCCAGGACGAACCCCGTGAGATCCCGGCACTGTTGGCCAAACTCGACGATGGATTCGACCTGGTAACCGGCCGTCGCGAGACACGGCAGGACCGTTTCTTGAAGCGACACACGAGCCAGCTCTATAACGCCACAACCTCGTGGGTCAGTGGCGTGCCCGGTCGGGATTTCAACAGCGGACTAAAGGTCCTTCGTAGGGAAGTCGCCGAGTCGGTCGATCTCTATGGCGAACTCCACCGATATCTTCCCGTTCTCGCCGCCTGGGCCGGTTTCTCCGTCACCGAAGTCGAGGTGGAGCATCATCCTCGATTGCACGGCCAGACCAAGTACGGTGTCGCCCGATTCTGGCGTGGCTTGTTCGACTTGGGAACCGTCAAGTTCATCACATCGTACAACCGCCGCCCCTTTCATCTCTTCGGCGGCGTCGGGCTGGTTTCCGCAATAATCGGTTCGGGTCTTTTGATCTGGATGTTTGTCCGGCACGTCATGGGGCTTCCAGTAGGTAACCATCCAGCCCTCATCACCGGAGTTCTTTTTGAAGTCGTGGCTGTGCAGCTGCTGTCGTTCGGCTTGCTCGGGGAGCTCATCGTGTACCTCATCACGACACGCGGTCGTGACGGTCCGCTGCTGCCGGCTGAAATCACTCAGGAATGAGTGGAGCAATGACTGGCGAAGCCACCCCGATGATCCAAGGGAAACACGGATACACACTCACCTCTCCGAAGTTTCGTCGCAGGAGGAGGCGGAGTGTCGACGGTCGAAAGTGTTGGACGTGCTCCGGATTGTTGCCCCAATGCCCGATGTCCTTTCCCCGACAAAGATTGCCGAGGCGAAAGAAGGGCTCCCACGGGACGGACACAACGCAGCGCCCGCGACAGACGCGGGCAAGTTCCTCTACGGCACGTTCGGGCGCTTCGAGGTGCTCGAGAACTTCGAGACACGTGACGACCTCGGCACTGTGATCTGTGAATGGCAACATTCCAGCATCCGCCGTGATGCCCGACGCGGCGGGAAGGCGCTCCAGTGCCATCGCGAGCTTGTCGCGCCGATATTCGACTCCGACGAGTAAGCCGGCGTCTGCGTTCATTGCTTCCAGGGCCAGCCCCTCACCGATGCCAACATCGACCCAGGTACCACTGGTCGATCCCACCGCATCTCGCAGATTTCGCAACATGCGAGCAATGAGCTTTCGCACGATGATGTTGCGGCTGGAGTATTTTGCTTCATCTTCTCCGGCGGCCAACAACGCGGCGCCAGAGGGCAGGCCGATGGGCTCCGGCGCTGTTGCCTTCATGGTCGGATCGTACAGGAACGCTCAGTGCGTCAGCTGAACGATCGCCACTCTTCCGTACCGAGACGGTTGTGATGGAGAGAAGTCCGTCTGGACACCAGAACCGCATTGCTGCGCCGCGGAGCTTGGTCGCTGTTGCACGGCAGAGAGGCGTTCACGGTGATTCCGACTGTCTGCGAGCGGCTCGGATAGATGCAGAAACAACGGCTGTCAACGACAAACGCGGGACGCCGAGGGGCGCTGAATGAAGCGGCGACTGGGGAACTATGGTCAGGCCGTGGTGGCGAGTCTTGAAAGACCGTTGGCAGGGTCCCTGGCCCGTGGCGGTGTGCCCTCTCTGGTGTGATGTCGGTCACCACTGATCGCTACACGGCCACTGGCGACGAGGCGGGAACCCCGCCGGGTGACCGGAAATTCCGGCCCGACGTGCAGGGCATGCGCGCCATCGCGATCTTCCTGGCTCTCGTCTACCACGCGGGCGTACCGGGATTCAGCGGGGGCTACGTCGGCATAGAAGTCTTCTTCGTCATTTCGGGCTTCGTCATCACCGGTCTCTTGTTGCGTGAGCGTGAGGGGACGGGACGCACATCCCTTCGCAGCTTCTACGGCCGCCGTGCTCGGCGGATCATCCCCGCGGCTTCGCTCGTCATCATTGTCACCGTCATCGTCACATACCACTCGCTGGGGCCTCTGGTCGGCCACGAGACTGCTGTCGACGGCCAATGGGCTGCTCTCTTCCTCGCCAACGTCCACTTTGAGGCCGTCCACACGAATTACCTCGTAGCACAGTCGCCTCCTTCGCCTCTCTTGAACTACTGGTCGCTCGGCGTCGAGGAGCAGTTCTACATCGTGTATCCGACGCTGTTCCTGCTGATCGGGTGGTGGGCGCGGAAGGGATCGTTCAGGACGCGTCTCACCGTCGTCCTGATCGCCGTGATCGTCGCCTCCTACACATATTCGATCGTGTACACATCGGCGAACTCACAGGGAGCGTATTTCTCGCTGCTGACCCGGTCCTGGGAGCTGGCCCTCGGCGCGCTCATCGCCGTACACGGACGACATCTCCAGCGCATTCCTCAAGCCTGGGCGGCCGCAGCGTCCTGGGTCGGGCTGGCGGTGATCATGGTGGCCAGTGTCACCCTTACCGGGTCAAGCGTGTACCCGGGGGCACTCGTGGCCATACCGACCCTCGCTGCCGGGCTCGTCATCGCCGCGGGTGCGGCGGAGCCCGCGTGGGGAGTCGAGCGCCTGCTGCGACGCAGGTCCTTCCAGTTCGTCGCGGGCATCTCGTTCCCGCTCTACCTGTGGCACTGGCCGATCCTCGAGATCGCCGCCCAGCGCCGCGGGGTGACCAGCTTGCCGGTGTGGGACAACATCTTGTTGTTGCTCGTGGCGGGCGTCCTGGCGACACTGACGTACTACCTCTTCGAGAACCCCATTCGGCACGCTCGATTCCTGGGGCGCCGCCGATGGGCGAGCATCGTCATGGGCCTGTGCCTCATTGCGGCCACCCTCACAGTGACCACGTACGAGCAACACCGGCCCACGGTGGATCTCGGAACACTCCAGACGCTCACGTCGGGTTCCGTCTGCCCCATACAACCACCGAGCGTCGTATCGAAGTTGAGGTCGACCTATACATCAGGGCACCCTCAGGTGACGGAGGACTCCGACCTGGAACAGGTCGTCATGATCGGAGATTCGACTTCTTGCACTCTGCTTCCGGGGCTCCAGGCAGTCGGCCCGTCCTATGGATTGCAGTTCGAGAACGGTTCCGTCATCGGATGTGGGGTGGTCAGTGGCCTGATCGCCCCTCTCTATGTCGCCGGCAACCTGAACTTATCCGCATACACCGCGAAATGTCAGGGTGAGGCCAACCTTGTCGAAACCCGGGCCATCGAACGTTACCGTCCGCGCCTCGTCGTGTGGGGGAGTACGGACGAGCGCGACTCAATTGTCGTCGACACTCCGAAGGGGAGCAAGGTCGTCGACTCTGGAACTCCGGAGTGGAAAGCGGTGATGCTGCAACGAATTGACAGACGCGTCAGCCAGTTGGTCGCTACCGGGGCCAGAGTCATCCTTCTGCTCGAACCGCCAGAGATCCATCTCGGAGGCGTCGGCCCCCTCGATTCCGCCGATATCTCCTATGAGCACATGAACACGCTCCTGAAAGAGGTTGCGGCGCGGCACCCGGGCCATGTGGCAACCGTGGATCTCGAAGCGCGCGTGTGCCCCGGGGGACCGCCATGTCCATTTGTGGTGGACGGGATCGGCTCGACCGTGGCGACCGAAAAGCAAGCGATCCGACCGGACTTGGTTCATTACCTGCCGGCCGGGTCGCTCTGGGTCGCGAGGTGGTTGGTGCCTCAGATCGCAGCGGCAGGCAAGAAGCTCTCGTGATGACCGCCAGAGTGCCGGTGCCACCAGATATGTGCTCGAGCCGTACTTCTTCCGATCGAGGAAGAAGCCAAGCAGGCGACCGGTCGCTACGAGCCCTGTGACGCCCGCGACCACCGACGGCTTCGGTTGACTGGAGTTCCGTGCGGATCGCGGCGACCGCTGGGGCATTGTCGTCAAGGCTATGGTCAGGCCGTGGTGGGGAGTCTTGAGGGACTGTGATGCCCGTCACCACTGACCGTTCCACGACCATCGGAGACGAGGTGGGAACGCCGCCCGGTGACCGTCGTTTTCGTCCGGACGTCCAGGGGCTCCGCGCCGTCGCGATCCTTCTGGTCGTCCTCTTCCACGCTGACATACCCGGGATCAGCGGTGGCTACATCGGAGTCGATGTCTTCTTTGTCATTTCGGGTTTCGTCATCACCGGTCTCCTGTTGCGTGAACGCGAGGGGATGGGGCGCACCTCTCTCCGTAACTTCTACGGGCGTCGGGCGCGACGCATTATTCCGGCCGCGAGTGTGGTCATCATCGTCACTGTCATCGCGGCCTATCACTCTTTGGGTCCGCTGACCGGGCACGAGACCGCGGTCGACGGCCAGTGGGCCGCATTGTTCCTGGCCAACTTTCACTTTGCCGCCTCCGAGACCAACTATCTCGCGTCGCAGCGGCCGCCGTCGGCGTTGCAGAACTATTGGTCACTGGCCGTCGAGGAGCAGTTCTACATCGTCTATCCGACGATCGTTTTGATCACCGCGCGGTTCGCCAGAGGGATCTCATTACGTACCCGCCTGGCGATGGTGCTCGTCGCCGTGATCGTCGGCTCTTATGCCTTCTCAATCGTGTTCACGTCGGCGAACCCACCGAGCGCATTCTTCTCTCCCCTGACCCGGGCCTGGGAGCTGGCCCTGGGGGGTCTCATCGCGGTCGCCGGCCCCAATCTCCAGCGCCTGCCGCACTCCCTGGCGGCCTTGATCTCCTGGCTCGGCTTGGGCGCGATTGTGGTGGCGGGAACGACCTTGACGTCGGCCAGCGTGTACCCGGGCGCCTTGGTGGTCATACCCGTTGTTGGCGCGGCCCTCGTCATCGCCGGGGGTGCTGCCCAACCCGTATGGGGCGTCGAGCGCCTCCTGCGCCAGAGGCCGTTCCAGCTGCTCGGACTGATCTCCTATTCGCTGTATCTGTGGCACTGGCCCATCCTCGTCATTGTCACCCAGCACCAGGGGGGAACGAACCTGCCGGTCTGGGACAACGTCGGGTTGCTCGTGGCGGCCACCCTGATCGCCATTGTCAGCTACAAGCTCCTTGAGGACCCCGTACGTCATTCCAGGTTCCTTGGGCAACGACGATGGGCCAGTGTCGTCATGGGCGCGTGCCTCATCGCCGCCACGCTCGCCGTGACGACGTACCAGGAGCATCGGCCCACCGTGAATTTGGGAAGTATTGCCACCCTGACCTCGGGATCACTCTGCCCTTCACCATCGCCGAACGTGGTGTCGGGCTTGAGGTCGACCTATGCCTCGAGTCACTCTCAAGGGCCAAAGGATTCCTACGTGCAACAGGTGGTCCTCATCGGAGACTCGACATCGTGCAGCCTGCTTCCGGGGCTCCAAGCAGTCGGCCCGTCCTGGGGATTGCAGTTCGAGAACGGTGCGGTCATCGGGTGCGGCGTGGTAAGCGGTGTGATCGCCCCTCTCTATATCGGTAACGTGAACTTATCGGCAGTTACCGATAAGTGTCAGGGTGAAGCCAACCTTGCCGAAACCCAGGCCATCGAGCGCTATCGTCCGAGCCTCATCGTGTGGGGAAGCACGGAAGAGGAGAACTCGATTGTCGTCGACACGCCGACAGGGAGCAGGGTCCTCGACACGGGGTCCCCGAAGTGGAGAGCGGTGATGCTGCGGAGGATGGACGAACGCGTGGACCAACTCGTGGCTACCGGGGCCAGGGTCGTCCTCTTGTTGGAGCCGCCGCGGACGCACGGTGGAACGCATCAGGGTCCACCGGATTCCACCGATATCGCCTACGAACACATGAACGCGCTCCTCACAAAGGTCGCGGCACGTCACGTTGGCCATGTCGCTGTCGTAGATCTCGAAGCCCGGGTGTGTCCCTCCGGTCCGCCCTGCCCATACGTGGTGGACGGGTTCGGCTCGACCCTGGCCACGGCGACGCAGGCGATCCGACCAGACGAGATCCACTATCTGCCGGCCAGTTCGCTCTGGGTCGCGAGGTGGTTGGTGCCCCAGATCGCAGTGGCGGCCAAGAATCTCTCATGACTGCCACACGGGTGAATCGAGCTCGAACACCTGTCTGACCTGCGGATTCGAATCTGTGCTCCTGGTGGCAGCGCTCCACTTCGAGCCGCGGGGAGAGCCCCCTTGAGATTCCCCACCCGACGGGGAGCCGATGGCATAGTTGACCCGTGGGAAGCGATACCTACTACGACATCTTGGGGGTGTCGCCCGACACCACGATGGACGCAATCAAGGCCAGATATCGCAACTTGATCCTAAGGATCCACCCCGATCTCGACGGCCCGCCTGCGCTGTTCCGTCAGGTCCAAGAGGCGTACGAGGTGTTGTCGGATCCCGTCCGCCGGGCCTCCTACGACAGGGTTCTCGAGTCACGTGCCGGAACGGCCCGAACACAACTGGATTCCGGAAGCCCGTGGTACCGGCGAGCCGCAACCGACGCCGGCGCTCGTGGCCCGTACCCCGGTACCGGTCCGGCACGGGCGGACGCAAACAGATCCGCACCGCATGCCCAAAGGCGGAACCCGGCCCGGGCAATGGGTCTCGCCTCGTTGATGAATCTCCATCCTGCGGGCACCGTTGCGATCGTTGGCGCGATTCTGCTTGCTTTCGGTGCCACACTCGCCCGGGCTGGGATCGGGCTGCTGTTGTTGGGCGCGGCGACGGTCATCATTGCAGGAGTGGCTGGCCTTGGTAGCCGGGGAGCCAAGGAGCGCGAGGCGTATCACCGCTCCGGTATGACCGCCGTCGACGCCATGAGCGGACGACAATTCGAGGCCCTCCTCGAGCACTTTTTTGCCAGCAAAGGGTACCGAGTTGCCCGCATTGGCCGTCACGGTGAAATCGGGGCCGACCTGCTCCTCAACGATGCCCAAGGGCGCATGGTCGTCCAGGCGAGGCGCTGGACCGGTGTGGTGCGTCACCACGCGGTACAACAGGCCGTCGCCGCCAAGGCTCATTACGGGGCAGCCCGAGCGCTGGTAGTGACGTCATCGGACTACTCCCAGGATGCCGTGATTGTGGCGAATTCCAATGGTGTCACGTTGTGGAACAGGGCCACCCTGGCGTCCGAGCTGACCGCCTTTCGCGGCGAACCGCTCCAATCAGGCGTCAAGCGGCTCTCTACTGAGCTTCGGGCCGGGTCGCGGATATGTCTCGGGTTCTTCGCGGTGCTCTTCGTAACTGTTGCTGCAATGAGTGCGAAGGTGCGGAGATCGCCTGCGGACAAGCGACGCCGTACCTGAGGACCGAGTGGAGCCCATGGCAGGTCATCAGATCTGCCCCACGAGTCGCGCTAGTTCGCTACCTTCACGGTAATGGCTTTGCTCACGCTGCGGTCGCCTGCGGCATTGTAAGCGACGCTCCGTACCGTGTACGTTCCATCGGGGATGCTCGCGGTATTCCAATACAAATACCAGAGGCCATGTTTGAAATGCGCATCGCCGACGTCGGCGTTGTGCAGCGAGTGACCCGTGACCTCGAAAGTGACCTTGGCGACGCCCGCGTTGAACGACGCGAGAGCGAGGAGCAAATGCTCTCCAGTGGCAGCCGATCGGGTAGCGGGTGCGACCATCTTCATCACCGGCAACGCGCTGTCCGGTTTGTCCAGTGCCGAGATGCCGAGTTGGGGCATCAACCATCGCGCGACCCAGAGAGCGCCTTCGGGGGTGTAATGCATCCCATCTCCTCGCACGAAGGTATCGTCCACGACGAGAGGGCAGGGCGGGCCCGAGGGGCAGACGTGGGAGCCGAGGTCGATCAGATCGACCCGGGAATTGCCCGAAGCAAACTGAGCCAACAGGGCGTTCAACCGCTCGAAGTCCTTGTCCTGGGCCGTCGGGCCCGAAGGATGACCTTCGTAGAACGGGGCCTGAGTCAGCATGACGACGGTGGCCCCGGTCGCGGTGAGCTGCAAGACGCGGGTTTCCATCCGCTTCCGCAGTACGGCGCTCCACTGCGGCGAACCTTCAGCGACCACTTTCTGGTGAGCGCCACTGCCGACCACCAATGCGCTGCGCTCCCATGTACTTGCCCAGAGGACGACGTCCGGACGCCCCGACTTGAGCGCCAGCGCCTCAGCGGCATTGGCACGGTTCTGGCAGTTCTGGGTTGGAGCGTTCACGTTCGTGCCATTGACGATGCGGGGCGCGATCTCACCGCTTACCACGCCACAGCCGATGACAGCGCCGTCTTCGACTTGCACGCCCACCGGATCTCCGACTGCCTGTAACCCCGGCAGCATGGTGCACGCGGTCGAGTCTCCGATCAACAGGACACGGGCAACGATTCGATGGCTCGAAGTGGGGCCCGTCCCGCTCAGAGTCTTCAATTCCTGCTGTGTCGGAACTGGGCATGCAGCGCCGGTCCCGAGAGTGGCGAGGCCCGGTGTTGCAAGCGCCCCTTGGTCGTGCAAGTGGATCGCCACCGTCGTGAAGGTGAGGCTCGTTGCGATCAGGCATCCACCGAGAGCAAGACTCGCCCAGCGCCTGGTGGCGAGAGATCTGTTGTGCCGAATGGGGTTCTCGAAGAGGTAGTACGTCAGTGTCGCCAGGACGCCCGCCACGAGCAACAACAAGATGTTGTCCCACACCGGCAAGCTGGTCACCCCGCGGCGCTGGGCGGCGATCTCGAGGATCGGCCAGTGCCACAGGTAGAGCGGGAACGAGATGCCCGCGACGAACTGGAAGGACCTGCGTCGCAGCAGGCGCTCGACTCCCCACGCGGGCTCCGCCGCACCCGCGGCGATGACGAGCCCGGCAGCGAGGGTCGGTATGGCCACGAGTGCCCCCGGGTACACGCTTGACCCGGTAAGGGTGACACTGGCCACCATGATCACCGCCAGCCCGACCCAGGACGCTGCGGCCGCCCAGGCTTGAGGAATGCGCTGGAGATGTCGTCCGTGTACGGCGATGAGCGCGCCGAGGGCCAGCTCCCAGGACCGGGTCAGCAGCGAGAAATACGCTCCCTGTGCGTCGGCCAGCGTGTCCGTGATCGAATACGTGTAGGAGGCGACGATCACGGCGATCAGGACGACGGTGAGCCGCGTCCTGAACGATCCCTTCCGCGCCCACCACCCGATCAGCAGGAAGAGCGTCGGATACACGATGTAGAACTGCTCCTCAACCGCCAGCGACCAATAGTTCTCGAGGACTGAGGGCGGCAGCTGGGCGGACAGGTAGTTGGTTCCGTTCGATGCGAAATGAATGTTGATGAGAAAGATCGATGCCCATCGCCCGTCATTGGCAGTCTGATTGCCGGTGATCGGACCAAGGAGGGCATAGGAAGCGATCACGGAGACGATGATGACCAGGGTCGCTGCCGGCATGATGCGACGGACTCGGCGGCCGTAGAAGCTGCGAAGGGATGTGCGTCCCGTCCCCTCACGCTCACGCAACAAGAGACCGGTGATGACGAAGCCCGAAATGACGAAGAAGACTTCTATGCCGACGTAGCCCCCGCTGAATCCCGGTACGCCCGCGTGGTAGACGAGAGCCAGGAAGATCGCGATGGCGCGCATGCCCTGCACGTCGGGCCGGAATTTCCGGTCACCCGGCGGGGTTCCCGCCTCGTTGCCGGTAAGCAGCAGTCGTCCGTCAGGTTGTACGTCGTTGCCGATCACTATCTCAGGTGTCCAAGAGTCTTGGCCGTGGAATCGCTTGACGGCTGAGAGCTACCGTCCGCGTTCCGCCGAATCGTCAACGTTGACGCCGATTTTGAGCCATGGAGTCGATCGTATCAACGTCGTTCTGAGGTGATCGTGTCGGACTACGACGGCTTGATTGGGTCGCGATGGCGAGGGTCCAGGCAAGAGCCAGAGAGTTGCCGCTCTCTCGAGGAGCAAGAGTAATTAGGCCAGTCGGCATCCAGGTCCGGGTGGCCGCTTCGGTCAGTTCTCCACCTTTACGGTGATGCCTTTGCTCTCGCTGCGTTCGCCAGAAGCATTGTAAGCGATGCTCCGCACAATGTAGGTGCCGTCGGGGAACTTTGACGTGTCCCAAGGCAACTCAGCGATGTTATGGCTATACACGGTGGCACCGATCACTGCGCTGTGTAGGGCACCTGTGATATGGAAGTCGACCTTGACAACCCCGACACTGAACGAAGAGGTGGCAATGAGCAAGCGCGTTCCCTTGAGGACCGTTCCGGCAGGCAGTCTGACCATCTGCATAAGTGGCAATGGCTTGTGAAGTTTGTCGAGTGCAGCGATGCCGAGTTGGGGCATGATCCATCGCGCGACAGCAAGCGAGCCCTCGCCGGTGTAGTGCGCGCCGTCTCCTCGCAGGCCCACACCGTCTACGACCTGCGGGCAGGGTGGGCCTGAAGGGCAGACGTAGGGTGACAGGTTGATCAACCTGACATGTGACGTGTGGGTGGCGAATTCGGTCAACATTGCGTTCAGCCGCTCGAAGTCCTTGTCCTGCGGCGTTGGGCCGGTGGGATTGCCGACGTCTACAAAGGGAGGTTGGGTCAACATGACGACGGTCGCGCCCGACGCCGTGAACTGCCGGACGCGTTGTTGCATCCGCGTGTTCAGGACGGCATACCACTGGGGCGATCCCTTCGTGAGCACCTTCGAGTGGTCGCCGTCCCGCACCTCCAACGAGGAGCGCTCCCACGTGCTCGCCCACAGGACAATGTTCGGACGCCCAGATCGCACTGCCCGGGTCTCAGCCGCGTTGGCTCTGCTCTGACAGAGCCGCGAGTCAATGTTCACGTTTCTACCGTCGACGATATACGGCGCGATCTCGCCACTCACGACGCCGCAGCCGATGACGGCTGCATTCTCGATTCGCACTCCAACCGGAGCCCCGACGGCCTCGAGACCAGGCAGCATGGTGCACGCAGTGGAGTCTCCGACAAGCAGGATACGCGCGACTGTTCGATGGCTCGCCGCAGGACCAGTACCGCGCAGTGAGGTGAGCTCCGCCTGTGGCGGTGCCGGGCAAGGATTGCTCGTCGCAAGGTTGGCGAGGCCAGGTGTCGCGAGCGCCCCCGTGTCGTGCAGGTGGATCTCCACCGTGGCCACCGTCAGGCTTGAGGCGATCAGGCATGCGCCCAGCGCCAGGCTCGCCCAGCGCCTCGTGATGAGAAGTCTGCTGCGCCGAATGGGATTCTCGAGCACGAGATAGGTGATGATCGCCAGACCCAGGGACAGAACCAACCACCACAGGGAGGACCACACGGACAAGGTTCCGGTTCGGCTGTGCTCGGCAGCGATGGTGAGCACCGGCCAGTGCCACAGATACAGCGAGTAAGAGACAAGCCCCATCCAATGGAACGGCCGCATCCGGAGAATGGCCTCCGCACCGTAGGCAGGTTTGGCAACTCCACCTGCGATCACCAGTGCCGTCCCCACCACCGGAAGTGCCACCGCCCACCCCGGGTACGCGGTGGACGACGAAAAGTCGAATGCTGCCAGGACTATTGCGACAAGGCCGGTCCAGGACAGCATGGCGGCGACATGCGGCGGAACCCGGCGAAGGCTGACCGTGGTGAGGGCGACGAGCCCCCCGAGCGCCAGCTCCCATATCCGGGGGAGAGGCGAGAAGTAGGCGGCGGTCGGATTGCTCTTGGTCTGGATGATCGAAGCCACGAACGAGACGACCACCGCAATGCCGAGCACCGCGACGAGTCGCCGGCGCAGCGACAAGCCCCGCGAGAGACATGCAACGACGAGGAAGATGGTGGGGTAGACCAGATAGAACTGCTCCTCGACGGCGAGCGACCAATAGTTCTGCAGCACGGAGGGCGGGAGCTGTGAGGAGAGGTAATTGGTGCCGGTTGAAGCGAAGTGAACGTTGATGAGAAATACGGATGCCCATCGCGCATCGTCGGCGGTTTGATTGCCGCTCAGTTGGCCGAGCAGGACATACGAGACGACGACGGCGGTGATGATGACCAACGTCGCCGCCGGGATGATGCGACGGACGCGGCGGCCATAGAAACCGAGGATCGATGTCGAGCCAGTCGACGCGCGCTCTCGCAGCAGGACACCGGTGATCACGAAGCCGGAGATCACGAAGAAGACGTCCACGCCCACGTAGCCCCCGCTCAAGCCCGGGACATGGGCGTGAAACAAGACGACAAGCACGACGGCGACGGCCCGCAGACCCTGGACGTCAGGACGGAATCTGCGATCCTCTGGCGCGGTTCCTGCTTCATCCCCCGAGAGCTGGAGACGTTCGTCGGGTGGTGCCTTGTCGCCAATCACCATCGAGTGCCTAGGACCCGCATACTCTCAGTCGTTGACCATGCGGTGGCAGAGATCTACCGCCACGCGCCGTCCGCTCCCCAACGTCGACGCCCATTCCGAGCCATAGGGCCGATGGTATCAAGGCCGCTCTGAGATGATCATGGCGGGTGGCCGCGGCGGGCGTCACGTCACCGAAAGCCCCGCGGCGAAGACCCGACACGAATCGATCAGCGTGTTCAGGTCCGTGGACGGAACGCCGACGCAGTCGGCCCGTCCCCGGCGACATCGTCGACTCTTGCGCATGGACTGCATCGCCGACATACGTCCCAGGTCACGCGGCGCTTATGGAGGTGCTGGCGATCCGAGCAGCCCGGGAGCGTCAGCAAGGCATGGCTGATCCTCCTGGTCCGGAAAACGGCGCCGAGAAAATTCCGGACGGCTACATGGACCAGAAAGGAGCTTGGATAGCGCTTCAGAGACGCCCAGAAACCTGTGCGCTCGTCGACAATGACCTCTGGCCTCGTCGCGGTGTCGCGTCGGAATCTCTGTCCTTTGCGGCGGACCGTACGCCAGCACAATTCGGACCGACCCCTCGGTCCCTTCTCCGGCATCCGGGCGCTGGTGGGCGGCCAAGTCATTTGCATCCTCGAGGAATATCGAGTCCGAGCCAGCCCATCGGACACTCGTTCAGCGGGACGACTATCGTCCCGATCTGTCATGGTGACGTCCGTGCCCGGTAGACCAAGACATGCAGAGCCCCACCCTTCCGTCGCTGGAGCCGACGCGGTGCTCGTCCACCAAGGGCCTTCCGGTGCCGGCAGCCACGAAGATCAGGGCGAGCGCTTTCTCAAGACCGGTGATGAGGCGGGAACCGCACCCGAGGACCGTGCGTTCCGACCCGATATCGAGGGTCTACGCGCGGTAGCGGTCTTGTTCGTGCTCGCTGCCCACATCGGGGTCGCGTACGTGTCCGGGGGGTACATCGGTGTCGATGTCTTCTTCGTGGTCTCCGGATTCGTCATCACTGGCATCCTCCTTCGAGACGCGCCGCGACGGGCAGAACCGGGATTCTGGCTTTCTACGGCCGCCGAGCTCGCCGGATCATCCCTCTGGCCGTACTGGTCATTGTCGTTGCCTGCTTCGCCAATCGCATCGTCAATGGAATCAGTGGGGCACAAACGGTTGCGCCCAGTGCCAGATGGGCCGCAGTGTTCCTCGCCAACATCCATGCAGGCCTCTTGCTCGAGACGTATTGGTCCTTGGCTGTTGAAGAGCAGTTCTACATCGTCTACCCCGCACTTTTCATTCTTGTGGCCCTGGTGGGCAGGCGTTGGCCTCTCCGCGCCAAGCTCGCAGCCTTTCTCACGCTTGTGGTGGTTGCGTCCTACGTGTGGTCCGGGCTTTCTGCCGGAAACCCGCTTGCCTACGGGTCAACTCTCACCAGGGCTTGGGAACTCGGAGTGGGTGGACTGCTGGCCCTGAGCACGTCAACCTTCAAGAGACTGCCGGGTGCCTTCGCTGCTGTGATCACCTGGGCGGGGCTCGGCGCACTCTTGATCTTTGCCGTCAGCTTCAGCAGGACGTTGCCCTATCCCGGATGGGTGGCGGCACTGCCGGTAGCGGCCACCGCCTTGATCATCGGGGGCGGAACCGCGGCACCAAGAAATGGTGTCGAGTCGCTCCTCAAGCTGACACCCTTCAAGTGGCTGGGGCGCTGGTCCTACTCGATCTATCTCTGGCACCTGCCGGTCATCATTCTGGGCATTGAACTCCTCAACCCTGTCACACCCCTCACGAAGCTCGTCCTCGCCCTCTTTGTGGTGATCCTCTCGGCTGGAACGTACTTTGCCTTCGAGAAACCCATACGGCACTCCAAGCTGCTGACTCGGAACCCTCCCTTGAGCGTGGCCATGGGTCTCATCTTGATTGCGGCATGCCTCGGCATCGTCACGTTGATTGCAGAAGTCGCCTAGGTGCCCCAGTAGTTGGCCGGAGTTGGGACGCCTCATGTCCGCTGTCCGCTCGCCGCTGTCGTCTCTCCGCTGTCCGGGTGGCTCCTCTCTCCCAGCGGGGAGACCCGGTGTGGTGAGAGGCGCGTCCTTCAGTGCCCCGAATCCCTGGCCCACCTGAACCGCACCTCGATCGAATTGGCGTTGACACCTGATGGTGGAGATCTCGATACCCTGCCCGAATGTGCCTCTCGACGGTTGGACAAAGCGCTGTGGTGATGCGAGGCACAATGGTGCCCCCGTTGCGCTCGTGTGGACCACCTGTGGTCGCGTCCAGCGCCGCTACAAGAATCACGTGATGCCGCGCCGAGCGTCGACGCATGAGGGAGGCACAATGCCGGGACGAGAGCAGGAGGTCCCCTGCCGGCCGCTGAGACGTGGGTGGCTTCGGTGGTAGTCGCCACGCGCAGCCGACGCTCCATCAGCGTTCGCCCCACAGCGTTTGTCCCCGCCCTGTGCGCACTCGCGGTCTTGGGGGTGGTCCTGCGGGTTCTCTACGCGGTGGTGTGGGAGGACGGCACCTCACTCGTAGGAGACCCCAGTTTCTTCCAGCAGTCTGCGGCAAACCTTGCGCATGGGAGCGGGTATGCCATGCCGTTCTTGGGGAAGGGAGGCCCCGTCCCGACAGCGCTCCACCCTCCGGTGTTCCCGGGCGTTTTGGCCGCGCTCGACGTCCTCGGACTGCAATCGGCTGACGCGCACAGGATCGCACTGGCCTTCCTCTCGTCCGGCACCGTCGTCCTCATGGGCCTGCTCGGTCGCCGCTTGATGAGCCCCGGCTGCGGGCTGGTGGCAGCGGCGATCGCCGCGGTGAGTCCGTTGTGGGTGCAGTGGGGAGGCAGGCTCATGAGCGAATGCCTGTACCTCGTCGTGATCCCAGGTCTGCTCCTGGTGGCACTCGAGTGTGTCGACCGGCCCAATTGGTGGATCTTCGGTCTGGCGGGAGTGGCGATCGGTATCGCCACCTTGACCCGCTCCGAGGCCATCGCGTTCCTCCTCGTGCTGGGCGTACCGCTGGTGTGGATGGGGTCTCGCTCGTGGGCAGTGCGCGCGAGGTTCGCACTGGCGCTCGTGGCCGGGTTGGTCGTCGTGGTCGGTCCGTGGCTCGTGCGGAACGAAATCGAACTCGGAGGCCTGTCGCTCTCCACCGACAGCGGCACGACCTGGGTGGGTTCGTACTCGACGGCCACCTTCTCGCCGTCCAACCCCCTGTACGGCAGCTTCGACAACGTCGCCCAGTTCGGTATCGCTGCCCTCCTGGTGGAGACCTCCCCGCCCGATCACGCCAAGGCCTGGACCGAACTGACACTCAGCGACGCCCTCGAGCATGCGGGGCTCGCGTTCACGCGTGGTCACCTCGGTTATCTGCCCGGCGTCGTCCTTGCGCGAGAAGGAAGGCTGTGGGGCGTCTACGCGATCGGAACACAGTTGCAGTACGACTCCGAGGAAGGCGGTCAGGTTCGAGGGGTTTCCGTGGCGGGCCAGTTCGTGGAGTGGATCTCGATACCGCTGGCGATCGCTGGAGGCATCGTGCTCGGCAAACGCTCACGGCGACGTCTCGTGGTCATCGTGGCTCCGGTTGTCGTAGCGGCCCTGAGCGCCGCCCTGTTCTACGGCAGCACCCGCCTGCGGGTCGTCGCAGAGCCGTCCCTCTACCTCTTGGCCGCCATCGCACTCGTCACGGGCTTTCGGCGGATCCGTCCAGCGATACCTCCGTCGCGCGTTCTCTAGGTAGAAGGACCCATTTCGATATCGGCAACCGAGAGTTCGGGGCGGGCGTCGGTTCAGCCGAACCCGCCACTCGGGATGTAGGGGCGGGGCGGCCCCTCCATGCCGCGCACCATGACCGGCCCGTGGGGTCGCAGCTCTATGCCGGCGGCCACGACTTCGCGGACGGCCCATTGCTGCGCCGAGGTCAGCCAATTGACCTCTATCGTCTCACCGATCGGCGCTTCGGCCAGCATGGCCCGCAGGACCAGAGCGGCGGATCCCTCCTGGCGGGCGCCGAGGGTGACGACCCGCTCGTCCTTGGCGACGGCGTAGCCCTGATCGGCGTGCAGAAGGAGATGGTTGCCGGGTTGGGCCAACATGGCGACGATGTCGACGGTGCGCGCCGAGCCGCGCACCGCGCGGTCGATGGCGGTGACGACGTCGAGCTCTCTCTCGCCGACCTCTTCTGCTTCGTAGCGTTCCACCTCTTGGGGTCTCGTCACCGCGCCGGGGCGAATGGCACCCCAGGCGGTGACGACCGGGTGCAGCGTGAAGCCGAAACCGGTGTAGAGCGCCATCGCTTTGGGATCGCTGGAGCACTGAATGGTCCCCGGGCTCTCCGGATCGCCGTGGGAGACGGCCAGCTTCAGGAGGTCGCGACCGACGCCGCGGCCCTGGCGCCCGGGCACGGTCCCCAGCTGCGACAGCATCCAGTAGCCCTCCCGAACGAAGGACTGCGACATGCCGACGATGGTCTCGCCCTCCTCGGCCACCCACGACCCTTCCGGGTCGGTCCCGAGGAAGTGCCGGGTCCGGTCCTGCCGCCGCCGCTCGTCCTGAATGGTGTTCCCCGTGATCGGCAGCCCAAAGCCGGCCGAGATGCCGAGCAGCCCCCGCTCGAAGGCGGCGACGGCGGCGGGCACGTCACCCACCGTCATCGGGCGCAACGTCACCACGGGACGACCCTCAGGCCGAAGGCAGGAAGTCGGGGCGCCCGCGCTCGAATGCGGTGATCTTCTCCACGTGACGCAGGGACAGCCCGATGTCGTCCCACCCGTTGAGCAGGCGCTCGCGGGTGAACTCGTCGAGGGGGAAGGTGCCCGCGAGGCCCGCCGCCGGCGCTTCGATCGTCCCCCGTGCCACATCGATGGTGAGTTCCAGCGTCGGGTCGTTGGTGACCGCGTCGAGCAGGGCGCGATCGAGCTCCTCGCTTACCTGGACCGGGAGCAGGCCCTGCTTGGTCGAGTTGTTGCGGAAGATGTCGGCGAAACGCGACGACACGACGGCCCGGAAGCCGAAGTCCGTCAAGGCCCAGACGGCGTGCTCGCGTGAGGAACCGGTGCCGAAATTGTGTCCCGCCACCAGAATGGTGGCTCCGACGAAGTCCGGGTTGTTGAGCACGAAGTCCCGGTCGTCACGCCACTCGGAGAAGAGGCCCGCGCCGAATCCGGTGCGCTCCACCCGCTTCAGCCAGTCGGAGGGGATGATCTGGTCGGTGTCGACGTCCGTGCGGTCGAGCGGTACGCCCCGGCCGGTCACGATCACGATGGGTTCCATCAGCCGAGGTCCTCCGGCGTGGCGAACGTGCCGGCCACCGCTGTGGCCGCGGCGACGGCGGGGGAGACCAGGTGGGTGCGGCCACCGCGCCCCTGGCGCCCCTCGAAGTTGCGGTTCGAAGTCGATGCGCACCGTTCGCCCACGGCCAGTTTGTCGGGATTCATTGCGAGGCACATGGAACAGCCAGGCTCGCGCCATTCGAAGCCGGCGGCGATGAAGACCTTGTCCAGCCCCTCCGCTTCGGCCTGCGCCTTCACCCGGTGCGAACCCGGCACGGCCAGGGCTCGCAGACCCTTGTGCACCGAACGGCCCTCCAGCACAGCGGCCGCCGCCCGGAAATCCTCGATGCGCGAGTTGGTGCAGCTTCCCAGGAACACGGTGTCGACGCCGATCGCCCGCAGCGGCGTGCCGGCCTCGAGCCCCATGTAGGCCAGGGCTCTTTTCGCCGCTTCACGGTCACCGGGATCCGCCATGGCCTCGGGGTCCGGCACATTTCCCGCGATCGGCGCCACCTGCGCCGGATTGGTGCCCCAGGTCACGTGCGGGGTAATGGTGGCCGCGTCGAGCACGACCTCCTTGTCGAAGGTCGCGCCGTCGTCGGTGGGCAGAGTGCGCCAGTACGCGACGGCAGCGTCCCACTCGTCGCCCTGCGGGGCGCGGTCGCGGTCCTTCACGTAGGCGAACGTCGTCTCATCGGGAGCCACGAGGCCCGCCCGGGCGCCCCCTTCGATCGACATGTTGCAGAGGGTCATCCTGCCCTCCATGGAGAGGCTGCGGATGGCCGACCCCCGGTATTCGATGATGTGGCCGATGCCGCCGCCGGTGCCGATGGTGCCGATGATGGCCAGCGCCACATCCTTCGCCGTCACGCCGGGAGCCAGGTCGCCCTCAACTGTCACCGACATCGTCTTCGGTCGCACCTGCGACAGCGTCTGAGTGGCCAGCACGTGCTCCACCTCGCTGGTGCCGATCCCGAAGGCGATCGCGCCGAAGGCGCCGTGGGTGGAGGTGTGGCTGTCGCCGCAGACGATCGTCATGCCCGGCTGCGTCCAGCCCTGCTCGGGGCCGATGATGTGGACGATGCCCTGGTTGGCGTGGCCCATCGGGTAGCAGGTGATGCCGAATTCGGCCGTGTTGTCGTCGAGGACTTTCAACTGCTGGGCCGAGATTGGATCGGCCACCGGCTTGTCGATGTCCATCGTCGGGACGTTGTGGTCCGCCGTCGCCACGGTCAGGTCGGGTCGCCGCACCGTCCGTCCCGCAAGGCGGATGCCGTCGAAGGCCTGGGGCGAGGTCACCTCGTGCAGCAGATGCAGGTCGATGAAGAGGAGGTCCGGCTCGTTGTCGGCCGCGTGGACGACGTGGGCGTCCCAGATCTTCTCCGTGAGCGTGCGCGGTGCCATCAGCGGGTGACGGCCGTGATGTGGACTTTGAGCGTGCCACCGGGCGCCTGGTACTCGACCTCGTCCCCGGCCGTCCGCCCGATCAGCACCTGGCCCAGGGGCGAGCTGGGGGAGACCACGGGGAGATCTCCCTGGCGCTCCTCGATGGAGCCCACGAAGAACCGCTGGGTGTCCTCCTCGTCGTCGCCCTCGTAGCGCAGGGTCACCGTGCTGCCCAACGAGATCGACCCGTCGTCGGCACCGGCCTCGTCGACGATCTCGACCTCCTTGAGCATCGCCTGCAGCTGGCGGACCCGCGATTCCATCTTCCCCTGGGCGTCCTTGGCCGCGTGATAGTCGCCGTTCTCGCTCAGGTCGCCCAGTGCTCGGGCCGACTCGATGGCCTGGGCGATCTCGACCCGTCCCCGGGTCGTCAGGTCCTCCAGCTCGGCCACCAGGCGGTCGTAGGTGGCCTGGGTCAGGGTGGTCGTCTCGGTCTGGTTGGCGGAAGCGTTGGTCACGGCGTGTCCTCCGGAAAGCGGATGTGCGGGCGGTGGGGTGCACTGCGCCGGCGGCCACCAAGGCTAATCGGCCCCAGCTGGGCCGTCGCCCGCCCGCTGCACCCTTGGTTGACGGGGCGGCTCGGCTGCGAGACAATAGGAGGGTCGTGAACCCCTCCGAGCACTTCGTAGGCATTATTCACTAGGCGCGCACTCTTCCCGCGCGCCGTCGAACCGTCCACTGCGTGGGCGGTTTTTCAATTTCCGGCCGAATCCGCGTGCGAGAGACGAGGGACAGCAGAGCACGCAGCACGCAGCGACACGAAGAAAGGACACCGCAGTGAGCGAAGGCAGCAGGCATCGGGTCGCCGTCATCGGCGGCGACGGCATCGGGCCGGAGGTCTGCGCCGAGGCGCTCAAGGTCGTGGCTGCGGCCGGGGTGGACCTCGACACCACCGAGTTCGACCTCGGGGCCGCCCGGTACCTGCGGGACGGCACAGTCCTCTCGGACGAGACCCTCGAAGAGCTGCGTGGCTACGACGCCATTCTCCTCGGCGCGGTGGGGCCGCCGGTGGGCGACACCACGGTCCCGCCCGGCACGCTCGAGCGGGGCCTCCTCCTCAAGATCCGCTTCGAGCTCGATCTCTATGTCAATCTTCGGCCCTTTCACGGCGTACCTGGGTCGATCGCCGAAGGCGCGGACTTCGCCGTGGTGCGCGAGAACACCGAGGGGACCTATGCCGGCGAGGGCGGATTCCTGCGAAAGGGGACCCCGTTCGAGGTGGCCACGCAGGGCTCGGTGAACACTCGCATGGGAGCCGAGCGCTGCGTGCGCTTCGCCTTCGAGCTGGCCGGCCGGCGCAACAATCGCCTCACGCTCGTGCACAAGACGAACGTGCTCACCTTCGCCGGCGACCTGTGGAGTCGCACGGTCACCGAGGTGGCCCCCGAGTACCCCGACGTCACCTGGGACTACAACCATGTCGATGCCGCCTGCATCTACCTGGTGGAGCAGCCGAAGCGTTACGACGTGATCGTCACCGACAACCTCTTCGGCGACATCCTCACCGATCTCGCCGGCGCCGTCGCCGGGGGCATCGGTTTCGCGGCCTCGGCCAACCTCAATCCGGCACGTACCGGCCCGTCTCTCTTCGAGCCCGTGCACGGTGCAGCCCACGACATCGCCGGCAAGGGCATCGCCAATCCGCTGGCCGCCATCCACTCCGCTGCGCTCATGCTCGAGCATCTCGGAGAGAACGATGCCGCCGCGCGCATTCTCAAGGCGCTCGGCGCCCAGTCCGATTCCATGTCCACGCCGTCCGACACCACCGCAGCGCTCTCCACCACTGCGGTGGGTGACGCCCTCGCAGAAAGGCTGTAGCACCGATGCCCATCACACCGACCGAGAAGATCTGGATGGACGGCGAGCTCGTCGACTGGGCCGACGCCACGGTGCACGTGCTCACCCACACCATGCACTACGGATCCGGCGTCTTCGAGGGCATCCGCGCCTATCCCACGAGCAGCGGCGTCGCCGTCTTCCGGCTGGGCGACCACATCCGCCGGCTGTTCGCGTCAGCCAGGATCTTCCTCATCGACGTCCCCTTCACCGTGGACGACGTGATTGAGGCGTCACGCGCCGTCGTGCGCGTCAACAAGCTGAACGATGGCTGCTACCTCCGTCCCCTGGTGTACCTCGGGTACGGCGAAATGGGCCTGAACCCGCTGCCGTGCCCGGTCAACGTGTCGGTGGCCGCCTGGCCCTGGGGCACCTACCTGGGTGACGAAGGCGTTGCCAACGGCGTGTCGTGCAAAATCAGCTCGTGGCGGCGCCACGACCCCAACGCCGTGCCGACGGCGGCCAAGGGCACCGGGATGTACGCCAACTCCTCCCTGGCCAAGGTGGAGGCACTCAATGCCGGCTACGACGAGGCCATCCTGCTCGCGCCCAACGGTGACGTGAGCGAGTGCACGGGCGAGAACATCTTCGTCGTGCGCGACGGCGTCCTCTTCACGCCCCCGACGTCGGATGCCGGCGCGCTCGACGGCATCACGCAGGACACCGTCGAGACGATCGCCCGTGACCTCGGCTACGAGGTCCGTCACGAGCCCATCATTCGCACTGACCTCTACCTGGCCGACGAGGCCTTCCTGACCGGGACCGCCGCCGAGGTGGTGCCGATCCGCGCCGTCGACGACCGTCCCGTCGGCCCCGGGCACCCGGGCCGGATCACCAAGGAGATCCAGCAGATCTACTTCGCAACCGTCCGGGGCGAGGTCGACCAGTACAAGGAATGGCTGGACCATGTCGACTGAGACCGCCGGCGCTGCCGGCGACGCCCACAGTCATGGCGGGGCCCGGCACTCCCACGCCCACGGCCACACCGCTCACGCCCACGACTTCGCCATCCCCGAGCTACCCGAGTCCGTCGACATCTTCGACACCATTCTGCGCGACGGCAGCCAGCAGGAGGGACTCTCCCTCACGGTCGACGACAAGCTTCGAGTCGCCGAGCAGCTCGACCACCTCGGGGTCACCTTCATTGAGGGAGGCTGGCCCGGCGCCAACCCCAAGGACGTCGAATTCTTCGCGCGGGCGAAGAGGGAGCTGACGCTCAGCAGCGCCACGCTGGTGGCGTTCGGCTCCACCCGTCGGGCCGGTGTGAAACCGGAAGCCGATGCCGTCCTGGCCAACCTGGTCGAGGCCGGAGCGCCGGTCGCCTGCATCGTGGCCAAGTCGTGGGACCGCCACGTCGCCGAGGCCCTGCGCACCTCTCTCGATGAGGCGGTTGCCATGGTCGCCGACTCCGTGCGCTTCCTGCGCGAACACGACCTGCGCGTCTTCCTCGATGCGGAGCACTTCTTCGACGGATACCGGCGCAACCCCGACTTCGCACTCTCCGTCCTGGCGGCGGCGGAGGAAGCGGGAGCGGAGGCCCTGGTGCTCTGCGACACCAACGGCGGCTCGCTGCCGGACGACGTGGGGCAGGCTGTCGCCGATGTGCGGGAGCGCACGAGCGCACAACTCGGCATCCACTGCCACAACGACGCCGGCTGCGCCGTGGCCAACTCGTTGGTCGCGGTGCAGGCCGGCGTCACCCAGGTCCAGGGGTGCATCAACGGCTACGGCGAGCGGGCGGGCAACACGGATCTGTCGGCGGCCATCCCCAACTTGTCGCTCAAGCTCCACATCCGCACCATCCCGGCCGACCGCCTGGACCGGCTCACGCCGGTGGCGCACCACATCGCCGAGCTGGTCAACATCGCGCCCAACCCTCAACAGCCCTACGTCGGGAATTCGGTCTTCGCCCACAAGGGCGGCTTGCACGCCAGTGCCGTGGCGCGCAGCGCCGACCTCTACGAGCACATTGAGCCGAACCTGGTCGGGAACGGAACCCGCGTCGTCGTGTCGGAGATGGCCGGCCGGTCGACGCTGTCCATGAAGGCGGACGAGCTCGGGCTCGAGCTCGACGGCGAGGTGATCGGCCGCGTGCTCGACGAGCTCAAGCGCCTGGAGCACGAGGGTTACCACTTCGAGGTGGCTGACGGATCCTTGGAGCTCCTGCTGCGGCGGGCCACCGGTTGGGTGTCCGACTTCTTCACGGTGGAGTCGTTCCGCGTGATCACGGACCACGACCAGCGCACCGAGGGCGACGGCGCCCAGGCCGCAACGACCGACGACCTCGCCGGGGTCATGACCGAGGCCACGGTGAAGGTCCACGTCGGTCCGGAGCGGATTGTCGCCACCGCCGAGGGCAATGGCCCGGTCAACGCTCTCGACGGTGCCTTGCGGGCCGCCATCGGGGCCAGGTTCCCGGCGCTCGACCACATCCACCTGACCGACTACCGGGTGCGCGTGCTCGATACCGGCCGGGGCACCGGCGCCGTCACGCGGGTCCTGGTGGACACCACCGACGGGCAACGCACGTGGACCACCATCGGTGTCTCGGAAAACATCATTGAGGCCAGCTGGCAGGCCCTCTACGATTCGATCGTATTCGGGTTGCTCCACGCCTCCTAGGGCGGGGAGAGGGGGCGCGCATGACCGTGTGGAGCCGGATCGCAGCATCCGTGGTCGGACTCCCCCCGCCGCGCACCACGGCCGTGACGGTCGAGCGCGGCCTGACCGCCAAGATGCCCGATGGCGTCGAGCTCGTGGCCGATCGCTGGTATCCCACACACCCGATTGCCGAGGGCGATCCTGCGACGGTGCTCATACGCACTCCCTACGGGCGGACGGTCATGGGCCCGCTCGGCCGGCTCTACGCCGAGCGCGGGTACCAGGTCGTCGTGCAGAGCTGCCGGGGGACGTTCGGGTCCGGGGGCGAGTTCGTCCCGGTGCGCAACGAGCAGGCCGACGGGCGCGCCACGCTCGAATGGGTCGCGGCGCAGCCCTGGTTCGACGGCCGGCTCGTCATGTGGGGCGGGAGCTACCTCGGCATGACCCAGTGGGCCGTGGCGCAGGACGCGCCCGACTTCGTCAGGGCGCTCAGCCTCCAGGTCACCGCGGCGAACTTCCGCGACTCGGTCGTGTTCCCGGGGGGCGCGTTCGCGCTCGAGACGGGCCTCGCCTGGATCCACGAGATCACGCATCAGGAGCTCGGGTGGCGCACCGTCGTGCGCGCCCGCCTGCGGGGGGGCCGGGCGGTGTCGACGTCGAGCGCCATCCTCCCCATCGGGAAATGCGACGCCGCCGTCGTCGGCGAGCCCGTGGCCTTCTACCAGGACTGGCTCGAACACAGCGCCCCGGGTGACCCGTGGTGGGAACCGGTCGACTTCGGGCGCCGGCTGGAGAAGGTACCGCCGGCCAGCTTCATCGGCGGCTGGTACGACCTCTTCCTCAAAGCGCAGGTGGACGACTACGCCGCCCTCCGGCGTGCCGGGCGCACGGCCCGCCTGACCATCGGGCCCTGGACGCACACCAGCCCCGCTCTGTTTGCCGAGACAGTGCGCGACGGTCCCCGATGGTTCGACAGCCGGCTCGGTCCGGATCCGGGGGAGCGTCAGGATGCGCCGGTGCGCCTCTTCGTCATGGGCTCGCGGACATGGCGCGAGTTCTCGCTCTGGCCGCCGGCGGGGGAGACCGAGCGGTGGTACCTCGGGCGGGGAGGCACGTTGACGCCGAGCCCGCCGGACCACGACGACAGCGCACCCGATCGGTACCACTACAACCCGCACGACCCCACGCCGGCCGCGGGTGGACCGTCGCTCAACATGACCACGGCGGGGCGCAAGGACCAGCGCCGCCGTGAGTCCCGGCGCGACGTGCTGACGTACACCAGCCCCGTGCTCACCGAGGATCTCACCGTCATCGGCCCGCTGACCGCGTCGCTCTACGTGCGCTCGTCGCTCGAGCACACCGACTTCTTCGTTCGGCTGTGCGACGTGACGGCGAAGGGCAAGTCCTACAACCTGAGCGACGGCATCGTCCGCCTCGGCCCCGGGGGTCCGGTCCGGAAGGGGGAGGACGGCGTCAGCAAGCTCGACATCGCCCTGTGGCCCACGGCCAACACGTTCCGCGCCGGCCACCGCATCCGACTGCAGGTGTCCAGCGGCGCCCACCCCCTCTTCAACCGCAACGCCGGCACCGGCGAGCCACTCGCGACGGGCGCCAACCTGCGCTCGGCCGACCAGGAGATCTTCCACGACGCCGAACACCCCTCGTCGATCACGCTCCACGTCGTGCCGCTTCTGCTGGAGGGGTCGCTGGGGAGGCGTGGAATGGGTTCGCCCGACGCCCTCGGCTAGCCTCCGGCGCATGACGCAGCCCACCTTCGTGCCCATCGCCGAAGCCGATCAGGTCCGGCCCGCCATGCACCTGGACGTCCCGGGGATATGGACGACGGACCGCCCGGCCGAGCTGGTGGGGCCGACGATGCGCAAGGGGGCGAACATCGGGACACCGGGAACGGATTCGGGCTTCGCGCTCCGCCTGGCCCACCGCTTCGAGGACGAGCTCAAGTTGGGCGAGGGCGAGTCCGCACACGATGTGCTGCTCGGGGTCGGCCTCGTGGCTTCCAAGAGGGCCGCCCTGTTCGGCCGGGGGCCGTCCATCTACGACGTCAAGCTGGCGCTCAACCTCTGGGGCTTCTTGGGAGACGTCCCGGCCGACGTCCAGGCGGCGCGCCGGGCGTTGTTCTCTTCCATTTCGCATGACTACGTGGCGCAGCGGGCGCTGGTGGACTCCGTGCCCGAGGAGACGCTCCGGCAGAGCCCCGAGGAGGTCCGCGCCGGAGGCGGTACCACCGCCGCCTGAGCGGCGCGCGCCATGGTCGTGGACGCAATCGGGGCGATCGACCGGCTCGAGATCGAGGCCGGCGGCTTCACCTTCACCGGCCGGGCCTGTGGCCCCCGCGAGGGGCGCAAGATCCTGCTCCTCCACGGTTTCCCCCAGACCTCCTGGGCCTGGCGTGACGAGCTGTGGTCACTGGGGCGGGCGGGCTACCGCGCCATCGCACCCGACCAGCGCGGCTATTGCACGGGTGCCCGCCCGGGACAGGTCGACGCCTACGCCACCGAGCACCTGGTGCAGGACGTCATTGCGCTCGCGGACTCCATGGACATGGAGATGTTCGACCTGGTGGGCCACGACTGGGGCGGCATGCTGGCCTGGATCGTGGCCTCTCGCCACCCCGGCCGCGTGCGCACGCTCTGCGCCGTCTCGACGCCCCACCCGCTCGCGCTCCACGAGGCGCTCCGTGGCGCCGACCCCAGGCAGGCCGCCTACGGCGCGTCGATGGATGCCTTCCGGACGCCCGAGGTGCCGGAGCGCCTGTTGCTCGGCGCGGACGGCGCGGGAACGGGCCTCGCCACGCTGCTGGCCGAGACCGGGCTCGACGACGAGGATGCCCGGATGTATGTCGCCGCCTTGAGTGAGCCCGGGGCCCTCACGGCGGCCCTCAATTGGTATCGGGCCATGGACGGCAGCGCCCTCACGGGGCTGAACCCGGTGTGCGTGCCCACCCTCTACGTCTGGTCCACCGGGGACGAGGCCTTCGGGTGGGCGGCCGCCCAGAACACCGCCGAGTGTGTGCAGGGCCCCTACACCTTCGAGGTCCTGGACAACGTGTCGCACTGGATCCCCGAAATGGCGCCGGTGGAGCTGTCTGCGCTCTTGATCCGGCACCTCAAGGCCCACTGAAGGCGGATCCGGGCCGGGTGAACCACACGGCGGTGACGCCTGCGAGAATGGCGGAGTGAGCGCCTCGACCTTCGCCCTGTCGGATGTGCAGCGGGACTTCCGCGAGACCCTTCGCGCCTTCTGCGAAGAGAAGGTGGCTCCCAACGCAGCCGAAGCCGACCGCAACGCGGAGTTCCCGTGGAAGTCGTTCGAGGCCTGCAAGGAGATGGAGCTGCCGGCGCTGGGCATGCCGGCGGCGTACGGCGGCGCGGGGGCGGACACGGTGACGGTGGCGATCATGACCGAGGAGCTCGCCCGCGTGTGCGCCTCGACGGCGCTCGCCGTCCTCATCTCCAAGCTGGGGATGACTCCGGTGCTGAACTGGGGGTCCGAGGAGTTGAAGCGGGCCTATGTGCCACGGGTGGCGTCCGGCGACATGCAGGCCAGCTACTGCCTCTCCGAAGCCGATGCCGGCAGCGACGTGGCCTCCATGCGGACCCGGGCCGTGCGCGACGGGGACGACTACGTGCTGACCGGGTCCAAGTACTGGATCACGAACGCCGGGATCTCCGACGTCTATGTCGTGTTCGCCAAGACCGATCCCGACGCGGGTGGGCGCGGCATCTCGTGTTTCCTGGTGGAGAAGGAGTGGGGGATCCGCATCGCCAAGCACGAGGACAAAATGGGCCTGCGGGGCAGCCCCACCGGTGAGGTCGTGCTCGACGAGGTGCGCGTCCCGGCCTCGCACCGCATCGGCGCCGAGGGACAGGGCTTCACCATCGCCATGCACACGCTCGATCGGAGCCGGCCCACAATCGGGGCACAGGCGGTCGGCATTGCCCAGGGCGCCATCGACTACGCGGGGGCCTACATGTTGCAGCGCCAGGCCTTCGGGGGTCCCATCGCCGACCTGCAAGGGCTGCGTTTCATGCTGGCCGAGATGGCCATACGCAACGAGGCCGCCCGCGCCCTCGTGTACCGGGCCTGCGCCATGGTCGACGACGACCCGACGGGGGAGCTCACGAAATTCGGCGCCATGGCCAAGGCCTTCGCCTCCGACTCCTCCATGTCGATCACCGTCGACGCGGTGCAGCTCCTGGGTGGCTACGGCTACACCAAGGACTTCCCGGTCGAGCGCTTTCTGCGCGACGCCAAGGTGACCCAGATTTACGAGGGCACCAACCAGGTGCAGAAGGTCGTCATCGCCCGGGAGCTGCTCAAGCACCTCTGAGCGCCCGTGGCGGTTCCCGGGTCCGGCGGGGCAGCGTTGGCGCCCGGCGCTGCGGCCCGGGCAGACTTCCGGGGCCGGCCCGGAGGGCCGGTGCTAAAGTTAGAACAGGTTCTAGAAATCGCCCATCGAGGGCAGCCGGCCGTTGGCCGGAAGGGCAGGAGGAGGAACGTCAGTCATGGCGCAGCCGGTAATCATCGAGGCGGTCCGCACTCCCATCGGGAAGCGAAACGGATGGCTGTCGGGGCTCCGTGCGCCCGACATCCTGGGCGCCGCCCAGGTCGAGGTGGTCAAGCGGGCGGGGATCGACCCGGGATCCGTCGAGCAGGTCGTCGGTGGCTGTGTCACCCAGGCGGGCGAGCAGGGCTTCAACGTGACGAGGACGTCCTGGCTCCTGGCCGGCCTGCCCTACGAGGTCGCGGCCACCACGGTCGACTGCCAGTGCGGCTCGTCGCAGCAGGCCAACCACTTCGTCAACAACCTGATCGCCGCCGGCGCGGTGGACACCGCCATCGGGTGCGGGGTCGAGGCCATGAGCCGGGTGCCCCTCGGGGCCAACGCGGCAGCCGGTGTCGGCCGGGCGATCCCCGCCGACCTGCCCTACGACATGCCCGACCAGTTCACCGCGGCCGAGCGCATCGCCAAGAAATACGACATCAGCCGCGCCGACGTCGACTGGCTCGGCCTGGAGTCGCAGAAGAAGGCGGCCGTGGCGCAGGCCGAGGACCGTTTCGCGCGCGAGATCCTCTCCGTGGAAGCCCCGGTCGTCGGCGAGGAGGGCCCGCGGGGCGAGCACTCCGGCGAGAAGATGGTGGTGTCGAAGGACCAGGGCCCGCGGGAGACGACGGCGGAGGGTCTGGCCAAGCTGAAGGCGGTGCTGCCCGACGGCATGCACACCGCAGGAAACTCGTCCCAGATCTCGGACGGCGCCGCCGCCGTGCTCTGGATGTCCGAGGACCGCGCCAAAGCCGAGGGCTTCAAGCCCAGGGCCCGCGTGGTGGCCCAGGTGCTCGTGGGCTCAGATCCCTACTACCACCTGGACGGCCCCATCGCGGCGACGACCAAGGTGCTGGCCAAGGCCGGCATGACCATGAAGGACATCGACCTCTTCGAGGTGAACGAGGCTTTCGCCTCGGTCGTGATGAGTTGGGCCCGCGTGCACGACGCCGACATGGACAAGGTCAACGTCAACGGCGGCGCCATCGCCATCGGCCACCCGGTCGGCGCGACCGGCAGCCGGCTGATCACGACGATTTTGCACGAGCTCGAGCGCAGCGACAAGACGTACGGCCTTGTGTCGATGTGCTGCGGTGGTGCGCTGGCGACCGGCACCATCATCGAGCGGCTGTAGGCGAGCGCCGCCCACATCTTCGCCGGCATCGGCGATCTGCTTCACCCGATCATGCATTCCGGCGCCTACCTCTGGAGGGGACCGTGGTTACCACTGAGCACCTGACGTTCGAACGCGACGGCGCCACTGCCATCGTCACGATGAACCGGCCCGAGGCGAAGAACGCGCTGAGCCTGCCCATGCTGGTCGGCATGAAGGACGCCTGGGACGAGATCGACGGCAACGACGACATCCGCTGCGCCATCCTCACCGGCGCGGGAGGGACATTCTGTGCCGGCATGGACCTCAAGGCGATGGGGAGCAAGGACGCCGAGAAGTATCAGCCCCGCATGGCGGAGGACCCCGATCTGCACTGGAAGGCGCTCCTGCGTCACTACGACCTGCGCAAGCCGCTGATCGCCGCCGTCGAGGGCTGGGCCGTGGCCGGGGGAACCGAGATCCTGCAGGCGACGGACATCCGAGTGGCGGGCGAGAGCGCCGTCTTCGGCGTCTTCGAGGCCAAACGGGCCCTCTTTCCGCTCGGCGGCTCGACGGTGCGCCTGCGCCGGCAAATCCCCTACACGCTCGCGATGGAACTGCTCCTGACCGCCCGCGAAGTGCCGGCGGACGAGGCCTTGCGCATCGGACTCATCGGGCACGTGGTCCCCGACGGCGCCGCGCTGGACAAGGCACTGGAGATCGCCGCCGTGATCGGCGCGAACGGACCGCTGGCGGTGGAAGCGATAAAGCGTTCAGTGCGGGAGACCGAGGGCATGTCCGAGGTGGACGGACTCGCCCATGAGCTCGAGATCGGATGGCCCATCTTCGCCAGCAACGACGCCGCCGAGGGCCAGAAGGCCTTTGCCGAAAAGCGCCCGCCCAACTACACCCGAACGTGAGCGGCGAGGACCGCGAGCTCGAACCGCCGCCGGGAGGCGGCTATCCCGGCGTCGACGGCATGGCGGAGACCTGGGGCGACTCACCGCTGAACCGGCTGGCGACTGCGGTACGCCGCGTGGCCGCCGTCGGGGTCGGCCAGCCTCTCGACGACGACATCGTGTCCGAAGCGGCGACCGAAGTGGAGGCGGTGGCGGACCTCTTGGAGAGGGCGGCCGAGGCGGACAAGCGGCCGCGCAATCATCCGAACCCCGACGGGCACCCCCAGGACGCATTCTCGACCAGCCCGATGATCGGTTTTGCAAACCCGGTGGCACCGCCGGTGGAGGTGTGGGCGGTCGAAGGCCCCGACGGGGGGCGTGAGGTACGGGGCCGGGTGACCTTTGGCTATGCCTACGAGGGGCCGCCGACCTGCGTGCACGGCGGCGTCATCGCTGAGCTGTTCGACGAGCTGCTCGGCATGTCGAACATCCTGGCCGGAGAAGGAGCGATGACCGGCACGCTGAAGATCCGCTATCGGCGCCCGACGCCGTTGCTGACGCCGCTCGAACTGGCGGCCCGCCACACGGGGAAGGAGGGGCGCAAGGTCTTCGCCTGGGGCGGCATCTACGCCAACGGCGAGCTGACGGCGGAGGCCGAGGGCATCTTCATTGAGGTCCCGCCGAACCGCATGCTCGACATCGTGTCGGGCAACGCCCACAACAGCGAGGCACCGCTGGTGGATCCGGACTGGCGGCGGGTGATGGCGCGCGGCAGCGTGACGAAGGACGACCAGCCCGGCTGAGGCACCGCGGTGGCGTCGATTTCGGGCGCCTGGTGGAGTTTGTCGCACTTTTGTGAAAGAACTCTTACTAGAACGGTCTGACGTTCCGAGGTCTCCTGTAAGGGATGGGGAAGCATCACCAGTAGACCGAAGCTGTTGTTCCTCAGCGTCGGCGGGAAGGAAGGCGCAGCATGGAACACCGACGAAGAGTGCCACGCCGGTCCGCGGGCTGGTTCGGGGTCTGCCATATCGAAGGCGAGACTGATCCGGAGTGGCGCGACTGCCGGGTCGCCGATATCTCGATACTCGGACTGGGGATCTCACTCCATCACTTCTGGCCTTCGGAGCTGGTTGGACGTCACATCTCCGTAGAGGCCCCTGCGGTAGGTGACTCGATCAACGTCCGACTTGAGGGCGTGATCAGGAACGCGGATCAGACCCCTGGCGGTGTCGTCCGCGTCGGAATCGAGTTCGACGGGCTCTCCGAATCAGAGCTGGCAGTAGCCGATTTGCTGCACACGCTCATCAAGCGCGATCTGGTCACTCCACCTCCCGCGGTCGACGCGGAGGCCCCGGATTACGCGATCGCGAGACCATCAGCCTGATCGGGGAGCCAACTCGTCCCTGAGTCGTGCAACTCCGTCTCGAGGTGAGGGAGGGCGCGCCCGACGGCCGGCAACCTCAGGCGGCGGGCGAGTTGATGAAGCTGAAGCGCACGTGACGCCGGGGATTGTCGACGTTCAGGTCCACGAGGACGACGGACTGCCAGGTCCCCAAGGCGAGCCGGCCCCCCAGTACGGGGAGGGTCACCGACGGGCTCACAAAGGCGGGCAGCAGGTGATCCGCCCCGTGGCCGGGCGACCCGTGAGAGTGCCGGTACCGGTCGTCGCGGGGCAAGAGACGTTCCAGCGTTTCGAGCAGATCCCGTTCGGAGCCCGAGCCTGACTCCATGAGGGCGACACCGGCGGTGGCGTGAGGTACGAAGACGTTGACCAGCCCGTCACCCAGCTCGGCGCAGAAACGCTCGAGCTCGGTCGTGAGGTCGATGATCTGTTCCCGAGAGGCATCGATATTCAGCTCGATCGTCTGCATGGAGCATCCATTCTGCCGTAGCGTGCCGGCGTGCGGCGCCTCTTTCTCGCAATGGTGGCAGCGATGGCGGCAATGGTGACCGCGGAAATCGGCGCCGGCCAGGCGGCTGCGGCCGGTGTCGCGCCGGGACAGGACCACGCCTGCATAGTGGGGACGCCGCCTTCCTCCATCGACTGGTCCGCGCTGACCAACCCCATCCTCTCCTTTGCCACGGTCGGCGTGAAGGACCAGGCGCTGCAGTGGTCCGGCGGCGCGTGGCACATGCTGTACAGCGACATGACGGAGACCACGGCGCCTCCGCATGTGCACTTCGCCGTGGCCGTGTCGTCGGGTCCCGACCTGCGCCACTGGACGGCGCCGAGGGTCGTTGCCCAGAACGCCGCCTCACCGGACATCGTCCGCTCACCTTCGGGGCGTTTCATCGTCACGTACCAGACCCCGCAGGGTCTGGCCTACCGCACGAGCAGCAACGCGTCATTGCGGTCCTGGTCGGCCGCGCATCCGCTCGGACGCGGTCTGGCGCATCGCATGATCGACGGCGCCCTCGCGTTCACCGGCAACGGGGTGATTCTGGGCTTCAAGGCGGGGACGAGCACACAGCACTTCGAAGTCGCCTGGGCGCCGACGCTCACCGGGACCTTCCACTTGGTGGGCCGGCCCGACATCGTGCTCTACGACGATACCGTCGAGAACTACGAATTCGTGACGGTCGACGGCGCGTGGCATCTCGTCGCGACCTCGAACACCCTCGACCAACCCTTCATCTTCACGTTGGGCCCAGGTGACCCCGGCTCACCGTCCACCTGGCTGCACTGGAGCGCCGGGCAGCAACTCTTGGTGCCGGGCCAGGCGTTCAACAGCGGCCAGGGGGTATCGAGCGTCGGCTACGAGCATGCCAACTCTGCTTTCCTCTGTGTCGGACCGCAGGGCGAGGACTACCTGACGTACGCCGGGAGCACGGAACTCACGCAGTTCGGGGGATGGGGCCACGCCCGTATCGGTCTGGCCCGGAGTACTGACCTCGTGCACTGGGAGGTGCCACCGGGGTGAAGGCTTCACCCCGGTGGCACCTGGGCGGCCAGCGGCATCGGGCGTCGAGAGGCATGTGGGTCACCCGCCAAGAAAGAGCAGCTGCGCTCCGGAGCGAAAGTCTGCTGAGATGGAGCAGACCGTTCAGTCGAGGAGATGACGATGACCACGTCCAGCGAGGACATTCCGATCATTGAAGAGCCCGATCCATTGGATCCAGAGGACGCGGCGGAAGTCGCTCCGCTCGACAGCGAGATCGACTTCGACGACGAGCAGGAAGAAGATCAACTGCCGCTCGACGAGACGGAGGCTGCGGAGGCAGGTGTTCTCCTCGACGACCCCGAAGCCCTGTCCGATGAGGACGAGTAGCGTTCCGTGTCTTCCGGGCGAACCGGCGATCGACTGCTTAGGGGTCGGGGAAACTGGCCAGCCGGTGAAAGATCGGATCGATGAGGATCGACCCGGAACCTGAAGGGTCCGAGCTCACCCTGCTGGTGCAGTACCTCGATTATCAGCGTGAGACGGTGCTGGCGAAGACCGAAGGGCTCGTGCCGGCGCAGATGGTGCAAAGGAATCCCCCTTCTGCGTTGACGTTGGCCGGACTCCTCTATCACCTGGCGTTGGTCGAGGAGAGCTGGCTGGAGGTGCGGTTCAGCGGGCTCCCAGAGCGCGCGCCCTGGGGCGGCGTCGATTGGGAAGCGGACCCCGATTGGGAGTTCCGCACAGCGGAAGGCGTGGATCCAGAACAGCTGCGGGAGCGTTACAGAGAGGCGTGTGAGCGGAGTCGAAGCGTTGTTTCCGTGGCGTCTGGCCCTGACCAATTGTCCGTCCAGACGCTCCGGGACGGTCGCCACTTCTCACTTCGATGGGTCTTGCTCCACCTCATCGAAGAGACCGCTCGCCATGCGGGCCACGCCGACACGTTGCGCGAGGCCATCGACGGCGCGGTCGGCGAGTAGGCGCCGAACCGAGCGACGAGGCCTACTCGAGTTCCTTCCACTTCTCCCGTCCAAAAAGCCGACCGAATCGCGCCGTCAAAGAAGGACCTTCGTCCCGGGCGGTGTCGGGATGCAAGACCAGGGTGCCTTGAGGCGCCGGAAGGTTTGCGGCTTCCTCGTCCGTGAGGGAGGTCCGGACGAGGGCCGTCGTGATGTCGGTGATCTGGTCGCGATCGACAAATCTCAGGCCATGTCCGGTCTTTACCGCAATGCCGTCGAACACATCCTCCTCTGGGATTTGCAGGACGTGCTCGACGGTGCCGAACTCCGAACTGCTCGAACTCAGGACCGGTGTACCCACCGACAGAGCCATATATGAGATTGGGCGACCTTCATCCACGGGGGACCTCTTTCCGCTTCCCCGTAAAATGTAGCCAATGGCGCTCACCGGGCGCCCCGGGAGGAGGGGAGCGGCCCGCGGATCAGCCGACAGCTCAGGAGGCGTTGACGAACCTGGAGCCCCTGGTCGGTGCATGGATTCTGGAGGCCGGACCACCGGGTGCAGGTCACCCTTCCAGAACGCGTCATCTCGGGTTCGAGGAAGGAATCGGCCCTTTCCGGCGTTGGTCGAAGGTGAGCATGCAGGAAGGAGACCCGTCATGGCCAGAGCGGTGCGGTTCGATCAATACGGGGGCCGCGATGTCCTCTACATCGCTGACGTGGAGATACCGAGGCCCTCGGGGGGCCAGGTCGTGGTCGAGGTACGCGCGGCGGCCATCAACCCCGGAGAGGCGGCCATCCGGTCCGGCGCCCTCGAGAAGCAGTTCCCGGCAACGTTTCCATCCGGCGAGGGCAGCGACCTGGCCGGCATCGTCAGTTCCCTCGGTGAGGGGGTGACCGAGTTCGCCGTTGGCGATGAGGTGCTCGGTTGGTCGTGGCAGCGTTCGAGTCACGCCGAGTACGTGGCGGTCCCAGTGGAGCAGCTCATCAAAAAGCCGCCATCACTGAGTTGGGAAGTGGCGGGCTCGCTCTACGTCGTCGGCTGCACCGCGTACGCAGCGGTGCGGGCTGTCGACGTACATCCAGGCGACACGGTGGCGGTCTCAGCGGCTGCGGGCGGGGTGGGCACCGTCGTCGTCCAGTTGTTGGCCAGAAGAGGAGCGTCCGTGCTCGGCATCGCATCGGAGAGCAATTCTGACTGGCTGACCTCGCATGGCGTCACGCCGATCCCCTACGGGGAGGGATTGGCCGATCGTCTGAAGGCGGCTGCACCGAACGGCATCGACGCGTTCATCGACCTCTTCGGCCCGGAGTACGTCCAACTCGCCATGGAGCTCGGTGTCTCACCGAATCGCATCGAGACGATCATCTCGCGCGAGAAGGCCCAAGAGGTTGGTGCGAAGACGGAGGGAAGTGGCGACGCGTCGACCACAACGGTGCTGTCGGAGATGGCGGAACTCGTCGCGTCAGGGCAGATCGAGATCCCGATTGCCGCCACGTATCCGCTGGAAAAGGTACGCGATGCGTTCGCCGAACTCGAGCAACGTCACACTCGTGGCAAGATCGTCTTGATCCCCTGAGAAGTCGATCTACCAGGGCGTCTCCGGACACCGGATCGACTGTGGCCACCCTGAATGCGCACAGTCGACGTCTGCATTTCGGGAGTGTCAAATGTGCGCCGGTCAGAGGAAGCCTCTCGATGCCGCCATCGGCGAGAGGGTATTTTTTGGTGTGGCCAAAGCGGTCCTGCTCGACATCGACGGCGTGCTGACCACGTCATGGCAACCGCTCGCGGGAGCAGTCGAGACGATGGGTTGGCTCAAGAGGAAGGACATCGACTTTCGACTCCTGACGAACTCGTCGTCGAAATCCCGCCGTGGAATCGCGAAGCTGCTCGACGAGTGCGCAATGCCGGTCGATCCGTCCCACATCCTGACGGCTGTCACCAGCGCAGCCCGCTACCTGAAGGAGCGCGGGTGGCAACCGAACTGCCTGGTGCTCAACCAGGGAGACATCACGGAAGACCTCGACGGTTGTGCGATCTCCGACGCCGCTTCGGCCGACGCGGTCCTCCTCGGTGGGGCTGGTCCTGTTCTGGGCTATTCGGATTTCGAAGCAGCGTTCAGGTTGGCGCTCGAAGGCATTCCCATCGTCGCTTTGCACCGCAACCTCCGCTACAGAACCGCTGACGGCCTCGCGCTCGATATGGGGGCATTCATCATCGGATTGGAGGCGGCCGCCGGAACCGAAATACCCGTCGTCGGAAAGCCAGCGCCGGCCTTCTTTCACGCCGCACTCGACCAACTGGGAAGAGAAGCCGCCGATGTGGTCGTGGTCGGAGACGACATCGAGGCTGACGTGTTCGGCGCTCAAGGGGTGGGGGCGACCGGGGTACTGGTCAAGAGCGGCAAGTTCCAGCCGTGTGACCTCGAGGGCAGGAGGGGGCGCCCGGATCACGTCATCGATACCGTGGGGCATCTTCCCGATCTGTTCGAGCAGATGCGTTGGCTCTAGGGGATCACGGGAGGGGAGATCGGACCGCCGGCAGTGAGGTGGCTATCTCGTCGAAGAGACCTTTCTCATGAATCGCTGGAAGTGTGGATCGAAGGCCCCTCCATCGGCTGCTGTCACCTCTTCGAGTGACCACCAGCGCGCGCCTCGGAACTCGACCTCGTCGGGAGGCAACTCCATGCCTCGAGATCCCTCCAGGATGAACCACAGGCTGACATCGGTGTGACCGGCTTTGCTCGTCGAAAACGTCGTCTGTGGTTTCGAGCCACCGCAACGTGTCGGCGATGTGCTCAGACTCCAAGAGGTCCAGGGGAGTCACGTTGGCCACCAGGTCATGCACTGCCCCAACGGAATCACGCACCAGGTCGAGTCTGCTTCATCGGTGTCTCATGTGGTCGAGGAGCAGGCCTCGGAACCCCGTGGGGTCGGTCGAGCTGCGGGTCGCGCCGAACCCTGACGGATTTCCGATGGCGGTCCGGCTCTCAGAGGCAGATACTGAAGAGCTGTCGACGAGGGAGGACCATATGGCGGTTCAGCTCAACCACACCATCATCCCAGCGCATGACAAAGGTGCGTCTGCGATCTTTCTGGCCGATATCCTCGGACTGGAGTCCCCGACACCATTTGGGCCCTTCATGTGCGTGGAGACGGCAAACGGCGTCAGCCTGGATTACGCCGATCGTGACGGTGCGATCGAGGCGATCCATTATGCATTTCTCGTTACCGAGGAGGACTTCGACGCCATCTTCGCCCGGATCACTGAGCGAGGACTGACGTACTGGGCCGACCCCGGCCACACCCGGGCGAACGTCATCAACACCCATGGACGAGGCTTCTACTTCGAGGACCCCTCCGGCCACAACATGGAGGTCCTGACTCGCCCGTACGGCACCTGAACGAGGGCACGGCCCATGACGTTCTTGGGCTGGTGCGGCTCGTCCCCGCCGGCGGGCTCGAGCGATGCAATTGCTGGGAGTGGCATCATCTACAAGGTGGCTGCTCCGGAAGGTGATGTCGCGAGAATCGCAATTCTCGACGGTGGACCACTGGACGGGCGAGAGCACCGGGTCCCGGCCGGCACCGCGGAGCTGATGATCCGCATGACCGATGGTGCGCAGCATCTCTACGCCGTGTCCGACCGAACTCAGGAGCTCCCGGACGGGCGGGTCGTGCCGGTATTCGAGTACGGGGGTCGGCATTTTCCGCTTCGATCGACCTAGGAGGGCTCCTGCCCGAGGATCAAGGAGAGATCCCGAACCCGCCGGAGTGCTGGACGGCCATGCGCCGTGTTGCCCGATCGCAGATACCATCGTTGGCGTGACGCCGGAAGAGATGGCCGACCTCGCCCACCTCCGCCGGGCGCGTGATCTCATCGACCGCGAGTACGCGCAGCCCCTTGACGTTCCGAGGATGGCGCGCGCCGCGTTGATGTCGCCCGCACACTTCTCGCGCAAGTTCCGGGCGGCCTATGGGGAGACGCCGTACTCCTACCTCATGACGCGACGTATGGAGCGCGCCAAGGCCTTTCTGCGCCAGGGGACGTCGGTCACGGACACGTGTGTTGCGGTCGGGTGCACGTCGCTCGGATCGTTCAGCTCGCGCTTCACCGAGATCGTCGGTGAGACTCCGTCGCAGTATCGCGGGCGCGACCACCCGCATGGCGACGTCATCCCTTCGTGCGTGAGCATGGTGGTGACGCGTCCGCGGCGCACGCCGGTATCGGCGTGAGAGCTTCGACCGGACCTGAGCTCATCGCCCCGAGCCGGGTGATCGGGTGACCGGACGGCAGGTCCACTGCGGTACCGAGCAGGATCGGAGAAGCACGGAGCCGCCGGCCTTCGTACGATTGTGAGATGCCAGTCACCGTTGCCGCAATGTTCATCTCCGTCCACGACCCCGAGGCCGCGCTGGGCTTCTACCGCGATGCGCTCGGCTTTGAGGTCCGCAATGACGTCAAGGCCGGGGAGTTTCGCTGGGTGACCGTCGGGGCCCCCGGGCAGGACCTGGACATCGTCCTGTCCCAGCCGCACGGCGGGCGTTCGCAGACGGAAGGCGATGCCCTCCTGTCGCTGGTGACGCAGGGGTCGCTGCAGGCTGCGATCTTCCGTTCGGAAGATCTCGACGCCACCTTCGAGAAGGTGCGGGCGTCGGGTGCCGAGGTGCTTCAGGAACCCGCATCCCAGCCGTGGGGCGTGCGCGACTGCGCCTTCCGCGACCCCTCGGGCAACCTGGTCCGCATTCAGCAGGCGTCGCACGAGCGATGAAGACCATGACCTGCAAGCAGCTGGGGGGACCATGTGAGCATGTACTCCACGGGAAGACGGCCGACGAGGTGATCAAGGCACAGGATCGGCACTTGAACGATGTGGTCGCCGGCGGTGACGATGCGCACAAGGAAGCCCTGAAGGAGATGAAGGGCCGGTGGAAGCATCCCATTTCGGGAATGGGGTGGTACCGCAAGGCAAAACGGGACTTCGCTGCACTTCCCGAAGACTGATCATCGCTTCGCCACGAAGCAGCCCGACTCTTTCGTGATCGTCATCTGCCCGCCCTCCTCGGCGAAGCGCGCCGCCACGGCCTCCTCGAGCGCCACGCGCTGCGCGGGCGTTGCCTTCTCGCCGGCGGGGGAGGACGCAATGAACGCGAGCACGTCGGCGGGGTCGGTGCAGATCATGGTGAAGGGGTGCAGATGCCAGATCACCGAGGCGAAGGCCGAGTGCAGGATCTCCTCCCCGGTCGAGAGGCCGAATCGCCCCTCGACGAAGTCGAGGGAGGACCAGCCCAACGCCGCCCGCGACACCTCCGCGACGGCATCGAGGTGCCGGGGCCCGTTGGTTGCCGCGAGCAGGACACCACCAGGCCGCAGCACGCGGGCGAACTCAGCGGCAGCCCGATGGCGGTCGGGGACGTGGTAGAGCATGTGGTTCGCCACGACGACGTCGAACGTGCCGCCCTCGAATGGCAGGTCCTGCGCGTCGCAGGTACGGGCTTCGGCCAGTTCGATCCCCGATAACCCGGCCACCGCGCCGGACGCCGTCTGCACCATGCCTTCCGACAGATCGGTCAACGTGAGCCGGAGGTCGGGCAGGAGCGCCGCCGCGCTGACCCACAACAGTCCGGTGCCGCAACCGACCTCGAGGACCAGTCCACCCGCCGGCCAATCGACCTGACCCACAAGCCAGTCGAACCAGGGCACCTCCGCCCGGGAGTACTTGGCGTGCAGCGCAATGCGGGCGTTGAGGTTGCCCGGGTCCTTGTACTGCCGCTCCAGCAGGTAGTCCCGGTCGGTGCCCAACCTCTCCCGCCGTGTCACAACGGAGCCGGCACGGTCTTGACCATCTGCAATGCCGGTTGGTCCGACCCCCACAGCTCGGGCATCTCCTCCAGTGGCCGGAAGCCACAGCCGAAGTAGAAGGCACGCGTGGAGGCGTACCCCTCGTCGTCGGAGCGCGGGCTGAGTGTCTTGACCTGCAGGTACGTGATGTCCCGTCGGGCGAGCCAGGCCTCCGCCTCCGCCAGCAGCGCCTGCCCGATGCCGGTGCGGTGCAGCTCGGGCAGGACGCCCATGACCACGATCTCGGCGGCGTACGGGGTATGGAGGAGCAGGGCCAGAATCCCGCAGTCTCGCCCGTCCAGCGACGCCACCACGCTCGGCCCGCTTTCTGCCGACTGAATGTAGGCCGCCACCGAGGCGGGGACGCCGAACCAACGGGGCAAGGCGGCCAGGATGTCAGCGCAGATGGCGCCGGCGCCGGCGTCCTGTACCCGCAGCGACAGACCGGCGGGGCGGCTCATCGCATGGGACGCGCAGGCAGGAGGCCGGTCAGACCGCCCGCTGCGCCCCTTCCCAGTACGGGTCGCGCAGCTTGCGCTTGTAGAGCTTGCCGTTGGGGTCGCGCGGCATCTCGCTCGTGAAGTCGATCGTCTTGGGTGTCTTGAACTTGGCCAGCTTGCCGGCGCAGAAGGCCAGGATCTCCTCCGCCAGCGCGTCATCGGCCTCGACGCCCTCAGCCGGCTCGATCACGGCCTTGACCTCTTCGCCCCAGTCCTCGTGGGGGATGCCGAAGACAGCGGCGTCGCCGACCTTGGGGTGCGACAGCAGGACGCTCTCGATTTCGGCCGGGTAGATGTTGGCCCCACCCGAGATGATCATGTCGATCTTGCGGTCGCGCAGGAACAGATAGCCGTCCTCGTCGATGAGGCCGACGTCGCCCACGGTGAAGAAGGCGCCGATGCGGTTCTTCCGGGTCTTCTCCTTGTCGCCGTGATATTCGAAGTCCGCCGACTGCATGGCCATGTAGACGGTCCCGATGACGTTCGGCTCGGTGATCCGGTTGTCGTCGTCGTCGAAGACGGCGATCTCGCTGATCGGCCACGGCTTGCCGACCGTGCCGGGCTTCTGCAGCCACTCCTCCGCGCCGACCAGCGTGCCGCCACCCTCGCTGGCGGCGTAGTACTCGTCGACGGCGTTGCCCCACCAGTCGATCATCTTGTGCTTGACGTCGATGGGGCAGGGCGCCGCGGCGTGGATCATGTGGCGGAGCGAGGACACGTCATACTTGTTCCGCACGTCTTCGGGGAGCGCCAACAACCGGTGGAACTGGGTGGGCACCATGTGCGAGGTCGTGACCCGTCGCTCCTCTATGAGCCGGAGCATTTCCTCGGGCAACCACTTGTCCATCAGGACGATCGTGTGCCCCAAATGCAGCGACGCGCTCCCGAAGCGCAGTACGGCGGTGTGGTAGAGCGGCGAACCGATGATGTGCACGTTGTCGTCCTGCGGCTGGATCCCGAAGAGGAAGAGCAGCCCCGACAGCCCCAGCGCAGCCTGCTCGGGCGTCACGCCCATCAGCGAGCGGTAGATGCCCTTGGGGTTCCCGGTCGTCCCCGACGTGTAGTTCATGACGTCGCCGATGGTGCGCTCCTCGGGAAACGTCGTCGGCTGCGCATCACGCACCCCGGCATAGGAGCCGAAGCCCGGCACGTCACCGACGGCCAGCCGGCCGGACGCGCCGACACCCGCTTCGTCCGCCGCCGCGATCGCCACCTCTGCGAAACGCTCGTGGGCCACGAAGACCTTGGCTCCGGAATCCTTGAGGATGTAGGCCACCTCGGGCGCCACCAGGTGGTGGTTGATCGGGACCAGGTACCAGCCGGCCTGCAGGGCGGCCAGGTAGACCTCCAGCATCTCGGCGCAGTTGGGCAGCAGGGTGGCCACCACGTCTCCCACGCCCAACCCCTGGGCCCGCAGGGCGTGCACCACCTGGTTGGCCCGGCCCAACAGCTCTCCGGACGACACTTCGTCGCCCTCGGGCGTCACCAGGGCCAGGTAGTCGGGGTCTTCCTGGGCCAGCGCCCAGAAGCCGAGGTCACCCATCAGCACTCTCCTTGCAGGCTCGCGATCGCGGGCGGGCGCAAATGGCAGCCCCCGCCGTCGGCAGGCTAGAACGTGTTCTAACTTACGGCAATTTGCCCGGATCGGCGCACGCGCCGGCGGGCCTGCAGAGATCAGGAGATTCGACCATGGCTGGGTTCCTCGAAGGGAAGGTCGTCGCAGTCACCGGCGGCGGCGGCGGCATCGGGCGTGCCGTCGCACTGGCCGCCGCGGAGGCGGGCGCCAAGGTGTTGGTGGCCGACTACGGCGTGGGGATGGCGGGAGAGGACCCGAGCAGCGAGGTCGCCGAGGCCGTTGTCGAGGAGATCACCAAGGCGGGCGGCGAGGCCATCGCTGTCGCGGACGACATCTCGAAAATGGAGTCCGGGGAGCGTCTCGTCACCACCGCAGTCGAGAAGTGGGGCCGCATCGACGGCGTGGTGGCCGTGGCCGGCATTCTGCGGGAGCGGATGCTCTTCAACATGTCGGAGGACGAGTGGGACGCCGTGATCGCCACCCACCTGAAGGGGCACTTCACCGTCTTCCGCGCCGCGGCGGCAGTCATGCGCAAGCAGGAGGGCGGGGGCGCGCTCATCGGTTTCACGTCCGGCGCCTTCCAGGGCAGCGTCGCGCAGGCTAATTACGCCGCTGCCAAGGGCGGCATCGTGTCGCTCGTCCGATCGGCGGCGGTCGGCCTGCACCGCTATGGGGTGACGGCCAACGCCATCGCTCCCGTCGCCCGCACTCGCATGTCCGCAAACGTGCCCTCCGAGCTCGCCGAAATGGGGGACGCCGAGGACATCGCGCCGATGGTCGTCTACCTCCTGAGCGACAAGGCCAAGCACGTGACCGGACAGGTCTACACGGTGGTCGGTTCCAAGATCGCCGTCTGGAACCAGCCCACCGAGGTCCGCGCCATGTGGGCCGACGGCCGCTGGACGCCCGAGGAGATTGCCGCGCGGCTCGACGACAACATCGGGCAGGAGCGGATGGCCATGATCGACCGCCTGGAGCAGATGCGCCAGGCGGCGGCGTCGGGCGAGAAGCCCAACGCCTGACCCAGACGTCGGCTAGAGGACCCGGCGCAGGCGAGGTCGAGGAGTCAGCGCGCTGTAGATCTCGAGCGAATTGCCCTCGTGGTGCGCGGCGACGACGGCTGACGCACCGTCTTGCCCGTCGGCGAAGACCCGGCTCATGCGCTGGCCCCAGACGACGGCCGATCGTGCGATCTGGCGGTCCGGGTGCTCCCAGGGCGGGATGCACAGCTCGATCTGGTACATCGGCTCGAAGGTGACTACGTGGGTCGCCCCCTCACCGTGTTCAGCGAGCCAGGCCTGCTTCTCCTCCTCGGTCCAGATCTTCTCGGTCATTGGGCTTCACGGCTGAACGGTGGCCGTGTCCCCGCACCCCCTCTCTCCGCCATATCGGTGTCATCAGGAGAAGCCTTGAGACCGCCCGGTCTTCGGATGGAACGGGGACTGGCCCCTCCGGCGCATATCCGGCGCCTGGCTGCGTGTGTTGTCGCAGGAACGTTGCAACAATGGTGCAGCCACGGGTGAGGCCGCCCCGCTGAGCCGGATCCACCAATTCCGGGGGAAGGATCCGTAACCTGAAACCGCGCAAGGTGCCCGCACGGGCCGCAGTTCCCCTTTCGGGGGGCGGGACAGAAACGCGGTGGGAAATGGAGTACGAAGAGATCACCAGGTCGAGCGCCGAGCCCGCCGAACCGCTTCCCGAAATGCGCCCTTGGCTCGAGGTGGGTTGGATCTTCCGCGATGGCGACGCACATGCGATCGAGCGCCAAGGCAACGGCACGAGGGAGCGCACCGCGCCGGTGCGCGACGAGTAATCAGGCCGGCTGTTCCGCGCTCTGCCGCGCGGGTGTGACGGCATCGGCCTGGTGATGGGTGCGGAGCCACTGCTTCCAACGCCCCCGGGTGCGCAGGAGGATGCACGCCCCTCCGACGACGAGGAGCACGCCGGCCAGCTGCACCAGGTCCGAGCCGAGTCGGCCGTCCTCGCCCAACCAGAGATGCTCGTCGAGGGAGCGCTCAATGCCCCAGAGCACCATGGCCGTGCCGATGACGATCCCCGGGGGATACCCCGTCCGGCGCGTTCCATCCGGCCAGTGGTCGAGCCGTCGCTCAATGGCGATCAGGATGAGGTACACGGAGAAGTCCTCGAGTGCCTGGAAGATCGGGACAGGTAGCCGGCGGCCGGGCTGGTCGGCGTAGTACATGCCGAACCACTGGTGCGTCGGGTGGCCGCCGCCCGCGACCATCAGCTGGGGGCCCAGGAGCCGACCCAGGGCCCAGCAGGCCAGGAGGACGGGAGCCACCAGGTCGAGAGCCCGACCGAGCGGCAGCTCCGGGCAGCGACGGCGCGTCAGGATGATGCCGACGGGCACCGCGAGGAGCAGGCCACCGAAGGAGGAGAGGCCCCCTTCCCAGACGGCCAGGACGTCGGAGGGCCTCTGTGTGTAATAGCCCAGGTTGGAGAGCACGTGCATGGCCCGGGCGCCCACCACGGCGGCGAGGATGACCCAGAGGAAGACGGGGACGAACCAATCGGTTGGATACCCGTTCTTCCTCAACCGGCGCTCGAAGTAGGCGAAGCCGAACCAGAACGTGAGCGCGAGCCCGATGCCGTACGTGTGGACTTGCAGGGGCCCGATATGGAAGGCGACGGGGATGGGTTTCATGGCTCGGTGTGGCCCAGGTTAGGACGGGCAGCCGGGAGGCTGGGGCCGGGTGTCGTGCCGGGAGCGACCGAGCGGCCGCAGGGGAAGCGGAGGGACGGGAGTGACCGAAGCGGCTACGGCCGGCCGGCGCCGACGAAATCGCCGCCGAGCCTGAGGCCGGTGACCCAGACCACGGCCCCCGTGTAGGGCGCCTCGATCATGGAGCCCCCGCCTGCGTACATCGCCACGTGTTCGGACCCGCCGGGACCGTAGAAGAGGAGGTCACCCGGCTGCAGGTCGCTGATCGGAACGGGTGTCGAGTCGGCCATCTGGGCCCCCGAGTAGTGGGGGAGGCTGACGCCCGCCTGGCCCCATGACCAGGCGGTCAGCCCGGAACAGTCGAAGCCGGGGCTGGCCGACCCCTTGGGGGATTCTGCTCCCCACACGTAGGGAACGCCCTCCTGGCTCTCGGCTGCCTGCAGGGCACCCCCGCCGCCGGCGGCGGTGGGCGGGGGTGCTGCCTGGCTGAGACCGGCCGTCACCGCGGGAGTGCTTCCCCCCGAAGACGTTGCCGGTGCGGCCGCCGCGGCTGCCGCGGCGGCTGCTGCTGCGGCGGCCGCTTGCTTCTGTTTCGCTGCTTGGGCCGCAGCCGCGGCCTCTGCCTGCTGCTGTTGCTGCACCAGCGTGGCGATCTGACCCTGTTCCTGCGACAGCGCACTCTTCTGCGACTGAATGGCCTGCGCATTTTGCGCCACCGCGTTCTGCTCCGCGGTCACCTGCGACTGGGCCTGTGACTGCTCGCCCTGCAGCTGGGACTCTTGTGCGCTCAGCGATTGTTCGGCCGTGTGCAGGTTGTCGACGGCGAGGGAAATGTCGCCCTCGGCGATCTTGTTGTACTCGGTGGTCGCACCGAGGGTCTGCTCGTTGCCGGTGAAGATCGGGTTCTGGGCGGACGCCGTGCCGTCGGTGATGTAGTTGGCCACGGCAGCTTTCGACAGGGTGGCCTTGTTCTTGGACACCTCCTGCTCGTCCGTGGCCACGTTGGCCTTGGTCGTCGCGATGCTCGAGTTGATCTGCGACAGTTGGTACTGCGCCTGGTCGTACTGCTGACTCAGCGCCGACATCTGGTCTTGGGCCTGTGTCAGCTGCGCCTCGATGGCTGCGGCCTTCGCCTTGGCGTCGGAGATGGCGTCACCGGCGACCGGGCGCGCCGCCACGAACACAGTGCTTGTCAACACTGAGACAACGGTCAACGCGGGGATCCCGACCCGCCGGAGCGCACGAGCACTCCCGGAAGACCGCGGCGCGGAGTGGTGGTGAACCCGCTCTACGTCAGTCACGATGGGGTTCATTCTTATCGGATGCTCTGCACCGATTCAAACACCGTCGGTTCAACACGCCTGTGTGCGGTAGTACTGATGGTGTGAACAGGCAGGTCATAGGCGACAACGATGAAATTCGAACAATTTGTGAACAGGAGGGAGATCACGAAACCGATTGGAGCGAGCTACGGTCGGGCGCATGGGTGAAATGATCGAATTCGCGAGCAACGGGTCGACCGCAGGAGGCTATCTGGCTACTCCCGAGAGCGGTGGTGGGCCGGGAGTGATCGTGATCCAGGAGTGGTGGGGCCTCGTCGACCACATTGAGGACGTCTGCGACCGCTTCGCGGCAGCGGGATTCGTGGCGCTGGCCCCGGACCTCTACCACGGGAAGAAGATCAAGCCGGGCGAGCCTGACGAAGCGGGGAAGGCGATGATGGCGATGCAGTTGGAGCAGGCGGCCCGTGACATGAGCGGGGCCGTCGACGAGGTGTTGCGGCGGAGCACCGGCGACAACGTCGGCGTCATCGGTTTCTGCATGGGCGGCGGGCTGGCGCTCGTCCTCGCCACGCAGCGCCCTGACGCGGTGGCCGCGGTCGTCCCTTGTTACGGCATCATCCCGTGGCCCGACGCGCAGCCGGACTACTCGAACATGTCGGCGGCCGTCCTGGGCCACTACGCCGAGAAGGACGACTTCTTCACACCGGACGCCGCCAATGCGTTGGCCGACCAGCTCCGCGTCCTGGGAAAGTCGGTCGAGATCATCATCTACCCCGACACCGACCACGCGTTCTTCAATGACACGCGACCAGAGGTGTACGACGCCGACGCCGCGCACGCGCTGTGGACGAGCACGTTGGAATTCTTCACCGCACACTTGAGCTGATCTGTTCGCGCGGCGCCCGAGTTCCCCTGCGGGAGCGGGTGGCGCGCATGACACAGCGCGGCGCACTGACGCCGAGAGGACCCGGCTTCGTGGGTTGGGGTCGACCCGGTTGCGACGACGGCGGGATTGCGACACAGCCTGGGCGAACCCGCGGCCCGGAAGGCCACCGGAGCCCGTTTGTTACCATCGGGTCATGTCCGCACGCTCTCGTGACCTGCCCCGGCGCTCCTGCCTCTCCACCCCTGGCTCTAATGAGAAGTTCCTGGCCAAGGCCCCGACGGTCCCGGCCGACATGACCTTTCTCGACCTCGAGGATGCCGTGGCGCCGCTCGAGAAGGAGAGTGCCCGGCCCAAGGTCGTCGACGCCATCAAGAACCTCCCGTGGGACGAGCGTGTGCTCTGTGTGCGTGTCAACGCCTGGGATACCGAGTGGACCTACGGCGACGTGATCGAGGTGGTGGGCAATGCCGGCGAACGCCTGGACGAGATCATGTTGCCCAAGGTGCAGTCCGCCGCCGAGGTCATCGCGTTGGATCTCCTGCTGACCCAGGTCGAGAAGAACTCGGGCCTGCCCGTCGGGCACATCGGGATCGAGGCGCAGATCGAGACGGCACGCGGGCTCATCAATGTGGACGACATCTGCGCGGCCTCACCCCGTCTCGAGACGATCATCTTCGGGCCGGCAGACTTCGCGGCCAGCATCGAGATGCCGGTGCTCACCGGTGGGATCGATATCCCCGAGTACCCCGGCGACCATTTCAACTACGTCTTCAGCCGCATCCTCATGGCCGGCCGGGCGAACGGCCTGCAGGTGATCGACGGGCCGTACCTCAAGGTGCGCGAGCTCGACGCGCTCCGTGAGTACTCCATGCGCGCCCGGATGCTCGGCTACGACGGCAAATGGGCCCTCACGCCCGACCAGGCGACGACGCTCAATGGGGTCTTCTCGCCGACCCAGGAGCAGTTCGACCGTGCCTTCGACATCCTCGACGCCTACCAGAAGGCCACCGATGAGGACCGCAAAGGAGCGGTGATGTTCGGTGACGAAATGATCGACGAGGCGAGCCGCAAGATGGCGATCAAGTTCGTCACCAGGGGCGAGCGAGCCGGACTGACGCGCAGCCCCGGCTGAGGGCCGGCGCCGCAGCCGGGCCTCGTCTCAGCCGATGAGCCTGCGGGCGATCACCTTGAGTGCCAGCGTCTCGTCGGCGCCCTCGAAGATGGAGAGGACCCGGGCGTCGACGAAGTAGCGGCTCACCGGGAACTCCTCCGCGTAGCCCATGCCACCGTGGATCTGCATCGCCTCGCGGGTCACCCACTCGGCGGCGCGGCAGACGTAGGCCTTGACCATGGACGCCTCGAGCGTCCCTTCGCCGCGGGCCATGAGCCGCGCCACGTGGTAGGAGCTCTGCCTCGTCGCCTGGATGATGACCGCCATGCGACCGAGCTTGGCCTGGGTCAGCTGGTACTCACCGATCGGTGACCCGAACACCTTGCGTTCGGCTGCGTAGGCGACGGCCGCCTCGTAGGAGGCCTGCATGACACCGAGGGCCCGCGCCGCCGTCTGCAGCCGGCCATTCTCGAAGCCCTGCATCTGGAGGTAGAAGCCCTTGCCCAGGCCCTCGGTGCCGCCGATCAGGTTGGCTTCGGGCACGAACCAGTTCTCGAACGCCAGCTCGTAGGAGTGCATGCCGCGGTAGCCGATCGTGTCGATCGGTCGTCCCTCGAGGCGGCCGGGGTCGAGGTCGTCCGGGCGCTGAGGTCCGTGCTCCTGCGTGAACACGAAGCCGTGGCCGTCACCCCGTGGCTTCTCGACGATGAACATGGAGATGCCGCGGTGGGCGAGGGAGCGGTCGGGGTCGGTGCGGGCCAACAGCATGAGCACGTCGGCCCGGGCGGCAAAGGTGCACCAGGTCTTGACGCCGTTGATCACCCACCCGCCTCCGACCGGTGTGGCGGCGGTGACGATGCCGGCCACGTCGGACCCGAAGTCGGGCTCCGTGACGGCGACCGCGGCCAGGATCTCGGCCGAGGCCAGCTTGGGCAGCCACTGCTTCTTCTGCTCCTCGGTCCCGCCGTAGACGAGTGCCCGGGTCAGGATCTCGGGACGCGTGATGAGCGAACCGCCAACTCCCAAGGAGCCCCAGCTCAGCTCCTCGGTGGCGACGACCATGCCCATGTAGTCGCTTTCTCCGCCCGACGCGAAGCCGTCGTACTCCTCGGGCACGGAGAGTCCGAAGCCTCCGAGCTCGGCCAGGCCCTCGATGACCTCCTCGGGGATGTCCAGATTCTCACGGTGCACGTGCTCCGCATGGGGGCGGACCTTCTCCTCGGCGAAGCGGTGGAACGTCTCGCGCACCAGCTCGAAGTCCTCGCCCAGGTGGCGCGGCCCTTCAATGGTGGCGAGGCCCGCCAGCACCGCCGGATCGCGCTGTTCGTGGAGGAAGGGCGCGGCCGGTGCTTCCCACCCGGTCTCGACGCCCCACAGCGCTTCCCGGCCCGCCACGCGGCCGACGAGGTCCGCCACGACATCGGCCACGAACGCCGCGGCGATGCGGGCCTCGACCTCTCCCAGCGCACCGTATTCCAGCGTGGCCCGCGCCGTGGCCACCGCGGCAGCGGCATGCGCCACGTCGTAGGCGACCACCTGGTTGTCATCGATGCCACCGCGGTCGCGCACCGCGACGCAGGCTTGGTCCACCAAGCGTTGGGCCAGTTCAACCGCGTCAGCGGCGCCGGCGAGGTCCGGTGCAGGAGGCGTCGTCACGTGGAGCGACCCTAATGGCTCCGCAAAGTGCCCCATTTTCCGGCCGGGACTGTGCGGTCAGGCGCGGCGGCAGATGACCGTCACCAGCGGTGGAAGCACCACCGGATCGTCGCCCGGGTCAACGCCGGTCAGCGACTCCAGGTAGCGGGTGACGGGACCGGGTCCGACGCCGGCGGGCGCCTCAGCCCAGGCGTCGACGACCTCGAGCCCGGCGTTGCGCACGAGCCCGGGTAGCAGCGCGCCGATGTCAGGGTGGCGCGCGTCGGGCATGGACAGGGGTGCGCCCGCGATGCGACCGGCTGAGGTGATGGGCTCCTGTGCCACGACCCAGCCTCCGGCGCGCACCGCCGCGGCCATCTTGCGCACCACGGCCTCCGGCTCGACCACGTGCAGCAGGAGGAAGCGACAGAACGCGAGGTCGACCTCCTCGGGCAGGGCCAGGTCCTCGCCGTCCTGGGTGAGCGCGATCACCTGCGCGTGCGCGGCCGCGGCGTGTGCCACCTCGTCGTGTGCCGCCGGATCGCTGTCGACGGCGTAGACCCTCCCGTCACGGCCGACCATCTCGGCCAGGGCCACCGAGACATCGCCCCCGCCGGCACCCACATCGACGCAGCGCCAGCCGGCGCCGAGGCCCAGGCGAGCAAGGGCGGTGGCCAGGGGGCGCCTGTAGACGTCGTCCCGGAGTCCGATCATCTCGCCCATCTCGTCCCTGCCGACCGGTTCCACCATGCTTGCGCACTCTACGGCGCGGCCGAGCAGGGCTCTGGCTCCCGAAGGGGCCTTCCTGGTGGCGCCTCCTGCCGCACTATCGGCGACCGGTAACCTCCTTCTTCGTGAAAGTAACGATGTTGCTGTGTGATGCAGCCCAGGTGTCCGACGGCAAGCTCTTCATTCTGGGCGGCGGGTGGAGCATGACCGGGCCCGACCCCGTGCCATCCGCCGTGGCCCTGAAGATCGATGTGGATTGGCACGAGGCCGAGACCTCGCATCACTGGGAGCTCTTCCTGGAGGACGCCGACGGCAAGCCCGTACTGATGGAGACGGCCGAGGGGACCCAGCCGGTGGAGGTGCGCGGGGAGTTCACCGTGAGCCAGCCGCTGGGGATCCCTGAAGGCTCGCCGATCGACGTGGCGCTCGCCGTCAACCTGGGGCCGCTCCCGCTGGCACCCGGCACCCGCTTCGCCTGGCGCCTGATGATCGACGGCGAGGCGCTGCCCGGGGCCTCACTCGGCTTCACCACACGGCCGCGTCCCCAGCCGGCGGGCGAGTGACTCTCCACGACCGGCCGTTCGGCCGTTACCTCGAGGATTTCGTTCCGGGCGACATCTACAGGCACTGGCCCGGCAAGACGATCACCGAGTACGACGACCATCTCTTCTGCATGATGACGATGAACCATCACCCGCTGCACACAAACGCGTGGTTCGCCGAGCACGAGACCGTGCAGGGCAAGAACGTCGTGGTGGGCAACCTGGTTTACTCCGTCGCCCTCGGCATGAGCGTGCCCGACGTCAGTGGTTCGTGCATCGCCAACCTCGAAGTCGAGTCGCTGCTGCACCGCTCGCCGACGTTCCACGGCGACACGATCTACGCCGAGACGCGGGTCCTCGACGCCACGCCGTCGAGGTCGAAGGACGACCGGGGCATCGTGACCGTCGAGACCAAGGCGTTCAACCAGCGCGGCGAGGAGGTCTGCTACTTCCGCCGCAAGTTGATGGTCTGGAAGACGGCGGCCGCGCCGGCGCGACGATTCCCTTACGGCGACGACGTCTGGGACTGAGGCCCCGCTGCTCCAGGCCGACCGGGTCCGGCGCTTCCGCCGCCGGCTGCTGGAGTGGGGAGAGGAGCACCGCCGCGATCTGCCCTGGCGACGCACGCGCGACCCCTGGTCGATTCTGGTCTCCGAGGTCATGCTGCAGCAGACCCAGGTCGACCGCGTCGTCCCGCAGTACGAGCGCTTCCTTGCCGCCTTTCCCACGCCGGCGGCCTGTGCGGCGACGGGACCGGCCGCCGTGGTCCGCCTCTGGTCGGGGCTGGGCTACAACAGGCGCGCACTGAACCTGCATCGGGCGTCGGTAGCTGTGGTGACCGAGCATGACGGCATGGTGCCCCACGACGACGGTGCACTGCGCGCACTGCCGGGCGTGGGGCCCTACACGGCGCGGGCGGTGCGGAGCTTCGCGTTCGGGGACGATGTGGCCGCGGTCGACACCAACGGCGTGCGCGTCCTGGCTCGCGGTGTCGCGGGCGCTCCGCTCACGCTGCGCGAGGCGATGGCCCTCGGGGACCAACTGGTGCCTGTCGGCGAGTCGTGGGAGTTCAACCAGGCCATGTTCGACCTGGGTGCCACGGTGTGCACGGCGGGGCGCCCCGATTGCCTCAGGTGCCCGCTGCGCCGTCTGTGCGCCTGGCGCCGCCGGGGTGAGGATGCTGAAGCAGACCCGTGGCGGCTGAGCCCGACGGCGCGACCGCAGAGCACGTTCGCGGGGTCGGACCGCCAGGGCAGGGGCCGCCTGCTCAATGCGCTGCGCCGCGGCGGCGTGCGGCGCAGCGGCCTCGCCGGCGCCTGCGGCTGGCCGGAGGATCCGGCACGAGCAGAGCGGGTGGCGGCCGCCTTGGTGGCGGAGGGCTTCGCCGCATGGTCGGGCGCGAAGGATCCCGTCCTTCGCCTCCGGTAGCGGGAGCTCGGGCGACGCGGCGCCGGCCGTTACGCCGTCAGGAAGCGGACGATGCGGCGGTTGACGACCTCCGGTTGCTCCACGTGCAGGAAGTGGCCGGTGTCGTCGATGATCGCCACCTCCGAGCCGTCTGCCATGAAGTCGAGCGGGGATCCGATGGAGGACAACAGCATGCAGTTGTCGTCGCGGCCATGGAGATACAACGTCGGCTTGGGGGTCGGCATCAGTGCCGCCGCCTGCTCGTCGGCCAGTTCGGGCGCCTGCAGCGTGGGGTCCCACATGGCGCGGTAGTACCCGATGGCGGCGGCGATGTGCTCGGGGTCGCCGATCGACTCCTTGACGCGGGCGGCGTCCCACGTGCCGTCGTAGCCAGGTGACCAGTCGCGCCAGAGGTGGTCGATGAAGGCGTAGTCGTCGAGGGGGAGCGCGATCTCGGCCGTCGGGGACAGGAAGAAGAACATGTACCAGCTCTTCTGCAGCTGTGCGTAGGTGAAGAGCGACATGCCGATGGATGCGGTCGGGGGGACGGCCGCCGTAATGGCCCGGTGCCAGCGGTCGGGTTGGTGGGCGACGGCGCCGTAGGTGGCCAGGGCGCCCCAGTCGTGGCCGATGATGACGGCGTCGTCGCCGCCCCCGAGGACTTCGTGCAGCGCGTTGGCGTCCTGCACCAGCGCTCCGATCTGATAGCGCCCGTCGGCCGGAATGGCGGTCGGGGCGTAGCCGCGCTGGAACGGCGCCACGGCCCGGAAACCCGCGGCCGCCAGTTCTGGCAGCAGGTGGCGCCAGGTGTGTGCCGTATCGGGGAAGCCGTGCAGGCAGAGGGCGAGCGGCCCGTCCCCGGGCCCGTCGGTCAGGCAGGCGAATTCCAGCCCGTTCGCAGTGACGGTCCGTTGTTCTGTCGGCATAGGCGCAGAACGTACCGTGCCGGCGCAGGGTAACGTCGACTGGGTGAACGTCACGTTCTACGGCGTGCGGGGGTCGTGCCCGTGCTCGGGGGATCGCTACAGGCGCTATGGGGGGAACACCTCGTGCCTGGTCATCGACATCGAGGGCGACGAGCCGCTGATTGTCGACCTGGGCACCGGCCTGCGGTCGTACGGTGACGTCCTGCAGCGGGAGGTGCGGGCGCTGGGGACGCCCATGCACGCCACGGCGTTGCTGACCCACCTCCACTTCGACCACATTCTGGGGATCCCGTTCTTCGGCCCGCTGCACGACCCCGGCGCGCGCCTCACCGTGTACGGGCCACCGCAGCCCAAGGGCACCCTCAAGGACGCGCTCCACGCCGCCGTGCAGCCGCCCGTGTTCCCCATCCACATGGAGCAGTTCCGGGGCGAGCTCATGACCATCGACGTCGGGTCCGAGGACTTCTCCATCGGGTCGGCGAAGATCATGGCCCGGCCGATTCCGCACGCCGGCGAGACGCTCGGATTCCGCATTGAGGCCGAGGGCCGGTCCGTCGCCTACATGTCCGATCACCAGGCGCCGCTCGACCGGCGGGCCATTCCCGAGGCCGTGCTCGAGTTGTGTCAGGGCGTCGACCTACTGATCCATGACGGCCAGTACACCGACGACGAGTTCTCGGCCAAGGCGGACTGGGGCCATTCCACTGCCGCGTACGCCGTGCACGTGGCAGCGGAAACCGGGGCGAAGCGACTGCTGCTCTCGCACCACGACCCTTCCCACACCGACCGCGAGCTCGACCGCATTCTGAACCAGGCCCGTCGGCTCCCCGAAGCCAAGCTCGTGGACGAGGTGTCTTCTGCTCACGAGTCCCAGTCGATCGACCTCGGCAAGGCATAAGCATGTCGGGCCTCGACCAGGCCCGGTTCCGCGAGGTGCTCGGCCACTTCGCCACCGGGGTCACCATCGTCACCGCGCTGGAGGACGGCCTGCCTGTTGGGTTTTCTTGCCAGTCCTTCGCCGCACTCTCGCTCGACCCGCCCATGGTGATCCTGTGCCCTGCCCGTAGCTCGACGAGCTGGCCCCGGATCGCCAAGGCGGGCGCGTTCTGCGTGAACATTCTGGGGGAACAGCAAGAGGCGCTCTGCCGTTCCTTCGCCATCTCCGGGGGCGACAAGTTCGAGGGCGTCGGCTGGTCCCACGGCATCACGGGGTCGCCGGTCATCGACCATTCGCTCGCGGTCGTCGAGTGCCGCCTGGGCGACATCTTCGACGGCGGCGACCACGAGCTGGTCACCGGCCACGTGGTGGCCATGGAGATCGGCGAGGGGAGTCCCTTGCTCTTCTACCGGGGTGGCTTCGGCCGCTACGACTCCTGATACCGTTCGCGCCATGCCAGAGCTGATCCCGTCCAAGGTCATCGATGACGTCGTGCTTGTCCGTCCGGACGTGCACGGCGACGAGCGTGGCCGCTTCGTCGAGACCTATCGGCGCAGCTGGTTCCCCGACCGGCCCGAAATGATTCAGGGCAACCGCTCGGAGAAGCAGGCGGGCGCCGTGGTCGGCCTGCACTTCCACCTGCACCAGGCCGACTACTGGTATGCACTGCGGGGTCGTGTCCGCGTCGTCCTGCACGACCTGCGCGTCGGCTCCCGCACGGATGGGGCCACCGAGATCATCGAACTCGACGGCGACGTCGATCAGGGCGTGTACATCCCACCGGGCGTGGCCCACGGTTTTTCATCCCTGACCGACATCCTGCTCACCTATCTTGTCGACAACTACTACGACGACTCCGATGAGCACGGATTGGCCTGGGACGATCCCGCTGTCGGGGCCGACTGGGGTGTCACCGACCCGATCCTCTCCAAGCGCGATCAGGGCAACCCCGGGCGCAACGACATCCCGGACGACATCCGGCCCCGGCTGTCCGCCTGACCCGCTGAGGGCCGCCCCGGCCGTCCCGCCGAGGGCCGCGACGGCTCTGGGCCGGGGTCCTCCCGGGCCCTCGGGAGAGCAGCGCCGCCGGGCTGGTTTCGCGAGGCCGCGGTCGCGCTATATCAAGCCCCGTTCATCCTGTTGAATAGGGGGCGGTGCTGATCGGGGGACTTGTGGCGGTCGTCGTCGTGTTGGGCGTCATCGCGGCTGTCCTCATGGCCCGGCGCACCCACGACGACGAGCACTCCGTAGAGCACTACCACCGCCAGCTGCACACGCTCGAAGAGATACGGGCTCACCCGACCGCCGACAGCGCGAACGGTCGGGACAGCAATGTGGGTGTGTTCCCGTCCTCGGCGTTCCGGGTCGCGGGATCATCGACGGTGCGTCTCACCGAGTCCGGCAAGTCCCCTGTCCCACCCGTCCCGCCTCCGCCGGTGCCCACTTCCTCCGAGCCGCTGTCGTTCGACGACGCCAGCCTCGAGCCGGTCCCCGCGACCTTCATGACCGGGAACGAGGACCGGGTCATCCACTCCATCAACCACCGCCCCCGCCGCCTCGCCGGCCCGGCCGCCGCGGTCGCCGCCGTCCTGGTCCTCGTTCTCGTGCTCATCCTCACCGGGCTGCACTCGGACAACGCGAAGCACCACGGCAAGGCAGCCGGCGTCGGGACGTCCAGGCCCGGCATCACCCACCCGCCGGCCGCGCACCCTCACCGTGCGACGACGACCACCACCAGCACGACGGCCCCGCCTCCTGTATCGGCGGCGACCGCGGCGACGGCCCACTCGGCGACGTACACCGTGGGAGCGGCTGACTATTCCCTGACCGTCGGCGCCACCTCGGGGGAGTGCTGGGTGGAGGTCACCAACACCGCGACGCGTGCCGTGCTCTTCACGACGACGTTGCAGTCCGGCCAGTCCCATGCCATCGCCGCCAGCGGACCGGTCACGGTGATCGCCGGGGCGCCGGGGGTGTTCACCGCCAACGTGAACGGTTCACCGGTGACGCTGCCGCCGGGCAACCAGGCGCCGTTCACGCTCAATTTCCAGACGGCCGGGTCGTCGACGACCACGGCGACCACGCCCGGCTAGCACCCGACCGCCGCCCTCGCTCAGCCCTCCGCGGCCAGCCCCAGGACGTCGAGGAGGAACGTGTAGAGCAGGGCCTCCTCCTTCCAGGCGTCGTAGCGGCCCGAGGGACCGCCGTGGCCGGCACCGAGTTCGGTCTTGAGGAGCACCGTGGTCGACGGCGACTCGGCCCGCAGCTTGGCGACCCATTTGGCCGGCTCCCAGTAGGCGACCCGCGGATCGTTCAGGCCAGCCGTGACGAAGAGGTCCGGGTACGTGCGCGGCGAGCCATCCGTGTTCTGCCCCGTCACGTTGTCGTAGGGCGAATAGGTCAGCATGCGCAGGTAGGCCGACTCGTCCGCGAGCGGGTTCCCCCATTCCTCCCACTCGCCGACGGTCAGGGGCAACTCGTCGTCGAGCATGGTGGTCACGCAGTCGACGAATGGCACCTCCGCCACGAGTCCCCGGAAGAGCTCGGGCGCCTCGTTCGCCACAGCGCCTATGAGCAGGCCGCCGGCCGAGGCACCACGACCGGCCAGGAGCCCCCGACGGGCGATCCCTGCGTCGATCAGATGGCGCCCGCAGGCGATGAAGTCCGAGAACGTGTTGGCCTTGTGCTCCATCCGTCCGTCCTCGTACCAGGCCCGGCCCATCTCCCCGCCGCCACGCACGTGGGCGATGGCGAAGACGATGCCGCGGTCGTAGAGCGACAGCCGGTGAGGCGAGAACGACGGGTCGATGCTCATTTCGTACGCGCCGTAGCCGTAGAGGATGCACGGGGCGGGGAGCTCGAGATCCTTCCGGTGGACCACCGAGAGCGGAACACGCGTCCCGTCGGGCGCGACGGCCCATTCCCGGTAGGTGGTGTAGCGAACCGGGTCGAAGTCGCCGAGCACGGGCTCCTGTTTGAGCAGCGTCTCGTGGCGTTCGTCCAGCGTGATCTGAAGGACGCTCGAGGGCGTCACCAGGGACGTGCGGCCGATGCGCAGTGCGGGAGCGTCGGGCTCGGGGTTGGCGCCGAGCCAGGTCGAGGAGGGGCTCTCGATCGACGGGACGATCCAGCCCGACTGGAGCAGATCGGCCGAGAAGGGGTCGTCCTGGTCGGGGAGGGGGAGGACGCGCACCCGGGGCTGGGCCTCGCCGCGCTCGCTCAGGACGAGGGCGCGGCCGAAGGCGTCGACGTCCTCAATGCGGGTCCCGGGCCGGTGCGGGACGACCTCGCGCCAGGCGGCCGCTGCGTCGGCTGCCCCGAGAGCGTCGTCCGGGGCCGCCAGGACCCGGAAGTCCTGGGCCTCCTCGTTGGTGAGGACGATGAACCAGCCCGTGCCACCCGAGGCGGGCGTGAGGTGGTCGACGGCATACTCCACCCCTTCGCGGCGCGGCAGGACGACGCTGGGCACGGCCAGCGGATCGGACGAGGGTATGGCGAGCCATTCGGTGGTGTTGGTGCTGTGCAGGCCGATGAGCACGAATGCGGTATCCCGGGTGGATCCGGTCCCGAGCGAGAAACGCCGGTCGGGCTCCTCGAAGACGAGCACATCGCCGGCCGGGTCGCTGCCCAGGTGATGGCGCCAGAGCTGGAAAGGCCGCTGCGCCTCGTCCATGCGGACGTAGAAGACCTCGTCAGCTTCCGCGGACCAGGCCAGCCCGTATCCGGTCTCGGGCACGGTCTCGGGGGCGCCGGCGATGCCGGCATCGAGCGGCCGGAACCGCAGCTCGTACTTCTCGTTGCCGAGGTGATCGGTCGAATACGCCAGCCAGCGATGGTCGTGGCTCACTGCGGCACTCCCGACGGCGAAGTAGTCCGTGCCCTCGGCGAGCACGTTCTCGTCGAGCAGGATCTGCTCCTCCTCGCCCGGCTCTCCGGCCGGCGGCAGCTCCTGCGGACCGCGGGCGGGGCGCCGGCAGTGGATGCCGTAGTCCTTCCCCTCCTCGGTGCGCGAGTAGTACCACCACGGACCCCGTCGGGTGGGCACCGACATGTCGGTCTCTTTGATCCTGGCCCTCATCTCCTCGAACAGGCTGCCGCGGAGCGGGGCGAGGGGGGCGATCTCCTGCTCGGTGTAGGCGTTCTCGGCCTCGAGATAGGCGAGGACCTCGGGGTCGTCGCGCTCGCGGAGCCAGAACCAGGGATCTTCGCGGTCGTCGCCGTGGGCCGAAATGACGTGGGGGCGCCGGGGCGCGATGGGGGGGTTGGCCATACGGTCGAGAGCCTGCCACGGCTGGCGACACACCGGTGCGCTCCGCAGACGTTTCGGCTGGCCTGGGTAGTTGTTACTATCTCCATAGGGGAAATTCCCCCTTCTTCCGACCTAGGAGCCACATGGCCACCACGGATCTCGACCTCGGGCGGTACCAGCTCGGGTGGAGCGACGCCGAGGATTACGTCTTCAAGCCCAAGAAGGGCCTGAACGAGTCGATCGTGCGCGAGATGTCGGAGATGAAGAACGAGCCCCAGTGGATGCGGGACTTCCGGCTCCGCGCCCTCAGGCACTTCGAGCGCAAGCCGATGGCTCCCTGGTTCGCCACGCAGATGCCGAACCTCGACTTCGACGACATCTTCTATTACATCAAGCCCACCGGCGGGCAGGTGGACAAGTGGGAAGACCTCCCCGACGCCATCAAGAACACGTACGAGAAGCTCGGGATCCCCGAGGCCGAGCGCAAGTACCTCTCCGGCGTCACCGCCCAGTACGAGTCCGAGGTCGTGTTCCACCGCAACCGCGAGGATCTCGAGGAGCAGGGTGTCTTCTTCTGCGACATGGACACCGCGGTGCGCGAGTACCCCGACCTCGTGCGCAAGTGGTTCGGCAAGATCATCCCGCCCAACGACAACAAGTTCGCTGCGTTGAACTCGGCCGTGTGGTCGGGTGGCTCCTTCATCTACGTCCCGCCGGGTGTGAAGGTGGATATGCCGCTGCAGGCCTATTTCCGGATCAACGCCGAGAACATGGGCCAGTTCGAGCGCACGCTGATCATCGCCGACGAGGGCTCCCAGGTGCACTACATCGAGGGCTGCTCCGCCCCCGTGTACTCCACCGACTCGCTGCACTCCGCCGTGGTGGAGCTCGTCGCCCTGCCGGGGTCGCGCATCACCTACACGACCATTCAGAACTGGTCGACGAACGTGTACAACCTCGTCACGAAGCGGGCCCGCGCCGAGGCCGAGGCGCACGTCGAGTGGATCGACGGCAACATCGGGTCCCGCCTGACCATGAAGTACCCGTCCGTCTACCTGATGGGGCCGAAGGCGAGCGGCGAGGTTCTCTCCGTGGCCTACGCCGGGGCGGGCCAGCACCAGGACGCCGGCGCCAAGATGTACCACATCGCCCCGGAGACGACCTCGACCATCGTGTCCAAGTCCATCTCCAAGGACGGCGGCGTCACCACCTACCGGGGCAAGGTGCACGTGGACCCGGAGGCGTACGGCGCCAAGTCCTTCGTGCGTTGCGACGCCCTCCTGCTCGACGACGAGTCGATCTCGGAGACGAAGCCCTACATGGAGGTCGGCGAGCGCAGCGCCCGCATAGGCCACGAGGCGACCGTTTCGAAGGTCGGCGACGACCAGCTCTTCTATCTGATGAGCCGAGGGCTCTCCGAGCAGCAGGCGATGGGCATGATCGTCAACGGCTTCATCGAGCCGGTCACCCGCACGCTGCCGATGGAATACGCGGTGGAGTGGAGCCGCCTCATTGAGTTGCAGATGGAAGGCTCGGTCGGCTGACGCTGATCTGCCGCAATCCCTCCTGCGGCATGGCACCATAGAACGGTGCCGATGCGCGAGGAATGCACGCACTTCCAGAGCCGGACCTACGCGTCGGGCGAGGTGGCGCGCTTCTGCGTGCTCGACCTGGCCCCCGAAGCGCCCTGGCGTTGCCCCGAGAACTGCCCCTCGTACCACCGCCGGATGGCCGACGTGGGCTGGGTGCACGGGAGCCTGGTGGAGCCGGCGATCGAGGACGAGCCGGGAAAGGGCGGGGACGAGGTCGCGGCATTGCTCGGCTCGGCCGAGGACATCGTGAACGAGGTCGCTCCGGATGTCCTCGACTCGGTGCGGGCCGAGGACGCCCGCCGCGAGCGCTCAGCCAACCGCTGGTGGCGTCGCAAGCGCTGACCATGCGCGGCGGCCGGGGGCCGGGCCGACGCAGCCCGGGTCGCCCGCCGGTCGAGATCTCCCTCAGCGACCCGTGAACTTGGGGGGGCGCTTCTCCATGAAGGCCGTCATGGCCTCGGTGAGATCGTCGGAGGCCAGCATCCCGGCGTTCCAGGTGGCCACGTAATCGAGCCCCTCGGCCACGGTCCGCCCCTCGTTGGCAGCCAGGACAGCCTTGGTGCCCTGGACGGCAATGGGGGAGTTGGCTGCGATCTCGGCCGCGAGTTCCTGGGCCGCCTTGTGCACGCCCTCGACGTCAGCGGCCACGTCGTTCACCAGGCCGATGTCCTTCGCCCGCTCTGCGCTGATGTCCTTGCCCGTGAACGCCAGTTCGGCCAGATGCCCCGCGTTCACAATGGCGGGCAGCCGTTGCAGGCTCCCGAGGTCGGCCACGATCGCCACCTTCGCCTCGCGCACCGAGAAAATGGCATCCGACGACGCCAGCCTGATGTCGCACGCCGCGATGAGGTCGACACCACCGCCGATGCAGTAGCCGTGGACGGCGGCGATCACGGGCTTGGGGCAGCGGGCCACGGCAGTGACGGCGTCCTGCAGGCGGAGCACCTCGGCGCGGCCGCTGCGGGCCCGGGCCGCCATGGACGCGGGTGCGCCGCCGCCGGAGTCGCCCCCGCCGCCGGTGAGCAGGCTGCCCATCGCCTTGAGGTCCAGGCCGACCGAGAAGTGCGGGCCCTCGGCGGCCACGACGACGACCCGTACGGTCGTGTCAGCGGACAGGACGGCCATGGCCCGGGGCAGGTCTCGCCACAGGTCCACCCCCATGGCGTTGCGCGCCTCGGCCCGGTCCAGCCACAACGTGGCGACCGCCTCTGCCTCGGCGTGCTCGATGCGCAGCACGGGTGACTCGAAATCGGCGATTGTTCCCATGCCGCGAAGGATAATGCGCCTGGTGGGGAGCCCAACGGGGGACCGGTAGAGTGCATGGGCCAGATCGGCAATCCTGAAAGAGGACGTTGACCCTGCACACCTTCACCGCCGAGGCTTCAGCGAGCCTGGCCGGGCCCGCATGGCTCCGCGAGCGACGGGCCGCCGGCTACGAGGCCGTCGCCTCATGCTCGCTGCCTTCGGAGAGCGAAGAGGTGTGGCGCTACACACCCATCAACGCCCTGGTCCTCGATGATTTCGCCCCTCCGGCGCATGACGGGCCGGCTCCGGCGGGCGACCAGCTGCTGGCCGCGCTCACCACCGCGCTGGGCCCGGTGGCGGGAAGCGTCCTCGTGCACAACGGGAGCGCCAGCGCCTTCACCACCCCCGGCCCGGCCGGCGCGGGAGAAGCGGCATTCGTCTTCGGGCGGGCCGACGACGTGGCCGGGTCATCCGCCATGCTGGGTTCGGTGCAACGGGGCGGGGACGCCCTGGTGCGCCTCAACGACGCCTTCGCCCCCGATCCGGTCTTCGTCGACGTTCCCGCCGGCGTGCAGGTTGGCGCACCCGTGCTCATCGTGCACTGGTGTGACGGCGCGTCAGCGTTCCCCCGCACGAGCGTGCGCGTCGGGGAGGGATCCGCGCTGTCGGTCGTCGAGGTCTTCGCCGGGCCCGACGGTACGGACCCCAGCCTCGTGGTACCGGTGACCGAGCTGGCTGCCGCGGAGGGTGCATCGCTCTCCTATGTCTCCCTGCAGATCCTGGGTGGAGCGACCTGGTCGATCGCACGCCTGGCCGGCCGTGGCATGGCCAACTCGACGCTGCGTACCTTCACCGTCGGGCTGGGTGCCTCCTACGACCGGGTCCGCGCTGACGTCTCGGTCGAGGGGAAGGACGCCCGCAGCGAAATCCTCTCCGCCTATCTCGGTGACGGGACCCAGGTGCACGACCTGCGCACCCTGCAGGACCACGTCGCGCCCCGCACCACGAGCGAGCTGTTGTGCCAGGGTGCGGTCGCCGGGACCTCGCGCTCGGTGTACAGCGGGCTGATCCGGGTGCACCGCGGGGCCGTGCGCAGCGACGCGCGTCAGACGAACCACAACCTCGTCCTCGACGAGGGCGCGCACGCCGACTCGGTCCCCAACCTCGACATCCTGGAGAACGACGTCCGCTGCTCCCATGCGTCGACCGTCGGTCCGGTCGACGAGGACCAGCGCTACTACATTGAGTCGCGCGGCGTCGCGCCCGAAATGGCCGAGGGACTGATCGTGCGCGGCTTCTTCGACGCCATCATCGACCGTTCGCCCGTTCCCGCAGTCATTCCGTTCCTCCAGAGCGAGGTGCACGAGCGTCTCGACCTCGCGCTGGGCGGCCGAGCACTGCCAGCCGGTGTCTGAGTCCGTGGCGCTCTGCGCGATCGACGACCTGGCTTCGGGCGAGGCACGCCGCTTCGACGTCTCCGGCCACCGGATCGCCCTCGTGCGCATTGACGACGTGTTCTTCGCCGTCGACGACGAGTGCAGCCACGAGGACTATTCACTGTCCGAGGGCGAGGTGTGGGCGGCTGAGTGCGAGATCGAGTGCCCCCGCCACGGCAGCATGTTCGACCTGAGGACCGGCAAGCCCTGCTCGCTGCCGGCAACGCAGCCGGTCGCCGTCTACGAGGTTGAGGTGGAGGACGGCACGGTGGCCGTGGTGCTCCCGTGAGCGCCGAGCACGTCTTCGAGGTCCGGGACCTGCACGCCTCGGCCGGCGGCAAAGAGGTCCTGCACGGCATCGACCTCACGGTGCGCAGCGGCGAGGTCCACGTCATCATGGGGCCCAACGGCTCGGGCAAGAGCACCCTGGCCCACGCTCTCATGGGCCGCCCGGGCACCGAGGTGACCGCGGGCTCCATCACCATGGACGGGCAGGAGCTGACCGGCCTGCCGGCCTGGGAGCGGGCCCGCGCCGGGCTGTTTCTCGCGCTGCAGAATCCCGTCGAGGTCCCGGGGGTGAGCCTTCACTCGCTGCTGTCCGCAGCGGCCGCAGGGGGCAGTGTCAGCGAGGTCGGAGCCGAGCCCGCCGCCACCTTGCAGGAGCGGATGGAGGAGGAGGCGAAGGCCATCGGCCTCGATGCCCGCCTGTTGCGCCGTCCCCTCAACGTCGACCTGTCCGGTGGCGAGCGCAAACGCACCGAGATGGTCCAGTTGGGCGTCATCCGGCCGGCGGTCTGCATCCTGGACGAGGTCGATTCGGGTCTCGACGTCGACGCCCTGGGCGAGGTGGCGCGTCGCCTCCAGCACGACACCACCGAGTGGGGCGTGGGTCTCCTTGCCATCACGCACTTCAGCCGCTTCCTGGTCCAACTCGAGGCGGATCTGGTGCATGTGCTCGTCGACGGCCGCATTGTTGCTACGGGCGATGCAGCGTTGGCGTTGCAGCTCGAGCAGACCGGCTACGCCGGGTACCAGGACAAACGCTGAGCCACGGCGACCGGCGCGCCGGAATGGCGCGCGGCGCACCTGCCGCCACCTGCGCAAGGGTGCTTGGTACCGTTCTTGTCCATGGCGAACGGTCGTCCGACGGGCGACGGCCCCGATCGCTCCTCCGAGAGGCGCCGCGGCAAGTCCGCGAACCAGGAGGGGTTGGCCGCGCTGGGGCGGCAGATGCGCACCGGGCCGGCGGAGGAGAGCGTGGCCAACGAGTCCGGCCTGCGCGCGCTGGGCGCTCGCATCGACTCCGATCGCGCCCGGCCCAAGGCACGGCGCAGTGGCAAGCCCAGGTGGAGCAGAGGCAAGAAGACGGTGGTGGCGCTGATCAGCATCATCGTGCTCTTGGTGGCGGTCGTCGGCGGCGGCTACGGCTATCTCCGGTACCGCTACGACCAGATCAGCAAGGTGCACATCGGCGCCGAGGTGGCCGCAGCGAACGGCGGGCCCTTCACCGTCCTCGTGATCGGCTCGGACACCCGGGTCGGTGAGTCGGCCGCAGCGGCGCAGGCGTTCGGCTCGTCCTCGCTGGTCACGGGCCAGCGCAGCGACGTCGTGCAGCTGTGGCGTGTCACGCCGTCCACCAAGCAGATCCAGATCATGTCGATCCCGCGCGACACGGTCGTGTCCATGCTCCCCCCGGACTCCGCACAGTTCGGCACCTACAACCGGATCAACGCGTCGTACAACACCGGCGCCGACCAGTTGGTCAAGACGATCACGGCCAACTTCGGCATCCCCATCAACCATGTCGTGCAGGTCGACTTCTCGGGCTTCCAGGACGCCGTCAACGCGCTGGGTGGCATCTACCTCGACTTCCCCTACCCGGCCAAGGACTCGTACTCGGGCCTGGACATCACGGCGCCCGGCTGCCAACTCCTCAATGGTGCACAGGCGCTGGCTGTGGCCCGGGCCCGCCACTACGAGTACTACGCCAACGGCTACTGGCAGTACGACGGGACAAGCGACTTCGGCCGCATCCAGCGCCAGGACGTGTTCCTCCGGTCCCTGATCACCGCCGCCAAGTCGAAGGTGGACCCGCTCACGGTGAACGCCTTCATCGGCTCGGTCCACGAGGGCGTCACCATCGACGACGGGTTCGGCTTCAATCAGCTCATCGGGCTGGCCCTCACCTACCACTCGTTCGACCCGGCCGACCTGCAGGCGCAGACGCTGCCCACCGAGGCGGCCAACGATTTCGGCGACCTCGGCGACGTGCTGACCGCCCAGCAGCCCGAGGCCCAGGAGATGCTGGTCAACATCTTCGGCTCCTCGCTCCAGACGCCGACGAACCCGCCACCGGACGCCGCCGGCAATCCCAACCCGCCGCCGACCATCACGCCGACCCAGGTGGCGCCGGCCAGCCCGAGCACGCCGACCAGCGGGGCCTCAGGTGCCACGACCACGACGACCACGGCCCCGCCGTCGTTCAACCCCACGACCTGTAGCCCCGGCTGAGCGGCCGCGTGCGGTGCCGCCCGGGGGGGTGCCTAGGAGGCTTCCGCCCCCACCTCGTCGAGCCCCTGCGCCAGGGCATTCCAGCTGAGGGTGGCGCACTTGATGCGCACCGGGAACTTCACCACGCCCTGGAGCGCGGCGAGCTCCCCCAACTTGTCGAGGTCGATCTCCTCGGCCTCGCCCTCCACCACTTCGGCGCCGCCGTCGTCGGTCTCTGGGCCAAGGTGGGCCTCATGGATCGACATCATGCCCTTGAAGGTCGAGATCAGGCGGCGCACCTCGTCGACCGGCTTGCCCTTGACGGCGGCGGACATCAGCGAGGCCGAGGACTGACTGATGGAGCAGCCGGAGCCACCGATCTTGAGGTCGGCCAGCTTGCCGTCCCGGACGACCATCGACACCACGACCTCGTCCCCGCAGAGCGGGTTGAAGCCCTCCACGCGGTGGGCGGGCGGCGACTCCAGCTCCCCGCGGTTGCGGGGTGAGCGGTAGTGGTCGAGGATGATCTCGCGATACAGCTCTTCGAGGTCGGCCATTAGCCGAACAATCTACCGGCTTCCAGCAATCCCTCGATCAGCACCTCGATGTCGTGCTCGTCGCTGAACAGGGACAACGAGGCGCGAGCGGTCGCCTGCACCCCGAGCCGCCGCATGAGCGGCTTGGCGCAGTGGTGGCCCGGCCGGACGCACACGCCGAACTGGTCGAGCACCTGGGCCAGGTCGTGCGCGTGCACGTCCCGGTAGGCCAGTGAGAGCACGCCGCCGCGGTCGTCGCCCGCCGGCGGGCCGAAGACCCGCACGTCGGAGCCCAGCTTCTCGTCGAGCCGGTCCAGCGCATAGGCGGTCAGTGCCAGCTCGTGGGCCCGGATGCGGTCCATGCCGATGTCGTTCAGGTAGGTGATGGCCGCGGTCAACCCGACCGCCTCGGCGATGGGCGGCGTGCCGGCCTCGAAGCGCGCCGGCGGCGGCGCCGGCCGAAAGCTGTCGAGCCTGACGTCGAGGATCATGCCGCCGCCGCCGAGGAAGGGCGGCATCGCCTCGAGGAGCCCGGCGCGACCCCACAGGACGCCGATCCCGGTCGGGCCCATCATCTTGTGGGCAGAGAACGCAATGAAGTCGACGCCGAGCTCGGTCACGTCGACCGGGGCGTGGGGGACGAGCTGCGCGCCGTCGGCCACGACGACTGCGCCGGCAGCGTGGGCCGCGTCGGCGATCACGCGGACCGGAGGGATGGTGCCGACGACGTTGGACATGCACGAGACCCCCACGACCTTGACCCCGTCGACCAAGGACTCGAGGTCGTCCAGAACCAGCCGGCCGGATCCGTCCACGGGGATGTAACGCAGTTCGAGGCCGCCGAGCTCCTCGGAGAGAATCATCCACGGCACAATGTTGGCGTGGTGCTCCATCTCGGTCAGGAGCACCGCGTCACCCGGCTGCAGGTTCGAACGCCCCCACGACTGGGCGACCAGGTTGAGTGACTCGGTCGTGTTCTTGGTGAAGACCACCTCGTGCGCCGCATCAGGGGCGCCGATGAAGCGCCCGCACACCAGGCGCGCCCGCTCGTAGAGTGCGGTGGCCTCCTCGGCGGTGGCGTAGACGCCGCGGTGCACGTTGGCGTGCGTCGTCTCGTAGTAACGGCTCATGGCGTCAATGACGGCCGTGGGCTGCAGCGCGGAGGCGGCGGCGTCGAGATACACGATGGGCCGGCCGTGCACCGTGCGTGCCAGCAAGGGGAAGTCCTTGCGCAGCGCCTCGACGTTGAGCGGTGCCGGTGTGCCGGGCGCCGGCGCGCCGGGATCGGCGGTCATCGCCATCCCTCGTAACCTTCGGTCTCGACGCGCGCGGCCAGCTCCGGCCCGCCGCTCGCCACGACGCGGCCGTCCATCAGAATGTGCACCACGTCCGGCACCAACTCCTCGAGCAACCGCGTGTAGTGGGTGATGGCCAGAACCCCGAGCTCGGGCCGTGCCTCACGTACAGCCCGCACGCCGCGCCCGACGACGCGCAGCGCGTCGATGTCCAACCCCGAGTCCGTCTCGTCCAACACGGCGACGAGCGGCTGCAGGAGCGCCATCTGCAGGATCTCGTTGCGCTTCTTCTCGCCGCCGCTGAACCCCTGGTTCAGATGCCGGCTGGCGAACGACGTGTCCATGCCGAGGCGCTCCATCCACTCGGTCATGAGCACCCGGACCTCGAGCACCGACACCTCCTCGGTTCCCTTGCGGGCCGCCATGGCCTGGCGCAGGAACTGCGTCACCGACACGCCCTCGATCGACTCGGGGTACTGGAAGGCCAGGAAGAGTCCGGCCTTGGCGCGCACGTCGGTGGCCCAGTGGGTCACGTCCTCGCCGTTCAACAGGATGGAGCCGGCGCTGACCGTGTATGCCGGGTGCCCCATGAGCGCGCCGGCCAGCGTGGACTTGCCGGCGCCGTTGGGACCCATCAGGGCATGGATCTCGCCGGCCCCGACGGTGAGGTCGACGCCGCGGAGGATGGCACCGTCCTCAGCGGAGACGTGGAGATCGCGGATCTCGAGGAGCGGGGCGGTGGTCGTCATCTTCCTAAAAGCTTACCGTTTTAGTCGGGTATTCCGGTACGGTCCGCCGCGCTGGATTCCGGCGGACCCGGTGCGGCGGCCTTCACCACCCTCGCTCGACCCATTCGTCCAGGTGGGGAGCCTCGTTGCCCACCGTGGTGGCGCCCCCGTGACCGGGCAGGACCAGGGTGTCGGGGTCGAAGGCGGCGAAGATCCGGCGGTCGATGGACTGAATGATGGTGCCGAAGTCGGCGTTCTCGAAGGACGTGTTCCCCGGACCGCCGGGGAAGAGCGTGTCGCCCGTGAACAGCAGATTCGTGCCCTCCACGGCGAAGCAGATGGAGCCCGGGGTGTGGCCGGGCGTGGCCAGGGTCTTGATGCGCAGGTCGCCCACACGCAGTTGCTCGTCGTCTTCCAATATGAGGTCGTAACTGGGGAGCATCCCCGCGTCGGCGCTGGTCACGGCCACGGAGATGCCGGCCTCGCGCACGGCCGGGACGGCCTGAATGTGGTCCCAGTGCCCGTGGGTCTCCACCACCTGGTGCACGCCGAGTCTCCTGCAGATCTCGAGCAGCTCCTCGTGCTCGTTGGCGGCGTCAATGAGCATGGCGTCACCCGTGCGGCGGCACCGAAGGATGTACACGTTGTTGTCCATCGGGCCCACCACGATCTGGTGGACCTCGGCGGCCGCGTCGCTCCAGATCTGCTCCAAATGTCCCATCCCCCAAGCGTCGCACATCTGGTCGCATCGCTCGCCCGTCTGGTAGACACGCTGCTACGACGTACCGCCGGCCGGCATGAGGCAGAGGGAGCCCTGGCATGAATTTCGCTTTCAGTGACGAGCAGGAGGAGCTACGCACCGCGGTGCACCGGTTCCTGGCGGAGAAGTCTCCCGAGTCCGAGGTGCGCCGCCTGATGGACACCACCGACGGCTACGACCCCGCCGTGTGGAGCCAGATGGCCGACCAGCTGGGCCTGCAGTCGCTGACCATCCCCGAGGAGTTCGGCGGGTCGGGGTTCACGTACGTGGAGCTGTTGGTCGTGCTGGAGGAGATGGGCGCCGCCCTGCTGTGCGCCCCGTTCTTCTCGTCGGTGGCCCTGGCTGCGAACGCGCTGCTGACCTCGGGCGACGACGAAGCCAAGAAGTCGTACCTGCCCGGCATCGCTTCGGGGGAGACGATCGGGACGTTGGCCATCACGGAGGACAACGGGAAGTGGGACTTCGGCGGGATCGAGTGCGCGGCCACCCGGAAGGGCGACGCCTGGGTGCTCGACGGCCACAAGATGTTCGTGATCGACGGGCACCTGGCCAACCTGATCATCGTGGCCGCCCGTACCGGGGCGGGCGTGACGCTCTTCGCCGTCCAGGGTGACGCGGCGGGGCTCACCCGCACGCCGCTGCCGACGATGGACCAGACGCGCAAGCAGGCCCGGCTCGAGTTCGCCGACACGCCCGCCGTGTTGATCGGCGTCGACGGTGGCGCCGAGGCAGGGCTGTCCAAGACGCTCGACCTCGCCGCCGTGGCGCTGGCCGCCGAGCAGGTGGGCGGCGCGCAGCACGTGCTCGACGCCTCGGTCGAGTACGCCAAGACCCGCATTCAGTTCGGGCGGCCGATCGGCAGCTTCCAGGCGATCAAGCACAAGTGCGCCGACATGTTGCTCGAGGTCGAGTCGGCCAAGTCGGCCGCCTACTACGCCGCCTGGGCCGCAGCCGAGGACTCCGACGAACTGCCGGTGGTGGCGTCGCTGGCCAAGTCGTACTGCTCGGAGGCCTACTTCCACGCAGCCGCGGAGAACATCCAGATCCACGGCGGCATCGGCTTCACGTGGGAGCACCCGGCCCACCTCTACTTCAAGCGGGCGAAGTCGTCCGAGCTGTTGCTGGGCGATCCCTCGTACCACCGCGAGTTGCTGGCGCAGCGCATCGGCATCTGACGTGGCGGGGCCCTTCAGGCTCCACCCCGGTCCGGCGGGGGACCTCGCGACGTACGCGAGTGCCACACAGCAGGGCGCGCCGATCCACGGCTACGCGCTGCTCGTTCATGACCTGCCCCGTCCCAAGGGTGCGGCGGCCGACGTCGCCCTGACCTACCCGGCCCTGGCGGACCGGCTGGCCCGCGAGTCCGGCTGGCGCGTGGTGACCGCCTCGCTGCGGGGGACGGGCGACTCCGAGGGCGATTTCTCCGCCCTGGGCTGGCTGGACGACCTGGCCTTCCTCGCCTTGTCCGAGATCCCCGAGTTCGCCCCCCGTCTCGTCGTGGGCTTCGGTTTCGGCGGCGTGCTGGCACTCCACCTGGCGGCCGGCGACGAGCGGGTGGCCGGCGTGGCCTGCCTGGGCACCCCGGCCGGCCTCGGCCCTTTCGCCGGCGATCCAGAGCGCCTGCTGGCGCGCTGCCGCGAGACCGGCGTGGTCACCACACCTGGGTTCCCGGCCTCCGTCGACACCTGGGCCAAGGAGCTCTCCGTCCTGCATCCTGCCGAGGACGCAGCCCTGCTGAAGGGCCGGCCGCTCCTCATGGTCCACGGCTCCGACGACCCCGAAGTGCCCCTGGCCGACGCCCGGGCGCTGGCCGACGCCGCCACCGGGCCGTCCGAGCTGCACACCGTCCTCGGCGCCGGCCACTGGCTGCGGGCCGATCCGCGGGTGATCGCGATCCTGGTGGGGTGGCTGGAGCGACGGCACTGAGTCGTCCGTCCGCGCGGACAACGGGCCCACAACTCTGACCTCTGCCATGGGTGTGTCGGCTCAAATCGGGCCTTTGCCGCGCCGATGAGTAAGACGTGTCGGGATGGGGAGGTGCGAAGTTCAGCGTCAGTCTTTCCGCGCCCGAGCCCGCCCAGCCTTACGACCAGGATGCCGACGCCGGTGTTGACGCCGCCGCAGCCCGAGTCCCCGGCCACGAAGGCGTCATGACCGAACAGGGGATGGCGCGCTACTCGACGCTCGATCAATCGCCTGCCGGAGAAGCTCCGCCGCTCGCCGAGCGTCTGGGGCTTGAGTCACGTAGCGGACAACGACGAAGTGCCGGACACCGGCAGCTGTCAAGGCGGGGATCTTCTCGGGGGTCACACCGCCTGTCACGAACACAGGAACTCTGGATCGTTCGCTGGCCTGAGTGACATAGCCCGGACCGGTCCCGGCGCGGCCGGGCTTGGTCGGCGTCGCCTCCACGGGCCCCGCCGAAATGTAGGTGACCTCTTGATCGGCCGCGCCCTCGAGGTCGGCCGGACCGTGCGTCGACAGGCCGACGATGGCGTCGGGGCCCATGATGCGGCGGGCCAGCGAGACCGGCGCATCGTCTTGTCCCACGTGGACGCCGTCCGCCCCCACCTCGAGCGCCAGGTCGGGGCGGTCGTTGAGCACGAACGGGACGCCGTGAGCGCGGCACACGGCCGCTGCCACGGCGGCCCGGGCCAGCAGCGGCCTGGCGTCGAGCTCCTTGTCGCGCAGCTGGACCAGGTCCACCCCGCCGGCGATGCATTCGTGGAGGAAGTCGGCCAGGTCGGGCCGGTCCGGCGTGCAGAGGTAGAGGCGGCGGCGCGAGAGGTCGGGGCCCCCCGTCACCCGCCGGTGCCGGCAGATGCGGCCTTCGCCTTGGCCTTGGCTTTGAGCGCCTTCTTGGTGGCCCGTACCTTGGCGAGGCTCTCGGGGCTGGTGATGTCGGCCACGGAGAGGGAGCTGCCCTCTTTGCCATAGGGGGTGGTGACCTCGCGCCAGCCGTCAGGGCGGACATTGAGCTGCTTGCCCAGCAGGGCGGCGAAGATCTTCGCCTTCTGCTCGCCGAAGCCAGGGAGGGCGCGCAGCCGGGCGAGCAGCTCGTCGCCGCTGCGGGTTCCCTTCCATATGGCGTCGGCCTTGTTGCCGTACTCGTCGGCGATGACGCGGCAGACGGCCTGGACCCGGCCCGCCATCGATCCGGGGTAGCGGTGCAGCGCCGGCTGCTCCCGGAAGATGCCGACCAGCTCCTCGGGGTCCATGGCGGCGATGGCGGCGGCACTGAGCGGGCCCTTCCCGCCGAGCCTCTGCGCCAGGTCCGCCGGCGAGGAGAAAGCCTTCTCGATCGGGATCTGCTGGTCGAGCACCATCCCGATCAGGAGGGCCAGGGGATCGCGGCTGAGGACCGCGTCCGCATTGTCGTCACCTGTGATGTGGAGCGCGATCCGTGCCATGGGGAAGATCTTGGCACGACGCTGGGTGGCCGCACGCTCCGGGCGCGGGCAGACTCTCGCCATGCATATCCCGGCCAAGGTCGACTACGGAATCCGGGCCCTGCTCGCGCTGGCGGCGGCCGGGACGCCGCAGACGGCCGAGTACCTGGCCGGGGAGCAGGGCCTGCCCCCGCGCTTCCTCGGGGCGATCCTGGCCGACCTGCGCCGCGCCGGGGTGGTGGCCAGCCAGCGGGGCGCCGAGGGCGGTTACCGGCTGGCACGCGACCCGGGGGCCATCACGATCGCCGACGTGATCCGCGCGCTGGACGGGCCCCTCGCCGAGGTGCGCGGCTACCGGCCCGAGGCCACCAGCTACGAGGGCGCCGCCGAGAACCTCCAGCAGGTCTGGGTCGCCGTCCGCGCCAGCCTCCGCTCGGTGCTCGAGAAGATCACCCTGACCGACGTGATCACGGGAAAGCTCCCGGCGCACGTGCAGAAGCTCGTCACGGACCCGGATGCCTGGGTCGCCCACTGACGGCGAGGGCGCGGCGTCAGTCGCCATCGCGGCCAACGAGTATCTGTGGTTCGTGGACCTGGCACTGGGCCAGATGACCGCCATCGTGGAAGAACTGGGCGACGAGCTGGTCAACCGGCGGCCCCCCTTCCGCGACGCCAATTCCGCCTACGCGATCGTCACCCATTGCCTCGGCGTCATGGAGTACTGGGGCGGCGCCACGGTGGCCGAGCGCCCGGTCCAGCGCGACCGCGCCGCCGAGTTCACGGCCAGCGGCGACGTGGCCGGCCTGCTGCGGCGCACCGAGCACGCACGCCGTCGCCTGCAGGAGGACATGGTGGGCCTCAGCGCGGCGGCCCCTCCGGTCAGCGTGCGGCGCGACCCCGACGATCCCGTCCCCTACAGCGAGACCAAGGGGGCGGTGCTGGTGCACGTTCTCGAGGAGCTGTTCCAGCACCTCGGGCAGATGGAGATCACCCGCGACGCACTCGTGGCCAGCCGGCGGCGATGACGGCTGAAGGCGGGGTGCCGATCGCCTGCAGCCTGGACACGGCGTCGTTTCAGGAGCGTGCAGAGGAATGGCGCGCCCTGGTGCGCTCCTCCTCGGTGACGTCGGTGGAGGCCGGCGACTCGGCGGTGCGCCTGGTGCTGGGCGACTCCGACGACGCCCTCACGACGGCGGTGGCCCTGGCCCAACGCGAGAAGCACTGTTGCCCGTTCTTCGACGTCTCGGTCGCGCTGGATGCGGAGCGGCGGACGCTGATCCTCGCCGTGCCCGACGGCGCCCAGGACGTCCTGGGCGTCGTTCGTCGCGCTGCTCGACCCTCGATCTTGACGAGGTCACGTCACACGATGAAGGGGGCTGCGCCGTCGGCGTCGATGCCGAAGCCGGCGATGGCCTCGGAGACGACGGAGGGCTCGATCCCCCCGCCGAGGGCCAGTTGCTGCAGCACGGCCACGACCAGGTTGGCCGTGTCGACCTCGAAGTAGGACCGCAACGCGTCGCGGGCATCCGAGCGCCCGAAGCCGTCGGTCCCGAGCGACAGGTAGGGGCGGTCCACGAAGCGCGCCACCTGGTCGGGCACGCCGCGCATGTAGTCGGTGATGGCGACGACGGGGTCGGACCCCTCGCCGAGCGCCGAGGTGATGACGGCAGTCCGGGGCTCCGCCTCGGGGTGCAGCCGATTCCAGCGTTCGACCTCGAGGGCGTCGGTGCGCAGATTCGTCCACGAAGTGACGGCCCAGGTGTCGGCGGCGACGCCGTAACGCTCGGCCAGGATGCGCTGCGCGTCCGTGGCCACGCTCCACATGGGACCGGAAAAGCACAGTGATGCCCGCAGGTCGCCGCTGGTGTCGGGTGCCGAGGCGAAGCGGTAGATCCCGTCGATGACGCCCTGGCGCACGGCGTCCCCGTCGGCGCCCTCGGGCAGGGCCGGCATGGGATAGGTCTCGTTGTAGAGCGTGAGGTACCAGAAGCGGTCCTGAGGGGCCGTGCCGAGCATGTCGGTCACCGCCGCCTCCATGATCACGGCCACCTCGTAGGCGAACGAGGCGTCGTAGACGAGGGCGGCCGGGTTGGTGGACGCCAGCAGGGGGGACTGCCCGTCGTCGTGCTGCAGGCCCTCGCCCATGAGGGTGGTGCGCCCGGCGGTGCAGCCGGCGAGGATGCCGCGGCCGCGCATGTCCCCCAGTGCCCAGGCCAGGTCGCCGACCCGCTGGAAGCCGAACATGGAATAGAACAGGAACACCGGCACCATCGGCTGGCCCCACGTGGCGTACGCGGTCGACAGCGCGATGAAAGTGGACAGCGCTCCGGCCTCGCTGATGCCCTCCTGGAGCAACTGCCCCGAGGAGCTCTCGGCGTAGTTGAGCGGGAGGTCGGCGTCGACCGGGATGTAGTGCTGGCCTTCCGGCGCGTAGATCTTCGCCTCGGCGATCAGCGGCTCCAGGCCGAATGTGCGCGCCTCGTCCGAGACGATGGGTGCCACCAGCGAGCCCACGGTGGGGTCGCGTACCAGGTTGCGCAGCAGGCGGGCGAACACCATGGTGGTCGACACCGACTGCCTTCCCGAGCCGGCGGCGAACTCCTCGAACACCTTGGCGTCGGGTCGTAGCGCCGGCGTGGGCCGGACCACGCGGACCGGAAGCGGGCCGTCGAGGACGCGGCCCCGGGCCCGCAGGTACTCCATGGCGTCGGACCCTTCGGCGGGGCGGATGTAGGGCGGGTCGCCCTCGAGCGCGGAGTCGGGGATGTCGTCGGTCATGTACAGGCGGTCGCGCAGGGCGCGCACCTGGGGCTTGGTCATCTTCTTGATCTGGTGCGTGGCGTTGCGCGCCTCGATCTCGGGACCCAGCGTCCAGCCCTTGATGGTCTTGGCCAGAATGACGGTGGGGGAGCCCTTCTGCTCGGTGGCCAGCTTGTAGGCGGCGTAGAGCTTGCGGTAGTCGTGCCCGCCGCGGGGGAGCGACCGCAACTCGTCGTCGCTCAGGTCCTCGACCATTTTGCGCAGGCGGGGGTCGGGGCCGAAGAAGTGCTCCCGGATGTATGCCCCCGACTCGACGGCCAGCTTCTGGTATTCGCCGTCGACCGTGGTGTTCATGCGGTCGAGCAGCACCCCGTCCACGTCCTTGGCGAGAAGCGCATCCCAGCGCGAGCCCCAGATCACCTTGATCACGTTCCAGCCCGCACCCCGGAACACGGCCTCGAGCTCCTGGATGATCTTCCCGTTGCCGCGCACGGGGCCGTCCAACCGCTGCAGGTTGCAGTTCACGACGAAGATCAGGTTGTCGAGATGCTCCCGGCCGGCGACGCCGAGGGCGCCGATGGACTCGGGCTCGTCCATCTCGCCGTCGCCCACGAAGCACCAGACCCGGCTGCCGCTGGTGTCGACGAGGCGGCGCGCATTGAGGTAGCGGTTGACGTGGGCCTGATAGATGGCGGCGATGGGTCCCAGCCCCATGGAGACGGTGGGGAACTCCCAGAAGTCGGGCAGCGAGCGCGGGTGGGGATAGCTCGGGAGGCCGTCGCCCCCGACCTCGTGACGGAAGTTGTCGAGGTCCTTCTCGGTCAGGCGTCCCTCGACGAAGGCCCGGGCGTAAATGCCGGGCGACGCATGCCCCTGGAAGTAGACCTGATCGCCGAATCCGCCGTCGGCTTTGCCTCGGAAGAAGTGGTTGAATCCGACCTCGTAGAGAGCGGCAGAGCTGGCGTAGGTGGAGAGGTGCCCGCCGATGCCCTCGGTGCGGGTGTTGGCCCGCACCACCATGGCGGCTGCGTTCCATCGGATGTAGGCGCGGATGCGCCGTTCCTGGTACTCGTCGCCGGGGAACCAGGGCTCGGCGTCGGCTGGGATGGTGTTGACGTAGGGCGTCGAGACGGTGGCCGGGAACTCGACCTGCTTGGTGCGCGCCCGCTCCAGCAGCTTCATCAGCAGGTAGCGCGCCCGGGCCCGGCCCCGGGCGTCGACGATGGCGTCGAACGAGTCCAGCCACTCCTCGGTCTCGCCCGGATCGGTGTCGGGGACTTGGTGGCTGATCCCGTCGAACAGCATCGACTCCACGGTACCGGGAGACGGCGGACCATCACGACCACGGGTGGTGGGTGTGACACATTGTGGGCCATGTCACCCGAGAGCGGCCCGATCGTCGTCTACACCGACGGCGCGTGCCGGGGGAATCCCGGTCCGGGCGGGTGGGCCTGGGCCGTGCCCGGCGGTGCCTACGCCAGCGGTGCCGAGGCCCACACGACCAACCAGCGCATGGAGATCACCGCAGCGCTCCAGGCGCTGCGGTCCCTCACGCCCGAGGCGTCCGACGGCGTCGAGGTGGTGAGCGACTCGACCTATGTCGTCAAGTGCTTCACCGACGGGTGGTGGCGGGGATGGCTCCGTCGGGGTTGGAAGAACGCGCAGAACAAGCCGGTGGCCAACCGCGACCTGTGGGAGCCGCTCATAGAGCTCGGGCTGTCCACCGACGTTGCAGTCACCTGGCGTTGGGTGAAGGGCCACTCCGGTGACCGCTGGAACGACAAGGTGGACGAACTGGCCACCCAGGCCGCCGATCTGGGGAGCGGAACGACCGGCTGAGCAGGGACGGAGCCGGACCGGTGAGTATGGCCCGAACGGTAGGCTGCGGGGGTAACGCGCCGGGCATGGAGAGGACTCTCGCCAGTGCGATCGGGTTGTTCCGGGGAGGCCGAGCGCGCCGGACGGACGTCGTGAGCACACAGGGAGAGGAAACGCGATGGCAGGCGAGGACGAGTTCGACATCGTCGTGATCGGCGGTGGTCCCGGCGGCTACGCCACTGCGCTCTACGGCGCCGCGGCGGGCCTCTCCGTCGCCATCGTCGAGCGGGACAAGGTGGGGGGCACCTGCCTGCACCGCGGGTGCATCCCGGCCAAGGAGTTCCTCGAGACTGCCTCCGTCTACCGCACGATCGAGGGTTCCAAGGAGTTCGGGATCGACACCTCAGGGGTCTCGGTCGACTTCTCGGTGAGCCAGGACCGCAAGAACGCCGTGGTGGACAAGCTGTTCAAGGGCCTGTCCGGCCTGCTCAAGGGGCGCAAGGTCACCACGCTGACGGGCACGGGCACGCTCAAGGCGGACCACCGTGTCGAGGTGGTGGACGGGGAGGACGCCGGCCGCGTCATCGTCGGCCGGAACGTCGTCCTGGCGGCCGGATCGGTGCCGTTCCTGCTGCCCGGGTTCGAGGTCGACGGGCGCCTGATCATGACGTCGGACGAGTTCCTCGACCTCAAGGAGCTCCCTGCCTCGGTGGTGGTCATCGGCGGTGGCGTCGTCGGTTGCGAGTTCGCCTCGCTGCTGGCCGACCTCGGCTCCAAGGTGACGATTCTCGAGGCGCTCGACACCATCCTCCCGGGCTGCGACGACGACATCACCCGCGTGCTCGCTCCGCTCCTTCAAGAAGCGGGGCATCGACATCGTCACGGGCGTGAGCGTCGAGGGGCACACGCCGTCGCAGGACGGGACGACGACGACGGTGAGAGCGGGGGAGCAGACCTTCGACGCCGAAGCCGTCGTCGTGTCGGTGGGCCGGCGCCCCCGCACCGAGGGTCTGGTGGCCGACGGGCTCGGCGTCGAAATGGACCGGCGTGGCTTCGTGGCGACCGACGAGTATCCAGCGCACCGGCGTGCATGGCGTGTTCGCTGTCGGTGACATCGTGGCCGGAACCCCGCAGCTGGCCCACGTGGGGTTCGCCGAGGCCATCGTTGCGGTGAAGACCATGCTGGGCGAGCAGGTGGTGCCGGTCGACAACGCCAAGGTTCCCTGGGCGATCTACTGCCGCCCCGAGGTGGCGTTCTGCGGCATGACCGAGGCGCAGGCGAAGGAGGCGGGGATCCCGGTCGTGACCAAGAAGGACCCCTACGGCGGCAACAGCCGGGCGCAGATCATCGGCGAGACCGAGGGCGTGGTGAAGATCGTCGCCGAGCAACGGCCCGACGGGTCGGCCGGACGGGTCCTGGGCGTGCACCTCTGTGGTCCCTGGGTGACCGAGCAGCTGGGGGCCGGCTACCTGGCCGTCAACTGGGAGGCCTTCCCCGAGGAGGTGGCGCAGTTCGTTCAGCCCCACCCCTCTTTGTCCGAGACATTCGGTGAGACCATGCTCGCGTTGAGCGGAAGGGGACTGCACGTTGGCTGACGTGATGATGCCGCAACTCGGCGAGACGGTGACCGAAGGGACGATCACCCGCTGGATGAAGGCCGTCGGCGACGCGGTCGAGCGCGACGAGCCGCTATTCGAGGTCTCGACCGACAAGGTCGACTCCGAGGTGCCGTCGCCGGCGGCGGGCGTCCTCAGCGAAATCCTCGTCCCCGAGGGCGAGACGGTCGAGGTCGGCGTGAAGCTGGCGGTGATCGGCGACGGTGCGGCGCCGGCCCCGGCGCAAGGTGCACCGGCAGCCGCGGCGGCCGAGCCTGAACCGGCGGCCGCCGCTCCACCACCCCCTCCACCGCCACCACCACCCCCTCCGCCACCCCCTCCGGCCGCCCCGGCCCCGGCCCCGGCCCCGGCACCCTCGGCCGAGAGCAATGGCGACGGTGGCGACGGCGACGGGCCGGGCCTGTTGTCGCCCATGGTGCGCAAGCTGCTGGCCGAGAACGGGATCAGCGAATCCGAGGTGACCGGCACCGGTTCCGGTGGACGCATCACCAGGGATGACGCGCAGCGCGTGGTCGAGGCGCGCCGAAACGCGGCCCCGCCGGCTCCCGCCGCCGCGGCTCCGCCCGCGGCCCCGACCGCAGCCCCGCCCGTCCAGGCCGCCCCCGTTTCGCCCGTGGCGCGGACGCCGCAGGCGCCGCCGGTCTCCATGGCCTCGTTCCGGGCCGCCGGCGACCAGGTCGTGCCCTTCTCCAACATGCGGCGCCGCACGGCGGAGCACATGGTGCGCTCGAAGGCGACGTCACCCCACGCGTTCATCGCCAACGAGGTCGATTTCGAAGGCGTCGAGCGCGTGCGCAAGGCCTGGGGGGAGCGGTTCAAGGCCGAGGAGGGTTTCGCGCTGACCTACCTTCCCTTTGTCGCCCGGGCCGCCGTGGAGGCACTGCGCGACTTCCCGTTGCTCAACGCATCGGTCGTCGACGACTCGCTGCTCGTCCACGCCGAGGTGAACCTCGGGATCGCGGTCGACCTGTCGCACGAGGGCCTGATCGTGCCGGTCATCCACCGGGCCGAAGAGGTCACGCTGCGCGGCGTGGCGCGGCGCATCCGCGATCTGGCCGAACGGGCACGGGGCCGTCAGCTCAACGCGGACGACATTGCCGGTGGGACGTTCTCCATCACCAACGACGGCCCTTTCGGCACCTACTTCACTGTGCCGATCATCAACCAGCCGCAGGTGGCGATCCTCGCGACCGACGGTATTGCCCGCCGGCCGGTGGTGGTGACGCAGCCCGACGGGTCCGAGTCGATCGCCATCCACTCGACCGGCATCCTCGGCGTCAGCTGGGATCACCGGGCGGTCGACGGTGCGTACGTGTCGCTGTTCCTGCGCAAGGTCGCCGACCTGCTCGGGACCCGCGACTGGGCTGCGGAGCTCTAAGGCCGCGCCGGTGCTGCGCGTCCGGTCGCTCGGGACGGTTCCCTACCACGAGGCGTACGGGCTCCAACACGCACTGGCCGCCGAGGCGGCCGACGACTACCTGCTGGTCCTGCAGCACCCGCACACCTACACGCTGGGGGCGCATGCGGACGAGCGCCACGTGCTGGTCGACCCCGCTGCAGTCGGAGCCGTGCTCGAACGGACGGACCGCGGTGGCGACGTCACGTACCACGGGCCGGGCCAGCTGGTGGCCTACCCGATCGTCACGGTGCCAGACGACCCGGCATCCGGACCGGCGCACGTGCACCGGCTGGAGCAGGTCGTCATCGAGACGTTGGCCGACCTCGGGCTGAGCGGGGCGACGAGCGAGGGCGACTACCCGGGCGTGTGGATCGGCGCCCGGGGTCCTCGTCCCCGCAAGATCGCCGCCGTCGGCATTCGGACCGTGCGCACCGGTTCCGGCCGTCGTCGCACCCTCCACGGTGTCGCACTCAACGTGAGCCCCGACCTCGCCATGTTCGGGCACATTGTGCCGTGCGGCATCGCGGATCGCGGCGTGACTTCCCTGGCGGCCGAGGGCCTCGACGTTGCCTACGGGGAGGTGGTCGACGCGTTCGTGGCGCGCGCCACCGCGGCGTTCGGTGCGCGGAGCATCGATCGCCACGACGTCGTGCAGGGCCCGGCCGATCTGCCGGGCGCGTCGACGATGCGGGAGCGCCCGCTGCTGCGCCGGCTGCGCCAGGCGGGCGTCGCCCCCGAGCAGGGCCTCGACATCGGAGAGCGCAAGCCGGAGTGGATGCGGGTGCCCGTGCGCATCGGCAAGGGCTACCGCAAGCTCGGCTCGACCGTCCATGACCTCGGGCTCGTCACCGTGTGCGAGGAGGCGGGCTGCCCGAACATCTACGAATGCTGGGCCGACGGCACAGCCACCTTCATGATCAACGGCGAGCGGTGCACGCGGGCCTGCGGCTTCTGCCAGGTGGACACCCGCCATCCTCTTCCGCTGTCACCCGACGAGCCGGAGCGGGTGGCCGAGGCGGTGGAGCGGATGCGGCTGGGGCACGCGGTGATCACCTGCGTGGCCCGCGACGATCTTGCGGACGGCGGGGCCGGCGCGATGGCGCAGACCATCGGGGCCATCCGGTCACGCACGCCCGAGACGACGGTGGAGGTCCTGATCTCGGACTGCCGGGGCGATGCGGCGTCGCTGGACACCATCTTCGAGGCCCGCCCCGACGTGCTGAACCACAACATTGAGACGGTGGCCCGCCTGCAGCGGGCCGTGCGGCCCTCGGCCGGCTACGCGCCGCAGCCTGGCAGTGCTCGCCCGGGCCGGGCAGGCGGGTCTCGTCACCAAGTCGGGGCTGATGGTCGGGCTCGGTGAGCGAGAAGACGAGGTCGTCGCCACCATGGCCGACCTGCGCGGCGTGGGCGTCTCCATCGTCACCATCGGACAGTACCTGCGGCCCAGCCGGGACCACCTCCCGGTCTCCCGCTACTGGGCACCCGAGGAGTTCGACCGGCTGCGCGAGGTCGGGACGGCACTGGGTGTGGCGCATGTCGAGGCATCACCGCTCACCCGGTCGAGCTATCACGCCCGCGAGGCGGCGACGGCGGCCACCCGGGGAGCCTGAGCCGATCGCACCGCGACTTGACGGGAGGATGCCCCTCCGGCGGCGGCCTGTCCCTCCCGCCTGGGCGTTTCTCACCGCTACGCTCGTCGGGAACCGACCCGGGGGCATACGAGCCCGTGGGTTCGTGGCCACGACAGGAAACTCGGGAGAACACCAATGGCGAACGTCGCACAGAGCCCGGAGGCCGTTGTCGATCAGGCAGTGGCCCAGCCCGTGCTCACCCCACTCACCGCCAGCGCGGTCATCCTCGTCCTGACGATCGACGACTGCGGTGCACAGGCGGTCCACGACCTGCTGGCCGACCTGTCGGGATTGGCCCGGACGGTCTCCTTCCGTTCCCCCGAGGGTGGATTGACCGTCGTGGCGGGGGTCGGATCGGGCGCGTGGGATCGTCTCTTCGCCGGCCCGCGACCGGCGGAACTGCATCCGTTCCAGGTCCTCGACGGCGGTCCGCACCAGGCCGTTGCGACTCCCGGTGATCTCCTCTTTCACATCCGCTCGGCGACGATGGACCTCTGCTGGGAGCTCGCCTCGCTCGTTGTCGGCAGGCTGGCGGGGGCGGCCACGGTGGTCGACGAGGTCCACGGGTTCAGGTACTTCGACGAGCGGGACCTGCTCGGGTTCGTCGACGGGACCGAGAACCCGACCGGGCAGGCGGCCGAGGCCGCGGTGACCATCGGAGCCGGGGATCCGGCGTTTTCCGGTGGGACCTACGTCATTGTGCAGAAGTACCTGCACGACATGGCGGCCTGGGACGCACTGAGCGTCGAGGAACAGGAGCGAGTCATCGGACGGGCCAAGCTGTCCAACGTCGAGATGGACGACGATGTCAAGCCCTCCAACTCACACGTGGCGCTGAACACCATCATCGACCCCGATGGCACCCAGCGCCAGATCCTGCGCGAGAACATGCCGTTCGGGTCGCTGGGCGCCGGCGAGTTCGGCACCTACTTCATCGGGTATGCGGCGACACCCTCGGTGACCGAGCTGATGTTGCAGCGCATGTTTCTGGGGGATCCACCCGGCAACTACGACCGGATCCTCGATTTCTCCACTGCGGTCACCGGGAGCCTCTTCTTCGTGCCCACGGCCGACTTTCTCGACGATCCTCCGGCGTTGCCGGACCAAGACGACGCGACGACCCACGGGAACGGTGATGCCGACCCCGAGAGCGGCATCGTTCGGGCCGCCCCCGGCGACGGCTCGCTCGGCATCGGCGGGCTCGCCGGCACGCCGGCGTAGGAGCCGGACGAGGCGCAGCGACGGCCGGCCTCGCTCTACGGGGCGCCGGGACCCCCCCCGGCTCGGCGCCCGGGTGGCAGTCTGCGATCGCCTGATGGCTGCCGCGAACGGATCGTCGACCCGAGACAGGGTGACCCATCGCCGCGATCCATCGTCTCGGCCCCCGTCTTGGCGCACACGGGCGGCAAGTGACCGAGCACGGCGTCGTCGACGAACACCATCGCACTAGCCATTGACCCTCCCGGGCGCCGGTTCTGCACGCTTTCGGGTCGGGCGTCCACCGTTGCCCCGGATTCCCGGGCGGCGAGCGGGCCGATCGGGACCCGTGCCGCCATAATGCTCCCGAAGGTCGGACAGCACAGCCGGAGGTGACGTGTACCTGGAGTTCACGGAAGAACAGCGGAACTTGCAGCGAGAGCTCCGCCGGTACTTCGAAGCGCTCGTCGCCGACGTGGAGGCTTCGCCCTCCGACGAGCCGTCCTATACCCGCTACATCCGCCGGATGGGTCAGGACGGCTGGCTCGGCCTGGGGTGGCCTCTCGAATACGGCGGCCGGGCCCGGGGACCGATCGATCAGATGATCTTCGTGGAGGAATCCCACTGGGCCGGTGTGCCCCTCCCGCTGCTCACCTTGAACAGCGTGGGACCGACACTGATGGCCCTCGGCACCGACGAACAAAAGGAACGGCTCCTGCCGGGCATCCTCAAAGGGGAGGTCCACTTCTCCATCGGCTACACCGAGCCCTCGGCGGGCACTGACCTTGCCTCACTCAAGACGCGGGCCGTGCGTGACGGAGACGAGTACGTGATCACCGGCCAGAAGGTCTTCACCAGCGCGATCCAATATGCCGACTACGTCTGGTTGGCGGCGCGCACCGACCCCGATGCTCCCAAACACAAGGGCCTCTCGGTCTTCATCGTTCCGGTCGGTGCTCCCGGGTTTCACTGGACACCGTTGGCCACCATTGCGGGTGACATCACCAGCTCGACGTTCTACGAGGACGTCCGGGTCCCGGTCGAGAACCTCGTCGGGGCGGAGAACCAGGGCTGGAAGCTGATCACCAACCAGCTCAATCACGAGCGAGTGGCGATCTGTCCCGCCTCGGGACTCTCGAGGAGCCTGACCGAGGTCCGCCGATGGGCGCAGGATCATCGACTCGGGGACGGACGTACGGTGATCGACCACGAGTGGGTTCAGATCGGCCTGGCCAAGGCGCACGCAAAGGTCGACGTGCTCAAGTTGTTGAACTGGAAGGTGGCTTGGGCCGCCGACAAAGGCCTCAATCCGGCCGATGCGTCGGCGACCAAGGTCTACGGAACAGAGCTCGCTCTCGAGATCTATCGACTGCTGCTCGACATCGTCGGTCAAGCGGGCTACCTGGTCGAGGGGTCACCAGGGGCCGTCCTGCGCGGCCGCCTCGAGAACCAGGCGCGAAGCCAGACCATCTTCACGTTCGGGGGCGGAACCAATGAGGTGCAGCGAGACATCATCGCGATGATCGGGTTGGGCATGCCCCGCGCCCCGCGTTGAGGTCCTCCGAGCTGCCGTCGAACCGGAAAGGCCAGCCCCGGGCCGCCCAGCCGCAGCTCGTCCGTGGCGCTCGGCGACGGGTCCCGTGAGCGGGGTCAGGACGGTACTCTTTGGGACGTGTTCGAACGCTTTACCGACCGGGCACGGAGGGTGCTCACATTCGCGCAGGAAGAGGCGCGCCAGCTCAACCACTCGTTCATCGGCACCGAGCACATTCTGCTCGGGCTGCTTCGCGAAGAGGATGGAGTCGGTGCCGAGGCGTTGCGCTCACTCGGTGTGTCTTTCCAGGCCGTCCGGGATCAGGTCCAGGAAATCATCGGGCCGACCGGGACCGTTCCGAGCGGCTCGCCGCCCTTCACGCCGCGGGCCAAGAAAGTCTTGGAGCTTTCGTTGCGCGAGGCGCTGCAGCTCAATCACAGCTACATCGGGACAGAGCACATACTGCTGGGGCTGGTGCGCGAGGGCGAGGGAGTGGCAGCCACGGTGCTCGTCAGCCTCGGAGCGGATCTCCCGCGGGTGCGTCAGGAGGTGAACAGCCTCATCGCGGGCGGCGCGCAGACACCGGGTGGCCGCCGCGTCCGCGATCCTCGGGACGCGCCGGGACATTCCTCACCATCGAGGGAGCCGCACTGCCCCAGCTGCAGCAGGAGCGTCACCGAGGCGGCACGATTTCGCACCATCGTTGTTGCACCCGATCAGGGGGATGCGGAATCCCTGTCGATACAGGTCGTGTACTGCACGCACTGTGGGACGGTATTGCACATGGTGAAGGCAGACGGCCCGAGCTGAGGAAAGTGCGGATCGCCGCGGGGTGCTCCAGCCGCCGGCGACCAGGAGGTGTGCCGAATGACTCGCCACTTCGACTATGCGATCGACAGGCGCTATCTGCCGGTCCTGTTGCCCTTTCTCCTGCGTCCGTCACGGGACGGTGTGACACTGAGCGACGATGGCTTCGTCGCCACCTTCGGGCTGGTCAAGATCGCGACGCCACTGACGAACATCACCGGTGCGCACATCACCCGGAATTACCGCTGGTGGACGGCGTGCGGAGTTCGCATGTCGCGTGCCGACGACGGATTGACCTTCGGGACGAACCGCGACGGCGGTCTCTGCATCCACTTCGCGGAGAGAGTCCGCTCACCGCTGCGGCGAGCCGGTCATTCGGCATTGACCGTGACCGTGGCCGATTTGGAGGGACTGGGAGCGGCGCTCGGCCACGCCGAGGGACAACCTGTCGCGGGATGACCGGGCTCGCAGGAGCGACACTCGTCGTTGCCCTGCGGTGAGTCAGCCAGGCGGCGCGAAGAACTCCAGCGCGATGTTGTCGGGATCGCGGAACGAGAGTCCCGAGCCGTACGACGCGTCGACGATGCCCCCGTTCTCGATACCAAGCTCGTTGAGCTTCGACGCCCATTCCTCGAGTTCGGCGCGGTCGGTGCACGCGAACGCCAGGTGGTCCATGCCGGGCTTGCGCTCGTCGAAGGGGTCGGAACCGTGCGGGTCCGGGAACTGGTGGATGCCCACCGCCGTGTGCCCCAGCAGCCACACGGCGTGACGGAACACCCCCGTGTCCTCGTCGATCACCGGTGGGCTCCCGATGAGGCTCTCGTACCACGGACGACTTCTCTCGAAGTTCGTAACAGTCAGGGCCACATGTGCAACGCGGGGGAATTGGGCCACGGTGTCCTCCTTGGACGCTCCAAAGCCACGATAGCCCTTGGCCGACAATGCCCTTGTCACGGGCGTTCCGCTCTGCGCATCCGGCCCGCCCGGGCGAGGCGAGGACAACACATCCTGTGGACCGCGTAGCGTTGGTGTTCGTGTCGCGCTCCAAACTCTCGGTCATCGCAGCGGTCAGCCTGCTGGCGACGGCGCTCCTGGGTCTCGCCGTGTCCCGTGGCTTCAGCGCGCTGGGGTTGGATCGGAATGCCATTCACCTGCTCGGCCGCCCTCCGGACGTCAACGCGTGGGAGCACGTCGCCGACTTCCTCGCCGCGCCCGCCATCGTCGCCGTCCTGATCGCCAGCCTGGTCTTCGGCGCGCTCCGCCGGATCCTCTTGCGGGTCGGCGCGTTCGCCGGTGTTGCCGCCGCCGCCCTGGTGATCAGCGAGGAGATCGCCAAGCCCGTCGTCGGCGAGAGGTTCTTCGATGTCCTCAGCTTCCCTTCCGGGAACGTCACCGCCGTGTGTGCGACGGCATTGGCCATGTGGATCGCGCTCTACCCGGTGCTCGGGAAATGGGCACGCAGCATCACATTCGTGTTCGGCGCCGCCTGGACCCTTCTGATGTCGGCGGCCGTCGTGGGCGCCATTTGGCACACCCCGCTCGACTGCGTCGGGTCGATCCTCCTGTCCCTCGGTGTCGTCACTGCAGGAGCGGCGATCCTGCAACCGAAGCCGGTTCCGATCCCGCCGGCGCCCGCAGAGCCTGTTCGGGTCATGGGAAGGGTCTGAGGAGCGGAGTGGCTCGGAGCGGCTCGGAGCCGCTCGAGCGGTAGCCTCTCGCCGGGCCCGGTGCTCTGCTTCGCATGGGCGCATCTGCCTTCGGACGTTCCGGTTGCACCGAGCCCGTACGCCTCTCATCCGGCGATCGCGACGACGAGAATGTGGAGCTGAGCATGAACGCTGGCGGACAGCCTTGACGAACGAGATCGTCGACCTGCTCGGAGGACGGCCGGGATGGCGACTCGAGCCGAGATCGACGCCGGGCTCGACGCCGTTGTGGGCTTTTGTCTACAACGGGAAGATCGAGTACTCGGTGACGGCCGAGGTCGGGACCATCCGTCTCTACGTGATGGAGACCGATCAGGAGATCGTCTTCGACAACGCGGACGGGCTCATGTCCTGGTTGCGGTCCAATCGGGCCGAGGCGGCCCAGGAGCCCGAGTCGCGCGCTTCCCGAAAGTCCATCTTCCGCAGGGTCACCCAGTGGGAATGACGACCTCTCAGGGCGCCACCAGTTCGAGAGCGATGCCATCGGGGTCGCGCAGCTGCAGCGACGGGTGACCGCCTTCGAGCACCACGCCGGCGTGATCGATTCCCATCTCGGCGAGGTGTGCAGCCCAGGCTTCGAGTGCAGCGCCGTCGGGCACCGCGAGTGCCAGATGGTCCAGGCCCTCGCCGGCCGGCTCGGCCGTCCCCGCCCGTGACGCCGGCGCCCTGGTCAGCACCACGACGAACCGCCCACCACGGTGCTGGAGCGCGACATACCCGATGTCGGGGTCGTCTGCGAAGGGAACCAGGCCCAGCACGAGGCTGTACCACTTCGCACTGGCGGCGACGTCGGAGACCAGCAGCTGCACATGCGACAGCCCGGTGATCGGCGCACTCTGACCCCTGCCGTCGAGTGAATTCACCTGGCGAATCCTAGTGAGACGACCCGGAAAGAGACTGCGCCGGCCGTGGCAGCACTAGCCTCCGCGCCGTGCCGTCCATCCGGGGAGCCCTCCCGTCGTGACCGTCGTACTGATCCACGGAGGAGGTGCCACGGGCGGGTTCTGGGACCGCCTTGTGCCCTACCTGGACCACGAGCCGCTGGCCGTCGACCTGCCCGGTCGCCGGTCACGGCCGGCAGATCTGGCGACGCTGACCGTCGAAGCCGAGGTCGCGTCGGTGGTGGCCGATATCGAGGCCGCAGTCGTCGGCGGTTCGATCACGCTGGTGGCCCACTCCTCCGGAGGCCTGGTCGTGCCCGGTGTGGTCGCGGCCCTGGGTGGCCGGGTAGGCGGGATCGTCCTCAACGCCGCGCTGGTGCCGGTGGAGGGCGGGTGCGGCATCGACTGCATGCAGGAGCGGCACCGTGACGGCCTCCGCCTGGCGGTCGAGTCCGCCGCGCGGGACGGGGGCACAATCACCCTGCCGCCTCCGGCCGATCCCGAGGCGGCCCGCCGCGCCTACGGCGGGGACCCGCTCGGCGACGCCACCCTGGCCTTCGTCCTCGATCCGGCGCGCTCGGTGGAGGACACGGTGCACCACTACTTCCAGCCCGTGCACTGGTCCGCCGCCGCCGGCGTGCCCATCACCTATGTGGTGAACGAGAGGGACCGCCCGATCAGGCCCGAGATGCAGGAGGTCATGCTGGAGAGGCTGCCGCCCCCGGTCGATGTCATCCGACTCGACTCTGGCCACCTGCTCCCGGTGACGTCACCTGCGGTGTTCGCGCAGATCGTCAACCGCGTCGCCGGCTGACGCCGGCGCGGCAGCACGGTGCAACGGTCGGCTCGTTGCTGCGTCCTCCCGCCTCAGATGCCGGCGCCGCAGCAGGCCCGGCGTGGCCACTGCCGCCGCCGCGATGGCGACGACGACCACGGCCAGGCCGATGGTGCCGGCCGAGGCCCCCTTCTTGTTGCCGGTTGACGGCGTCGTGGTGGTGGTCCCGCCTGCCGCCCGTGCCATCGCCGCATGCTGGCCCTCGGCGAGCCGATCGGTGTCGGCGGGGGAGATGGGGTGGGCGTGGGCGGCCGCCGCCGAGAAGATGGACAGGAGATCGACGTAGCTCCCGGCGCGCATGGTGACGGCCTGGCCAATCCCGTTCTGGTCCTCCGCCGCGAAGTAGGTGACGCGGCGCGCGCCCGGGATGGACGGCAACGGGTCCGAGCTCACAATCTCTCCCGTCTCCAGCGAGTGCTGTGCGGCCTGGAGGAACACCTGGGCCCTCACCGGGTCGGGGAAGCGGACCAGCAGATCCCGGACCTCGTTGAGGCCCCTGTCCGCCTGCCAGACGCGCTCGTAGGTCGAGGTGGCCGTGTCCAGCGTGGACAGCGCTCCTGCGGCCGCCGCCCGATCCGGCGCGTCGGAGGCGAACTGCGAGGCGTCGAGGGGACCCTGCGAGGTGATCGTGAAGCCCGGGGCGACGGTGGGGATCACCACCGCGCCGAGGGTGGGCGCCGCGTCCGCACGGCCGCCATGTACGGCGGCGCCGGCGCATGGAGCACCGTCCAGTGCCGCCATCGAGATGAGAAAGGCACACCCGACGAGGCCGGCAACCTTTCCAAGCTGGGCCCGGCGCAGGGCCCGCGTCGAACATCACGCGACGAAGTATTTGGCCTCTGGGTGGTGGCAGATGATGGCGTCGGTGGTCTGCTCCGGGTTGAGCTGGAACCCCTCGCTGACGGTGACGCCGATGCGGTCCCCGCCCAGCAGCTCCACGACCTTGGCGTTGTCGGTCAGGTCGGGACAGGCCGGATAACCCCACGAGTACCGGCCGCCCCGGTATTGCTGGCGGAAGAGCCCGGTGAGGGTCGGCCCGTCCTCGTCGGCGAACCCGAGCTCCTGACGCACCCGGCGGTGCCAGTACTCCGCTGTCGCCTCGGCCATCTCGACGCTGAGGCCGTGCAGGAAGAGGTACTCCTTGTACTGGTTCTCGGCGAACAGCCGGGCCGCTTCTTCGGTGGCCCGCGCTCCAATGGTGCAGAGCATGAAGCTGGCGTAGTCCTCGTCGCCCGACCCCGCCGGGCGGAAGAAGTCGGCGATGCAGAGCCACGGCTCCTTGCGCTGCCGGGGAACGCGAAGCGCATCCACTCCGAAGTGCGCGACTCGTCCTTCCAGATGACGAGATCGTTGCCCTCGGCGTTGGCGGCGAAGTGGCCGTACGCCACCGACGGCACCAGCAGGTCGGCCTCCTTGGCCTTGCCCAGCTGCTCGCGCAGCGTGGCTCGCACCCGATCCTTGAACTCGGTGTCGTTCTCGCCGTTCTCGGGCCGGAAGCCCCACTGGTTGCGGAAGAGCGCGGTGAGGTTGAGGTACTCGGCGACGTCGTCGATCGGGATCCCGACGGCAACGCGGCTGCCGACGAAGGGCGGCGTGAACAGCGGGTTGTCGGCCGCCACGTCGGCGCGGGCGGGCTGCCCCTCCACCGGGGTGGTCTCGGGGCCGTCCAGCCGGCTGCGCCGCGGGACGTTCTTCTCCGAGATCTCGCGGCCGAAGAGCGGATCGTCCTCGCCGTTCTTCTTCAGCTCGACCAGGCGGTCCATGGTGCGCAGCCCTTCGAAGGCGTCGCGCCCGTAGAAGAGCCGCCCGTCGTAGACCTCACGCAGGTCGCGCTCGACGTAGGTGCGGGTGAGGGCGGCCCCGCCCAGAAGGACCGGGATGTCCGACAACGAGCGGTCGTTCAGCTCGATCAGGTTCTCGCGCATGATCAACGTCGACTTCACCAACAACCCGCTCATGCCGATGGCGTCGGCCTCGTGCTCTTCGACCGCGCTCACCATCTCGTTGATGCCGATCTTGATGCCGAGGTTGACCACCTCGTAGCCGTTGTTGGTCAGGATGATGTCGACCAGGTTCTTGCCGATGTCGTGCACGTCACCCTTGACCGTGGCCAGCACCACCGTGCCCTTGCCGCCCTGGTCCGACTTCTCCATGTGCGGCTCGAGGAAGGCGACCGCGGCCTTCATCGTCTCGGCCGACTGCAACACGAAGGGCAGTTGCATCTCCCCCGAGGCGAACCGCTCGCCCACGACCTTCATGCCCTCGAGGAGGATGTCGTTGACTATGGCCAACGCCGCCGTGCCCGACTCGAGCGCCTCGGTCAGGTCGTCCTCGAGGCCGTTGCGGTTGCCGTCGATGATGCGCTGGGACAGGCGGCGGTCCACGGGCCAGTCGCTGTGGTCCTCCGCCGGCCCGGTGTCGGCCTTGACGCCCTCGAACAGGGAAAGGAGCTCCTGCAAGGGGTCGTAGTCGTCGGTGCGGCGATTGTAGATGAGGTCGAGGCAGACCACCTTGGCCCGGTCGTCGATGCGGGACAGCGGCAGGATCTTGGAGGCGTGCACGATCGCCGAGTCGAGCCCGGCCTGCACGCACTCGTGGAGGAACACGGAATTGAGCACCTGGCGGGCGGCCGGGTTCAGCCCGAAGGACACATTGGACAGCCCGAGAATGGTGGACACGCCGGGCAGCTCCGCCTTGATCGCCCGGATGCCCTCGATGGTCTCGATCCCGTCCTCCCGGCTCTCCTCCATGCCCGTCGACAGCGGCAGGGCGAGCGGGTCGAAGAGGAGGTCCTCGGGCTCCAGGCCGTACCGCTCGACGGCGATGTCGCGGATGTTGCGGGCGGCCCGCAGCTTCCACTCCGCCGTGCGCGCCTGGCCCTCCTCGTCGATGCAGGTGCACACGACGGCGGCCCCGAACTCGCGCGCCAGCCGCAGGAACGTGTCGAGCCGCGTGCCGGGTCCGTCGCCCTCCTCGAGGTTGACCGAGTTGAGGATGGGACGGCCGCCGATCCAGGACAGGGCGGCCCGGGCGACGGGGCCCTCGGTGGAGTCGACCATGATCGGCACGCTCGACTGCGTGCAGAAGCGGCTGGCGATCTCGGTCATGTCGGACACGCCGTCGGCTCCGGTGTAGTCGACACACACGTCGATGAGGTGCGACCCCTCCTTCACCTGGTCCCGGGCCATGCCGACGCAGGTGTCCCAGTCGCCGTCGAGCATCGCCTCGCGGAAGGCCTTGGACCCATTGGCGTTCGTCCGCTCGCCCACGGCCAGGTACGAGGAGTCCTGCGCGAACGGGACAGCGGTGTAGATGGAGGCGGCGGAGGGTTCGTAGACCGGCGTGCGGGCGGCCGGCCTGGCGTCGGCGCAGCGCGCGACCACGGCGGCCAGGTGGGCCGGGGTGGTCCCGCAGCACCCCCCGATGACCGACACGCCGAACTCGGTCACGAAGCGGTGCAGGTGCTCCGCCAGATCCTCGGGCGTGAGGTCGTAGTGCATCAGGCCGTCGACCACCGACGGGAGGCCCGCATTCGGGACGCAGGCAATGGGGACGCGGCTGGCCCCCGAGAGGTGACGCAGCGCCTCGCTCATCTCGACGGGGCCTGTGGCGCAGTTGAGGCCGACCACGTCGACCTGCATCGAATCGAGCACGGTGAGCGCGGCGCCGACCTCGGTGCCGGGCAGCATCCGGCCGGTCAGCTCAATGGTCACCTGCGTCTGCAGCGGGACGTAGCGGTCCAGTGCGACCATGGCGCGCCGGGCACCGTTCACCGCGGCCTTGATCGACAGCATGTCGAACTGCGTCTCAATGAGCAGGAGGTCGACGCCGCCCTCGAGCAACCCGAGCGCCTGCTCCTCGTAGGCGTCACTGAACTCGGCGTACGAAATGTGCCCGAGCGTGGGGAACTTCGTGCCCGGCCCCATGGAGCCCGCCACCCAGCGCGGCCGCTCGGGCGTCGAGAACTCGTCACGGACCGCACAGGCCAGCTCGGCCGCCCGCCGGGTCAGCTCGCGGGCGCGGTCGGCCAGCCCGTACTCGGCCAGGACGACCGAGGTCGAGCCGAAGGTGTCGGTCTCGACCACGTCGCAGCCGACCTCGTAGAAGGAGCGGTGGACCTGGGCCACGAGGTCGGGCCGGGTCTCGACGAGCCATTCGTTGCAGCCCTCGAGGTCGGGCCCCCCGAAGTCGTCCGGGCCGAGGCCCAGCATCTGCAGGTTGGTCCCCATGGCGCCGTCGAAGATGACCACCCGCTCGGCCAGCGCTTGCAGGTACGTCGAGGCGGACGGGTCGAGCCGACCCAGGAGTTCAGGCGAGGGAGTTACCACCCGCACAGGATACCGGTGACCCCCCAGGCTGCTCGAACAGGCCCCGGTAGCATCCCGCCCATGGCTGCGCCACGGATCTACACCAAGCGGGGTGACGACGGGACGACGGGGCTGCTCTACGGCGGGCGGGTCCCCAAGAACTCATGGCGGATCGACCTGAACGGGGTCGTCGACGAAGCCCAGGCCGCCATCGGCGTGGCACGCGCCGAAACGCCGGCGGGCACCGAGGTCAACGACCGCCTGACCGTGCTCGCCCGCGACCTCTACGTCCTGATGGCGGAGGTGGCCACCGCCCCGGAGAACCGCCGGAAGCTCCAGGCGGGGTCCAGCCTGGTGACGCCGGACATGGTGGCCGCGCTCGAGGTCGGGATCGACGACCTCCTCGCCCGCTTCGACATGCCGAGTGACTTCACCGTGCCCGGTGAGAATCGCGTGAGTGCCGCACTCGATCTGGCTCGCACCATTGTGCGCCGGGCCGAACGGATCGCCGTCGCCGAACCCACGGAGGGCTCGCTCGTGGTGACCTACCTGAACCGCCTGTCCGATCTCCTGTGGGCGATGGCGCGCTGGCAGGAAGGCCCCGAACACGTCTTGTCCAAGGACCCGGCGCCATAGCCGAGGATCGTCACCACCGACCCCTGTGGATCCGCGGCAGAGGTCTTCGGGCTCGCCCGATCCAACGAGGCGGAGCGGTGTTCTCGACCGTCGGGGTGGCCGAGCACGACGGCGCAGAACAGCCTCCAGCCGTCCGGGACCCCGAGGCGGGCCGCCAGCTCGTCCTCACCCCGGAACGCCCCGAGGACGCAGCTGCCGAGGCCGGCGTCGACCGCAGCGAGCAGCACCGCCATGACGCCGAAGGCGGCATCGCCGTACCAGTAGGGGACGGGCCAAGCCTCCACCCCCGAACCGAGCCCGGAGGATGACTTGTCGGTCTCGGCGTAGCGGGCGACGTACGCCTCCGATGACGTGTAGGCCAACAGCACGACCGGGGCGCGGCGCAGCCCTTCGTTCCAGTCGGGATGGTCCGCCCGCCATCCCTCGTCGGTGGTGGCGTCGAAGTACACCGCCGTCTGGGGTTGCCCCTCCAGGACGACCCAGCTCGTGCCCCTGGAGTTCCCGGCCGTCGGCGAGCGGAGGGCCGCCCGCAGCATGCGGTCGACGATCCCCTCTGCGACGGGTCGGGTCGAGAAGCTCCTGACCATGGACCGGCGCCGGATCGCCTCCTGCAGTTCCATGGCCGAGAAGTCTCCCACCAGCACCCAGGGCCCACCTCGGGAATGTTGACCCCGCTGGTAGTGTTTTATCCTCTGACGCCGGCCCGTAGAAGCGGTCTGGTGCGACCCGGAGGTTCGAGAGTGCCCACGCCCCGAGATCTGCTGAACGAGGCCAAGAAGTCCATCCGCGAGGTGGAGCAGGCCGACGCGCAAGCCCTGCTGGAGGGTGGCGGCGTCACCTTCCTGGACGTCCGTGAGCCCGACGAGTACGAGCAGGGCGCCCTGCCCGACGCGGTCCACCTGCCCCGCGGCCACCTCGAGTTCCAGGTCGAGGGCAAGCTGCCGGACAAGGAGGCGCCCATCGTCGTCTATTGCGCCGGGGGCGTCCGCTCTGCCTTCGCCGCCAAGACCCTGGGCGAGCTCGGCTACACCGATGTGCAGTCCATGATCGGTGGGTTCAACAAATGGAAGGACGACGACCGTCCCTGGTCGGCTCCGCAGACCCTGACCCCGGCCCAGCGCAACCGCTACCAGCGCCACCTCCTGCTCCCCGAGGTGGGCGAGGTCGGGCAGCTGAAGCTCCTCGGATCGAAGGTCCTCCTGCTCGGCGCCGGCGGCCTGGGATCGCCGGCGGCCCTCTACCTGGCCGCGGCGGGCGTCGGAACCGTCGGCATCATCGACATGGACGTCGTCGACGAGTCCAACCTCCAGCGCCAGATCCTCCACAACATGGACCGGATCGGGGACCGCAAGGTCGACTCGGCCAAGAAGACGCTGACGGCGCTGAACCCCGACGTGAACGTCGTGACCTACGACGTACGTCTGGGCGCGGACAACATTCTCGACATCATCGACGGGTACGACGCCATTGTGGACGGGACCGACAACTTCCCGACGCGTTACCTGGTGAACGACGCCTCGCTGCTCAAGCGGATCCCCGTGATCCACGGCTCCATCTTCCGCTTCGAGGGGCAGGTCACCGTCTTCGATCCGTACAACGGGCCTTGCTACCGCTGCCTCATTCCCGAGCCGCCGCCTGCCGAGCTGGCGCCTTCGTGCTCGGAGGCGGGGGTCCTGGGCGTGCTGCCCGGCATCATCGGGTCCATCCAGGCCGTCGAAACGATCAAAGTGCTGCTGGGGCTGGGGGATCCCCTGATCGGACGGCTGCTCGCCTACGACGCCCTCGAAGAGTCGTTCCGGACGTTCAAGGTGCGCCGGGATCCGGCCTGCCCGGCCTGCGGGCCCGACGCCGGCGAGATCGTCATCGCCGAGTACGACGATCTCTGCATGCCGCACGCGCACTGAGCCCACCAGGCGCCGGCAGCCCGACCCGGAGCACCGTGGGCTCCGACGCGAATCGGGCGAGAGCAATGCAGGGATCCTTGCCCGACTTCGACGTCAATGAGAAATCCCCAACGGCGGCGGCAGAAATCCCTGTGGCCCGCTGCTGTAGGAGCGGGTGAAGCGCCAGGCAAGAACCCGTGGTGGCCAGCGGGCGACTGCCCTTACTCCACTCCATGGTCGGGCGACCCGAACCGGATGAGGTTCCCGTCCGGATCGATGTGGGAGCCTTCCCGGACTCCATAGGGCATCGATTCGACGGGGCGGGTCAGGCCTCCGCCAGCTGACGTGCTCCACTCCTCATAGAGGGCATCGGCGTCGCGCACGTCGAGGTACGCGGAGCCGGGCTCGAGGCCCGGTTCGAAGGTGAGGTGGATGCTCAGCCCGTCGCGGTTGGCGAACCCGTAGTCCCTGCCCCCCTCGTAGGCCAAGGTCTCACATCCGAGTGCCGCGTAGTGGCTCAGTGCGGCCGCCAGGTCCCGGACGGGGAAGATCGGGCTGCATCGACGGAATTGCCGGGTCCGCCCGGAGGGTCGGGGTGCGCCCGCACCGGAGGCCGTCGCCTCCGCCTTCACGTCGGCGAGCGCCATCAGGGCGGACCGCATCGCCTCCACCCCTTCGGGCGACACCCGGGCCTCGAGCTGCCTGTCGATCGCCTCGGTGCCGCGCCAGACGGCAGCCACCACCTCGTGCCCGCGTTCGGTCAACTCGAGCGTGATGCGTCGGCGGTCGGACGGGTCCGGGCTGCGGTCCACGTAGCCCCGATTCACCAGGACGTCGATCGCCTGGCTCACGGCCTGCTTGCTGACGCCCAAACCGGTGGGCAGGTCGTGGGGTTCGCTGGCCTCGTACAAGCGGAACAGTATGAAGGCACCGTTTCGGGGCAGATCCTCCTCGCCGATCGCCTGGAGATGGGCCCTGATGGAGCGGGCGTAGGTCCCGCGTGCGGCGCGCATGAGGGTGGGTGTCGCGAAATCCGAACGATCCGCGGGCATGCCTGCCACCATAAAGGTAAGCACCTAGACAGTCAATGTCATTGATTACTCCTGATCCCATTCGTTCTCGATGCCTAGAGTGTCGGGACGTCCCCGCCCGACCTGCTCACACGCCCCGTGCCGGTGGCGGATTCATCGGCGCCCCCGCCCGCGCCACCCGGCCTGACCTCACGGCGCGTCAAGCGCAATCGCCGCTTCTGGGGGGCGGGTCTCGTCCTCGTGGTGCTGGCCCTCGTCCTGGTGCTCGTGGTGAACCGAGGGTCCGGGAACCCGACGGCTGCCGGACAGAGCCACGGCGGTTCGACGCAGCATCACAAGGGACCGCCACCGCTTGCGGGGAACGCCCGCCTCGATCCGGATTGGGAAGGGAATGGGCAGGCCGTCACTTTCGCCTTCGGGGGGGACGTTCACTTCCCCGCCGGGACCAACCTGGCGGATCGGCTGGCGGCCGATCCGAGCGATGCTCTGGGACCGACGGTACCCGCCCTCCTCTCGGGGGTCGATCTCTCCATGGTGAACCTCGAGTCCGCACTGACCAACGGCACCTGCCCGGATCCGCAGGCCAAGCAGTACGTGTTCTCGGCACCGGCCTCCGCCGTCAGCGCGTTCCAGGGTGCAGGTGTGACGCTGATCACGGAGGCGAACAACCACGGCGAGGACTGCGGGCCGGCCGGCCTGCAGATGGCGCTCTCGACGCGCTCCCAGACGGGATACACCATCCTCGGCATCGGCCAGAACGCGGCGCAGGCGTTCACCCCGTACACGACCACTATCCACGGCCAGCACATAGCCATCATCGCCGCCACCCAGGTCATCGACTCCGATCTCCAGACGGTGTGGACGGCGACCGCCACCCAGCCCGGTCTGGCCTCTGCGTATGACGTCAACGACCTCGTGGCCGCCGTGGAGGCGGCGCGCAAGACGGCCGACACGGTGATCGTGTACCTGCACTGGGGAACCGAGCTCGACGCCTGTCCCAACCCTCTGCAGGAGCCGTTGGCCCAGGTGCTGGTGCAGGCGGGCGCCGACATCATCGTGGGCACGCACGCGCACGTGCTGCTCGGTGGCGGCTACCTCGGCTCGGCCTATGTCGATTACGGCCTCGGCAACTTCGCCTTCTACGACAACTCGCCCCCCGAAAACGCCAGTGGCTCGTTGGTGATCACCGCGACGGGCCGCCACATCGACCAGGTCGCCTGGCGGCCGGCCGTGATCGTGGACGATCTGCCCCAGCCGCTCTCCGGTGACGCCGCCACGGCCGCGCTGGCGGCGTGGAACCAGGCCCGTGCCTGCACGAACGTCAGCGTGACGCCCGGGACCCCCGTGGCCTCGGTGCAGACCGAGACCGCACCCGCGCCAGCGGCGGCGGTACGGACCCTCTCGGCCGACTCGGGCTAGATCGCCATCGGGCCCGCCGGCCCAGCGCACGGACCGGGCCAGCAGCTAGACAGGGACGATGGCACCCACAGCTTCGGCCGAGATCTTCCATGTGAACGGCGTCGACCTGGTGTGGTCCGAGCGGGGGAGCGGCTCCGGCGGGACTCCGACCCTGGTGCTCTGTCACGGGTACACCGGGTCCGCCCTCGACTTCTCGCTCGTGGTCGACGACCTGGCAGCCGAGCGACGTGTGGTGACACTCGACCAGCGGGGACACGGACACTCCACGAAGACGGGTCACCTCGAGGGCTACACCATCGAGCAGCTCTCAGCCGACCTCGCTGCGTTCCTCGAGACGGTGGGAGAGGGGCCGGTCGATCTCCTGGGCCATTCCATGGGCGGCCGGGTGGTGATGGGTGTGGTGCTGGCCCGTCCCGACCTCGTGCGCTCGTTGGTGCTGATGGACACCAGTGCGTGGTCCTTCCTTCCGCCCGACGAGGAGATCCGCGGGCTCGTCCACGGTTTCATGAATGCGTTCGACCCTGGCAGGGGCATGCCCACCACTCTGAGCATGGGCGGCCCTGAGGAGCCGCTCATCGAGGCGAGCACGCCGGACGAGTGGCGGAAGGAGAAGGATGCCATCTTCGCCGGCATGGACCCGTACGCCGTCAAGGCCCTCGGTGGCGCGCTGATGGGCGATGCAGCGGACGACGACCGGTCGCTCCGGGTCGACCTTCCTTCCATTACCTGCCCCACCAGCGTCATTGTGGGCGAGCACGACCACCCGCTGGTCGACCAGGCGGGGGAACTGGCCGGCGAGGTGGCGGACGGGAGGTTGACGGTCATTCCGGGGGCCTACCACTCCCCGCAGTTGACGCACGCGTCCGAGTGGCGGGCGGCCGTCGAGGCGCACCTGGCCTGGGTTGCGACGACCGAGGTGACGCAGTGAGCGACGCCTTGCCGCCCCAGGCGAGCGATCTGATCGAGCTCGCCGGCACGGACGTCGCCATCCCACCCCTTGGCGTCGGCACGTGGGCCTGGGGTGACAAGGGGACCTGGGGCATGGGCGGCTACGACCAGTCCCTGACGGAGTCGAGCATCAGAGAGGCATGGGAGGCCAGCATCGCGGCAGGTGTCGTCCTCTTCGACACCGCCGAGATCTACGGGGGCGGCGAGAGCGAGTGCATCATCGGCCGCCTGCTCGCCGCCGACCCCGGCGTGCGCGAGCGGGTCGTCATCGCGACCAAGTTCATGCCGAGCCCGTGGAAGCTGAACGTGCGCGCCGCGCTTCTGTCGGCGGCCCGCAACTCGCGCGAGCGGCTGGGAATCGATGTGATCGACCTCTACCAAATTCACGGACCGATTTCGCTGCGCTCCCACGCCGCCCTGGCTGAGGCACTGGCGGAGGCGCACGCCGAGGGAATCGTGCGAGCAGTCGGCGTGTCGAACTATTCGGCCAAGGAGACCCGTTCCATGGATGCCGCGCTGCGCACGCGCGGCCTCAGACTGGCCAGCAATCAAATCGAGTTCTCGCTCCTGCGCTCCATGCCGCTTCGTGTCGGGCTCGTCAGTACCTGCCGCGAGCTCGGAGTCGTGCCCTTCGCCTACTCGCCCATCGGGCAGGGCCGCCTGACCGGCAAGTACTCGGCGTCCAACCCTCCTCCACGTGGCCGGTCGTTTTCTGCCCATCCGATGGCGGATGTGGACAAGGTGGTCGCCCTGCTGCGACGCATCGGTGAGGCCAACGGTGGCCGCACCCCGGCCCAGGTGGCGCTGGCCTGGCTCGTCGCGCAGGGGGCGGTGCCCATCCCCGGGGCCAAGAATCGGGACCAGGCCCAACAGAACGCCGGTGCCCTGGGCTGGCGTTTGACCAACGAGGAGGTCGATCTCCTCACCTCGGCCTCGCTCTACGGCACCCGAGGGATCTCGCAGCGCATTTGGCAGCATGGCTGACAGCGGCGGTACCGTCTTGAGGTGCTAGCTGCGCTCGCCCAACCGGGACTTCCGCCGCTCGCGGGACGCCAGCTCTTCTCCACCCAGTTCGACCTCGTCCCGGCGGCGATGATCGTTGTCGCCCTGGCGCTCTACCTCTGGGGCGTGAAGCGCAACAACGCTCTCCACCCCCGCCACCTCTGGTCGGTGGGCAAGACGGTCGCCTGGATCGCTGCGCTCTTCTGCACCGCGGTGGCCATCTGCAGCTTCGTCGGCGTCTACGACGGCGAGCTGTTCTGGGACCACATGGTCCAGCACCTCATTTTGATCATGGTGGCCGCCCCGCTCTTCGCCATCGCCTCCCCGCTCGACCTGGCCTGGCGTTCCACCTCGGGCACCGCCCACGTCGTCGTGACCGAGGCCCTGCGCTCCCGCGTGGCCAGACTCCTCGGGAACCCGTTCGTGGCCTTCGTCCTCTATGCGGTCGTGATACCGGTCAGCCACTTGACCACCTGGTACGACTACACGCTCACGCAGGAGAGCGTCCACAACGCGGAGCACCTGGCCTTCTTGCTCGTGGGCTACCTCTTCTGGCGCCAGATCTTCGGCAGCGATCCGAACGAGCACCGGCTCCACCCCGCGCTGCAGTTCTTCTACCTCTTCATGGCCATCCCGATCGACACCTTCACCGGGCTCTCACTGGCGGGTGCGAGCCACGAGCTGTTCCCCGCCTACTTCGCCACCCACCGGACCTGGGGCCTTTCCTACGTGACCGACCTCCATGTCGGCGGCGACATCATGTGGGTCGTCGGCGACACCTTGATGCTGTGGCCGATGATTCCCGTGGCACTGCGCTGGATGCACATGGACGAGCGCAAGGCGGACCGGATCGATCGGGAGCTCGACGACCTGGAGCGGCGCGAGACTGCCGCTGCAGGCCCAGTGCCCGATCATCCGCCGAGGTCCATCAGCTCCACGCGGACCCCGTCGGGGTCGGTGCAGTAGACGAACTCGAGGGCCGTCCCGCCGAAGTCGATGCTGGTCCGGCTCGACTCGACGACGGCGCCGCCGAGTTCCACCATGCGGGCTGCCGTGCCCTCGACGTCACGCACCCGGAAGGACAGATGCGTCAGCCCGAACTGATTCACGGCCCGCCGCTCGCGCGGTCCGAATGGTGCGGGTTCCCGGAAGGCCAACAGCTCAATGGCGGTCGGCCCGCGCCGGATGAACTGCGAGGTCACGTCCACATCGGGGAACTCCATGAGTCGGGCGAACTCGGAACCGATGGTGTGCGATTCGGCTTTCTCGAAGCCGAGGGCATCGCAGTAGAAGCGCAGCGAGCGCTCGAGATCGCTGACGCAGATGCCAAAATGCGAGAAAACCGGTTCCGGAGTGTCGTCCACCCCCGTATTCTGCCCCGTGTGGCTAGGTCACCCGGATCGTCCGTAGGCTCGCGGCCGTGACCCCGGAGAAGAAGGACCCCCAAGCGAAACCCGAGCGCGTGACCGACTCGGGCATCGTCATTCAGCCGGCCTACCGGGCCGAGGACCTCGAAGGTTGGGATCCGGCGGCGCAGCTGGGCGAGCCGGGGGCGTTCCCCTACACACGGGGCGTCCACGCCGGCATGTACCGCTCGAAGTTGTGGACCATGCGCCAGTACGCGGGCTTCGGTTCCGCGGAGCAGACCAACGAGCGCTTCAAGTTCCTCCTCGAGGCCGGACAGACGGGATTGTCGTGCGCCTTCGACCTGCCGACCCAGATGGGGTACGACTCCGATCACCCCCGCGCCGAGGGCGAGGTGGGCAAAGTCGGCGTTGCCATCGACTCCCTGGCCGACATGCGCCTCCTGATGGCCGACCTCCCCATGGACAAGGTGACGACGTCCATGACCATCAACGCCACCGGCGCGATCCTCCTCCTCCTCTATCAATTGGTGGCCGAAGAGCAGGGAGTGGCGAGCGAGAAGATCCGCGGCACCATTCAGAACGACATTTTGAAGGAGTACATCGCCCGCGGCACCTACATCTACCCGCCGCGTCCTTCCATGCGCCTCATCGTCGACACATTCTCCTATTGCGCGGCCAACCTGCCGAGCTGGAACACGATCTCTATTTCGGGCTATCACATCCGTGAGGCCGGTTCGACGGCGGTGCAGGAGATCGCCTTCACCCTCGCCAACGGCATCGCCTACGTCGAAGCAGCGATCGCGGCCGGGATGGACGTCGACGCGTTCGCACCTCGTCTCTCGTTCTTCTGGAACGCGCACAACAACCTCTTCGAAGAGGTTGCGAAGTACCGGGCGGCGCGGCGCATGTGGGCCCGCATCATGACGGAGCGATTCGGCGCCAAGGACGAGCGCTCCAAGATGCTTCGTTTCCATACCCAGACCGGTGGGTCGACCCTCACGGCCCAGCAGCCCGAGAACAACATCGTCCGGGTGACGGTGCAGAGCCTGGCCGCCGCTCTCGGCGGGACGCAGAGCCTGCACACCAACGGCTTTGACGAAGCCCTCGGCCTTCCCACGACCCGGGCGGCAAAAATTGCCCTGCGCACCCAGCAGATCGTCGGCTTCGAATCCGGCGTGGCCGATGCGGTCGATCCACTGGCCGGTTCCTACTTCGTGGAGACGCTCACCGACGAGGTGGAGCAGGCGGCGAATGCCTATCTGGAGCGGATCGAGCAGCTCGGCGGCGCGGTGGCGGCCATCGAGGCCCGGTTCATGCAGGAGGAGATCGAGGCGGCCGCCTACAGCTTCGCCAAGGCAGTCGACGACGGCGAGAAGGTGGTCGTCGGCGTGAACCGGTTCACCGACGCCGAGGCAGAACCCACCGAGGTGTTTCCGATCGACGTCAAGCTCCAGCAGATACAAATCGACCGCACGCGGTCGGTTCGAGCCGGGCGCGACCAGATCGCGGTGGAGCGCGCCCTGGCCGACATCGCCGAGACGGCCAAAGGCGACGGCAACCTGCTCGTCCCGATGAAGGCGGCCCTCAAGCAGATGGCCACGCTCGGCGAGGTGTCGGACGTCCTTCGTGTCGAGTTCGGCGTGTACCAACCTGGGGGCTGAGCAGTGACGGCGGGGGGATCGACCAGGTTCTGGCCGCTGTTCGATCTCACTGTCCGCACGCCACGCCTGGAGGTTCGTCTGCTCCGGGAAGCGGATCTGGCCGCCTTCGTCGAGTTGATCGACGCCGGGATCCACGATCCCGGCACCATGCCCTTCTTCTTCCCTTGGACCGATGTCGAACCACAGCGGCGGGCCCGGGAGGCCGCTCAGTGGATGTGGCGGCACAGAGCCAACTGGTCACCCGACAACTGGACGTTCACCGGCGCCGCTTTCATAGAAGGCAAGCCCGTGGGTGTGCAGAGCGTCGAGGCCGCACACTACCGAGCCGTCCGATCAGTAGAGACGGGGTCATGGCTCGGGCTGGCATTCCAGGGGCAGGGTCTGGGACGGGAGATGCGCGAGGCCATCCTGCACCTGGCCTTTGCCGGGCTCGGGGCGGAGGAGGCGCTCAGCGGCGCCTTCGAGGACAACGTGGCCTCCCTCGCGACCTCGCGTTCGGTCGGGTACGAGGAAAATGGGGAGGCGAGAGGGCACCGTCGGGTCGGCTCGGGGCGCACGATTCGCTTCCGCATCGGACGGGACGCCTGGGAAGCGCGTCGCCGCTCCGACATTGAGATCGTCGGGCTCGAGGAGTGCTTCGACATGTTCGTCGGCCCGACCGCCTGAAACCGCCCGGCCACCGATCCGTGCTCGGTCCGGCTCAAGACCGTGCGGGGCCACCCCGCGCGTGCTGCAGCGCGGCGGCAACCTCGCGCTCCCAATCCTTGTCCTTCGCGTAGTGGATGGCCGTCCATCCGTGTCGCGCCGCGGTCGCGACGTTGCTCGGGGTATCGTCGAGAAAGACCACTGACTGTCCGAGGCCGACGACGCCGAGGCGGCGCTCCGCCCGGTCGTAGAAGGCCGGATCGCTCTTCACGACGCCCAGGTCACCCGAGAACGCGACCCCACCGATCGGAAGCAATGAAGCGAGGCGGTCCCCTATGAAGCGGGCCCTCCGGGGCTCCTGGTTGGAGACCAACGCCAGCGGAATGCCCAGTTGCGACCAGGCCGCGGCCGCGGCCATCACAGTCGGCACCGTGACGAAGTCCTCCTCGAACCAGCATTGGAGCGCAGCGTCCACGCCCATGCCCCATCCCAGCTCCTGCAGCGCCTCGTTCAATGCGGACTCGACGGGGCGCTTCCCGGTGATGACATCGAGCCAGGCCGTGGCGAAAAAGGTGTCGTCCAAGCGGCCCGCGTCGACGCCGAAGCGCTCGCCGAAAGCAATCTGCCACCGCCCGCGCCCGCCGCGCTGGGGATCGAGGATCACGCCGTCAACATCGAGGGCCAGCAGTGTGCGGATGTGTCCCTGCGATCGGTCCTTGTCCCTCAATGGTCCGGCGTCATCGCTCTGTGCCCTGCCTCAACGCGCCTTGCGGCCGAATCCGGAGAACTTGCCGATCAGCCAGTATCCCCGTCGTTGCCGTACCGCGCTCCGCCGAAAGGGATCGTCGGGCTCGAGGTGTTCGAGGGCGCCGGCGACGACCTGATCGAACATCAATGAGGCCTCCTTGGACCGCTTGAGCGCCACCAACTCCGTTGCGATGGCCCACTTCTGATAGAGGATCGTGCGCTGGTCTCCTCCATTTCGTTCCAGACCGGCGAGAGCTTCGGTGAACAGTCCCAGCGCCATGTCGTGATTGCCGAGATGCCGATGGGTCTGAGCCAGATCGATCTCGGCCTTGGAGGTCTCGATGCTGTCGGGGCCGACGATTCGCCGGGTGGAGTCGAGGACCCGCACCCGCAGCGGGAACTCGCCGCCGTAGCGGCGAAGCTTCCGGAGGGTGATGGCCAGGTTGATGGCGGTTTGCCGGGAGAGCTCGCTGTCAGGGCCGTCGTCCTCGTCGGAGGACTCGAGGACACGCTCCCAGAGCCGCCGGGCTGCCTCGTGCTCGCCGAGCCGGTCGAGGACGATGGCGAGGTTGAAGTCAGTGCGCCGCACCCGCACGTCGTCCTGGACGGCCGAACGGTTCTGCAGGGAAAGCGACGTCGTCAGCACCCGTTCGGCCTCGCGGAGCCGGCCCGAGTCGCGCAGGGCCCGGCCCAGCTGCAGCATGGCGTCGAACGTGGCGGGGTCAGACTCTCCGTACAACTCCTGCCGCGCGTCGAGGACCAGCCTGGCCTCCTCCACTTCGCGCTCCTGGCGCTCGTCCATTGAGGGCTGACGTTACCGGCCGGGGTGGCCTCGCCGGTAGGTGGAGCCGGATGCACGCGGCGCCCGCGCCGGGGGAGCGACCTCTGCGAAGGGACTTGTCAGGCGACAGCGCGCTGAATGTCCCGGAGCGATATCTCGGCCGTGGGGGAGCTGCCGCACTGCGTACAGTCCTGCGTGTGGATGGACGAACCGATGAGGCGCGTCCGAGCCTCGTCGAGGACGACCGTGAAGGTCTTCCCGTGCGAGTCGATCTCGAGCTCCCAGTAGGGGCGCCATTCCGTGGAGATCCGGCGCTGCCCGACGGCGATGCCCCGGAGAATGCGACAGAAACGCAACTGGCGGGCATCGAAGATCCAGGTGCTGTGGCACGAGTCGAGCGTGATGATGTGCATGCCGTGAGCCTGACGGGCAAGCTTCAAGCTGAACTCGGAGACACCTGGCCGGGCCCTTGGAATCTGATTGCGATGTCATGTCGCACTTCTGACGACATTCGTCACCTCCGTCGCAGAGCGATTCAGGCGGTGACGACGGCCTCGAAATGCTCCACAACCGGGAAGGGTTCGTAGAAGTGGTGCAGCGCGGTGCGCCACTCCTGGTACGCCGCCGAGTCCCGAAATCCCCTTGTGTGATCCTCCAGGCGCTCCCACTCCACCAGGAGCAGGAAGCAGCTGGGTCGCTCCACGCACCGCTCGACCCGCAGTGAGGCGAATCCCGGGCTGCCGGCGATGTGGGCCTTTGCCCTGTCCATCGCCTCGAGGAACGCGTCTTCCTGCCCGGGAATGACCTCGAGCAGCGCGTGCTCGGTGATCACGCGCCGAGCAACCGCGCCCGGAGTGCCGGATCCGTGGCGGCGTCGATAGCCGTCCAGGCCAGTGCGATCGCGCCGTCCCGGACGGCGGCATCCGCCGAGGGGGTGACACAGGCGGCAGCGAACTCGCGTTGATGATTGACGGCCCCGTGGGTCTCAATGCCGATAAGCGGGTGGATGGTCGGTACCGCCAGCGAGACGTTGGCCATGTCCGTCGAGAACGTGGGGAGAGGCGCCCCGTCGTCGTCGGCGTCGAAGTGCCTACCGAGCGCCTCGGCGTTGACCCGGTAGGCCTGCAGGAGCCCGGGGTCGGCCTCCATGTGCGAGTACACCGGTGACAGCTCGTCGTAGCCGAGCGAACACCCTGAGGCGAGCGCTCCCGCCTCGAAACAGGCCTCCACACGGGGACGCAGGGCGGCCAGCCCGTGGGCAGTGCGTGAGCGAACCATGTAGCGCGCGGTGACCGAGGCCGGGATGATGTTGGCGGCGGCCGAACTGTGGGTGACCACCCCGTGCACCTGATCGCCCGGAGGCAGTTGCTGACGCAGAAGGCCGATGGCCACCTGGGCGATCGTCAGGGCGTCCTGCGCATTGACCCCCTCCCAGGGTGCGGCCGAGGCGTGGGCCTCGCGTCCGCTGAAGTGCACGTCGAAGTGCGCCACGGCCAGGCAGCGCCCGGTGAGCCGCTCCGTCGGCCAGGGGTGCACCATCATGGCGGCATGCACGCCGGCGAAGGCGCCGCGTTCGAGCATGAGCACCTTCCCGCCACCGCCCTCCTCGGCGGGGGTGCCGAGCACGCGGACGGTGAGCCCGAGGCCGTCCGCCAGAGAGGCCAGCGCCAGCCCGGCTCCCACGGCCGTGGCGGCGATGATGTTGTGCCCGCAGGCGTGGCCCACATCGGGCAGGGCGTCGTATTCGGCGCATAGCGCCACGACCAGCTCTCCGTCACCGGCCCGGGATTCAAGCGCCGTGGGCAGCTCGTAGACGCCCTCCCGTACGGAGAGCCCACCCGCACGCAGCGCCTCGGCCACGGCGAGGGCCGACGAGGTCTCCCCGAAGCACAGCTCCGGCGTGGAGTGGACCGAATGGCTCAGGGCGACGAGCTCGTCCAGGTGCCCCTCGATGACCGCGGCGGCCGCCTCCTTGGCCGATGGCGCTGAAAGGGGCGTGACGGACATCTATTCAATGACCGCAACGACATCGCCGGCACCGACGGAGTCGCCGGCGCCCACCTTTACCTCCTTGACGACGCCGTCCTTCTCCGCCGCCACGGCGTTCTCCATCTTCATCGCCTCGAGCAGGCAGATCGTCTGGCCCACCTCGACCACGTCACCCACCGCGACGAGAACCTTGACGATGGTCCCTTGCATGGGGACCGTCACCTGCCCCGACCCGCTGCCGGCTGCCGCCGCGACGGCCGCTCTCTTGGGCCTACCGGCGACTCGCCCCGGTGCTGCCGAGGTGCCCAAATCGGGCACCCAGAGGCGCACCGAGAAGCGCCGCCCGTCGACCTCGGCGGTCACGTCACGCTGCACGGTCGGCACCTCGTCCTCGGTCGGCGTCGGCGCCGGTGCACCGGCCGCCTCGACGACCAGATTGCCGAGGTCGAGCGTGTCCTCGACCCATTTGGTCGAGTGCGTGGCCGCCACGAAGTCCGGGTGGCTCAGGATCGCCACGTCCGCCGGCAGTGTGGTGGCGACGCCGGTGATCTGGGTCTCACCGATGGCACGCAGCATGCGGCGCCGTGCCGCCTCGCGGTCAGGGGCCCAGACGATCATTTTGGCAATGAGGTTGTCGTAGTACTGCGACACCGTGTCGCCTGACTCGTAGCCGGCATCGAGCCGGACGCCCGGGCCCGAGGCCGCGTGGAACGACGTGAGGGTGCCGGGCGAGGGCGAGAAGCGGCCCCCGCTCGGGTCTTCCGCGTTGATGCGGACCTCGATGGCGTGTCCGTTGCGGCTGATGTCCTCCTGGGTGAAGTCCAGGGCCTCACCCGAGGCGATGCGGATCTGCCAGGCGACGAGGTCGAGCCCGGTGACCAACTCGGTCACCGGGTGCTCCACCTGCAGCCGGGTGTTCATCTCGAGGAAGTAGAACTCCCCGTCTTCGTAGAGGAACTCGACGGTCCCGGCGTTGTAGTAGCCGCAGGCCTGGGAGACCTTGACCGCTGCCATGCCCATGGCGTGACGGACATGCTCGGGGAAGTCCGGAGCGGGGCTCTCCTCCACCAGCTTCTGGTGGCGTCGCTGGGCGGAGCAGTCCCGCTCGCCGAGCCACAGCGTGTGGCCGTGCTGGTCGGCCAACACCTGCATCTCAACGTGGCGGGGCCAGGCCAGGTAGCGCTCCACGTAGATCTCCGGGCGGCCGAAGTAGGCCTGCGCCTCGCGGGCCGCCGACTCCATCGCTTCGGCCGCGTCCTCAGCTGCGGCGACGACCTTCATGCCGCGCCCACCACCGCCGTAGGCGGCCTTGATGGCGACCGGCCACCCGTGCAGGTCTCCGAATGCCACCACCTCGTCAGGCGAGGTCAGCGGCTCGGAGCGGCCGGGGACCCCCGCCACGCCGACTTTCTCTGCGGCCAGACGGGAGCTGATTTTGTCACCCATGACCTCAATGGCCTCGGGCGGCGGCCCAATGAAGGTGACGCCCCGCTCGGTGATGGCGCGGGCGAAGTCGGTGTTCTCGGAGAAGAAGCCGTAGCCGGGGTGGACGGCGTCTGCTCCGCTCTCCTCAATGGCGTGGAGGATCGCCTCGGTGTTGAGGTAGCTCTCGGCCGCCGTCTCACCGCCGAGGGCGTACGCCTCGTCGGCCATGCGGACATGCAGGGCGTCGCGATCGAGGTTGGAATACACCGCCACGGTGGCGATGCCGAGCTCGCGACACGTCCGGATCACCCGGACGGCAATCTCACCACGATTTGCAATCAGGACCTTCTGGATCACGCTGGCCTTTCCTCCGTACGGCGGACCATCACAATTGCACGCACCCTATGGTGTCTGCCATGTGGGGCGGCGAGTGGGACATCCACTGGCTCGACGAGGTCGACTCGACCAACACCTACGTCCGTGGCCGGGCTCGTCGGGGGGCGCCCGCCGGGCTGGTCGCCGTGGCCGACCACCAGACGGCCGGCCGGGGGCGCCTCGACCGCCGCTGGGAATCACCGCCCGGGGCGAACGTCTTGGCCTCGGTCCTCCTCCGACCAGCCTGCGGGGCCGAGGACGTGCACCTGTGCGCCGGTGCGGTGGCGCTGGCGGGGGCGGACGCCTGCCGGGAGGTCGCCGGGGTGGAGCCGGTCCTCAAATGGCCCAACGACCTGCTGCTCGACGGCGCCAAGCTGGCCGGTGTCCTGGCCGAGGCGGAATTCGCAGGGCCCGACCTGAGCGCCGTCATCGTCGGCATCGGGATCAACGTGGCCTGGCCGGGGCCGGCCGAAGCGGCCGGGACCTGCCTCGACGACGTGAGCGCGGCGGCACGGCCGGTGGACCGCCGGGTCCTCCTCGACCACGTCCTAGCGGCATTGGAACCCCGGTGTGAACTGCTGGAAGAGTCCGCCGGGCGGCGAGATCTGGCCGACGAGGTGCGAAGGCGGTGCGCCACGCTCGGCCAGCGGGTGCGGGTCATGATGGCCGGCGAGGAGTTGATCGGCCGGGCTGATGCCATCGACGACGCCGGTCGGCTGGTGGTCCAGACGGCCTCGGGTCCCCGGCCCGTCAGCGCCGGGGATGTGGTGCATCTCCGGTCTGACCAGGATCGGGATGGAGCTCCGGGCCTGGGCTAATATCGCCGCCACTATGCGCCTTCTTGTCACGGGAGGTGCCGGTTTCATCGGGTCGAACTTCGCCCGTTACTGGGTCGAACAGCACCCCGAGGACCATGTGGTCGTCTACGACGTCCTCACCTACGCCGGCAACCGACCCAGCCTGTCCGATATCGAGGACAGGATCGTCTTCGTCCAAGGGGACATCTGCGACCCGATAGCGGCCGAGAAGGCGTTGCGGGGCGAAGAGATCGACACGATCGTCCACTTCGCCGCCGAATCGCACAACTCGCTGGCGGTGCTCAATCCCGGCCTGTTCTTCCGGACGAACGTCCTCGGGACCCAGACGATGCTCGAGGCGGCTCGCCAGGCCGGCGTGGCGCGCTTCCACCACGTTTCGACCTGCGAGGTCTACGGGGACCTGCCGCTCGACGCCGACGAGGCCTTCCACGAGGACTCGCCCTATCGGCCCCGCACGCCCTACAACGCGTCGAAGGCCGGGGCTGATCACGCAGTACGCGCCTACTCAGAGACCTACGGACTGCCCATAACCATCACCAACTGTGCCAACAACTACGGCCCCTACCAGTTCCCCGAGAAGCTGATCCCGCACTTCTGCGCCCTGGCGCTCGACGACAAAGCGCTGACGCTCTATGCCAGCACGGAGAACCGCCGCGAATGGCTGCACGTGAACGACCACTGCACCGCCATCGATGCGGTGTTGGCCCGCGGACGGGTGGGGGAGACGTACCATGTCGGCAGCGGCGTGGAGGCCTCCATCATGGAGGTGGCCGATCGCATCCTCGCCGCCTTGGGGAAGCCGGCGTCGCTCAAGACCATCGTCCCGGATCGTCCCGGTCACGACCGGCGCTACGTCCTCGACGCTTCCAAGCTGCGTAACGAGCTGGGTTGGGCGCCGTCCATAGAATGGGAGCAGGGGCTGGTCCGGACCGTGGAGTGGTACGCGGCGAATCGGGACTGGTGGGAACCTCTGTTTGCCCGGGCACCGATCGCCGAGGGCTCCTGGGGAACCGGAGGCAGCTGAGGGTGCGGATCTTGATCACGGGGGCGGACGGGCAGCTGGGCAGCGACCTGCGTGACTGCCTTGAGGGTCGAGTTCCCGTGGGTGGGAAACGCTGTGCCCTCCTCGGTCCCGAGGGTCCCCGGCCGGACCTTCGACACGAGCTGCTGTCCACCGACATCGGCACCATGCCGGTGGACGACCGGGATGCCGTGCTGGGCACGTTCGCCGAGTTCCGGCCCGAGCTCGTACTCCATGGTGGCGCGCTGACCGCGGTCGACCGCTGCGAGGCCGAGATCGACGCCGCCTTCGCGGTGAACGCCATAGGCACACGCCACGTCGCCGAGGCGGCCGCCCTGGTCGGCGCCCACGTGGTCTACGTCTCGACCGACTACGTCTTCGACGGCACCGCCGACCGGCCCTACCGGGAATGGGACGGCCCGGCGCCCGCCTCGGTCTACGGCGCCTCCAAGCTGGCCGGTGAGCGCGAGTGCCGGCCCGGGTCGACCGTCGTGCGGACGAGTTGGGTCTGCGGGGCCCACGGCGCCAATATGGTCGTGACCGCGCTGCGCTTGGCGGAGGGGGACGGGGACCTCCGCTTCGTCGACGACCAGCACGGCTCGCCGACGTTCACGGCCGACCTGGCGCCGGCCATCGTGACCCTGGGGCTCGACCGGCGCCCAGGCATCTTCCACGTGACAAACAGCGGCACCACGACCTGGTGGGGCTTCGTGCGGGCGGTGCTGGCTGAAGCAGGCGCCGACCCCGACCGGGTCCATCCCATCGGGACGGCGGATCTCGACCCACTGCGCTACCCGGCGCCCAGGCCGGCCAACTCGGTGCTCGACAACATGGCCCTGCGCCTGAGTGGGTTGCCGGCGCTGCCCGATTGGCAGGACGGGCTGGCCCGGCTCGTCTCGGCCCTGCGCACGCGGCTGACATCGGCATGAGCCATCCGGCCAACGACCGTACGAACAGGCGCAGGGTGGCCGTCATCGGCGCCGGGTACGTGGGTCTCCCGACGGCGGCAACGCTGGCGCACTTCGGTCACCACGTCGTGCTGGCCGAGCGCGATCCCTTCAGGCTGTCGGCGTTGCGCTCGGGCCGCATGCCGATTGTGGAGGCCGGGCTCGACGAACTTGTTGCTGAAGGCGTGAGGGCGGGCAACCTCTCCTTCACGGACTCGTCGGTAGAGGCTGCGAAGGGTGCAGCCTTCGTGTTCTTGTGTGTGCCCACCCCCCAGAGCGCCGACGGCTCGGCCGACCTGTCCTACGTCGAGGCGGCGGCCAAGGAGATCGCGTCGTCGCTGGAGCCTGGTGCCATCGTGGTCAACAAGTCGACCGTTCCCGTCGGTTCCGCCGACATGGTCGAGCGGGTGATCGGACGGCCCGACATCGGCGTGGTCTCGAATCCTGAGTTCCTCCGGGAGGGCACGGCGGTGCTGGACAGCCTCAACCCGGACCGGATTGTCGTCGGTGCGGACGACGCCCGTGCTGCGGCCAGCGTGGGCGAGCTGTTCTCCTCAACCCGGGCGCCGCTGATCGTGACCGATGCGACGACGTCGGAGACCATCAAGTACGCGTCGAACGCGTTTCTGGCCACCAAGTTGAGCTTTGTGAACGCCCTCGCCGGCCTCTGCGAGGAAGTGGGGGCGGACGCCCGCGACGTGTTGCTGGGCCTTGGCTACGACAAGCGCATCGGGTTCGAGTTCCTCCGTCCGGGGCCGGGCTGGGGTGGCTCCTGCCTCCCCAAGGACACCCGAGCCCTGCTCCACATCGCCAGCGAGGCCGGTTATGACTTCTCGCTGCTGGCCGGTGCCATCGCCTCCAACGACGAGCAGCTGTCGCGGGTCGTGGCCAAGGTGGAGACGGCCTGTGGTGGCTCCGCAGAAGGGGCGACGATCGCCGTCTGGGGTCTCACCTTCAAGGCCAACACCGACGACCGACGTGACTCACCAAGCCTGCAGATCGCCCATCGCCTGGCCGATCTGGGGGGGTCGTGCAGGCGTTCGACCCCACGGTCGACGTCGACACCGAGGCCCCTGACCTGCGGGACCTGCATCTGCGGGCCGATCCGTATGCGGCGGTCGCCCGGGCCCGGGTCCTTGTCGTGCTCACGGAGTGGGACGAGTTCCGATGGCTCGATTTCTCCCGCGTCCTCGCCGCCATGGACGAGCCCAACATCGTCGACGCCCGCAACCTGCTCGACCCGGCTGCCGTACGCCGGATGGGCTTTCAGTACTCGGGGATCGGGCGCCAGTGAAGCGAGTCGTTGTGGCCGGTGGTGCCGGCTTCTTGGGCTCGTACCTGTGCGACCATCTGATCGAGCGCGGCGACTCTGTCGTATGCCTGGACGACCTCTCCACCGGATCCCGGGAGAACGTGGCTCACCTGACCGGTCACGACCGCTTCAGCCTGATTGTGACGAACGTGAGCGAGAAGGTCGAACTGCCCGACGCGTCCAAGGTCGATGCGGTCTGCAATCTGGCTTCGCCGGCGTCGCCGCCTGCGTACCTTGCCCGTCCGTTCGACACCTTGTCCGTGGGAAGCGAAGGCACCCGACGGCTTCTCGAGCTGGCCCGAGAGCACGGGGCTCGGTTCTTGATGGCGAGCACAAGCGAGATCTACGGCGATCCCGAGGTGCATCCCCAGGTGGAGAGCTACCGGGGCAACGTCGATCCGACCGGGCCGCGCAGCGTCTACGACGAGGCCAAACGCTTCTCCGAGAGCCTGACCATGGCCATGCACCGGACCCACGGCGTCGACGTGGGCATCGCGCGCATCTTCAACACGTACGGCCCGCGTCTGTCACCGGGTGACGGGCGCGTGGTGTCCAACTTCATTGTGCAGGCGCTCCGCGGTGAGCCGCTGACCGTCTATGGGGACGGGAGCCAGACGCGCAGCTTCTGCTTCGTCGAGGACCAGATCAGGGGCTTGATCGCCCTTCTCGACTCGTCGCTCGTCGGCCCGGTCAACATTGGTCACCCGGACGAGCGCTCCATGCTGGAGCTGGCGCACTTCGTTCTGGATCTCACGGGCTCGGCGTCGGACATCGTCTTCGAACCGCTGCCGACCGATGACCCGACGCGCCGCTGCCCCGATATCACGTTGGCTCAGCAGGAGCTGGGTTGGGAGCCCAGAGTCGGGCTCCGAGAGGGGATCGAGCGCACAATCGCGTACTTCGCCGACAGAGTGTAAGACTGACGATCTCATGAGCGAGCCAAACTTGACACAGGATGAATCGACCGACGAAAGCGATGCGACCGAGCGGCTCTCTGCGCCAAACTACGAAATGCTGACGGTGCTCGTGCCGGTCTACAACGAGCGCACGACAGTGGCCGAGGTGATCCGTCGCATGCGCGCCGTTGAGCTGCCCATGTTGCTCCAGATCATCGTCGTGGACGACGGATCTAGCGATGGCTCGGACAAGGTGCTCGGGGCCATCGAGGACTCGACCGTGCGGGTCCTGCGCCACAAGGTGAACCAGGGCAAGGGCGCAGCCATCCGCACCGGGCTGGCCGAGGCGCGTGGTGACCTCGTCCTCATCCAAGACGCCGACCTCGAATACGACCCCAACGACTGGCCGCTCCTGCTCGAACCGATTTTGCGGGGCAAGGCAAGGGTGGTCTACGGGAGCCGCTTCACCGGCCAGCGCAAGAACATGATGCCCCTGCACTGGATTGGCAATCGACTGCTCTCGCTCGTCACCAACGTGCTCTACAGCTCGACGCTGTCGGACATGGAGACCTGTTACAAGCTGTTCGATTCGCAGGTGCTCGAGGGGCTCACCATCGTCTCGAACCGGTTCGAGTTCGAGCCCGAGATCACCGCCAAGGTGTTGCGCCGAGGTCATCGCATTTACGAAGTCCCCATCTCCTACGCCGGCCGCGAGCCCGACGAGGGGAAGAAGATCACCTGGCGCGACGGCTTCGGCGCGATGCGGGCGCTCGTGAAGTTCCGCTTCACCAAGGAGTACTGAACACCGGGTGCCCGGCCAGATCGGCGCAGTCGTGGTCGACCACGACGCCGGGCCTTTGCTCGAGGGTTGTGTTCGCTCCCTCCTCGCCGATGGGGCGGCGGCGGTGGTCGTTGTGGAGAACGGTGCGGAGGGAAGTGCGGTCGCTGCACTTGCGGCCCTTCCTCGGAACGAGCAGGCGTGGCCTGTCAGTTTGGTGCGGCCCGGGCACAACGTCGGCTTCGGCGCCGGGGTCAACCGCGGCCTGGCCGCGCTCGCGGGAGAGTCGACCGCGCCCGAGTGGATCCTCGTCTGCAACCCGGATGTGGTCGTGCACCCCGGCGCACTGGCATCACTCCGCCAGGCCCTCGAGACCGAGCGCGCCTGGGCCTTGGTCGGTCCGCGCATCTTCGACGAGGGCGGTGCGGTCTATCCCTCAGTACGTAACTTCCCGTCCTTCACGGATGCTGCCGGCCATGCGCTGCTGGCGATGTTCAACCCGCAGAACCCCTTCACCCTGCGCTACAACCCGGGCACCCCCGACGGCGATGTCGTGACCGGAGCCGGCTGGGTGTCGGGTTCCTGCTTCCTGGCCCGGCGTGCCGCGCTGGAGGAGCTGGGTGGCTTCGACGAGGCGTACTTCATGTACAACGAGGACATGGACTTGTGCTGGAGGGCCCACGAGGCGGGCTGGGGGGTGGGATTCGCCGGGACGGCGGAGGTAACCCACGTACAGGGCGCCAGCACGGGCCGGCATCCTTACAAAATGATGGCGGCCCACCACCGCTCGGCCCTCCGTTTCACCGTCCGGACCACCAAGGGCTGGCGCCGCGCCGTGCTCCCGCTGGCAGCGCTGGTACTCGGGGCTCGCCTGGCCATGGCCACCTTCCGCATCGTCGTCAGCCGTTAGCGGTAGTGGGCGGCCGACGGGGTCTGCTCATCGTCGCACTGGCGGCCGTCGGGATCACGGTGCTCGTACTCGTTCTGGCGGCGGCCGTCAGCGGGCCGCGGCACGAGGCCGCCACCGTCCGCATCGAGCCGCAGGTCACGTTCGCCCTCCCCCCTTCGGCCTCCGGCTGTAGCGGGGCGACCGCACAGCCCGCCGGCGGAGAGACGGTGCCCTTGACGGTCAGTGTGGTCGCTGGGCAGGTGGCCGAGACCGTCGACGTGTGTATCGGTAATGAGGGTCCGTACCCCTTCATCCTCGACACGGGGGCGGGGCAGTCGACCATTGACGCTGGACTGGCCCACAGGCTGCACTTGGCGAGCGCCGGCTCGGCTACCGAATTTGCCGGTGTGGGGTGCACCGGCACCGCCCGGCCCATTTCGGTGGGCACCTGGTCGCTCGACGGGGTGGAACTGGCCGCCCAGCAGCTCACGGCTGCCACGCTGCCCCAGATGGGCGGAAAGGGCGAACCCGATGGCCTTCTCGGCTCCGACGTCCTGTCTCGCTTCGGAGGGGTGCGCGTCGACTTCACCGCGGGGGCGTTGGTCCTGCCGGGCTCGGAGGGCGCGCCGTTGGCCGAGTCGTCGCCCTTCACCGGCCCGAAGGGCCCACCACAGCCCGCGTTGCTGCAGGGGGACAGGGGGACGACGGTCCCGCTCACCGTGACCCCGACATCAGGCGACGTGTCGCTCGGCGTCGCGGTCCGCTTCGCGCGTGGCCCACGGCGTGGTTTCGTGGTTGACACGGGTTCGTCGCAGAGTGTCGTGTCCTCCTCCGTGGCCCGCGGCGCAGTCGCTGAAGGGCACCGATCTGGCGCAGCGACAGTCCACCGTGTGCTCGGTGATCACCGTCCCACTGGTGCACAGCGGGACGTGGTCCGTCCCGGGTCTCCCGCTTCACTCCCAGCTCATCGGCTCCACCGACTTCGGCACCATCGGTCAGTCCGGTACGCAGGGACTCCTGGGCTCTGACCAACTGCGGCGTTACGGATGGGTCGTGCTCGACTACGCCGGAGGTCAGATGGTGCTGGGCTGACCCACCAGCAGTCTCGTCAGATCGATCCCTCTTCCATGGCGTGCCTGATCCAAGGGATCACCTCGTCGAGCATGTCGCTCAAAGACGTTGTCGCCTCGAAGCCCAGCACCTGCGCGGCCTTTTCGGTGGCCGGTACACGGCGGGCTACATCGTGCTCGAAGGGCGTGTCCGCCACATAACGAAACTCCGAATCCTCCCCCCGGATCTTCTTCCAAATGACTTCGGCGAGCTCGAGGACGGTCGTCGATGCAGCCGTCGACAGGTTGAAGTCCTCGTTGAGTGCCGCGGGACTCTCCATGGCCGTGACGATGCCCTCCGCCAGGTCACCTCCGTATGTGTAGTGACGGATCTGACTGCCGTCGCCGAGCAGATGCAGGGGATCCTGACCCTTGAGCACCTTTTGTACGAGGTCGGGGACGACATGGCTCATGGCCAGGCTCACGTTCCCCGAGAGGATCTCGACGTCGCCCAGAGCCCTCCGCTCGCCGATCCCGACACAGTTGAACGGGCGCAGAATGGTATAGGGGAGTCCGTACTGGGAGTGCGCAGCGCGTGCGAAGTACTCGACTGCGAGCTTCTGAAATCCGTACGACGATATCGGCGGCGGAATCTCGCGTACCTGCCCTTCTGCGGATGGCCAAGAGGTGGCGGACTCGAACACCATGGAGGACGAGAGGTACGTCACCTTCTGCAAGCGACCCGCATGGTGTGCTTCGATCGCCGCGTCGCATGAAGTGGCGATGATGCGCTCGTTGGTAGCAAGCAGGTCGTAGGCGTACGTATGGAAATAGGAGATCCCTCCGATCATCGCTGCGCCGGCAATGAAGTGATCGCAGTCCAGCAGCAGCTTCGTCATCAGGTCGACGTCCCTGGCATCTCCCTCTACGAACGTGTACGACCGGTGGTCGTCGTAGGACTTCGTGACCCGACCGTACTTCGAGAGGTTGTCGATCCCCACCACCTCATGACCGCGTCGGAGGAGCTCCTCCACCACGTACCCACCAATAAAGCCAGCTGAGCCGCTGACGAGGACAGTCGCCATTACTCACAATCTCCTTGTGCCGTTGCCGATCTTGGGGACCTTCGGGAGGAACTGGAGAGGCAGTTGCTCAGGGAGTGCATCGGGCTGGGTCCTGATCGCTGCGAACTTCCTCGAGAGAGAGCTTGGGACCGAAGGCGTATCGATACCAACGGAGGTAATGGGGGAGCCACTTCTGCAGCTTGAAGTTGGACTGCCCGCTCGTGCGCTCAAGCCAGATCGTCGGGATCTCAGCCACGGGGAGGCGCAGTCTCCGAGCTTTCGCCACAAGTTCAAGGCCGACCTCGAACCCCTCGTCGGAATCGATGCCCACTGAACGGACGAACTCGGTTGAGTATGCCTTGAAGGAGTTCGTCGCATCCCGGGTGCCTACCCGGGCCAAGAGATGGAGAGAGAGCCCAGCTATCCGCGACATCGAGCTCTTCATCAAAGGTCCACCGATCTGGCGCCCGCCTCGCATGTAGCGCGACGCTGCTGCGATAGCGACGCCTCGGTCGACCAGGCGCGCCAAGGTGTCGATCTGCATCGGATCATCACAGCCGTCTGCCATCGTCACCACGGCGACATCTGCGGCGGCCTGAGCGAATCCGAACCGGATCGCGCGCGCCGGGCCCTTGCCGTAATGGTTGAGGACGGGAGCGACCCTCGGATCGGCACGTTGGCATTTCTCGATCCACGGGACAGTCGTGTCGTCAGGTGAGTCGTAGACGACCAGGACCTCACAGGGCAGTTGGATCGAGACCAGGATGCGCTCGAGGCACGGCACGATGGTCTCTCCCTCGTTGTGTGCCAAGACGATCACCGATACCTGTGGCTTCATAGGAGGGTGCCGTTCCCCAGGGTTCCCCAGATGTCGATCAGCGGCACGTCCACCTGCAGCCCCTGGTATTCGCGGTGCGGGGTCGACAAGATCAGCAGGTCCGACCGGTCGAGCACTTCCTCCAAGGGGGAGAGATCCAAGTCGACGGTCACATGCGGGTCGTGACAGAGGACCCCCTTTGCCTTAAAGCGAAGAAGACGTTTGAGCTTGTAACTCAGGCTCGAACGAATGTCGTCCGAGCCCGCCTTGAACGACATGCCGAGCAGGCCAACCGTCATGGTCGAGAGAGGGTACGTTCTCTCGAGGCGTGACACCATGTAAAGCGGTAGTCCCTCATTGACCATCATCGCGGCGTGGCCGAGCACAAAGTTGTTGTTGTTGAAGGCCGCCAGCTGCATGGTGTCCTTCAAAAGACACGGTCCCGCGGCGAAGCCCGCGCCGGGCAGATCGCTCGCCCGCGGGTAGTCGAAGGTGAGACCCGCCCGAATTCGCTCGTAGTCGAGGCCGAAGTCGTTGGCCATCATGAAAAGTTGGTTGGCCGTCGCAAAACGTATGTAGCGCCAGGTGTTGGTGAAGAGCTTCGCCAGTTCCGCCTCTTCGGGTTCCATCCGGACCATCTGCGACGCCAGGTTGCCGAACAGCTTCTCGGCTCGGTCGAGAGCGGCTGGCTGCCGGCTCGAAACGATCTGCGGAAGCTCGAACAGCTCGGTCATCGCCTTTCCCTCGGCGATCCGTTCGGGGCAGAACGCGACATCAACAGACTTGCCGAGCTCGGCGACAGTTGCCTCGACAAGGGCGGTGGTCCCCGGATAGACGGTGGAACGAAGGACCAGCAGCTGACCTTCGCGTAGAACCTCACCCATCTTGGCAACGGCCTGCGACACCGCATTGGGATCGGGGTTGAGATGCTCGTCAACCGGAGTGCCGATCACAATGACCACGTTTTCTGCCGTGGCCACCACACCCGGATCCGTCGTCGCGGTTAAGCGCTTTCCCACCACACGCCGGAGAACCTCGTCGGCGCCCGCCTCAGCGAACGGCATGACGCCACTCTCCACCTGATCTACGGCGTCGCCGTTCAAGTCGAACAGGGCGACGTTCAGACCGCGATCGGCGAAAGCCAGGCCCAGAGGCAGGCCCACGTGGCCGCAGCCCCCCACGATGACCACGTCCCGCTCGAATCCCATTTCCGGCGTCTCCTCAGCCTGCAGTCTTGAGCCGGCTCTTGCCGGTTCGTCCGAAAAATCCCATGCTAGAGGACGCCGTGACCACGCCCGTGGAGCCATCCTCTGGCGCGGTGCCGGGACTCGGACTGCATGAGGGTCGCAACCGTGGCTGGTGCGGGTTGCTCCTTCTCAGCCTAGGTGGGGTGAGAGCCGCCGGTGGGTATCCCGCCCTGAGGGCGACGCTCGCTGGGCCTCAGGTTCATTGTTGAGACGGTTATGGCCGGCGCGCGGGCGACCCTTGTCAGCTCGCGCCTCGCCATTCTGCGCGCGTCAGAGAGCGCCCTCGCTTCTTCCCACTGGGCCGACGGCTATCGACCACGGGTGGACGAATACCGTTGCCCCCCTGATTGCCCCTTTCTCCTGGACCGCCTGTCTGGGCACCCCGGCTCATTCGGGTCCTGACAACCCCAACATGTCGGTCACGCCATGGTCCCGGCCGGCCGTGTAGCCGCCGTCCACCGGCAACGCGTGACCGGTCACGAACGACGCATCGTCCGAGAGGAGGAAGGCGGCCACGGCGGCGATCTCCTCGGGCCGTCCCATGCGCCGGCCGAGCTTGTGCTCATGGACGATGTCGGCCAGCGCGGCCTCCATGCCGGGTCCGAAGATGGCTGCGGTCATAGGGGTCTCAATGAATCCGGGGCAGACGGCGTTGACGCGAATGCCGCGTCCGGCGTAGTCGATGGCCATGTTCTTGGTCAGGAGCACGACGCCGCCCTTGGACGCGCTGTAGGCGCTGCCGCCCGCAGTGCCTTCGAGCCCCTCAATGCTGGCCACGGTCACCACCGAGCCGCGCCGGCCGTCGTCGCCCGCAGGTTGGGACAACATCTGGTCGATCACGTGCTTGGCCGTCAAGAACGTCCCGGTGAGGTTCACGGCGATCACGCGGGACCACTCTTCCGCCGGAAGCATGTGCACCGGACCGCCGCCCGCGACGCCCGCTGCGTTCACCAGCCCGTCGACGTTGCCCCCGAACGCCACCGCAGCCCGCACCAGCTCGACCACGGAGGCCTCGTCCGCCACGTCGACGTGGGTGAAGAGCCACCGCCCCTCGTGGTTACCGTCAAGACCATCGCCCTCGGGCGCGAGGTCGGCGCCCACCACGCGGCCCCCCTCGGCCAGCAGCCGCGTCGCGGTGGCACGGCCGATGCCCGAGGCCGCCCCCGTCACGATGTAGGTCCGGCCGTCCAATCCGCGCATGACGCCTCCAGGTGGTTGCGCCCGGGTGACCCGGGCTGATAACTGTTCTAGCCCGGGTCGCCCCCGGGCACACCGTCCGGGGGGAGCCCACGTCATGAAGTTCGCGCTGTTCTACGAGATCCCCGTCCCCCGCCCGTGGGAGGAGGACAGCGAGCTCGTTGCCTACCAGAACACCCTGGAGCAGGCCATCGCCGGCGACACGTTCGGCTGGCACGCCTTCTGGACGGTCGAGCACCACTTCCTGCAGGAGTACTCGCACTGTTCCAACCCCGAGGTCCTCTACGGCGCTATCGCCTCCCGCACCGAGAACATCCGGCTCGGCTACGGCGTCCGTCTCATGCCGAAGCCCTACAACCACCCGGTGCGCACGGCCGAGTCGGTGGCGGTGCTGGACCTCCTCTCCAAGGGCCGGGTCGACATGGGCGCGGGCCGATCGGCCACCCGGGCCGAGCTCGAGGGGTTCGGTGTCGATCCCGCGCAGAGCCGCCAGATGTGGCAGGAGGCCCTCGAGCACATCGTCGGCTGCTGGACCAACGAGGAGTACGAGTTCGACGGCGAGTACTGGCAGATGCCGCGTCGCCGCGTGCAGCCCAAGCCGTGGCAGAAGCCGCACCCGCCCCTGTGGGGCGCCACCACCAGCGATGAGGGTCACGCCCAGGTGGGCGACCTCGGCCTGGGCCTGTGCTCGTTCGCCGTCGGCCTCCCGCCCACGGAGGTCAAGCGCAAGATCGACGTGTACCGGGCCGCCATTGAGCGCTGCACGGAACCCGTCGGCGCCTTCGTGCACAACCAGGCGGCCACCTTCACCATGGCGTTGTGCGGTCCCGACTCCGCCAAGGCCAAGGAGGAAGCCCGCGAGTCCTTCGAGTGGTACCCCAAGACGGGCGCCCGCCAGATCGCCACGCTCACCGACTGGATGGCGGAGCGGAAGCAGGAGCTGGGGAGCTATTCCTACGCCGCCGACATGAAGAAGACCGACGACGAGGGCACACTCGACCTCCTGAGCCTCGAATACCTCGTCGATGCCAACGCTTGTGTGCTGGGAACCCCCGAGGAGTGCCTCGAAGCCTGCCGTGCGTACGAGGCCGCAGGGGTCGATCTGCTGCTCTGCCTCGTGAACCCGTACAACATCTCGCACGAGTCCGTCATGCAGACGATCGAGCTCATGGGCACCGAGGTGATCCCGCACTTCGCCGGCTGAGACCCTCGTCCGGCTTCGCCCGACGTCGGCTCCGCGACTTCGGGCAGGCTGTCGGGATGGGGAGGGAATCAGGGAGGCGGTGGTTGACGCCGGCGTCGCTGGCGGCGCTGTTGCCGTTCGTCCCGCTTGCCACGGCCACTCCGTCCGCTGCGGCGCCGGAGAAGGGCACGGCGCTACCCAAGGCGCCCACGCTGGTCCGGACGGGTCACGTCGCCTTCTGGGACTGCCGATCGACGACGACTGAGCTGTTGGTGGTCGTCAACACGCTGACTCTGCACCCCGGCGCGAAGCTGAACGTCTCGTTCACCGTGCGCAACGGCGCCGAGACGTCATGCACCTACACGGCGCCCTACGCAGGCGTCGTCCCCGGACCGACGTCAACCACGCTGAACGCCGGACCCTGCGGCTCGGTGGGCTTTCAGATCGAAGACGCCCATCACCACAATGTGTGGCCCGGCGACGAGGTGGTCAACTGTCCCGCGCTCGGCTCCGCCCAACTGCCGGCCGGCGGCACGGTCTCGGGCACCGGCTCCTGGGGCCAGACCAAGGCCGACAGCACGCACCGCGTGGCGCCCGGCAACTACACGCTCGTGGTCGAGAACAACCACTTCAGCTTCCCCCTGCGCATCGTCGCTTCGTAGCGGAGGGCCGCCACCGGACAGCCGCGCGCGTTGGTGCAGACGGCCCGCCCTGCCTCCGGGTGCCGATCCTCTATAGCTACCTACATGACTGGTGAACTGCTGCCCCAAGCGGTCACCTTCCCCTGAGGTCGACTCGGGCGTGCCGGCGTACCTCCAGCTCGTCCAGCAGGTGCGCCAGGCCGTGCGGATGGGGGTTCTCGATATCGGCGACCAGCTGCCGACGGTCAAGGAAGTGGTGGCGGAACTCGCCATCAACCCCAACACCGTGCAGAAGGCGTACCGCGAGCTCGAGCACGAAGGCCTGGTCGAAGGGCGCCAGGGCATCGGGACCTTCGTCGCCCGTCGTCCCGACGGACCGCCGCCCGGCACGCAGGTCCGGCTGGCCCGAGGCCTCTCCAAGTGGGTGGACTCCGCCCGGGCCGAGGGCATGGACGACGAGGCGATGGAATCCCTCCTTGGCGAGACGTTGCGCCGGGCGACGCCGGTGGAAGTCGCATGACGGCCCATCAGTCGAGACCAGCGGGCTGGGCAAGCGGTACGGGCAGCTGTGGGCGCTGCAGGACTGCTCGTTGCATGCCCCGCCCGGGCGGGTGACCGCTCTCCTGTGAGCTGAACGTCCCGATCGCCTTCGAGCGCTGTCGCCTCGAGCCGTTACGGCACCAGCGCGATCTTCCCCACGGCGCGCCGGCCCAAGAGGTCCTCGAGCGCACCGGCCACGTTGTCGAGCGGATATTCGGTGGGACGAACGGGGTCGAGCGTGCCCGCCGCCACCATGGCCAGCAGATCGCCGAGGAGTGCCCGTTGTTCGGCGGAGTGGGTCATGGCCCAGATGCCCCAGTCGATGCCGATGACGGAGCGGTTGCGCAGGAGGATCTGGTTCAGTGGCACCGACGGGATGTCACCCGACGCAAACCCGATGACCAGGTAGCGGCCTCGATCTCCCAATGCCGCGCAGCGACGGCTCGGCCAGCGCCCCACCAACGGGATCCACCACGAGGTCGACGCCGGTGCCGCCGGCCCACGATCGCGCCGAGTCCTTCACCGATTCGGCTGCCGGGTCCAGCACCGACTCCGCGCCCGCGTCCAGCGCCGCTTGCCTTTTGCCCGCGCTCGATGCGACGCCCAACACCCGGCAGCCCAGCGCGCGCGCCACCCCGATGGCCGCCAGCCCGACGCCGCCGCCGGCCCCGAGGACGAGCACCGACTCGCCGGGTGCCGCCGAGGCCCGGTCCCGCAATGCGAAGAGGCAGGTGCTGTAACTCTGTGTGAACGTGGCGGCTCTCGCCGCGTCCAAGCCGTCGGGCAGTGCGATGGCCGAGTGCGCCGCCACGACGACGCGGCTGGCGAAGCCGCCCAGGCCGACAGAGGCCAGCACCCGGTCACCGACGGCAACGTTGCCGACGTCCGCCCCGACCGCCACCACGTGGCCCGCCACCTCGCTGCCCGGGACGAAGGGGATCGTGGGCTTGATCTGGTACTGCCCGGCCACGAAGAGCCCGTCCACGAAATTCACGCCGGCCGCCTCGACCGCCACGACCACCTGGCCCGGCCCGGGCTCGGGATCGGGACGCTCCTCCACCCGCAGGACAGAGGGAGGACCCAGCTGGTTGCAGACGGCCGCACGCACGGTCGAGACGCTAATGGGTCCCTCCCTGAAGTTCCCGTGACCCCGCACCTCGTCCGGAGCACTGGCCTCACGCATGATTTTTGCGCCTTGGCGCTGGCCGGAAGCGACAAATTGTCCCAACGGCAGTTGTCTTTTGGGAACCGGCTTAAGAGCACTTTGACCCAGGCCGAAAGTCACATATGGCTCCGATCGAGTGCCAGCCTCCCCCGGCAGCCTCCACCAGCTCGGACAGGGTCGCCACGGCCTCGAAGTCCTCGCGCTGGAGGGTCCGCCACTGGGTCTGGATGAGCGGGCTGGCCTCCATAGCGACCTTTGCCCTCGGGGGTGTCTACGGCGTGCCTGCCGCGGTCTCGTCGCCTGACTACGGGTCACAGCAGCAGGGGACCGCGCAGCGGGCATCAGTCGGGGTTTCCGCTGTGCCCACGACAACGACCACCAGTACCCCGGTGCCGGCCGCGACGACTTCGACAACGGTCCCGACTCCAACACCCGTTCCCACTCCCGCGCCGGCGCCTGCACCGGCACCGGCGGTAGTGGCCGCGGCACCGGTACCCCCGGCCCTTCCGGCCGTCGGCCAGGCCACCGCGTGGGGCTGCTCGGCCGCACTGGCGTACCTCCAGGCCTATGCGGCTCCGGGCTTTGCCCTCGACTGCCCTGGGTACGCAGAGGGCCACGAGGCCATGACCTGCATCCACGGCGCACCTGCGTACCCCGACGCTTGCCTCGACGGACCGGAGATCGCGATCTCCGACGCATGTCCCCAGGCCTATATGAACGAGGCAGCCAACTCCTGGAATCTGTCAGGCCAACTCTCGACGGAGCAGCAGAAGTTCGGTGAGTCCTACGCCTCCATCGACCCCTTCGGAGCCTGCCCGTAAGCGACGCTGCGTGGGAGGTCTACCGTCGTCACGTGGAGCACCACGGCCCGCCACCACTCGCCATCCGTCCGGCTCGTCCCGACGAGCTGGGTCTGCTCCCCGAGCTCGAGTCGGCCGCCGACACCGTGTTCGAGCCCCTCGGGATCGGGCCGTTGCCCGGTCCGGGCACGGTGGAGGAGTTCGCCGGCGCACTGGTGGTCCTCGTGGCGGGCGAGCCTCCAGTCGGCTTCTGTCGCATTGACGGCCTCGACGCCGGGGCCCACCTCGAGCAGATCTGCGTGCATCCCGACCACGCCGGCAACGGCATCGGACGGGTCCTGTTGCGTGCGGGCTGCGCCTGGGCCGCCGAGCAGGGCTATGCCGCGGTCACCCTCGCCACGTACCGCGATGTGCCCTGGAACGGCCCCTTCTACGCGTCGGAGGGCTTCGTCGAGCGTGGCCCCGCCGACGACTTCCTGCGCGCCCACGGCCTGCCGGCGGAGGAGCCCGTCCTGGGTCTCTTCGGCACCCGGGTCCTGATGGTCAGGAGCCTGTGAGCTCGGCGTAGCGGAAGCAGCCGATTACATGGTCGTTGATCAGCCCGCTCGCCTGCAGGTGGGCGTAACAGACGGTCGGACCGACGAATCGGAAGCCCCGTCGACGCAGGTCGGCGCTGAAGGCCTCCGACTCGGAGCTCACCGCCGGCAGCTGGGCGGTCCTGCGCCATTTGTGGACGAGTGTCCGCCCGCCCACGAAGCCCCAGATGTAGGCGTCGAAGGAGCCGAACTCCTCCTGCACGTCCAGAAACAGGCGGGCGTTCCGCACCGTGGATTCCACCTTGGACCGGTTGCGGATGATGCCGGGGTCCAGCAGCAGCTTCTCGACCCGCGCCGGCGTGAAACGCGCCACCTTGGCCGCATCGAAGCCGGCGAACGCCTTGCGGTAGCCCGCCCGGCGCTTGAGGATCGTCGACCAGCTCAGCCCCGCCTGCGCGCCCTCGAGTACCAGGAACTCGAAATGCTTGGTGTCGTCATGTACCGGCACGCCCCATTCGGTGTCGTGGTACGCCACCATCTCGGGGTCGTTGCCCGCCCAGTCGCAGCGCTTCAGCTCCGGCGATTCGCTCATGGCGCCACGGTCAGGCCCCGGCCCCCTCTGAGGCCGCCTTGACGGCCGTCTCGGCCGCCCAGCGGTAGTCCGCCTTGCCCGACGGCGAACGCTGGATCACGTCCACGAACACCACGTCCTTCGGCAGCTTGTAGCGAGCGATGTGGGCCGAGGCCTCCTCGACCACGGACGCAGAGGAGGCGGTCGCACCGTCGGAGAGCTGGATCACAGCCACCACCTCCTGGCCCCAGCGCTCCGAAGGGCGGCCGACGACGACGACATCCGCCACAGCCGGATGACCCGCGATAGCCCGCTCCACCTCTTCGACGAAGATTTTCTCGCCGCCCGAGTTGACCGTCACCGAGTCCCGGCCCAGCAACTCGATCTGCCCGTCGGCCCGGTGGCGAGCCCGGTCCCCGGGGATGGAGTAGCGGACACCGTCGATCACGGGGAAGGTGCGCTCCGTCTTCTCCGGGTCGCCGAGATACCCCAACGGCACATTTCCCCTCTGCGCCAGCCATCCATTGCCCTCGTGCCCCGGCTCCAACACGCGGGACAAGGTCTCGTCGACGACCAGCGTCCCGGGACCGGGCAGGAACGAGCCCACCGCCACGTCGTCCATGGACGTCACATGCATCTGTGCGCCCGTCTCCGAGGATCCCGCCGAGTCCGAGATGACGAGATTGGGGATGCGCTCCACCGCCATGGCCCGCACGGCCGGTGTCAGCGGCGCACCACCGTTCCCGACGGCAAAGAAGGACGACAGGTCATAGGAGTGCTTGTCGAGTTGGAGGAGCAGCGGGCGCAGCACGGCGTCACCCACGATCGTCATGGAGTTGGCCTTCTCGCGCTCGACGACGGCCCACACGTCCGGCGGGTCGACCCGGTGCGTGTCGTCGGGGAAGATGAGCGTGGCCCCCTGAGCCATCAGCATGAAACAGGCCCACTGCGCCGCGCCGTGCATGAGCGGCGGCAGGATCATCAGGCGCACCGGGAAGCTCTCGGCCAGGCGCTCGGTCAGTTCCTCGTAGCTGCGGACCACCTTCCACGAGCCCACCTGCCGCCCGCCCATGGCGGCCATGAAGATGTCGTGCTGGCGCCACAGCACGCCCTTGGGCATGCCGGTGGTGCCTCCCGTGTACAGCACGTAGAGGTCGTCGGGGGAGGGGTCGACCGGAGGCCCCTCGGGCGAGGATGCCCGCAGCGCCTCCTCGTACCAGACCGCCCCGGGCAGGAGGTCGTTGCCCGATTCGTCCGCGACCTGGAGCAGCACGTCGGGAGGCGAGTCCAAAGTGGGCAGCACCTCGGCCAGCGTCGGGGCCAGTGAGGAGTGCAGGATCATGGCGCGGGGTTTGGCGTCGTTGAGGAGGTACCGCAGCTCCTCACCGACGTAGCGGTAGTTCACGTTGAACGGCGCCACCCGGGCCCGGTACGAGCCCAGCATGCCCTCCAGATACTCATTGCCGTTGTACAACGCCAGGGCCAGGTGGTCCTGCCCCGACTCCCAGCCCTGCAGGTCGTTCCGCTCGCGGTGCACGCCCAGGCCGCGACCGTGCAGGTACGAGGCGAGGCGGCGGGAGCGATCCGCCAGGTCGCCATAGCTGAGGCGGCGAGCGCGCCACACAATGCATTCCCGGTCGGCCAGGGTTTCGACGAGCGTGTCGAAGGCCTTGGCCAGGTTGAACTGGACGGTCTCTGTCTGGGGCACGGTCCCGCACTGTACCGGGGGTCCTGGGCCAGGCAGGGGCCCCGTCGGGCAGCTCGGCCATAGGGACGGGCTGCCATCGGCAAAGATCACGGCGTGGACGTCCGCAATCCCGCCACCGGTGAAGTGCTCACCACCATTGAGAGCCTGAGCGTCGAGCAGACCGACGCCGCCATTGCGCACGCCGCCGCCGCCTTCGAGGAGTGGCGTGCGGTGGCGCCCGGGGACCGGGCCCGCCTGCTCCGCCGCTTCGCCGCCGCCGTCGACGCCGACATTGTGCAGCTGGCCGCGCTGGAGGTGATCAACGCCGGCCACGTGGTCGGGAACGCACGCTGGGAGGCGGGGAACGTGCGCGACGTCATTGAGTTCTACTCGGGCGCCCCCGAGCGCCACAGCGGCCGGCAGATCCCCGTGCCGGGCGGCCTCGACGTCACCTTCCACGAGCCGCTCGGCGTCGTGGGCATCATCGTCCCCTGGAACTTCCCCATGGCCATCGCCGGCTGGGGCTTCGCCCCGGCACTCGCCGCCGGGAACACCGTCGTGCTCAAGCCGGCCGAGTTGACCCCGCTCAGCGCGTTGCGCCTCGGCGAGCTGGCGCTCGAGGCCGGGCTGCCCGAGGGCGTCCTGCAGATTCTGCCGGGCAAGGGCAGCGTGGTGGGGCAGCGCTTCGTCGACCATCCCGCCGTGCGCAAGATCTGCTTCACCGGCTCCACCGAGGTGGGTCGCAATGTCATGGCCGGCTGCGCCCAGCAGATCAAGCGGGTCACGCTCGAGCTCGGCGGCAAGAGCGCCAACATCGTCTTCGACGACGCCGACATCGAGCTGGCGGCGGCCCGGGCGCCCTCCGGCGTGTTCGACAACGCAGGGCAGGACTGCTGCGCCCGGTCACGCATCCTGGTGCAGCGGTCTGCGTACGAGCGCTTCATGGAATTGCTCGGGCCGGCCGTCGCGGGCGTCAGGGTCGGCGACCCGACACTCGAGGAGACGGAGATGGGCCCGCTGATTTCGGAGGCACATCTGGCCAGCGTGGCCTCGTTCGTGCCCGACGATGCCCCCGTCGCCTTCCGCGGCAGCAGCCCCCGAGGCCCGGGCAACTGGTTCGCCCCGACGGTGCTGGCGCCGGTCGAGCCCGGCGCGAGGGCGGCCACCGAGGAGATCTTCGGGCCCGTGGTCGTCGTCATTCCCTTCGAGGACGAGGACGACGCGGTCCGACTGGCCAACGACACGCCCTACGGGCTGTCCGGATCGTTGTGGACGCGCGACGTCGGGCGCGCGCTGCGCGTGGCGCGCGCCGTTGACACCGGGACCTTGTCGGTCAACTCGCACTCCTCGGTGCGCTACTGGACACCGTTCGGCGGCGCCAAGCAGTCCGGCATAGGGCGCGAGCTCGGACCCGACGCGCTCGAGGCGTTCAGCGACGTGAAGAACGTCTTCATCAGCTCGGAATAGCCGGCAGGAGGAACGACATGAGCGACGAAATCATCCCCTACGCCCACCGACTCACCGGCCGCGTGGCCGTCGTCACGGGCGGCGCCAGCGGCATCGGCCGCGCCATGTGCGAGCGCTTCGCCAGCGAGGGCGCCTCGGTTGCCGTGGTCGATCTCGACGAGACCGCCGGTGGCGCCGTGGCAGCAACGGTCGGCGGCATGTTCGTGCGGGCCGACGTCACCTCCTCCGACGAGGTCGAAGCCCTCTACGCCGAGGTGTCCGGCCGATACGGCGGGATCGACGTCTGTTGCAACAACGCCGGCATCAGCCCGCCCGACGACGACTCCATCCTCGACACCGGGCTCGACGCCTGGGAGCGCGTGCAGCGGGTCAACCTCACGTCGGTCTACCTGTGCTGCAAGCACGCCCTGCCGCACCTGCTGGCCCGGGGCAAGGGGTCGATCATCAACACGGCGTCGTTCGTCGCCGTCATGGGTGCGGCGACGAGCCAGGTGAGCTACACCGCCTCGAAGGGCGGGGTCCTGGCGATGTCCCGTGAGCTCGGCGTGCAATTCGCCCGCCAGGGCGTGCGGGTCAACGCGCTCTGCCCGGGACCTGTGAACACGCCGCTCCTGCAGGAGCTCTTCGCCAAGGATCCGGAACGGGCGGCCCGGCGCCTGGTGCACATTCCCATGGGGCGCTTCGGCGAGGCCGCTGAGATCGCCGCCGCCGCGGCCTTTCTGGCCTCCGACGACTCGTCGTTCATGACGGCGTCGACCTTTCTCGTCGACGGCGGGATCTCGGGGGCGTACGTCACGCCCCTGTGAGCCCGGCGAAGACATGACGCCCCGGAGCGAGCGCGCCGACGAGGGCATCGCGCCCGACCCCGAACGGTTCGAGCCCGCAGTCGACGCGTGGCTGGCGGGGCTCGGCTTCGTGCGCGACGCGGTGCGCCAAGAACTGGTCCGTCGCCAACTTGCCGCCAACCTCCCCGCCTTCGGCGAGCCGTTGCGGGTGCTCGACGCCGGGTGCGGACAGGGGACGCAGGCAATCGCACTTGCCCGTCTCGGTCACCACGTCGTCGGCCTCGACGTCTCCGACACGCTGCTCGAGACTGCTCGGGGAACTGCCGCGCTCGAGGCGACCGAGGTGCGCCAACGCCTGGACTTCGTCGCTGGCGACCTCCTGGCTCTCGGCGACCGGCACATCGGGCGCTACGACCTGGTCTGCTGTCATGGGGTGGCCATGTACCTCCCCTCCCTGGAGGGCACCGTGAGCGCGCTGGTACGAGCCTGCCGGCCTCGTGGCATCGTCTCGCTCCTCACCCGGAACCGCGGCGGCATCGCCATGAGGGCCGGGATGCGCGGTGAGTGGAGTGCGGCGCTCCAGGGGTTTGACGCCCGCTCCTACGACAACCGCCTCGGAATCGAAGCTGTCCGGGCCGACGAGCCGAGCGAGGTTCGAGCAGCGCTGGAGGCAGCGGGTGCGGCCTGCACGGCCTGGTACGGGGTCCGGCTGTTCACCGACCACTGGGGCCGGGAACCCCCAGGCGACGACTTCACGCAGCTGCTCGCGGCTGAAGAGGAAGCCGGTCGTCGAGATCCTTATCGCTCGCTCGCCGCGCTGACCCACACCATCGCGCGGGTTCCCTGACGTCAGACGCCGCCGCTTGCCCCGTAGGTCGCCTGGAGGCGGGGAGCGGGGACGGTCAGCCCCCGAGGCTCTCGCGCAGCTCCCGCACCTCGTGGCGGAGCTCCGCCACCTCTGCCCTCAGATCGGCCAAGGCCGACCACGGGTCGTCCCTGTCGGGGACGGGCGCGGGAGCGGTGATCGTTCCGACTCCACTGGGTGCGGTGGCGTCCGGTTCAGGGGGAGCGCCTGCGGGCGCAAGCGGGGTGCCCCAGCGTTCCTCCTTCTGTCCCGGGCGGCGTCCGATGTTGTGAGCGAGCGGTTCCTCGCGCGAGCCCAGGAACTCGAGCTGGTGTTCCAGGTCGTCCAGGCTGTCGAACGTGGCCATGCGCTCGGTGCGGATCCGCAACTCGCCGACCGTCTGCGCGCCGCGCAGCAGGAGCACGGCCAGGATGGCGCACTGCCGGGCGTCGAGGCCGAGTTTCTCATCGAGCACCTGGCGGTAGCGCACGACCGAGCGGCCGTGCGAGGGCAGCACGAAGCGCACCAGTTTTTGATCCTTGAGCTCATCCAGCGCGGCGAGCACGGTCGTCTCGTTGTAGCTGACGACCGGCTCCCTGTTGGAGGTCTGATTGCAGGCGGACTGCAGGGCGTTGATGGTGAGCGGGTACTGCTGGGGCGTCGCCAGGCCCTTCTCCACCAGCGCGCCCAGGACCCGCGCGCACTCCGGGCTCAGCTGCATGCGACGGAGCATACGGCGCGACGGAAACAGTTGACCCGTCAACAGTGCGACCAGTTGACCCGTCAACAGTTAGACCAGTTGACCCGTCAACAGTGCGACCCAGTTGACCCGTCAACAGTGCGACCAGTTGACCCGTCAACAGTGCGACCAGTTGATGCGTGCCGGCGTTCCGGTCGCACCGACGGCCGAGGGTGCCGGCCACTCGAGCGCGGCGACGAGGCCGAGGGCGACGCCGCGACGTGGGGTAGCGGTCGTATCCGACATGGGGAAGAACTGGGGACGGAGGCGGCGTCGCTTGGGGACGACCCGAAGAAAGATGGGGAGAACGTCTGGATTTCGCGGATCGCCATTGACCTCGCATGACGGGTGGCGCAATGTGTCGTCAGTTCGGAGACAAGAGCCCGCCGAACCCCGAGCGAGCACCGCAAGGTAGGAGCGAGGGAAGCCCGAAGGGAAGCCGCAAGGCGGAACTTGGGAAGCCGAGAGAACGCTGCAGAGCGGGATCGAGGAAAGGGAGCGAACCCCGCAAGGGGAGCGTGACCGGAGCGGGCTGGAGGACCCGATCTGTGATGGTCCGTGGTGCGTCACGGCGGCTTCCCTGGAGTCGCCGGGACCGGCTCGGGCCGGGATTGTCCGACACGATCCCGGAACGGTGCCAGCGGACTGTCGTTGACGTGGCCCCGAGGAGCACGGGAGGCTTCGGCCGAACGGTTACTCGGGGTTGCGTCGCGCCCGGACCCTGGCGCCCGTTCTTCGTACCTCACGCCTTGGGACGGCCACGACCGTTGGATCGGCCACGACCGTGCCGGGCCTCACCCCCCGGAAGATCGCCGGGGAGGTCGCGTCAGCGCAGGGAGGCCCAGAGCTTGGCCGGGCGCTCGCCAGCCGCCACCTGGCGGTTCAACTCGGCCTGGACGAGGGAGAGGTCATCGGGGTGCGTGACCCCGATGCAGCGGCCCGCTGCGGGCAACACGGTGAACGAGCTGGTGGCCAAAGAGTCGGCGACAACCTCGGGCAGCAGCACCTCGGCCTCCTCGGAGGCGTCGGTGGCGGCAGCCATTGCGGCCTGGAGGGTCCTGTGGAAGGCCGGTGTGAAGCCCCAGAGGTTCATGGACACCCGGGCATCGGGCGGCAGCACGGCCGGCTCTCTGCCGTCGCCGGCCACGAACCCCCCCTCCGGTGTCCGCGTGACTTGGCGCCGCTCGTCCACTCTGATGAGCGTGCCGTCGTCGGCGACGCGGCAGATGCCCCGGGTGACCGGCGAGGATCCGACCACGGCATCGGTCAGGCGGTAGCCCACCAGCGCGTTGACGTCGGGATGGGTCTGGAGGTGGGCGACGAGCTGGGCACAGGCCGCGGAGCCGTAAATGTCGTCGGCGTTTCCCACGCCGTAGGGGTCGGTGCCGACGTGATCGGACGCGCTCAGGACCGCATTGACCGTGCCCAGGGGTGCCGGCTGGGTGGCGAAGCGCACGTCGACGGCGTCCGGCCACGTGTGCTCCACGTGGTAGCGGATGGCCGGACCGGTGCTCGGCCCCAGGACGAGGACGATGGTGCCGAACCCCGCCGTCACCGCGTCGGAGGCGACCAGATCGATCACGGCCTCGCCGTGGGTGCCGACGGGCGCCAGCGGCTTGCAGCCGCCGTAACGACGCGCCCGCCCGGCGGCCAGGATCACCAGCGCTGGACCCGCCCCGCCGGTCTCCCGTTTCATGCGCTCCAGCGGAAGACGGCGCTGGCCCAGGTCATTCCGCCGCCGAATCCCGTCAACAAGAGGTTGTCCCCGTCGTTGACGCGGCCGGCCTCGAGAGCGTCGTACAGGGCGAGCGGGATGGATGCCGAGGAGGTGTTGCCGTAACGGTGGATGACGATCGCGGTGCGCTCCTCGGGAATGCCCAGACGCTGGCACGCAGCGTGAATGATGCGCACGTTGGCTTGGTGCGGCACCATCAACGAAATGTCGTCGGGCCCGAGGCCGGCGTCGGCCATGGCCCGTTCGGCCGATTCGACCACAACGCGGACGGCCCGCCGGAAGACCTCCTTGCCATCCATGAACAGCGTCCCGCCGTGCTCGCACTTGAGGAGGTGCCGGAGTGAGCCGTCGGAGTTCAGGTTCCAGCTGATCAAGCTGCCCGGACCGTCGACCGGCTCGACCACGACGGCGCCGGCCCCGTCGCCGACGATGATGGCGATCTTGCGGTCGTCCATGTCGGTGATGCGCGAGAGGGTCTCGGAGCCGATGAGGAGGATGGGACCCGAGCCGATGGAGATGAGGCCGGCGGCGGTGACGAGGCCGTAGACGAAGCCCGAACAGGCCGCGTTGATGTCGAAGGCGCCGCCCTTCATTCCGATCCCGTGCTGCACGCTGGGCGCCGTGCCCGGGACGATGCCGTCGGGCGTGGTGGTGGCCAGAATCAGGTTGTCGACGTCCGCGGCGGTCCGGCCGGCCTTTGACAGTGCCTCGGTGGCCGCTTCGATAGCCAGGCCCGAGGTGGTGCCGCCGATGTGGCGTTCGCGGATGCCGGTGCGTTCGACGATCCAGGCGTCGCTGGTGTCGAGGTTGACCGCCATGTCCTCGTTGGTGACGATCTTGTCCGGTACGGCGATGCCCCAACCGGTGATCTTGATGCCCGTCACGCGGCGGAACCGGAGCGTACGGCGTGGATGCCCACAAACCCTGCGTCCCCGTAGATGATGCCGCCGGTGTTCACCGCAACCCCGAGGCGCGCGCCGGCGACCTGGCGGGCGCCCGCCCGCCCGCGGAACTGCGTGGCCAGCTCGACCACCTGGGCCAGACCGGTGGCGCCGAGCGGGTGGCCGCGGCCGACAAGGCCGCCGCTGGAGTTCACGACGAGACCGGGGGAGTCGACGCCGGTGCCGCCGGCTTCGGTGGCGGGTCCCGCCTCGCCGGGGCCGAAGAAGCCCAGTGATTCGAGGGCGAAGAGCTCCTCGGCGGCCGTGGCGTCGTGCAGCTCGAGCAGATCGGCTTCATCGGGGCCGAAACCGAACGCCTCCCAGGCGGCCTCCGCGGCTTGGGTCAGCCGGTCGTGGTAGTCGAGCAGGCCGTTTCCAGAACGTGCCACCGAGCCGATGATACGGGGCGCCGAAGCAGGGGCCGGGACGGAGGGTCCGCCCAGCACGATGGCGGCCGCGCCGTCGGTGAATGAGCTGCACATCAACCGGGTCAGGACGCCTGCCACCTGGGGGGAGGCGAGGACCTCCTCGATCGTCACGCGCCGCTGGAACTGCGCCAGCGGGTTGCGTGCAGCATGCTCGAACGCCTTCACCGCGGCGGCGGCGATCTGGCGCACCGTGGCGCCGACCTCCGCCATGAGCCGGTGCGCCCATCCGTTGTTCAGGCCCATGAGGATGCTGCCGGCGGGATTGTCGTCTTCGTGACGGCGGTCGTGCAGGTCGTGCCGGTACTCCGCCGGGAGCCCGTCCTCAATGCCGGCAATCGTCGCGGCGCGGTCGCCGGTCCACATCTTCTCGACCCCGAGCGCCAGTATCGGGCGGTCCTGGGCGATGGCCGCCAGCGTCGCCAGATGCAGCGAGGAGCTCCCTCCGGCGCACGAGTTGTCCACGTTGATGATGGCGACCTCGCTGAGGCCGGCCTTCCTGAGCCAGGTCTGCCCGCGCACGCACGCTTGATCGCTCAGGCGTCCCGCCATCGCATTCCCCATGATGACCAGACCCAGCTCGTGAGCCGAGACCCCGGCATCGCCGAGGGCCTCGTGCACGACCTCGTAGGCCAGAGTGTCGGGCTCCTGGTCGCGCCGGCTCATGTCGCTCATGCCGGTGCCGAGGATGGCGACGTCAGTGCCCTTCATGCCGACACGCCCGCCAGCGCCTGACGGTTCTCGCCGACGAACGCGGCCCGCAGTTGGCCGAAGTGCTCGACCGCGGGCGACCCCGCCACCATGACGAGGATGTGGCGGGCCCCGGCCTCCGCATACCGGTCCAGGGCGGCGGAACAGGTCTCGGGCGAACCGGCGACCAGGTGCCGTTGGAATGCCTTGCTCGGGAGGCGGTAGAGAGCCGAGAGCCATTGGGCACCCTCGGCGGGCGCCCGGTCGTCGTCCCCGACACAGGCAAAGACGACGACGCCGGCCTGCACGGCCTCGGGATCCCGCCCTGCCTCGGCGGTCTCGCGCCGCAGGGCCGCCAGCGCCGGCCCGTACTCGTCGGGAGCGAGGAAGAGGGGAACCCAGCCGTCGCCGACGGCGGCGGCCCGCCTCCGGGCGGCGTCGCTCGACCCCCCGAACCACAACGGGACCGGCGCGGACGCCGGTTCCTGCACGTAGTCGGCGCCCCCTGGGGCGGGGTCGGCCCAGGCACGGCGCAGCCCGGCGACGCCCTCGTCCATGAGTTGACCGCGCCGGTGGTAGTCGACGCCGGCCCGTACGTACTCGGTCTCGTGGATGCCCACGCCGAGCCCGAGGACGAAGCGGCCGCCCGAGAGAAGCTGCAGTGCGGTGGCCTGCTTGGCCACGACCGAGGACGGCCGCAGGGGCAGCTGCAGCACGCAGGTCCCCAACAAGGGCCTGGTCGTGGTGACCGCCGCCACGGCCAGTGTGGTCAGGGCCTCCCCGATGGGGTGGGGCCAGTAGAGGTGATCCACGGCCCACAGGGAGTCGGCGCCGGTCGCTTCGGCGCGCCGGCAGAGCTCGGCGACCTCGTCGGCGCTGCCGGTAGTACTCCTGGTACTACCGTCGCCGGCGGATAGTTCTCCCTGCGTGGTGGAGGGGAGGATGAAACCGAGGGTGGGTCGCGGCGCTCCACTTCCTACCGGGGTCACACCGCCATATTAGGCCGGTGGCCGTGGACTGACTATTCCGTTCTCAGGGCGTCGGATGCACCGCGCCGGTCGCTCCTCCCGGGCCGCCGAGTACCGAAAGGGTGCAACGGGCCTCGCAGATGGCGCGCCCCTCGTCGTCGGTGAGAGAGATGCGCCAGACCTGGATGGTGCGCCCGACCCGGACCGGCGATGCCTCGGCGGTCAGGTGGCCGTCGCGCACCGAGCGCAGGTGGCTGGCGTTGAGTTCGATCCCGACCACGCTGCGCCCGGGCTCCGCAGCAAGCGCCGCCCCGAAGCTGGCGGCCGACTCCGCGAGGAGGGCCGAGACGCCCCCGTGGAGGATGCCGTAGGGCTGGTGCACCTTCCAGTTCACGGGGAGTCGCATGACGACCCTCTCGGGTCCCGCCTCGAGGACCTCGACGTCCAGAAGCTCGTGGATGCTCGCGCTGCCGTCGGGCAGCACCGTCCCGTCACCTGGAGTGGAAGGGGGTGTGGTCACCGTCGGATGATAACGGTGCGGCGTTAGCCTGACCGCGTGCCCGATGTGGTCGACCTGCGCAGCGACACCGTCACCAAGCCCACGCCGGCCATGCGGCGCGCCATGGCCGAGGCCGAGGTCGGAGACGACGACTATGGCGAGGATCCGACGGTGCGGGCGCTGGAGGAGACCTTCTCGGGGCGAGTGGGGAAGCCGGCCGCGCTGTTCGTCCCCTCCGGGGTGATGGCCAACCAGATCGCCCTCCGGATCCTCACGGCTCCGGGGTCCGCCGTCGTGGCAGGACGTCGCCAGCACGTGGTCTCCTACGAGTTCGGCGCGGCGGCCCTGAACGCCGGTGTCCAGTTCATCGCCGTCGACGACGAGGAAGGCATGATCGACGCCGCAGACGTCCTCCAGGCCCGCCGGGGCGCCGAGCACCATCAACCCGAGGTCTCGCTGATCAGTATCGAGAACACGCACATGGCAGCGTCGGGCGCTCCGTGGACGGTCGCTCGCCTCGAGGCCCTGGTGGAGGCGGCCGGACCGGTTCCCATCCACATGGACGGGGCACGGCTTTTCAACGCGGCCGCGGCCACGGGCGTCCCGCCAGCCCAGTGGGCCTCTCCCGCCACCACCCTCATGTGTTGCCTGTCGAAGGGGCTCTGCGCCCCGGTGGGATCGCTGCTCGCGGGGGGAGAGGACGTGATCGCCGAGGCGCGGCTGGCCCGCAAGCGCCTGGGCGGCGGCATGCGTCAGGCGGGCGTGCTGGCGGCACCCGGTCTCATCGCCCTCCAGGACATGGTCGCCCGGCTGCCCGAGGACCACGTGCGGGCAGCCCGGCTCGCAGATGCCGTGGCACTGCGCTGGCCCGGCTGTGGTCTCGACCCGGCCTCGGTGCGCACCAACATCGTGACGTTCACCCATCCCGAACCGGAGAAGCTCATGGCCCACCTGGAAGGCCACGGGGTGCTGGCGCACGCCATCGCGCCCGGGACGGTCCGCTTCGTCACGCACCACGACGTCGACGATGCGGGCGTGGCGCGCGCCATCGTCGCACTCGAGGACGCACCGTGAAGATCCGCATCGGCATCAGCGCGGGTGGAGAGACCCTCGGGCCCGAGGCGATGGTCGCGTTGGGACAGGGGATCGCCGCGAACGGCTTCGACTCGCTCTGGCTGCCCGAGGTGCTGACGCGGCCCGGCCCCGACCCGCTGGTCGGGCTGGCCTGGGTCGCGGGCGCCTGCCCGGGGCTGAAGATCGGGACCACCATGCTGCTGCCGGGACGCAACCTGGTGTGGCTGGCCAAGGCGGTGGCGACGCTGGACGTGCTGTCGGGCGGCCACTTCCTGCTGACCTTCGTGCCGGGGCTGGCCATCGGCGGCGAAAGCAGCGCCATCGGCATCCCCACTGCCACGCGGGCCGAGCAGATGGAGGACGCCCTGCCGGTGCTGCGAACGCTGTGGTCCGGCGAGGTCGTCAGCCACGAGGGCCCGGCCGGCTCGTTCACCGACGTCTCGGTCTCCCCGCAACCGGCACAGCATCCCTTCGACGTCTGGCTTGGGGGCAATGCCCCGGCCGCGCTCGACAGATGCGGGCGATTGGCCGACGGGTGGCTCCCGGCCTTTTGCACCCCGGCCGATGCCGCGGCAGGCAGGACCGTGATCGACGGGGTGGCCGCGGCGCACGGACGCGCCGTCAGCCCCGAACATTTCGGGGTCAGCCTGGCCTATGCGCCGGAAGGGACCGACGTGGGCGCGCTGGCGTCGTCGCCCTTGGCCCGGCGGGCCCGGGGCCGTCCGCTGGAAGAGATCATCCCGGTCGGGCGCGGCGGCCTACGCTCCATGCTCGAGCAGTTCCTCGAGGTCGGGTTCTCGAAGTTCGTCGTGCGCCCGACGGCGCCACCGGAGGAGTGGTCGCGGGAACTGGAGCAGCTGGCTGACGCGGTGGGCGACCTGCAGACGTGACGGGGACGGCCGTGCCGACCCCTACGCTGCCTGCCATGTCCGAGCGCCCCCTCACCCTCATGGCGGTCCATGCCCATCCTGACGACGAAGCGATCAGCACGGGCGGGATCCTCGCCCGTTACCGCGCCGAGGGGGTGCGCACCGTGCTCGTCACGTGCACCAACGGCGAGCTCGGGGACGCGCCCGGCGGCATCAAGCCGGGCGAGCCGGGGCATGACGAGTCGGTCGTTGTGCCGCTGCGCCGCCACGAGCTCGAGGCCAGTTGCGAGGTCCTGGGGGTCACCAACCTGGAGCTGCTCGGCTATCACGACTCGGGGATGGAGGGCTGGCCGCAGAACGACGCGCCCGGCTCCTTCTGGCGCACGCCGGTGTCCGCCGCCGGACGCCGGCTGGCCGCACTGATGCGCGCGTTCGAGCCGCAGGTGGTCGTGACATATGACGAGAACGGCTTCTACGGGCACCCCGACCACATTCAGGCCAACCGGGTCACGCACGCGGCCATCGCGGAATGCGGGATCCCGGCCAAGCTGTACTACACGGCCATGCCCCGATCACGGCTGCACGGATTCCGCGACCTCATGGTCGAGGCGGGCGTCCAGGTCCCGGACGAGGTACAGGAGAACCCCGATTTCGGGACGCCGGACGAGCTGGTCACGACGACGATCGACTGCGCGGCCTTCACCGCACAGAAGTACGCGTCGCTTGCCGCGCATGCGAGCCAGAGCGACAACATCTTCTTCCTGAAGATGGGGGACGAGCTCTTCGGATCCCTCATGGGAGCGGAGAGCTTCGTGCGCGTGCAGGATTCGACCGGCGCGCCGGTGCCCGAGGACGACCTGTTCGCCGGGGTCCGCTGATCTTCCCAACCGAGGACGGGGCCGCCCCGGGCGCCGGGCCGAGCCGGGCCTGCGCCCCGCCGGGAGAGAGGGGACGCAGGGCCCGGTCCGGTGTGGCCCCTACGTCGCGGTGCCGGCCGGGGTAGGGCCGGCGCGGGCGCGGGGAACCGATCCGACGAGGCACAGGGCGGCGGCGGCGATCAGCACGACCACGGCGAGCAGCTCGACAGTGAAGGCCTCCTTGGCGAAGGGGGCCAGCCACGAGTCCTTGAATCCGAACAGCCCTACCGCCACCGACAGGAGAAAGCCGGCGAGGGTGCTGATGACGAACCCGATTCCGATCAGCGCCACCCAGAGCCGGCGGACGGCCACGACGCCGATGCCGATGACGAGCCCGGCGATCGACTGCAGCAAGAACAGGGGACCGATCGTGGGGATGGAGCGGTAGCCGTCCGTCTCGCTCCAGAGGTGGAAGTGGATGAAGGCCGACCAGATGAGGAGCGCGCCGCCGAGAACGAAGACGGCCGTCGCGGCCAGATGAAGCGACCGGCGGGAACGGCCGGGACCGAGGACCAACACGGCCCTGAGGGTACGCATGGGAAGCATCCGGAGACGCTCCCGGTGTTGGATGTCGGGGCTGATGGCGGCCACGAGAGGGATACGGACCGGGGCCAGTGCGGGATTGGCCGGAACCGGTTGAATCCCAGGTGTGGGCTCGTCCGTATCCCCGTGGATGAGAGAATCACGTGTGGCCGAGGGCGAACTGTCCGACGAGGCGCTCCTGGCCGGCATGGCCGTGGGGGTCCAGTCTGCGGCTGTCACCTTCACCCGGCGTTACCAACGTCGGCTCTTCGGCCTGGCCTATTCCATGACGGGCGACGCCGGGGTGGCCGAGGATGTGGCCCAGGAGGCGATGATCCGGGTGTGGCGCCACGCTCCGGTGTTCGACCCGAGGCGCGGCTCGGTGACGTCCTGGGTCCTCACCATCACCCGCAACCTCGCCATTGACGCATTACGACTCCGGCGCGCGGTGCCGACGGACCCCGATGACTTCGCCGCCGCCGCCATGACCAGCTCCGAGCACAACCCCGAGGACGCCGTGCGCCGGGGTGACGCCCGCGAGACCGTCCAGGCAGCCCTCCGGGTCCTGCCCGAGGAGCAGCGCCGCGCCGTCGTGCTGGCGGCCGTCTACGGCAGGACCGCACTCGAGATCAGCGAGTCCGAAGGGATCCCGCTGGGCACGGCGAAGACGCGTATCAGGACTGCCCTGATCCGGTTGCGCGCTGCGGTCGAGCCGGCGGAGGGGGCGCGCGATGACTGACCACATGAGGGAGCGTGGCTGCGAGGAGTACGGCGACGAGCTGGCCGAGCTCGCCCTCGGCGTGCTGACCGGGCGCGACAGGGCGCGCGTGCTGTCCCACGTCGAGTCCTGCCCGCGCTGTGCCGAGGAGCTGGAGATCCTCTCGCGGACCGCGGACTCGGTGGTGCAGGCAGCCCCGGAGATGGAGCCGCCGCTGGGATTCGAGGTGCGCCTCTTCGAACGGATGGGCCTGACCGACGTCGCGCCGCGGCGCCGGCGTCTCCGCCCCTCGCGCTGGGTGCCGGCCGTGGTGGGCGTCGCCGCGGCGGCCCTGGCGCTGGGACTGGGGCTGAGCCTGACGTCGTCGTCACCGACCCCGACGGTGCACGCGCAGCCGCAGGGCGCCCACCGGGTGGTGACGGCGGCTCTCGTGGAGCACGGCGCGACGGTGGGGCACGTCATGGTCGTGAGCGGTGCCAAGCCGTGGATGTCGATGATGATGTCCGATTCGTCGGCGCACGGCACGGTCGACTGCGTGGTCGTTACCGACGCCGGCGTGACGCGTCACGTGGGGACGTTCGTGGCCGAAAAGGGGTACGGGGCGTGGATCGCTTCGCTGCCCGTCGACCCCGCCGACCTGCGCGCCGCCGAGATGGTGTCGCCCAGCGGGACGGTGATCGCCACCGCCGCGCTGGGCTGACGACCGCCTCTAGTAGCGGTAGGTGTCGGGCTTGTAGGGGCCTTCGACCGGAACGCCGATGTAGTCGGCCTGCTCCTGGCTCAGCGTCGTGAGCTTCACGCCGAGGGCGCCGAGGTGCAGGCGCGCCACCTTCTCGTCGAGGTGCTTCGGCAGGACGTAGACGTCGTTGACGTACTGGCCCGTCTGGGTGAACAACTCGATCTGCGCCATGGTCTGGTTGGTGAACGAGTTGGACATGACGAAGCTGGGGTGGCCCGTCGCGTTGCCCAGGTTCAGCAGCCGGCCCTCGGACAGGATGATGATGGAGTGGCCGTCGGGGAAGATCCACTTGTCGACCTGCGGCTTGATGTTCACGCGCTCGATTCCAGGCGTGTTGGTCAGCCCCGCCATGTCGATCTCGTTGTCGAAGTGGCCGATGTTCCCGACGATGGCCTGGTGCTTCATGCCCGCCATGTGCTCGGCAGTGATGATGTCCTTGTTGCCGGTCGTCGTGATGATGATGTCGGCCTCCGGCAGGATGTCCTCCAGCGTGGTGACCTGGAAGCCCTCCATGGCCGCCTGGAGTGCGCAGATCGGGTCGACCTCGGTGACCACCACGCGGGCGCCCTGGCCGGCGAGGGAGTCGGCGCAACCCTTGCCGACGTCGCCGTAGCCACAGACGACCGCCACCTTGCCGCCGATGAGGACGTCGGTGGCCCGGTTGATCCCGTCGACGAGCGAATGGCGGCAGCCGTACTTGTTGTCGAACTTCGACTTGGTCACCGAGTCGTTCACATTGATGGCCGGGAAGAGGAGCTCGCCCTTCCTCGCCATGTCGACCAGGCGGTGCACACCCGTCGTGGTCTCCTCGGTGACGCCCTTGATCTCGTTGGCGATGGAGGTCCAGCGGCCCTGGTCCTCGGCCAGGCTCTCGGCCAGTGCGCTCAGGACGACCTCGAACTCTTCCGAGTCGGCCGTCGAAGGGTCGGGCACGGCGCCCGCCTTCTCGAACTCGACACCCTTGTGCACGAGGAGCGTGGCGTCGCCCCCGTCGTCGAGGATCATGTTGGGCCCACCCTCGCCGGGCCACAGCAGGGCCTGGAGGGTGCACCACCAGTACTCCTGCAGGGACTCCCCCTTCCAGGCGAACACCGGCACACCCTGGGGATCGTCGACCGTGCCGTTCGGACCGACGGCCACGGCGGCGGCGGCGTGGTCCTGGGTGGAGAAGATGTTGCAGCTCGCCCAGCGCACCCGCGCGCCGAGCGCGGTCAGCGTCTCGATCAGCACGGCTGTCTGGATCGTCATGTGCAACGAGCCGGTGACGCGGGCCCCGGCCAGAGGCTGGGACGGTCCGAACTCGTGCCGCATGGACATCAGTCCGGGCATCTCGTGCTCGGCCAGTTCGATCTCCTTGCGTCCGAACTCGGCCAGGGAAAGGTCGGCCACCTTGTAGGGGAGGGGTGAAGTCATTGACGTGCTCCTTTGGGTCGGATGAACGTGCGCAGACGCGCAACATCGCAGCGGGCCGGACGGCGGAAGCGCAACGCACGTGCTCCGACCTCTGTCGGAGGCCGCGTACCCACCGCACAGAATAGAGCCTGTGCGGGGCCGGGGTCGACAATCCCTCGGCGCACCCGTCGCTCCCTTGCTGATCAGCCCCGTGCCTGTGAGGCTCCTGGACGGACTTCGGGCTCGGGAAACCAGAGTTCGGGCTGCTCGACCAATTCCCTGAGCCTGGAGAGGTACCGTCCCGCTTCAGCGCCGTCACACACCCGATGGTCGAACGCCGCAATGAGCTTGAGGAGGGGGCGGGGAACGATTGCCCCATCGACGACCGCAGGCCGGGGGCGGATGGAGCCCACTCCAAGGAGAGCCGCCTCCGGGTAGTTGATGATCGGATCGGCATCGTCGAGGCCCAGCGCTCCGAAGTTGTTGACGGTGAAGGTGGATCCGGTGAGCTCTCGAGGCGTCAAGGTTCCGGCACGGCCGCGGCGTATCAGGTCGCTCATCGCCAGTCCGAAGTCGTCGAGCGCGAGAAGGTCCGCGTCCGCGTAGGACGACGACCATCAGTCCCTGTTCCGTCGTGGTCGCGATTCCGAGGTGTACCGAACGGTGCACCTCGATCACATCTCGTTCCCGGTGGAACGTTGCGTTGAACAGAGGAGCGACACCGAGGGCTCGGACCGCAAGCCAGGCGATCATGGTGAACGGCGTCACAGACGACGACCCTGCCGCTGGGTCTGATGCCCCGGCAGCGGTTCGCTGATTGCGCAGCTCGAGCAGATGTGCGCAGTCCACCCACACTCCGCAGGTCGCTTCGGGAATGGTCGAGCGCGAGACGCTCATTCGGTTGGCAATGCGTGCTCGCACTCCGCGCACGGGAATCTCGAACGAGCTCCGTCCGGCGTCGGCCACAGACTCCACATCAGCGCCGGCGGCAGCGCGCACGTCATCGCGGGTGACCTCGCCACGGGCACCGGTCGGGACGACCAGTGCGATGTCGACTCCGAGGTCCTTGGCCAACTTCCGCACCGGTGGAGCGGCTGCGGGTACGGTGTCCCGCCTCCCCTGATCGCCCGTCTGCCCTTCGGCGCGCACGGTTCCGGGGGTCGTTTCCTCGGTTCTGGCAGCCCTTCGGGGCCATTGGCGACTGGTGTGTTTCGTCGTCGGGTTCTCCTCCAAGCCGTAGCCCACCATCGTCGGTTTCCGCGCGGCATTGTCAGTCCCGGTTCCCGCGCCGCCGCCTCCTTTTGCAGCGGCTTCCGCCTCATCGACCTCGAAGCGGATCAGGAGGTCGCCGACGCGTAGGGTGTCCCCGGGCCGGCCGTTGGTCGCGACCACCGTGCCCGTGAACGGAGAGGGCAGTTCGACCTCCGCCTTGGCGGTCTCGATCGCACAAACCGTGTCGTTGAGCGAGACGTGATCACCGGGTCGAACGCTCCACTCGACGATGGTGGCCTCCTCCAAACCCTCTCCGACGTCGGGCAATTCGAAGTCGCGCTCCACCTCAGTGCTCCAGGACGGCGAGGACGCTGTCGAGGACCCGCTCGACACCGGGCAACCAATGCCCTTCGATCTGTGCCGGCGGATAGGGCGTATCGAAGCCGGTCGCTCTGAGCACCGGCGCGTGCAGGTGGTAGAAGGCACGCTCGTGTACGACAGCGGCAATCTCGGCACCCAATCCGAGAGTCCTGGACGCCTCGTGCACGACGACGCAACGTCCCGTCTTCTGCACCGATCCGAGCACTGTGTCGAAGTCGATGGGGGAGAGGCTGCGAAGATCGATGATCTCGAGGCTTGGGCCGTCGTCTGCCACCGCTGCCTCAGCGGCGTCAAGGGCGACGTGGACCATGTTGCCGTAGGCGACGACGGTGACGTCGTCGCCCGGGCGCCGCACCACGGCCTGGCGAAGTGGCTCGGTCACGATCGGGAATTCGACGTCCTTGCGAGCCCAATAGTGGCGCACCGGTTCGAGGTAGAGGGTTGGGTCGTCGCCGGCGATCGCTTCGCGGAGCATCGAATAGGCATCGGCCGGCGTCGACGGGGAGACGACCCGCAGTCCGGCGGTGTGGACGAAGTAGGTCTCTGGCGACTCAGAGTGATGCTCCGGGGAGCCGATGCCACCGAATGACGGGATGCGGATCACCACCGGGAGGCAGACGCTGCCGGTTGTTCTGTTGCGGTATTTGGCAAGGTGGGTGATGACCTGGTCCAACGCGGGATACGTAAAACCGGCAAACTGAATCTCCGGGACCGGCCGATACCCCCGCATCGCCAGCCCTAGAGCCAAGCCGACGATGCCCGACTCAGCGAGGGGGGTGTCGAAACAGCGGGCATCACCGAACTGGGCGTTCAATCCTTCGGTCACTCTGAAGACCCCTCCGAGGCGACCGACGTCCTCGCCGAAGACGAGCACCTTTTCATCTTCCTTCATCGCATCGTTCAGCGCGCGATTGATCGCCTCGACCATTGTCGAGGCCGTCATGATGTGGAGTCGATCTCGCGGGCGAGTTGTCGACGCTGTCGTTCGAGTTCATCCGTCCTCTGTGCGAGCACGTGATCGAACACGACCAGCGGATCAGGATCGGGGGCGTCGAACACATCATTCCGAAGTCGTCTCACCGCCTCATCGGCCTCTGAGCTGGCGTTCGCCTCAGCATTGTCATTCCATATGGCCTCGGCCGTGAGGTGCGCGGAGTAGCGCGCAATTGGATCACGCTCCGCCCACGCCGCGAGTTCCTCGTCAGAGCGATATCTGGTCGGATCGTCTGAGGTTGTGTGCGCAGCCATCCGATATGTCACGGCTTCGATGAGCGTCGGACCGCCTCCGGCACGGGCCCGCTCAACTGCTTCGCCCATCGCGACGAAGCAGGCGAGTATGTCATTGCCGTCGCAGCGAATGCCCGGCATTCCGTAACCGAATGCCTTCTGGGCGATTGTCTCAGAGCGTGTTTGATGCCGGGCTGGAACCGAGATGGCCCACTGATTGTTCTGCACGAAGAAGATGCAAGGAGTTCCAAAGACCGCAGCCATGTTGAGTGCTTCGTGCACGTCGCCTTCGCTCATCGATCCGTCTCCGATGAAGGCAACGGCCACATCGTCGTCCCCGTCGAGGCGGATGCCCATGGCATATCCGGCAGCATGGAGAGCGTGGGTGCCAATAGAGATGTTCACCGGCGCCACGCAGTAATCGGTGATCTCGACGCCTCCATAGCACGCGCCGCGCCACATCTGACCGAGAGCCTCGGGCGGAAGGCCTCGGACTATGAGTGCGCCCAGTTCGCGATACTGAGGAAAGAGCCAATCAGTGGATCTCAGTGCCGAGGCAGCACCGACTTGCGCTCCTTCTTGGCCGAGGCACGACGGGTACAACGCGAGCTGGCCTTGTCGTTGCAGGTTGACGAACTCCGCGTCCAGTCGGCGGGCAACACGCATGGCCGTCAGCATGGCGACGTGTTGCTCGGCCGTCAGCTTCTCCGGGTAGCGGTCGCCGACGACACATCCCGAGGAGTCGAGTACCTGCATCGCGGTCTCCATTCCCTGAAGCTCCGCGTTGCCGCTGTGGACACCCGGCTCTGTCATGTGTCCTCCCGGTGTGTCATGTCAGCGCCTCTCGCTGTGGCAAGCGGAACCGCGGCCCGACAATCGCGCCGCCAGAGGACCGATTGTGCCGGTCACCCCGGTCGCTCCGTTCTTTGGCGATCGCCCCAGCCGACCATCGCAACGCCACTCGATCCCCTGTCTCAGACCTACGAACGTCACTACGATTACATATCGTGAGCTGCAACTCCAGGTCGGAACCGAATCATCAGGAGTAACCTGCAAATTCGCAGCACTGCGCTGCTCCACGCTGTCTTTGGACATCATCTGACGATTTCCCGGCCGATTGGCTGGGTGAGATCCGAGCGAGACATGACACACGTGTGTTCCAGCCTGGGCGGGTGGCGGTCGCATCGCCCCTTCCTGCGGTCGAACGTTCGCTCGCGAAGCCGGTGGCAGATGTCGTCTTCGGATCCGGATCCGGCCAGCCGGCGAGTCCGGATCCGGGGCCACTGGTTCCTCACGCGTCGGACCGGTCGCGGTGGTGCATCAGAGACGGATCACCTGGTGCAGGACGAGTGCCTACACTCTCCAGATGGAGAGAGGCTAGATCGACCGACCTCGCACCGATGGGTGGTTGTCCGCCCCCGTAGCTCAGGGGATAGAGCATCGGTTTCCTAAACCGTGTGCGAAGGTTCGAATCCTTCCGGGGGCGCCAACTGGGCTTGACGCGGTATCGGGCCATGGATCTCCCGTAGCGACAACCGGTCGCTGACCTGGGGCGACGCGAGGGACGACGAGCCGATCCCCGGTCTGTGTTCCGATGCTGTCGATTTGAATCAGCTACGTTCCACCCGCGTCGGCGCGTGAAATGACGGACGACCGTGTCGCCGAGGGGATCGACCGTTCTGAACCGACCGCCGGAGGTGAGTGGCAGGCTCGAGAAGTGGTCGGGAAGTGGTCGATAACGAACCGGTGTTTCGGCGAGAAGGAGCGCGGCCTGATGGGCGACTACGTGGACGGGTTGCGGTCCGCCCGAATGACCCAGGTCGACCATGTGCCCGAATGACCCAGGTCGACCATGTGGTGGTGCCGAACGCCGGGCATCTCACGCAGGAAGAGTTGCCGAAGACGCGTGGCGACGTAGCGCTGGCTTGGCAGCCGTCTGACTGGTGCCGAGTTACCGTTGGGGCTCCTCGTAGCCCGCTGCGGCGGAAGCGGCTACATCATCGTCGATCAGCGCGTGCGAGTAGATGTCCAATAACCCCAGCGCGATGAGTCGATCCCCTTCGGGCCCGAATATGTCGGTGCCGAGAGCGCGGGACACATGTTCGTGGAGGAGCGGGATGCCGATCTTCATGGCGGTGACCAGTGCGGCGCGGACCCTTCGATCGACTGTGGGCGCGTCCGTGCGGGAATCGTCCGCACGAGTCAGCCACGTTTCGGTCATCGCCACCAATTCGTCGAAGATCGGCCCTACGGTGGGGGACCCGTCGGCAAGGGAGCGCGCCACGTAACGGCCGAACGGTTTGGATGTCTGCTGGGATTGTGCCGTCGCGCCGGGATCCTCGAGGAGCTCAGCGTTGACACGGTGCAGCATCTCGAACACGTAGCGGTCACACGCCTCCCGCAGGTTCTCCTTCGATCCGTAGTGGTGGCGCAGCAGTCCGGGGGAGACGCCGGCCGTCTTGGCGATCGCCCGGATCGTCGCACGGTCGTATCCATCACGAGCAAAGTGCTCGAGGGCCGCTTCACGGATTCGCGCACGGGCGGTCAGGTCCTCGAAGGCCACGGACCGCTCGTTGAGCGGGAGGGCCGCGGACCCAGAGGGAGTTGTTCGCTCGGTGGTCATGCTCCCTGCAGGTCCCGTCTCCTGAAGGCCAGCCCCCCGACGAGCGCGGCGGCGATACCTACGGCGGTCATGATGCCGTTCGCCTCCCAGTTTGGTGACACGCCGGGAGCCGAGGCCATGTCGTGGAACACCGAGGTGTCGAGGACCCAGTGGCTCACGGTGCCGAATCCGCCCACGACGACGATGAGGGCAGACCAGCCCAGCACGGCATAGACCACGATCGACGTGGTACGGGGTCGGATGCCGAAGGTCAGCACGCCGATCCCCAAGATGACGATCGCCGGTGGCACGAGATTGATGCCCGCCCCGAGCAGGCTCGAGAAGCTCAATCCGGTGTGCTGGCTGGCGGCTCCGAGCCAGCCCAGCATGCCGGCCACAACGCCGCTCAGCACCAACACGGTGAGCGCCACGAGGAGCCTCCCCCCGAGCCACGCGCTTCGGGACACCGGGCGGACCACGAAGTGGTCGAGCCGGCCCTCCGACTCCTCGGAGCGTGCCGCCGTGACCTGGCCGGCGGCGACGAAGCCGATCAGGATCGCCTCTACGAGGAAGCACACGCCAAACACCGCGGCGGCCCCGTTGCCGGTCGCTCCCAGCTTGGAGAGCACCTCTTTGACCGAGCCCGAGACCGTGGAGCCGGTTGATTTCGCGATGAATCCGTACACCAGAGCCGAGAGGCCGATGGCGGCCCACCAGCCGATGATCGTCGCCCGCATCAAGCGGATGGCGAGTCCACTCGGACCGTACAGCAGCCCGAGATGGGTTTCGCCATGGTTCCGGTCTGCCACGACGCTCGCCCCTGCATCGCGAGTGCCGGCGAGGTGCACTGCGACAACGACCAAGACCGCGGTGAAGGCCGCGATCGGCAGCAGGGCCTCGGGTCGGGGCGACGTGAGCGGTCGCAGTTCCTCCACCCACCCCAGCGGCGAGGCCCAGATGAGTCCGTGGAGACCCACGCCCGCGTCGGCGATGAGCCGCACGCCGTAGCTGACTCCGAGGAACACCGCCCCGAACGAGACCGCCTGGCGGCGGGTGGCCGCCAGTTGGCTCGTCACGGCCCCGACGGCGAGAAACATTCCGGCGGTGGACACCATCGCCGCGGAGAAGTAGAGCGACGGGCCGGCGCGGATTCCGACGCTCGATTGCAGCCCCGAGAGCAGAGCGATGATTGCGGTGATCACCCAGAGGGTCACCAAACCGGCTCCCAGGCCGGCGATCACCTGGGCTGTGGCACCCCGACGGGTCGTCTGGCCGCAGAGGAAAAGATCCCAACGCCCACTGTCTTCCTCACCGCGCAGCAACCGGGTGCTCGTAAGCAGCCCCCACACGGCGCCGAGGATCATGAGCGTCATGGAGATCTTGAAGACCGTGAAACCGCTGACGGTCTGCAGCTGTGGGGCGGGTCCAAAGAGGGCGCTCGTCGCCTTGCTGGTGCCGTAGGTGGCAGCAAGGGCTTCGCGTTGTGCCGGCGTCTTGTAGAGCTTGACGTAGCTGACCTCCGACGAGGCGATGGCGATGCCAAAGATGTAACCCCACAAGATCCCCGAGCGGATCGCCTTGCGCGTGTTGAACGCAGCGACCACGGTGGCCGGCGGTCCGCTGGCCTGCACCGGCGCGGCGATTCGCGCGCGGATCCCGAGATCAGCCTGCATGGCCGTCTGACCCGTATTGTGCGAGGAACAGCTCTTCGAGCGATGGCTCGCGGCTCAACAGCTCGGTCACCCCGGCCGCAGCCAGGACCTTGACCAACGGCTCGATGGACCCACGGACCTGGCAACGCACCATGGAACCATCGGCCTCCACTGCGCTAACCCCCGGTACCGCAGAGAGATCGGGGATCACTCCGTCGAACCTCGCCTCGACGGTGAGCGCACTCAGGTGACGCATCTCGTCGAGCGTTCCCATCTCGACCAGTTTCCCGTCGCGCAAAATGCCCACCCGGTCACACAGAGCCTCCACCTCGCTCATCATGTGTGACGAGAGGAACACGGTCTGGCCCCGATCTCTGGCCTCATGGACGCAGTGGCGGAACGCCCGCTCCATCAACGGATCGAGCCCGCTGGTCGGCTCGTCGAGGACGAGCAGGTCGGGCCGGACCATCAAGGCGGCGATCAGGATGACCTTCTGGTGGTTGCCCTTGGAGTAGGCGCGCACCTTCTTGGTGGGATCCAGATCGAACCGCTCGATCAGCTTGTCCCGATAGGCCTCGTCGACCTTGCCGTGGACGCGGCCAAGCAGAGCCAGGGTCTCGGCACCGGTCAGCGACGGCCACAGGTTGGCCTCCCCGGCGACGAAGGCCAGCCGACGATGGGTCTCCACGGGCTGGCGCTGGCAGTCGAGCCCGAAGATCTCCGCTCGCCCATCGGTCGGGCGGCTCAGCCCCAGAAGCAGGCGGATCGTGGTCGTCTTGCCCGCCCCGTTGGGTCCGAGATAACCGACCACCTCGCCCTGGGCGACTTCGAGATCCAGGTGATCGAGCGCGACCAGGTCGCCAAAGCGTTTCGTGAGGCCGTCCGTGCGTAGGGCCACGTTCGACATGGCTGGGTCGCCTCCAGGACTATACAGTGGATTAGTTAAAGATACACATGTATAGCACAGACACTCGGATTCGCCACGACGGGTTCGGAAGCCCCACGAGGGGGCTGTTCCTGATGGATGCGGCGGCACGAGGTCGCGTCCGGACGTGAAAACGATCCGCAACATGTTCGGAGCCAAGCCTCGGCCAAACCGCGACCGGCCCGGAGGACCTCCTCGACTCGAAGCCGGTCGGGACACCTCCCTATGACCCCACTCCTTCAAGGGGATCCATGGCGCCGTGGCATCGGTCGCCGAACTTCTCAGCCCGTGGGGCCGGGATATCCCTGGGGTCGGCGCCTACGCGCAGGCGTTCTGGGATTGAAGAAGATCGCGACCGGGATCGGTCGACGACGTCTTCGTTCCGCTGGTTCAGGGGTGATCAGGTCGGCAACGCCAGGAGGCCCGCCGTTGACGGGCAGCCTTCGAATGACGAACCGGTAGGTGGACTGGTCGTAGTCGCAGATGTACGCAGACGGGTTGAGGCGGCCGTTGGCATGGCAGAGTAGGAGACAGTGGACGAATACCTTCAGTTAGGCGTGCCGAGTCTCGAAGATCTTCCGGACGCTACGGGCCGACATGTGCTGGTTCGAGTCGACCTCGACGTCCCCCTGGGGTCTATCGGGAATCTTGATCAGTCGCGGCACCTCCGACAGATCGGTCCCACTCTACGATGGCTTCGCGAGCATCATGCGGAAGTGACCGTGTGCGGTCACCAAGGGACGCTCGGCTCTGCGGGCGACCCCGATCTCTATGCGCTGATTTCGGACGCGCTCCAACGGCTCTATCCGGGAGTGACGGTGGCCCCGAACTTGAGCGAGTGGGACGGCGCACACGATGACCCGGATCTCCTCACGTCGCTGCTGGAGGGGCAAGATCTCTTCGTCAACGATGACTTCCAGCACTCTTCGACCTCCTTGGCATCGATCGTTGGACCACCGACGCTGCTGCCTTGCGCGGCCGGTCGTCAGCTGCAACGAGACCTCAAGGTGCTCGAGCCACTCTTCACGCAGCCAGAACGTCCTCTCGTTGTCGTGCTGGGCAGCCGCGACACGTTGGATCGCATCCGGAATCTCTACTCACTGGTTTTGCGCGCCGATGCGGTACTCGTAGGCGGCCAGATGTCGCAACCCTTCCTGGGAGCAATCGGTCACCAGCCACACACGGGAGAATCCGCTGAGTTCCTCGAAGAATGTCGTCACGCGTATGGCGTCGGCAGCACCATCCACCATCCGATCCATCTTCCGTCGGACCTCGTTTGGGAGCGCAGCGACGGAAGCACGATGACCTCTGACCCAACGGATCGTTGCGACGGTTCTATCGGCGACATCGGACCGAATACTGGTTTCGAATACGGCGATGTGCTTCGGGGAGCAGGGACCATCTTGTGGGTTGGATCGCTCGGCAAGGTGGAAGACGATCGATTCGCAGGTGGGACCCTTGCCGTCGGTCAGGCTCTCGTGGAGAGTCAAGCGAGGATCGTGCTCGGAGGAGATGCCCTCTTGAGCGTTTTGGGGCGACATGGGCTCGTTCCTGAATCCGCAGAGTTCGTGAGTGCCACCGGTAGCGCGGTCGCCTTGCTCAAAGATGGTGACTTACCCGGTCTGACCGTTCTGCGGCAGGGCCCGAAGTCCATGTGAGCTCCGGAGGTCAGTAACGCCGCGCAGATCGCTGACGGAGGCCCGAGACAAAGAGATGCGATGCGTGGTACCGGGAATCCGCCAGAACGCGGAAGGGGCTGCTTGTCCGGTGGCAAACTGATGCCATCGACCTCGCTGAACTCCTCAGTCTGCCCGGCGTCAAAGAAGAGTGTGTCTTGCGTTCCGCCGTTGGGTTCATGGCGCTGCATGGTGGATCGCAGGATCGGGGGACGGACCAACTCGCCCGTCGGGCGGCCGAGCAATCCGGAGCCTCCTACTACGCCATCGTTCAACCGAGCGGGTTGCGAGTCCATCTCACCTCGCGGCTGCACAATCCTGACGACTCGGAACGATTGCGGGAGTTCTTGCAGCACGTGGACATCGCAATCTCCGTGCACGGATTCGGACGCGATGGATTCTCCGTCTGGGTGGATCCCGGGAGAGGACCGGTGATCGAGCCGTATGGACCCGCGCTTCGGGGGCCTCAGGCCGGACCACTTCGAGGGATCATCGTGGGAGGGCGGAACCGAGACATGTTGGACGCCGCACGTCGACTGCTGCATGACCGAATTGCCGGGTACCACGTCGCCGACGAGCGGGTGCGGCTCGGATTCCATCCCGACAATCCCGCCAATCTGCCCTCTGCGCACGGCATTCAGATCGAGTTGCCACCAGGACTGCGCGGGATCGGTGAGCTCGGGGACCATCTCGTCCCCAGGGCGGACGGGGTGGTGGCCGAAGTGGTGGCTGTCCTCGTCGAGCTGGCGGAGTTGGCCGGCGGGTTGATCCGCCCGACGCTCGCGTCGTAGACCAAGGTCTCCCTACCTAGCCGTCAGCCGTCAGCCGTCACCGCCCGGAGTTCGGCGACCGCGTCGCGCATGATCGCATGGAGTTCTCGGCCGTCTTCTCCGGTGGCCCACCGCTGCATGGCGACGCGCAGAACTGTCATCCCGGACTCGGCGGCCAAGGTTGCCTGAGGCTCGCTCGCACCGCGCTGACGCAACGTGGCGGCGATCGTGGCGGCGTAGTCCGCCAGCTTGGCCAATTCGCGCTCGCGCAGTTCGGGATTGGCGGCCAACACCGCCTGACGCTGGAGCGCCATGTCGCGGCGCGACTCCCCGAGCATGGCTGCAGCGGCGTCGAGGCCCACGGACACGGCATCGAGCGCTCCGTCGGTCGCCGGAGCCCCGGCCACGGCTGCCACGATCCGCTCCTTGAGGAGCGCTGATCCACCGAAGAGCACTTCCCGCTTGTCGGCGAAATGCCGGAAGAAGGTCCGCTCGGTGAGGCCGGCTCGTTCGGCGATCTGGGCAGCGGTGGTCTGGTCGAACCCCCGTTCCGAGTAAAGGGCGAGAGCGGCTTCCTGCAGTCGTCCACGACTGTCCGGTTGCCATCGGCCCATGGATTCATCCTAGTGTTGACAGTCACAGACATCAGGGCTAGGTTTGATGGCAGTTACTGACATCAGCTTCGTTCTGGAGGGTCCCAATGAGAATCTTTGTTACCGGCGCATCGGGCTGGATCGGCTCGGCGACCGTGTCCGACCTGCTGGAGGCCGGCCACGAGGTGGTCGGCCTCGCACGTTCCGAGGAGTCGGCGCAGCGTCTGGAGACAGCAGGCGCCACGGTGCACCGGGGTGATCTCGACGAGCCGGACGGCCTGGCGAAGGCGGCGGCCGACTCGGACGGGGTGATCCATCTGGCCTTCCAGCACGAGGTGGCCTTCGGCGGCGATTTCCCGGCCGCCGCAGCAGCGGACCGGGGGGCGGTGGAGGCGATGGGTGCTGCCCTCGCTGGTTCTGACCGGCCCCTCGTGCTCGCATCGGGCCTGCTCGGGCTGGCGACCGGGCGGGTCGCCACCGAGGAGGACGGGTTGGTGCCCGGGGTCGAGATTCGGGCCAATCCCGCAGGGCTCCGGGCCGCCACCGGCCTCTTCGTGCTGTCGCTCAGGGGCGTCGGGGTCCGTTCGTCCGTGCTGCGTCTCCCGCCGAGCGTTCACGGCGACGGCGACAACGGGTTCATGGCGACCTTCGTGGCGATCGCCCGCGAGCGGGGCGTGTCCGGCTACGTGGGTGACGGCACCAACCGCTGGCCGGCGGTGCACCGTTCCGACGCGGCCAGGCTGGCCCGCCTCGCCGTCGAGGCCGCGCCCGCCGGTTCTGTCTTGCATGCGGTGGGTGACGACGGCGTGCCCTTCCGCGAGATCGCAGAAGCGATGGGTCGTCACCTCGACGTCCCGACGGCGTCGGTGCACGCGGCTGACGCGGCCGAGCACTTCGCCCCCCTCGGGCACTTCGTCGGAATGGACAGTCCCGCCAGTGCGGCCATCACCCGGGAATTGCTCGGCTGGGAGCCAACCGGACCGAGCCTGCTGGAGGACCTCGGGGAGGACCACTACTACCGCCGGGCGTAGCTCGGAGGGGCGCTGACGGGAGTCAGTAGCCGGCCAGAAGAGCCTGCAGCTGGGGGGCGACTGCTCCATCGCTTGTCCCGGAGAGACGGCTGAAAGGGGTCGGTTTTCTCCCCAAGAGCAACAGGAGTCGAGCGGCGGGATCCCCCTCGACGTCGCTCGGTCCGTCTCGGGGGCCGACGGCCAGGTCGGCTTCGCCGTCGGGGCTGGACGATGAGGTCGTCTCGTCCCGGACTCCGCACCCGGGCCACGAATGGGTCTTGCGCCGCCCCTGCCTCGCGGCCGCGGCGCAAGAGCGGTTGACCGACGAAGGTCACGGCGTGGACGAGCAGGTCCTCCTGACCGAGCAGTGCACGGCTCACGGCGTCGTCACCCAGACTGCTGAGCAGGGCGGTGCGTTCTCTTGTTGCCGTCACGCTGGTGCTCAGTGTCGTGGCTCCGATGTTGTCGTGGTGAGATCCGGTCCTCGAGGCTCCGAATGACGTCCGGTAACATGCGGCCTGAAAGAGGAGAGGAACCGTGCTGATCCGGGTGTGCCGCTGCCCTCTCCGCGTCGGTTCGCGCCGGAGGTCGAGACGTCATGTCGGGTCATCAGGAATTCAGGGCGCTCACATCAGATGAGGTGCAGCGAGCGGCCGAGCGGATCGCCGAGATGGAGAAATGGGCCCGCGAGGCCTATCTGAGCACCAAGCACGTCGAGGACATCGAGGACATCTGGGTCCGCTACTTCGAGGCCGAACACCACCTCCACTGGATCATCCCGCCGGCCACCGAGCCCGGGACGTCCTGAGCGGCTTTCCTTCAGGACGAGGAGGCCCCGACGCCCTCGGCGATGCGATCGCCGATCCCCTTGTCGATGTTGCGCCAGTACTCGAGTGCCCGCTCCAGCACCGGCTGCGTCACCCCCTGGCTGAGATGTCCCACGACATTGGAGACGAGACGATCCCGCTGGGCGTCGTCCATGACCTCGCGGACGAGAGTGCCGGCTTGGCCCCAGTCGTCGTCGTCCCGGCGCAGCGTGTACGCGGCATGGACGAACTCACCGTCGGCGTCCCATCTCTCGACGTAGGGATAGCGCTCGGGGTCGGCCGCCGGGCCGCCCTTTGAATTGGGCGCGTACACGGGGTCGGCGACCTTGTCCATCCGCATGGCGCCGTCTTTGCTGTAGCTGTGGACGGCAGCCTGCGGCGCATTGACGGGGATCTGCTTGTAGTTGACGCCCATGCGCGCCCGGTGGGCATCGGCATAGGAGAAGACGCGGGCCAACAGCATCTTGTCCGGACTGACGCCGATTCCGGGCACGAGGTTGTTCGGTTCGAATGCGGCCTGCTCAATCTCCGCGTGGAAATCCGTGGGGTTGCGATCGAGGGTCAGCCGCCCGACCTCGTGCAATGGGTAATCGCCGTGGGGCCACACCTTGGTGAGATCGAACGGGTTGAACCGGTACGCCCTGGCCTCTTCGAAGGGCATGATCTGCACCCGTAGCGTCCAGGTCGGGTGGTCGCCGCGCGTGATCGCGTCGAACAGGTCACGACGGTGGTAGTCGCCGTCTTCACCGGCGATCCTGTCGGCCTCCTCCTGGGTGAGGAATGCAATGCCCTGGTCGGTCTTGAAGTGGTATTTGACCCAGAACCTCTCGCCGTTGGCGTTGACCCACATGTAGGTATGGCTGGAGTAGCCGTTCATGTGGCGCCATGACTTCGGGATGCCGCGGTCACCCATCAGCACGGTGACCTGGTGGGCCGATTCCGGTGACAGGCTCCAGAAGTCCCACTGCATATCGTGATCTCGTAGGTCCGAGTCGGCCCGGCGCTTCTGTGAGCGGATGAAGTGCTGGAACTTCAACGGGTCACGGAGGAAGAAGACGGGCGTGTTGTTCCCCACCATGTCGTAGTTGCCCTCCGACGTGTAGAACTTCAACGCGAACCCGCGGGGGTCCCGCCACGTGTCCGGGCTGCCCCGCTCACCGGCGACCGTCGAGAAGCGAATGAGGGTGTCGGTCTTGGTGCGGGGTTGGAACACCGCCGCTTTCGTGAACTGGCTGACGTCTGCGGTTACCTCGAAGTGGCCGAACGCGCCACCACCCTTGGCGTGCGGCTGGCGTTCCGGGATGCGTTCCCGGTTGAAGTTCGCCATCTGCTCAATCAGGTAGTGGTCCTGGAGCAGGATCGGGCCATCGGGGCCGACAGTCAACGAGTGTTCGTCACTGGCCACCGGGATCCCTGCGTCCGTGGTCGTCGGATCTACGTCATGGTTCGCCATGATCGGCCCCCTTGCTCGGGTCTCGGTGTCTCGACTCTAAGGCAGTCCCTGTCGGCATGGAGCAGCGTTCGCCGCCCGTCCGAGGCCCGGACCGTGCCGGATGCGCCGTCGTGCCGGATGCGCCGTCGCTCCAGATGAGTCTGGAATACCCAGCGCCGACAGCGGCAAACTGTCCGCGCTGCGTCCGCGCGCGGGTCAGCCTGGCGCGTCGCGTACGCCGTGCAGCTCCACCCGGACGGTGATCTCGGGGTAGACGCGAACCATGAGCATGCTCGGCGGCTTCATGCCGAATTCTCGGATATCGAAGACGTCCTCTCCTGTCAGCGCAATGCTTTCCTCGTCGACCTCGATCTGCATTCCGTGCCCGAACGTCCGCGTCTTGCCGTGGAACGAGACCTCGCCCGTCACCTCGTAGTTGGGGTGCGCGCCGTCCAAGACGATGCCGGTCAGCCGGCCGGCGATGGTCGGGAAACGCCGCGCGTCAATACGCCGCCGCAATTCGCGGTCGTAGAGCTGGTTGCCCGACGTGAGGCGCTCGACTGCGAGTTCCAGCTCGCCGGACACAGGCAGGGTCAGGTCCAGCGATCCGTCGCTGCGGGCGGCGGTTTCGAACCATCCGGTGATCCCGCGCGTCTCGGTGTTGATCGGGTGGAGGCTGGAACGTCCGCTGATCCAGATACAGGAGCGGACCGAGTCGAAGGTATAGCGAGTGAGCGCCATCTGTCGTTCCATTCCCCGGGGTTCGGTCGACCCGGCTCCACTGCACGCGAGAGACGCATACTGGCATAGCTCCGGACCGTGTTGACCCGGACCGACGCGTCCTCTCCGCTGCCCTCCCGGTGGCGCGCGCGCCGGTGCCGTCGGCCGGCGCGGCGATCGTGTGGGAGGGGAGGGGCGGAATCTCACAGGAGGACCACAGCCTGTCCTGCGTCACCGTCGAGATGAGCATGTTGGGATGGGGCCATCTCCAACCGAGGAGCCCGGAACTCATGTCAGCCCCAGCGCAAGCGAGCACACCCGCCGAGAGGGACAGGGCCAGGTCCCGGCTGCGCACCCTCACCCGGGGTGCGATCGTCGCCGCCACCGGTGCCACGGTGGCCATCGGGATCGGGGTGGCCCACGACCACCCGGGTGCCGGTGCGGCGAAGAAGTCGGCCACGTCGGGCTCCACGTCCGGCTCCTCGTCCGGCTCGTCCTCTCCCTCGAGCGGTGGTGACGCCACGTCTCCCACCACCGGGAGCACGGGCAACACCGGTACCTCGTCGTCGTCCTTCTCGGCTCCGACGTCCAGCTCCTCGTCGCCGACGGTGACGTCCGGAGGTACCTCCTCACGATGACGCGCGCCGACCTGCCGCTCCCACCGGAGCTCGTCAGCGCCGCCAAGCGCGCGGCCCGCTGCTGTCCCCGGCGAGCCATCACGCTGCGAGAGCGCGCGAGCGGCCACTGACAGGTCAGGCGGCGTCACAATGGCTGGCATGCGGAGGGGACCGGCCATGACACCCGAGGGCCTCGTGATCCGGGACGCCGACGAGGCCGACCTCGGCCGTGTCGTGGAATTGCTGGTGCTCGGCCCCGTCCCCGGCGGCCCGGCGAGCACCGAGGATCCCGACGATCTCGCTCCCTACCTCTTTGCGCTGCGCGATATCGCCGGACATGGCGGCGCCGTCGTGGTGGCCGAAGGGGCCGGCGAGGTGGTGGGGGTCTGCCAGCTGATCTTCTTTCGGCACCTCCAGGCCCACGGCGGGCTGTGCGCCGAAGTCGAGTCGATGCACGTGCACCCCGGACACCGGAGCGGGGGAGTGGGCGCCGCGCTCATCGGTGAGGCCATCGCCCGCGCCCGGGCCAGCGGCCGTTACAGGCTGCAGCTGACCTCCAACACGGCCCGCCCCGATGCGCGCCGTTTCTACGAGCGGCTGGGGTTCGTGCCCTCCCACGTCGGCTTCAAAATGACCCTGACCCGAGTACCGGCGCCCGACGACGTTGCCACCTCCTGAGTAATCATGTAATCTCGTAATATGACGAACAATGAGACCGGACGTGGACCCCAGCGGGGCAGGCGGCGTTCCGCCAGCCCACCGCCCTCGGGGCCCGAGCAGGAGAGGCTGATCGGGGCCTGGTTCGCCGGGCGGGTGCCCGCCGCGTGGTACTCGGGCAGCCCGACCATCGCCATCGACAGTGACGAGATCCAGGTGGTCGGGACGCTGGCCCCGCCGCAACTCCCCGAGGGGGCGGGTGAAGACGAGGTCCGGGTCGCCGAGCAGGCCCGCATCAGTGGATTCCGCGAGGAGAGCCGGCTGGCCAGGATGCGCATCGCCGACGAGGCCCAGCCGGCGTTCCGCCGCGCGGTGTCGTGGGGTGCCGAATGTGGGGGCTCCCGCGTCCTGTTCACCACGGCAGGGGTGCCGGTCATGACCCGGCTGCGTATGGACGACCGCCAGGCGCTCGACACGTTGATCGACGCCGGCGTGGCGCGCAGTCGCAGCGAGGCTCTGGCCTGGTGCGTACGACTGGTGGCGCAACACGAGGCAGAGTGGATCCGCGAGCTGCGTGACGCCATGTCCGCCGTCGAGGAGATCCGCAACAAGGGCCCCAAGAGCGGCAACGGCACCGCCTGAGCGCACCGGCGTGCCAGCATTTGGCCATGGCACAGGCACACTTCCATCAGGTCCAGGCCGACCTACGCGAGCCGTACCGCGCGCTCGACGAAGGCCATCCCCGATGTCATGGCGGGCTACGGGGCGCTCCACGACGCGGCGTTCGTCGAAGGTGCGCTCGACATCAAGACCAAGGAGCTCATCGCTCTCTCCATCGCCATCACGCGCGAGTGCGACGGGTGCATTGCGGCCCACGGCCGGAACCTGGCGCGACTCGGTGCAACTGCGGAGGAGGTCGCCGAGATGATCGGCGTCTCCATCACCATGAACGGTGGGCCCGGCCTCGTGTGGGGGCCTCGGGCCCTCGAGGCATTCCTGGAGTACAGGGACGGCTCAGGGGCGGCGCCGCAGCCCGTTTAGCCTGCGGCGGCCGGCGTGAAGCGGCAGTCGAGATGCTTGATGCCGTTGATGAAGGGTGACAAGAGCCGGTCCGGCTCACCCACAGCCTCAATATCGGGCAGCCGCTCGAAGAGGTGGCGGAACATGACGTCGATCTCCTGGCGGGCGAGGTGCGCCCCGAGGCAGAAGTGCGGCCCGGCGGCGCCGAACCCGATGTGGGGGTTGGGGTTGCGCCGGACGTCGAAGGTGAAGGGGTCCCCGAAGACGTCCTCGTCGCGGTTGGCAGAGTTGTAGAACATGATCACCTTGTCGCCCTCGACGAGCTCGACGTCGCCGAGCACGGTGTCGGCCGCAACGGTGCGCCGCATCCAAATGACGGGGGAGCCCCAGCGCACGATCTCGTCGACCCCGGTGGCGGCGATGCCCGCCGGGTCGGCCTGCCAGAGCGCCCTTTGCTCGGGGTACGTGGTCATGGCCAGCAAGCCGTGGCTGATGGCGTTGCGGGTCGTCTCGTTGCCCGCCACCACCAGCAGGATGAAGAACGCGGCCACCTCGGTGTCGGTGAGCGCCTCCCCGTCGACGTTGGTGTTGACCAGCGCGGACGTGACGTCCTCGGTCGGGTGTTCCCGGCGGTAGGTGGCCAGGTCGATCATCAGCAGGTTGAGCTGCTGCGCCGCGGTCATGAAGGCCACCATCGGGTCCTCGCCCGGCGTCACGTACTCGGGGTCGCCGGCCGACAAAATGACGTTGGACGCGTTGAACACGGTGTCGTAGTCGGCGGCGGCGATGCCCATCATGTCGCAGATGATCTCGAGTGGGAGCCGGGCCGCCACCTCGACCACGAAGTCACAGCCACCGCGCTCCGCCACGCGGTCGATGACGTCGTCGGCCACCAGCTCGATCCGGTCCTCGATCGACTTGATCATGCGCGGGTTGAATGCCGCGGACACAATGCGCCGCAAGCGGGCATGCCGCGGATTGTCCATGTTGATCATGGAGCCGAAGAAGTCCAGCATCTCCTCGGGCATGTCGACGATGGAGGTGGCGCCGTGTCCCGACTGGAAGATCTCGGGGTGCCGGCTGGCCTCGGCAACGTGGGCATGCCGCGTCAGCGCGTAGTAGCCCCTCCCCTTCGGGATGACGTAGCGCAGCGCCTCGGGAATCTCGGGTTCCTCGTAGAACGGCATCGGGCGCTCACGCCGGAGCGTCTGGAAGGCGCCCTCACGCTCGTCCCAGGGCCGGGCCCAGAACTCGGTCGCGGAGAGGTCGATCTCGTCAGCCGTCAGGACGGCACGTGGTTCCACGAACAGCCACCCTATCCACCCTCCCTACACTGCGGCTATGTGCGACACGCTCTGTGGCACCGGTCAGCGCGGCATGGTGTTCGCCAAGAACTCGGATCGCCCGCCCGGCGAGGTCCAGATCGCCTGGCCCTTTGGCCGGCGGGCCACCGCGGGCTGCACGCTGCGCACGCAGTACCTCACCATCGGTGACACCGGCGCGCACGCCGCCTTCCTCTCCTGTCCCACCTGGCTCTGGGGCGCCGAGCACGGCGTCAACGAGTACGGCGTCGCCATCGGAAACGAGAGGGTCAGCACCACCCACGACGCCGCCTCGGCCCCGCCCCGGCTGATCGGCATGGACCTGGTCCGTCTCGGGCTCGAGCGCGCCCGCAGCGCGGCCGAGGCTGTCGAAGTGCTCATCGGGCTCCTCGAGACCATCGGGCAGGGTGGCATCGCCGACGCCGCCCGCCAGGAGGCCTACGACTCGTCCTTCCTCATCGCCGACCCGACCCGGGCCTTCGTGCTCGAGACGGCCGGATCGGACTATGCCGTGGCGCCGTTCTCCGCCGGAGTCGCCATCTCCAACCGGATCTCGCTCGAGGACTTCGACCGCTTCCGCGACCCCGCCGAAGATACGGCGTTCGCCGATGTCCGCCTGGCGGCGAGCCGCCGTTTCCTCGCGTCGACGGGTTCCGGCGGACTGACGCCGGCCGCCACAGCCGGCCATCTGCGCGATCACGGGACTGGACCCTGGGGTGCGCCCGGCACCGAGAGTCCGGTGCATGTGCCGCCGAGCGAGGTGGACGCGGTGGGCGGCGGCGTCAGCGTGTGCATGCATGTCCGCGGGGTGGTCGTGACCACCGCGTCCATGATCGCCGAGTTGCCGACCGATGTGGCCGAAGGGGCGCCGTTGCGCGTCTACGTGGCGGCAGGGAACCCGTGCGCCAGCATTTACGTGCCCGCCTTCCCCCGCACGGCCGCCGGCCCGCCCCCGTTCGTTCCCGTCGAGCTCTCCGGTGAGGAGCTGTGGCACGCTGCTGCGGCCATCGGCCGGTACGTCGAGGCCGATCCCCACGCGCTGCCCGTCGTCCGGGAGACACTCACGCCGGTCGAGGACGAGCTGTGGGCCGAGGCCGACGACGTGCTCGGGGAGCCGTCCCGCTGGGCCGAGGTGGGCGGGTCGTGGGGCGGCCGGGCCCTCCATGCGCTCCGGTCCTGTATCCCCTCATCGTCCTAGGTCCGGCGGTACGCTGCGGTTACACGCCCGTGTGTGCTCTTACTCGCCTAGGGGGATGCCATGACCGACGTACTGACCGAGGACGAGATCGCCGTCGGCGACATCGTCAGCACGCAGCTCGAAAAGATGTGGGGTTGGTACCTGGCCGGGGGGATCATCGCCATGATCTTCGGCTTCTTCGTGATCAGTTACCGCCACGCCAGCGTCTACGCCATCGTCTACCTGGCGAGCGGATTCTTCATCGCCGGTGGGCTCCTCGAGATCGTCGGGGGCCTCCGGGCTGTGCGGCAACGATGGCCACTGCTCGTCTTCGGCGTCATCTGGGTCGGGGCGGGCATCGTCGGCTTCGTGTGGCCGCACATCACCATCTTCATCGTGGCGGTGCTCGTGGGTTGGAGCTTCCTGGTGTTGGGCATCTTCGACATCGTGAACTCGATCCGCTACCACTACCTGCCGTACTGGTGGGCCTACCTGATCCGCGGCATCATCGCCGTCGCCATCGGCTTCCTCTGCATCCGGCACCCCGGGGCGCCGCTGACGGCGCTGGTCGTGCTCATCGGCATCGGGGCCATCCTGTTCGGCGCCGTCGAGCTCGTCGGCGCCTTCTCGGCCCGCCACGCCAAGAAGCACTGGGAGGCCTTCAAGGCGCAGGCGCAGGTCAACTGAGGCAGCGGGGGAGCAGCGCTGCGACTGGCCAGCTTCTCCCTCCAAGATGGGCGCCCGCGGCCCGGCCTGATCGTCGGGGACGAGATCCTCGACCTGAGTGACGCCGCGACCGGTCTGCCGCCGACGATGGCCGGGGTGGTCGCGCTCGGTCCGCAGGGCCTGGAGCAGGCTCGCGCCGCCCCGGCCGGCCCGGCGGCCCGCCACGATCTGTCGACGGTGCGGCGCCACGCGCCGGTGCCCGACCCGCCGGCCATCCTCGCCATAGGCATGAACTACCGGGCGCACGTGGCCGAGCTGGGCCGTGAGCCACCGGAGTGGCAGTACTGGTTCAACAAGCAGCGCACGTCGATCAGCGGGCCGGGCGATCCCATCGTGTTGCCCTCCGTGTCCGACAGCGTGGACTACGAGGGGGAGCTGGCGCTCGTCATCGGCCCCCGCTGCCAGCACGTGCCGGCGTCGCGGGCCTTCGAGGTCGTTGCCGGCTTCACCATCATCAACGACGTCAGCGCGCGCGACTGGCAGTGGCGTTCGCCCACCTTCACCCTCGGGAAGTCCTTCGACACGCACGCCCCCTGCGGCCCCGAACTGGTCACCGGTGACGAGCTCGGGGATCCGGGATCGCTGGCCATCCGGACCTGGGTCAACGACGACCTTCGCCAGGACTCGACCACGGCCGACCTGATCTTCGGTTGTGCCGAGATGATCGAGTACCTCACGACGGCGTTCCCGCTCGAGCCGGGCACCATCATCGCCACCGGGACGCCCGCCGGCGTGGGCGCCGGCTTCGACCCGCCACGCTTCCTGGTGGACGGCGACACCGTGCGTATCAGCATCGAGGGGATCGGCGAGCTGATCAATCCCGTGGTCCAGGGTGGCCCGGTCGAGCCCGTCGGGATCGGCTGAGTCCGGTTCCGGCGGCCGGCTGGTGCATGGGCAGCCTGCGGGCACGGCACAATGGAGAGGTGACCGGTACCCAGTCCCAGCTGAGCGACGCCGAGCGGGCTGATCGCCTGGACAAGCTCCAGGGCATCATGGACCTCATGCGGCCGGCCGTGCAGGCCGACGGGGGTGATCTCGTCCTGGTTCGGGCCGACGTCGAGGCGGGGGTGATCGAAGTCCAGCTCCAAGGTGCGTGCAGTTCCTGTGCCATCAGCTCCGCCACCCTGTCCGGCGGGGTGGAGCGGATCCTGAAGGAGCGCCTGCCCTGGGTGACCGACGTCATCGGCGGGATCGATGACTCGTTGGGCATCGACGAGAGTGCCGCGCTCGGCTCGGGCGGCTACGTCCCGAGCCTGTAGGCCCCCCGCCCGGCTGCCAGCGGCCGGGTACTCGTTCAGGCCGGGTGGACCAACTTCTGGGCGACCGGGGACATCACCGCGCCGAACTCGGTGACGAGCGACAGCAGCAGATCGTCGACCGAAATGATCCCGGCGAGGTCCTGGTCCTCCAGGACTGGAAGCCGACGGGACGTGGCGGTCTTGAAGATCGTGAACGCCTCGTAGACATCGGCCGAACCTTGAATCGTGACCGGGTCGGCCGTCATGACCGCCTCGACCGGGCTGGACGCGGGCTTTCCCTGACCCACGCCGCGCACGGTGATGTCACGGTCCGTCACGATCCCCACCAGGCGATCGCCGTCGACGACCAGGAGCGAGCCGACGCCGTGGCTCCCCAGCAGCCGCCCAGCCTCCTCCATGGTGCATCCCGGAGGGACGGTCACCGGCGCCGTTCGCAGGCACTCTCTCACCAGCATGGCTGTTCACCCCGTTCGCAGTGTCCGACCCGTCCTCTTACCGGCCACAGAGTAGGGGTTGCCGTCCACAGAGTAGGGGAAACAGCCGGCGCAACCCGGCCCGATGGGTCCGCCCGCCCGCGACTCACTCCGTCGGATTGAGCAGGCCGCGCTCCCGGGCCACCGCCAACAGCTCGAGCTGGTTGTGGACCCCGAGCTTGCGGTAGAGGTTCTTGACGTACCCGCGAGCGGTGTTGACCGTGATGCCCAGCCGGCCGGCGGCCCCCTGGAGATCGACCCCGACGGCGAGCAGCGAGAGGATGTCGCCCTCACGCCCAGTCAGAGGCGACGAGTCGCTGCTGCGCCTGACGGCCGGGCCTCCGGCACTCTCGCACAGGCCGATCAGGCTCTGGCGGTCAACGGCGAACGTGTGTCCACCGAGTGCGGGAATCGTCCCGACCACGACCCCGAGACTGGTCGACTTGGGGAGGAGGCCGGCGGCACCGGAGTTGGCCACCTCGTGGACCAACGCGGGGTTGAGCGGCAGTCCGGTGAGGACGAGCACGCGCATCCGGGGATGTCGCTCGAGGAGGAGGCGCACGCCTTCGCTCCCGCTCAGTTGGATGTCCAGGACGGCAACGTCCGGTTGGTACGCCTCCGCCAGGCCGGTGGCCGCATCGATGTCGTCTGCGGTCCCGACGCAGGTCAGCTCCCCGGTCCCCTCGATGGCGATGGCCAGTGCCTCGGCGAACACGGGATGGCCGTCCACGATGATGACGCGGGTGGGTTTCGTGGTGGTCTCTGTCACGCCGCACCCCGGCCGTCTTGTGAGGGCGCGCGGAACGCCCGTCGCGTCCTCCGCGTCCTGCCTCTCGAGCAATCGAGGCGGCGCGCCGGAGCCCGCCCTCGCCTAATGGGGTTTCGGTTCCTTCGGTAGGCCGAGTACGCGCTCGCCCACGATGTTCCGTTGGATCTCGGCCGTCCCGCCCCAGATCGTCTCCGAACGCGAGAAGAAGAACAGTGACTGCAGGTTGTTGACGGGGTAACTGGCTTTGGCCCGGCGGGCGCCGGGGAGGAGGGTGTCCCCGCCCTCGTCACCCAGCAGGATCTGGCCGTCCATGCCCAGGATGTCCATACCGAGCAGCAACGTCTCCTGGTGCGCTTCCGACCAGAACATCTTGTTGCACGCGCCCAGCGCGGCGGTCGTGTGCGTGCCGTTGAGCACGTCGGTCAGCGTGCGGAAGCCGTTGATCTGCATGATCTTGATTTTCGACCACGAGCGCGCCAAGCGCTGGCGGGTCAGAGGATCGCTCGCGCGCCCCCGCCGGCGCGCCTCGGCCAGGATCTCGTCGAATTCCTTCTGGAAACGCCGGTGGCCGGTGGTCGACGATGTGCCGCGCTCGAAACCGAGGGTCGTCATTGCGACCTTCCATCCGTTGTTCACGCCGCCGATGACGTTGTCCTTCGGGCAGCGCACGTTGGTGAAGAAGACCTCGTTGAATTCCGCTGAGCCGTCTACCTGTTCAATCGGCCGCACCTCCACCCCGGGCTGCTTCATGGGGACCAGCAGGTACGAGATACCGGCGTGCTTCGGCGCGTCGGGGTCCGTGCGGGCCAGAAGGAAGATGTAGTCGGCGTAGTGCGCCTGGGTCGTCCACACCTTCTGCCCGTTGATCACCCACTCGTCGCCGTCGAGCTCGGCCCGCGTCTTGAGGCCGGCCAGGTCCGAGCCGGCGTCGGGTTCGCTGAACCCCTGGCACCATGCGATCTCGCCTTTCAAGATGCCGGGGATGAACTGCTTCTTCTGCTCTTCGGTGCCCCACTGCAGAATCGTCGGACCGACGAGGGTGTCGCCGAAGAAGTCGGCCCGCAACGGGGCGCCGGCACGGGCGAACTCCTCGTTGAGCACGACCTGCTGCAACAGGCTCAGGCCCTTGCCGCCGTACTCGATCGGCCAGCTGGCGCAGATCCATCCTCCGCCGTACAACTTGTTCGTCCATGCCTCGTTGAAGGCTTTCCGCTCGACAGGCGTCATGGAGAATCCCGGGCCGCCCCAGCCGTCGGGGAGGTTCGCCTTGAGCCATTCGGCGATCTCGCTCCTGAATTCCTCGGCTTCGGGTGGGTAGGCCAGGTCCATAAGGGGCACGGTACCTGGCAAATCGGCCCCGGCGTGACCGGGTCGGGGCCCAATCACGAGCGGACGGCCCGGTAACATGCTCGTGCCGTGATTGTCGGCGTGATCCTCCCGCACAGGGACGACGGAGAAGGAGGTGCGGCCATGTCGAGGGGCGAACCCCCCAGTAGGACGGCCGGCGCATGCCCAACTCCGCCCCCCGGCTGATTCGCGCCACACCCCTGCCCTGAGCTGCGAACCGGGCATTGATCCTCTGGCGCGGGCGGCGCCCACCAGACATCTGATCCGAACCGGTCCCCTGAGGACGCCACAGGAGGGAGCTCCATGGCCACGCCACCATCGACGAGCGCGCCGAGGCGCTCACGTTTGATCCAAGTCCGTTCCCGCGACGCAGAGCGCCCCCCGCACCAGCGCCGGCGCCGCACGCGCCGCATCCTGGCGTCCGAGGGCGTCTTCGATTCCATCGTGTCATTGGCCGGCCTTCTCGGCCGCCCTGTGCAGAACCAGACCGGGCAGGAGATCGGCCGGTTGGACGACGTCGTCGCCCGCTGGGCCGACGGGCAGACGTACCCGCCCGTCAGCGGCCTGGTGATCCGGGTCGGTCGCCGCCTCGCCTTCGTGCCGGCATCCGCCATCGACCGCATCGGCCACGCCGAGGTGATCCTGCGTTCGTCCCGGCTCGACCTGCGTGATGTCATCCGCCGCCCCGGCGAGGTGCTTCTGGCGAAGGACGTGCTCGACCACCAGCTCGTCGACGTCGAGGGAGTCCAGGTCATTCGGGCCGCCGACCTCTACCTGGCCGAGGTGATCGGTCGCATCCGACTCGTGGGAGCCGATGTCTCCAACGCCACGCTCCTGCGCCGCCTCGGCCCACGCCGGTGGCGGCCACGCCCGACGCCCGACCGTGTCATCGACTGGGCCGCCATTCAGCCCTTCGCCGATGCGGCGAAGGATGTCAGCGGCGCGGCCACCCACGTGCGCCTCAAGACGACGAATGAAGGCCTGCACCGCCTGCGGCCCGGTGAGCTGGCCGACCTCCTCGAGGACCTGCGGCGGGACGAGCGTCGCGAGCTCCTCGCCGCGCTCGGACCGGACGAGGCCGCCGATGCCCTCGAGGAGATGCAGCCCGAGGACCTCGAACAGCTCCTGCGGGAGTCAGATCCGGTCGAGGCCGCTCGCCTCCTCGCCGCCATGGAACCCGACGAGGCGGTCGACGCGTTGCGCGACCTCCCCGTGGCCGTGCAGGCCGAGGTGCTCCGCCACATCCCCGCCGTGACAGCGCTCTCGCTGCGTGAGCTCCTCGGCTACGAGGAGGACGAGGCGGGGGGGATCATGACGACAGCCCTCGTCACGGCCAGGTCGGGTGACAAGGTCAAGAAGGTCGTCGACCGGCTGTCCGAGGCGCGGGCGCACGGCGCCGACCTCGATGCGGTGGCCGTGATCGACGATGACGGTCGCCTCCTGAGCGATGTCAGCGTGCTCGACATCCTGCTGGCGCTGCGGACCTCCATCGACACGCGCATGTCCGCGCTCCTCGGTGACGAGGACGTGGTCACGGTGAAGCCCCACACATCGGCGGGGGAAGCGGCAGCGCAGCTGGTCGAAGCCCGGCGCCATTCCATGGTGGTCGTCGACGACGACGCTCGTCCCATCGGGCGCATCCTGGCCGACGACGTGCTCGATGCATTGGTGCCGACCAAGGGTCGGTTCCACTTTCCCCGCCTTCTGTCGTGAAATTGAAGGTGTCGCGGCGGTGGCTGATCTACCTGGCCGCCGCCGGGCCGGGATTGATCGCGGCCGCGGCCGGCAACGACGCCGGCGGCATCGTCACCTATTCGTCTGCCGGAGCGCAGTTCATCTACCGCACCCTCTTCCTGATGGTGCTGATCACCGTGGCCTACGTCATCGTTCAGGAGATGGTGGCCCGTCTGGCGACCTACACCGGGAAGGGTCTCGCCGCCCTCATCCGGGAGGAGTTCGACCTCCGGCTCGCCGCCTTCGCCATCACCGCCTTCGCCATCGCCAACATCGGTCTGATGGTGACCGAGTTCGGCGGCATCGCGACCTCTTTCGAGCTGTTCGATGTCTCGCGCTACATATCGGTCCCCATCGCCGCTGTTGCGATCTGGTCGCTCGTGCTCTTCGGTTCCTACCGCTACGCCGAACGGATCTTCCTGCTGCTCACCGTCGTCTTCATCGCCTATCCGATTGCCGCCGTCCTGGCGCGGCCCAATTGGCACCAAGTCGCCGTCAACACCGTGTGGCCCCATTTCGAAGCCTCGAAGTCGTTTCTCCTCCTCTCGGTCGCCCTCATCGGCACCACCATCACGCCGTACATCCAGCTGTACGAGGCGGGCGCTGTCGTCGACAAGGGCGTCAAGCCGGAGGAGTACCACTTCCAGCGCGTCGACGCGATCACCGGCGCCGTCCTCGCCGCCATCGTGGCGATGTCGATCATCGTCGCCACCGGTGCCACGATCGGGGGCACCGGTCCGCTCACCTCGGCCACGACGGCCGCCGAAGGACTGAAGCCGGTCGCCGGTGCTTTCGCCACGACGCTGTTCGGTCTCGGTCTTCTCGGGGCCTCCGCCCTTGCCGCGGCCGTGGTGCCGCTCTCGACTTCCTACGCCGTGGCCGAGGCGATCGGCGTCGAGCGCTCGGTCTCGTCGAGCTTCCGCCAGGCCCCCGTCTTCCTCGGCATCTTCACCTTCCAGATCCTCATCGGTGCGGCGGTGGTGCTCGTCCCGGGCAACTTGATCACGCTCATCCTCAACACCCAGGTGCTCGAAGGCGTGATCACGCCGATGACGCTCATTCTGATCCTGGTGCTGGCCAACCGGCGCTCGCTCCTCGGCTCGGCGGCCAACGGCCCTGTGGCGCGCTGGGCGGGAGGGTTTGCCATCGTCGCCGTTGCCGTGGTGGCCGGTGTCTACGTCCTGCTCACCGTGCTCAGCTGGTTCGGACTCGGTTGAGCGGCGGCCCGCAGGGGCCTCCCGTGAGCGGCCGTTTGCGAAGGACCAGGGGGTTCGGGGAGGCTAGAGGGTCATGGTGAGTCGAGTCGGGACATCCGTTGCCTAAAACGCCTCGCCAGAAGTGGATCGAAACAAGGGAATCCTGGGAGCGCTCCCGGCACATTGAGCTTCCCGCCCCGGTGGCCGCCGCGCCGCCCCGACCTGGGGGATTGCGGATCGCCTTCCTGATTTATCGGGGGAACCCCCGTTGCGGCGGGCAGGGCGTCTACACCCGCCACCTGACCCGTGAGCTGGTCGCCCTGGGTCATTCGGTCGAGGTCTTCTCCGGCCCGCCGTGGCCCGATCTCGACGAGGGTGTGGGATTCACCCCCGTCCGCGGCCTCGACCTCTACCGCCAGCCCGACCCCTTTCGCGTCCCCCACCGGAGCGAGTTCACCTCCCGGGAGGACTGGACCGAGTTCGCCATCATGTGCACGGCCGGTTTCGGGGAGCCCCTGGCCTACTCACGACGCGCCCGCCAGCTCCTGGCGCAGCGCCGGGACGAATTCGACGTCGTGCACGACAATCAGTGCCTCGGCACCGGGATGCTGGGCATGGTGGAAGACGGCTGGCCGCTGTTGACGACGCTGCACCATCCCATCACGGTCGACCGCCAGCTCGCCCTGTCGCATACGACGAACCCGTGGCAACGATTCACGACGCGGCGCTGGTTCGGCTTTCTCGGCATGCAGGTGCGGGTGGCTCGTGCCCTCCCCGCCGTGCTGACGGTGTCGCAGAATTCGCGCCAGGACATCGCGGCACAGATGGATGTGGCGCCCGAGCGGATGACGGTGGTCCCCGTCGGGGTCGACCACCACGTGTTCCGGCCCTTCGACGACGTGACCCCGGTGCCCGGGCGGATCATGGTGACCTCGAGCAGCGACGTGCCCATGAAGGGACTGGTGCCACTTCTCGAGGCGGTGGCGAAGCTGCGGACCGAGCGTGATGTCGAGCTGACCGTGATCGGCCGTCCCAACGAAGGCGGGCGGGTCGACCGGGCCATCGCGCGTCTGGGCCTGGCCGACGCCGTGCACTGCGTGAGCGGCATCACCGACGACGAGCTGGCCCACCTCTACGGCGAGGCCCAGGTCGCCGTCGTGCCATCGCTCTACGAGGGTTTCTCGCTGCCGGCGATCGAGGCGATGTCGTGCGGCGTGGCCGTGGTGGCGACGACGGGGGGCGCGCTGCCGGAGGTCGTGGGCACCGACGGGAAGACGGGGCTCCTCGTGCCGCCGGACGATCCTGGCGCACTGGCGGGGGCCATTGCCCGCTTGCTCGACGACGCGGATCTGCGCGCCCGTCTCGGTGCCGCGGGACGGGAGCGCGTGGTCAGCCGCTTCACGTGGCAGGTCACCGCCGCAGGGACCGCCGCCTGTTACGACGCTGTCATCGCGGGGGAGCCGCTTCCGGGCGCGCCGTCGGTCGCGGTCGACGGTCCGGGCGAGCCGCTGGCCCGGGGAGCAGCCTGATGCTGACGGTCGACTACGACAGGCTCGGGGTCGGACCCGGCGATCGTGTCCTGGACCTTGGCTGCGGATTCGGGCGCCACGCATTCGAGGCCGCCCGCCGTGGTGCGGCGGTGGTGGCCCTCGATGCCGGCCCCGAGGAGGTGGCGCAGGTGCGCGGCACGTTCGCCGCCATGATTGAGATGGGGGAGATCCCTGCGGATCATCCGGCGACGGCGGTGCAGGGCGACGCGCTCGCGCTGCCGTTCGAGGATGGGACCTTCGATCGGGTGATCGCTTCGGAGGTGCTCGAGCACATCCCCGACGACGCCGCGGCCATGCGCGAGTTGGCCCGCGTCCTCCGGCCCGGCGGCTCCATGGCGGTGACGGTGCCGCGCTGCGGGCCCGAGGTGATCAATTGGGCGCTGTCGGATGAGTACCACGACACCCCGGGCGGACACGTGCGCATCTACCGGCGGTCGACGCTGGAGCGGCGCCTGAGCTCGGCCGGGCTCGAGCCCACGGGACACCACCACGCCCACGGCCTGCACTCGCCCTATTGGTGGCTGCGCTGCCTGGTCGGACCGTCGAACGATTCGCACCCGGCTGTCGAGGCCTACCACAAGGTGCTGGTATGGGACATCGTCAAAGCACCTTTCGTCACGCGCACCGCGGACCGGGTGTTGAGCCCCGTCATCGGCAAGAGCCTGGTGCTCTATCTGACCAAGCCGGTCGCCCGCGTGGCGGACCTGCCCGACTCGCGCCCCACACTGCCCCGCGGTGTTCCCGGCCGGCGCGGACCGACCACACCGAGCCAGGGAGCAGCGGCATGACCACCGAAGAGATCCGTTCCGCCGCATTGCCGGAGGTTCCCGGCATCCTGACGAGTGCAGACGTGCTCGCCACCGGCCACGCCATCGCGGCGGTCCAGCGCCACGATGGACAGATCCCGTGGTTCGTGGGTGGCCACTGCGATCCGTGGAACCACGTCGAGGCGGCCATGGCGCTCAGCGTCTGCGGCCTGGTGGACGAAGCCGTCGACGCCTACCGCTGGCTGGCGCGTCGCCAGCTTCCCGATGGGAGCTGGTTCAACTATTACCAGGGCGACGCGGTCAAGGACCTCCGGCTCGACACGAACGTGTGCGGGTACCTGGCTGCCGGCGCCTGGCACCATCATCTGATCACGGGCGACGTGGAGTTCCTCGGCGAACTCTGGCCGACGATTGAGAAGGGCATCGACTTCATCCTTCGCTCGCAGCAGCCGGATGGCTCGGTGCTGTGGTCCCTCGACTCGGCCGGCCGGCCGGAGCGCTACGCGCTGCTGACCGGCTCCTCGTCCATCTATCACTCCCTGCGCTGCGCGGTGGCCATCGCGGAGTGTCTGGCGAAGGACCGGCCGGACTGGGAGCTGGCGGCCGGGCGCCTCGGCCACGCCGTGGCCCATCACCCCGGTGCCTTCGCACCAAAGGTCGAGTTCGCCATGGACTGGTACTACCCGATGCTGTCGGGTGCGCTCGAGGGTGAAGCCGGGCGCCGCCGCATAGCCGAAGGATGGTCGACCTTCGTCATGGAGGGCCTGGGGGTGCGCTGCGTCTCGACCGGCGACTGGGTCACAGCGGCCGAGACGGCCGAATGCGTGCTGACGCTCGACGCGCTCGGCATGGAGAGCGCGGCCCTGGAGCTGTTCTCGGCCGGGCAGAACCTGCGGTTGACTGACGGGTCGTACTGGACCGGCGTCGTCTACCCGGAGCGGGAGACCTTCCCCAAGAACGAGCGGACGACCTACACCTTCGCCGCCATGGTGCTGGCGGCCGATGCTCTGTCGAACACAACTCCAGCAGCTGGCCTTTTCCGTGGTGAAGGCCTGCCGGCCGCACTCGACTTGGCCGAGCCGCACTGCGGCGATGCCATCGAGGGCTGCACCGTCGCCGATCCCCCGCAACGCTTCTCGCGCGGCTGAACGGAGCACGCCGGGCCCTCGTGGGCGCCGGAGGAGTGGTCGAGGGCGGTCGTACGCGTGGATGGACGTCGCGGGCCCGGTAGATTCACGCACGATTCCCATGTCCCCCTGCCGGCGCGCCGTGCCATCGGATGTCTGATCAGCTCACCGCCCCCGAGGACCCGCGAGTGACGCGCCGGCGCCGCCTGACCCTGGTGGCGATGTGCATCGCGCAGGGCATGACCCTGCTCGACGTCACCATCGTGAACACCGCGCTGCCATCCATTCAGCGCGAGCTGCACATGACAGCGGGCCAGCTCGAGTGGGTGATCAGCGCGTACGCACTCAGCCTCGCCGCCTTCATCCCCCTCGGGGGCGCCCTGGGCGACCGCTACGGGCGGAAACGGTTCTTCCTGATCGGGATGGTCGTCTTCACGCTGGGGTCGGTGGCGTGCGCCCTGTCCACCGCCGACGTCGCGCTCATCGGCTCCCGTGCCCTGCAGGGTGCGGGCGGTGCGCTCATGTCCGCCCTGACGCTGGCCATCCTCACGGAGACCTACCCCGTCGAGCGCCGGGCGGGCGCTTTCGGCATGTGGGCCGCCATCTCAGGTCTGGGCTTCGGGCTCGGACCGGTGGTCGGAGGGGCCCTCCTGTCCGCCTTCAGCTGGTCCTCGGTCTTCTGGGTCAACGTGCCATTCGCGATTGCCGGATTCGCCATCGCGTCCGTGGCCGTGAGCGAGTCCCGCAATCCCGAAGGCCGCGCGCTCGACGTGGTGGGCATGATCGCCATCGCGCTGGGACTCCTCGGGATCACCTTCGGCCTCATTGAGTCGTCGAGTCACCCCTGGACGTCCTTCGAAGTGGTCGCACCCTTGGCCGGCGGCGCCGTCCTGGTCGTGTTCTTCGTCATGTGGGAGAGCCGGACGTCGTCGCCCATGCTGCCGCCCAGACTGCTGCGCGCCCGCAGTTTCGTCTCCGGGTGCGGCGTCTACCTCCTGACGTATCTGGCGTTGGCGGGGGTCATGTTCTATGTGACGCTGCTCTTCCAGGACGTCGAGGGTTGGTCGCCCCTTCGCACCGGAATTTCTTGGTTGTCGATGAACATCCCGTTCATCGTGGCCGCGCAGTCCGCCGGCCGGCTCCGGCGCCGGTTTCAGCCTGTCGTGATCGTGGTCACCGGTTGCCTGGTGGGCGCCGTGGGAGTCGCCGTCCTCGCCCTGCTGTCGGACAGCACCTCGTTCGGCGTCGCGTTCGTCGGCTACGTGCTGCTCGGGGTGGGTTGGGGCACCCTGGTGCCCGGCGTTGTCAACGTGGCCATGCGCGACGTGCCCCCGGGCGTGTCGGGCGGCGCGTCCGGCCTCGTCAACGCAGCCCGACAGGTCGGGACCTCGGTGGGGCTGGCCGTCCTCGGGACCATCGGGGTGCATGCCGCGACCAGTTCCTGGGCCGCCCGTAGCGCCGGTGTGCCAGGGGCCCCCGGTCAGGCTCAGTACGTGGCCGGGGGTCAGATCGCCGAGGTCACCCGTGTTCTCGGTTCGCGGTACAGGGCTGATGCGGTGGCCTCGTTCGTCTCGGGGTACCGCCTGGCGCTCATGGTCGCCGCCGCTGCGACGCTCGTTGCCGCCATCGTGGCGGCGGTGGGTCTGCGTGCGGGAGCCGGCGCGGGAGCCGGTGCCGTCGAGGCGACGCCGGCCGTCTTCCTGGGGCCGTCATCGATCGAAGGGGCCGAGTCCCGGCTCTGAGGTGCGGGACCGGCGCGCGTGAGCGCCCGTCAGCCCGGCAGCGCGATCCGGCGCAGCACGCGCAGACTCCCGCAGCCACCGTCGTCGGTGAACTCGCCCGAGTCCAGTGCCGCCCGGTAGAGCTCGTACGGCGGCCGCCCCCCGTCCGCCGGGTCGGGGAACACATCGTGGATCGCCAGCCAGCCACCGACGGCCACGTGCGGCGACCAGCCCCGGAAGTCCGCCCAGGCCGGCTCGTCACCGTGCCCGCCGTCGATGAAGCAGAAGGCGAGGGGTCGGTCCCAACGCGCCGCCAACGTGGGGGAGTCGCCGATGATGCCCACCACGGACGGCTCGAGGCCGGCACGGGTGATGGTGCGACGCCAGTGCGGCAGCGTGTCGATGCGGCCTATCTCGGGATCGACGAGATCGGGCTCGTGGTAGTCCCATCCCGGCTGGTTCTCCTCCGAACCGCGGTGATGGTCGATGGAGAGAACGGCCGCCCCCGTGGCCTCCGCGGCGGCGCCCAGGTAGACGGTCGACTTCCCGCACCAGGCCCCGATCTCCACGAAGGTTGGGGGTGCGGCCGCCGGGACGTCCGCCTGTCCCGCTCGCAGGGCAGCGGCGAACAATGCCTCGCCCTCGTCGTCTGGCATGAAGCCACGCGTGTTCCGCGCCGTTTCGATGAGGAACCGCACCCGCTCGGAGTCGGGGGCGTCGGCGCCCGGCCACTTCTCGGTCATCTGGATGGCGATGAGCCGGCCGCCCGCAGCGATTCGACCAATCCGGGCCGCTCCCGGGTGCCGAAGGCCACGTTGACCCTGAGCCGCTCGACCGACTGGGCCACCCGGCGCAGCCCCGACGACAGCGGGTTGTCACCGAGGAATGCGATGGCTCCCTCGGCGAATGCCGCGTCGCCGCACAGGGCGGGTATCGCCTCGACGATGCGCGGTGGGGCGTTCGTCGGGAAGCGCTCGAGCACGGCATCCCAGGTCTCGGTGAGGCGGGTCCACACCGCTTGATTCCCCGCGGAGTTGGCCAGCAGCGAGCCGATCACGGCGAACCCGTTCTGGCTGCGCACCTCCGTGATGGCCAGGTCATAGGTACGCAGGCACAGGTCGACATCGGGGAAGCCCGCCAGCGCGCCCAGAGAGCGCATCTCCTCCTGGGGCGTGGAGGCGGAGCGGTAGCGCTCCAGCAGTGCGTCGTAGTCGCCCGGCCGCAGCAGCTGCGACACGACGGCGAGCGTGGCCGACTCGATGTCAGGCGGGATCGGTTCTCCAGAACCACCGCCGATGGGTGAAGCGTCGAAGCGCCGTGCCGCTTCGGCCCGCACCTCGGGGTCGGCGCCAACGGTCCCCATGAGGTTGATCGCGAGCGCCCGCAGCGTCGGCGTGCGGTCGTTCTCCCCCGGTACGGCGTCCCAGCCGAGTCGGCGCTGGGTGGGTCCGATGAGCGCGGCAACCGCCTCGTGCAGCGCGTCCTCCTGCTCGGCCCGCGCGATGCGTTTGGCGAGGGTCAACGCTGCACCGACGGGGGACCAGGCCGCAGGCTCCGGCTCGGCGCCCAGCCGCGAGGCCAGGACGAGGAATTCCTCGAGAGTGGAGAGGCCGGCCAGGGTGGTCGCCCAGGTGTCGGAGACGAGGTCGGCCCGCTCCAGGGGGGTGAGCTCTGGAAGGTGCTCGGCGAGCGCCGTCCGGTGCGCGGTCTCGTAGCCCACCCGGAAGATGCCCCACCCGCCTGCGTTCACCACCGCGAGGCCCAGTCCCGCCTCGCTGATCTCCTCTGGTTCTGCGTCGAGGACGAGGTGGCGTACCGGCGCGCCGGGCTTGCCGTCGGAGGGCAGCGCCCGCACGGGGACCGGGACGCGCCACACCGAGCCGATGGACGATGTCTCGCCGGCGGGCACCGGTCCCAGCGCGAAGGGCTGTTGGCTGACCGTGGCGCCGCGCAGGGACACCAGCGGGTGGCCGCCCTGCAGAATGAACGTGTCCATCACGTCACGCACGGGTGCGCCGCTGGCGTCCTCGAGCGCGTCCCACAGGTCGCTGGTCACTGTGTTGGCATAGGCGTGTGCCTTCAGGTATGTCCGCACGCCGTCGCGGAACACCTCCGCCCCGATGTGCTGCTCGAGCATGCGCAGGACGCCACAGCCCTTCTCGTAGGTCAGGACGTCGAACATGTCCTGGGCCTCCTGGGGCGGCCCTACCGGGTACTCGATGGGGCGGGTCAGGTGCAGCGCGTCGACGCCGAGGGCAGCCTCGCGGGAGGGTGCGAAGCCGATCCAGCGGTTCCACGACGGCCGGAAGGCGTCGACACAGAGCACCTCCATGAAGGTGGCGAAGGCCTCGTTGAGCCAGATGCCCTCCCACCATCCCATGGTCACGAGGTCGCCGAACCACATATGCGCCAGCTCGTGTGCGATGACGTCGGCGACGCGCTCGAGCTCGGCGCGGGCTGCCCGGTCCTTGTCGATGAGCAGTGCCGTGTCGCGGAAGGTGATGCATCCCAGGTTCTCCATGGCCCCGGCGGCGAAGTCCGGTATGGCCACCAGGTCGACCTTGTCCCCGGGGTAGGGGATGTTGAAGTACTCGGTGAAGAAGCGCAGCGCGAACGCGCCGACTTCCAGCGCGAACCCGGCCAGGGGGAGCTTCCCGGGGGTGCAGACAACACGGAGGGGTACGCCGTCCACGTCGACGGTCTCGGTCATCTCGAGCTTGCCGACGACGACGGCCACCAGGTACGTCGACATCTTCATGGTCGGGGCGAACCGGATGCGCTGCTTGTCGCCCACCTGGTCGACCTCGACGACGGGTGAGTTGGAGATGGCGTCGAGGTCGGGCTCCACGATCAGGGTGATCTCGAAGACAGCCTTGCGATCGGGCTCGTCGAAGCAGGGGAAGCCCCGCCGTGCGTCCACCGACTCGAACTGGGTCGTGGCCATCGTCTGGGTCTCGCCGTCCTGCCCGGTGTAGGTGGACCGGTAGAAGCCGCGCAGCTTGTCGTTGAGGGTGCCGCTGAACCGGCAGCTGATGGTGCAGGGCCCTGGAGGAATCAGGTCGGCCGGCTGGAAGGTGACCTGTTCGAGGTCGTCGTCGAAGCTGACGCTGCACAACACGGTGATGCCGTCGGAGGTCAAGACCTCGACGTCGCTTATCGCCAGCTCGGCCGCGTTGAGCACGATCTCGTCGGCCGTCTCGTGGACGATGGCGTCGATCCGAACGGTGCCCGAGAAGGTGGCGGTGGCGATGTCCGGCTCGAGTTCGATGTGGTACATCTCCGGCTCGACCGTCCGTGGCAAACGGAACGGCTCCGAGCCGGGCGCGACGGCTGACCTGGGAGCTGAAGGCATCCGTGCAGGCTACCCGCGGTGCCGCGGGTAGTTTCTCGCTCCGTGCCCTCCCAGGAAGCAGCCCCCGCCAACGAAGCCAACGGCCACGATCTCGACGTGGTGGCCATCGGATCGCCCCTGCTCGACGTCATCGAACTGGCAACCCCCGAGCAACTGGCTCAGACGGGACTGGAAAAGGGGTCCATGACCCTCATCGACCTCCCCACGGCCAACGCGGTGCAGGAGTGGATGGGCACCCCTCGCTTCGTCTCGGGTGGATCGGTCGCCAACACGACCGCGGGGATCGCCGTCCTCGGGGGGAGCGCCGGATTCGTCGGGGCGGTCGCCGATGACGAGGTGGGCCGGACCTACACCGAGAACCTCCGGTCGGCCGGCGTCGAGTTCGAACCGCATGTGAGCGAATCGGCTGCCGCGGACGGCCTCGGCACCGGGCGGTGCGTGGTGCTCATCACCGACGACGCCGACCGCACCATGGGGACCTACCTCGGCGCAGCCTCGACCTTGTCACCCGAGGGCGTCCCGATCTCCTTCGTGGCCCGCGCCTCCATCGTCCTGCTCGAGGGCTATCTGTGGGACGTGCCCGCGGCCAAAGAGGCCATGCGCCACGCCGCGGCCACGGCGCACGGCACGGAGGGCGCGGTGGCACTGTCCTTGTCGGACCCGTTCTGTGTCGGCCGCCACCAGCGGGAGTTCCTCGATCTCCTGATCGACGACGTCGACATCCTCCTCGGGAACGAAGAGGAGGTCACCATGCTCTTCGGGGTCGACTCGTACGAGGGCGCCCTCGAGGCCGCCGAGGAGACCGGGTTGCTGGTGGTCATGACCCGGGGTGCCCAAGGCGCCACCGTCCTGACGGCCCGGGGGCCCGAGGAGGTTCCGGCCGCGCCCGTGCGTCAGGTGGTCGACACGACCGGTGCCGGGGACCTCTTCGCAGCAGGCCTCCTCTACGGCCTGACCCACGGCATGGGCCCCGTCGAGAGCACGAGCCTCGGTGGCATGTGCGCCGCCGAGGTCATCTCGCACACGGGTGCCCGGCCCGAGGCCGACCTCAGGACTCTGGCCGCCGATGCCGGCCTCCTGCCGGGCTAGCCGGACGGCAGCGTGAGCCTCTCGATCGGCATCGTCGGACTGCCCAATGTGGGCAAGTCCACCCTCTTCAACGCGCTCACGAACAACGAGGTGTTGGCGGCGAATTACCCCTTCGCCACCATTGAGCCCAACGTGGGCGTGGTGGCCGTGCCCGACCCGCGGCTGCAACAGCTGGCGGATCTCTACGACGGCGCCCCGGTGGTGCCGGCGACCGTGACCTTCGTGGACATCGCGGGGCTCGTGCGCGGTGCTTCGCAGGGGGAGGGCCTGGGCAACCAGTTCCTGGCGGCCATTCGCGAGACGGACGCGATCTGCCAGGTCGTCCGTGCATTTCACGACGACGACGTCGTCCACGTCGACGCGCGGGTCGACCCGGCGAGCGACATCGAGACGGTCAACACGGAGTTGATCCTGGCCGACCTGCAGACGGTCGAGCAGCGGCTGCCACGACTGGCGCGTGAGGCGAAGGGTGACCCGGCGCTTCGACCGACCGTCGACGCGGTCACTGCCGCCGCAGGCATCCTCGGTGCCGGCCGTACGATCACCGAGGCGGCATCGAGGGGTGAAGTCGACGTCGCGCTGCTGCGTGATCTGCACCTTCTGACCGCCAAGCCCTTCATTTACGTCTTCAACGTCGACGAGGGGGCTCTCGGCGACGCGGCGCTGGCGGCCGGCCTGGCCGAAAGCGTGCGCCCCGCTCAGGCCGTCGTCCTCTGCGCGCAGATCGAAGCCGAGGTGGCGGGCCTCGATGCCGCCGACGCCGCGGAGCTGCTGCAGAGTTACGGCCAGGAGGAATCCGGGCTCGAGCAGCTCGTCCACGTGGGTTTTGCGACCCTCGGCTTGCAGACGTTTCTCACGGCGGGGCCGAAGGAGGCGCGGGCGTGGACCGTTCACATCGGCGATACGGCCCCCAAGGCCGCCGGCGTCATCCACACCGATTTCGAGCGCGGCTTCATCAAGGCGGAGGTCATCAGCTTCGAAGACCTCATGGATGCGGGTTCGGTGGCTGCGGCGCGCACCGCCGGACGGGCCCGGATGGAGGGCAAGGACTACGTCATGCGCGACGGGGACATCGTCGAGTTCCGCTTCAACACCTGAGGGCACGCTCCACGCTCTGGCAGGCGCCTCACCCGTCGGCGTCGCCGTTGGCGTTCGGCGGGGTGACCGTGAACGACGTGGTGATCTGCTTCCCCTCCGCGTCGAGCACGTACCAGAGGCCGCCGTCCTGGTTGATCGCCTGGCCCATGACGACGCCGGGTGCGACATCGCCGTTGTAGGTGTAGAGCGGGTGGCCGCCGTAGGAGAGCTGGGTCGAGCCGTCGGGCCGGCGGAGCGTGCCCACCAGCGAGCGGTCGACGCCCTTGCCGACGCGCACCGGCCCGCTCGTGACGAGAGGGGGCCATTGGAGGACGCACAGGTTGCTGACACAGGCGCTGTGGGTCGTCGTGTCGGGGACGAAGTCGTACAGCATGTCGCCGCCCCCCGTGGCCAGGATCGGCCCGACCGGGGAATGCTGGAGCGTCAGTGTCAACGAGCTGTCGGTGGTCGGCGGGCCGGACAGCGTCGTCACGCCACCGCCGCCGCCACAGGCAGTGACGAGGAGGGTCAGACCGGCGAGGGCCGCCGGAACGACCAGGGCGGTGCGGCGCAGCCGGCCACCCATCAGGAGCTCGATGCCGGCACGTTGGTGCCGAGCAGCCAGCTGATCGAGGCGAGCGCATCCGCCGTGGTCCAGTCGGGCGCCTGAGGGTTCTGCAGTTCGTGCAGGCCGTCGGCGTTGAGGAGGTCGCGCAGCTTCGCGCCCAGCGCGCCCTTCTGATCCGGCGCCGAGGCGTCGACGAAGCGCTCGCGTCCGGACGGGTCGACGAGGATGTAGCCGTCGGTGTGCTCGACGTCATAGGTCAGCGGCTTGGCGGTGTACCAGTCGATCTTGGCCGGTTCCGCCTCGGGCACGATCTGGTACTCCACGCCGAACGGCTTCCAGAACGCGGCGATGTCGGTCGGCGTCCCGGTCCAGAGGTCCCAGTCGGCCCCGAACTCCTTCTCGTAGGCGGCCAGGCGGGCCACGGTGTCACGGCCCGGATCCACCGTGGCCTCGACGAAGACGACGCGGTGCGTCAGACCGGCGGCGTTCAGGTCGCGCTGCAAGGAGATGAAGGCGCCGGTGACGAGGGGACATTCGTCCTGGCACAGGGTCAGGAAGGGTGCCAGGACGACCACCTTGCCCCGCAGCCCGGCGAGCGAGACGGCCTGTCCTCGTTGGTTGACCAGCGGCACGGTCTGGGGCGTGGGCCGGTCGAGGATCAGGCCCTGGCCCGGGGGCGGGGCAGCCGGCGCCGACGAACCGCAGGCGGTGAGCAGCACGCCGAGGGCGAGCGCGAGCGCGAGGACGCTCAAAGGGCCTCGGCGGGGAGCGAAGCGGGTCAGGCGTCGTCCTCCCCGGGGGGCAGGAACGTGAAGGGGAGGTCGGCCAACGCGATCAATGTCGAGGCGATCCAGCGGGCCAGGTCGTCGAAGACGGGCACCAGCGTCGACGGCTCCTCCAGCTGGTGCTCGCTGAAACGAAGCGAGCCCTCGTAGGTCGCCTCGGCAGCCCAACGCATGGTGCCGTGCGCCTCGTCCACCTCCGTGCGCACCTGCTCCATCGTCGTGGCCGTGCGCACCAGATCCGAGGGATCACCCAGCGGACCGGTGGCGGGCAGGGCTGTCATCACCTTCTCGGTGTCGGGGGCCTCCGCCATGCGCTGCACCCGCAGCGCGACCTCGATCACGACCTCGGGCAGCTCGTCGGGCGGCTCGCCGATCGACCAGCTGCGGTAGGAGGTCTGGCTCCACGTGGGCCAGTCGAGCGAGAGGTCGGCCCGCACCCTGGGCGGCTGCTCCTCGCCGGGAAGGCTGTAGGAGGTCTCCCAGGACAGGTCGCCCAGGAAGACGTCGACCTGGAAGCGCTCCTCGACGGCCTGACGCTGCAGGAGCGCCCGGTCGAACGACGAGCGGATGGTGCCGATGAGATCGACGAGGAGGTGATCGAGCACGCCGCACGAGGATAGGCCCGCCGGAGCCGCCCCCGTCTTCGCCCGGCGGACCCCGCGCCGGACCAGGCGTCGGCTGTTACCGTCGGGCGGTGGGCACGGCGTCGGTGTGGCTCGAGCGCAGGGTCATCGCCTATGCGCACCAGGGAGGCGCCTGGGAGTCGCCGTCTTCGACCGTGCACGCCATTGAGCACGCGCTCGAGGTGGGTGCCACGGCCGTTGAGCTCGACGTCCACGCCACGGCGGACGGCGAGCTGGTGGTCTGCCACGACGCGACGGTCGACCGCACCACCGCCGGCACGGGCACCATCGCGTCGTTCACGCTGGCGCAGCTGCGGGCGATGGACTTCTCGTACTGGTGGATCCCGGGGGCCGACGTCACGCCGGGACGGCCCGCAGCCGACTACCCGTTCCGCGGCCGGGCACCCGGCGACCCGTCGTTCGGCATCGCGACGCTGCGCGAGGTCCTCGAGCGGTTCCCCGGGGTCGTGCTGAACCTCGATATCAAGCAGACGGCGCCCGTCGTGGCGCCCTACGAGGAGCCTCTGGCCCGGCTCCTCGCCGAGTTCGGCCGCACGGACGACCTGATCGTGGCCTCCTTCCTCGACCCGGCCACCGACGCCTTCCGCCGGTTCGCTCCGGACGTGCCGACCTCAGCCGGCACGATGACGACGGCGGAGGCCTGGCAGGCGGTCCAGGCCGGCGAGGACCTGCCCGAGAGTCCGGCGGTGGCCTTTCAGGTGCCCGAGCGCCAGGGGGACCTCGTGATCGTCGACGAACGATTCGTGGCTGCGGCGCACCGGGCCGGCAAGGCCGTCCACGTGTGGACCGTCAACGACGCCGAGTCCATGGAGCGCGTGCTCGGCCTGGGGGTCGACGGGATCATCTCGGATGTGCCCACCACGCTGTGCGGCGTGCTGGGCTCAGCGGGCGTTGCCTGGACGGGGGAAGAATGAGGCCACCGGCGGTCGTGTGACCGCCTCGGGCCGTCGGAGTGGAGTCAGCCGCGACCGCAATTCGGCTTCTTGCCATGGTTGGCCTTCTTCTTCTTCCTGAGCTTGCGCTTCACCGTTCGCTTCGACATGAGACGAAAAAGCCTAGACGGAATGCGGGGGGCGGTCCGATAGCCTCAGACGGATGCGGTCCGGATGGCTGCTGCGGGACGGCGATGTCGTGTGCGCGCTCGAGCTGGCCGACTCGCCGGCGGAGCGGGGCGCATTGCGTGGGCGCCCGGGCTGCGAGGGGGCACTGCACGTCGACGGTGCCCGCACCGTCCATACCGCTGGCATGAAATTCACCATTGACGTGGCCTTTCTCTCGACCGACCTGACCGTGGTGCGGATGGCCCGGCTCAAGCCGTGGCGGGTGGCCATGGGAGGCCGGACGGCCCGGAGCGCCGTGCAGACCGAGGCCGGGTCGCTCGAGCGGTGGGGCGTGCGGGTCGGCGACCGGCTCGAGATGCGCGTGGTCCCGCACGGCGCGAACGGCGCGAACGGTGCAGCAAGCGGCACGCAGTGAGCGGGGAGCGGCGGGGCCAGCTCATGCTGGTGGCCACGCCGATCGGGAACCTGGGTGATCTCTCGCCCCGGGCACGCGACGTGCTGGCGACCGCGGACCTGATCTGCTGCGAGGACACGCGCCGCACCCGGGCCCTCCTGTCGGCGAGCGGCATCACGGCGAAGGGGCCGCACGGCGACCGCCTCCTGTCGCTGCACGGCCACAACGAGGCGTCCCGGCTCGACCGGGTGGCCGCCGCGGTGGCCGGGGGCGCAACGGTGGCCGTCGTCAGCGACGCGGGCACGCCCGGTATCTCGGATCCGGGGGCCTGGTTGGCGGCCCAGCTCGCCGCCGCGGGCGCCACCGTCAGCACCGTGCCCGGCCCGTCGTCGGTTCTCGGCGCGCTGGTCGTGAGCGGCCTGCCGGCTGACCGCTTTTGCGTCGAGGGCTTTCTGCCCCGCAAGGGGCCCGAGCGCCGGCGGCGCCTCGGCGCGCTCATGGCCGATGCGCGCACCACCGTCGTGCTGGAGGCCCCGAGCCGGGTCGCAGCAACGCTCGCCGAGCTGGCCGCGACGGACGCGGCCCGCCCTGTTGCCGTGGTGCGCGAGCTGACCAAGCTGCACGAGGAGGTCTGGCGGGGCACGCTCGGCGAGGCGGCGACCGTCTTCGCAACGCGGGAGGTCCGGGGCGAGGTCGTCCTCGTCGTCGGCGGGGCTCCGGCGGCGGCGCCGGCCGCCGAGGAGGACGTCGAGGCCGCGGTGCAAGCCGCACTCGGTGACGATCCCTCGGCCGGTCCGCGCCAGGTGGCCGAGCTGGTGGCGGCATCACTCGGCGTGCCCCGACGCCGCGCCTACGAGGCCGCCCTGCGCGTGCGTGGGAACGCCGGGGACGACAAGGACTCGGCGTCGGGCCGCGGCTGAAGGCGCCGGTACGCTACCGGCGGTGCCCCCGTACTACCTGACCACACCGATCTATTACGTCAACGACGCGCCGCACGTGGGTACGGCGTACACGACCGTCAACGCCGATGCCCTGGCGCGCTGGCACCGCCTGCTGGGCGACGACGTCTGGTTCATGACGGGGACCGACGAGCACGGGGCCAAAATCGTGGAGGCGGCCGAGGCGAACGAAACCACCCCCAAGGAGTGGACGGACCGCACTTCGGCTCGCTTCGTGGAGGCCTGGAGCCGGCTCGACATCGCCAATGACGATTTCATCCGGACCACCGAGCCGCGCCACTACGAAGTGGTCCAGCAGTTCCTGCAGCGCATTTACGACAACGGCTTCATAGAGCTCGGCTCCTACTCGGGCCTCTACTGCGTCTCGTGTGAGGACTACTACCTCGAGGACCAGCTCGTGGACGGCAAATGCCCGGTCCACCACCGCCCCGTCATTGAGATGAAGGAGGACAACTACTTCTTCAAACTCAGCCAATTCGAGCAGCGCCTCCTCGACTACTACGAGAGCCACCCCGACTTCGTCCGCCCGACGTCGAAGCGCAACGAGGCCCTCGGATTCATCCGGGGAGGGCTGCGGGACGTGTCGATCACCCGCACCTCCTTCACGTGGGGCGTACCCGTGCCGTGGGACAGCGGCCACGTCTTCTACGTCTGGTACGACGCGCTCATCAATTACCTGACGGTGGCCGGGTACGGCGGCGATCCTGCCGTGTTCGAGGCGCGCTGGGGAGCCGCCCACCACCTGATCGGGAAGGACATCCTCAAGTTCCACTGCGTCTGGTGGCCCGCCATGTGCATGGCGGCCGGCATCGCACCACCGGAGGAGATCTTCGTCCACGGGTACCTGCTCATGGGCGGGCAGAAGCTCGGCAAGACGATGATCGCCTCGGGGCTGGCCGGCGGCGAAGGGGCCGGGCCGCTCAACATCACCGACGTGTCGCCCCTGGCCCTGGCCGACGACTTCGGCGTCGATCCGCTGCGCTACCACCTGCTGCGCGACGTGGCGCTGGGCGGTGACGGCGATTTCTCCTACGAAGGCATCGTGGCGCGCTACAACGCGGACCTGGCCAACAATCTGGGCAACCTGGTGTCGCGGGTCACGACCGTGGTGCACTCGAAGTGCGGCGGGGTCGGACCCGGCTGCAACCCTTCCAGCGAACTGGCGGCGGTGGCGGCTGCGGTGCTCGACGCAGCGGCGTCCGCCTGGGCGCGCTGGGCGCCGCACGAGGCGCTCGAGGAGACGTGGCGGCTCATCGGTGCCGCCAACGCGGAGCTCGAGTCGGCCGAGCCCTGGAAGATGGAGCCCGGGCCGGCCGTGGACGCGGTCCTCGGCGACGCCCTCGAGGTCCTGCGCATCGTGGCCGTCCTGATCGCACCGGCCATGCCGGCGACGGCGGTCGAGGTCTGGCGTCGCATCGGCGTGGCGGGTGACCCTTCGGCGGCACGCGTCCCCGACGATGCGCAGTGGGGTGGCTACACCGGCGGTGCGGCCGTGGTGAAGGGGGATCCCCTTTTCCCGCGGCGGAAGGCCTGACCTTGGCCGGTTGGTTCGACTCGCACTGCCATGTCCAAGAGGAGTACCTCCCGGGGGACGAGGCCGGGGCGGCGGACCCCGAGCCCGTCCTGAGCAGGGCCGCGGAGGCCGGCGTCACGCGGATGGTCTGCATCGGGACCGGGGTCGTCACCTCCGAGCAGGCGGTGGCGGTGGCCCGGTCGACGGCACGCGCCGGGGTGGCCCCGAGGGCGTGGGCGTCAATCGGGCTGCACCCGCACGAGGCGGACGAAGGCGTGGACGCGGTGGCGGCGCTGCTGGCCCGCGCACTCGCTGCCGATGACGGTGCAGTGGTGGCGGTCGGGGAGTGCGGGCTGGATTACTTCTACGAGAACTCTTCGCGGGACGCGCAACGGGCCGCCTTTGCGGCACAGATCGCGTTGGCGCACGAGCACGAGCTCGCGCTGGTGATCCACGCACGCGACGCGTGGGACGACCTGTTCGACGTGTTGGACGCCGAGGGCGTACCCGAACGCACCGTGCTGCATTGCTTCACGGGGGGTCCCGCCGAGGTCGAACGCTGCCTGCGCGCCGGCATGTATGTGTCGTTCAGCGGCATCGTGACGTTCAAGAATGCGTCTGACGTCAGGGAAGCAGCCGCGTGCTGTCCGCTCGACCGTCTGCTGGTGGAGACGGACAGCCCGTTCCTCGCACCGGTGCCCCATCGCGGCCGCACGAACGAACCGTCCTATCTCCCGCTCGTCGGTGACGCCATCGCGGCGGTGAAGGGCTGCACGGTGGACGAGGTGAGGGAGCACAGTGCGGCTGCGGCCGCCATGGCGTTTTCCACAGGAAGGTAAATCACGCGCTGTTGCGCGTAATACGAGAACCTTGTGACCTGGGTGTTTGACCTTGAATTCGGCGGAAAACTGCGGCTGAACAGGGAGTTCATCTAAATGTCGCGGAGAGCAGACACCGTGACCTGGGAAAAGAGCGCGCGAAAGGTCTCCCTGGTTTTCGGGTTTGCGTGGTCCGCGATTGGTTATCTATGTTCTGTTGAAACCCCCCGCCACCCGTACGTCGGCGCGGGTGTGCACTGTGTCCCCGAAGAAGGGTGGAGCCCTGCGGAACCAGAGCACTGGGGGGAGGCGCCTCGGCGTTGCTGCAGTTCTTTGCGGCGCGTTGATCGGTGCGCCTCTCCTCTTGTTGCAGAGCGTGTCTGCGCACGCGTCGCGGCCTCAGGCCGCGGCGGGTCGCGCGCACGAGAACGAGACCGCCGCGGTGCATTCGTCCTCGCACGTCGACGGAGTGAGGCTGCCCTCGCATCTCGTCGCGTATCAAGCGCCGACGACGACGTCGTCCACCGCGGCCGCGACCACCACGACGACGGCACCACCGACCACGACGACCGCGGCGCCGGCGCCGGCGCCGACGACCACGACGACTTCGACGGCGCCCCCGCCCCCGCCGACCACCACGACGACGACCGCACCGCCGGTGGCCGCAGCGACGAGCGACGAAGGCGGTGAGGCCACGTGGTACTCGGCCGCTCCGGCGGGCTACTGCGCCAGCCCGACGCTCTCGTTCGGAACGGTGCTCACAGTGGTGAACAACGCGACCGGTGCGTCCACCGTCTGCACGGTGGATGACCGCGAGGCGGCGGGCTACCCGCGCGTGGTCGACCTCTCGCCCGAGGGCTTCGCACAGATCGCCGACACAAGCCAGGGAGTGGTGGACGTCACAATCTCCTGGTGACCCTTTCCGGCGCCGACATCGCACAGTTGCTGTCGGCACACGGTCTGAAGCCCAGCCGTGCCCTCGGGCAGAACTTCGTCGCCGACCCGAACACCGTCCGCCGTATTGCGCGACTCTCGGGTGCCGGGCCGGGCTCGGACGTCCTCGAGATCGGGGCGGGACTGGGTTCGTTGACGTTGGCGCTGGCCGAGACCGGTGCCCGGGTCGTGGCGGTGGAGACGGACCGCCACCTGTTCCCCGTCCTGCGCTCCGTGGTGGAGGGTACGGGGGTGGAGACCGTCGAGGGGAATGCCCTCGAGCTGGACCTGGCGGCGCTGCTGGGTGAGCGCAGCCCGGGCCCCTGGAGCCTGGTGGCCAACCTCCCCTACAACCTCGCCACGCCCCTGGTGCTCCGTACCCTCGTGGAGGTGCCCACGGTGGCCCACCTCCTCGTCATGGTGCAGCGGGAGGTGGGCGAGCGAATGGCGGCGTCTGCGGGCGAGGACGCCTACGGGGCGGTCTCTGTCCGCATCGCCTATTTCGCCCGAGCCGAGGTCGTGGGCCGGGTGCCAGCCGCTGTCTTCATCCCGCGGCCACGGGTCGAGTCGGTCCTGGTCCGGCTGGAACGGCGTCCCGAGCCGGCCGTCGATCCCTCCCTGGTGTCCTACGAGCGGCTGAACGCCGTCGTCCGGGCCGGCTTCGCCCAGCGGCGCAAAATGCTGCGGCGCTCGCTGGCCGGCGTGGTGGACGCGGCCGCCTTCGAACGGGCAGGTGTGCGGCCCGACGCCCGGGCCGAGGAGCTCGACGTGGTGTCCTGGGGCAGGCTGGCGGCACTGTGACCGACGGGAAGGTGACTGGGGGGAGTGTGGCTGACGGGAGGGTGCGCAAGGTCTTGGCACCGGCCAAGCTGACGGTGTCGTTGCGGGTGACCGGCGTGCGGCCGGACGGCTACCACGAGCTCGAAGCCGAAATGCTCACACTCAGCCTGACCGACGAGCTGCAGGTCGACGAAGGGGGGTCCGGTCTCGTCGTCGACGTCGAGCCGGGGTCCCGGTCCGGCGGGCTGCCGGGGCCGGGCCAGAACCTGGTGGAACAGGCGCTGGTCGCCTGCGGGCGCCGGGCGGCCATCCGTCTGAAGAAGCGGATCCCGCTGGGCGGCGGGCTGGGCGGGGGATCGGCGGACGCAGCCGCCGTCCTGCGCTGGGCCGGCTGCAGCGACCCCGCCCTGGCGGTCCGGCTCGGCGCCGACGTGCCGTTCTGCCTGGTGGGGGGGCGGGCCCGGGTCGAGGGTGTGGGGGAGAGGGTCACCCCCCTCCCGTTCGAGGCCCGGAACTACCTGCTGCTCCTGCCGCCCTTCGGCGTGGAGACGGCCCGGGTCTACCGGGCCTGGGACGAGGATCCCCGGTGGGAGGGGCCCAACGCGCTCACCACCGCGGCGCTGGCCGTCGAGCCGCGACTGGGGCCCTGGCGTGATGCCCTGGGGGAGTGGTCCGGGACAGAGCCGGTGCTTGCGGGCAGCGGCTCGACGTGGTTCGTCGAGGGCGGGGCGGAGCCCGAAGCGTCGGTGCCCGGAGAGCTGCGCATCGGCGCCGAAACGGCCCGGCTGGTACGCGCCCGGACTGTGCCGGCGGGCTGGGAAGGGGACTGAGGAGAGAGCGGGAGCGGAGCGGCGGAAGTTACTTGCCGGCCCGGCGCTGCCACCGGGTGGCCTTCAGCATCTTCTTGTGCTTCTTCTTGCGCATACGCTTGCGACGCTTTTTGATCAGTGATCCCATGTCGTGCGGCAGGCTAGCGGTCCTCGGGGTGGACTGCCAGGTCGGTCCCCCGGTCAGGAGGCAGTCATGGGCTTCGAGATCGTCCGGCTCGACCACGTGCAACTGGCCATGCCCGCGGGCGGCGAGGCCGAGGCGGAGGCGTTCTATTCCGGGCTTCTCGGGCTGGTCCGCCTGCCCAAGCCCGAGCCCCTGGCTTCTCGGGGAGGCTGCTGGTTCGGGGAGGGGCCGGTTGCGCTGCATCTCGGTGTGGAGGAGGACTTCCGGCCCGCCCGCAAGGCCCACCCGGCGCTGGTGGTTCGTGACCTGCCTGCACTCGAAGTCGTCCTGCGAGCCGCCGGCGTGGAGGTTCGACCCAATCCGGATGCCCCGGCGGGCGCCGGCGCCTACGTCGACGACCCCTTCGGGAACCGCGTGGAGCTCATCGCAGACGGCTGAAAGGGCGTTCCGGCGGGGAGAAGGTGGAGGCGCCGGCAGGGACGGCGGCGGACCGTCCCCACCGGCGACGCCGGCGGCGGGAGGGTTCTCCGCGCCATTGACGGGAAGGTGGGACTCCGCCGCCAGGGGGTACTCACCGAGGAGTGTGCGCCTCGCACCTGGGCGGCAGATTGGTGCTCCCTGAGATTCCGCGAAGAAAGAGATCGCGAACGAAGCGCCGCGGTCAAGGTGTCCCTGTCGCCTCGTCGGGGCCGGCCGCCGCCGCCCGGTCAGGCGCGGCGACAGGAGGAAGACGCATGGTCATCCGGGCCCCGCCGCGGGGGTCGTTCTCGGCCACGATGGTCCCCCCGTCGGCCTTGACGACCTGGGCGACGATGGCGAGGCCCAGGCCCGATCCCGGCAGCCCGCGGGCCTCCGGCGAGCGGTAGAAGCGGTCGAAGATGTGGGGCAGGTCCGCCTCGGCGATGCCCGGACCGCGGTCGTGCACCACGACCGTGCCGCCCCGGCACTCCACCGAGACCGGTTCACCGGAGGGGCTCCATTTGCGGCGCGTTGTCGAGGAGGTTGCCCACGGCCCGGCGCAGCCCGTCCTCGCTCCCTACGACCCAGCAGGGCGTGGCGTCGAGGTCGAAGTGCACGTCCTTCGAGCGCCCGTGCGTGTTCTGCACCGCGACCTCGTCCCGCACGAGGAGGTCGAGCCGGAGGGGTTCCCGGGCCGCCGGCCCCCGGTCACCCCGGGCCAGCTCGGCGAGGTCGCCCACAATGTCGGTGAGTTCCTGGAGCTGGACGAGCACGTCGTCGACCAGCACGGAGCGGTCCTCGGCACTGAGCTCCTCCACCCGGCGGATCACCTCGAGGTTGGTGCGCAGGCTGGTGAGCGGGGTGCGCAGCTCGTGGGAGGCGTCGAGCACCAGCTGGCTCTGCGCCCGGCGCGACGATTCCAGCGCCGAGAGAAGACGGTTGAAGGTGCGCCGGAGACGCCCCAGCTCGTCGAAGCCGCCGGGCTCGAGCCGGCGGGAGACGTCGGTCGTCTCGGCCAGGTCCTCGACGGTGTCGGTGAGCGAATTGAGCGGGACCAACGCCGTGCGGGCCACCAGCCAGCCGAGGGCGACGGCGAGCAGGACGCCGACCAGCGCCACCGCGCCCAGCAATGCCGCCAGCTTCTTGAGCTCCGTGTTCACGTCCACGAGCGTGGCGATCTGCAGCGCGCCGCCCTCGACGAGGGGTTCCCCGTTGATCAATGTGCCGGCCGGCAGGTGCTCGACGTACTCGCGCATCTCGTTGCCGTCGACCGTCACCGTGGTGAAGAAGGCGGGGGCCAGGTTGACGGCGACCAGCCGGACCTGCCCGGTCACGGGCAGGCCGCCCCCCGTCACGACGCCACCGCTGTCGTCGATCACCTGTCCGACCGTGGCGGTGGTCGATCCGAATTCCTCGCCCGCCAGGATCCTCTGTGCCGCCGTCGTGAGAGAGCTGTCCGCCGCCTGCAACAAGGTGTGGCGCGCCACGAGAAAGGAGCCGAGCGAGGCGGCGAGCACCGCGACGACGACGGCGACGGTCGTCGCCAGCACGAGCCGGGTGCGGAAGGTCACGTGTCCCGCAGCACGTAGCCCACGCCTCGCACTGTCTGGATGCAGCGCGGCTCGCCTCCCTCCTCGAGCTTGCGACGCAGGTAGCCGACGTAGACGGCGAGCGAGTTGGTCCCCGAGTCGAAGTCGAAGCCCCACACCCGGTTCAGCAGAACCTCGCGCGTGAGGACCTGGCGGGGATGGCGCAGGAACAGCTCCAGGAGGTCGAACTCAATCCGGGTCAGCTCGAAGGTGCGCTCGCCGCGTTGCCCTTCCCGCGAGGAGAGGTCGAGGCTCAGGTCGCCCACGCGCAGCAGGCCGCCCTCGCCCTCGAAGCGGCGCCGCAGCAGGGCGCGCAGGCGAGCCAGCAGCTCGGCCAGGGCGTAGGGCTTGACCAGATAGTCGTCGGCTCCCGCATCGAGCCCCTGGACCCGATCGTCGACGGCGTCGCGCGCCGTCAGCATCAGCACCGGGGTGTCGTCGCCGGCGCTGCGCATGCGCCGGCAGACCGTGAGCCCGTCGAGGTCGGGCAGGCCGAGGTCGAGGATGAGCGCGTCGGGTGGTGCCTGGGCCAGGGCCTCGAGCGCCTCGCCCCCCGAGGCAACGGTCACGACGTCGTAGCCCTCGAGGCGCAGGGCACGGTCGATGGAGCGCCGGACCGCCGGATCGTCGTCCACCACGAGAATGCGCACGACCACAGAACCTATCGCCGCGCTTCGGCCGGGCACGGCCCAGCCGCGTGTCTAACCTCTAGGCGGCGCGAGCCATTCCGGGGTAGTTCAATCGGCAGAACGTCGGCCTTTGGAGCCGGATGTTGGAGGTTCGAGCCCTCCCCCCGGAGCACCTGTCAGCGACCGCTGGCCTTGTCCCTCTCCGCCAGCTGGGCCAGATAGGCGTTGTAGGCCGCCATCTCCTCGTCCTCCTCCTTCTCCTGTGGCGTCTCCTCGGGAGCGGCCGCGGCGTTCGACAGGACCGGACCGGCGTCGGCGTTCGCGGCCGGCGGCGTGTCCTCTGCCGCTTCGTGCACGAAGCGCCACCACATATAGACGGCGTAGCACGCGAAGAGGGGCCACTCGAAGACGTAGGCCCAACTGAGGGTGTTGCCGCCGAGGGCGCGGCTGATCTGCCAGAAGCACAGCGCCAGGAAGGCCGGCACCACGATGAGGATGACCACGTGGAGCTTGATGGCACGGCGCGACAGCCAGACCTTCTTCTCCATCAGCTGTCGAGGACCAAGAAGTCGGACAGGATCGCCGCCAGTTCGAGCGGCCGGTCCCCCTGAATAGAGTGGCCGGCCCCCTCGACTCCGATGACCCTCGCCGTGGGCTGGCGGCGCAGCAGCTCGGCGACGTCGGCATCGTCGACCACGGACCAGGCCAGGCCGCGCACAAGGAGGATCGGGACGGTCAACGCGGAAATCGCCTCCCACCAGTCGCCGAAGTCCGGGTGGCCCGACGCGCCGGGGACGGCGTCGGTTCGGAAGCGGGCGTAGCGCCAAACCCAGCTGCCGTCCTCGCGCTGGACTGCGTTGTGCAGAATGCCGCGCCGCAGCGACGATTCGGACCGGCCCGGGTTGTGTTCAATGGTCCGGGCCAGCAGCTCGTCGAAGCTGTCGAAGCTGGCGGGGCCGTTCACGAAGTTGGTCACCGGCGCCGCCTTCTCGGCGTTCACGCCCGGGGTGATGTCGACCAGGACGAGGGCGCGCACGAGCTCGGGGGCCGCGGCCGCCAGGGCGATGGACGAAATGCCACCCAGCGACATGCCGACGACGCCCCGGGCGTCAGGGGCGAGCTCGGCGATGACCGTCGCCAGGTCGCGACCGTTGCTGCCGGCCGAGACCGACCCTTCGGGCCCGCCGTCGGAGTGGCCGTGGCCGGGGAGGTCGACGGCCAGCAGGGGTCGGCCCAGAGCCAATGCCACGGTGTCCCAGGTGTGGGCGTTCTGCGCCCCGCCGTGCACCAGCACGAGCTCGGGCGGGCCGCTGCCCCAGAGCAGGCTGGAGACCGCCCGGCCGGGCGACACCTCGACGTCCACACGCCGCACCTCGGGCGGCCCCTCGTAGGGCAGGCCGTATTCGGCGGCGTTCTCGTGGAACAGGCCGAACTCGTCGTAGGCCTCCGGTTCGGGCACGCCCACGAGTGTCCCATACGCACGCCGAGCATTGCGGCGGGCTAAGAATGCGCGATGCCCGAGCGCCGTCTTTCCGCCGTCGTCCTGGCCGCCGGGGAGGGGACCCGGATGCGCTCCGAACGCCCCAAGCCCCTGCATCTCCTGTGTGGGCGTCCGATGATCCTCCACGTCCTCGACGCCATGGCCGAGGTCGACGTGCGGCGGGTCGTCGTCGTGGTGGGCCATCGGGGCGAGTGGGTCACCAAGACGCTGGTGCAGCACGCACCGCCGACCATGGAGATCGAATTCGTGGAGCAACTGACCCAGACAGGGACCGGCGACGCGCTGGCCGTCGGGCTGACGGGGCTGCCGGACGACGATGACGAGGTCGAAGACGTGGTCGTCCTGCCCGGGGACACGCCGCTCCTGCGCCCCCAGACGCTGGCCGCGCTCGTGCGGGCCCACCGGGCCGAGGACGCCGGTGCCACCCTGCTGACGGCCGTGGTCGAGAACCCCGCCGGCTACGGGCGGGTGGTGCACGGCAAGGACGGGGACGTGACCCGGGTTGTCGAGGAGGCGGACGCGACCGAGGAGGAGAAGCTGATCGACGAGGTCAACACCTCCATCTACTGCTTCCGCCGCAGCATCCTCGCGCCCACGCTGCGCCGGCTCAGCCCGGCCAATGCCCAGGGCGAGTACTACCTGACCGACGCCGTGGGGGTCCTGAGCAGCGCGGGCTATGCGGTGCGGTCCCTGGTGCTGCCCGACTCCATGGAGGCGGCGGGGGTGAACGACCGGGCCCAGCTGGCGGTGGCCGAGGCCGAGCTGCGCGACCGCATCAACGAGCGCTGGATGCGACGGGGCGTCACCATGTGGGACCCGGAGCGCACCTACGTCGACGCCGAGGTCCACCTGGAGGCCGACGTCTCCCTGCTGCCCGGGGTCATCCTGCGCGGCAATTGCGTGGTGGGTGCCGGGGCCGAGATCGGGCCCAACAGTGTGCTGACCGACACCGCGGTGGGCGACGGCGCGGTGGTGGCGGCGAGCGTCTGCACCCTGGCGTCCATCGGCGCAGGGGCGCGCATCGGTCCCTACAGCGTGCTCGAGCCCGGGGCCGAGGTCGCGCCCGGGACCGAGTTGGGGCCGCATTCTGTGGTGGCGGGACCGCAGGCCTGAACGGGCCGAACCGCCCGAGCGGGCCGAACGGTCAGGAGACGGGGCCCGCGGCGGCGCACTAGCGTGAAGGTCGTGGAGCTGATCCCGCGGCGTCGCCTCGAGATGTTTTCCGGGCGCGCGCACCCGACCCTCGCCCGCGACATCGCCGCCCACTTGGGCGTCGAGCTCGGGGAGTCGAACCTGCGCGAGTTCGCCAACGGAGAGATCTACTGCAAGTACGACATCTCCATCCGCGGCTGCGACGTCTTCATTGTGCAGACCCATGCCAGCCCGGTGAACGACTCGCTCATGGAGCACCTGATCATGATCGACGCCGCCAAGCGGGCCTCGGCCAAGCGCATCACCGCCGTCTGCCCGTACTACGGCTATTCGCGCCAGGACCGGAAGTCGACGGGGCGCGAGCCGATCACCGCCAAGCTCGTCGCCGACATGCTCTCGGCGGCAGGCGCCGATCGGGTCATCAGCGTCGACCTGCATTCGGGGCAGATCCAGGGCTTCTTCGACACCCCCTTCGACCACCTCGTTGCTGCGCCCGTCCTGGAGGCCTACATGCGCGAGAACCTCGGCGACGACGTCGTCGTGGTGGCACCCGACGCGGGGCGCGTCAAGGTGGCCGAGCGCTACAGCCAGCATCTCGGCTTCGACCTTGCCCTGATCCACAAGACGCGGCCGCGCGGTACCTACAACGAGGTCAAGGCGCGCCACGTCGTCGGCGACGTCGAGGGTCGCCACTGCGTGCTGATCGACGACATGATCGACACCGCCGGGACCATCTGCGCCGCCGCCGAGCTGCTCTCGGAGGCCGGCGCCTCGGACATCTCGGCCATGGCGACGCATGCCGTCCTGTCCGACCCCGCCGTGGATCGTCTGAAGGCGGCACCCATCTCGCGCGTGGTGGTGACCGACACGCTGCCGGTGGCCGAGGACCGGGTCTTCGACAAGCTCGAGGTCCTCTCGGTGGCCAAGATCATCGCCGACGCGATTGACGCCGTCTTCGAGGACACCTCGGTCTCCGAGCTCTTCGGCGGCGACAACCTGGTCTAGTGGGCCGTTCGGTGGGCCGGTGGTCGCGCCTGGCCCGTGGCGGCTACGCTGGTTGGCCGTTCGCCGGAGGCCCCGTGCCGTCCGCGACCACCACTCTCGCCACCTGAGGAGATCCGCAATGGCCGAAGTCGTACTCGCCGCCGAAGTCGGGCGCCCCACGGGCTCACGCGCCGTGCGCCGCCTGCGACGTGAAGGCAAGATCCCGGCGGTCATCTACGGCCACGGGACCGACCCGCTACCGGTGGCCATCGTGGCCCGGGAGCTCCGCATCGCCCTCAACAGCGAGGCCGGGGCCAACCAGTTGCTGTCGCTCGAAACGGGTTCGGGCACCTTCCTGGCCCTCGCCCGCGAGATGCAACGGCACCCCGTCGCGCAGACGGTGACGCACGTGGACTTCATCATCGTCCGCCGCGACGAGGTCATCGCCGCCGACGTACCGATCGTCCTCGTGGGAGAGGCGATCGAAGTCCAGCACGGCGACGGTCTGGTCGAGCAGCAGATGTTCACGCTCGCCATCAACGCCCTGCCGACCGCCATCCCCTCCGCGATCGAGGCCGACATCAGCGGGCTGATCATCGGTGGGCAGGTGCGCGTCTCCGATCTCGCGCTGCCGACCGGCGTCACCACCGACGTCGATCCCGAGACAGCGGTCGCCCTCGGGCAGCCGCCGCGCGTCACGGTCGAAGAGCAGGCGGGCGAAGGCGAAGGTGAGGAAGGTGCCGAGGCCAGCGCCGGCGCCGAGGGTGGAGACGCGTCGGCCGAGGCGGGCAGCGAAGAGAGCTAGGCCCTGCGCCGCCCCTTTGCCCGGTCGGAGCACCGGGGGACGCCGGCAGACCTGCTCGTCGTCGGGCTGGGCAACCCCGGATCGGAATTCGCCGGGAGCCTGCACAACGCGGGGTCCGACACGGTCGAGCTTCTGGCCGCGCGCCACGGTACGTCGCTGCGGGCCGAGAAGGGCGTCCAGGCCCGAGCGGCTGTGGTGACCCTCGCCGGGCGCCGGGTGGCCCTGGCGGTCCCGACCACGTACATGAACGACTCCGGGTCCTCCGTGCGTTCCCTGGTCACGCGCTTCGGGATCGACGAGCCCACGTCCATCGTGATCGTCCATGACGAGCTCGACCTCCCGCCGGGCACGGTGCGCCTGAAGGCGGGGGGTGGACTGGCCGGGCACAACGGCCTCCGCTCCGTGCAGTCGCACCTCCACTCGTCGGACTTCCTCCGGGTGCGCATCGGAGTGGGCAAGCCGCCCAGCGCATCCCAGGGGGCGTCCCATGTCCTGCGCCGCCCGCCCAAAGCGGTCCGTGAGCTCCTGGCCGCGTCGGTCCAGACGGCGGCCGACGCCGTCGAACGCATCGCCGCCGACGGCATGGAGGCCGCCATGCTGTGGTGCCACTCGCTGCCGAGCTGATCGATGACGACCGTTCCCTCGACCCCTGTGCCGGCTGTGACGCCCCATCCCGCCACCGCCGGCAGCCTGGCCGCCCTCCCCCGACTGCTTCGCAGCGAGCCGGCGCTGGCGGCCCTGATCGGCGCGGCCGACGCCACCGTGGCCGTCCCCGAGGCGGCACAGGCCGTGGTCGCCGCCGCACTCGCGGCCTTCACGCAACGCACCCCGCTGCTGGTGATCACCGCGACGGGTCTCGATGCCGAACGTCTGGGCGACGACCTGTCCTGCCTGATCGCGCCCGATGACGAGGGCAGCGCCGAGCCCGGGCCCGGGCCGGGGCCGGTCGTCGGCGCGCTGGCGGGACCCGTCGTGGTGCTGCCGGCCTGGGAGACCCTCCCGTTCGAGCGGGTGAGCCCCGAGACCGAGACCATGGGTCGCCGCCTGGCGGTGCTCCACGCACTGACCGGGGCGCCGGACTCGGGCCTCCCACCGCCTCCGCGGGTCATCGTCGCTCCGGTCCGGGCCATCCTGCAGCGGCTGGGCCCGCTGGAAGGCACGGCGCCGATCGTCATCCGTCCCGGGCAGCGGGTCGACGTGGCGGAGCTCCTCCCCGAGCTGGTGGCGATGGGTTACCGGCGCGAACACCAGGTGGAGCACCGCGGCGAGTTCGCGGTGCGCGGCGGCATCGTCGACGTCTTCCCCTCCACCGCCGACGTGCCCGTCCGCATCGACCTCTGGGGTGACGAGGTCGACCGACTGACCGCGTTCTCGGTCAGTGACCAGCGGTCCTCCCACGACCTGCGCGCCGTCGCGCTCTACGGCTGCCGGGAGCTGGTCGTCACCCCGGCGTTGCGCAAGGCCGCATCGATGTTGGTGACACGCCGGCCCTGGGGCACGTCGGTGTGGGAGAACCTGGCCGAAGGCACGCAGTTCGACGGCATGGAGTCATGGCTGCCCTTTCTCGACGACACGGCGCGGGTCCTGCCCGACCTCTTGCCGGCGGGAGCGCAGGTCGTCCTGGTGGAGCCGCGCCGCATTCGCGACCGCGGGGTCCAGCTGCTCGACGAGGAGGCCGCGCTGGCCGAGACGCTGGCAGCCACCTGGGGGGCCAAGGAGGGGGAGGAGGAGGACTTCCCGCGGCTGCACGTGCCCTTCGAGCGCCTCCTCAGCGAGAGCCCGGCCGGCGTCACCGCGCTGCCGCCCGTTCCCGAGGGCCCGGACATGGACGCCCTCACCGTGCGCCGTTTCGACTCGGTGGCAGGGGACCCCGCCCGGCTGGCCGCCGGGGTGACGGGGCTGGTGAGCCAGGGGTACACGGTCACCTTGTGCGCCGCCACCGCGTCGGGGGCGCAGCGCTTGTCCGCCGCCCTGACCGCCGAGGGCGTGCACGCACCGGTCCTCGACGCCGCACCTGGCACGGCCGGGGCCAGCGTGGTGGCGGCGCCGGTCACCAGCGGGTTCATCCTGCCGGAGGTCAAGGTCGCGGTCCTCTCGGAGACCGACGTCACGGGCCGGCGCGTCCCGCACCGCCGGGCCCGCCCCCGGGCGCGGGCCGCCGACGGCTTCTTCGACGACCTCGAGGCCGGGAGCTTCGTGGTGCACCGCCAGCACGGCGTGGCGCGCTTCGAGGGTGTGACCACGAGGACCATGGGCGGGACCACCCGCGACTACCTGATCCTGCAGTACCGGGGGTCGGACCGCCTCTACCTCCCCGTCGAGCAGATCGAGGCCATCACGCCCTACAGCGGCGGCGAGTCCCCGACGCTCTCGAAGATGGGCGGCTCCGACTGGCAGAAGACCCGGGCCAAGGCGCGCGCCGCCGCCAGCGAGGTGGCTGCGGAGCTGGTCGAGCTGTACAGGCGCCGGCTGGCCGTCGAGGGGAGGAGGTTCGGCCCCGACACGCCGTGGCAGACGGAGATGGAGGGATCCTTCGGCTTCGTCGAGACCGAAGACCAGCTCAAGGCGATCGCGGACGTGAAGGCCGACATGGAGGAGCCGCGCCCGATGGACCGCCTGGTGTGCGGCGACGTCGGCTTCGGCAAGACCGAAGTCGCGGTGCGGGCCGCCTTCAAGGCGGTGCAGGACGGCACGCAGGCTGCCATCCTGGCCCCGACCACGCTGCTGGCCAGCCAGCACGCGCAGACCTTCGCCGACCGCTTCGCGCCGTACCCGGTGCGGGTGGAGCTGCTCAGCCGCTTCCTCTCACCGGCCCAACAGCGGCGGGTCGTGCAGGGACTGGCCGACGGGAGCGTCGACGTGGTCGTCGGCACCCACCGCCTGCTGGGCCAGGACGTGCAGTTCAAGGACCTCGGCCTCTTGGTGGTCGACGAGGAGCAGCGCTTCGGGGTGACCCACAAGGAGGCCGTCAAGCGCATGTCCGAGGGCATCGACGTGCTGACGCTCACCGCCAGCCCCATCCCGCGCACGCTGGAGATGGCGCTGACGGGCATCCGCGACCTCTCCATGGTCAACACCCCGCCCGCCGACCGGCGGCCGATCCTCACCTACGTCGGGGAGCACGATCCCTCCGCCATCAGTGAGGCGCTGCGGCGCGAGATGCTGCGCGAGGGCCAGACCTTCTACGTCCACAACCGCGTCTCGGACATCGACCGGGTCGCCCGGGAGATACGCGACATGGTCCCCGAGGCCAGGGTGGCGGTGGCCCACGGCCAGATGGACGAGGGAAGCCTTGAGACGGTGGTACTCGACTTCTGGGAACGGCGTTACGACGTGTTGGTCTGCACGACCATCATTGAGTCGGGGATCGACATGCCCTCCGTCAACACGCTCATAGTGGACCGGGCGGACCTCCTCGGGCTGGGCCAGCTGCACCAGATCCGGGGCCGGGTGGGTCGCAGCGGCCAGCGGGCCTACGCCTACCTGTTCCACCCGGCGGACCGCGTCCTCTCCGAGCAGGCCTACGAGCGCCTGCGCACGATCGGAGAGCACACCGAGCTGGGCTCGGGTTTCAAGATCGCGATGCGCGACCTCGAGATCCGGGGGGCAGGCAATCTTCTGGGCTCGGACCAGTCGGGCCACATCGCGGCGGTGGGCTACGACCTCTACGTGCAGCTGGTCGCCGAGGCGGTGGCGGAGGCCCGGGGTGAGCCCCGGCCGACCCCGTCGGCGATCTCCATCGACGTGCCGGGCGACGCCCATCTGCCCAAGGACTACGTGGCGGCCGAGGACGCGCGCCTGGAGGCGTACCGTCGCCTGTCCTCGGCGACCTCCATGGCGGACGTCGACGACATCGGTGCAGAATGGGTGGACCGCTACGGTCCCCTGCCGGTCGCCGCGGACGGCCTCTTGGCGCTGGCCCGGCTCCGCGCCGCCGCGCTGGCGCGCGGCATCAGCGAGGTGGCGATGAGTTCGGTGCGCGCGGTGGGCGGACGCCCGCCCACGGTGCGGGTGTCCCCGGTGGTGCTGCCGGCGAGCGCCCAGGTGCGGCTCCGGCGCGTGGCCCCGGGCGCCGCGTACCGAGAGGACCTGGCCCAGCTGCTCCTTCCCATCTCCAATGGGGACGGGACGCCCGACACGGTGCGGGGCGTCATCGAAGAGCTGATCCCGCTCCCCGATGTGAGCCCCGCAGGGGACACCTTGTAGAGTGCGCGGCGCATGAAGCGGTTCCTCGTCCTTCTCGTCGTCCTGGCCGGCGGTCTCGCCTGGGCGGCGTTCTCGGTGCCCTCGAACGCGGCCACCGTCAACGGGAGCGCCATCAGCCAGCAGGACCTCAATTCCGATGTCAGCGCCATCGCCGACAGCGCGTACTACCAGTGCTATCTCAACTCCGAGGAGTACCTCTCGTCGGAGGGGAGCGAGCAGGCGCCGCCCGTCATCGGCGCCGGCACGGGCCAGTACGCCGGGGACCACCCGACCGCCACCAGCGCCTTCGTGGCCAACTACCTCGAGACCGACATCGGCCACGAGCTCCTGTTGCAACTGGCGGGGCAGCGCAACGTCAAGGTGACCCAGTCCGACCTGGTCACGGCCCGGTCCAACTTGACCTCGCAGATCACGGAGGTCATGTCCGAGATCCTGCAGACGCAGGAGGGCCAGAACATCCAATACAGCTGCAGCCTCGCTGGCCAGGCACTGACCGGGCAGCAGGTCCTGGACTCAATGCCGGCCTCGTTCGTCGACCAGCAGGTGCAATTCGTGGCCCAGGCGAGCGCCCTGGAGGAGGATCTGGCCGGCGTCGGCTCGAGCGACACCGACCTGCAGCGCTACTTCTCGGCGCACAGCGCCCAGTTCGACACGGCGTGCCTCACCGCAGCGGTGTTCTCGAGCGAGAGCGCGGCACAGGCCGGCGCGGCCCAGGTCGCCTCCGGCACCCCGTTCGCCACGGTGGCGGCCGGCACAAGCGCCAGCGGCGGTGGGGCACTGGGCTGTGACGTGCTGTCGGACCTCATCACCAAGCTGCCGTCGGATGCCGATCTCAAGAGCTTGGCCACCGGCGTCGTGTCGGCGCCGCTCGACGACAACGGGACCTACGTGCTGCTCGAGATCACATCGCGTACGCCGACGGCCTACAGCAAGGCGAAGACCGCGGTGGAGAACGCCGTCCAGCAGGCCGGCGCCACGGTGACCCGTAAGGCGCTCACCTCCGTCGAGCGCCGGTCCTCGGTGAGCGTGAACCCGCAGTACGGGGTGTGGGTACCCGTGAGCGCCTCCGTGCTGACGCCGTTCACCCCGGACCCGTCGGACATCCTCAACGCGCCAGCCAACCTCCCCGCTGCACCGGCCGTGTCGTCGACGGCGGGTTCGGCGGTCCAGGGGGCGGAGGCCCCGGGAGCGGGGGCCTCGGGAGCGGGGAACTCGGGTACCGGGGCCTCGGGTGCCGGGGCCTCGGGTACCGGTGCGGCCTCCTCGTCCTCGAGTTCGGCATCGTCCACCCCGTCCAGCGGCTGAGCGTGGAGCGCCGCCGCCCCCACGTCACGGTGGTGGGCCTCGGTCCAGCCGGCACCGAACTCCTCGGGAATGACGCAACCGATCTGTTGGCGCGGGCGGCGGCTCAGGGGCGGGCCTATCTGCGGACCGCTCGCCATCCGGCGGCAGCCCGCTTCGAGGGGGTGCCGGCCTTCGATCACCTCTATGAGTCAGCGGCGACGTTCGACGAGGTCTATACCGGGATCGTCGAGGCACTGGTGGCGGCCGCGCGCGAGGCTGCACCCGAACCCGTCGTCTATGCAGTGCCCGGATCTCCGCTGGTGGCCGAGCGCAGCGTCGACCTGCTGCGGGCTGACGGCCGGGTTGAGGTGACCGCCCGTCCCGCCCTCTCCTTCTTGGACCTGGCCTGGGTCGCGCTGGGTATCGACCCCCTGGCCGAAGGGGTGCGGCTCGTCGACGCCGGTGCCGCCGGCCCCGTGGTCGGGCGCGAGAGTGGCCCCTTCCTGGTGGCCCAGTGCTGGTCGCGCCACTTGCTCTCCGAGGTGAAACTGGCTGCCCCCGACGACGAGGGCCTGGAGTTGCCACACCCGGTGCTCCTGCACCATCTCGGCCTCGAGGACCAGGTGGTGGCCGCCGTCGACTGGTGGGAGCTCGACCGCACCCTGGAGCCCGACCACCTCACGTCGGTCTACATCCCCTCCTCCGCCCCCAGCGAACGCCGTGCCGCCGGCGATGAGGTGACCCGGCTGGTCGCGCTGATGGACACGCTGCGCGAACGATGTCCGTGGGACTCGGTCCAGACGCATGCATCGCTCATGCCCCACTTGGTCGAGGAGAGCTACGAGGTCCTCGATGCGCTGGCCGACGTCGCCGAGACGGACGCGAACGACGATGCCTACGCGCACCTCGAGGAGGAGTTGGGGGATCTGCTCTTCCAGATCGTCTTCCACGCGCGCCTGGCCGACGAGGCGGGGCAGTTCGACCTGGCCGATGTGGCGCGTCGGGTCCACGACAAGCTCGTCCATCGCCACCCGCATGTGTTCGGCGACGTCGAGGCCGGCACCGCCGAACAGGTAGTGACGAACTGGGAGGCGATCAAGAAAAGCGAGAAGGGCCGCGCCAGCGTGACGGAGGGCATCCCGGCGAGTCTCCCGGCGCTGATGCTCACGACAAAACTCGCCCGCAAGGCGCGCGCCGTCGGCCTCGAGCCCGACGACGCCGGTGCCGGGCAGGCGGCGCGGGCTCTGGCGGCATTGAGCCGCCGGGCGGAAGGCACCGCCCCGGAGGCCGACGATCCGTTGTCGGACGAGGGCGGGGACCTCCAGGCACAATTGGGGGAGCTGCTCTTTGCAGTGGCCACCCTGGCCCAGCGGCTCGGCGTGGACGCGGAGCAGGCGCTGCGTGAGCGCGCACTGTCGTTGCGAGCGGACATCCTCGCAGCCGAGGGCGTCCCCGAGGACCGGGTGGGCAACCGCTAACGTTGTGGCCCGTTGTCCCACCAGGGGGGACAGCCAAGGAGAGATGTCGTGAGCACCATTGAGCACGTGATCGGGCGCGAGGTCCTCGACTCCCGCGGCAACCCGACCGTCGAGGCAGAGGTGTTGCTCGATTCGGGTGCGCGGGGCCGGGCCATCGCACCGTCCGGCGCCTCCACTGGCATCCGCGAAGCGGTGGAACTCCGCGACGGCGGCGAGCGCTTCTCCGGAAAGGGTGTGCTGCGAGCCGTGGCGAACGTCAACGGTGAGATCGCCGATGTCGTCGGCGGGCTCGACGCGCTCGATCAGCGCGCCGTCGATCACGCCATGATCGACCTCGACGGCACTCCGGACAAGGGCCGGCTCGGTGCCAACGCGATCCTGGCCGTCTCGCTGGCGAGCGCGAAGGCCGTGGCGGACGACCTGGAGATCCCGCTGTACCGATCCATCGGAGGGGCCAACGCCCACGTGCTCCCGGTGCCGATGCTCAACGTGTTGAACGGCGGCGTCCACGCCAACAACTCCATCGACTTCCAGGAGTTCATGGTGATGCCCGTCGGCGCAGCGTCCTTCAGCGAGGCCCTGCGCTGGGGTGCCGAGACCTATCATGCATTGCGCACCATCCTGAACGAACGGGGCATGTCGACAGCGGTGGGCGACGAGGGCGGCTTCGCGCCCGATCTGCCCCAGAACGAGGACGCGATCACGCTGCTCCTGGAAGCCATTGAGCGGGCGGGGCGGGTGCCGGGAGACGAGATCGCGCTGGCTCTCGATCCCGCCACGAGCGAGCTGTGGGACGACGGGGCCTACGTGCTGACGGGGGAGGGCCGGACGCTCAGCCCCGCAGAGCTGGTCGACTATTGGGTCGATCTGGCGGACCGCTACCCGATCGTGTCGATCGAGGACGGGATGGCTGAGGAGGACTGGGACGGCTGGGCCGCCTGCACCAGGGCGCTGGGTGGGCGCGTACAACTTGTCGGCGACGACATCTTCGTGACCAACGCCGAGATCCTAGAGCGCGGCATTCGCGAAGGAGTGGCCAATTCGATTCTGGTCAAGCTCAACCAGATCGGCACCCTCACCGAGACGCTCGACACCGTGGCACTGGCCACCGGGGCCGCCTACAGCACGGTGATCTCGCACCGTTCGGGGGAGACAGAGGACACGACGATCGCCGACCTGGTGGTCGCGGTCAACGCGGGACAGATCAAGACGGGGGCGCCTGCCCGTTCGGACCGCGTCGCCAAGTACAACCAGTTGCTGCGCATTGAGGAGGATCTGGGCGAGTCGGCCGGCTTCTCGGGATCCGCTGCATTGTCGGGCAGGGGAGGGGCCGCGCATGGCGCGGGGTAGCCGGAGCCGGAAGGCGCAGCGCCGCCCCCGCGGAGCGAAGGCCGCCGCCGCGTCCTGGTTCAAAGGATCGGCCGGGCGGGCCCGCCTGGTGTTCCTGGGGGCGGTCATGGCCTCCGCTGTCGTCCTCTTCGCCTGGTTCCCCGCCGGCTCCCTCATCAGCCAGCGCTCGGATCTGCACGGCACCGAGGCGGAACTCAATGCGCTGCACGCGCAGGACTCCGCTCTGGCGCAGGAGAGAAAGAACCTCAGCGATGCCGGCGAGATCGGGCGCATCGCCCGTGAGCAGTACCAGCTGGTAAGCCCGGGACAGCAGTCCTACGAGGTGCTGCCGCCCTCGGGCGCCACGGCCGCAGGGACCTCGTATGCGGGCGACCCGGGCTCCGATGGTCCGGTCATCCCCTCGGCGACGCCGGAGCTCCCCCCCGGGGGTGTCACCACCACCACCACCACCACCACGGCGACGGCGACGGCGACGAAGCCCGCCTCGTCGGGCGCGCATTCGAACGACGCACCCTCGGATGCCGGGTCGACTTCATCGGGCGGCTTCGGGTCGCGCGTGCTGCACGCCCTCGAATTCTGGCGTTGAGCCCCGAGGAGCACGCCGGGGTGGCACAGCCGGGCGATGCCGCCGACACCGACACCGAGGCTGACCGTGACGCCGAGGCTGTGGCACTGCTGCTCGGGCGCGACCCCGGGGGCGCCTTCGCGGTGGTGGTGCGCGGCGAAGATGGCCACCCCATGGTCATCGCCAACGAGCCCCACCTCCGCGACGGGACCCCCATGCCGACGCGATACTGGCTGGTGGACCCCGACTTGCGTGTCCTCGTGGGTCGGCTCGAGGCCGCAGGCGGGGTCCGGGAGGCGGCGGCGCAGGTGGACGCTGCGGCCCTCGCCGACGGCCACCGCCGCTACGCGGCCGAGCGCGACGCCTTGATCCCGGATGATCGGAAGGGGCCGCGTCCGAGCGGTGGAGTGGGCGGCACGCGCCAGGGGGTCAAGTGCCTCCATGCGCACGTGGCCTGGTGGCTGGCCGGCGGGAACGACGTCGTCGGCGACTGGGTGGCGGCACGGTTGGATCTGACGCGGGCGGAGACCTGACCGCGCTCGCTCTGTGATACTCGTCGCGTGACAGAGGCCGGTGCGCTCGCTGCGATCGACTGCGGCACGAATTCCACACGCCTGCTCGTGGTGGGACCCACGGGCTCCGTGCGCGCCCGGGAGATGACGATCACCCGCCTCGGCGAGGGCGTCGACGCCACCCGCCGGCTGAGCCCGGAGGCAATGGAGCGCACGCTGAGCGCACTGCGGGCCTACCGCTCCATCATGGATGCGGAGCGCGTCGGGCGCGCCCGCCTGGTCGCCACCTCCGCCGTCCGGGATGCCGCCAACGGCGGGGCATTCCTCCTCCCGGCAGCCGAGATCATCGGCGCGCCCGTGGAGCTCCTGCCGGGAATCGAAGAGGGCCGGCTGTCCTACGCCGGCGCCACGGGCGACCTCCCGGCGACGGACGCGGTCGTCGTCCTCGACATCGGGGGTGGCTCCACTGAGATCGTGACCAAGGCCGGGGAGGAAATCCTCTCTGTGTCCCTCGACATCGGCTGTGTCCGACTCACGGAGCGCTTCTTGCACGGGGATCCGCCCACGGCGTCAGAGGTGGCCGATGCGACGCAGGCCATTGGCGCGGAGTTGGATCGGGCCACCGAGGCGATCCCATCACTGGCAGAGGAAGGCAGGGCCATGCAGCTCGTCGGTCTGGCCGGTACCGTCTCGACGCTGGCTGCGTTGGAATTGGGGCTGGAGGACTACGACAGGCAGCGGATCCACCACGCGGTGTTGACCGCGGCGTCGGTCGGACGTTGGTGCCATGTCCTCGGCGCCGAACCGGTTGCCGAGCGGGGCCGCAGACGCGGCCTCCCCGCGGGGCGAAGGGACGTGATCTTCGGCGGTGCATTGGTACTGCGGGAGGTCATGACCCGCTTCGCCTTCCCCGATTGCATCGTTTCGGAGGCCGACATCCTCGACGGCCTGATCATGTCCCTGCGACAGAACGCGGACCGAACGTCGGACGCGCAGGGCTGATCCCAAGAGGACGCTCGATCACGACAGCTCGAGTTGGCACGGAGAAGGTTCGGAGAATGGAGTCCGGAGAACGGAGTCCGGGCTCCCAAGGGGAGCCCGGACTGGCGCCGGTGGTCCAGGCTTCAGCTCACACGTCGTCCGGGGTGCCGAGCGGGGGCACTCGGCTCGGCCACGCGAGGGCAAAGGCTTCGTACTGGAGCGTGAGATTGGGGTTGTAGGCAGGATCGTTGCGGAGTTCGAATCCCCAACGCTGCTTCATGTAGCGGATCTCTCGGCCGAAGCGGGCTGCACGCTCGCCCTCCGTGTCGAGCCCCCGGCTTATGGATTCGTGATGCAGCAATTCCGCAAAGGGAGTCCAGACGATCCTCCACCCTGCCTCGCGTATCCTCAGGCACAGGTCGATGTCGTTGAAAGCGACCGGGAGGTTCTCCGCATCCATACCCTTGACCTGTTCCCAGGTCTCGCGGCGTACCACCATGCATGCGGCTGTCACGGCCGACAACGATCTTGGGAGTTGGATCCGCCCTGGGCCGGCGACAGACAACCTGTCGCTCTTCTTGAAGGCATGGCCGGCAACGCCGCCGATTCCGAGGACGACACCGGCGTGTTGGATCTCTCCGCTGGGGTAGTACAGCATCGCTCCGGCGGCCCCGACCCCCTCTTGGAGGACCTGCCCGACCATTTCGTCAAGCCAGTCGCCACCGAGCACCTCGGTGTCGTCGTTGAGCAGGCACACGATTTCCCCACGGCAGCGCTCGACTGCCCGGTTGTTGATCTGCGGATAATTGAACGGCCCGTCGTCTCGGATGATCGTCAGGCCGGACTCGAGAGCTCGTAGGTACTCGAGAACGACGAGGGACTCGCTCCCATTGTCGACGACCACGATCTCGAAGTTCGGATACGTCGTGCGCTGCCGGATACTGTCGATGCATCGTTGAAGGTATGCGCCATCACGAGTGGGAATGATGATGCTTACAAGGGGAGCGGGATCCGGGATCGCCCATTTCACCTGAGTCCAACCGGTAAGGCCCAACGGAAGAACCTGACCGGAGCGCCCCGTCCGCGCCAAGTGGTCGGCGACCGCACGTTCCCCGGCCTGTGCAGCGTAGGACTTCGCCGTGAGCGCGCTCGCGGTCGAGGCCGGATGAATGCGCCAGTGGTAGAGGACACGGGGGATGTGGGCGATCTGCCGTGGGGAGAGCAGTGCAGTTGCCCGTAAGGCAAGGTCCCAATCTTGGCTTCCCTCGTATCCTTCCCGGTAGCCTCCGATCGTCTCCCCCAGTTCCCGCCGGAAAACGGTGAGGTGACAGATGTAGTTCTGTCCCAGAAGAAGAAGTGGATCGAAGTCCGGCTTGAAGAATGGGTCCTGGCGAATGCCATCGGCGTCAATCTTGTCCTCGTCGCTATAGATGAATGCCAGCTCCGGGTCGGCGGCGATTGTGAGCGCGAACGTTGCGAGCGAATGCTCGGGAAGCGTGTCATCGTGATCGAGACACGCAACCCACGTACCCGTCGACATCGCCAAAGCAGTGTTCAACGCAGCCGAGATATGGCCGTTCTCGGGGCGTCTCACGACAGTGATCCGTTCGTCCATCCGCTCCACCTCGGTGAGCGCCTCCAGTGTCTCGGGCTCACTTGAGGCATCGTCCGCGATGCGAAATTTCCCAATTCGAATACATCTGCGCTCTCACAGAGTTGACTGCGTCGAGCAGGTATTTCCGTGGCGTGTTGTAGGTGGGAATGAGCACCGAGAACTTCGGCGGATCGGTCAAACCGGCGATCCGGTCGGCCAGTCGCGCCCGGTCGCTGTCGTCGACTGTGTCGTAGGCGGCCACCCAGGTCGAGTACGAAGGAAACTCTGGTTCCGGGGGTGGCGCGAGCCCTTCCAGGGTCCAGGGTTTGTCGCGACCGTGGACGCCGGCATAGGCGGACCGCAGTTTGGACGAATAGCGGAAGAGGCGTGTGCGGTAGACGGCCTCGAGCTGCGCGGTGGCCTCCGCCAGGAGTGTCGTGGTGACCTCAAGACGTCGTGCCATCTCAACGTGACGATTGTCCGCGAGCTCGAGGGCGCGCAACGGCGCGCCACGCTCTGCTCGCCGACGGGCGTCGAGCTCGCTGATCTGCTCACGAAGCATCTGGATCTGATCCAAAGACTGGGCGACCTCGGCCATAAGCTGCGAACGAGCAGCAACAAAGTCCTGCAGTGCGCGTTGATTCTCGGTCCGTACGCTCCAGAGCGCGCGCTCGTAGCCCTCGACCGCTCCTCGCCTGTCCAGTTCAGCGCGTCGAAACAGGATCGCTTGGGGCGCAAGAAAGGAAGCGTCGAAGTCAAAATCGCGAACGAATCCATTTGCGCCGAACAATTCAGCCCAATATGCAGTCGTCTCGACATTTAGATGGGTGGGTTCATCAAAGTCATCGGGACTCGACGAGAACAAGATCTGGTCCGCGTGGCGGCAGAGGTTGGCAATTGCCGGCCCAGCCATGGATCGAGGGAGATGCTCCACCACTTCGATGCAGGTAATAAGGTCGTAGTGGCCACCGAAGTCCTCGGTGATGGAGCCCACCCGGCAATACGATTGGATCGGCTCGGGGATCTGTGAGATAGCCCACTCGGATATGTCGACGCCTCTTGCGTCCATGTCGTGGGAACGAAGTGCCTCGACCAACATTCCGATTGCGCATCCGACATCCAGTACTGTTCCCGGGCCTAGACCCGAGGCAATCTTGGCTGCGATACCGTCGAAGAACTGCATCCAGTGAGGTTCACTCCGGTCGTACGGAAGTCCTCCACAGTGCGATTCGTAGTAGCGCTCGTCATAGATACTGCTGAAACCAAGAACGATCTCGTTGTTGGTCGAGCTGCTTGAGGAAAGCTCTGTGGTGCTCAAAGCCTCGTATCGAGTCAACAGCTCGTGCAGAATCCGGGCGCGATCAGGGAGCAGCGTCCTCGTATGCTCCGAATGCGTCAGGTGGTGCACCGGCACCTTGTCGACGCAAGCCGGATCTAAACCAAAATGCGTCATGAAGCGCCGTATGTTCTCGTAAACGGCGCCCGGATCCTCCCTGAGCCGATGCATGCTTGTGACGACCGTGGGCACCATGTTGGTCACGGCCAACGCACTTCGGTTATAGAAGTCCCAGCGATCTACGTCACGAGAGGCGTCTTCAGAGCCATTGCCTGCAACCGGGTCAAGATCCCGCGGATCGTTGAAAACGAAGATTCCGATCGTGTCGCCGTCCAGCAGATCGATCCAAAAGGGGATCAGAATGCAGTGACGTGGGTCTGCCCAGATCCATGGTTCGCTCCGGTCCGCCGATCTTGTGAACGCGGCGAAGAACGCATCGCGGGCCCTCTCGGCCCACGGGGCCAGAATTCGGATGATCTCACTCACGGACACTCTCGGAGGATCTGTCAGTGATCCACCAAGGTGGTGGAGAAGCTCCTCGTTGAGATGCCTGAGACGCTCGATGGCAGCGAAGTCTCTGGAACCTCCTTCCACAGGCAGGAAGGCGCGGCAGCTCTCCTCGAGGGATTCGAGTGCGACTTCAGGGGATCCGAAAACGAAGATCCCCTGCGGTCGTCGCGTGGCCTCTTCCTGGCTCCCTTCGGAGTCGATCGTCACGGGCGGGACACTACCATCGCGGCCTTTCTTCCCAGTTCACGAGGCATAAGTGCAGTGTGAATCTCTCGCGCATGTCGGGAGGATGTGCCCGTCTCGGACTCCCATCCACGGTGCCCGCTCCGTCCTGGATCGTTGGGTGGGGTCATGCCCGCGCATGTTGAGGCTGGTGCGAACGGGAGCGGCGTCGGAAAGGCACGGCGACGAGGCAGGCCACACCGAGCAGAAAGGCCACATAGCCAAAGATGATGTGTGGGGGCGTGAATGTGAAGGTGACCACGGATGTGCCGGCAGGCACGCGGATCTGTTGGTACAGGTTGTCATAGGGCTCGACAGTTACTTTCGTTCCGTTCGCCGATGCGCTCCATCCGTTCGTGAACACCTCACGACGGACAAGTGTCTGCGGCGACGGGCACGTGATCGTTGCGCTGTTAGTGCTCTCGACGTCGACAGTGCAGCCTCCATTCGGCGTCTGGAACATCGGGCTGGGTGATGGCAGCTCGTAGATCTCGGTCGCTCCGTCCGCGAAAACGCGCCGCAGCGTCTGGCCTGAGGACAAAATCGGTGTGGGCGTGCCCGCTGAGACCACGAGGTATTTCACGCCTGCGCTCTCGAACGCGCTGATATGCCTGATGAACTCCTCCATGGCCGTCGGGCCAGTGGGCACGGTTCGTGCGGAGCCGTTGAAGACGAGTGGGTTCGCGTTCGTATCTAGCTTGCGAGTGACGAAGGGGACGAAGAGTTTCGGCACGGGAAGGTCGTTCACATCCAGTGATGACAAGCCGAAATACGACCCGTAATTGGGTTGGATGGGCTGAAGCGTATAGAAGCGATACTCCCCGAGGTGTTCCTGAAGAAACGAAATGGGCGCCGTATCGAGCGTCGCCGATCGTGGTGCCGAAAACTCCGGAATCGCAAACATCGCAATGGAGTCGATCGCAACCATGGCGACAAGCACCAAAGTTCGCCATCGAGTCCGAAGAGTCAGACCCGCCACGACGGTGACCGCGACAATGCCAAGAGCCCAGAGAACGGATGCCATCGCCCACGCGTGGTGGTGGGCGGCAGCGATCAGCCGATGGAGCTCGCCACGCGAGCCGTCGGCAATCAGGCAGAGGAAAAGGAGAGAGCCGATAGAGCTGAGCAGGATCCAGCGACGCGGAACTTTCCCTCTCGCCATGTCGTCGATGCCGAATGCTGCCAGCACGATCAGCGCAAACTCCGAGCTCGAGCTTGAGTATCGAAAGAACGCGACGTCTCCCATGCCGGGAAGCGCGTTGACGATGTACTGAAAGGGCTCGATTCCGTAGGTGCGGCCGAAGCAGAGGACGGTCCAGGCGAGGAGCGCGATCCTGAGCGGACGCAGCCGGGATCCGTAGAGGCCGATCAGGCCGAGGACGAGGACAGAGAATGTCATGTAGCCGCCGACGCTCCCCCAGATCACCGTCAGCGTCCCGGAGGCGTCGTTCGCCTGAAACGCGTTGATGGGCCCGTAGACATAAGGCAAGAAGGCCTGGGAAAAGGCGCCCTTCGGCAACGATGCGGCAGCGAACGCACCGCTGTGCGCTCCTACGTAAGCCTGTGGGAGATAGTCGACGAACGCAAGCAGTATGGGTGCGGCAAGTAGCAGCCCCAGGCCGACGCCCTTTGCAATGGTGAGAAGGAACTGGCGCCACGCGGCGCCGAGCCCAACGGCACGGACCACGACCCAGATGCCGACGAGGACACCGTTGATGTAAGCCGTCTCGGGAAATCCCGCGTAGAGGGACAGGGCAAGAGCGATCCCGATCGTGGCCCATGCCTTCGCGTTTCGTCGGCGATCGGTTTCAGAGGCAATCTCCACTCCGAGCAGCAGCAAGGGAAGGAGAGCAACGGGATTGGCCGGTGCGTGCGAGAACCAGGCAAAGGTCCCGTTGAGCCCGAACGCGATGCCGCCCGCAATTGCCGCCGGCCGTCCAAGGGCCAATCGGCGCAACAGGAAGTAGGTGCTGAGCCCTGCGACGATCTCGACCGTCAAATGCGAGAGGACCTGACCGTTTGAGAGAAGTAGGAAGACGGTCGGAGGAAAAAAGGTCGCTGCCTGCATCTCCCCTGCCAGCGGTGAACCGAGACCTTCGTAAGGGTTCCACCAGGGCACGTGACCGTGGATCCAGTCGACCATGGACAGGTGGCCCAAGACCTGGGCGGTGAAGCCCACATTGGGGTCGACAGATGTGGATCCCGGCAAGAGGCCTGACTTCGTGACGGTGCCGAGCCCTGACAGCGTGTCGATCGGATTGGGGTCGAAGAAATGGAGTAGGTACGGGAGGTTGCCCAGTACCACGGCGCCGACGACGATGACGATCGGCCAGAAATGCTCTGAGGCATAGGTCTTCGCGACAGGTCCCCGTGACCAGGGGCGTGAATCGGGGAGAGCGGGGGTGATCGGCGAGGATCGCACGGTGGTCACAGGCTTTGCATCGTTGCGCGTTTGGGGTACCGCCGGGCGGATCTTCTGTTGCGAAGCTCCAAGAAGCTAGTCGACATTCCAGTGCCGCAAGGGGCGCCGTTCGTCATGAGGGCGGCGCCTAGCCCCGGGCAGGGGACCGCTCTTGGCCTAGCAGGCCCGCCTGTGAAGGTCTTCGAGGTATTTGGCGAGCACGGCTCCGCTGGCCTGCGGTGATCGAGTGCGCTCGATGTGGCTCCGAGCGCGACGACCTACGGCTTGGGCACCGGCAGGATCGTCGTGCACCCGGCGGAGTGCAGCGGCAGCGGCTTCGATATCAGGCTCGGCCCATTGGCCGATGCCACCATAGACAGGCACGTCACGTGGGATGGCGGTCACTGCTGCAGGAACAAGATAGGACGTCTGTTCGTCCATGAAGTCGAGGTTGCCCGACCACGCTGTCGCGATCACGGGCCTTCCCGCCGCCATGGCCTCGGCCATGGTCAATCCGAATCCTTCGGATCGATGCAGGGATATGTAGCAGTCACATGCTTCGAACATCGCCCAGACCTCCCTCTGGCGGACATGACCGTCAACAAAATGGATGTCCGGGCGGGACGACCTGAGTCGCAAGCGTTCAGAGCGGGCGTCACCGCGCACCTCGCCGTGTGACTTGATCACCAGATGCGCTCCGTCCTCCGGATCGAAAGCCCGGGTGAATGCGTCGATGACCCCTTGGGGATTCTTCCGCTCGAGGACGCTGAGCCACGAGAACATGGAGAGCACAAGGAATCCGTCGGGCAGGCCCAGTTCTTGGCGAGACAGGCGTGGCCCGGTCCGGGGGATCACGACCGGCAATGGGATGACCTTGACCGGGCCGCGGCCAGTGCGATCAAGTGCCTGTTTCGTGAATGAACTCCCCGCCCACACTTCATCGACGAGATCGAATGCAACCAGGTGCCGCTCAGGGATGGTATCGGTCTCCCAGAACCAGACGGACACCGACTTCCGTCCACGGCCAGCTGTCGGTGGAATGGATTCCATCGTCGATTCGAGGCTGTCCATGCCCACGCAGAACACGTTTGTGTCACCTTCGAACCGTGTTCCGATCGGGAAGTCAGGGTGGTGGGCGAGTGAGCTGGGAGTGGCGCGCAGCGAATAGCCGCTGCAGGGGATCCCGGCACCCGCGGCGGCGGCAGCAACCAGCCGTCCGGCCTCGCCGATGCCGTCCTCGGCGTGGTGGTAGCCGATCACGTTGATGCCTACGGTTCTAGGTGGTTCCACCACGGGTATCAGCGTCGGTACGTCGAGAAGCGAGGAGGCGGGTGATTCCCCGAGGAGTTCCCGTGCCCGAATTGCTCGAATGTCATCCCGGTTATGGATCCACTCGCACAGACCCGCTGCAGAGCGGTGCTCCTTCCGATGATCGGGAAAGGCGGACGTGAGGTCCGGGAATGAGTCGCAGAGCAGGGACAGGTACGGCGGCACGTTGGTCAGGCCGGACAGGGACGAGAGCCATGCAGCAAATCCGAGCCCGCCGTCATCGTCGAATGGCCCTGGAAGCGGAGCTTCGCTGGTATCGAGACGGTTCAGGCCGGCCAGATACGTTGCCCGGGTCGCTGGGTCGAGCTCTGTCCCGCAGGCCGAAGAGGCCCACCGGTAGGGGCTGGCCGCATCCCGTTCGTGGTGTGCACGCAGGAGCGCTGCAGCCCGTGCCCAGCTGAGCTCCGCAAGCAGGGGATGTTCGCTCAGGAGCACCCGTGCCCCCGCCTGCTGCTCCGTCGTGAACAGTTCCGTCCTCTCCGGGTCGAACCCTCTGAACTGCAGCAGTCGAAGGGGTCGCCCCCCGACCAGGATCTGATCCTTGTGGCGTGAGAGTTCCCTCTCCCACGCGTTCCAGTAGGCCACGTCGTACGAAGGATCGTCGATCACCTCGTGCGCGAAGAGGTGGACGAGATTGAGCCACCGATAATCGAGAGGGTTCACGCGCCGCCGACAGTGCTGCTTCCAGAACTCGAGAAACGGGCTCCCGGCCGATCCCTCTCCTAGGACGATGCATCCGGAGTCATACGTTCCCCAGCCGAGAAGGGTCTCCTCGTCCGGCAGCAGGCCATCGTCGGGGATCGGCTGCCGGATGTGGGGGGTGACCGCCACTCCGTCCGAGGGCGCTGCCCGGGCCAGGGACTCCAAGGACCCGAACACTTCGCAGGCCGCATCGAGCGAGACGACCGGGAGACCTGTCCGAGCGAGACAGAACTCGACCAGCCAGGGTCGCACCGCTTGTTCGAGTTCGCTCCTGGTGTAGATCCCGCACATCTCTCTTCCGAGAGGCCCGCCGAGACCTACATCGGCCAAGGATACGGTCTCGAAGCGCTCCCGATCGGCACCAGCTTCCCCGTCGACAATCAGTACGACGAAGGTCGCCTCACTTGCACTCCGCCCGACCGAAGCCCCGAGTACCCGTGCTGAGGGGAGCTCCCGTCGGGAGACGGCTGTGCAGACAACGTAGGACGTCATGATTGCCAGCCGAGACAACGAGCCAGGTTCTCAATGAAGTGGGACTGCTCGCCGTAGTAGGTGTCGGCGTACTCGCGACCCTCCTCGGCCCGGTCGCGGCGAAACTCCTCATTGCTCATGGAAGCAACGTGATCGAGAAGTCCAAGCACGTCAGAGTACGCGAGGCCGCCAGCCACTTTTGCGTGTTCCGCACCCACCGAGTCCTCGGGCACCACTATCGGCGTGCCGAGGCGCAGTGACTCGATGCACTCGCGAGCGATGACGTCTCCCGGTGAAAGGTCGACGGTCACTCGTGCGTGTGCGAGCAATCGCCACAGGTCCGTTCGGGTGTGGACTCCGACGACGCCCCGCAATGCCCGCCCCCTCCACGCGGCGGCCGCTCCGCCCTCAATGACGACGACATAGTCCTTGTGAAACCGGGATGTGAGCCATGCAACGGCTCCGGTCGGAGGCTTGTTCGGTGGCTTCCGTGGGCGATCCGTGAGCACCAGGATGTAGTCGGTGAAACCCAGTCCCATATGTCGCTGCCCGACCGCGAGAGGATTGACGGGTACGTGCATGCCGAGCATCTGGTCCCTCTGCTGTGGCAACCGACCCGGAGTGAGAGGCAAATTCAGGATGCGGTCGGCGCCCCCCCGATTGAATGGCGCGATCGAGAATGCCGTTCCTTCCCCGAATGCATGCAGCAGAGTACGGGCTTCATGGCCGGTCTCGTCCAGGATCCAGGTGGACGTCGGATCGGGACGATGCGCCCAGAGGGCCGATTCCGCATCAGGCCAGGTGGATCCCGGCCCCCGACCAATCCCGACCACATCGAACGCTCCGTCGGCCTTGGTCGTGCCGGAGGGCATCGGCGCTACAACCGTGATGTCGCCTGAACGTGAAGCAGCGCCTGCCATGCTGCGAGAGACGAACGAGAGTTCAGTTTCCGATCTCCACCACGATGCGCTGAGCAGGACGGCTCTGGGAGGAGCGGGGACTGCGCTCACAGGTTGGGCGACGGAGACGTTCCCTTTTCACGGATCGCCGTTCGTCGGACCTCCGCGCGCAACTGGGTGATCTCCTCTCCCAGAACGTGCGCCAAATCGTCAACGACGATCTCTATCGTGACAAGACGCTCGGAGATCTCATCACAACGGGCTGCGACGGTGTCGACGGCGCGCACGAGGTCGGCGAGAAACTCGCCGTCGGCCCCTCCCATGATCTTCGATGCTGCAGAACGCAGCCTTCGACGGAGCCGCGGCCCCACAGCGGCAGCATCTGCCGGAGGGGCGAACTGACGTTCCCACTCGAGGTGCATAGTGGCCACTGCTCCAACGCCCCGGAGCGCCGGAAGAGGTCCGGGCGGATCGGTCGGACGCTGAAACATGGCGGGCGGCACGTCGGTCATGTTCGAGATCTCACGCCTTCGAGAGGCTGACGTACCAACGATGCCACCATTCCTCCTCACCTTCGTCACGCAGCGCGCAAGAGGAGTCTACCCGGGTGAGGTGCGGATTCAGGAAGCGATCGCCGCCAACAATGGAACTTTTCCAGCGTTCAATGAAGCGCACGATGTCTCCCACAGCACCCGCCGTGCCTCGGCTGGGTGATTCGTAGTGGATGAGCTCCGCGCTCGGCTCATAGATCACGCGAAGCCCGGACTGCTGCACCCGAAGGCAATAGTCGACATCGTTGAGATCGACTCCGAGCGACTCGTCGAATCCTCCGTGATTTTCGAACGTCGCGCGACGCGTGGCGAGGCACGCGCCCGTGACGGCGGCGCATTCTCTCGCCGTCACTGCCATGTCGAGGTAGCCGGGCTCTGTCTCGGGGAGTCCGACGAAGAGGTGCCCCGCCGCCCCGCCGAGACCGAGGACAACGCCGCAATGTTGAAGCCGGTGATCGGGATAGAGGAGGCGGACCCCGGCGGCTCCGACACTGGGACACTCGACCAATCCGCACAGTGCATCGAGCCAGCCTTCTGAGCGAGCCTCAATGTCGTTGTTCAAGAACACCAGGACGTCACCGTCGGCTGCGGCTGCCGCGCCGTTGTTCAAGGCCGCCCAGTTGAACGGGCTCCCATCGCGAAGGAGGCGCACGTCGGAGCGATCCTGGAGCCGATCCAGCAAGGTCATCGTCTCGGCCTGTACTGACCCGTTGTCGACGAGGAGGAATTCGGGCCGGATTCGGCCCACGGTGCGATCGATCGAATCGATGCATGTGCGAAGGAACTGAGGTTCATCCCGAAACGGGATGATGATGCTCGCTGTCGCGGCGGAAGAACGAGAGACCACTACGGTGTTGTTGGTGACTCCGGGACTAAGGGAGGCACGATCGCCTCGCCGGCCGAGCGCAGCGGCAACATGATGGGTGGCGCCCGGGGCGTCCGTCTGCATCGGGATCGGCGCTATGCGACGGTGACAGAGGACTTCTGAAATGTGTCGGACGGATGTTGCAACCTCGGAGGCGCGCAGTGCGAGATCGTGCTCTCGTGCCTGCGGCACTTCGGCAGATGCTGTCGGTAGCTGGGCGAGCAGGCTCCCGGAAAGTGCCAACGGACGGCCGATATAGTCGACGTGGAGAAGGAATTCAGGAGAAAATTCCGGTTTCAGGCGGGGATCGATGTGGCGTCCTTGGGCATTGACGTAGTCCTCGTCGGCGTACACCACGCCGCCTGGGGGCAGGGCGGCGGCGAGTTGGGCCACCGTGTCGGGTGCCCAGATGTCGCCCGGGTACATCAGCACGGTGTCCCGCCCGGCCGCGCTGCTCAGGCCGGCTCCGAAGAGCTCGGCGAACCCAGTCGTCTCGGGCAACGCCCTGAGGTCGTACGGGCCGGTGAGGCCCGAGCTCGCAACCATGGTGGCAGTGTCTGATCGCCATCGTTGCCGCACCGCGATGCACAGGGTCCACGCGGTGCCGATCTGCCCAGAGAGGGAACAGAACGACTCGAGCGTCTCGGGAGGGGGTCGGCCGTCTATGACCATGACGACGTGGAGCGAAGAATCGGGCGCCGAATTGCCCGCCAGGGAACATCGCCTGGCTTCCCTCTCCAGTACCCACGACTGATACCGACCCGGATCCTGGGCCACATCTGGACGCAGCGGCGGGAGCTCTCTGGGGGCAAAGAGCACCCTTTCCACGCTGGCAATCTATCCGACGCACACGGCGCATCCCTTCGCGTTGGCGCAATAGAGCGCTGACCTGGCACCATGCGCCAATGGGGATTTTGGACCGTCTTCTCATGGGACCCGGGCCCTCCAATCCGTATCCAGAAGTGGCAATGGCGCTGGCGAGACCGGTTCTTGGTCACCTCGATCCCGAATTCATCGCCCTTTTGGATGAGACGAATGAGCGTCTACGGCTTACCTTCGGGACTTCCAATGCGCTGACCCTTCCTCTCAGTGGAACGGGATCGGCCGGCATGGAGGCGTCTTTCGTCAATTTCGTGGGGCCTGATGACCCGGTGGTAATCGGCGTCAACGGGGTCTTCGGCGAGCGTATGTGCGAGGTTGCTGCCCGACATGGTGCCGATGTCATCCGTGTCGACGCCGAGTGGGGTGAGCCGGTCGACCCCGAGAGCCTGCTCGCAGCCCATCCGGCTCCGGCGATCATCGCGGTCGTCCATGCCGAGACATCGACAGGCGTGCGCAACGACATTGAGTCGTTGGGGCGAGCCAAGGGCGATGCACTGCTGCTGGTGGACATGGTGACGTCGCTCGGCGGCATTGAGGTTGCCGTCGACGGCTGGTCGGTCGACATCGCCTACAGCGGCACCCAGAAGTGCCTGGGCGTCCCGCCGGGCCTCGCGCCGTTCACCGTCTCCGAGCGGGCCTTGGAGCGCATGGTCGAGCGGCCATCGAGCTGGTACCTGGACCTCAACCTCCTGGCCCGTTACGTGAACGACACCTCCGGCGGGGCGCGGGTCTATCACCACACGGCGCCGGTGCTGATGGTGGCGGCACTGCATGCCGGCCTCGGCGCGCTCCTCGACGAGGGACTCAAGGTGGCGTGGGCGCGGCATGCGGAATGCGGTCAGCTGCTGCAGGACGGATTGGTCGAACTCGGCCTCGAGCTGCTCGTGGCCACCGATCACCGTCTGCCGCAGCTCACCACCGTGCGGATCCCAGCCGGTGTCGACGATGCCGCGGTGCGGCGCGAGCTCCTCACTACATATGGCATTGAAATCGGCGCCGGCGCCGGCGCCCTGGCCGGGCAGATCTGGCGCATCGGCTGCATGGGGCACACCGCCCGCCGGCGCAACGTTCTGGCTCTGTTGGGCGCGCTGAAGGAGGTACTCGGACAATGACTGCGGCCAGGGCGGTGCGTCACGCTCCCCTGGAGCTCCAGGGGAAGCGCGTGCTGCTGCGCTCGTTGACGGAGAACGACTTTGCCGCATGGCACGAGGTGCGGACCCGGTGCGCGAGTTGGCTTCTTCGCTGGGAGCCCAGGCCCAAGGGCGCTCCCGCCCCGTCGGAGGACCGTCCCAGCTTCGCGGCGCGTTGTGGCATCCGTGAGCGCGAGCGTCACCTGGGTACCGGCTACGGCTTCGGCATCTTCGTCGGCGACCGTTTCGCCGGTGAGGTGACACTCTCTTCCATTCAGCGGGGACCTTTTCAGAGCGGGTTCATCGGGTACTGGATCGACGAGGAGTTGGCCGGCCGCGGCCTGACGCCCGAGGCGGTGGTCGTCGCGCTGCGCTTCGCCTTCGAGGCGATCTCCTTGCACCGGGTGGAGATCTCCATCATTCCGAGAAACACGGCCAGTCGGCGGGTCGTCGACAAGCTCGGCATCCGTGAGGAGGGGGTCGCCCTGCGCTTTCTCGAGATCGACGGCGTCTGGGAGGACCACGTCCGCTACGGGATCACGGCGGAGGAGTGGGCCCTGCGCGAACCCGAGTTGGTCCGGGAGTGGCTGGAGGCCTGATCGTCAAGCGTCGATGCCACCCACCACGGAGGGTGAGTGACGGAAGAACTGCTCCACGTCGTGCTCGTAGGTGTACGACGCGGGTTGCTTGCCCGTCTGACGGCGCAGGCGCAAGGCCCGGATGAATGACTGCACGGCGCCGGCACTCGTGGCGTTGTACTTGAACCCGGTGGCGGCAAAACGCCTGGTATCGACGCCCCGGCCGTAGCGCAGCAGATCCTCGAGCTCCGCCGGCAGGTCGAACAGACGGGCCAGGGGGCGGATCTTCAGTGGGCTGAACGGCGAGAGGGGGACGAGCCGCGTTCCGCAGATCGTCGCCACCTCGCTCCAGGGGAGCCGCCCCTCGGCGGCGACGTTGAAAAGGCCGGGGATGCCGGCTTGGGTGACGTGGAGAAGGGCACGCACCACGTCGCCCTCCTCAATGAATTGCAAGAGCGGGTCGAAGCCGAAGATGGACGGGCAGACGGGCCGTGCGAGGTTCCGGCTGATCGGTGTGGTCAGATCCTCACCGAGAACATTGGCGAAGCGGAGCACGGTGACCCGTGTGCCGGGATTGTCCTCGGCGAAGTCACGCATCAGCCCATCGGCTTCGACGAGCGCACGCTCCACGCTGTTTCTCACCGGGCTCGTGCGGGGGGTGTCCTCCAGGAAGGTGTTCGGATCGCTGGCGGCGGAACCGTATACCAGGGTGGAGGACTTGACCACGATGTGACGAACTGACGAGCCGGCTGCTCCCGCAGCAGCCAAGAGGTTCATCGTCCCGATGACGTTGATCTCGTGCATGGCCCGCTTCGGCACCGAAGATGAATTCGTGATCATGAAGGTGTGGAGGATCGTGTCGACCTGAGTCGCCTTCACGATTCGTTTCATGATGGAGTAGGTCTGATCGGCTCGGACGAACTCGGCTCGCTCGAATGGAACTGACGGCGTGCCTGTCCCCATGCCGAGGATCACGCTCATGGTGGGATCGGTCTCGAGGGCTTGGATCATGCGGCCACCCCAGAACGTGTCGGCTCCGGTGACCAGGACGCGGCGGCTCATGGCTGCCTCAGCCGAACCAGACGCTGCGCCGGTCGCGCAGCATGTCGTAGATGGACTCTTGGAGGAGCGTGCGGATGCGCTCGGACTCCTCCATGATCCGACTCTTCGAGTACCGGTCCTGGTCAGCCGGAATGTCGAAGTGGACCGGAGCGAGCACGCGCAGCTTGAACTTGGCGGGGAACGGCGTGACCACCCCGAGGGGTCCGAGGGCGAGCACGTTGGCCGTGATGGGGAAGTAAGGAAGACCCAGCGCGCGGGCGACGGTCGGCAGCCGCAGCACGACCGGCATCGCCTCCTCGGCACCGACGACGGCGATGGGTATCACGGGGACACCGGCCCGCATGGCGATCTCGACGAAGCCGCCACGCCCGAAGCGCCGGAGCTGGTAGCGGTCGGTGAACGACTTCGACGTTCCCTTGGTGCCCTCGGGAAACACCAGGGCGAGCTGCCGCTGCTCCTTCAGGAGCCGGTAGGCGTTGGCAGGGCGGGCGGAGACGCCGCCGGCGCGCGCCCACAAGGTCCCGACGACAGGGACGGTCCGGAAGAAGTAGTCGGCCAAGCCATAGACAGGCCGCCCGAGCTCCTTCTCAATCCCATGCATGATGACCGGCGCGTCAGAAGGAATGGCGCCGGCATGGTTGGCGACGAGGAGTGCACCCCCCTCCGCCGGGATCCGTTCGAGACCCTCCCACTCCGTGCGGAACCACTTCGAGTAGATCGGCTCGTAGATCGCGGCGCGAACGCCCGCGTCCGTTCGGATCGACCCCATTCGTCGACGTCGGAGAGCCGGGGATCTTCGGGTTCACCGGTCTGATCGGCGGCAATGCGGATGGGGACGATGGCGGTCGATCGGTTCTTCTCGCCCGCTACCTGGCGCCCGGTGACCACCGGGCCATCGTACCGATCGCCTGGCCGACCACGTCCCGCCGAGGGAGCTATGGGCGGGCAGCCCCGACAAGGCCCTCGGTGAAGATGGGGGAGTAGGACACGGTCGCACCGGTGAAGGGGGCCTGAATCACGGTGTCAGTCCCGTAGGGTCCCGAGCCGGCGTACATGACGACGTGGTCGACCAGGTCGTCACCGTCCAGGTTGTAATAGAAGAGCAGGTCACCGGGCTCGAGTGCGTCGAGCGAGACATGGGTGAGCGAGGGCCACTGCGTCTCGGTCGTCCTCTGGATGGTGACGCCCGCCTGGGCCCAGGCCCACTGCACGAGTCCCGAGCAGTCGAATCCCACGCCCGCTTGCTCGCCACCGAAGACGTAGGGCACGCCCAGCTGGGACACGGCCGCCTGCACCGCGGCCATCCCGGCACTGCCACCCGATGAGGATCCGCCCACCGGCCCGGTCGTGCCCGCGGCCTGGTTGGCCGCTGTCGTTGCCGCAGCGGCACTGGACGAACCGCCGACCGCCCCTGCCACGGTTGCCGCAGTCGCGGCGGCGGCCGCTGCCTGTTGTTGCGCCGCCGCGCTCCTCGCCGCCGCCGCCGCCGCCGCTTCTTGCTGGGCCTCTTGGATGGCAGCCGCCGCGACTTCCTGGGCCAGTTGACCCTGCACCTGGTTCAGGGTCGCCTTCGTCGCCGCGGCCTCTTGCTCGTTGGACTGCGCGAGGGTCTTGGCCTGTGCCGCCTCGGACTGGGCCTGTGCCGCCTCGGACTGCTGCGCTGCCTCTTGGGACTGCAAGAGGGTCTCCGACTTCAGTAGTGCAGTCTCGTCCTTGGAGAGATTGCCGACGATCTGGTCCGTGTACTGGTTGCGCTCCTGATTCTGGGTAGCCGATTGCGAGAAGTACGAGGCGAACCCGGTCTCCGGCGTGCCGTACACGTAGGCCGCGACCGCGTCAGTGGCGACGAGCCGCTTGTCGGCGTTCACGGAGGAACGCTCCTGGACGAGGTTCGTGGCGATGGTCTGCAACGCCGTCTGCGCATTCTGGAGATTCTGCTCTGCCGTGTCGTACTGCCCGTCGAGGACGGAGGTTTGCTGCTCCTCCTGGGCCAGCGTCGACTCCACCTGGCTGACTTGCGACTTGGTGGCGTTGATCTGCGACTGATTCGGCGCGGGTCCGGGCAACGTGGTGAACGTCGTCGCGCCCGCGCCCGCGCCCGCCGCCGTCGACAGCACAGCGGCGAGCAAGCCGGCGACCATGGTCGCCCTGGCAACAGGAGTCCGCCTGCGGACAGTGTTCCGACAGTTCACTGTATCCACGGCGCTTCAGCGTAATGGCTGCATGATGGCAATTTCGTCATCCCTTTCTGTGCCTTTCCCGCTGCATCCCGAGTTTGCGCGCTGTTCACCTTCCGTTCGTCTTCCGGTATCGGTTCGATCGGCCGTTCGATTGACCGCCGACCTTTGTCTCCATAGGGTCCACGTACGTGAACAACGGAGTCGTCTCGGTCGCTCAGGGGAGACTCAGGGGCGTCTGGCGCGGAGACCTGTGGTCTTTTTCAGGGATTCCGTACGGCCGAGCGCCGGTCGGCCCGCTGCGGTGGCGCCCCCCTCTTGAGGCCGAGAGTTGGAGCGAGATCCGCGACGCATCGACCTTCGGGCCGATCGCCCCGCAGTCCGCTGCCGTGCCTGGCATCACGAGCCCGGCGGATCCGGCCGCCTCCGAACCGCACAGCGAGGACTGTCTTTCGCTCAACGTCTGGACGCCGGAGTTGCCGGAGTCACCCACAGTGGCGCCGGGACGAGGCCGTCCGGTGATGGTCTTCCTCCATGGGGGTGGTTTCACTTCTGGCAGCGGGTCGGTGTTCCTCTACCGGGGAGGGGAGTTGGTGCGCAACGGCGACGCCGTGGTCGTGACGATCAACTACCGGCTCGGCGCCCTGGGTTTCCTGGGCCATCGGGACCTGAGTGACCCCGACGGGCTGGTCGGAAACTGGGGCATACAGGATCAGCTGGCTGCCTTGCGATGGGTGCGCGAGAACATCGCAACCTTTGGTGGCGATCCGGGCGCCGTCACCATCTTCGGGGAGTCCGCCGGAGGGTTCAGCGTGTCCATGCTCCTGGGCACGCCTGCCGCCCATGGGCTGTTCCGGCGCGCCATCGTGCAGAGTGGGGGCGCACACGTCCACGACCTCGACGAGGCGGAGCGATCGGGACAGCGTTTGGCCTCCGTCCTCGGCCTCGCGTCCTGTACCCGTGCATCACTCGAGCACGTCCCGGCGACCGAGCTGGTGGCCGCCACCGAAGAGCTCGGCAAGCGACATCCGGATCCGGGTATGTTGCCGCTCCCTTTCCTTCCGGTCGTCGACGGCGTGCTGTTGCCGCAGCATCCGCTGGCCGCGGTGGCCAATGGCGCCGCAGCCGGTATCGACCTGTTGATCGGGACGAACCGCGACGAGCTGACCCTGTTCGGCCTCGGGAACCCTGCACTGATGGCGCTCGACGAGGACGGGGTCACGCGCTGGGTCGGCAACGCTGCTCCCGAAATGCCCGGATCCGAGGTGATCGACGCCTACAGGTCGGCCCGTGAATCGCGCGCTGACTCCGTCGAGGCCAATGCCATCTGGGTCGCCGTGGGCACCGACATCGTCTTCCGCTGGCCGAGCCTCCAGCTGGCGGCTGCCCACGTCGCCGGGGGCTCGAGCGCGTTCGTGTACCTGTTCGACTGGGAATCGCCAGCGTTTGGCGGGATCCTGGGCTCGTGTCATGCGCTGGAGCTGCCGTTCGTGTTCGGTACGGTCAACGAACCGACCGTACAGGTCTTCTCCGGGGGTGGCCCGGCCGTCGAGAAGCTGTCCAGCCAGATGCAGCGGGCATGGCTCGCCTTCGCCGCCACGGGTGATCCCGGCCACGACGGGATCGGCTCCTGGCGCCGTTGGACGCCGGCCGACCGCGCCACGATGATCTTCGGGGCCGACACCCGGCTGGAGACCGCGCCACAAGACGAAGAGCTGGCCGTCCTGGAGCGTTATCGCCCGCTCGTCTCGGGTGTGCCCGGCTGAGAGGGCCAACAGGCGAGACGAGGCCCCGGGCCCGCCCGACGAGGGACAGGCCCGGGGGTCCTCGTCAACGAGGCGGTGTTACCGCTGGCTGAAGCCTTGACCGCCGAAGCCGCCGGGGCCGTGCCCGCCCAGGGGTCCCGGCGTCCGCGCGGGGCCGGGGTTGCCCGTCGGAGCGTGTGGGACCGCCGGCCCGTCCGGGGCCGACCACTCCCCGCTGGGGGCACTGCGTGTCGGCGTTTGCGGGACGGCGGGCTGGACCTCGGGAGTGCCGGCGTGTGCGTCCTGCGTGGCCGCCGGCTGGGGCCGGGGCTGAGGCTGGGGCTGCTGGGGCGGCGTCGCCGGGCTGAAGATGGCGACGAGCTGCGCGTCCAGCTCACCGGGTGCGCCGGCGTCCGGTAGCCCCCAGACGGTCACCACCTCGCCGCTGCTGACAGCGGTCGGGCTCGCGCCCTTCTCGTAGTACTTCGTGCTGGCGGAGACGACGACGGCCGTGTCGGTGCCGCGCTTGTTGGTCAGCGTGACCGTCGACCCCGCGACATTGCTGACGCGGCCGCCGACCCTTTCGGGGAACACGACGACGTTCGCCGCCGTCGGGCTCGATGCCGTCGGTTCGAGCGTGACCGCGACGTTCTCGCCGTTGTAGACCCCCGGCGGAGCGATGGAGCCCCCAGGCTCCGAGTAGGTCGTCGCGTCCGTGGTGTCCACCGTCTCGGTGGTGCTGTCGTACTTCTGGAGTACGAAGTCTCCTGAAGCAACCGACGTCACCCGGCCACTCCGGTCCGGCGAGCCCGTCCACTCGTGTGCTGCCGCTGGTCCCTCTGCGGTGAGTAGGGCAAGCGCTGCGGCCGAGAGCGAGACTCCCGCTATACGCATTGTCTTGCGCAGCTGCATCGTTGTCATGCACCTCCGCTCGTGGTGAGCTCGCAGCCGTCGATCATGGCGATCGCAGGTGCAAGAGGTTTGCACCGTCGGCTGAAGCTCAATTCCTTTCCAGGAAGCGGATAGGGCTGACGGCTCCCTTTGTCAGTGCGTCAGAACGAGGGTGCGAGAAGCCCTGAAATGGAGCACTACGCTGTTGGCGCTCCTGGTCTCGCTTGGCCATCCTCGTGAGGCAGCCCTTTTCGGTCAAGAATGGTGGCCAGGGGGCGTAGCCCAACTGGCAGAGGCAGGGCGCTTAAACCGTCCCCAGTGAGGGTTCGAATCCCTCCGCCCCCACCGCGTGATTGACCCCGGGAGAGGGGGACGCGCAGCACGGCGGAGGAAGCCCCCGCGTAGCCCCCGACCGACCGGAGGCGACCGACCGGGCCGGAGTGGAACGGGCCGAGGTGCCGCCGAGGCTGGACGAGCGAGGCCTCCGGGCCACACCCAACCCGAGAACGGGGTGGAGGGACCACCCGGACGCGAGGCGCCGGTGCTCGCAGAGCGTGGGCGAAATGCCGCGGGCGCGGTGGGGCGGTGGGGTGCAGACTCAGCGGAGGGCATGCACTCAGAAGGCGAAGATCCTCCCGTCTGATGCGACCTTCAAGTCGCCACCACTTCTTCGGTTACGGCCGGGCCCAAGCTGTTGGTTCGGAGGAGTGCGGCCCATGAACCCACAACACTCCGCGTCGCCGTGGATGAAGATTCAACCCTCCGAGGTGACGAGCCAGGAACCGTGGCCGTGCTGTCCCCGCAGCTGTGGCTGCGAGGCCGGCTGTATTCAGAGTTCCGGTGACTGTCCAGACGTGGGGTCCGTCCGAGCGCTGCCGCCGTTGTACGTCGGGCCGTTCAACCCGATGTATGTGATGCCGGCGCAATTCACTGGATATCCATTGGCAAGCCTGCCGCTCCAAGTCGGCTCGCAGCGAGGTCGAGGAAACCAAATGCTGCTACGGAGCAGGCATCGCGAATAGCTACTTCTTCCGACACGGGACCGTTCTCTAGCAATTCTGCGGCGACATAGTGGGCCTCTCCCCAAAACAACTGGCCACCTCCGCCGGTGATCTCGACTATCTGAGAATCAAAGAAGTGCCGATCCTCAACGGCCACTGCGTCAGCAGGAACGTCCGAAAGCCCGTAGTGCGTCAGATTGCTCAGCCTCCACAGGACGAATCCTCGATCTCGAAGGAACCGATCGACATCACCGAATAGTGGTTGTCCCGCGTAGATTGGGTTCAGCTCGACTTCGATCTGGAGCGCCCTTACGTGGGTAAGTGCTTGCTGGGCACCTTCGAGAACACCCAACTCCGAACCTTGCGTGTCGAGCTTCATCACATGAACCTCGTCCAGCGGCGAGCCAGACAGCCAATCGTCAAGTGTCGTGATGCTCACTGTCTCTTCGCCATCCGGCAGGATGACCTGCAACGCGGGTCGTTTGGCGGCGAGCCCTTCGACTGGCGGGTATAACGACGAGCAGGCCGGCTCTACCGTGCGGTAAAGCGTGGCGTGGCCGACCTTCGCACCGAGAGCCAATGGCACGTATGTCACGTCAGGCTCGATGGCCGCCAGGCGGGCGCACTCCTGCTCGTCGGGATCGAACCCAACCACCTTTACCCGTGGGCCGAATTGTCGCCACCGATCGCTTGCACCCCACCGTGCACCAACGTCGACGACAACAAGGTCCTCGAGCAGCAATGACCCGAGATAGGCAGGCGTAAGCACCGTCGGATCTTATGAGCTCGACTAGGCAAAACAATAATTACGGGTTATCTGATGACCGATCCTGCCCTCGAAGTGCCTCATTCTTCGGAGGACAGCGGGAGGTCCTGGGCATTCACTGTCGAGCCGGGACAATGGCGCTACCGGGCGTCGAGCCCCGCCGCTTCGCTTCTCTGACGTGCCCTCCGCTTGAACCCCAGGACGTTGCGCCGCCAACCCAGGCGCTTGGCTCACTGAATTCAAGGACCAGACCGTCCTGGCCGATACCGAAGTCATGGGAATCGACTCAAGAATTCGCACATCTCGCGACGGTGCTCGGGCCGTCCTTGAGGTATCTGCGGCGGGAAAGTGGACACTCATTCACGATTCTGACGAAGTGCAAATCTTCGATTCGTTTGCTGACGCGGCGGCGCGCGCTGTCGAAGAGTTCGGCGTGGGTTCTTACATGATCCGGACACCCGGAGCCTCGACCGTCACTCTTCCGGCATCCGTAGTGTTCCAGCGAACCTGACCGATCACCCGACAGCTCCACACCAAAGACATGAAGGTCTGGCAAATGCTGGGCTTACCGCTTGGAGCTCGTGACGGTCAAGGGCCGCCGAGAAGCCCCCTCTTGGAACGCGGGTCACTCAGCTAGTGACGATGGATTTGGCCAAGTCGTCGAAGGGGTTTGGTCACTTGCCAACTCGTCGATCCGAGTAGGTCGTCGACGCGTTCCTGCAAGGCGGCGAGTGCGACGCGCAGATGCTCCACTTCCTGGGCGCGGGACTCCATCTCCGAGCGCTTTTCCTCAAGTGCGCCAGCGAGCGTCTCGATCTCCTGCTGAGCGGCGATCAGCTGGGTCCTCGACGCCCAGGCGGGGTACTTCTCGGCATCGTCAACACAATTGGCGGGCACCCTGAGGTGTTCGAGGAGGTCGGAGTCCTCCTGGCGGACATAGAAGCGGTTGAGCCCGTCGTTCAACCCGAAGATGTAGCCCTGCTTGACTACGATGGGCTCCCATTCGGACGAGGTGTCAATGTAGACGTCACGCCCTGACTTCTCATCGAAGCCCTCGGGTGTAACCGCTTCGATCACGAGCACCTTCGGCCGCCAACGGTCCCAATCGTGGCCACGGAGGACCTCGGTTTCCCACCCCTCCACATCGACCTTCAAGAAGTCGATATCGGTCCCTTCGGGCACATGGTCCCGGCAAACGCTCGCCAGGGTGACGGTGGAGACCTCTACTGGCTCCTGCGGGTAGCCACGCGTATCGAGGTTCTCGAGGTAGTCGACCGAAAGGCTCCGTAGGGTCGAGATGCCACTGCCCTTCAAGATGGTGAACGTCTGGTTATCTTGGTCGGCCCTCCCCAGAGCCAACTGGAGGTTTATGTCACGGCTCCGATCTCGCTGAAGGCGCTGAAAGTACTCGGGATTCGGCTCGATATTGATGCCCCGCCACCCCCGCTCGTAGAAGTGGTGCGTGACCGAGTGCTCCAACGGGTCCCAGGCACCTACATCGATATAAAACCCTGCAGGGACGTCCTTGAAGCAGCGTTCGAGCACGACGTCTTCGTAATTCTGCGCATAGGAGATCAAGTCGGCGTTCCTTTGTCACGGTCCCGGACATGGCCTGTCCTCGCGAGGACGCATCGTATCGGGCGGACGAGTCCCTCAGGCTGCGTTCATCGGTCAGGGAGCGACGAGCTCGACAGGAGCGCACCCCGAGAAGAGACGAATCGGCTGGGGAAACACGCCGCCAAGCCCCAAGAGGTAGCCCACGCTCCGGCACATTTCACCCACACCACCCGAGGCACGCCCCTCGCTTCCGCGCTGCCCTCTGCGCCGCTTCTCGGGCGGCGTGCGGCCTGGCTTGTGTTGCGCCTCCGCCGGCGGTCCGCCTGGCCGGTCGGAACCGGTCGGAACCGGTCGGAACCGTCGGCGCCGGTCGGTCGGGGACTGCGTGGCGGTTTCCCGTCGCCGTGGCCTCTCTCCCGATGGGCTTGATCTCACGTCGGCGCGGCTCGGGCTTCACATGGTGTAGTTCGCGATGAGCGAAGATCAGGGGCCCACTTTCGAGAGCAGCCAACCGAATTCATCGCCGTAGGTGCCCTCGCTGCCCGGAGCCATCGTGTCGACAACATTCCACCGGACTCCTAACGCGTTGGCCGCGTAGTCGAGGACTTCACCGAATTCTTCGATGTTCCACACGTGCGCGTGCACCGAGCGACTGCGGTGCAGTGCGATCTCCTGTGCCATGGCCTCGCTGGTGAACGCCTCCTCGGGACGATCGTCCTGAGGCCCGCGCGTGCCGATCAGAAAGTCCAGGATGTGGTCATCGTCAACCTCACGAACGTCGCGTCGGTACTCATCGATCAAATGCGGCAGGGCTGTGGGGAGCCGATTGCGATCAAAGGTCGTATGTCGGTCCGGGACCAGCACGATCAACAGACCGCTGGGGCGCAACACCCGGTGTATATCGACGAGCATCGCGAGGGGGTTGGCGAGGTGCTCGAGCACGTGGCTCGCTATGACGAAGTCCACGCTTGAGTCGGCAAGGCCGCTGAGTCGATCCACGTCGAGATTTGAGATCACATCGGGCTTCGGGAAGCCTGGGGCCTCGCCCAACTCGGGAAACAGCGAACTGTTCTCGTTCGGTTCCCATCTGTCGACATAACGGACCACCACGCCCTCAGGCACCGGGAACGGAACGTGGCCCGGACCGATCTCAATCCCTTCACCAGAGAGATTCGATCCGAAACGGCGACGGACGAACAGGGCGTCCACTGGACTCGAGACCGGTTCAGTGTCTTGGTGCGTCATCGGCTCCATCTCGTGATTGTACGCGGCGATCGATCTTTGCGATGGTGCTGCCGGGGCGGGAGCGTGAGGCTCAGGCGGAAGGGAAGCGGGAGAGCAAGGTCAGTGGTATCCGAGACTGCGGCAGGTCTGCGGCGTGATCACGAGGAGGCCCTGCCACAGATCCGCACTCGTTCCGTCGAACTGCACCGGAACGGTGAAGGGTCGGGTGGTGGTCTCGCACCGCTGCAGCTGATGCGACCAGCTGACGAGATCGTCATGACGGGAGAAGTTCTGGGACAAGACCAACAAGGACATCACGATGAGTACCGTCGCGGAGATCCGGGCCCAGGGAATCTTTGATGTGACGGCGATCATCAACAAGAGCCAGCCCAGGACCACATACGGTAGGAAGTAGTAGCGAGGTCCGGCCGCGATCGGGTCCGCCAGCAACGGCGCCGGGATGGATGACAACACGCCGACCACAATCAGGCCGATCAGGAGAGCGATCAAGGTGTTCGAGTAGGGAGACCGCTCTTGCACGGCGGCGTAGACAACGACCCCGATGATCCCGAGCAGCAGGCAGGCCCCCGTAAATGCGAGGAAGTTCGAGTCGGTGGGCTTCAACCACGCGAAGGCGTAGTCGGAGAAATTGCGAAGCTCCTGCAGCGCAACGTGGATCGGATGGACGGGCGTTCTCGATGATCGGGATGACGTGAAGTAGGCGATGACCTGAATCACCAGTGTCACGGCGAGGACGGCTGAGCCGGCCAGGTATCGACGTTGGCGGGTTACGAGGTAGAGAAACGCGTACGGCACCACGAGGGCGGCACCAGCGAGGCTGCTCATGCCGCCGATGACAAGAGCGGGGATCCGGAGCCACCAATAGTCCTTTGACCACATGATGGAAATCAGGGGCCACAAGGTCGTCCACCAGAAGGCATACTCCGCGATGCCAAAGACCTCAGGATTTGTAGGAGCCAGCACCAAAAGGACGACGAGACCCACGCGCCAGCGCAACCGGATGGTGGAGGAAGGGATCAGAATCAGGCAGAGAGTCGCGACGAACCACGCAGTGCTGAGCCAATAGTCGATCAGAGGGATGTGGAGGAAGCTGATGGCCGCGGCGAACCCGACGCTGAAGGACGTTGGCAGGACGAAGTAGCCCTGAACCGGCGCGAAGAGGGTATGGAGAAGGCCTTGCGTCTGATATCGATTCAACATTTGGTATTCCTCCACCCAGACGTAGGGATGGAGAAGTTGGTCGGGGCGGCGTAGGAACCACACCCCGAGGCCGAAGGCGATCGTTGCAACGATGACGACGATCCGTAGAGCGCGACTGTCGTCTGTGGCGTGTCGCCCGCCCGAACCGAGTCGTGCCATTTCGGCCTCGATCGTCTCTCGAACGCTGCGCCGTGTTTTGCCGTCGACTACCGCAGGTTTGGTCAGATCAGCGAACGGGGGCGCCTCGTCGCGTGTCGAGTACGTCACTCTGGGAGACTACCGCTCGGCCCAAGAGCCATTCGAGATGGTTCCGTTTCCTATCCGCCTCTGTGAGCTACGGAAGCACCCAGTGCTCGTCACCAGGAACGCCGAGGGCGGCGCCGTCAATCCACGGTCCGCAAGACGATGTCGACGGGAAGGCCGATAGACCGAGTCCGCCCACGACCGTCGAGTCCCCATGAATCCACCGGCTCATTCCCTCAGTCGCCACGGCGTCGGCGTGGGCGCGGACACTCGATGGCCGAGCGGGGAGGGCGCAATCCCAATCCGCTTCGTGCAGGGGGCCTTTGGGTGACCGGCCATCGTCGGGGGCGTCCCAACCTTGCGCGCTCCCTCTCTTGGGGGGATCTGGCTGCGCTCCGCCGGTCGGTCCAGATGACTTCGTCTGCCGGGGCGAGGCCGCGGCCAACCGGAAAGCGCATCCCCGCTGGGAAAATGAACTCCCAGGTCGACGGCCTTCTCAGATCCCTGAAGCTGCTTCCCCGGAAGCTCCCTGCGTCCCGCGCGCGCCGCCTCCTTTCGGGGCGGTTGTTGCCTTCGATTTCCGGTGCGGCGCGTTGGCAGGATCAACGGCGCGGGAGAGGCCTATCGCCGAAGTGGCGAGGAGGTGCTCGCTAACCTTGCCGCCAGGTGCGCCGGAACTGGAGGTCGATGGGCGACGTGATGGCGGCAGAGGGGAAGGCGCCGAGTGGGGTGCGGGCGCGTTGATATCTCTGTCGTCCGCAATCGCCATCCTTTTCGTTCACATCGTTCTGACGATCCTCCCAATAGTTGCGGGGCTGCTCGCGGCAACCGCGCTCGGCGTCCGCGATCGTCTCCTCGTCTTGAGTATTGGATTGTGCGGCCTGATGGTGACCGGCTATCTGACCTTCTGGGTGTACTGGGCGAATCCGAGCGCCGGCCGGATCTTCGCGATCCTCTTGACGACGGCGTTGGTCGTCATGGTCGTCTGGCTCGGCCTTCGCATGAGCGCGCAGCTCAAGTCGATCGGCCTGGAGTTCTTGCCCCCTCTTTTGCTGTGGGTCGCGAGCTCTGTCCTGATCTTCTCCGTCGGCTCGATGTACCCGTCGAGCCACGTCGCGACGACGACGGCTGAGTCGCGATTCGTTTCTGGGCTGCCAATCGACAACGAGATCCCCTTGATCGTCGCCAACGCACTTGAGAGTGCACATCGACCGATCGCCCATCCCCTCTACGGAATATGGGACTCGAGCGACAGGCCGCCGTTGCAGGCCGGCGTCTACCTGTCGCAAGAAGCCCTGATACCAGGGTCTGATGTGCAGGCACAGCACTATGAGGTAGTCGGGATCTTGCTCGAGGGGCTCTGGATATTCGGCATCTGGGGACTCCTGGCCGCGTTGCGGGCACGATCGCGCCTGACCGCCTTGTTGCTGACGGCCATCTTGTTTTCGGGATTCGCGGTCGTGAACACCTTCTTTACTTGGCCGAAGCTCTTCGCGGCGGCGTACCTCGCACTGCTTGCCGGAATGCTCCTTACGCCTAAATTCAGGGGGTTCCGAGGCTCAGCGGTCGCGGGCGCAACAGCCGGAGCGCTGGCCGGCGCCGCGCTCCTCGGGCATGAAGGCAGCGGACTTGCGCTAGGTGCGTTCATTGTTGTCATGCTGCTGCAACGCTCGATCCCCTCGAGGCGATTCGTATTGGGCGCATTGGCGGTCCTCGTGGCGACCCAAGGCTCGTGGATGGCGTACCAGAAGTTCATCGACCCACCCGGTGATCAGTTGGCTCGTCTCCAGATCGCGAATCAGGTGGTCCTCCCCGGTGATACGCGGCCGCTGCTCGACGTGATCGTTTCGCAGTACCAGAAAGCTTCCTTTGGAACGATTGTCCACGACAAGGTCTCGAATTTGGAAACGCCATTCACGGACGTCCCGTCCTATGTCGCGACCAGCGTGCGGCTACTCGACAGCTACTTTCACAGTGGAAGTGGAGCAACGGCCCAACGAAAGGCTGCTCAACATCAACTCATCACGGTGAACTTCTTCTACATGGTGCCGAGCATTGGTTTCTTGGCGCTTGGCTTCTTCGCATGGATTGCCGCCGTCCTGTGGAGCCGAAGACGGCCAACACCGGTCCTCCAATTCGCGGGCACGGTTTGGGTCTATCTCGCGATCAACCTAGTTTCGTGGGCGCTAATTCTTTTTGGGCCGTCGGCAACGTTCATTCATCAGGGGACCTATGTCACTGAGCTCCTCGCCTTCACTGCCTGTGTCATTGGACTGTGGGAACTCTCGCGCCCACTGTGCACGACGTTGGTTCTGTTTCAGGCAGCACTCACCGTGATCGTGTACGGACTGAACGGTCCCGAATCCGGTGTTCCGGATCACCTCGACACTCAAATGCTTGCGCTAGCCGTCCTTGGCCTTGTCGCGACGGTGGGCGCACTGGCCTACGTCGCCACGAGGACGTCTGTCAGCGTCGAGGACGATCCCGCTAGCGAGCCCGAAGAGAGGTCGCAGGTCTCAGATCGCGTAGCCGCCCTGACCTGAACCAATGGGTCCGGGGTCCTGGCGAGCGGGGAGTCCGCTGCAGCGTCAGACCGGTATGCCCTCGACGGTGTGTGTCGGAAGATCGGACGCAGAGCTTCACTGGGTGAGAGACCGTTCCATTTCGTGGCCGACGGCGAAGTCGAAATAGCGGTCCTGGGCCCCGTGGCCATCAGCGGCGCAGCGCGGCCTTTTCGTCGATCGGCGGCCCTTGAGCTCGTGGTCTATCTGGCGTTCCACGGGCGGGGAGTCCGTCACGCCGAGTGGGCGCTGGCCATCTGGCCCGAGCGGCCGGTGTCGAGCGCAACCGCGCACTCCACCGCGTCGGACGCTCGGAGAGCTCTAGGTCGGGATGCCGAAGGTCGGTCCCATCTGCCCCGTGGTGTGGACCTCCGATTGGGCGCTTCGGTCGTGACCGACGTGGCGCGCTTCGTGGCGCTCGCCGGCCGCGACGATCCGCGCCAGCTCCAGCGGGCCATGGGTCTGATCCGGGGCCCGCTCTTCGCCGGATTGCGGCGTACCGACTGGGCCATCTTCGACGGCACCCAGTCGGAGATCGAAGCCCTGGTTGTCCGCACCGCTCTCCGAGGTGCCGACGTGCTCGTGCGGCTCGGGCGTGCCGACGAGGCCGAATGGACCGTTCGGCAGGCACTGCGGGTGAGTCCTTATGACGAGCGCCTGTACCGTGCGTTGCTCGTGGCCACGGCCGCCCAGGACAATCGGGTCCGGCTGCATGCCGCCATGGCCGAGCTGCAGACGCTGGCCGGAGAGGCGGCCCATCCACCAGCCCGAACGGTGGCAGCCCCCCGGGAAGACTGTCTTCACCCTGCGACGACAGAGCTCTACCGTGACCTGCTCCTCGGGTCGCCTGTCGTGGGAGGGCACCCCGCCAGGCTGTAGGGTTGCCACCCGCCATGGCGAGAAGCTCTTCTGGGAAATCAGTCGCACGCGCCGCCGCAACGGGCGGCGGCACCACCTACCGCGGGCAGATGCCGGTGAACTGGTACGCCGCGCTCGTCATCATCGTCATCGTCGGGGTGGCCTCCATCGCCCTCGCCAAGTACAACTACAACAAGGTGCCGGCCGTCGTCGAGCCCACCGTGGGGACGACGTGGCACGCCGGCCTGGCCTTCGACATCTGCGGGACCATGGAGGCGGCCATCCCGGCCTCGCCCTCGAGCGCCTCGGGGCTCACGACCAGCGGCAGTGGCGTCCTTCTCGTCGAGCCCAAGAGTTCGAGCGAGGCAGGCAACAATGCGACCCTGGGAAAGTTCGCCGACGGGTATTCCGGTCTGACGTTGACCAACACCAAGCTGAAGTACCCGTCGACCAAGGTGCCTGAATACTCCAACGGAGAGAAGTGCGCGGCCGGCACGCCGGATGCCGGCAAGGTCGCCATTGTGCAGGCGCGTTCCTGGGTGATCTCGACCACGACCTCCAAGAACCATGAGGAAGAGGAAACCGGGGGTGCCACGACGACCAAACCCGCGGATCTCAAATTCGCCAATCGCCAACTGATCACGACCGGCTTCGTGCCTGAAGGGACGGCGATGCCCAAGCCGCCCGCTTCGACCATTCTCGCCCTGCAGCAGGTGCTGGCCGGCGGCGCGGCGCCGGTCGCAACGACCACCACGACGGCGCCGGCGGTCACGACCACGACGGCACCGGCGGTCACGACCACGACGGCACCTGCGGTCACGACCACGACCAAGCCTTCGGGCACGACCACGACGCACGACCAAGTAATGAAGGCAGTTGTCCTCGTTGGGGGCGAGGGGACGAGGCTTCGCCCTCTGACCCTCTCGGCCCCCAAGCAGATGCTTCCCATCGTCGGCGTGCCCATGATTGAGCGGGTGCTCAGCCATCTCGCCTCGCACGGCATCGATGGCGCCGTCCTCTCGCTCGGCTACTTGCCCGATGCATTCATGGAGGCCTACCCGGATGGCCGGATCGCCGGCATGGGCGTGACCTACGCCGTCGAGTCCGAACCGCTCGACACGGCGGGCGCCGTCCGCTTCGCTGCCACATTCGCCGGTGTCGACGAGACGTTCGTCGTCGTCAACGGGGATGTGCTCACGGATCTCGATCTGACGGCACTGGTGGCCTTTCACCGCGAGCGTGGTGCCGAGGGCACTATCGCCCTCCACCCGGTCGCCGACCCCTCCGCCTTCGGCGTGGTTCCCACCGATGACGACGGTCGCGTGAGGGCCTTTGTCGAGAAGCCTCCACGAGACGAGGCGCCGACCAACGAAATCAACGCCGGCACCTACGTGCTCGAGCCGTCCGTCCTCGGTCGCATACCCGAGGGGGGCCGGGTATCGATAGAGCGCGAGACGTTTCCGGCCATGGTGCGCGACCGCGGGCTCTTCGCACGCTCCGACGACCGATACTGGCTCGACACGGGGACCCCCGCCGCGTACCTCGAAGCAAATTTCGACTACCTGAACCACAAGCGCGGACCGATCGTGAGCCCGGTCCTGGCCGACCGGGGCGACGGGGTCCTGCTGGAGGGCGAGAGTGACGTGGCCGGTCAGGTGTCGGGTCCCTCCGTTCTCTTCGCCGATTGCGTGATCGAGTCGGGAGCCCGGATCGAGCGGAGCATCCTTGGGCCCGGGGCGGTCGTCTCGTCCGGCGCGCGAGTCGTGGATTCGGTTCTCATGGGCGGTTGCCATGTCGCGGCTGACGCCAAGGTCTTCGGGTCCGTGATGGGCCCGCGATCGATCGTGGGGCAGCGGGGCGATGTCCGGGCGGTTTCCGTTCTCGGCGCCGACGCAGTGGTCTCGTCTGGGACGCTGGTCGACGGCGAGCGGGTGTCAGGCTAGAAAGGCCCGGGCATGCGCACGCTGGTCACAGGAGGAGCCGGGTTCATCGGATCCAATCTGGTCGACCGGCTGCTCGTCGAAGGGCACGAGGTCGATGTCGTCGACGACTTTTCGACGGGGTCGCTGCTGAACCTGGCCGAGGCCCGTGCCAGCGCGGGCCGGGCGCTCACCATCCATTCTCTGGACATCAGCGCGCCGGCCGTCATCGAGTTGATGGCGCGTCGTCGTCCAGAGCTGGTCTTCCATCTGGCCGCCCAAGCCGACGTGCGCGTCTCGGTGGCCCGACCCGCCTTCGACGCCACGGTCAACATCGTGGGCTCGCTCAACGTCTTGGAAGGGGCGCGCCAGGCCGAGTCCGAGCGGGTTGTCTTCGCCGCCAGCGGTGGCACGCTCTACGGTGAGCCGGCCGCCGAGGACCTCCCGGTGCGCGAATCGCACCCCCAACAGCCCTTGTCGCCCTATGGCGTGTCCAAGAAGGCCGTCATTGATTACCTGGTGGCCTATCGGGAGCTGCACTCCCTGGAGTTCTGCGCCCTGGCCCTGGGGAACGTCTACGGGCCGCGGCAGAATCCCCATGGCGAGGCGGGCGTGATCGCCATCTTCGCCGACCGCGTGCTGCGCGACGAGCCGGTGACGATCTTCGGGGACGGCGAGCAGACTCGCGACTACGTCTTCGTCGACGACGTCGTCGACGCCTTCGTTCGTGCCGCTACCCGAGGTGGCGGCCTCGTCTGCAACATCGGGACCGGTCGCGAGACGTCGGTCAACGAGCTCGTCACCGCCATGGCGTCCCAGTCAGGCAAAGAAGTCCAGTCCGTCCTGGCGCCGCTGCGGCCGGGCGAGCTGCTCCGCTCCAGCCTCGATGTCGAGCGGGCGGCGATACAGCTCGGATGGCGCTCCTGGACGCAGCTCGACGACGGGGTGCGCGCGGTGCTCGAGTTCGTGCGCGCCCGCACCGACTGACGTCAGCGGAAGAGGTCTTCTTCCGGAGGCCGGATCACCTCGGCGCGCACCGAGGACGGGCGGAGCCACTCCGCCGGCACCCCGCGCACGACTGCGACCGGAACGCCCCGGTCCTTGCCCATGACCAGCTCCGCCGCGGATGCCAACTCGTCGGCAACACAGATCTCGGTGGCAACGAGCTCGCGGCCCCCGGCATCGGTCGTGCCCTTGAGATCGACGACGGCGGCCACACCGGCGCACCCGATGGCGACGTCGGTGACGCCGCGCCGCCAGGGCCGCCCGAAGGTGTCCGAGACGATCACGCCGAGTGCGATTCCGAGGGCGTTCTCCAACCCTGCCCGGATGCGGCGGGCCGAACGGTCAGAGTCCTCGGGCAGCAGCGCCGCGGTCCCGTCCGCCACGTTGGACAGGTCGATGCCGGCGTTGGCGCAGATGAAGCCGTGCCGCGTCTCGCTGATCATGAGGTCACCGCGCTGGCGCAGTATGCGGACGGACTCCTGCCGGACCAGTGCCAGCTTGGCCAGCGGATCGGCGTGATCGAGCACGACGAGACGGCCCTCCGCCTTCGAGACGATCTTCTGCGTCACCACGACCACATCGCCGGTCACGAGCTCTGGCCCGTCGAGGTCGGCCGGCGCGACCGCACCGGCGATGAGCGTGGCCAGGTCGGTCCCGGGGGTCACCTCGCCGAGGCCGGTGATGGGAAAGACCTGCACGCCCTCAGCCGGCGGCATCGACCACCGCTCGCGCCAGAGCCTCTGCCCGATCCGGCGTGCTCATGACGGTGGGCGTGACCACGCACCGCACCCCTTCGGCCTCGATGGCCGCCGCGTGGGAGGCGTCGGCGACATCCACGACGAGCGTGCCGACCCACGGCGCGTACAGCCGGGCCACGCCGACCACGGAGGGCTCGGTCCCCAGCTCGGCCATGAGCCGGTCGGCGGGACCCTTGAGCGCCGCGCCGGCCACGATGGGCGACACGCCCACGACCCGGTCGCGCCGCGCCACCAGGGCATCGCGCACACCGGGGACGGCCAGGACGGGGCCGATCGAGACGACGGGGTTCGAGGGGCACACCACGATGGTCTCGGCACCGCCGAGAGCGTCCATCACACCCGGCGCCGGACGCGCCGCGCCGGCTCCGTCGAAGCGAACGCCGCGCACCGGCACGTCGTGGCGCAGCCTGACGAAGTAGTCCTGGAAGCCGACTTCGGTCCCCGGCGGGCCCAGTTCGCCCGCCTCGGCCAGCGCGATCCGCGTCCGCAGCGGGTCGTCGGTCACGGGCACGAGCCGTACCGCGATGCCGCGCCGGCGTGCCAGCTCGGCAGTGACCGCGCTGAGCGGTTCGCCGGCGCGCAGCCGGCCAGTGCGGAACAGATGTGTGGCCAGGTCGCGATCGCCGAGGCGGAACCAGTCTTCGCCGCCCAGCCGCGCCAGCTCGTCCATGACGGCCCAGGTCTCGCCGGCCACGCCCCATCCGGTGTCACGGTTGTCCATGCCTGCCAGGGTGTACGTGACAGTGTCGAGGTCCGGGCAGATGGAGAGGCCGTGCAGTTCCGTGTCGTCGCCGACGTTGACGATCGCCGTGATGTCGCGGGCCGGGACGACGCGCACCAGCCCGGAGAGCATTCGAGCGGCCCCCACGCCGCCGCACAGGGCCACCAGCACGTCATGAGCATACGAGCGCCCGGACGCCGGCCATTCCAAATCCCCCTGGTACCATCGCCGCCCGCCATGCCAGTACGCATTCCAGCGGATCAGCATGAGACCGTGGTGTCGGTCCTGCGGGAGGCCGCACGGGTGAACGGTGGTGTCGAGGCGTACGTCGAGCCCGACGGAACGGGTGGCCGGCGCAGCGTGACCTTCGCCGAGTGGGACCGGGCGGCCGACGGCGTGGCCGGCCACCTCGCGCGCCTCGGAGTCGCCAAGGGCGACGTCGTCTGCCTGCTCCTGCCCTCGAGCATCGAGTACGCCGTCCTCTATGCGGCGCTGCTCCGGCTGGGGGCGATCACGTCGGGAATCAATCCGCGCATGGGGGCCGGCGAGGTGGCCTCCATCGTCGAGCGTGCCGCCCCGGTGCTCCTGGTGCTCGACCCCGAGACGGGGTTGCGTCACGATGCCGGGACGGTGGAGGTGGTCACGCGCGCCGAGGCCCGGAGCTGGTGGGGCGAGGAGGGGCCCGACAGCTGGCCGCAGCTGGCCTCCTCCGACCCTGTGGCCGTGGTCTGGACCAGCGGGACGACGGGCCGGCCCAAGGGCGCCCTCTTCGACCACGCCAACCTGGCCGCGGTGGCGCGCGGGACCGACGTGCTGAGCCACCCCGGGGACCGGAGGCTCTCGCCACTGCCCTTTGCCCACGTGGGCTACATGACACGCGCCTGGGACGAGATCGGCAACGCCGTGACGACCGTCATCACGCCCACACCGTGGCGGGCGGACGACGCCATCCACGTCATGGCGGACGAGGCGGTGACCGTCGCCCAAGGCGTCCCGACGCAATGGGCGCTCATGCTGGCCAGCGAGGCGCTGCCCCGGTCCGACCTCAGCACCTTGCGCGTGGCCGGGACGGGCGCGGCGCGCATGACGGCGTCCATGGTGGCCGAGGTGCGTCGTCGCTTCGGCGTGCCCGTGGTCGTGCGGTACACGTCGACGGAGTCGTCCCTGGGAACCGGCACGACTCTGACGTCGTCCGACGAGGAGGTGGCGACCACGGTGGGACGCCCGGTGGCGGGAGTCGAGCTCGCCATCGTCGACGACGACGGCGACCCCGTGCCGGCCGGTTCGGTGGGTCGCGTCCTTTTGCGGTCTGGTGCGGTCATGCGCGGCTACTGGGGCCGCGGCCCAGGCCGTGGTCGCTCCGTGGCGGAGTTGGTGGACGCGTCGGCCACGGGGGCGGTGCTCGCTCCGAATGGGTGGCTGACCACGGGCGACTTCGGTCGGCTCACGCCCGAAGGCAACCTGCAGCTGTCCGGCCGCGCCCACGAGCGCTACATCCGGGGTGGGTACAACGTGTACCCGGCCGAGGTCGAGGAGGCGCTCTCGTCGCATCCGGCGATCGCGCGGGCCGCGGTGGTCGGTGTGGCCGACGAGGTTCTGGGCGAGGTCGGCGTGGCCGTCGTGGTGCCTGCGCCGGGTGCTCAGCCAGACCTCGCGTCCCTGCGCGCCCACTGCGCCCGCGAGCTGTCCGACTACAAGGCACCCGACGCACTGGTGGTGGTCGGTGAGCTGCCGCTGACTCCCATGATGAAGGTCGACCCGGTGCGCCTCGCCGCGCTGGCGGGAGCGCGGAGCGGAGGATCGCCGGCGGGACTTGGCGCAAAGTCGTCGGCCCGGCGCTGGGGTGCTAGGCAGTGGCCCCACCGGAGAAGAAGACGAGAAGGAGCGCGCATGAGCCCCACGACACGAGTCGGGGAGTCCGATCCCAACCGGGGCACCGCCCCCGAGGCCATCACACCTGGTCGCTACACCGGCCGCGTGGCCGTGGTGACCGGCTCGGGTTCGGGCATCGGGCGCGCCACGGCGCGTCGCCTGGCCGCGGAGGGCGCTGCCGTGGCCTGCCTCGACGTCACCACGGAGGCCATCGAGGCGGTGGCTGCAGAGATCAACACGGAGTCAGCCGAGGCGGGCGGCCGGGCCATCGCTGTGCGCTGCGACGTCACCGATGAGGATGGCGTCGGTGCCGCTGTGGCGCGGGCCGCCGAGGAATTGGGCCCGATCACCAACCTGTGCAACATCGCCGGCGTCGGCGGGTTCGCCCACACGCCAGACCAGTCGTTGAGCGGCTGGGACAAGATCATCGCGGTCAACCTGACGGGGACCTTCCTCATGTGCCGGGCCGTCTTGCCGGGCATGCTCGAACTCGACCACGGCGGCGCCATCGTCAATACGATTTCGACCGCCGGCATGAAGGGCCAGCCCTATTCGGCCGCCTACTGCGCCTCGAAGGGCGGCGCACGGTTGCTCACGATGGCGCTCGCCGTCGAGTACATGGCGCGAGGCGTGCGCGTCAACGGGGTTGCGCCTGGCGGCGTCGACACGCCGATCATCCACAACTTCGGGCCGCCCGCTGACGCCGATTGGAAGCTCATAGAGCGGCTGATGTCACCGATCGGCTTCGCCTATCCGCACGAGGTCGCCGGAGCGTTCGCCTACCTCGGGTCGAGCGAGGCGGACTACATCACCGGAGCGATTCTTTCCATCGACGGGGCGATCACGACCTGAGCACGTCCCACACGTCCCGGGCGTCGCCACCGGCGCGCGTGCGCGTTGCGCTCGACGCAACGCCGTTGCTCGGGGTCCCCACGGGGGTCGGGGCGTTCTGCCACGGCGCGTTGGCGGCCCTGGCGCAGCGTTCCGGTGTCGACGCGCGCGCCTACGCCGTCAGCTGGCGCCGCCGTCGGCTCATCGAGGCGAAACTCCCGGACGGCGTCGCGTCGCGGCAGCGACCCATGCCGGCCCGCCCCCTCCATGCGCTGTGGCGCCGAGCGGACTTCCCGCCGTTGGAATGGTTCATCGGGGCCACCGACGTGGTGCACGGGACGAACTTCTTGGTACCCCCCACCGGCAAGGCAGCCGCCGTGGTCTCGGTGCACGACCTCACGCCGCTGCACCATCCCGAACTGTGCGATGCGGCGACGCTCGCCTACCCCGGGTTGATCCGCCGCGCCCTCGACCGCGGCGCGTGGGTCCACACCGACTCCGCGTTCGTGGCGCGCGAGGTGGTGGAGGCATTCGATGCCGATCCCTCCCGCGTCCGCGTCGTCAACCCCGGCATCCCCGACCTGCCTGTCCCGAACGACTCGGAGGCCGCCGCGGTAGTCGCGGTTCCTCCCTCCCGGCACCGAGCGCTTTTGCCTCGCCATCGGGACGGCCGAGCCCCGGAAGGACCTGCCGGGCCTGGTGCGGGCCTTCGGCGCGGTGGCCGAGGGCCAACCCGACGTGGCCCTCGTCCTCGCCGGCCCGCCGGGGTGGGGCGAGCAGGCACTGGCCGCGGCCATTGCCGCATCGGGGGTGAGCGAGAGGATCGTCCGCACGGGCTGGGTGGAAGAACTCGACCTGGCGGCGCTGCTCTCCCGGGCCAGCCTGCTCGCCTTCCCGTCTCTCTACGAGGGCTTCGGCTTCCCGCCGCTGCAGGCCATGCGCGCCGGGGTGCCCGTTGTCGCGACGCGGGCGGGCTCGTTGCCCGAGGTGCTCGGCGACGGCGCCCTGCTGGTCGAGGTGGGCGATCACGACGGTCTCGTCGAGGCGCTGACCACCTGCCTGGGCGACGAGGGGGAGCGTCGCCGCCTCATTGCCGCGGGAGCGGCCTGGTCGACGCGCTATTCATGGGAACGTTGTGGTGACGAGCTCGAAGCCCTCTATCGCGATGCGGCGGCAGGCCGTGGCTGAGCGGTCCGCGCTGTCGGTGCTCCTCGCCGCCGAGCAGCTCCGGCGGCGCGTGCCCGGCGGCATCGGCGCGTACTCCCGCGGCCTGCTCGGCGGCCTGGCCGTCGCCGCGACGGAGGGCGACGGCGTCGAGGTCGCACTCCTGGCCAGCCGGGCGCCCGCCGGGGCGGCCGATCCGCTGGCCGCGTTCGGGCGGCCGCTGCTCACGTCGCGATTGCCGAGCCGACTCTTGACCCGGGCCTGGGACCACGGGTTGATCCGCGCTCCCGCCGGGTTCGACGTCGTGCATTCGGTGTCGCTGGCTTCACCCCAGCTCCGGCGCTCCAGTCCCGAGCAGCTGGTCGTGACGGTCCACGACGTGGCCTGGCGTCGGCACCCCGAAGCCACGACGCGACGCGGGGCGCGCTGGCACGAGGCGGCGTTGCGGCGGGCCAGCCGGTCCGACGCCGCACTGGTGGTCCCGTCGCGGCTGGTGGCCGGCCGACCTGACGGCGATGGGCATCGCCGACGGCCGGATCACCGTGATCCCGGGCGGCGCCGATCATCTGCCCGCACCCGATCCCGCCGCCGCCGATGTCCTCCTCCGGAAGCTGGGCGTCGCCGGTGAGTTCCTCCTCAGCGTGGGCACGCTCGAGCCTCGCAAGAACGTGGAGCGGTTGGTGCGGGGCTTCGCCCAGGTGCGCGACTCGCTTCCTGGCCCGTGGCCGCTCGTGATCGTCGGGCCGGCCGGGTGGGGACCGGAGCCGCCGGTTCCCCGGGCCGCCGACCACGTTGTCTTCACCGGTCCTGTCCCCGACGGCGTCCTCGCCGAGATGTACCGCCGCGCCCGCGCCTTCGCCTACGTCCCACTGACGGAGGGTTACGGCCTGCCGCCCCTGGAGGCCATGCTCGCCGGCATCCCGACCGTGGTGTCCGACGAGGTCCCGAGCGTGCGCGACATCGGTGCCGTGGGGTCCGCGCCCGCCCGCATCGTCGACCCGCTCGACATCGACGACATCGCCCGGGGACTGGCCGACGTCCTGACCGACGACGTCCTGCGGGCCGAGCTGGGGCCCCGGGGCGCGGCGTACGCGTCGACGCGAACCTGGCGCGGGGCAGCCCGTGCCCACCTTGACCTGTGGCGGTCGTTGCAGTGACGGTTGAGGGTCTTGACCTCTCGCTCGACGTATCGGCCGTCCCGGCGCGGCCGGGTGGCGCGGGCTACTACACCATGGCGCTGGCGCACGGCCTGGCCGGGCGCGACGACGTTGGACTCACGCTCCTCACGCGCCGCGGTGACGAGTCGCGCTGGCGCGGACCGGCCGGTGGCGCCGCGCTGCGCGACGTCGTCCCCGCCTCGCGGCCGGGCCGGCTGGTCTACGAACAGGTCCGTCTCGGTTCCGTGCTGCGCTCCGTCGGGGTCGACGTGCACCACGGTCCTCACTACACGATGCCGGCCCGCTCGCCGGTGCCCTGTGCGGTGACGATCCACGACTGCACGTTCTTCGACCACCCCGAATGGCACCTCCGGTCCAAGGCTGCGTTCTTCCGGCGCGCCATCCGCCGTGCCGCACGGCACGCCGCGGTGGTGATCTGCGTGAGCGCGGTGACAGAGAACCGGCTGCGCGCCGTGTGCGATGTGCGGGCACCGGTCGTGGTGGCGCCACACGGGGTCGACCATGACCGGTTCACCCCCCGCGAGCCGGCCGAGGGTGCCGATCGCGCCGTGCTCGGTGCGCTGGGCGTCCCGGCCGACCGGCCCCTGGTCGCCTACGTCGGCACGCTCGAGCCCCGAAAGGGGTTGGTCCCACTCATCGGCGCCTTCGACCAGGTGGCCCGTGCCCATCCCGATGCGGTCCTGGTGCTGGGCGGGCAGACCGGCTGGGGGATGGCCGAGACCGAGCGCGCGCTGGCGGCGGCCCGGCACCCCGAGCGGATTCTGCGCACCGGCTACCTGCCCGACGAGGCCGTCCCCGCGCTGCTCCGGCAGGCTGCAGTCGTGGCCTACCCGGCCCTCGAGGAGGGATTCGGGCTGCCCGCACTCGAGGCGTTGGCCTGTGGCGCGCCGCTCGTCACGACCGAGGGCACCGCCATGGCGGAGATGGCCGGGGAGGCCGCCCTCCTCGTCCCGCCCGGTGACGTGGGCGCGCTGGCCACTGCGATCGACACGGCGCTCCGGCAGGGTCGCGCCACACCCCGCCGGTCGCTGGGGCTCACCGTGGCGGGGGAGCGGACCTGGGAGGCGAGCGTCGCACTTCACCTGGGGGCGTATGCGGTCGCCCGGGCGGCCTCGCAGTAGGGTTCCGCGCATGCGTGCGCTGATCACCGGCGGAAAGGGCTTCGTGGGCAACTGGTTGGCCGCGCACCTCAAAGACAGGGGCGACGAGGTCGCGGTGATCGACATCGAAACGGACGTGGCCGATGGCGCCGCGGTGGGGCGGGTCATGGCTGACGTCGTGCCCGAGGCGGTCTACCACCTGGCCGCCATGACACACGTGGGGGAGAGCTGGGAGCACCCCGCTCAGGTGCTGCGGGTCAATGTGCTCGGCACGGCCGAGATCCTGGCGGCCGCCCGTTCGATCGAAGGCAGCCCGCGTGTACTCGTCGTCAGCTCGGCCGAGGTGTACGGGGTCGTCACCCCGGCACAGCTGCCCCTCGGCGAGGACACGCCCACCCAGCCGGCCAGTCCGTACGCCGCAAGCAAGCTGGCGGCGGAGGCGGTCGCGTTCCAGGCGTGGCGCGGGTACGGCCAGCCCGTCATCGTCGTCCGGCCCTTCAACCACATCGGCCCAGGCCAGTCGCCAAATTTCTTCGTGCCTGCGCTGGCCAAGCGGATCGTCGACGCCCGCCGCAACGGGACCCGGTACCTGCCGGTGGGCACCCTGACGACCAGGCGTGACTTCACCGACGTGCGCGACGTGGTGGCGGCCTACCGCCTCCTGGTCGAGCGTGGCGTTCCCGGAGAGGTGTACAACGTCTGCTCGGGGCGCGACGTGGCCATGTCGGAGGTGGCGGCCCAGCTCCTCGAGCTGGCGGGGGCGGACCTCACGCTGGAGACCGATCCCGCCCTGGTGCGGCCGGTCGACGTCCCCGTGTTACGCGGGAGTGCGGAGCGGCTCCGCGCCGCCACGGGCTGGGAGCCGCACATCCCCCTCGCGACAACGCTCGCCGACGTCCTGACCTCCTGGGAGACGGACTGACGGCGAGCGTGGCCGGTGTGAGAAGCGGTGTTGCTCAGGCGGCGCGGACGCGCTGGCGGATCTGAATCCGGACCTCACGAGCCTGCTCGCGGGCCTTCGTCGTGACCTGGCTCACCGAGGAGGGCAGCTTGTCCTCCAGCGGTTGCAGGGTCGTCTCGACGAACTGCACGGCAGTCTCGGCGAAGTCGTCGATCTGGTGGATCCCCTTGGCGACGCCCTGGCGCACCTCGCCGATGCGCTGGTCCAGCGAGAAGTCCTTGGAGAGCCGGTTCTGCAGCTCGACCCGCTGCACCTGGGCCCGCTGGTAGCCGAGCACGCCGAGGCCGACGGCCACATATGCCGCATCGCGGGCGAGGTCCGTGACACCCTTGGAGATGTTGGTGATGTTGGTCGGTACTTCGGGCATTTGAAGCCTCCTGTCTGGTCGGTTCACTCCGACGTTCTGGACACAGGAGCCGCCGGTAGGCCACTGCGTTCGTGTACAAGAGTATCACGTCTGTTAAACAGTAGCAAGCACTGGAGGTGCATTTCGTGCCTGAAGGGGTGAATGCCGGACCGGATAGCCTCGGCCCCCTGATGGACGCCCAAGTGCCGGCCGTGGTCGCTGTCGTCGTCACGAGCGGACCCGGGACCTGGCTCGAAGAGGCACTTTCGTCGCTGGAGGCTCAGGACTACGAGGAGATGTCGGTCCTCGTCCTGTCGGCCGGAGAGGACGATCGCGAGGTGACGGAGCGGGTGGCGCGTGTCCTTCCCGACGCCTTCTTTCGGCACCTGCCGGGGCAGCCCGGCTACGCGGCCGCGTCCAACGAGGCCCTCGCCATGGTCGAGGGAGCGGCCTTCTTCCTGCTCCTGCACGACGATGTCGCGCTCGACCCCGACGCGGTGCACAAGCTGGTGGAGGAGTCGTTCCGATCCAACGCCGGGGTGGTCTCGCCGAAGTTCGTGCACTGGGACGACCCCCGCGTCCTCCTCCACGTCGGGATGAGCTGCGACAAGACGGGCGCCGTGGTGGATCGCATCATCGAGGGCGAGGTCGACCACGGGCAGCATGACGCCGTACGCGACGTCTTCGTGGCCCCGGGGGGCTGCATCCTGGTCCGGGCCGATCTCTTCGCCGAGCTCAAGGGATTCGACGCCGGGATCGTCGCCATGGGTGAGGACCTCGACCTCTCGTGGCGCAGCCAGGTGGCCGGCTCGCGCGTCGTGGTGGCTCCGGATGCGCGGGTCCGTCACCGCGAGGCGGTCGCCGCCGGCCTGGAGCCGCTGGTGGTGGCGGGGGAGGCTGCCGATCGCCACCCCGTGACCCTCCAGTCGCTGCAGCGGCGCCACGAGTTGCGGGCCGTTCTGAAGTGCTACACGCGGCTGAGTCTGCTGCGGGTCCTGCCTCAGGCGGTGCTTCTCGCCGTCGGCGAGTACGTCGTGGCCGTGCTGGCCCGAGACCGCGACCGCGCCCGGGCCGTCAGCGGTGCCTGGCGCTGGAACTTCCGGCGGCTCAGAGAGCTGTCGGTGCTCCGGGGCCAGCTGGCCGAACACCGGCTCTTTCCCGATGCCGAGGTGCGCCGGCTTCAGGTGCGGGGAAGCGCGCGGCTCTCGAGCTACTTCAGCCGGCTCTCTCACCAGGGCCTGAACGCGGCGAACGCGGTCGCCGCGCGGGAACGCCCCGAGCAGGGGGACGAGCGGGCCGCCCGGGTGGCCGTCCTCACCGGGAGCGTGGGCTCGGCCTTCAGCGAGGACGCGGACTTCGACGACCTCGACGACTTGGGCCGGCGATCGGGACGGGACCGGTTCGGTCGCCGGGTCCGGGCGTCGCCCCTGACCACCGGGCGTCAGCGCACCGTGGCCATCGTCATCGCATTCTTCGTCATCGCGGTCGGGACCCGGGATCTCTTCTTCGGGACGCTGCCGCTCGTCGGGCAACTGGCTCCGCTTCCTTCCTGGTCGACCAGCTGGCACCATTTCCTCTCGGGCTGGCAGTCGGCCGGGGTGGGCACCACCGCGCCTGCCTCCCCCGCCTTCGGGCTGATCGGCCTCGCCGGCACCGTCCTCTTCGGCGCCATGGGGACCCTGCAGCGGGTCTTGCTGCTGGGGTGCATCCCTCTCGGGGCCTGGGGCGTCTCGCGCTTCCTCCGACCGCTGGTGTCGCCGCGGGCCCGCACCGTGGCGGTCGTCTGCTACCTCGGTCTCCCGTTGCCCTACGGCGCCCTCGGCATGGGCCGCTGGGACGGGCTGGTGGCCTATGCCGCCTTCCCCTTCATCGCGTTGCGGCTGGCGCGTGCGGCCGGTGTGGAGCCGTATGCCGTCGCCCCCGGACCACAGTGGCGCAGCCGCCGCACGGGCCAGGTCGTCATTCTCGGCGCCGTCATCGCCGCCGCTGCGGGGCTGGCCCCCGCCGTCGTCCCCATGGTCCTCGTCCTGGCGGTGGCCTGGATGCTGGGCGCAGTCCTGGTCGGCGCGCGCGGGCCGACGTGGCGCGTGCTCGTCGTGGCGGTGGAGGCCGTGGTGGTGGCGTTGGCCCTGGCGCTGCCCTGGGTGGTCGGTACGGCACTGGCGGGCAAGGGATCGGTGGCCATCTTCGGCCTTCCCCTCTCGGGGGCGACCGCGCCGAGTTGGGGTGACGTCATCCGCTTCGCCGTCGGGCCGGTGGCCCGCTCGCCCATCGCCTGGTTGCTGGTGGCGGGCGCGGCGCTGCCACTGGTGATCGCGCGCGGCATCAGGCTGGCGTGGGCCTCGCGCCTCTGGGTGATGGCGCTGGCGTCCTGGGGCATCGCCTACGCCAGCTCGCGCGGGGGTCTCGGGTCGTTCACGCCTTCCGAGACGGTCGTTCTCGCCCCGGCCGCGCTCGCCGTCGCGGCGTGCGTCGGCATCGGTATCGCCGCCTTCGAGAACGACCTGAGTGGCAGGGAGTTCGGATGGCGTCAGCTGGTCAGCGTGACGGCGCTCCTCTTCGTGGCCGTCGGCCTGCTTCCCGTCCTGGGCGGCGCGGTCGGCGGCCGCTGGAACCTCCCGTCGCAGGGCGTCGAGCAGCCGTTGGCTTTCCTGGCCCGGCCCGGCGCGGGTGTGGCCAGGGTCCTCTGGCTCGGCGATCCCCGGGCTCTGCCGGCGGGAGGGTGGTCGGTGGATGCGGGTCTGGCGTACGCGCTGACGCCCCAGGACCTGCCCGACGCGACCCAGGTCTTCACTCCCGCCGGTCCGGGGCCGGCCGACGAGGTCGCAAAGGACGTCCGTCTCGCCGCCGCCGGGGGCACCGTCCACCTCGGTCGCCTGCTGGCGCCCGCCGGCGTGCGCTACGTGGTCGTGGTGGACGCGCTGGCACCGTCGCTGGTGGGGTCGAACCCCGCGTCGGTCAGCGCGCCTCCGCCGGCCGGCCTCAACGCGGACCTCCTCGCGCAGGACGACCTCCAGGTGGTGCCCGGGGTGCTCGGCGCGCAGGTCTACGAGAACGGGGCGGACATGCCCGTCACCGCCACGCGCGCCACGGCACTGCCGGTGCACGTGTCGGCCTACCCGAGCGCGACGGACGTAGTGGGCTGGCAGGCGGTGTTGGGCGCGCTGTCGTCGGGAGGGCCTGCCACCGGAGCGGTGCCGGCGGGCACCCTCTACGCGGGCTACGCCCCGGCGGGGAGCTTCAAATTGACTCTGGACGGGCACACGGTGGCGCGGCAGCCGGCCTTCGGCTGGGCGGCGCAGTACGCGGTCGGCGCCAAGGGCGGGGCCACCCTCTCGCTCTCGCAATTCCCTCTCGTTCCGCTGGTGGTCCTCGTGGAGCTGGCCGCCTGGGTGCTGTTGGCACTGGCGCTGATGGGCCGACGGCGTGGCCCGCTGGCTCCGTCTGCGGTCACGTCGGAGTTCCCCGTGGTCGTCGAGAGTGCGACCCTCATTGAGACGGTGACGTTCTGATGCCGGTCCACGTGAGTCGCGAGCGCCGGTGGCGCGTGGCAACGCTCGCCGTGCTCGTGATCGCCGGCGTCGGCATCGCCGTGGGCGTGCGGGGCGCACCGGCGCCCGTGGCGGCCGCGCCGGCGCCGAGTGCGTTGGTCGGCGCGCCGGACGCGGAGTCGTCCGCCTGGTACTGCACGGGTCAGTCCGTCGCAGGGGGCGGGTCACCGGGCTTCCTGGTCCTGACCAACACCACAGCGGGGACCGTCACCGCGGACATCACCGCGACGTCGGACTCGGGAGCCACCGCCGACACCACCGCCGCGGTGCCGGCCCATGGTGTCGTCACCCCGGCCGTGCCCGCGCTCGTATCGGGCTCCTGGGTGGCCGAGACCGTCATCACGTCGGGCGGGGGCGTGGCGGTCACCCAGACGGTCAAAGGGTCCTTGGGTTGGTCGCAGGCTCCGTGCCAGACCACGACCTCGGCCCGGTGGTATTTCGCCGGTGGCTCCACCGCGGCGGCCGACACGCTCTCGGTTTCGCTGTTCAATCCCACGTCGACGCCGGTCGTCGTCGATCTCAGTTTCGTGACGCCGGCCGGCATGGTCCATCCGATCAACTATCAGGGGATCGTGCTCCAACCGGGTCAGGTGGCGGCGGAGAACGTGGCGTCGGAGGTGCAGCAGATCCACACCGTCAGCACCATCGTGAGCGCGCGGACCGGCCGGGTCGTGGCATCGGAGATACAGGGCATCGTCGGCTCGGGTTCGACCTCGGGCGGCCTCGCCCTCGTGCCGGGCGTCGCCACCCCGCAGGCTGATTGGGCGATACCCCAAGCACAAGAGGCGCCCGGAGGCAGTTCCGAGGTCGATGTCTTCAACCCGGGAGAGTCCACGGAGGCCGTGACGGTGCGGTTCCGGTTGCCGTCAGGGCCGTTGGCCCCGCTCACGGACAAGGTGTTGCCGGGGACGACGTGGGTGATCCCCACCAGCACCGAGACGCGCCTGCCTGCGGGCGAGACGTATGCGACCACGATCGACGCGACGGGAGGGGCCGGCGTCGTGGTGGGCCGGACCGTGAACATCCCTGGTTCGGTGTCGCCCCAGGACGGGATGGCCGTCGCCGTGGACGGCCTGAGCACCATGTCGCCCTCGGGCGGGTGGGTGGTGCCGCCACCGGGGACAGCCGGCAATCCCGCCGCCACCGATGTCGCCCCGTCATCCCTCGCACTGCTCAACACCTCTGCCGGTCCCGAGACCTACCGTGCGCTCGCCTCGTCGACGTCCGGCGACCACGTGCTGGCCACGGGCACCCTGGCCGCCGGCAGCGTGGAGATCGTGTCCGGATCCCCGTTGGCGGCCGCCGGGCTCGACCCCGTCCTGGTGCACGCCTCCGGGCCGATGGCCGTCAGCGAGGACCTCGGCCCGTCCGCCGGGCTGGGTGTGGTCTCCATGCCCGGTATCCCGCTGGCCACCGCCATCGGGGCCTGAGCCACCGGGCTACAGGTTGTGGCGCTGATAGCGCCGCCACAGGGCGCGTCCGCCGGCCAGGACCGCGCCGAGCAGCAGGAGGGCGAAGAGCAGCGGGCCGGCGATGCGGATGACACCCTCGACGCCGGTGACGAACCCGCTGATGCTGTCGTGCCACGCACGGACGAGGCCGGACTCGGGCAGCGGGCTCGGCGGAGGTGCCGGCGTGCTCTCGCTGACGCCCACGGTCAGCGTCGAGTACGACGTCTGGCCCGTGAGCAGTTGCAGTTGGCCCTGCAGCTGCTCGATCTGGGACTGAATCGAATCGATCTGCTCCTGGACCGCCAGGACGTCGCCCACGGTCGTGGCCTTCGCCAGGATGGTCAGGTATTGCTGGCGGCTGGCCTGCAGGGCCGTGATGCGCGACTGCAGATCGACGTACTGACCGGTGACGTCGGTGGCCTTGGTCGTCAGATCCGACGTCCTGCCGAGAGCCTGGGCGCGCTGGAGGACGGTGGCAAAGCTGTCCACCGGCACCTGGAGCGTCACGGTGCCCGACGGGGCTGTACCCGACTGCGTCTGCGAGTTGGCGACGAAGCCGCCGTCGGAGACGGCCAGCGCGGTCAACTGTGTCATCGTCCGGTTCAGCTTTCCCCGGGCGACGGTGAGCGTCAGGGAGCCGGTCTGTTCGATCTTGGCTGATTGGCCCACCGCTCCTTTCGGCAGGGCCTGCGAGCTCGGGGGCGCAGTGGTGCTCACCGGAGCGGACGCCGAACCGTGCGCCGTGCCGAATGCGGGCCCGGAGGGGGCGGCGTCCTTGGCTTGCGGCGTTCCCCCGCGCGAGGACAGCGCCCCCGGTGCGGTCGTCGTGGTGCTGGGCGCAGCGGCCGGAGCCGTGAGCGAGGTGTGGGGGGACGCCGCCGTGAGGGCCGGGTGTGCCGGGCTGCGCACCAACGCCGCAATCCCACCGGCCAGCACGAGCAGGACCGCGATGCCGGCGGCGACCGAGAGGAGGCGGTGGCGGCCCGTCACGCCGGCCAGGCGGCGCATGCGGCCCGTCGGCGCCCCGCCACCCGACAGCGGCGTCTCCCCGTCGCCCCCCTCGCCATCCCCGTCGGGCGCCGTCGCCACGCGCCCGGCCGCCCGCGCCACTATGTCGTCGGGACCCGTGGCGGGGACCTCGAAGGCGAGCCCGGCACGGGCGAAGAGCGAGGCGAGGCGGTCGTCGTCGAGCTTGGTCATGGGCCGGTCTCCTCGGTACGAGGTGCGTCCCCGGCGCCGGCGAGGGCGCACAACGCGGGGTCGGCCGCCAGGCGGCGGCGGGCCTCGTGCAGGCGGGACTTCACCGTGCCCGGCCGCCGCCCGATGGCCAGGGCGATGTCGCGCTCGCTCAAGTCGGCGTAATACCGCAGCACCACGGGGACACGCAGCGAGAGCGGCAGCTGCTGCAGCGCGGCCAGCACCGTCTCAGCCACCTCGCCCTGGGCGGCTCTCGCCTCGGGGTCGGCGCCCGCCGCGGGCAGGTGGGCCAGCGGCTCGTCGCCGGCGCGCCGGTCGCGGTGGGGGATCTCGCGGCGCAGCTTCGAGTAGCAGGAGTTGACGACGACCCGGTAGAGCCAGGGCCGGATGCTCGGAACGGCCGAGAGGGAGTCACGGAAGCGCCAGGCCCTCAGGTAGGCGTCCTGCACGGCCTCCTCGGCGTCGGCCCGGTTGCCCAGGATCAGGCAGGCGGTGCGGAAGGAGGCGACGTAGCCGTCCTCGAGCCACTCCGCCAGATCGTGCTCCACCATCCCCCTTCATGACGCTGCGCGGCCCGATCCGGTTCGAATCGGGTGCGCCGGGTCTAGCGGGCTGCTGGTCCTTCCGGGGTGCCGGTCGCAGGGTTGGGCGGGGGCCATGGCGGGGGAGCCCACGTCTCGGGCTCGGCCTGGCGGCCCGGTGACGTGGGGGCGGCAGGAACCGCGACGGCACCGGGACTGCCGTCGGTCACGGCATGGGGGCCGTCCCCGTTCCCGTTGCCGCCGCTAGTGGCACCGTTGCCGGCCGGCGCGGCGATGGCCGCCTCGTTGAAGTGCGGCACCGACTTGGTGCCCTCGTCGTGCACTGGTGACCCGTGGGCCTCGTCCACCAGGCGGGCCACCTCGGCGCCGTCGATGATCTCGTTGTCGAGCAGCGCCCGCGCAATCGCGTTGAGGCCGCCGCGGTGCTTGCTCAGCACGTCCATGGCACGCTGCTCCTCGACCCGGAGGATCCGCTCGACCTCTTCGTCGATGACCTTCGACGTGTCCTCGGAGTAGTCGCGGGTGTGCATGAGGTCCTCGCCCAGGAAGACCTGGCCCGCCGATCCCCAGGCCATAGGGCCGATGGCCTCGCTCATGCCCCACTCGCGCACCATTTTGCGGGCGAGCTCGGTGTTGCCGACGAGGTCGTTGGCGGCGCCGGTCGACAGGTCGCCGTAGACGAGCAGCTCCGCCACGCGGCCACCCATGCGCACGCAGAGCGAGTCCTCGATGTAGTCGCGGGGGTGGATGTGCCGCTCCTCCATCGGGAGCTGGTGCGTGACTCCGAGAGCCATGCCGGTCGGCAGGATGGTCACCTTGTGCACCGGGTCGGCGTTCTCGAGCACGTAGGCCAGCACGGCGTGGCCGCCCTCGTGATAGGCGATGCGCTCCTTCTCGGCCTCCGAGAGCACCATGGACTCGCGCCGCTGCCCGAGCAGCACCCGGTCCCGCGCTGTCTCGAAGTCGGCCATGGCGATCTCGAGGCTGCCCCGGCGCACGGCGTGGAGCGCGGCCTCGTTGACCAGGTTGGCCAGGTCGGCGCCGCTCATGCCCGGCGTGCCCCGGGCCACCACGGTGAGGTCGACGTCGGTCGACATCCGCTTGCCCTTGCAGTGCACGGCGAGAATGGGGAGCCGCTCTTCGAGGTCGGGCAGGGGCACGACGATCTGGCGGTCGAAGCGGCCCGGCCGCAGCAGGGCGGGGTCCAAGATGTCGGGCCGGTTGGTGGCGGCGATCATGACCACGCCCTCGGCCGTGTCGAAGCCGTCCATCTCGGAGAGCATCTGGTTCAGCGTCTGCTCGCGCTCGTCGTGGCCGCCCCCGAGGCCCGCACCGCGCTTGCGCCCGATGGAGTCGATCTCGTCGACGAACACGATGGCCGGCGCCTGCTTGCGGGCGGTCTGGAACAGGTCGCGCACCCGGCTGGCCCCCACGCCGACGAACATCTCCATGAAGTCCGAGCCGCTGACCGACATGAAGGGCACGCCGGCCTCGCCGGCGACGGCGCGGGCGATCAGCGTCTTGCCCGTTCCCGGAGGGCCGACCAGCAGTACGCCCTTGGGGATTTTGGCGCCGATCTCCTTGAAGCGGGCGGGGGTCTTGAGGAAGTCCACCACCTCGCTGATCTCCTGCTTCACCCCCGTGTAGCCCGCCACGTCCTCGAAGGTGGTCGAGGGCCGGTCGCTGCTGAAGGTCTTGGCCTTGGAGCGCCCGATGGACATGATCCCCGACATCTGGCCCCTGGTCTGGCGACCGATGAAGTAGATGAAGCCCACGGCGATGGCGATGATGAAGATGTAGGGGAGCAGGGCGGTGAGGAGGTTCGAGGAGGGGGTCGGGAAGCTGACCTGGACGCCGTCGTTGCGCATCTGGGTCACGTCGTTGGGCAGGGACGGGCTGGGACCCTGGACCGTGTAGGTCGTCCCGTCCTTGAACTTGCCGGTGATCTCTCCGGTGGAGTTGGAGATCTGGGCCGTCGACACCTGCTTGGACTGCACGTCCTTGAGGAAGTTGGTGTAGGTCACCGTCTTGGCGTTGTTGGTCTTGATGGTGCCGACGGCCAGCAGGATCGCCACGATCCCGATCGCCAGCACGCCCCACAGCCAACGCCAGTTCTGTCCCGACGGTTGCCCCTGCTGGGGATTCCCGTCCCCACCCGCAGGCGCGTTCGGCTTGCCGGTGGGCTTCTCCGTACGCTGCGGACTCACGCTGCCATGCTAGGCGCCGACCCTGGTCTGTGGTGACCGCCTCGTCACTTACCCGATCCTTACCCACGCAGGGGTCCTCCTGCAGGTGGCGGGCCCTGCGGGCACCGGTAACGTCTTGCTGATGACCGATACCGAGTCCGGCGGGGCGGCTCCCGGCCCACCGGGCCCGCCCGCACGCCCCCCCGGGCCGGTTCCGGACGGATACGTGCCCCGCGAATGGCTGCAGCAGGCGCCCCCCCAGCCCCCCGTGGTCGTGCCCCCTCCGGCACCGTCGCCAGGCCCGGGTCCCGCCGGGCCGGCGTTCTGGCCGACGACGGCCGCGGGCACGGCCGCTGGCACGGCCGGTGGCATGGCCGGTGGCATGGCCGGGGTCCCGGGGGCGCCGTCGGACCCGCCCCCTCTGCCGTACGACCCGACGTTCGCCCAGCTGGCGCAACCGCCCTCGGTGGTGCCCGAGGGTGACCTCCCCTTCCTCGATACCCCGTGGGTCCCCCCGCAGACGAAGCACCAGGCCTGGATGTGGCTGCTCTACGCCGTCATCGGCTTTCTCGTCGGGCAGATCGGCGCGCTGATCTTCGGCTACGTCGCGGGCGCCATCGCGGGGAAGACGAGTGCGCAGATGGCGGCGATCGCCTCGGCACCGGTCCCGCCCGAGTGGTACGTCGCGACCACGCTGCTCGGTCTGTGGATCGGCTTCATCGGCGCGCCGTGGTTGGCGAGCCGGACCCAGGGGACGCGCCACTTCTTCCGCGACCTGGGCGTGCGCTTCAAGGTCATCGACCTGGTGGGGATCGCGATCGGCATCGGCGGGCAGATCCTCGTGGCCATCATGTACGCGCCGTTCCAGCACGACATCCACGACTTCAACGCCCCGTCGCAGAAGCTGACGGGAGGCTCGCACGGCGCCGGGTTCGTCATCATCGCCATCTTCACCGTTCTCTTCGCTCCGGCCATGGAGGAGCTGTTCTTCCGCGGGCTGCTCCTGAAGGGGCTCGTCCGCCTGTTCACGAAGGTGGGGGCGCCCGGCGGCGCCCGCACCGCCGGAGTCGTCCTGGCCGTGATCGTCGACGGACTCCTCTTCGGCCTCGCCCACGGCGAGTGGGTGCAGCTGGCGGGCCTGGCCGTCTTCGGCATGATCCTGGCCGCCGTCTCGTACCGCACCGGTCGCCTGGGCATGAACATGGTCGCCCATGCCTCCTTCAACCTGGTCGCCATCATCGCCATTGCAACGAGCGGGAGCGCCGTCATCCACTGAGTCGCCCACCGGCGTGCCGCGTCATGGACCGGGCGGGCTGCGGAGCACGGTCAGGGGGTGGCGCGCGGCCACCTATGGTGGGGCCTGTGAGCCGCATGGACCAGGTCTTCAAGGCGTACGACGTGCGCGGCACGGTGCCCGACCAGCTCGACGCGGACATGTGCCGGGCCATCGGCCGGGCCATGGCCCGCTTCGTCGACGCGCCGCGGATTCTGGTCGCCCGGGACATGCGCGAGACCGGTGTGGAGCTCTCGGGCGCCTTCGCCGAGGGAGCGCGGGCCGAGGGCGTCGCCATCGTCGACCTCGGCATGGCCTCGACCGACTTCATGTATTTCGCGTCCGGCCATCTCGACTCGCCCGGCGCCATGTTCACGGCGTCGCACAACCCGGCGCAGTACAACGGTCTCAAGCTGTGCCTTTCCGGAGCGCGCCCGATCGGGCGCGACACCGGCCTGGCCGATATTCAGGCCGCCGCCGAGGAATTGCTCGGTGCACCACTGCCGCCCCTCACGGGGAGCTGGAGCGAGCAGAACCTGCTGGACGAGTGGGCGGACCACGTCGTGTCCTTCGTCGATGTCGGGTCGCTCCGTCCGCTCAAGGTCGTGGCCGACACCGCCAACGGTATGGGCGGGCTCGTCGTGCCCATCGTGTTCGAGCGGCTTCCCTTCACGGTCGAGATCCTCTTCCCCGAGCTCGACGGGAACTTCCCGAATCACCCGGCCGATCCGATCCAGCCCGAGAACCTGGTCGACCTGAAGGCGGCCGTGCTCGAGCAGGGCGCCGACATCGGGCTCGCCTTCGACGGCGATGCCGACCGCGTCTTCCTGGTCGACGAGAACGCCGACCCAGTGTCGGGCTCGCTGACGACGGCACTGGTGGCCGCGTCCATGCTGGCCAAGCACCCGGGCGAGACGATCCTCTACAACCTCATCTGCTCCCATGTGGTGCCCGAGGTCGTGACCGAGTTGGGCGGCAAGCCGATCCGCACCCAGGTGGGCCACTCCATCATCAAGCAGGTGATGGCCGAGACGGGGGCCGTCTTCGGCGGGGAGCACTCCGGCCACTACTACTACCGCGACAACTTCCGGGCCGACTCGGGCATCATCACCGCACTCCTCGTCCTGGAGTTGCTCAGCCAGAGCGACCAACCGCTCTCCGAGATGCTGAAGCCCTATCAGCGATACGTGGACTCAGGGGAGATCAACACCACCGTGACCAGCCCGGCAGCCACCGTGGAGGCCATTGCCGCGCACGAGCGCAAGGCCGGCGCCTCTTTGGACATGCTCGACGGGCTCACCGTCGAGCATGGGGAGTGGTGGTACAACGTCCGCCCCTCCAACACCGAGCCGCTCCTCCGGCTCAACGTGGAAGCGAGGACCGCCGAGCGCTGCGCGGCCCACGTCGCCGAGGTGCAAGAACTCATCTCCACCTACGCCGGCCGCGGGGTCGGCCCGAACTGAGGAGCTCCCGATGAGCCTCGACCCACTCCTGCTCGATGTCCTGGCCTGCCCGGAGGACAAGGGGCCACTGCTGTGGTTCGAGGACGAGGACGTCCTCTACAACCCGCGGCTGCGGAAGAGCTACGCCGTGGTGGACGGCGTGCCCGTCCTGTTGACGGACGAGGCTGTCGTCGTCGGGGAGTCCGAGCACGAGCGCTTGCTGGCCAAAGCCGAGAGCAACCAGGTGCGGGCCACGGGTCCGTCGTCTGGGTGAACGAACGGTCCCCCCTCGACATACTCGACACGCTCGGGATGTGGGAGGCCACGTCCGCCCTGCCCGAGCAGCTGTCCGGAGCGCTCGGGGTGGCCGATGACGCGTTCGGGCGGGTCACCCCCGTCGGTGGCGGCGCCTTCCGTGCCGTTGCCGCGTTCGGCCTGGGCACCGGAGGCGTGGCCTGCGCCGCCGCGGCCGCCCTCACGGCCTCCGACCTGGCTGTTCCCTTCTGGGTCGGTCAGGGGTCCGCTGTCCCGGCCTTCGTGGGCGCCGACACGCTGGTCCTCGTCGTCTCATCCTCGGGTCGTACGGCCGAAACGCTGACGGCCGCGGAGAAGGCGGTCGAGCGCGGGGCCACGGTGGTGGCAGTGGGGGGCCGGTCCGACGCCGCCCTGGCGGCCCTGGCCGCCGACGCCGGGATGCCCTGGTGCCCGACGCCGGCGCGCTCCGAGGACGGTCCGGGCGGCGCCGATGGTTCCACGGCACGCGCCGCGCTGGGTGCGTCGACGGTGCCCCTGCTGGTCGCGCTGGCCCGAGCCGGGTTGGGGCGGGACCGCGCGGCGGCCGTGCGGGCGGCCGCAGACAGCCTGGCCCGCCGGCGGGACGCATTGCTCGCACCCGGCGGGGCGCCCGACGCGTTGGCGCGCCGGCTCGGACGCACCATCCCGTTGGTCTACGGGTCGGCCGGCGTGGCCGCCGTGGCGGCGCAGTGGTGGAAGGCACAGGTCAACCTCAACGCCAAGGCGCCGGCCTTCGCGGCGACATTGCCCGCCTTGACCCACGACGAGTTGGCCGGGTGGGGCCAGGGTGGCGATGTGACGCGCCAGACCATGTCGCTCGTGCTGCTCCGCCACGCCGGCGAAGGGCCGCGCACCGGCGGACTGTTCGCCGCCGTGCGGGCGGCCGTCGACGAGGTCATGGCCGACGTCTTCGAGGTGCAGGGCGAGGGGGACGACGAGGTGGGCCGCTTCTTCGACCTGACCTTCGTGGGCACGCTGGTCTCGCTGCACCTGGCCGCCGGCGAGGGCGTCGACCCCGGACCGGTGCCCGCCGTCGACGAGGCGCAGGGCCCCGGCTGGTTGTAGGAGAACCCGGCTGGTTCTACGAATACCGCTCGGCTGTCTGCGAAGACCGCTCGGCTAATTGAGCCGCTCCACGATCATGGCCATACCCTGGCCGCCGCCGACGCACATGGATTCGAGGCCGAACGTCTTGCCCGTGTCCTCCAGCGCGTTGAGCAGGGTGGTCATGATGCGCGCACCCGTCTGCCCGAAGGGGTGACCGAGAGCGATGGCGCCGCCCTTGACGTTGAGCTTGTCGAAGCTGATGCCGAGGTGCTTGGCCGAAGGGATCACCTGGGCCGCGAAGGCCTCGTTGATCTCCACCAGGTCGATGTCGTCGATCGTCATGTTGGCCCGGGCCAGCACCTGACGGCAGGCGTCCACTGGGCCGAGGCCCATGATCTCGGGATTGAGGCCGGTCACGCCGCTGGCCACAATGCGCGCCAGCGGGGTGATACCGAGCGCCTTGGCCTTGGTGTCGCTCATGACGATCACCGCAGCCGCCCCGTCGTTGAGCGGGCACGCGTTGCCCGCGGTCACGGTGCCGCCCTCGCGGAACACCGGCTTGAGGTTGGACAGGCCCTCGAGCGTGGTCCCCGCCCGTGGCCCGTCGTCCTTGGTCACGACCGTCCCGTCGGGCAGGGTGACCGGGATGATCTCGCGCTCGAAGAACCCGTTCTGCTGGGACTCGACCGCCCGCGTCTGCGACAGCAGCGCGAATTCGTCCATCTCCTCCCGGGTGACCTTCTCGTACTCGGCCACGTTCTCCGCCGTCTGGCCCATGGCGATGTAGACGTCGGGCAGGCCCGGCTGCGGGCTCCACGGCTCGGTCACGGCGGGGGTACGCAGCTTGGTCCGCTCCTCGGCGGCGGCGAAGTCGACGTTGTGCGGACCGACGTCCGATGCGCCGTGCGAGTAGCGGCTCACCGTCTCGACGCCGGCGGCGATGAAGACGTCGCCCTCGCCGGCGCGGATGGCATGCGCCGCCATGCGGATGGTCTGGAGGGAGGACGAGCAGTACCGGTTCACCGTCACGCCGGGCACGTTGTCGAGACCGGCCAGGAGCGCGGCCACGCGGGCGATGTTGTAACCCGCCTCCCCGGCCGGCTGCCCGCAGCCGAGGAGGACGTCCTCCACCTCGCCGGGGTTCAGTTGCGGCACCTGTTCGAGCACGGAGCGAAGGACCAGCGCGCTCAGGTCGTCGGGCCGGCACTCGACGAGCGAGCCCTTGTTGGCCCGTCCGATCGGAGTGCGACCGGTGGCGACGATGACGGCTTCAGGCATGGTGACGGCTCCTCGGGTTTCGATCGTGTGCCCGGGGAACCCGCCCGGGGCGGATTGCAGGTTACTTGGCGGTAGGGATCGGCCTTCCCGCCCCATTGGCCGCCCGAGCGGAGCGGACTGTAACGTGTTCTAGCGCGCCGGCCCCACACGTCCGGGCCGGCGGTGACGTGGCGCTGACGTGGGCCGATGCGGCCCCGCCACCCGGGAGGGACACGATGGAGATTGCCTTAACCGAGGAGCAGCAGGCGCTGAAGAGCGAGCTGCGCGCCTACTACGACAACCTGTTGACCCCCGAGCTCGAGGAAGAGCTCTCGCGGGCGGGCGGCATCGGTCCGGTGGTGCGCAAGGTCGTCAAGCAGATGGGGAGCGACGGCTGGCTCGGCATCGGCTGGCCCACCGAGTGGGGTGGACAGGGTCGCTCGGCCATAGAGCAGTTCATCTTCTTCGACGAGTCCATGCGCAGCGGCGCACCCGTGCCGATGTTGACCATCAACACCGTGGGCCCGACCATCATGAACTTCGGCACCCAGGAGCAGAAAGAGTTCTTCCTCCCCAAGATCCTGGCCGGGGAGATCCACTTCTGCATCGGCTACACGGAGCCGAACTCGGGTACCGACCTCGCATCGTTGACCACGCGAGCCGTGCGCGACGGCGACGAGTACGTCATCAACGGCGCCAAGATCTTCACCAGCCTGGCCGGCGACGCGGACTACATCTGGCTGGCCACCCGCACGGACCCCAACGTGGCCAAGCACAAGGGCATCTCGATGTTCCTGATCCCCATGGACACGCCGGGCATCCGCGTGGTCCCCATGAAGCTCCTGGGCGACCACAACATCAACTACACGTTCTACGAGGACGTGCGCGTGCCGGCCACTGCATTGGTGGGGGGCGAGAACCAGGGCTGGAACCTCATCACCAACCAGCTCAACCACGAGCGGGTCACGCTCTGCTCGCCCGGCATCATCGAGCGCGTCGCCACCGACGTGCGCGCCTGGGCCCAGGGCACCAAGCTGCCTGACGGGCGGCGCGTCATCGACCAGGAATGGGTGCAGGAGCATCTCGCCCGCGTCTACGCCGAGCTCGAGTTCCTCCGCCTCATCAACTGGAAGGTGGCGTGGCAGGCCACGCAGGGGCATCTCGATGTGGCCGACGCCTCGTCGATCAAGGTGTTCGGCACCGAGTTCTACCTCCGGGCCTTCCGCCTGCTGATGGAGATCCTCGGCCAGGCGGGCTACCTGACGCGCGGGTCACCTGCCGCGGTCGTCGCGGGCCGCCTGGAGATGTACGCCCGCTCCATGATCATCCTCACGTTCGGCGGCGGCACCAACGAGATTCAGCGGGACCTCATCGCGATCTTCGGCCTCGGCATGCCGCGGTCGCTGCGCTGAGCCCGGCGACAAGCGAGGAGATCCCATGGACTTCAACTACAACGAAGAGCAAGAGGCCGTCCGCCAGTTGGCTGGGCAGATCTTCGGCGAGCGCTCGACGCATGAGCGCCTCAAGCAGATTGAGGCTGCGGCCGGCGACGACGGGCCCTTCGACCGCGAGCTCTGGAAGGACCTGGCCGACGCCGGCCTGCTCGGCATCCACCTGGGCGAGGACGTCGGGGGCGCCGGTCTCGACTTCGTGGCGGCCTGCCTCGTCGTGGAGGCGGCCGGCCGGACGGCGGCGTACGTCCCGGTGGTCGAGACCATGGTCTACGGCGCGCTGCCCATCGACCGCTTCGGCACCGACGAGCAGCGCAAGACCTGGCTCAGCGGGGTGTCCAGCGGTGAGACGATCCTCACGGCCGCCGTGGCCGAGCTGGTCGGCGAGGTGATCCTGGCCGGCGGGTCCGAGCCCGCCACCACGGCCACCGCCGAGGCCGATGGCGCGTGGGTGCTCTCAGGCACCAAGGCCTGCGTGCCGGCCGCCTTCGTGGCCGACGCCATGCTCGTGCCGGCCACCTGCCGGACCGCCGACGGAGCCATCACGGGACCCGGAGTGTTCATTGTGGAGCGCGCCGCCGAAGGCGTCGTCTTGACGCGGCAGACGACGACGACCGGGCGGCCCGAGGCGATCGTGGAGCTCAACGGCGTGCGCGTCGGCGCCGACCGGCTCGTGGGCGAGGGTGCCGACGGTGCCGCGGTGATCGACTGCATCACCGAGTTCGCCACGACGGCGCTGTGCATCGAAGAGGCTGGTGTGTGCGCCTCGGCGCTGGAGCTCACCGCGGAGTACACCAAGACACGCGTGCAGTTCGAGAAGCCCATCGCCACCTTCCAGGCGGTCGGGCAGCGCGCGGCAGATGCCTACGTGGACACAGAAGCCATCCGGCTGACCGCGTGGCAAGCCGCGGCGCGGCTGGCCGCGGGCCTTCCCGCAGCGTCGGAGGTGGCGATCGCCAAGTACTGGGCGGCCGAGGGCGGCCAGCGCGTGGTGCACGCGGCGTCGCACCTCCACGGCGGCGTCGGCGTCGACCGCGACTACCCCCTGCACCGCTTCTTCCTTCTGACCCGCCAGATCGAGCTCACGCTCGGCGGGGCGAACGAGAGCCTGCGCCGGTTAGGGCGGATCTTGGCGGTCGAGCCGGTCTGAGAGAGGGGCCGCCCGCCGCGGCTCAGTCCGGGGCGCTCGAGGGGGTTGGGTTCGAGAGGCCCAGGCCGTACCCGGCTAAGAACACGCCCGCCTCCTTGTGGCGCGGGTAGGCGCCGGCCAGCTTGTGGAAGGCGCGGGAGTGGTCCGGGTGGGTCAGGTGCGCGACTTCGTGCACCAGGACGGAGTCGAGCACCCACTCGGGCACGACGCGCAGACGGTGTGACACTCGGATGTGGCCCGAGTAGTACGAGCACGAACCCCAGCGCGCCGTCTGGTTGGTGACCCAGCGCACGGAGACGGGGTGGGTCCCGACCAGGTAGCGGTCGCTCAATTCGATGGCCCGGGCCAGCAGGCCGGCGTCGTCGAGCCCGGACTGCAAGCGATGACGGGTGAGCAGGCGCTCCACCAACCAGTCGATCGTCTTCTGCCGGCTCTCGACGTCGAGATGGGCCGGCAGCGACACGACGATGCGGCCCCCCACCCACTTGGCCTCCGACGTCTTCTTGCGGCGCTTGCTGATGCGCACCTCGACCTCGGGCACCAACTGGACCGTGCCGTCGTCGTGCGGGGAACCAGGTGCTTCGCGGGGCCCGGCCGCATCGGGTTCTTGCATCACCGGCGGGCTCGGCGCCTCTTCGAGTGCGGGCTCGGCCCAGAAGGGGTCGGAGAGGTCAAAGAGGGTCATTGACTGCATTGTGGCTGACCGGTGTGACTATGTGACGCATCCCTGGTCAGCGTTGCGGTATCACGCGATGCCGCAGGCTTCGTGTCCGATAGGCCACGCTGCGAGCGGACGGAAGGTTGCGGGGGACCTGAGAGGTGTCTGGGATCTTCGTTATCCCTTGTTGCCTTATTCGTCAGAAGCCAAAGACAACAAGCCCCCACGGCTCGCGGCCAGGACAAGCGCTATCGCCCTTGGCACCCCGCCACCGCTGCCCCCGATACATCCACCACCGGAGAGTCGAAGATCCGCTCGGAGAGAGACCCCTTAAGGTTGGCCAGCGACCTCGAGGAATTGAGCCCGTTCCTCTGTGCTAGAAGCATCTCTTCATCGTCAAGCCGGGGTCAACCTTGCCGCGGTCTCGTTCAGGCTCCTGACCAACGGGTCAACGCCTGAGCTCATAAATGTGTTTTTCCTTTTTACGAATCGGCGGAGCCATAGAGCAACGAGCACCCACGCTATTACGTTCCAACAGTTGACGATGGCGTACAGAGCGAACGCGACCGGACCTCCGAGGCCGTGGACCCGGCGAATGGTCTCTGGGTCGAAAAATGTTTGTCCGCTTGTGTGGTTGACGACCATCAGGCACCTGCCACTTTTCTTCCCTTTCAGAAACACCCAGACCACAGAGGCGACCTGGCCCTCATAGAGCTGCAAGTGCATCTGCTGCACCTGGATGTTCTGCCCCTGATGCGTCTGGGGGTCAACGAGGCGGAACGAGTTGGTCACGGTGGTGTGTGATGAGACCAAACCGGAGCCACCTGTTGCTTGGCCGTAAACCGCGGTGTCACTGCGCGTTGATGATCCTGCTACAACCCCGGTAAACGACTCAATCGTTGTGCCACTCATGCGCCCTCCAAGTGTGGTGGGTCGCCCGGGGCAATCTCCAATGGAGCCCGCAAATGCCACCACTTGATGAACGCTGGAATAGCAAAAACCGCCCCAACTATTAGATAGATTGCCATTCGCCGAGTCCTTTCCGTCCTGCCTTAGGGACCGTTGATCTCACATTGAAGTCGATCCCCCGGGTTAGCCGTGCCAGACTAGGCAACGACAAGCAACTAGCGATGCATCGTAAGTCGTCGGGAGGTAGAGAACAACCCCCGGACTGCAGCGGGCGTCCGGAGGCTTTCTCATGCTCCGAGGCTGCGCGCGTCAAGCGCACCGGAGCCACCAGGGGAGGGTAGGAAGGAGTTGACAACCTCCCGCCTTGCGGATCAACCGGTCACCAGGGGGCCAAGGGGGACAAGATGGCAGCCCGATTTACGTGGCGAGCTATTCAGTGCAGCAGTGCATGACGAATCCGTAGGTTTCCGTGGGGGTTCCGTGAGCGGAATGGCTAGCCGAGCACCAGCTCGGCCATGGTCCTGAGCGTAGCGGCGTCGCCGTTGACGAGCATGGTGGTGGCACGCGACTCGCGCCACGCCTCGAGGTCGTCGCGGATCTTGTCAACGGGACCCACCAACGCGATCTCCTCCACCAAGGAGGTGGGCACGGCCGCCGCGGCGTCGTCCTTGCGCCCGTCGAGGTAGGCGTCCTGGATTTTGGTGGCCGCCTCCTCGTAGCCCATGCGGGCGAAGACGTCGAAGTGGAAGTTCATCTCCTTGGCACCCATGCCGCCGATGTAGAGCGCGAGATACGGGCGGAAGCCGTCCGCAGCAGCTTCGGTGTCGTCGCTGAGCACGGTGGGCGCGAAGGCCAGCACCTCGAAATCGTCCGCGCTGCGACGCGCCCCGGGCCGGGCGAAGCCCTCGTCGAGCGACGCCTCGAAGGAGGACATGGCGCGCGGGGAGAAGAAGATGGGGAACCAGCCATCGGCGATCTCGGCCGCCAGGGCAACGTTCTTCGGCCCCTCCGCTCCCAGAATGATCGGGATATCGGCCCGCAGCGGGTGCACGATCGACTTGAGCGGCTTGCCCAGACCGGTGCCACCGGGATAGGGCAGCGGGTAATGGGGGCCGTCGTTCGTGACCGGTTTCTCGCGGGCCAGAACCTGGCGCACGACGTCGACGTACTCGCGGGTGCGGGCCAGGGGAGCAGGGAAGGGCTGGCCGTACCAGCCCTCGACCACCTGGGGCCCCGAGACGCCGAGGCCGAGGACGAAGCGCCCGCCCGAGAGATGGTCCAGGGTCTGGGCCGCCATGGCCATCGCGGTCGGGGTACGCGCCGAAAGCTGGCACAGCGAGGTGCCCAGACGCACCCGCTCGGTCTGCGAACCCCACCAGGCCAAGGGGGTCAGTGCGTCGGAGCCGTAGGACTCCGCGGTCCACACGGAGTCGTAGCCGAGGCGGTCGGCCTCCGTCACGAGCTCCACTGCGTTGGTCGGCGGCCCCGCGCCCCAATACCCCATCTGCAGGCCGATCTTCATCTTCTTCACGTGTGACTTCCCCTGTTCGAGCCCATCGGCTCCCGGCAATTCGGTGCACCCAGACGATACCGTCGCACCGGGTCGCCATTCTGTGCCTGACTTCCGCCAGATCCGCTCAGAGGGACGCACCCAAAGGTCTGCCTGTGTGCCGGTGCGACCGGGCACATGGTCCGTCGTTGCCTGGCCTGATGGGGGTTGGCAACCTTTTCGAGGTCCCGGGCGTGAACGGTGATAGATGACGTGGGACAACGCGCACCAGGTTGACCTCGCAGAAACGTTCGGGGGTTCGGACAGCGGTGAAGAGAGCTGGGGAGAACTGCGGATGACAAGGGCCGTGCCGCGGTCCTTCGAACTGGCTTTCGCAGACCTCTACCGGCTCGCCTACCGGGTGGCTTTTCGCATTCTGGGAGACCGGTCCGACGCCGAGGATGTCGCACAGGAGGCGCTGGCCCGGGCCGCACTTCGCTGGTCCCGGCTCCATGAACGCCCTGAGGGCTGGGTCTGCCGGGTTGCGTCCAACCAGGCTATCGATCGCTACCGCCGCCGCCTGCGCCAGCCACAGAGTCGGCTGGGTCCCGTCGCCATCGACGAGAGGCTGGGGGAGCGAGCCGACCTGGTTGCTGCGCTGCGAAAGCTCCCGCGTCGCCAGCGCGAGGTCGTCGTCCTCCGCTATCTGGCCGACTTCTCCGAGGCCGATGTGGCTGTCGCCCTCGGGTGTTCGGTCGGTACGGTGAAGTCCCAGGCCTCGAGGGGACTCACCGCGTTGCGCAACCACCTGGGCGGTCGAACGGGCACCGACGGGAACGATGTTCGAGCATCTTGACGATCCCTCTCACGAGGTCCACCCGGGTGACCGAGAGTTGGCGATCGTCAGCCGGCGGGCGGAACAGATCAGCTCTCGGCGCCGCTGGGCGCTCATGGTGGGGTTCTGCTGCGTCCTTCTCGCCGCGTCAGTCGGCTTCTTCTTGGCCGGACCCGCGGTCAAACGACCATCGACATCCACTGCGGAATACCAATTCAACCTCTTGGAGGGCAAACTCCCGGTCGGCGTCTCCGTCCCGACGACGGCGCTCGTCGACGTGGGGTTCGCCAACCCCCAAGAAGGCTTCGCGCTGGCGGTCCACGGAGGCGACGTGCTGCTGGCCGCGTCGACGGACGGAGGGACGACCTGGCAGGTCCGTAACGACGATCTGCCCCCAGGTCTTGGAGCGAGCGACGGCTATCCCGGCCAGCTCGAATTCATCGGCTCCACCGGGTACCTGTGGGGAGCTCGCTCGGCAGGTGGGGCACCGCTGTGGGTGAGCCGCGACAACGGAGCAACCTGGCAGCCCGCCCAGATCGGGCCCTACGTACTCGACGTCAGCGCCATCGGGCTCAATGTGTGGGCCCTCACCGGCACGTGTCCCGGCACCGACGTGCCGAGCACGACCCCTTGCTCCATCGGCCTCGAGCAGTCGGTCGACGGCGGCACCACGTGGACGGCATCGAGCTTTCCCGGAGGAGCGAATTTCGCCGGAGGGACCGGACTGCGCGCCCTCGAGCTGGCGCGCATCACCAAGACGCGTGCCTACGTTCTCACCGGTGCTGCGACGAGCTCGACGACGGCCCCGCAGTGGCGCTTGTCGTTCACGGCCGACTCGGGTGCCACATGGGCCGGTCAGGCAGTGCCGTGCAACGGGGCCTACGCCGACGGGGCCGAGGTGGCAGCCTCGAGCACCGAGGATCTGTGGTTGCTCTGTGGCAGCCAGGCGAGCGCTGGTGAGCAGTCCAAGCAGCTCTTCAGGTCGAGCAATGGCGCAGGATCGTGGTCGCTGGTTGCATCGGCGACGGGGGTCGGCACGCCGGCGCCCACATCCGTCCCTCCCCATCCGTTGCCGCTCGCAGGCTATGTCGCGCCGTTCACGGTCGGTCATCGCAATCTCGCGGTGGCCTCGCCCGAAACAGCCTGGCTCTTTCCCTCGAGAGCCGGGCTGTACCTCACGTCCGATGGCGGATCGAGCTGGGCTCAGGTGCCCGATCTGGCCGCCGCCGGATTCGCCAGTGGCGGTGAGGGCAACATCACGTTCCTGAGTCCGACCGAGGGCTGGATCTGTTCGTACGGCATCGGGCTCTGGCAGACGACGGACGGGATCCACTGGCATCCGCTCGGAACGAGCTGATGCGTGATGCTCGGATCAGGCAAGGCCGGCGAGTCCGGCGGAAAGCGTCCTTGGCGCCGAAGAGCCGGCGTCGGTTGCCGGTTGCCGCGCTCCTCGTCCTTTGTGGGGTGGCCGTCTCCGTTGGTCAAGCGTTTCAGGAACCCCTGGCATTCGCCGCGTGGACCGCAACACCGTCCTGTGAGGCGGCGCATGTCCGTATCACCGAATCCCCGGGAGTGCGGGGGATGGGCCGCTTCAGCGACCTCATTCTGGTCACCAACACAGGTGGGCGAGCATGCGAACTGCGCGGCTACCCGACCATCGGGCTGTTGAATTCGTCCGGTGCGCAGGTCGCGACCGCGGCGCAGAACCGTTCAGCGTCCGACGGGCCGACGAACCGGTATCCCGTGAGGCTCGCGCTCGGCGAAACCGCATCGGCACAACTGTGGGGGACCGACGTGCCGCCCGGTACTGCGACCTCGTGTCCGTCGTATGCGCGCTACGCGGTAAGCCTGCCGCAATCCGCCGGATCGAAGGTCTTCGAAGAACCTCTGGCGGATTGCTCGGGGCCGATTGTCTCGTCCTTTGTCGCCGGGTTCAACGGCTTCTCACCGAGTGGCGAAATCGCAGGCACGGCCCCGGCGTGTCTGCGAGCGGCCCCAGCCGGCACGCCGGGCCCCGTCGTCCTTGTGCAGGGATGGTCAGGGCGCCGATTGGTCGGCTCGATCATGGTCGTTGCCAGTGTGCATTCCACCGAGCCCTATCACTTGAGTGTCGCGCCGGGCCGCTACCGGATCAGCTCAACCGATACGCCCTCCAGGGACGTCGTCGTGACCGCAGGCAGGGTCCACGACCTGGGGCTCTACGGAGGTTGCTCCCTCCCCCGCACGACCACATCGACCGTTCCAGGGCCCGCGAGAGGTGTGACCGCGACCACCGCCGTTTCCGGGTGAGGCTGGCAGCGTGCGGACCGGGGTGGCGGCCGGTGGCATGCGTCCCGGCCGAGCGCACGCCGGAGTGTGTCAGACCTTGGCGACGATCTCCTCGGCGAACCAGTGCACCGGGCCCAGGCGGGCGGCCAGTGCTTTGTCGTCCGGGGTCCCCGGCGCGACGTCGACGAACATCCAGGGCGCGCACACGAAGTCGGTGACCCCGGCGTCGGCAAAACGGCGGTAGAGGTCGACACTGGGCCGTTCGTTCAGCGACAGGTAGACGGTGAAGTCGTCCTTGTCCCGTCCCGCCCTGTCGAGCGCGTCGTGCAGGTCGGCGAGGTGGATCCATGCCTCCTCCTCGCTGTAGGCGCCGGCGGCGATCCAGCCGTCGCACAGCTCCGCCGTCCGGCGCAGCGCGACGGGGGAGTGGCCGCCGCAGATGAACGGCACGGGCTCGGTGGGTGCGGGTTCCATCTGGCATTCGGGGACGTCGTAGAAGTCGCCGTGAAACTCGACCCACCCGCCGCGCCAGAGCGCGCGCAGGGCGATGATCATTTCGTCGAGGCGCTTGCCTCGGGTGGCGAAGTCCTGTCCCGTCAGGTCGAACTCCTCCTTGCTCCAGCCGACGCCGATGCCGAGGCGCAGCCGGTTCTTCGACAGCACCGCTGTCGTACCGACGCTTTTGGCCACCGTCATGAGATCCCGCAGCGGTGCGATGTAGATGCCGGTGGTGAAGAGCAGGTTCTCCGTCGCGCCGGCGCAGGCGGAGATCACGGACATCGGATCGGGCCAGGCCGTGTGGTCCTCCCACCCGGGTGCACCGTCTTCGGTCTTCGAGTAGGTGTAGCGCGAGGAGCGCTGGCGCGGGTTGAAGAGGTGATCGGACACGTACATGCCGCCGTACCCCAGGCCATCGCACTCCTTGGCCATCGGGAGGATCTGGCTGGTCGGCAGGAAGGCGACGGCCTGGTGGAACCGCACGTCGTGGTCGCGCACGCCGCCGGGCCTCAGCGGGCCCTCGCCGGCAGGGGCGTGCCCCCGACGGGAGCGGACGGGGCGAAGGCGATCGGGATGTGCTTGGTCCCGTTGATGAAGTTCGACTGCAGGCGTTGCACGTCACCATCGAGGCGCATGTCGGGGATGCGTTCGAGGAGGCGGTCGAACATCACCATGATCTCCATGCGGGCGAGGTTCGCCCCCAGGCAGAAGTGCGGACCGCCTCCGCCGAAAGCGATGTGGTTGTTGGGGGACCGGGTGATGTCGAACGTGTCGGGATTGTCGAACGCCGACTCGTCGCGGTTGGCCGAGGTGTGCCAGAAGACGACCTTGTCACCCTCCTTGATCACTTGCCCGTGCAGCTCCATGTCGGCCGTTGCGGTGCGGCGGAAATGCATGACAGGTGTGACGTAGCGGAGCATCTCCTCGACCGCGCCCGGCAGGAGGGAGCGGTCCTGTCGGAGCAGTTCCCACTGGTCCGGGTGATCGAAGAAGGCGGCCATGGCACCCGACATGAGGTTCCGGGTCGTCTCGTTCCCGGCGACGATGAGGAGCAGGAAGAACAGGTCGAGCTCCAGCTCGTTCAGCTTCTCGCCTTCGACCTCGGCATTGAGCAGCACCGAGACGAGGTCCTCCTTGGGCTGGAGCTTCCGGGCCGTCGCCAGCTCCTCGGCGTAGGCGTAGACCTGCATGGCCGATTCACCGGGGTCGGCGCCGGGGATCTGGTACTCGGGGTCCTCGGCTCCGATCATGCGGTTGGACCAGTCGAAGACCATGCGCCGGTCCTCCTGGGGCACGCCCAGGAGCTCGGCGATCACCAGGAGCGGAAGCTCGGCGGAGATCTCCTCGACGAAGTCGGCGGTGCCGCGTTCGCACACCGCGTCGATGATGCCGTCGGCGTAGCCGACGATCTGCTCTTCGAGGTCGCGGACCATCTTGGGGGTGAAGCCCTTGTTGACCAGGCGGCGATAGCGCGTGTGCATGGTCGGGTCCATGTTGACCATCATCAGCTGTTGCTGGGCGAGCTGGTCGTCGTCCATGTCGGGGAAGAGCGAGCCGCGCCGGGCCGACGAGAAGTGCTCCCAGTCCCGGTTGACCTGGACGCAGTCGTCGTAGCGGGTGATGGCCCAGAACCCGCCGCGGGGGGCGCCCTCCTGAGGGTGCCAGAAGGCGGGCGCCTCCCGGCGGAGCTCTGCGAACCACTCATAGGGCACCCCGGCCACGAAGTTGCGCCCGTCGATGAGGTCGATCTCCTCGAGGCTCAAGGCCCCCCCTTTCGCGCACTCCGGCGGCCCGCACCACGCCGTCCGGTGCCTGCCTTTTCGGGGCAATTTCTAGAACGTGTGTCAGTGATCATAGGGGAGTGTGCGGGGTGACAAACCCTGCTTTTTAGGTCGGGTTACTTGAGGGTTTTGCTTCGGCGTCGTTGTCAGCCTGTTCGGCCAGCAGGCCCTCAAATGACTCCTCTGGCACCCGGTGGCCCGCCTTCTGGTGATCTGTCAGGTGAGTGATCATCTCGTCCGTCGACCTGGCCGGCAATGCGGATCTGAGACAAGTGAGACAAGGGAGCAATCGCAGCACTCAAGGGCCGCCCAAGCTGGACCTCCAGCGAACACCAGTGCTCGGTCTTGCTTTCGTAGTGAGAGCCCTTCACCTCGGCGGTGTTTCAGTGCCGGGTTGGCCTGGCGACAAAGCCGTCGACGGAGCCATTGCTCCTGTTTCGGTAAAGGAAGCCGTACTCGTCCAGGCGCCACCAACGACTGGCCTTCCGGTAGTGGCTCGTGAGGGCGACCCAGAGTCCTAGCCTCGCTACGGGCCTTGCACAGGTAAATCCCAGTCTGGCAGGATGCCTGCACCCGGGCGCTCATCGGTTTCGCCAAGCTGCTGATGCACCGGGGTTTGGGGGTGAGCGGCCCCGCCCCAACCGCCTTGGGGCGGGGCCAGCTCGCTCGAACACTGCTTGGATTCGCCGCTACACACCCTCGAGGAATCCGACTCGGCGGGCAGGGTTTGTCGCCCCCCATACTCCGATCATGAGAACGGACCGGGGGACGAGAAATTTGGTGCACACGGCCCGCCGGTGCGCCACCCTGTCCAGGCGGATCCGGGACAGATCCGCTTCGAGGTCGTCAAGTCGAAGATCTCTGGGGCGGGGACCTATTTTCGCGACCAGATGAAGCCCAAGTTCGGCGGTGGCTTCGAGGACCATTCCGGCCGCGGGCCCTCCGTGGCGGCCGAGAGCGCAGCGGGAGAGAACCGCGTCATCGCCGTCACCAAGAAGCTGCAGGAAGCCAAGGACAAGGCCGTCGTCGTCGAGAACGACTTCTAGATGCTCGGCGCCACGGCCTGGTGCGAGCGGTACCAGGTCCCGCCGTCTTTTGTCTCGGGCTGACCGTCTGTCTCGGGCTGACCGTCTGTCTCGGGCTGACCGTCTGTCTCGGGCTGACCGTCTGTCTCGGGCTGACCGTCTGTCCCTCAGCCCCGGACCGGGGAGCCGAATCTGATCAGGTTTCCATCGGGGTCGGTGTGTGATCCCTCGGCCTTGCCGTAGTCCTGGTCTTCTGGACCTTCGACCTGGAGCCCGGCGCTTCGCCACGCCCGGGCGACCGCTTCGGCGTCGTCGACATGGAGGTAGACCGCGCTGGGTCCGAATCCGTCGCCATCGTCGTGGGTCAGATGGATCGTGACGCGGTTCTCCCGCCCCGCAAAGGCGTACGTGTCGTCATGCTGGGAGACCTCGAAGCCCAGCTTCGCGTAGTGGTCCATCGACCGGGCCACGTCCGCGACCTTCAAGATCGGCTCGTCTCCGACGATGCGCCAGCCATCCGCAGGTCCCTCCGACTGCCGCCGGCGCTGACCCTCCAACCCGTCGAGGCACCAGTAGCAGATGGGGACCTCTGGGCGGCTGGACAGCCTTACGAAGCCCGATTCGGGAATCTTGCCGCAGCAAGAGCAGGTGACTTCCTCCACGGACGGATCCTAGGCACCGCGCGCCCCGCCTCACCGGCGCCGGAGGTCGACCCAGCGGGTATGTTCGCCCGGTGGCCGTCGGAGTTCCCGACCTGGGCCGAGTGAACCGAGGACGGCGTCGTTGACCTACTGCCTGGCCCTGCGGCTGCACGAGGGCATGCTCTTCCTGTCCGACACCCGCACGAACGCTGGTGTCGACAACGTCGGGACGTACCGCAAGATGCACGTGCTCCAACCGGCCGAAGATCGGATCTTCGTGATCGAGTCGGCCGGGAGCCTGGCCACCACGCAGCAGGTCCTCGACCGCATGGCCCGCGACCTGGCGGCCGGCGAGGCGACGGAGAGCCTCGCCACGGTCGGGCATCTGTTCGAGGCCGCGCTGTATCTCGGGCGGGTGAGCCGCGAGGTGGCGAACGAGCACAAGGAAGCGCTGGGCCAGGTCGGTGCCGACGGCACGGCGACGTTCATTTTGGGGGGGCACGTCGGCGACGAGGAGCCCGACATCCTCCTCGTCTATCCCGAAGGGAACTACATCCGCGCTTCGGATGAACGGCCCTTCCTCCAGATCGGCGAGAGCAAGTACGGGAAGTTCATGCTCGAGTTGGCGGTGGAGGCACACGTCGACCTCGTCACGGCGGCCAAGATCGCGCTGGGGTCAATGTTGAGCACGGCCGCGGCCAACCTCTCGGTCGGGCCTCCCTACGACATCGGTTTCTATTTCAACGACACCCGCACCCTCAGCCAGTTCCGCATCGACAACGACTCTCCGCTGCTCGAGAATCTGCAGAAGGTCTGGGAGCGCCATCTCCTCGACGGCATCGCGAAGCTGCCGGCGATCGCGCAGGACGACCTCATAGAGATCGACGACCCGATCGAGATTGAGATCATCGAATCGACCGACTAGGGAAAGCGGGCTGGACCTGAAACGACATGGGGGGAGGAGATCGTGCACGACGACGAGGGCAACGTGGCGACCGAAAAGGAGCACGAGCTCGACCACACCGCTCCCGAGCGGGTGTCGACGGGGACGCTCCCGTCCGACGCGGACATACGGGCGATCGTCTCGAGGGGCTACAACCGCTTTCGCCGCATTGACGAGGGGAGCGTGGCCGACTACATCCCCGCCCTCGCCGAAGCCTCGCCCGAGGCCTTCGGCGTGGCCGTGGCAGGCGTCCACGGGCGGCTCTTCATGGTCGGCGACGCCGAGCAGGAGTTCACCATCCAGAGCATCTCCAAGCTCTTCGTCTTCGCCCTGGTCTGCAACACGCTCGGGCCCGCCGAGGCGCGTCACAAGTTGGGCGTCAACAGCACCGGGTTGCCCTTCGACTCGGTCATGGGCATTGAGCTCAACGAGGACCGAACCATGAATCCGATGGTCAACGCGGGCGCCCTCGCCACGACCAGCCTCGTGCCGGGTGGTTCGCCCGAGGAGAAATTCGAGCACATCGTCAGCGCCCTCTCGGTGTTCGCCGGCCGCTCGCTCGTGGTGGACGAAGAGGTCTACGCGTCCGAGGCGGCGACCAACGATCGCAATCGGGGCATTGCCCATCTCTTGAGCGGCTACGGACGCCTCTACTGCGATCCTGACGTCGCCACCGACATCTACACGCGGCAGTGCTCGCTCCGCGTGTCGGCGCGCGACCTGGCTGTCATGGGAGCGACACTCGCCGATGGCGGCGTCAATCCGCTGACCGGGGTGCGGGCAATTTCGTCGGGGTCCTGCCGGCGGATCCTGCCCGTCCTCGCCACCGCCGGCCTCTACGAGCGCTCGGGGGACTGGCTCTACGACGTGGGCCTGCCGGGCAAGAGCGGGGTGAGCGGGGGACTGGTGACGGTGTCTCCCGGGAAGGGTGGCGTGGGGACGTTCTCGCCGCCGCTCGACGAGGCCGGCAACAGCGTGCGCGGCCAGCGCATGACCACGTATCTCTCCGAGCGCCTGGGCCTGAACCTGTTCGCCTCGTCGCCGCGCCTGGAGGGACCCGTCGGGAGGGAGGGTTGACATCCGTCATTCACAAGTCAATACTTGTACAAGTGGATACTTGTGAATGATTCGTGAACACGTCGAAAGGATGCCTGCCATGACCACTGCCACCGACCGCATCGAGACCCGAGAGGCCAGCGAGGACTTCGAGAGATCGGTGCCCTTCACCGCCTCGCCGGCGGAGGTGCTCGCCGCCCTGCGCACGCCGGAGGCGATCTCGTCCTGGTGGTGCCTGGCCACGGGCTCGGCCCAGCAGGGGAGCACACTCGAGATGGCCTCCCGCTCGGGCAGCAAAATGCTCGACCTGCACGTCGAACCGTCCGAGGAGGGACGCGTCGTCTGGTCCGTACTGCAGGCGCCCCTCACCCCCGAATGGGTCGGCACGACCATAGTGTTCGAGGTCGAGGCCGCCCGGGGCGGCGCCACCCTCCACTTCAGCCATCTCGGGCTCACGGCGCAGTGCGACTGCTTCGACATGTGCCAGGAGGGATGGACCGACGCCCTGGACCGGCTGGTCACCTTCGTCGAGACGGGCCTGACCGCCTACGCCAGGGACAGCTTCCAATCCACCCTGAGCATCGCCGCCACGCCCGAGGCCGTGCTCGCCGCCTTGTCGACAACCGAGGCGGTGGCGTCCTGGTGGGGTCCGGCGACGGGCTCGGCAGACGTGGGCGGCACGCTCGTCGTGTCGTTCCTGGGCGGGCGCCAGCGCATCGTCATGGATGTGGTGCCCGCGTTCGAGAACCGGGTCGTGTGGGCCGTCAAGGAGTGCCCCCTCACGCCGGAGTGGATCGGGACGACCATCTTCTTCGACGTCGCGGACGACGGCGCCGGAGCGATGCTGTACTTCCGCCATCAGGGCCTCACCCCCGAGCTCGAGTGCTTCGACATGTGCCACGAGGGATGGACGCACTTCGTCGCCAGCCTGGTCTCCTACGCCGAAACCGGCGTCGGCCAACCGCACAGGGAGGACTGAGTCCACGTGCCCGCACGCAGGCCGGGAAGAATGGCGGCCTGATGCCCGCACCCCGGGAGGTCGAGAGCCCCGCAGGAACGGACGTCGTCCTGCGGGCTCTCGCCGACCCGCACCGGCGCGAGATCATGCGGCTGATTCAGGACACCGAGCTCCCGGCCGGGCAGATCGCCACGCACTTCACGCTGACACAGCAGGCGGTCAGCCAGCACCTCTCGGTGCTCAGACGGGCCGGCCTGCTCGAGGAGCGCCGGCAGGGCACCCGTCGGCTCTACCGGTTCCGGCCGGCCTCGCTGGAGCCCGTGCGCGACATGCTCGACGAGTTCTGGCCGGATGCGTTGCAACGGCTCAAGCGCGTCGTCGAACGTGATCACCCCGAGAAGGAGGCGAAGGGTTCATGACGGATCCGGTCACCGCCAGCGTGCGCATCGGCGCGACGCCCGACGTCGTGTTCCCGTACTTCACGGACCCGGCGTTGGCCGTCAGGTGGATCGCCGACGCGGCCCTTCTCGACGCGCGCCCGGGCGGCACCTTCTCCCTCGACGTGCGCGGCAACCCGGCCCGCGGCGAGTACGTCGACGTCGACCCGCCGCACCGCGTGGTGTTCACCTGGGGCATAGAGGGCAGGGGCGACTTCCCCCCGGGAAGCAGCACGGTCGAGGTCGTCCTGCAGGCGGACGGGGACGAGACCGTCGTGACCCTCACGCACCGGGACCTCCCGACCGAGGACTATCGCCGTTCGCACCGGGAGGGCTGGGGTGAATTCCTCGGGATCCTCCGAGGCGTGGCCGGCTCGACTCTCCGGGCCTGAGACCTTCCGGCCGCCGCGCCGGATCGGGGCAGATCGGGGCGGCGGGCCACCCGGCAGCGCCCGCCCCACCACGGGCCCGAACCCAAACGCCCCGGGCCGACGAAACGAGAACGTGTTACAGTTTTTCATAGCGCGGCCTTGACCTGGCAGGGACCGCAGAGTGCACGCGAGGCTGCCCCACGATGTTCCTCGAAGAGAGCCCCGAACAGCAGCAGCTGCGCGCCGAGCTGCGCCAGTACTACGCCGACCTCCTGACCGACGAGGTGCGGGCGGGCCTGGCCGAGGGCGGCGAGGGCGGCGAGGCCTGGACGCAGGTGGTGCGTCAGATCGGCAAGGACGGCTGGCTCGGCATCGGATGGCCCAAGGAGTTCGGTGGGCAGGGCAGGCCGGCGACGGACCAGTTCATCTTCTTCGACGAGACGCGGCGCGCCGGTGCGCCGTTCCCCTTCGTCACCATCAACACCGTGGGGCCGACCATCATGCGCTTCGGCACCGACGAGCAGAAGTCGTTCTTCCTCCCGCAGATCCTCGCCGGCGAGCTGAACTTCGCCATCGGCTACACCGAGCCCGAGGCCGGCACCGATCTGGCGTCGCTGCGGACGCGGGCCGTGCGCGACGGCGAGGAGTACGTCATCAACGGGGCCAAGATCTTCACGAGCGGGGCCGACCAGGCGGACTACGTGTGGCTGGCCTGCCGCACCGACCCTGACGTGCCGAAGCACAAGGGCATCTCCATTCTGTGCGTGCCCACCACGTCACCTGGATTCGAGTGGTCGATCATCCACACCGTCGGTGGCCTGACCACGACACAGACGTTCTACGACAACGTGCACGTGCCGGTGACCAACCGCGTGGGCGACGAGAACGAGGGCTGGCGCATGATCACCACCCAGCTCAACCACGAGCGCGTCGGCCTGGCCGCGTGGAGCGGTCTGGCGATTTCCCTGTACGAAGACATCGTCGACTGGGCCGCGGCGCAGCTGACCGACGACGGCAGGACCCTGATCGACCAGGCCTGGGTGCAGATGGACCTCGCCAAGTGCCATGCCGAACTCCAAGCCATGTGGCTGCTCAACTGGCGCATGGCGGTGCACGTGGCCGACGGCGAGCTGACCGGTGCCGAGTCCTCGTCGATCAAGGTCTTCGGGACCGAGCGGATCATTGAGGTGACCCGCCTGCTGCTGGGCGTCGTGGGCGCGGCCGGGTATCTCGTCCCCGGCTCGCCCGGCGCGGTGCTGCGCGGCCGACTCGAGGCCACGGGACGCCAGGCGCAGATCAACACGTTCGGAGGCGGGGTCAACGAGGTGCAGCGCGAGATCGTGGCCACCGCCGGGCTGGGCATGACCCGGGGGGCGCGGTGACGGCCGCGGCGGCGTCGGGGGCGGCCACGGCCACGGAGCGGTTCGAAGAGCTGGCGCCGTTCCCGGACCACAGTGCCGAACTGGCAGCGTTGGTCGGGCAGGCGGCCGGCGCGCCGAGCCTGGCCCCCGACGCGGTGAACGTGCCGATGATCCGGCACTGGATCGAGGCGATGGGTGATCACAACCCCGTGTACGTGTCGGACGAGGCGGCGCGCGCCGCGGGCTACGACGCGCGCATCGCCCCGCCCACCATGCTGCAGGCCTGGATCATGCGAGGCCTGCGCACCTCCCTCCTCTTGGACGAGGCGCGGGCCCAGGGCGGAGAGCGGGGAAGCGGGCCCAACGAGAAGATGCCCAACGAGAAGATGCCCAACGAGAAGATGCCCAACGAGAAGATGATGGCCCTCCTCGATGACGAAGGCCTGACCTCGGTCGTCGCCACCAACTGCGAGCAGCACTACGACCGTCCTCTGGTTGTCGGCGACCGGCTGCTGGTGCGCTCGGTCATTGAGGCGATCTCGGACCCCAAGCGGACCGGGCTGGGCACCGGGCGCTTCATCACGACCCGCCTCGACTACGTGGCGGTCCCCGACTCCGACGTATCGGTCTGGCCGACGACGGACGAGGAGGTGCAGGGGCTCTACGAAGCCGGGGAGCCGGTCGCCACCATGCGCTTCCGCATCCTCAAGTACCTGCCGCCGGCACGGAAGCCCCCTCGTCCGCCGCGCCCACGGCCCGCGATCACCCAGGACAACGCCTTCTGGTTCGAAGGTGCGCCGCGCACACAAGCTGCTGATTCAGCACTGCACATCGTGCGGCACGCTGCGTCACCCGCCGCTGCCGGCCTGTGCGGTCTGCGGTTCGCTGGACTGGGACACGGTGGAGTCGAGCGGCCGCGGCACGGTGTACTCCTACGTCGTGGTGCACTACCCGCAGGTGCCCTCGTTCGAGTACCCGCTGCCCATCGGCCTCGTCGAGCTCGAGGAGGGGACGCGGGTGGTCGCCAACCTCGACGGTGTGGAGCTCAATGCGATTGAGATCGGCCTGCCCGTGCAGGCCACGTTCGTCGACTTCGACGAGGAGCTGTCCCTCCCGGTGTTCGTGCCGGCGGGGACACGGGGCGGAAAGGGGGCCTGATGGACTTCAAACTGACCGACGAGCAGTTCGCGGTGTCCGAGGCCGCCACCGGGCTCTTCTCCGGCCTGGTGGACGCCGAGAGGATCGCCGCGGTGGAAGCGGGCACCGAGCGCATCGACCGCGACCTGTGGAAGGCGTTGGCCGATGCCGATCTCCTGGGGCTGGCCATTCCCGAAGCCGATGGGGGCGCCGGTTACGGCCTCATGGAACTCTGCCTGTTGCTCGAGGCGCAGGGGAACGCGGTGGCCCCGGTGCCGCTGTGGTCCACCCTGGTGCTGGGCGCGCTCCCGCTCACCCACTTCGGCTCGGAGACCCAACGCGGCCGCTGGCTTCCCGGCGTGGTCGCCGGCGAGGTGATCCTCACGGCGGCCCTGACCGGCAGCGCCAACAGCCCGACGTCCATGCCCGCGGTGCGCGCCCGTGCTTCGGGCGACGGGTGGCTCGTGCATGGGACCGAGCTGGCCGTCCCCCACGCGCACCTGGCGGACCGAATTGTGCTGCCCGCCCGCACCGAGGACGACGCGGTGTTGCTGGCGCTCCTCGACCCGGCGGCGCCGGGTGTCTCCGTCGAGCGCGCCACCACCACCAACCGCGAGATCCACCCGCACCTGCACCTCGACGGGGTGGCCCTGGCGCCGGGTGACGTCCTCATCGGCCCGGGGCTCGGCCGTGCCGCCCTCGACTTCACGCTGGTGGGGGCGACCATTGCGCTGTGCGCGCTGCAGGTCGGGGTCTGCGAGGCGGCGCTCACCACGACCGCGGCGTACCTCAACACCCGCCAGCAGTTCGGCCGTCCCCTCAGTACGTTCCAGGGCACCATGCTGCGGGCGGCCGATGCGGCCATCGACATCGAGGCCATGCGCGTCACGTGGCAGAACGCGGCATGGCGCTTCGACAGCGGCCGCGACGCCGCCGACGCCGCCCGGGTCGCCAAGTGGCAGGCCTCCGAACGCGGGCAGCGGGCGGTGCACGCCACCCAGCACCTGCACGGGGGTATGGGGGCGGACATCTCCTATCCGATCCACCGTTACTTCCTCTGGGGAAAGCAGATCGAGTTGCTGCTCGGGGGTCCCGAGCGCGCAACTGGCGAAGTTGGGGGCGGACATCGCCGAGCAGGCACTGACCCGGGCGGAGATGGCGACGTGAGCGCGCCGACCTCCCCGCCCGCCCTCGACGTCTCGGGACCGACCTTCTCCTCGGTCGCCGTCGGCGAGGAGCTCCCCCCGCTGGTGCTCCCGATCACGCGCACGTTGATCGTGTCCGGTGCCATTGCGAGTCGTGACTACCAGGACGTGCATCACGACTCGGTCCTGGCCACGGAGCGGGGATCCCAGGACATCTTCATGAACATCCTGACCACGAACGGGCTGGTCGGGCGCTACGTCACCGACTGGTCGGGCCCGCGCAGCCGTCTGTTGGAGGTCGACATCCGGCTCGGTGCGCCGAATTATCCCGACTGCACCATGACCCTGACGGGCTCCGTCACGGACAAGGGTGCGTTGACCGACGACGGCCGGTACGGCAGCGTGACGGTCTCGCTGCGAGGCGCCAACAACCTGGGCGACCATGTGACCGGCACGGTCACGGTGCTCCTCCCGGTGGCGGAGGCGCCGGGCTGATGGCGCATGCTCATTCGTTCGCCGGTTCGACGGCCATCGCCGGCATCGGTGCCACCGAGTTCTCCAAGGACTCGGGCCGTTCGGAGCTCCGGCTGGCCGTCGAAGCCGTTGCCGCTGCCCTGGCCGACGCCGGCATCGCCCCGTCCGAGGTGCAGGGGATGGTGACGTTCAGCTCGGACACCAATCCCGACATCGACATCTCGCGCAGCCTGGGCATCGGCGACTTGACGTTCTTCAGCCGCATCCACTACGGCGGCGGAGCGGCGTGCGCCACCATTCAACAGGCCGCGCTCGCGGTCTCCTCGGGCGTGGCGGATGTCGTCGTCTGCTACCGCGCCTTCAACGAGCGATCCGGCAGCCGCTTCGGCGCCGGCGTGCAGGGGAGGGCGCCCCTGCCGACCGCCGAGAACGCGCACATGGCGTCGTACCTGCCGGTGGGCCTGCTCACCCCGGCCTCGTGGGTGGCCATGGCGGCGCAGCGCTACCTGCACGAAACGGGTGCCACCAGCGAGGACCTCGGTCGCGTGGCGGTGGCCGACCGCAAGCACGCGGCGACCAACCCCAAGGCGTGGTTCTACGAGCAGCCGATCACGCTCGAGGAGCATCAAGCCAGCCGCTTCATAGTGGAGCCGCTGCACCTGCTCGATTGCTGCCAGGAGACTGACGGGGGACAGGCCCTGGTGGTGACCTCCCTCGAGCGCGCACGCGACCTGCAGACCGCCCCGGTCGTCATACGTGCCGCGGCGCAAGGATCGGGGGCGGGCCAGGACATGATGACGAGCTACTACCGCGATGATCTCCTCGGCCTGCCCGAGATGGCCGTGGTGGCCCGGCAGCTGTGGGACACGTCGGGACTCGGCCCTGACGACGTGCAGGCCGCCATCCTCTACGACCATTTCACCCCGTACGTGCTCTACCAACTCGAGGAACTCGGGTTCTGCGCCAAAGGCGAGGCGAAGGACTTCGTGAAGGACGGGCGCCTCGAGCTCGGCGGAGCGCTTCCCATCAACACTCACGGTGGCCAGCTCGGGGAGGCCTACCTTCACGGCATGAACGGGATCGCCGAGGGTGCCCGGCTCGTGCGCGGCACCTCGGTGAACCAGGTTCCCGGGCTCGAGAACGTGGTCGTGACCGCGGGCACCGGCGTCCCGACGAGCGGGCTGGTTCTCGGCGTCGATCGCTGAAGGGCGAGCTTCTCGGCGGGTCAGGCCCGCCTGGCGCGTCCCGGTCAGATTGGCCGGTCGCCCACCGCGCCCTCGAGTTCGGCTGCGTCGTCGCCGTCGAGGAGTCGGTACGGGCCGCCCCTCTGGGGCTGCCACAGGACTGGCTCGTCGCAATTCCAGCGCTCGGCCCGCAGTGAGCGCTTGAGCACCTTGTTGGTGGCCGTCGCGGGCAGCGCCACGCTCAAGCGGACGAAGCGGGGCGACCATTTCGTGCCGAGGTCGCCTTGTGCGGCCAAGAACGCGGCCAGCCCCTCCGCGTCGAGCGCCTCCACACCGGGCCGCAGTTGCACGGCGGCCATCACCTGGTCGCCCACCACCGGGTCCGGCACGGCGTAGACCGATGCCAGCACGACATCGGGGTGTCGCTGCAGGATCCGTTCGATCGGGGCCGAGGCGAAGTTCTCGCCGTCGACGCGGAGCCAGTCGTGGTCCCGGCCGGCGAAGTAGAAGAAGCCGGCCTCGTCGCGGTAGGCCAGGTCGCCCGTCCAGTACCAGCCCTCCCGGAGCCGGGCCGTCTCGGCCTCACCGTTGCGCCAGTAGCCCTCGAAGCCGGCGGCGCCCGCCTTGGACACGAGCTCGCCGATGGCCTCTTCCGCGTTGACGAGCCGGCCGCGTTCGTCGAAGCGGGCCGGCGGGCACTCGGTCCCGGTCGCCGGGTCGAGCACGACGGTGCCCTCGGGCGCCCGTCCCAGCGCGCCCGGTGGCGTGTCGGGCGTCCGCTGCACCGTGGCGCCACCTTCGGTCGAGCCGTAGGCATCGGTGACGGCGACGCCGAAGCGTTCGGCGAAGCGGGCGACGTCGTCGGTGGTCCCCTCGTTGCCGAAGGCGCGCACCAGCGGGTTGTCGGCATCGTCGGGTTGCTCGGGCGTGGCCAGAATGAACGACAGCGGCTTTCCCACGTAGTTGAAGTACGTCACACCGGCCTTGCGCACGTCCGGGAGGAAGCCCGAGGCGGAGAAGCGACCCGACGAGGGGAGCGCGACGGCCGAGCCTGCCATCAGCGCCGGGCCCCATCCGGCCATCAGCGCGTTGGAGTGGAACAACGGCATGGAGAGGTAGCACACGTCCGCCGGGCCGAGTGCGTACATCTGCGCCACGATCGCCCCGATACGGGCCAACCGGCCCTGGCTGCACAGGCAGGCCTTCGGTGCGCCCGAGGTCCCCGATGTGAAGAGGAGATAGCCGAGCGTCTCGGGGCTGACGGACAGGTCGGCCACCTCCGCCGGCCTGGCCGAGGCGTACGGCGCCAAGGTGCCCTGCCCGACGGTGGTGTCGATCACGAGCACCCGCTCGTTCTCACGCCCGACCTCCCCGAGCGCGTCGCCGATGCGCGAGCCCTCCACCAGAGGCAGGTACGTCGAGTCCGTGATGAGGAACTGGCTCTCGGTGTGCGACAGGTCCCGCACCAACTCGTCGCCGCGGTGCGTTGGATTGGCCCCGACCACCACCGCGCCGGCCAGGGCGGCCGCCTCGAGCCAGAAGATGAACTCGGGCACGTTGTCGAGCATGAGGGCGACGTGGAAGGGGCCGTCGTGGCGCGTGGCCTGGAGCCAGGCCGCCCGGGCCGCGGCCCGGGCCACCACCTCCCCGTGGCTCAGGCGGAGGTCGTTGGCCACGAGGCCGAGCCCCGCGACGTCGGCCCGGGCCAGGACCGCGCCGGTGATTGTCTCCGGTGCTGGTACCGGTGTTGCATCAGGTGCTGCCGGATGCGCCTCAGCAGGGGTCACTGCATCTCCAAACGTCTCTGACCAGGGATGGAAGTCCCATTACTGGAACACGTTGCATTTTAATCAGGCCCGTGTTACCGTCGCAGAAGCGCCGGCGGAACGGTCCGCGGCACCGTAGACGAGGACGTGCATTCCCATGGAATTCGGCATCTTCAACGCCGCGTGCCTGCTGCCCCGGTATGTCGAGCAGCACGGAGCATCGGCCGAGCACGACCGCATCATGGACGAGGTCGCGTTCATCGTGGCGGCGGACAAGGCCGGCTTCAAGTACACCTGGGCCTCGGAGCACCACTTCCTCACGGAGTACTCCCACCTGTCGGCCTCGGAGTCGTTCCTGGCCTTCTGCGCCGCCAAGACGAACAACATTCACATCGGCTCGGGGATCTTCAACATCACGCCGCCGGTGAACCACCCGGCCCGCATCGCCGAGCGGGTGGCCATGCTGGACCACCTCTCCGAGGGCCGCTTCGAATTCGGCACCGGCCGCGGCTCCTCCACGACCGAGCAGAAGGGCTTCGGCATTCAGGATTCCGATCTGACCCGCGAAATGGTGGCCGAGACCCTCCCGCAGATCGTGCGCATGTGGAAGGACGAGGATTACAGCTACGACGGCAAGTTCTTCTCCATGCCCTCGCGCAACGTACTGCCCAAGCCCTACTCCAAGCCCCACCCCGCCATCTGGATGGCGGCCGGGAGCCCCTCGACGTTCGACCTGGCGGCCGAGCTCGGCGTGGGCGTCCTGTGCTTCGGCTTCTCGACACCGGACCAGCTGACGCCGCTGGTCGCCCGGTACAAGGAGAAGATCGGCGACTGCACCAACCCGGTGGGTGGCTTCGTCAACGACAACGTGATGATCACGACCACGATGATCTGCATGGAGGACGGGGCCAAGGCGCGCAAGACCTTCCTCGAGGCGGACTCCAATTACCACCTGAGCCTGGTGTTCCGGTACCTCGACACGTTCCCGAAGCCCCCCGGGGTGCCCGAGTGGCCCGCCATCGTCCCGGCCATGGATGCCGCCTCGCTCGACTCGGTCATCGCCTCGGGCGATGTCGCCGTGGGGACGCCCGACGAGGTCAGCAAGGCGATCGAGAGCTACACCGCGACCGGCGCCGACCAGCTGTCCTTCGGCATGCTGTCGAGTTCCATGTCGATCGAGTCGTGCGAGGAATCGGTCGAGACGTTCGGCAAGTACCTGCTGCCGACCTTCGACAAGGACCCGGTGCACAGCACCACCAAGCAGCGGCTCGCCGCGGGCGGTTCCTAACCCTCGGTCTCGAGCCCGAACTCGCCGGCCCGTAGCCTGCGGTCGATCTCGTCGGCCACGTCGTCAGGGCCGCGTCGGTCCACGTCGACCAGGTGCCGCGCGTCGACACCAAGGCTCTCGAACTGCGTCCAGAGGTCCTCGACGACCGCGGCATCGGCCAACGCCCCCGCATGCTCGGGCTCGACCCTGCGGTCCCGGACCCGCTGCTGCACGACCGCGATCGGGGCACGCAGCACCGCGTACTGGAGTGTGACGGCCTCACGGGCACACGCGGCAGCGAACAGGTCGAGCATGAACGGGTAGACGATGCCCTCGGCGACGGTGACGTACCCCCCGGCAGCCAAAGCGGCCACCGCCTCGGCGGCAGCGTGCAGCACGACCCGGTTCTGCGCGTGCGCCTCCTCCCGCCACGGGCTGATCGCCCCGCTCCGGAGCTTGGCGAAGAACCAGTCGAGATCGAGGCAGACGGACCGTGCGTGGCGGTCGGCCACCAGGGGCGCCACCGTGGTCTTGCCGCACCCCGGGGAACCGGTCAGGAGGAGCAGCGAGGCGGGCCCGGCTGCGCTGGTGGGTGGCACCGTCGCATCATCGCGTGGGCCGGAGGGGCCGATGTGCGCAACGACCGCCCTTCGGCGTCGTCAGCCCTCCGCGGCGACGCCGACGACGGGTCTGTTCAGGACCACACTGCCTTCGGATCCGCTGAAATTGGCGTCCCCGTAGTTGAAGATCCCGCCGTCAGAAGCCGCGATCCAGTACCCGCGGCCATCGGGCGTGGGCGCCATGCCGACGGCGGGCCGACGGAGCGGCACGCTGCCGGCGGAGCCGAAGAAGGGGGCATCGCCGAAGTTGAAGATCCCCGCGTCCGACGCCACGAGCCAGTACCCGAGGCCGTCGGAGGTCGAGGCCATGCCGACGATCGGTCTGTTCAGCGGCTTCCCTCCCATCGATCCATGGAAGGCAGCGTCGCCGAAGCTGAAGACGCCACCGTCGGACGCCACGAGCCAGTAGCCGAGGCCGTCGTGGGTGGTGGCCATGCCGACGATCGGTCTGTTCAGCGGCTTTCCTCCCATGGAGCCGTAGAAGGCCGCGTCGCCGAAACTGAAGATGCCTCCGTCGGACGCGACGAGCCAATAGCCGCCGCCATCGGGGGTCGACGCCATGCCGACGATCGGTCTGTTCAGCGCACGGCCGCCCATCGATCCGTGGAAGCCGGCGTCGCCGAAGCTGAAGATGCCACCGTCGGAGGCCACCAGCCAGTAGCCCCCCTTCGATGCGGTCGGCGCCATGGCGACCACCGGCTGGTTGAGGTGCATGCCTCCGGTCGAGCCGTAGAAGCCGGCATTGCCGTACGTGAAGATGCCCCCGTCCGAGGCTGCGAGCCAGTACGACGAATTCGGTGGGGCCGCCGGCGGGGGAGACGGTGGGCCGGGGATGCCGGCCGAACCGGCGAACGCCACGACCTGATCGCTGGCGGGGGCGAGGAGGAGGCCGTCGCCGACCGACGGTGTCGGGAAGTGGTTGGCCTGGCTCCCCACGGCAAGGGTCGCGACGGTGGCGCCGGTCGAGGGATCGACGCCGTAGAGCGAGCTCCCGCCGATCGACCAGATCAGCCCGCCGGCACTGATGGGCGGGCCGTGGGCACTGGTGTTCGTCCAGAGAACGGAGACCGACGCCGGCGACGCACTGGTCTGCACGGCCTGGAGCCCGCTCCCGCACGGGACGTAGACGACGCTTCCCACGATGGCATCACCGCCGCCGGCGATGGCTCCGGGGCAGACCGACGCCGTCGCGATGCCCGTGCCGGTGTTGCCGCCGAGGTCCGACTGTTCCATCAGATACGCCGTCTGGTTCTTGCCGACCTGCAACACGGTTCCGTTCGAGAGCAGTGCCGGCGCCGTGGACCCGAGATCCTGGTCGTGCGAGTTCATGTAGCTCCAGTTGCTCGGGGCGAAGTACTGGGACTGGGCCAGACCCGGCGACAGCTGCAGGACGGAGTCGCTGAAGTCGTAGGGGGTCGACGACGACCCGTTGCCCGTGGCGACCCAGATGGTGCCCGACCCGTCGACCACGGGCGCGGCGCCTCCCATCCACACCGCCCCGTCGTTGCCGATCGGCACCGCCTGGTAGTACCCGGGTGTCCCGCCGCCCTCGGGCACCGAGGCGACCCAGCCGCTGTAGGTCGAGCAGTCACCGTCGTTGCCGCCGTAGCCGAAGACCACGTTGCCGTTGCTGAGATTCAGGCCGGTGCGCTGGAGAATCGCCGCGGTGGGTTGGCCGGGGGGATCCACGTCCTGGTCCATCAGCGTCGTGCCCGTGTACATGTTCAGACCGACCAACACGTGGGCCGGCGTCGTCCCGCTCAGCTCGTCGGCCACCGCGAAGATCTCACCCCGGGCGACGTCGAGCACCGGCGTCCCGGTGATGCCGACCGTCGGGCTGATGTCGCCGCACGGGAGGTCACCCGACGGAACCGCCGTCCCGACGTGGCTGGACCACAGGACGGCGCCGGTGTCGGCGGCCAGCGTGTAGATGGTGTCGTTCTCGGTCGCCACGTACACCCGCCCGGTCGCTTCGAGCGGCTCCCCGAAGACCTGCCCGTCGAGCACCGGGGAGGTCCACGCCCGGGTGGCCGAGGAGAACGACACCCCCGAGGTGTCCTCTCCGGATCCGAGCGCGTCGCCGTGGTAGACGGTCCACGACGTGGATGCGTCGACGTGCGCCGTGGCACCGGCTGCGTCGGGCGCACCGGCCGCGCCAAATGCAGCAGCCATGGCGATGCTCGACAGGAGCAGCACCGATCCCGCACACAGCGTGGCGATCGGTCCTCGGCCGGACGTGCCGGACGTGCCGGTCCGCCGCCGGTCGCGATGAGCGTGCGTACCCGGTTTGATGCGGTCACGGTAACGCGCCCGACGTGGCGCGTCGATGACCGTTGGGCGGGCGTTGACCGTCCGCGCAACCTGGCGAGCGAGGAACGGCCGTTGGTGTTCTTGGGCTTGGAATGCTGCCCGCACCGGTAGCTACGAGCCGGACTCCGCCCCTGCGTTCACAATGTGTGCGGCCCAGGTGTAGTCGGGCTTGCCCGACGGCGAGCGCTCCACGGCGTCGACGACGTGGAGCCGACGGGGCAGCTTGTACCCCGCGATGGACTCCCGGCAATGCTCCTGCAGCGACTCCAGGGACGGCGCCTCGTGCCCCGCCCGCGGCTGGATGATGGCCGCCACCGTCTGTCCCCAGCGCTCGTCCGGAGCCCCGCACACAATGGCGTCCATGACGTCGGGATGGGAGCGCACGGCGGACTCGACCTCCTCGGGGAAGATCTTCTCGCCGCCGGAATTGATGACGATCGATCCGCGGCCGAGCAGGGTGATCGAACCGTCTGCTTCGACCGTGGCGTAGTCACCCGGCATGACGAAACGGGTGCCGCGTACCTGAATGAACACCTCGGCCGTCTTCTTCGGGTCGTTGTAGTACCCGAGCGGGATGTCGCCCGAGCGCCCGATTTTGCCGATGACGCCGGAGCCGGGCTCCACGGGATTGAGCTCCTCGTCGAACACGACGGTCTCACCCAGGAGGTGCACGGTGGGCCCGCTCTTCATGGCCGTATTGCCGGCGGTCACCACCGTCATGCCGTTGTTGCCACCCTCGGAGGAGCCGATGGCGTCGGTGATCACGAGGTTGGGCAGGTGCTCGAAGAACTGGTCCTTGACCGGCGCGGAGAAGAGCGCGGCCGACGACACCACGGCCAGCAGCGACGAGAGGTCGTGCTCGGACCCCTCGTCGTCGAGAGACTCGATCAGCGGTTTCCCCATGGCGTCGCCGGTGATCATGACGGAATTGACCTTCTCGTCACCGACGAGCCGCCACACCTCGTGCGGGTCGAACTTGGCCATCAGGACGATCTTGGCCCCGACGAAACTCTGCCCCATGACGCACCACTGGGTCGCGCCGTGCATGAGTGGCGCCACGGGCAGGTGCACGAGGCCGCCGTTGGCGCCCTTGGCGACCATTTCGGCGGGATCGGTGGCCCGGACGTTCGTCACGGGATCAGTCCCGCCACCCAGCGCGTAGAAGACGTCCTCGTGCCGCCACACCACGCCCTTGGGCATGCCGGTCGTGCCGCCCGTGTAGAGGATGTAGAGGTCGTCGGCCGAGCGCGGGCCGAAATCCCGCTCGGTCGATTGGCCGACGAGCACGTCCTCGTAGGAGAGGGCACCCGGCGCCGGCTCCGCGTCGCTGCCGTCCTCGATCACGATCAGGTGCCGCAACAGCGGGAGCTCGGGGAGGAGCGCGGCCACCAGCGGCGAGAACTCGCGCTGGTAGACGAGCGCCTGCAGGTTGGCGTTGGTCAGCAGGTAACGGAGCTCGTCCTTGACGTAGCGGTAGTTGATGTTGATCCAGATCGCCCGCAACTTGAAGACGGCCCAGGCGGTCTCGACCCACTCGACCGAGTTGTAGGCGTAAATCCCGACGTGGTCCCCCGGACCGATGCCCTGAGCGGCCAAATGGTGCGCCAGTTGGTTGGCCCGGGCCTCCATCTCGGCGTAGGTCCGCCGCTTGCCGTCGGCCACCAGGTATTCCCGGTCGGGGTAGGCATCGACGGCCGCCTCGAACAGGTCGGCGAGGTTGAACTCCATCGGCCCGAGATTAGAACACGTTCTTGTTGTGCGGGCAATCGGCCGTTACCCCGCCCGGGGCGGGCGGCCGCCCGTTGCCGGGAGGAAACCGCCGGGCGCACCGAGCCCAGCCCCTCCCGCCGGGCTCTACCCGGAGATCCCCACGATCGGCTTGTTGAGCACGATCGAGCCCGTCGAGCCGTAGAAAGTCGGGCCGTTCGTCGTGGGATAGGCGAAGACCCCGCCGTCCGAACCGCTCAGGTAGTACCCGCCGGCGACCGCAGTCATCCCGACGATCGGCTTGTTGAGCACGATCGAGCCCGTCGAGCCGTAGAAGGGCGGACCTCCGGTCGCCGGGTAGGTGAAGATGCCGCCGTCGGAGGCCACCAGGTAGTAGCCGCCGTTCACCGGGGCGGCCATGCCGACCACGGGCCTGTTGAGCTGCAGCGAGCCGGCCGAGCCCTGGAACGTGGCGTCGCCGTAGTTGAAGATGCCGCCGTCGGAGGCCACCAGGTAGTAGCCCCGGCCGTCCGGCGTGGCGGCCATGCCCACGATCGGCTTGTTCAAGTGGATCGATCCGGTCGACCCGTAGAACTGGGCGTCGCCGTAGCTGAAGATGCCGCCGTCGGCGGCCACGAGCCAGTACCCCGCACCATCGGCGGTCACCGCCATGCCGACGACCGGCGCGTTCAGGTGGATCGATCCGGTCGAGCCGTAGAACTTGGCGGATCCGTAGTTGAAGATGCCGCCGTCGGATGCGACGAGGTAGTAGCCGTCCCCGGCCGGCATGACGCCCATGCCGACGATCGGCTGGTTGAGCGGCGACCCGCCCATGGAGCCGAGGAACGGTGCGCCGCTCCCGTAGGAGAACACGCCGCCGTCGGATGCGACGAAGCGGTAGCCCGAGCGGGCGATCGGTGCGCTGACGACGAAGGGGCTGGTAGTGCTGGTCGTGCTGGATCCCGTCGCCACACATTGCCAGTCGGTGATGCAGGACACGCCGTCGAGCCGGGTGTCGCTGGCCCCCTGCTGGTCCGGGGTGGTGGCGAGCGCCCAGGTCGAGCCGTTCCACGCGAGGGACTCGGTGCTGTCACCCGCCGTGGGCGACGTGTAGCCGACGGCCGAGCAGGAGGTTGCGCTGAAGCAGTCGATCCCCTGGAGGTGGTTGCTGTCCGAACCGGCGTTCGGGCTGGCGACGATGGTCCACGCCGCGCCGTTCCAGACCTCGAACAATGTCTGATAGGTGGTGCTGGCGAAGCCTTCACCGGCGGCCATGCACCACGAGGGGCCGATGCACGAGACGGCGTTCAGCTCGACGCTGGTCTGACCGGTCGGATTGGGATTGGGGGCGACCGTCCATGCACTCCCGTTCCAGAGTTCGGTCAGGCCGAGGTCGCCGCCACTCGAGGTGCCGACGGCCATGCAGGTGGTGGACGAGGTGCACGAGACGGCATTGAAGAATCCGCCCCCGGTCGGGTTCGGCGGCGTGTCCAGCGTCCAGGTCGTTCCGTTCAAACTCAGTGCCACCGGCGTGTACGTGCTGCTGCCGAAGTAGGCCTGTCCCACCGCCTTACAGAAGGTGGCGCTGGTGCACGAGACTCCCATGAGGTACGTGCTCGTGGCGCCCGTCGCGCCGGGGCTGGCCACGACACTCCATGCGGTGCCGTTCCACTGCTCGACGAGGGTGCCGGTGCCCGCACCGCCGACGGCGACGCAGGACGTCGTGGAGGTGCAGCTGACCGCGGCGAGTGCCGACGATCCGGCTGGTGCCGAGTTGGACATGACGGTCCACGACGACCCGTCCCACTTCTCCATGAGAGGTCCGGGCCCCGCGCCCTGTTGTCCCACCGCGACGCAGAAGGAGGCGTTCACGCAGGAAAGACCGAACAGGTCGCCATCGGCGACGGTGGGCGTGGTGCCCACCGTCCAGTTCGACGCACTGACGGTGGCCGGGACGCTAAGGGTCGCCGCACCCGCAGGGACGACGTCGAGCACCAGTCCGGCCCCCGTAAGAGCGACGGCAGAAATGGCTGCGAGAATTGCCGGAACGGCACGGATCAAGGTCTTCACGTTTCCCCTTTGTCCAGGGGCCAGGTGATGGTTCCCCGGGCGCAGACCCTACTTTCGCCTCTCCGGGCAGTCGGTGATACTGCGACGAATTGACGAAAGGAAGTGCGGTGCCCGATCAGGGCACTTGCCGGCGGGGCTGATCAGTCGAAGAGATCGGGTTCGCTGCGCGAGATCTCGTCCCAGAGCGGCTGGAACGAGAACCAGCCGGCGGCGTGCCCGGCCGAGTTGTCGCGCGTGTAGCGCGCCCCCTCGTCGTCGATGAGCACCGGTGTCCCGGCCGCCTCGGCCAGGAGCTGCGCCTGGCAGGAGCGCTCCATGGTGATGAACCACCAGGCCGCCTCGTCGACCGAGTGCCCGACGGTGAACAGCCCGTGGTTGCGGTGGATGGTGGCCTTGTGTGGGCCGAGCGCGGCCGCCAGCGCCTTGGCTGCGGCCTCCTCCACCACGATGGCGCCACCGCCTTCCACGCACACGGTGTGGTCCTCGAAGAAGACGCATGCGTCCTGCGTGATCGGACTGAGCGGGCGCCCGAGGGCGGACCACGCCTTGCCGTAGATGGAGTGGGCGTGGGCGGCGGCGATGACGTCGGGGCGCGCCGCGTGCACGGCCGAGTGGATGGCGAATGCAGCCGGGTTCACCGGCCGGCTCCCCTCGACGACCTCACCGGTGTGGCTCACCAGGATCAGGTCCGACACGCGGACGTGGCGGAAGCTCATGCCGAGGGGGTTCACCCAGAAGTGGTCGGTCAGCTCCGGGTCGCGCGCTGTGATGTGGCCGGCGACACCCTCCGAGAAGCCGAAGCGGCCGAACAGCCGGAGCGCGCCGGCCAGCCTCTGCTTGCGGTGCAGTCGCTCCTCTTCCACGCCGGCGAACTTCGGACGGGACAGTGCCCTGAGCGCGTCGCTGCCCGGCCGGCCTGTGTCGGAAAGGGCTCGTGCCATGGCTCCAAACTATCGTCTGCCCCCATGACCTACCCAACTGCCGCCACGCGCGACATCACCGCGCCCGCCGAAAAGGTGTGGGCATTGGTGACCGACCTGCCCCGGATGGGGGAGTGGTCGCCCGAGAACGCCGGCGGAAAGTGGGTGAAGGGCTCCACCGGTCCGGCCCTCGGCTCCGTCTTCCAGGGTGCCAACAAGAACGGGATTCGGCGTTGGACCACGTCCGTCACGGTTGTGGTGTACGAACCCGGGAAGGTGTTCGAGTTCGCGGTGACGACGGGTCCGCTGGCGGTGGCGAGCTGGCGCTACGAGTTCGAGGCGACCGGCGGTGGCTGCCGGGTCACCGAGTCGTGGGTGGACCAGCGCAAGCGGTGGTTCGCCATCGTCGCACGGGTGGCGGGTGACCACAGTGCGGCACATGCCGAGAAGGAGATGGCGGCGACGCTGGCCAACCTGGCCGCGGCCGTCGAGTAACAGGTCGCCGGCCGGCGAGCACGCGGGCCATCGCTCGCCGGTGTCACGTCGGGTCCGGATCCTCGGGCCCTCCGGCTCATCAGGGCGGTTCGACCTTCATCCGCCGCTGCAGCTGAACGGCCGCCGCGTCGTCACCGGGAGCACCGCGCTCGCGTAGGTGCTCCAGCACCGCTCGGCGGTGCGGCTCGTCCACGTTGCCGCCGTATTTGAACTTCGCCGACACCTGCTCGACGCCGATCTCGATCCCGAGGATCCCGAGGAGCTTGGCCGCGTGGCTCTCACCGGGGTCTGCCACCTCGAGCCCGGGTTGGAACGTCGCGAGCTGGCGCCGCAGAATGGCCGCGACCGAGCCGGGTGCGGTCCGCTCGTCGTGCACCTCCGCCGTGCCGGACAGCTGCACAGCGCCGTAGTACGTGGTCGGGATCCCGAGCGCGGGGTCCTCGTCGCCGACCGCCTTCCACGACGATGGGATGAAGGCCCAGTCGTCTGCCACGCTCAGCAGCACCCGCGGGTTCTCGGCCAGGGCGGTGAAGATCGGATTGGCGCGCACGAGGTGCAGCCAGACCGTTCCGTCCTCGAACACGAACTGTGTCGGTACGACGACGGGCAGATCGCGTCCGGGCCCTCCCGGCGCGACCAGGTGGCCGAACGGATGGGAGGTGACGAAGGAGCGCCACTCGTCCTCGCCTCGGGTGGCGTCGGCGGGGGCGATGAACACGGTCCCCAGTCTGTCTGGCTCAGGGCGGGTGCGAAACCACGCCCTGCGTCAGCTGGCAGCGACCCCGAGCTGGTCCATCGACTCGCCCCGATGGCGCTTGTAGTCGACCTTGCCGTTGGGCGCCCGCCCGATGGAGGCCACGAAGCGGACGCGGCGGGGTGCCTTGTACGAGGCCAGGTTCTCCTTGACGTGGGTGATCAGCTCGACCTCGGTCGGGGCGGGCACGCCATCGCGCAACTCGACCACGGAGACGATCTGCTCGCCGTAGGTCGGGTGTGGGATCCCCACGACCACTGCGTCCTCCACGGCGCCGTGCGTCTTGAGCGCCTCTTCGACCTCCTCGGGAAAGATCTTCTCGCCGCCCGAGTTGATGGAGGCCGAGCCCCGCCCGAGCAGGTGGATCGTGCCGTCGGTGTCGACCTGCGCGAAGTCGCCCGGGACCGAGTAGCGCACCCCGTCGATCACCTTGAAGGTGCGGTCGGACTTCTCCTCGTCCTTGTAATAGCCGAGCGGGTTGCGCCCGCCCAGCGCCAGGACGCCGACCTCCTCGGATCCCGGCTCCACGGGTCGTCCGTCCTCGGTGAGCACCTTGACGTCGGGGCCCAAGGTGAACGACGCCGTCTTGGCGGCGGCTCCGCTGGCCGAGACCGACACGCCCATGCCGAGCGCCTCCGACGAGCTGAAGGCGTCGACGAGGAGCATGCCCGCGTGGTGGTCGAGCAGTCCCTCCTTCACCGGCTCGCTCCACATGGCTCCCGACGAGATGATCATCATGAGCGAGCTCAGATCCCATTTCCCGGGATGCTCGTCGAGGGCGGCCAGGAGCGGACGGGCGAAGGGGTCGCCCACGAAGACGAGTGCGTTCACCTGTTCGCGCTCAATGGTGTCGAGCATCTCGACGGGGTCGTACTTGCGTGACTCGAGCAGGCAGACCCGGCCTCCTTCGGCCAGCACGGTGTTCGAGGGGAAGTTGCCGGTCCCGTGCATGAGCGGACAGGCCGGCATGATCGTCACGCCGCCCGGGCTGGCCTCGACTGCGGTGCGCACGGCCTCCAGTCCGCCTTCGACGGGGTAGTGCCGCACCGCGCTGTCGATCAGGCGTGCGAAGAGATCGTCCTGCCGCCACATCACACCCTTGGGCATGCCGGTGGTACCGCCGGTGTAGAGCATGTAGAGGTCGTCGCCGCTGCGCCCCCATGGCGCGCACACGCGCCCCACGGCGGACTTGGCGGCGTCCTCGTAGGGCGTGGCCCAATCGGGACACGGTCCCGAGCCGTCATCCACCCAGAGCCACCCCCGCACACCGGGCACCCGGTCGAAGATGCCCTCGATGCGTCGGGTGAAGGTGCCGTGGAAGACCACGGCGACGGCGTCGGCGTTCTCCCACAGATAGCTCAGCTCGTCGTCGCCGTAGCGGTAGTTGGTGTTGACCGGGACCAGCCCGACCTTGACCGCGGCGAAGGTGGCCTGCAGGTACTCGGGCGAGTTGTAGAGGTAGATCGCCACCTTGTCCTGCTGCACGGTGCCCAGGTCGAGCAGGAACTGCGCGATCCCGTCGGCCCCACGGTCGAACTCGCGCCATGCGATGTTGCGGTCGCCCTGCGTCACGGCGATCGATTCGGGCTGCACGTCCGCCACCGTCTCCCAGACGTCTGCGTAGTTCCAGTTGCTCAATCCGACCACTCCCCATTGCGAGCCGACCCCCGCCCCCACCGAGATGCATGAAGCGAGGCGAAGAGCCTACGCTCCGCGCGTGGACCTCGGCCTGCCCGGCGACGACGACCCCCGCCGACGACAGGTCAGAGCCTGGCTCGACGAGCACCCGCACCCCACCGGCCGGCAGCTGGCCGAGGCCGGCTACGTGGCGCCCCACTGGGCCACACCGTACGGGCTGGATGCCGATCCGCTGACCCAGCTCATGATCGACGAGGAGCTGCGGCGGGTCGGCGTCAGGCGCCCGGTCAACCCCATTGGCATCGGATGGGCGGGGCCAACCCTCATGTATGCGGGCACCGAGGAGCAGAAGGACCGCTGGCTCTGGCCGCTGCTCAGCGGGGAGGACTTCTGGTGCCAGCTGTTCTCCGAGCCCGGCGCCGGCTCGGACCTGGCGTCGCTCACCACCCGGGCCGAGCGCGACGGCGACCACTGGGTCGTCAACGGGCAGAAGGTGTGGACGAGCTACGCGCACATCGCCAAGTGGGGGATCCTGCTCGCCCGCACCGATCCGGCTGCCACCAAACACATGGGTATCAGTTATTTCGTCTGCCCCATGAATGCCCCGGGGATCGACATCCGGCCGCTGATCGACATGACGGGCGAGCACGCCTTCAACGAGGTCTTCCTGACCGATGTGCGCATCCCGGCCGACCACCTGATCGGGCCCGAACACGCCGGATGGGAGCTGGCCAAGGTCACGTTGGGCAACGAGCGCGTGTCGCTGTCGGGCGAGGGCGCGCTGTGGGGCATGGGACCGACGGCCGAGGATCTGGTGGATCTGATCCGGAGCGGGGCTGCGGGCGGGGCCGGCGCGCACGCGGCGCGCCTTCCGCCTCGACGCGGGACCGGCTCGTCCATGTCTGGATAGAGGCCCAGATCCTCCGGGTCCTGCGCCTGCGGATGGTCTCGGCCGTCCTGGCGGGGCGGGCCCCAGGCGCCGAGGCGTCGGTCCGCAAGGCCATCGCCGACGCTCATGGTCAGCACATCATGGACCTGGCGCGTGACCTGGCCGGGCCTCACGCCATGCTGAGCGGCACCGGCCCCGTCGGAAGCCTGGACGATCCCACCTGGTCGCGCGGCTTCCTCTTCTCGCCGGCACTGACCGTGGGCGGGGGTACCGCCGAGGTCCAACGCAACATCGTGGCCGAAAAAGTTCTCGGTCTCCCCAGAGATACCTGACCTGACCCTCCGCCGTTGGCCACCCGGTTCGGTGGGCGTCGGCCCCGCCCTCCGTCCGGCGGACGACTACTGCGAGAGCTCGAGCGGCCCGGCGTTGGCGAAGCCCTGCCGGACCCCCTGGCCCGCCCGGGCGGTGAGCTGCTCGGGCTCGTAGAGCATGAGGTAGGCGTTGCGGGCGTGATCCCGTGAGCGGTTCCGGAAGACCATGGCCAGCTCGGCCGGGTCGTCGGACTCGTCCTCGTGGACGAAGACCTCCAGGATCGGCGTGTTGGTCATCAGCTGCGCCGTCATGATCCCGGTCGAGGCCTCGTGGGCGCAGACCTTGTCAACCTTCTCCCGGCCGGGCATCCCCAGGGCGACCACAATGCGGCAGCCGTCCTCCTCGATCATTTTCTTGGCCGCCACGGCCAGGTCCTTGAATCCCGGGACGGTCCTGCGCAGCGTGGTGAATTGCGTGCCGTATCCAGGGCATTCGGACAACTCGTCGAGGGCCTCGCCGCCCATGTCGTAGCGGGCGAACATGGTGTCAACCACGCCGATCAGGTCCATGCACCATTCTCGCGCAGAGCGTCGCCTGGTCCGGCCGGCGCCCCTGGTCCACAATTGCCCGGTGCACGCCACCAATCCAGCGAATCAGCAGCGTCTCGGCCCCGACGACGGCCAGGTCAACGACCCAGCCCACGTCCCCGACCCTGAGTCCCGGACCTGGGTGGAGCGTGATGCCGCCGTGGTCTGGCACGGGTTCACCCAGATGGCCGCCTACGGCGGCAATGCGCCCCTCGTCATCGACCGGGCCGAGGGCAGGGAGCTGATCGACGCGGACGGCCGTCGCTATCTCGACGCCATCTCGTCGTTGTGGGTCAACACCCTTGGCCACCGCGTCCCCGAGCTCGATGCCGCTCTCGTGGCGCAGGCCGGCAAGGTCGCCCACTCGACCATGTTGGGCAACGGCAACACGGTCGTCGTCGAGCTGGCGGAGGCCCTCGCCGAGGTGGTGCCGGTCGACGACCCCCACTTCCTGTTTGCCGCGGATGGCGCGGTGGCAGTCGAGCAGGCGCTCAAGATCGCGTTCCAGTACTGGGTCAACCGCGGCGTCGACGGCCGCACGGGCTTCCTCGCTCTCGGTGATGCGTACCACGGCGACACCATCGGCTCGCTCTCTCTCGGCGACGGCGGCGTCTTCAGCGCCGTGTTCGACCCGCTGTGCTTCCCCGTCGTGCGGACGCCCGGTTACGCCGACCCGGGCTGGGCCGACAAGGCGTGCGCCGCCGTAGAGACCCACGGCGCGGAGCTGGCCGCGGTGGTCATCGAGCCGCTGGTGCAGGGTGCGTCCGGCATGTTGTGCGCTTCCGCGTCCGATGTGCGGCGGCTGGGCGAGGCGTGCCGCCAGGCCGGCACCCTCCTGATTTGTGACGAGGTGGCGACCGGATTCGGGCGGACGGGGACGTTGTTCGCCTCCGAGCAGTGCGGCGTGCGGCCCGACCTGATGTGCGTGGGGAAGGGGATCACCGGCGGGTACCTGGCCATGTCGGCCACAGTGGCGTCGGGCGAGGTGTTCGGCGCGTTTTTGGGCGCCGATCTCGGACCCGAGACCTTCTACCACGGGCATTCCTACGGGGGGAATGCGTTGGCGGCGGCGGTGGCGCTCGAGCACCTGCGTCTGATTCAGGCGTGGGATGTGGTGGGGAACGTGCGGGCGCGCGCCGACCAGCTGGCGTCGTTGTTGGGAGAACGGGTCGCCGGTCGGGGCGAGGTGCGCGAGGTTCGTCGAGCGCGGCTTGATGGTCGGCATCGAGTTGGCGCCGCCATCGCCGGGGCTGCGCTGGGGTCGTCGGGTGTGCGCCGGCGCTGTCTCTCGGGGTGTGTTGCTGCGTCCGCTCGGTGACGTCGTGGTGCTGATGCCGCCGCTGACGATCACGGCGGAGGAGATCGTGCAGATCGTCGACGCTCTGGATGGGGGGCTCGACGACCTGGCGGACCCGTCGTCATCCACGTGAGCGGCGTGGGGGACGTGGGGGACGTGGGCGCCACCGGCCACGTCCCTGCGACATCGGCCAACCCCTCGCCCTGGGATGCCCGGATCCGGGCCTCCCTGGATAGGGTCGTCGACGAAGGGCGCTGGCGAGCCCCTCGGGAGTTCGACGCCCTCGGCCCCGCGGGCGTGCTCGAACACGGATCGCCGGTCGTCTCGTTCGCGTCCAACGACTATCTCGGATTGAGCGCACACCCGACCGTCGTGGCGGCCGCGCAGCGCGCGCTCACCCGCTGGGGGGCCGGGTCAGGCGCCTCCCGCCTGGTCACGGGGACGCGCCCCGTCCACGGCGAATTGGAGGAGGCGCTGGCCGACTGGAAGGGCGCGGAGGCCGCTGTGTGCTTCCCGACCGGGTTCGCCGCCAACCTCGGCGTCCTGTGCGTGCTGGGGGGCCCGGGCGTGCGCATCCTCTCGGACGAGTTGAATCACGCCAGCATCATCGACGGGTGCCGGCTGTCCCGTTCGGCCCTTGCCGTCTACCGCCACCGGGACATGGGCCATCTGGCAGAACTGCTCGCAGCCGACTCCTCCACCCCCGGCGGCACGCCCATGCCAACCATCGTCGTCACCGACTCCGTCTTCTCCATGGATGGGGATGTCGCCCCGCTCGACGAGCTGGTGCGACTCTGCGCACGCCACAACGCCCTCCTCGTCCTCGATGAGGCTCATGCCGTCCTCGGCCCCGACCTCCCCGGAGCCCCCCGGGGGGGCGGGGGGATCAAAGGCCGGGACCGGGACGGTATGCAGGGGGGAACGGTCGTGCGCGTCGGCACGCTGTCGAAGACATTGGGCTCGCTCGGCGGGTTCGTGGCGGCGTCGCGCGACATCGTCGACCTCATCGTCAACCGGGCGCGCTCGTACATCTTCTCCACCGCGCCGACGCCCGCCGACGCCGGCGCCGCGCTCGCCGCGCTCCAGATCGTCCGATCCGCCGAGGGCGCTGCCCTGGTGGATCGCCTCGCCGCCTTGATCGACCGGGTCGCCGAGGCCGGATTCGCGCCGCCGGCCCATCCGAGCCCCATCATCCCGGTCGTGCTCGGCAGCGAGCAGGCGGCACTGAACGCCTCGGCCGCACTCCTGCAGGACGGACTGTGGGTGCCGGCCATCCGCCCGCCGACGGTGCCGGTCGGCACCAGCCGCCTGCGGGTCACCCTGTCCGCGGCGCACACCGACGACGATGTCACCCGGTTGGTGCAGGCGCTGGCCCGTCTGCCCCGCCCAGCCCAACCGACACCGACGCCGACGGCGACGGCGACACCCGCCAGCCTCTGATAGACGTGCGCCCCCACCGGGTGGTTGCCGTCGTCGGCACGGGCACCGATGTCGGGAAGACATGGGTTGCCGCGCGTCTGCTCACCGACCTCCGGGCGGCGGGCTCGCACGTTGCCGCCCGGAAACCGGCGCAATCCTTCGAGCCCGGCGACGACCCCGCCGCCCGAGATGCGGCCGTCCTCGGCGCCGCCACCGGCGAGCCTCCCGAGCAGGTCTGCCCGCCGCACCGGTGGTACGAGGTCGCCATGGCGCCCCCGATGGCCGCCGAGGTGCTGGGCCGACCGCCGTTCACCATCCAGGAGCTGGTCTCTGAGTTGCGCTGGCCGCCCGAGGCGATCGACGTTGGATTGGTCGAGACGGCGGGCGGGCTGCGTTCCCCGATCGCCGCCGACGGCGATTGTCTCTCCCTGTGCGCAGCGGTGACGCCCGACGCCGTGGTGCTGGTCGCCGACGCCGGCCTGGGCACCATCAATGCGGTGCGCCTCACCCTCGATGCCTTGGGTTCACTCGCACCCAGGGCGGTCGTGGTGCTGAACCGTTTCGACGCCGGTTCCGACCTCCATCGGCGGAACCTCGACTGGCTGCGTGGGCGAGATGGACGTCGGGTCCTCACCATCCCTGGAGGGCACGCAGAACTGCTGGCCTCCGTCCGCCGTTAGCTGGTGCTGCCGGCTCGGCTCGATCTTGTCCGTGCACCGTGCTCCGTGGACCCGCGCCGCGTGGTTCGGTCCCCGAAAACGCCGGTGTAAGGCCTTACGCTGCATGCTTCAGTGCGACGGACCTTCGCTGCTGGGCGGAACTCGGTCACAGGTACCGTCCTCGCGCTCCTGTGCTCCGCGGCCCTCCTCCTTCTCGCCGGCTGCGGCAACGCTGGATCAGGCCAGACGACCAGCCCGAGCCTGAGCTTCAAGGCCGAGCCTGGTGCCCGGGCCGGCCAACTCCCCGTTCCGGCGGGCCGCATGCCGACGAAGGGGCCGATCGGCCTCGAACCGTCCAAATCCGATGGGGTGCAGCTCGACGTCCTGAGCGGGTTGCTCGACGACACACCCATCTTCAATGGTGACTTTGCCGACCCTTTTGCGTTGCGCACGGCCGACGATCTGTACATCTATGCCTCGAACACGGAGACCACGTCCTTCGCTCCCGCGGCACACGTGCCGGTCATCGAGCTCGCCCGTGACTCGGGATTCGAAGGCCAATACCTCGGGGATGCGATGCCCACGCTTCCCAAATGGACGGTGTCGGGATTCCAGTGGGCTCCGTCCGTATGGACGCGACCGGACGGCACCTACGTCATGTACTACTCGACGCCGGCGACGGTACCGCTCGGGTGTCTCGCCAAGTCACCTCCGTCGGGGTGCGTCAAGACGACCCAGGGGGAGTCGAGCGCGATGTGCATCTCGCGAGCCACCAGCGCGAATCCCGCAGGCCCGTTCACGGACGACTCGCCCTCCGCCTTCGTGTGCCCGCTGGCCCAGGGAGGGGCAATCGACCCGAGCGTGTTCGTGGCGTCGGACGGCACGCCCTGGTTGCTCTGGAAGAGCGACGGGGACTGCTGCAACATGCCCACCACCATCTATTCCCAGCAGCTCTCGGCGGATGGCCTCTCGGTCGTCGGCCCGGCGCACAAGCTCATCGGCGCGACACAGAGCTGGGAGGGGAATCTCGTCGAGGGACCCTCGATGATCCAGAACGGCAGCGACTTCTGGCTTTTCTATTCGGCCAACATGTGGGGAACCGACAACTACGGCATCGGTGTCGCGCACTGCAGCACGGTCGTCGGCCCCTGCACGAAACCGCTCGATCATCCATGGCTCTCGTCGTCGTCTTCGGGGGGACAGAGCGACCCGGGCCCCGGGGGACAGGAGTTCTTCCAAGTGGGCGGCCTGATCTGGATGGTGCATCACGGTCTCGCCCCCGGCCAGAGCGGGAATGACGCCCAGCGCCGGCTCTATGTCGATCTGCTCGCCTTCCCGGGCGACCAGACGCCGGTTGTCGCCCCCCGGTCACCGGCGGCGGCGCTGGCCGAAGCATTGCTCTACTTCGGAGACCCGAACGCGCCACCCCAGCCGGCCGAGGCGTTCCTGGCGCTGCTGCACAAGGTCCCGAGCGCGTTCGCCCGTGACGCCGACCAGACGCTGGTGTCGGACGGGCAGCTCGCATGCGCCGGCCTGACGCACGAACAGGGCGCCGGTGACGTCATCGATTCCCTGACCGCCCGCGGGCTGGACGAGTTCGAAGCGAGCCTCGTCGGGATCTCCGCCGCCGAGTATTTCTGCCCCCGGAACGCGCTGCAGGCGTTGAAGGACGTGCAGCAGGCGCTGACGCAGGACTCCGGCTAAGGGATGCGCAGAGGTCAACTTCTGGGAGCCGCGCCCGTCCGATGCATCGCCCAACTCCTCGTGATTTACCTGGCAACGGATCGGCCCCATGGCGACGGAAGACTCGAGTGACCACCGCGAGCACGACCGCCTCGTAGTGAGTAGGGTCGCACGGGAGGCGTCGGCGCTCGAGTCGGTCCTCATCTGATGGAGGTGCCGTGGTCGCTCGCCCGATTACGCGGTTGGTCCGGAGTGGTGGCGCAGCTGCCCTCGTCCTCCTCGGTGCGACGGCTGTCCTGCAGACGACCGGCGCTGCGCCGACGGCTGCGGCCGGCGGCTCCGAGGGGGTCTTTGAAGTCGGCCTCGGGCAGGCCGCGACACTGAGCCCTCTGCCGACCGGGGTGAGTCCGGTCTCTGTCAGTGCCGGCGCCGGCACTCTCTACGCCATCGGCTCGGACGGGAACCTGTACGCGTGGGGGGACGACATCGACGGCGAGTTGGGTGCGGGCAGCCAACTCCCCGCGAACAACAACTCCTCGGTCGTGGTCTCCCTCCCAGCCGGGGTAACGCCCACGGCCGTGGCCGGTGGCGCCTTCGATGCCTACGCCATCGGCTCGGACGGCAATCTCTATGCGTGGGGTTTCAACGAAGATGGCGAGCTGGGTGATGGGACCGATACCGGCCCGGACGCCTGTCCCATCAACGGGCCCGGTCAGCCCGGACCGACGGTGCCCTGCTCCACCATCCCGGTGAAGGTCTCCCTCCCATCGGGCGTGACGCCGACGGCCATCGCAGCGGGGGGCGCCAACCAGGAACCCGGGACGGGGTACGCCATCGGCTCTGACGGGAACCTCTACGCATGGGGTTCGAACTCGAGCGGCCAGCTCGGGGACGGCATCACCACCGACAGCGACGTCCCGGTGAAGGTCTCCCTCCCATCGGGCGTCACGCCGACGGCCATCGCCGGATCGTCCCTTGACGCCTACGCGCTCGGTTCGAACGGGAGCATCTACGCCTGGGGGTGGGGCGAGCTGGGGAACCTCGGCAACGGGACGACCGCCGCGCTCAGTGACGTTCCGGTCACGGTCACGCTTCCCGTGGGCGTCACTCCGACGGCCATTGCCGGGAGCGGAGACAGCGGCTTTGGCGCCGGGTATTTCCTCGGCTCCGACGGCCATGTCTACGCCTGGGGGGACAACGTGGAAGGGGCGCTGGGGAACGGGTCCACGACGGGTCCCGACACCTGCACCATCCCCGGCCAGACACCGGGTCCGCCGCCGTCCCAGCTTCCGTGCAGCACGACCCCGGCAGAGGTCCTGCTCCCGTCGGTCACCGTGACCGGACTCTCCGGCAATGACGGGGGCGGGTACGTGACGACGTCGAGCCACAGCATCTACTTCTGGGGAGACGGCGGGTGTGCCTGCGGGAGCAGTACCCCCGAGGCGGTCTCGCTGCCCACCGGAAGCACACCTGAGAGCTTGGGCCCGGACGTTTCCGGAGGGACGTACGCCATTCTGAACGCGCCCAACGTGGCACCGGCGATCACGGCACAGCCGACCGGCCAGACCGTGTACTCGGGCACCAGCGCAAGCTTCACGGCCGCGGCGAGCGGCTACCCGGTCCCGACGGTGCAGTGGCAGGTCTCGACCGATGGCGGGACCTCCTTCGCACCTGTCTCGGGAGGAACCAGCGACACTCTCACGGTCGCCGGCACCACGACGACCCAGAACGGCGACGAATACGAGGCCGTGTTCACCAACGGGGCCGGCACGGCAACGACCGATCCGGCCACCCTTAGCGTCACGCCCAGCGTCGCTCCGGTCGTGACCGTCAATCCCGTGAGCCAGACGACCTCCTACGGCGGCACGGTGACCTTCTCGGCGGCGGCCAGCGGCACCCCGACCCCGACCGTGCACTGGCAGGTGTCGGCCGACGGCGGATCCACGTGGATCGACCTGCCCCAGGTGACCGCTGACCCCCTCACGACCGGGCCTCTGACATCGTTCGAGACCGGGTGGGAGGTGCGGGCCGTCTTCACCAACGGGGCGGGAACCGCCACGACGAATCCCGCCACGATCACCGTCACCGTGCCACCACCGACCACCTCGGTCAACCTGCCCTCGAACGGGAGCACGGTCGCGGGCGGTGTCTGGCTCGCCGCAGCGGCGCAGAGCCCCATCGGCGTCACGTCGGTGCGCTTCGAGGTGAGCGGGGCCTCGGTGTCGGACCTGTCAGTCGGTACCGGCGCCGACACCGAATGGGGATGGATCGGCGCGTGGGATACCACAGACGTGCCCAACGGCACCTACACCCTGCAGAGTGTCGTCGTGGACAAGGATGGGAACTCGGTCACGAGCGCGGGAGTCATGGTGACCGTGGACAACCTGGCGCTGCACACCCAGGTCCTCGTTCCCTCGAGCGGAGCGACCCTCAGCGGGTCCTCCGCCGTCCTCGACGCGTCGGCCGCCGGGACCGCCGACGTCACAGGGGTGCAGTTCGTCGTGAGCGGCGGGAGCCTTTCCAACCAGGTCGTCGGAACGGCGGCCCTGACGCTCTATGGTTGGATCGCGTACTGGAACACCACCGGCGTTCCCGACGGCTCCTACACGCTCGAGAGTGTCGCCACCCAGACGGGAGGGACGACCGCGACGAGCCTCGCGATCGCCGTGACCGTCCACAACGCAGCGACCTGAGCGGGCCGCTGGACCTTCCTGGCGCTCGGCACTGTCGGGGCGGAGCGGAGCCCTGCGAGTCAGGGGGAGCGGAGCCCTGCGTGGGATTCGTCGCGGCAGCGCGCCGTCCAGCCGGTGGGGATGACGGCGACGGTCATGCGGCGGCCGCATTCGGGGCAGAAGCGAGGGGGATCGAGCGCGCGACCGCATCCGGAGCACTCGGCGGTGGGCTTGCCGCATCCGGTGCAATGGGCGATCACGGACAGGGTCCCGGAAGGCGGAAGGGTCTCAGATGGCGGCGGTGAGGGCGCCGATGGGCATGCGGAGGTCCTCGAGCATCTGGAAGTCCTCGTCGGCGGAGCGGCCGAGCGTCGTCAGGTAGTTGCCGACGATGAGGGCGTTGATGCCGGCCGTCATGCCGATGGCCTGCAGGTCGCGCAGGGTGACCTCACGGCCGCCGGCGTAGCGGAGGATGACCGAGGGGAGCGCCAGGCGGAACAGTGCGATCCAGCGCACCGCTTCCCAGGCGCCGAGGATGGGCTGGTCGCCGAGCGGGGTGCCGGGACGGGGGTTCAGGAAATTGAGCGGCACCTCGGTCGGGTCGAGCTCTTGGAGCTGGGTCAGCAGCTCGACGCGTTGGGCGACGGTCTCGCCGACGTTGATCAGGGCGCCACAGCACAGCTCCATGCCGTGTGCCTTCACGAGCCGGCAGGTGTCGGCGCGCTCGTCCCATTCGTGCGTCGTGACGATGTTGGGGAAGTACGAGCGTGCCGTCTCGACGTTGTGGTTGTAGCGATGCACTCCACCGTCGGCCAGCCGGCGGGCCTGGTCCTCGCTCAGGATGCCGGCGCTGACCGCCACATTGAGGCCGGTCTCGTCGTGGATGATCGGAACGAGGTCGAGGATGCGCTGCATGGTGCGCTCGTCGGGCCCGCGGACGGCGAGCACGATGCAGAACTCGGAGGCGCCGAGGGCGGCGGTCTCGCGGGCGGCGGCGAGGACCTGGTTGGTATCGAGGAAGGGGGTGGCCTTGACCGGCGTGTCGAAGCGCGAGGACTGCGAGCAGAAGTGGCAGTCCTCGGGGCAGCCACCCGTCTTGGCCGACAGGATCCCCTCGATCTCGACCTCGGGCCCGCACCAGGCCAGCCGGACCTGGTGGGCGAGCGACGCCAACGCCATCACGGCTCCGTCGGGCAGCGCCGCCAGCGCGGTCAGCTCGTCCCCCGTCAGGAGGCGTCGTTCGTCGAGCAGGGCGTGTTCGGCTCCGGCGATCACAGCCCTGTCCGCAGCACTGAGGGCGACTTGGGGAGGAGGCGGTGGTGCCGCGGCAGCGGCTGCTCGGCGGAAGGCAACAGGGCTCGTGGTCGTCACGGCGCCCACGGTAGTGGCAGGGTGTGGGCCGCCGGAAGTTGGCCGGCGCGCTGGGAGGAGTGGCCATGGCCTGGGATTTCTCGACCGAACCCGAGTTCGAGGAGAAGTTGGAGTGGATGCGCGGCTTCGTGCGGGACGAGGTGTTCCCGCTCGAGACGCTGGATCTGACCTACGACCAGGTGCGGGTCCTGATCCGGCCGCTGCAGGAGCAGGTCAAAGCCGAGGGGCTGTGGGCGGCGCACCTGCCGCCGGCGCTGGGCGGCATGGGGTTCGGCCAGGTCAAGTTGGGGCTGATGCACGAGATCCTGGGGCAGTCGCCGTATGCGCCGGTGGTGTTCGGCAACAATGCGCCGGACTCGGGGAACGCAGAGTTGCTGGCGGTCGGGATTGAGGCCAGCGGGGATTCGGCGCAGCGGGAGCGGTGGTTGCAGCCGTTGTTGGACGGGGAGTTGCGGTCGGCCTTTTCGATGACCGAGCCCGACACGGCTGGATCCGATCCAACGCTGTTGAAGACGTCCGCAGTCCGGGACGGCGAGGAGTGGGTGGTCAACGGGCACAAGTGGTTCACTTCCAACGGGTCCGTGGCCGACTTCCTGATCGTGATGGCGGTGACCAATCCAGACGTGCATCCGTATTCGGGCTCGTCGATGATCATCGTGCCGGTCGACACACCCGGCGTCGACATTGTGCGGGACGTGTCGACGATGGAGGACCCGCATACCCCCTACGGGCGTTTCGGGAACCACGCCGAGATCAAGTACGTGGACGTGCGGGTGCCGGCCGGGAACCTGATCGGCGTGGAGGGATCGGGGTTCGTGCTGGCGCAGCACCGGCTGGGGCCGGGTCGCATCCATCACTGCATGCGGTGGTTGGGGCAGTCCCGTCGTGCGTTCGACATGCTGTGCGAGCGGGCTGTGTCCCGCTACGCGCACGGGTCGATGCTGGCGGAGAAGCAGACCATCCAGAACTGGGTGGCGGACTCCATGGCCGAGATGGCCGCTGCTCGTCTGATGACGCTGCAGGCCGCCTGGAAGATGGATCGGGAGGGAGCGGCGGCAGCCCGGGTCGAGATCGCCATGATCAAGTACTTCGGGGCGAAGGTCTTGTACGACGTGATCGACCGCGCCATCCAGGTGCACGGGTCGTTGGGGTTCTCTTCGGACTTGCCGCTCGAGTCGATGTACCGGGCGGCCCGGGCGGCCCGGATCTATGACGGGCCCGACGAGGTGCACCGCCAGACCGTGGCCCGGCGTGTGCTGAAGGGGTACTCGCCGCATGAGGTGCCGACCGAGCACATCCCGACCCGTCGGGCCGAGGCGCAGCGGCGCTTCGCGGATCTGCTGGCGGACCTGACGGTGGACGCGTAGGTTCAACCGCCGTGCGGGGCGAGGTGAGGGGAGTGCGGGTGCCGTATCGCGGTCTTGGCCCGGCCGGAGCCGTCCTCGCGGGGGCGCTGCTCTTGGCGGCGTGCGGGTCATCGGGGACGGGCTCGACTTCGGGGACCACCCATCCGAGGAAAACCACGACATCGAGCACGTCTGCGGTGTCCACCACGTCGCCTTCGTCGACCTCGACGACGGGGTCGACCTCGGCCGGCGCCGGCTCGGGACCCATGGTGACCGCCTCTCTCCCGGTGGTGGTGTGCCAGGCGACCTCAGGCGTGTCCACCACGACGACGTCGCTCCCGGCGGCCGTGTCGGTGAATGTCCCTTCGTCGGAGGCACAGCAAGGGAACCTGGCGGTCTACAGCGACCTGACCGGCCGGTTGATGCTCGTGGGACCGACGGTCGGCTGGACGTGCGCCGGCACCTTCGGGGCGGACGGCAGCGGGATGTTGGCACTCACGCCGGTCGGGACGACCGTGCCGGTGGCAGGGACCGCGTGGCACCTCCCGGCGTCCTCGCCGACCCAGGCGATCGCCGCCATGGAGAGCGGGGGCAGCACCGTGCAGGGCGCCGCACTGGCCTGTCCACTCTTCAGCGCCGCAAAGGCGGCGACGCAACAAGACCTCGGCCAGGGTTGTGCGGTGACGAGCCCTCCCCAAGAGCGAGTCGTGCGGACGTCAGCGGTCCAGGTCGGGTTCCAGGACCCGGCCGGCGTGGCGGGCGTCGGGTCTCCCTCGGGCGGCCTGAATCCAGCGAACGGGGTCGTGCTGTACCAGGCCAAGGCGACCGAGGCGACCGCTTACCAGGCCACGTGCACGCTGCCGGCAGCACAGCAGGACCTCTGCACCGCGGTGCTGAACCAGTTCGCGAGGACATTCGCGTGACTCCGTGCGGGGATCACCCGCGGCTGTGGGTCATCGCCTCGATGTTGTTCCCGTCGGGATCGCGTACGAAGGCTCCGTAATAGGTCGCGTGGTACTGGGGCCAGAACTGTGGTTCGTGCAGCGGCTCGGCCCCGGTGGCGAGGGCGGCCTCGAAGAAGGCCCGTACGGCGGCTTGGTCGGGCGCCTGGAAGGCAATGTGGGTCTCCCGAAATCCGTCGCCCGTCTGCTGCGGGCCAATCCAGAAAGAGGCCGAAGGCGGGATGCCGTAGCCGATGGCGTCGCCCGCCTCCATGACGCGCACGCTGCCGAGCGGGGCGAGGACGGCATCGTAGAAGGCTGCGCTCCGGGTCATGTCGGCGCACTGGATGGAGACGTGGGCGAGCATGGGGCACAGTCTGTCAGTCGCCGGCGCCGGGTGTGCCGGTGTCGTGCGGCCGCACTGCGCAAGTGCATTCAAGACGAGGAGCCCTTCACGATCGAGTTGCTCTACGGCGACCACGAGTGTGGCCAGCGTACGATCACCCGCTTCGGCATGATCCCCAGGCGTGTCGGTGACGAGACGAAGTGGCTCCCGGCCGTCGCAGGGCTTTGGAATTTGGATCGGCCAGATCCGCGGTAGCCACGCCGGAACGAGTCCGGTGGATCAGGGGCGGAGACCCCGCAGCAAAGCCTCGCAGAGGCGGTCGTACCAGACGTCGTGATCGTCCACGAAGCCGAGACCGAGCATTTCGAGGGAGACCCAGCCGTGAATGCTGGCCCAAATCATCTGTGCGGTCTCGGTGGGGGAGCCCGGGGCGATGACGCCGGCCCGGATGGCGCGCTGGACGGTGGCGACGAGATGGTCGAAGCCGCTGGTGCAACTCGTGAGGGCGGGGTCACTCGGCTCGAAGCCGGGGACGGCCCGGAGGAACATCACCTGGTACGCCATCGGGTGGGCGAGAGCCAGGGCCCGGTAGGCGCGGGCACCCTCGCGCAGCGCCTCGGCGGGATCGTCGATCTGGGTCATGGCGGCCATGGCGTCGCCGAGGCGATTGAAACCTTGTACGTAGAGTGCCTCCACGATCCCGAACTTCGACTCGAAGTGGTTGTAGACGCCCATGGGGGCGACGCCGGCGGCCGCCGCTATCCGGCGGACCGAGAGGGCGTCGGGGCCCTCGGTTTCGAGGATCTCCGAGGCCGAGGTGAGGAGCGCTCCCTCCATCCCGGCGCTCGGAGTCCTGGTCCGGCGGATTTCTGTCATGGATCTAGCTTAGTGAAGAACATCGTGCTATAACTCTAGCACAGCGTTCTACAAGGGTGAATGCATCCCCGACTATCCAAGGAGCCTGCGATGTCCGGATCACGTGTTGAAACCAAGGTCATGGCGCCGGTGGGAGGTGCTGCCCCATCGGCGGGATCGGCAGGACCGGCGGGATCGGCAGGACCGGAAGGATCGGCTGATCGGCGCTGGATCGTGCTCCCTGTCCTGTGTCTCTCGGTATTCCTGGTCGTCGTGGACAACACCATCGTCAACGTGGCGCTGCCGACGCTGAATCGCACGCTGGGGGCGTCGATCACGTCGCTGCAGTGGATCGTCGACGCCTACAGCCTGGCCTTCGCCGGCTTGCTCCTGGCGGGCGGCGGCATCGGGGACCGGCTCGGGCGCAAGGGGACCATGCAGGTCGGGCTCGTGTTCTTCGGGCTGTTCTCGGCGGCGGCGGCTTTCTCCGACTCGACCGGCACGCTCATCGCCACGAGGACGCTGATGGGCGTCGCCGCGGCCTTCATCTTCCCGGCCAGCCTGGCGATCCTGACGAGCGTCTTCCCGGACCCATCCGAGCGCCAGAAGGCGCTGGGGATCTGGGGCGCCACCTCGGGCATCGCCGTGGCCTTCGGGCCCATCGTCGGCGGGGCGCTCCTGGAGCACTTCTGGTACGGGTCGATCTTCCTCGTCAATGTGCCGATCGTGGCCGTGACGCTCGTTGCCGGTGGACTGCTGATCCCGCGGCTGCCCCGAGTGCGTCAGCATCCATTCGACATCCGAGGTGTCGTCGTGTCGACGGCGGGGATCCTGTTGCTGGTGCTCGCCATCATCGAGGGGCCGCAATGGGGTTGGGCCTCCGCCGGGACGCTGGCCTGCTTCGCCGGCGCCGCAGTCCTGCTGACGGCGTTCACATTGCTCGAGCTGCACACCGAAGGGCCGCTCCTCGACGTGCGGGTCTTCAGGATCCCGCGGTTCACCGGCGGTGCGCTGTCGATCTCGGTGGCGTTCTTCTGCCTCTTCGGGTTCATCTTCCTCATCACGCAGTATTTCCAGTTCGTGAAGGGGTACTCGACGCTGTCGGCGGGCCTGCACACGCTGCCGTTCGCCATCGTGGCCGCCATCTTCACGCCGATCGCCGCCGTGGTGGCGTTGCGAGTGGGCACGCGACTCGTGGTGAGCCTTGGCCTGCTGCTGATGGGAGGCGGCCTCGTCGTGGCGGCCTTCAACTCGTCGGAGGACACCACCTACTTCGGCCCGATCATCCTCGCCATGGTGCTGCTGGCCCTGGGGCTGTCGTCGATCACGGCGCCGACCGCAGAGGCCGTCATGGGCTCGGTGTCCGACGAGCAGCGGGGCGCCGCCGCCGGCGTCAACAACACCACCCGGGAATTGGGCGGCACGCTCGGGGTGGCCGTCTTCGGCTCGATCTTCGCCTCGTCCTACGCTCCGAAGATCATCAGCGCATTCCGTCCGCTGCCCATCCCGGCGGGGCCGAAGGCCGAGTCGCACCAGTCGATGGCGGCCGCGCTGGCCGTGGTGGGGCACGCGCCGCGTGCGGCACGGCCGGCGTTGGAGTCGATCGCGTTCAACGCCTTCCACAGTGGGTTACAGGTGGCCTGCATCGCGGGCGCCGGCGTGGCGGTGCTCGGTGCGTTGGCGGCTTTCAAACTGCTGCCGGGGCGGGGTGCGCCGGAGGTGCAGGTGGCGCCCGAGCCTGCGTCCTCGTACGCCTCCGACCGCTATCCGGAGTACGTGCCCTATGTCAGCGCGTGAGAGGCAGCATCGTCCCGGATTCCTCTGGAACGGCTTTGATGAGCGCCGAGCCGTCGTTCGGGCGCCATGACGTCACGTCTACGCCGGCGTGCGTCCCGCTAACACGATCCACTTCTGGAGCTCCGGTCGGTCGAACTGACACCTAGCGGGGGCGGAGACTCGAAGTCGGTTCCACCGAAAAACACGACATGCGCGGAACGTCGTAGGCGGCTCTTTCGGTGATCCCTCCGAGCGCCTGGAAGAACCCGTACTGCGGCCTCTTCCACTCGACGGCGAAGTGAAGGCGCGGGATGGTCGCCCGGATCGACTCATCCAACCGCTTGACGATGGGCTGCAGGTCCGGCACCAGCCGATGGCACCAGTCGTCGATGTCGGAGTGGTCCGCCGAGGGCTCTGGCGGCTTCCGGCCGGCCGTTCCCTTGATCGCCCTGGGCATCGCGTGTCGTTCCCGCGATTTTTACGAGAACACCAACGAGGCGCGCCGTACACCGGCGATGACCGGGCTCGGGGTGCGCTGCACCGGGCCGGCCAGAGACAGGTTGTCGAAGCGATCGAGCACCTGGCCCAGGATGACCTTGCCCTCGAGCCGGGCCAGCGCCGCCCCGAGGCAGAAGTGCGGCCCGAAACCGAAGCTCACGTGGGGATTGGGGTGCCGGTCGATCCGTACGGCTCCGGCGTCGGGCCCGAAGACCTCCTCGTCCCGATTGGCCGAGGCGTAGACCAAGAGGACCGGGTCGCCGGCGGCCACCTCGACGCCCCGGACGGTCGTGGCGGCGGTGGCTGTACGCATGAAGGAGATCACAGGCGTCGTCCAGCGCAGCAGCTCGTCGACGGCGGCCGGGATCAATGATCGATCGGCCTGCAGGGCGGCCCACTGGTCGGGGTTTTCGGCCAGCGCCACCAGCCCGCCCGAGATCAGATTGCGCGTGGTCTCGTTGCCCGCCACCAGCAGCTGGATCAAGAACATGGCCAGCTCGGCCTCGTTCAGCTCCTCGCCGCCGCTCTCCGGATCCGATCCGACATTGGCCAGCACCGAGACGAGGTCGTCCGCCGGCGCCCGACGCCGTTCCTCGGCCACTCCGACGAGGTACTCCCACATTTCGATCTGGTGTGCCGCCCGCTGCTCCGCGGTCTGCTCGACCTCGCCCGGGATGACGGCCTCGGACCAGTCGAAGAAGCGCGGCCACTGGGAACCGTCCACTCCGAGCAGCTCACAGATGACGAGAAGGGGGAACGGGATGGAGAGGTCTTGGACGACATCAAAAGCCACGCCGTCCTGGATCTGGTCCAAGAGTGCCGTTGCCTTCGCGGTCACGCCCTCCTCCATGAGGCGCACCATCGACGGCTTGAACCCGGGCTGCACCAGCCGCCGGTAGCGGGTGTGCTGCGGAGGGTCCGTGTGCATCATGGTCGGGGGGGTCTCGTAGGTGGTGCCGATCTCGTCCGTCAGGATCCCGCGGGACGAGCAGAACCCCCCCGGGTCGGCGCCGATGCGCGCTACCTCTGGATGGGTCGTCACCGCCCAGAAGCCGCCGGGTTCGTGGTCGACCCAGCACACGGGCGCCGTGCGCCTGAGCTCGGCGTACAACGCGAAAGGGTCGCCGCTGGCGTAGAGCGCCGGGTCGAGGAGTCGGCCGGCGTCTGCGGCGTCAGCGGCGCCCGCCGCGGCGGTCCCGGTGCCGGTGGGTGGACTCATGGACCGGGGCTCAGACGATCAGTCCGTTGGGGCGCGGGTCGCCTTGGGCTTCGAGCAGCGCGTAGTAGGCCTCGAGCGTGCCGGGGCCGTCGGAGACCGATTCGACGGAGCCGTCCTCGGCCAGGTTCAACAGCGCGCCCTCGATGATGAAGCAGACGTCGGTGTCCTCCGTGTTGTCGTCGGGCACGTGCAACGTGTGCACCGAGTTGGCCGGCTCGTAGAGGTAGGAACCGGGAAGGATGTAGAAGTCGTACTCGAGATAATGCCACCGACCAGCCGACGTGTACGCGTCCACCGACCCGGTGTGGCGGTGGGTCTGCAGCTGCACGCCTGGTTGGAAGCGGTTGAGGATCACCCACGTGCCGTGCGAGGAGTCGAAGCGGACGACCTTGAGGAGCACTCCCGTGCCGGTGTCGGCCCAGGGTGCGTCCTCGGTGGTCACGAGGCGGACGGCATCGGCCGGGTTGGCGGGTGTGGTGATCGACATGGGAACGGCGCTCCTTCTTTGGATGTCTGGCGGTGGATGTCTCGATACTCAGGGCAGCGCGGCGAGGAAGTCGTGGTCGATGGCCGCTTCGAGGGCGGCGGCTGTGCGCAGGACGACCAGGTCACCGTGCTGGGGCCCGACGATCTGCAGGCCGATCGGCAGGCCGTCGCTGCTCATGGCGACAGGCACGGTGGCGGCGGGGGAGCGGGTCATGTTGAACGGGTAGGTGAACTGGACCCAGTTGGCTGTGTCCTCCCCGTTGACCGAGCTCATCAGGTCGTCGGCGAAGGGCGCCAGGCCCGAGCAGGTCGGCGTGACCAGGATGCGGCAGCTGTGGAACAGCTCGACCAGGCGCAGGTTCATGAGGTGGAAGTGATCGAAGACCCCGAGGAGCTGCTCGGCCGTGATCGACTGCGCGCCGTCCACGTAGTGGCGCAGCACCGGATGGACCTCCTCCCAGCGCGGGTGACCCATGAAGGGTCGCAGGGTGCGCAAGGTGGCCGCCCCCGTCAAGGTGAGGAAATCACCGACGGGGTCGGCTGCAAAAACCGAGTCGAGCACGACGACGTCCGCGCCGAGGGACTCGAGCACCCCGACGGCCTGCGCGCAGGCGGCCGCCACCTCGTCGTCCACGGTGGCGTAGCCGAGCGTGGGCGCGTAGGCGATCCTCACCGGGACATGGGGGTCCTCCAGGGCGGCCAGCCAGTTGGCTTCGGGGCGGGGGAGGGCGCGCAGGTCCGTGGGGTCGGGGCCGACGGCGACGTCGAGTGCAAGGGTGACGTCGGCGACGCGGCAGGCCATGGGGCCGTTGGTCGAGAGGTCTATCCAGCCGGGCGGGTTGGGGCCGCCGGCGGGGACGCGGCCGAGGCTCGGCTTCATGCCCGAGAGGCCGCAGCATGCGCTCGGGATGCGGATGGAGCCGCCGCCGTCGGACCCGGTGGCCAGCGGCACCATCCCGGCCGCCAGTGCCGCCGCCGAGCCGCCCGATGATCCACCCGGCCCTCTCCCTGGGTGGAACGGGTTCAGCGAGGGGCCGAAGATGGAGTTGGTCGTGTTGCCCATCCAGCCGAACTCGGGCGTGTTGGTCTTGCCCACGACCACGCAGCCCGCCGCCCGCATGCGGGCAACGAAAGGATCGTCGGCGGTGGCGGGCGGGTCGTCGGCGTGGAGGGCCGAGCCGTAGGTGGTGCGGTAGCCGATGGCGTTCTGCAGGTCCTTGACCCCGAGCGGGATCCCGGCCAGCGGCCCGGGGTCGGCACCGCCGGCGATCTGGGCGTCGATCCCGTCCGCCTCGGCCAGGGCCCGCTCCCCGTCCACGGCGACGAAGGCGTTGTAGGTCGCGTCGAGTCTCTGGATCCGATTTAGCGCGGCCTGGGCCAGCTCCCTGGCGCTTATCTCCCTCGTGCGGACCGAGCGGGTGAGCTCGGCCAGCGATGTGGTGCGGAAGTCGATCTCGGTCCCCGTCCGTGCGCGTGCTGCGTTCGTGCCGGCCCCTGCGGCCGTGTCTTCGCCGGTTTCTCCCATATCGCCCCCTCTTCCCCAGCCCCGTATTCTCGCCCCGACCGCTGCCGGCGTTATCCGGCGGCCGCCGCCGAGGGTGACAGACCCGCCACGGCCTCTGCCAGGTCGATCCCGATCGGGATCACCGCCGGGGCCGGGACCGTGATCCCGTTGTCGACATATCTCTGTATGTGGGCTCGGCACTCCGCCACCGACCCGTGCACCACCAGATCGTCCACCACCTCGTCGGGGATGGCTGCCAACGCGCCCTTGCGGTCGCCCGCGGCCCAGGCGTCCCACATGGGCTGGAGCGCCGGACCCCTGCCCAGCCAGCGGTGGAATTCGGCATAGGCGTGCACGTTCAGGTAGGCCGTGATCATGCGGCGTCCGATGGTGCGGGCGACGTCGGCGTCCTCGGTCACGATGACGAAGATCCGGGCGACGATTTCGCAGGGCGCTCCGCCGGCCGCCTTTTGGACCTCCGCCACGGATGTCGCAACGTCCTCGGCGCTGAGCCAGTTGAGGATTGCCCCATCCGCATCCTTCCCGGCCAGGTGCAGCATGCCGGGCCGCAGCGCCGCCAGGTACACGGGCGGCAGCTGTTCGGGAATCCGGGCCAGCCGGAACCCCTTGACCTTGAACGTCTCGAACTCCTCGGTGACCTTCTCGCCGCTGAAGGCCATGCGCAGGAAGCGCAGCGTGTCCCGGATGCGCCGGTACTGGTTCTCGAAGGCCAGGCCGTTCCAGTCGGCCACGATCACCTGGGACGAGGCGCCGAGCCCGCAGAAGAATCGACCCGGTGCGGCGTCGGCCATGGAGGCGAGGCTCTGGGCCAGGAGCGCCGGTCCCCGGGTGTAGGCGGGGGTGATGGCCACGCCGAGGTTCAGCTCCGGCTCCCATGCGGCCGCCAGGGCGAGTGGCGTGAACCCGTCGGAGCCGTCGACCTCGGCCGACCACAAATCCGTGTACCCGAGTTCGCGCAGCTTGGCGAACCACTCACGGTGGGCATGGAGTGGGATGCCGTCGAACGGGATGGTGATACCCGGCCGGGCCGGAAGAGCTCCGGGGGCCCGGCTCACGCGCTGAGGTGCTCTGCGTTGCCGGACACAGCGTCCACACCGCGCGAACCGCCGTCATCGGTGCTGCCGCCCGAGCCATTGGAGCGAACCGAGGCGGGATCCTGCTGGAACTCGGCGTCGTCGAAGGACAGCGCCAACTCGGTCTCCTCCTCGTCGTCACTGTGGGGCACGGGGACGCCCCAGCGCTCCATCCCGTCCTCCATGTGGCGAATCACTGTCTCAATGACCTCGACCCTCCCGTTGCGCTTACTCTCCGACGAGATCACATCCCAGGGGGCCAAGGGGCCGCTCGTCAACCGCAACATGTCCGAGACGGCGTCGTCGTACTGCGCCCGCTTCTCCCGGTTGCGCCAGTCCTCTGCAGTCAGCTTCCACGCCTTGAGCGGATCGTCCCGGCGCCGTTCGAATCGGCGCAGCTGCTCTTCGTGCGACATGTGCATCCAGAGCTTGATCACGACCATCCCCTCTTCGGCCAGCGAGTGCTCGAAGTCGGTGATCTCCTGGTAGGCCCGACGCCACTGCACCTCGGTGGCCAGGTTCTCGACCCGCTCGACGAGCACGCGCCCGTACCAGCTGCGGTCGAAGATGGTCATGCCGCCCCATCCGGGCAGCGGCGGCCAGAACCGCCAGAGGAAGTGGTGGCGCAACTCGTCGGGCGTCGGTGCGGCGAACGGGGCGACGTGCACGTGCCGGGGGTCGAGCGGTTCGACCAGCCGCTTGATCGCTCCGCCCTTTCCGGCGGCGTCCCAGCCTTCGAAGACGATGCCGACCGGGGGGCCGAGGACGCCGTTGTTGAGCTGACCGCCATTGATCAGCCGCAAGTGCAGCAGGCGGCGCTGCGCCTTGCCGAGCCGCCTCGCCTCCTCGTCCTTGGAGAGCTTCAGTGAGAGGTCGCAGTCCTCCAACCGTGGATACGGGCGGTTTGCATGATCCGAGAGGTCCGGGAGGTCCGGGAGGAGGTCCGGGTGCTCCGGGTGCTCAGCCTTCGCGGAGACCGCCGTGTCGGCACCGCCGTCATGGGGGCCGCTGTCGTGGCCGCCGTGATCGTGCTTGCTCACGTTGCCTGTTGTAGCCGATCCACCAGGCCGGGGGCGACCGCATCGAGTGCAGCATCGGATGCAGCGTCCGTAGCGGGCTCGGCGGCTGCCCCGGTTGCGGCGGCCGCGGCAGCGGGGGCCCCGGCGGCACCCACGGCCGCGCCGCCTCCGGCGACCTCGACGACCCGGCGCACCAGCGCCGGATCACCTGCGATCACCACCAGCTCCTGGTTGCAAAGATGGCTCACGCTGCCCACCTTGCGCCCGGACCGGTCGAAAATGCCGATGCGGGCCCCGACGTAGCGGGCCGAGTCGAAGGAGAGCGTCGCCACGGCACGCTGCCTTCCGCTGCCGCCGGTCGTGCCGGGCGAAGATCCCTGGATGGAGCACATCGCCTCGAGCTCCTCCAATCCCAGCCAGGACTCGTTGTTGTAGGAGAGCACGAGGAGGTCGCAGTCCACCGACTGCACGACCGAGGCCAGCGCCGCCGGCATCGTCTTCTTCGAGTTGAAGACGGAGCGCGTGGATGGGTCGCGGGCATCGAGCCGCTTGCGGGCCACGCCGTAGGCCTCGGGCGCGTCCCAGGCCACCAGCGTCTCCCACACGTGGTAGTTGGTGAAATACCGGTGCTGGTTGTACGGCGGATCCAGGTACGCCAGGTCGAAGTGCCCCAACCCCGGCCCGGAACTCGACGTCAGCTCCACCGCATCGCCGTGGATGGCGCGCCCCGGCCCGCGCAGCAGCTCGGGCACCCGCAGCTCCAGCGCCTTGGCCGAGCGGGGCGCCCACTGCTTCACGTACGCCATCTGCACCCCCGTGGTCGAGTCCACCCGGTCCGCCGCCTCGATCAGGGACGTCAACAGGAGGGGGTACAAGGGCGACCCCGCATACTCCGAGTCAATGGCGTCCCGCACGGCATCTATCCGAGCAGCGTTGTGCGGTTGGAAGAAGCGGGCCTGATGGCTGAACGTCTCGGTGACGTAGCCGGGTCTGCCGGGGAGGGCGTTGAGGTGGGCGACGGCCGCCCGGAGCGCGCCGGCGTCGGTGGCGGCCGCGTCGGTCTCGATGTAGGTGCGGGCGAAGGCGTGCGCGTAGCGGGCGCTGTCGACGGCGGTGACGTGCACGCCCTGGGCCTTGAAGGCCTGGGCGACGCGGGTGGTGCCGGTGAACAGATCGAGCGCGGTGCGGGCGCCGGAGGCCTGGCAGATCCGCGTGAGGACGGGGACGAGGCGGCGCTTCGAGCCGAGGTATTTGATCATCGGGGGCTCACGACGGTCACGGCGGACCACCCTACGATGGGCGGTCATGGTGCTCGGGGACCATCCAGAAGCGGCCGGGATGGGTGCGGAGTCGGGCGCTGGAGCGGGCAGCGGTGCGGGCAGCGGTGCCGACGGCGGTGCGGATTCGCACTGGGTGCGGTGGCATGCGCCGTACGAGGACCCGTCGTCGACCCTGTCGCAGCGGCTGCGGGCGGTGCAGTCGATGGTGCGCGCCGCACTCGACGAGATCCCGGGTCCGGACACCCATCCGGAGCCGATCCGGATGGTGAGCTTGTGTGCGGGCCAGGGACGTGACGTGATCGACGTGGTGGCGACCCATCCGAGGGGTCCGGAGGTCTCGGCGCTGCTGGTCGAGCTCGATCCGGCCCTCGCCGCCTTCGCCCGGGAGCGCGCTGCCGCTGCCGGCCCCGGGGTGGGCGGGCGGATCCGGATCGTCGAGGGCGATGCCTCACAGTCCCACTGGTACGCCGACGACGTGCCGGCCGACATCGTCCTGGTGTGCGGAGTGTTCGGGAACATCAGCCCGGCGGACATCACCCACACCATCCGGGCCATGCGCGGATTCTGCGTCCAGGGTGGCCACGTGGTGTGGACCCGGCACCGGCGCGCGCCGGACCTCACGCCGGCCATCCGGGCCGACTTCGCCGCAGCCGGGTTCACCGAGCTGGCCTTCGAGGCTCCCGAAGGCACCGTTATGACAGTCGGCCACCACCGTCTCGATGGTACGACGGCGCCCTTTGCCCCCGACCGGCAGCTCTTCGACTTCGTCGGCGACGGGTGGAATCCCGTATGACCGCAGGCGAACCGAGGGCGGCGCCGCACTCGAGGCCGCCGCACTCGGGGTCGCCCCAGGTCCGGCCGCAGGCGCCGGCACCGAAGCTGCCCCGCCACCACCTGCACCCCTTGGAGCTCGCTGCCACATCGTGGCGCACCGCCAAGATGGAGCCGGCCCGCGTCATCGTGCCCGGATTGGTCATTTTCGGCCTCGATGCGATCCAGGGCACCTTCTACACCGAGATCGCCGTCGACCACCTCGGCGTCGGGTCGGTCATCGGAGCGGTCCTCTTCGGCGCCTCCTCCCTGGGTCTGACCTTCTACTCGGGCATGCTCGAGCGGCTGGTCGGCTCCGTGGAGCGGGGCGAGCCGGCCCAGCCCGTCTTCACGGTGCTGCGGACACTGCCGTGGGGGCGCCTGCTGGTGGCCGAGGCCATCCTGATCCTGATCAGCGCCGTGGCCTCGGTGGCCCTCGTTGTGCCCGGGCTGATCGTGGGGACGATGTTCGCCCTGGTCGGTCCGTTGATCAACCTGCTCGACTCCTCCGTGCCCCAGGCGTTCCGGCGATCGCTGCAGCTCGTGTGGCCGCACTTCATGCTCGTCTTCGTGATCATCACGCTGCCGCTGGCGGTCGAGCACGAGATCGTGGTCTTCTTTGCCGAGCTCGTACCCCACGAGCACATCTGGGCGGTCTTCCTCACGACCTTCGTCCTCGGCGACCTCTTCGGTATGGCGTTGGGCCTCATGGAGGTGACTCTGGCCGAGCGGCTCGTGACGGGAGCGCAGGGGCCTGGTCACGGCCTACTGTCGACGGGAGCGGAGCAGCCGAACCGGCCGGAGCAGCAGAACGGACCGAATCGGCCGAAGTAACCGAAGTAACCGAACTAACCGAACTAACCGAACTAACCGAATCAGCCGGAACTGCCGAAGTAACTCATGCAGGCGATGTAGCCACCGACCGTACGACGACACCGATCCAGACGGACGCAGACCGATCCGAGGAGGCCCACCATGGAAGAGACGATCCACGGAACCACGATGCCGGTGCTCGAGCTCTCGCTCGCCGACGGGGAGTCCGTCGTGTCCGAAGCCGGCGAGTTCAGCTGGATGTCAGACGCCGTCCAAATGTCCACCAATACCGGCGGCGGCATGGGCGGCAAGGGCATCATGGGTGCGGTCAAGCGTGCGGTGAGCGGCGCCAGCTTCATGATGACGACCTACACCGCACAGGGTGGCGCCGGCTCCATCGCTTTCGCCTCGAAGTTCCCCGGCCACATCCTGCCGATCGACGTGGCGCCGGGGAACGAGTTCATGGTGCACCGTCACGGCTTCATGGCCGCCACGCCCGGGATCGAGCTGTCCATGGGATTCCAGCAGTCGTTCCGTGGCGGGATCTTCGGGGGCGAGGGGTTCATCCTGCAGAAGGTCGCCGGCCAGGGCAGGGCCTTCATCGACCTCTCGGGCGAGGTGATCATCTACGACCTGGCGCCCGGCCAGACGATGCGGGTCCACCCCGGCCACGCCGGCCTCTTCCAAGCCTCGGTGACGTTCTCTGTGCAGAAGGTCCCGGGGATCGCCAACCGCTACATGGGCTCCGACGGGCACCACTTCGCGCTGCTGACGGGCCCGGGCCGCATTTGGCTGCAGTCGATGCCGCTGCCGGTCCTCGCCGGCGTCATCGGCGAGTACATGCCCGACCGCGATGACCACCACGGCGCCGAGGGTGTCGCGGCCGGCGTCGGAGGTGCCAAGCTTCTCGGAGACATGTTCAAGTAGTTCCAATTCGCGGAGGCCGCTGCGGTCCGACCGCCGGAACCGGTCCGGCAGGGAGGCTCGGCGAGCCGCCCGGGTCTAGGAGAGGTTGATGGCGTTGGGCGGGACGGTGAGCGTGGCGCCCTTGCCGTAGTGGTCGAAGACGACCGTGCTGGCGTCGCCCGGGGTGTCGTCGACGATCTTGTACACGAGGGCCGGGCCGTTGGCGGCGATGTACATGAGGCCCGTGCTCGTCTTCCCCTGGTTCGTGACCGTGTCCTTGACGACCACGACCTTGTGGCCGGCGAAGGTGGTGGTGCGGCTGACGGTGAGCGGCGCCGTGTGCCCCTCGAAGGCCGCGACGACGAGGTCGGCGGCACTGAGGAACTGGTCGAAAGAAACGAAGCGGGGGTCGACCGCCGAGAACTCGATCCACTTCCCGCCGTAGGTCTTGGTCTGCGCCGCGCCGGCATGGGTGGCCCAGAACTTGGCCGGCGCGTTGAAGTAGAGGAGGGGCCCGACCCGCTCGATCTCGATGAGACTGCCCTGTTGGACGAACTCGCCGCCACCTTCGCCGTCCCCGTTGACGAGAAGGGCGAGCAGGATCTGTGACTTCCCCTGGGTGATTCTGCCGGCGACCTGGACACTGCCGACGTGCTGCTCGGCCGCGACGGCCCTGAGGACCCATTTGTCGGCGGGGGTCGCTCCGGCAGGGGTCGCACCGGCAGGGGTCGCTCCGGCGGGGGTCGTTGTGGTCGTGGTCGTCGTGTCGGCCGGGGCGGTAGCGGCCGTGGCGGCCGGGTGCAGCCGTGGGTCCGATGCACAGGATCGAGAGGGCGAGACCGGTGAGGGTCGAGAGCGCGCTGAAGACGGCCGGTGGGCGCCGGCGGCGGCGTGGGCGGTGGTGATGGCCGTCGCGAGGGCAGTGGCGAGTGCGGTCCGGCCCGCACGAGAACGGGCACGCGGCTGCGAGAGGCGATTCGTCGGATCCATCCATGGTTCGGAAACCCGTTACGTAGGGGAACATGGCGGTTCGGGTCCCAAAGCCGGCGCAGAAGTTGTGAGTCCGGTGTCCTGCAGGCCGCGCTGCGACCGTGGTTCTTGGATCAGGTGGCGTCGGCGATGGGGGCCGGGTCGGGCTGGTTCCACTCGATCCACCCGGCGCCGGTGCGGCCGTCGTCGGTCCGGCAGGTGACCATGGCCCGCGGGAACCGGCTGGTGCGGCCGTCGTCGTTGCGCAGCAGCACCGGTCCGAAGGAAGCGGGCGTGACGTCGAGGCCGATCTGCACGAGGTCGGAGCCGGCTCCGGGGTTTGCGTCCGTGGCGGCGATCTCGATACGGGCCTTGGATGGGAACCCGTGCGGCCCGACGTCCTCGGTCACCGACAGCGATGTCGCCGGGAGCACCAGCCCGTGCTCCGGCTGCTGGATGTATCCGAAGAACACCGGCATGCCGGGGATCCCCATGCGGATGTCGGCCAGGTGGACCCGGGTGCCGTCGTCGAGGCGCATGGAGGACCAGCACCAGCCGAAGGCCCACCAGTCACGCACGCCCCACGAGTGGTCGCGCTGCCCCTGCCCGTCGACGTCGAACGTCTCTCCGTCGACGATGACCGTGCCCGAGACGAGGCACGGGATCTCATAACGCGTGGTGAGGTCGTAGTGGTAGGGAACACCGTCGGTCGTCCAGGTGAGGTCGAGGTCCAGACGCGCCGCAGGTCCGGTCTGCTCGCCCGACGTGTAGACGGCCTCCGGCGGGTCGATGAAGCGGGCGGGCGCGCTGGCCGCCAGGCGGAACGATTCGAGTGGGCGGACGAGTTCGATTTCGATCCGTTGGTCAGCGGTGTCGTCAGGGCCGATAGACGCCTCTGAGACCAAGCCGTCACCGGGCGGGACCGGGGCCCGGTAGTCGACCGAGCAGGCGCCGGGACGGTCGGGCCACACGATCCAGGTCGTCCACCAGGCCACCTGGCGGTTGGGGTACAGGCCGAGCCGGAGCCAGCCGCCCATGGAGCCGTCGGCGCGCACGAAGTCGCAGTAGTAGGACTCGTTCCACAGGTCGTCGCCGTCGGGCGCGTGCCGGGTCTCGTCGGCGGGCAGGACGACGTGCTCCGCCGTCACCGGGTCCGTCCCGGATGCATGGCGGAGGCCCCCTCGGGACCGGCCACCTCCACGATGGGATCGTCGCGGTCGTCGAACTCGGTGCGCAGGGCTCTGGACATCACGGCGTGTTGAAAGTACAGCGTGGTGATGTAGGTGAGCTCGAGGATGGCGACGTCGTCGAGATGGCGGCGCAGCTCGGCGAAGAGCTCGTCGGGCACGCGGCCGTGGTCGTAGACGAGGCTGTCGGTGTAGGCGAGGACGGCCCGCTCGGCGGCGTCGTAGGTGCTCTCGGGGGCGACACTCCACGCCGGGATGTGCGTGATCTGCTCCTCGGGCATGCCGAGCTCGCGCATGGACTTGGCGTGCTGGCTGTAGACGAACTGGCTGGCGGCGGCGTATCCGGCGCGGATCTGGCCGAGCTCGCGCAACTTGGGGTCGAGGGTGCGGTCGGGCGACTGGTACAGCCCGAACCCCTTGACGCAGTGGTCGAGGATGTCGGGACTGTTGGCGAACACCGTCCACCAGTCGCCCGGTGTCCCATCCCAGCGGCCCGGCTCCGCGACAGGGTCGCGGCCCTCGAAGAGCCACTCGTACATGGTGGTCACGATGGGGGCGGTTGCTTCGTCCTTGGGTACCTGTCGGAGGCGGGGCATGGTCTGGATTGGGCGCGATCTCTGGGTTGGGCGGGGTCTTGAATCGGCGGGGTCAGACCCGGATCGGCCGGGCTGCGGGGGCTGCCAGCTCGGGCTCGGCGGCCAGGTCGACACCTTCGGCCTTCGCCGGGGTCCCGGCGGGGGCGTGGGCGACGTCGGATGGGGCGAACGAGCGCAACCAGCAGGCGAACTCGAGCAGGATCCCGTCGGGATCCTGGAAGTAGACGCTGCGCACGAAGACGCCCTCGTGCAACTCCTCGCTGATGCCCCACTCGGAGTCGTCGTGGTTGGCGACTTCGGTGCAGGGGATGCCGGCGGCGACGAGCCGGTCCCGGTACTCCTCGATCTTCTCGGGCGCCACGTCGAAGGCGACATGGTTCATGGAGCCGACGGCGCTCGTGAGATCTCCCTGATCGGGCCGGGCCGCCGGGGCGCTGATGCCGGGCACACCGTCGGGGGCGTCGGGGAACCAGAAGAAGGCGAGGCAGTCACCGCCACCGCAGTCGAAGAAGAAGTGCTGTCCCATCCCGGCCGGCAGCTCGATCGTCTTGACCAGCGGCATGCCAAGGACGTTGCTGTAGAAGTCGACCGTCCGCTCCATGTCGCGGCACACGAGGGCGAGGTGGTTGATGCCCCGCAGCTCGAATCCGCCCGTGTTGCCCTTGCCTGTCATGTGCCTGCCCTCCCTCAGCGCCGCTGTGCATGTGCCACGTCGCATGTGCCACGTCGCATGTGCCACGTCGCATGTGCCACGTCGCATGTGCCACGTCGCATGTGCCACGTCGCATGTGACCCTGCGGCCCGACGCCCGCCCAGGATAGGCCGCAATCCTGCCGGAGCCTCGAGCCGTATGACCCCCGGGCAACCGAAACCACGAAAGGACCACTCGAGATGGCGGCAGCAGGACGCACGGACGGCGGGCACGGGGACGGTGGCCGACAAGACCCAGGTGGCTGGAAGGCGGGGAGAGTCCCGGCAGGCGGGGCCGGACGTGTCTGGGGTCAGGCCGTTGCCGGGGCTCTCTCCACCGCCGGGCTGGCCGCCGCGGCCCTCTCCTTCGCCCTGGTCCTGGCGGCGCCGGCCGGGTCCGCCGGGGCGACGACGACCACCGGTGGGACCGTCACGATCTCGACCGCCAGGGTGGCCGGCGTCGGGACCGTGCTCGCCACCGCGTCGGGTCTCACGCTGTATCGCTTCACGAAGGACTCTCCGGGCACGTCGACCTGTACCGGCGCCTGCGCGAGCATCTGGCCGCCGCTTCTCGCTCCCAAGGGTGCGCACGTCTCGGGACCGCGCGGCGTAAAGGGCCTGTCGCTGCTGAAGGTCGCCAACGGCCACTGGCAGGTCGCGTTCGACAAGCTCCCGCTGTACCGCTTCGAGGGGGACAAGAAGAAGGGGCAGGCGCACGGACAGAACGTCGCTGGGGAATGGTTCGCCGTGCTGAAGAACGGCATCCCGGCCAGCGCGGTGGTCGCCGCCCCCGCCGTCCCCGCACCGACATCGACCACGGCCCCCGCCGCTTCGACCCCGCGGCCTGTGACGTCGACGACGCAGGCGCCGACACCGGCGACCGGGCCATCGACGCCAGTCACCTCGGCTCCGGCGGTACCGGTGGCTCCGGCGGCACCGGCGGCACCGACCACGACGCCGACGACCTCCCCTCCGCCACCCACGACCACCACCCCGATGACCGGCCCCGGTGGCGGAGGGTACGGCTACTAGGGGACCGGGTGGGGCTCGGGGGACCGCTCGAGGCACGCGGAGTCGACGGGTTTCGTTCGGCCCTGCGCCGGCGCCGGCGCAGGGCGCGTCACGTGGCCGCGATGCCGACCATGGGCGCGTTGAGGTGACGGCCCCCCATTGAGCCGTAGAACTGGGCCTTGCCGAAGGTGAAGATGCCGCCGTCGGCGCCCTGGAGCCAGTAGCCGGACGCGCTGCTGTTCGCCGCCATTCCCACGACCGGCGCGTTCAGGTTGGTGCCGATCATGGAGCCGTAGGGTGCCGCGTCGCCGAAGTCGGCCACGTTCCCGTTCGCGCTGGCCAGCCAGTAGCCGTTCGAACTCTGCGTGCCCGCCATCCCGGTGATGCGGTAGCCGCCGGGGGCGAAGGGGGGCTGGCCCTCGTTCGATGCGTCGCCGAAATTGAAGACCTGGCCGTTGGCATCGACGAGCCAGTAGCCGCCGTTGAGGAAGCTCGGCGCCGCTGCGGTGATCGGGTAGGCCAGATTGTCGCTCGCGGTGGAGCCGTAGAACTTGGCATCGCCGAACGCGAATACACCGCCGTCGCTGGCGATCAACCAGTAGCCCCCGCCGTCGAGGGTGGGGATCAAGCCGATGATCGGCTTGTTGAGCGTGATGCTGCCCGTCGAGCCGTAGAACTGCGCGTTGCCGTAGGCGAACACGCCGCCGTCGCTCGCCACGAGCCAGTAGCCGTTGCCGCCGGGCGCCGCCGCCATACCGACCACCGGCTTGTTGAGACGCATGGAACCGGTCGAGCCGTAGAACTGGGCGGCGCCGAAGCTGAAGATGCCGCCGTCCGAGCCGACTTGCCAGTATCCAGGGGCAGGCTCGGCCGGGATCGGGCAGGACGGGCTCGCCGCGGGGGTCGCGCCGGGGTTGGTGGGCGACAGTGCCGGGGTGGGCGGGTTGCCGGGCTCGAAGCTCAGGTCGGCCAGGTACATGGGCCGGATGCCGCAGTCGAGGTAACCGATCGTCGACCCCTGCCAGGCGGCGAAGGCCATCACGAGTTGCGGGGAGCCACCACCCACCGCAGGTAGGGAGTACACGTCGGGGCCGCCGGGGCCGGACATGCCCGAGGACGTCGTGAGCAACGGTCCGGCCGTCGACCTGTCAGTACAGGCAGCTGCCGGACCCGAGGGGCAGCTGGCCCAGCCGATGGCATAGGTGGAGGCGCCCTCGTCGCTGCCGGAATAGAAGAGCGTGTAGGAGCCCGCCGTCTCGACCATGTCGGGACCCTCCACGATGCCGCTCTGCCAGGACGCGTCATCCGCCATGAGTGCGGTCGGCTGATCGCTGCCCGTGGGCATGTAGTGGGAATTCAGCGGTATGGACCACAGGATGGTGTTCACAGCCGGGTTCAGATGATTGCCGTCGCTCTTCCAGATCAGCCAGTTGTTTCCGGACGAGTCCGTGAAGATGTCCGGGTCGATGCTGCCGCCGAAGTTCCCGGAGCTGTCGACCGTCGGATCGCTGTAGCCGATGCCGTTCTGGCAGACGATGGGCTGGGACTGGTTGTCCGTGTAGGGGCCCTGGGGGGCGGAAGAGGTCGCCACCCCGATGCACTGGTCGCCCGTCTGGGGTTCCGTCGCGGCGTAGTACATGACGAAGTCGTCGTCGGTGTTGTCGCGCACCACGCTGGGGGCCCACGTGTTGCCGGCCTTGGCCCACGAGCCGACGGACGGCAGCGCATCGACGCCGTTCTGCTGAATCCAACTGGTCCCATTGAACGAGACCGAGACCTGGATGTTGATCGTCTGGCTGGGCGAAGCGAAGTTCTGGGTGGAGAAGCCGTAGTACACGCCGTTCCATTGGAGGATGCTCGGGTCCGGGAAGTCTCCTGCATGCACCGGTGCCCAATTGGCGGCGCTTGCCGGTGGGGCGGCCGCGAGGGCGATGGACGCGACGGCGCCGACGACCACGACGAGCGCTCCGAGGGCGGCCAGCAACGTCCTGAACCCCGCGCGGAGGTGGCGTCGCATGTACAGCGGTGAGAAGGTCATCGTCCTCCCTGTCGGATCGTGATCGCTGTTCCCAACCGATTCCGCGTGAGGCGCAGGCGCTCATGATACAGAGTGAGCTCCGGCTCCTACGGGCAGGACCGGGTGTTCGCCGGAAGTCCATGCGGTATCCGTGCCGTGCCTGCCCGCGCCGTGCCGGCCCGTGCCTGGCGTGGCGTGTGGCGGGCCTGGGCGGCGTGCCTGGCGAGGCGGGCCGAGCCGTTCGCGCTCCACGCCCGTCCGCTATAGGTTCGTCCGGAGCGGCAGGGGCGACGGGACAGCCACACACGGCACACACGAGAGACTGACGCATGCGCACCGGATTTGGTTGCATGTGGAGGGAATCTGTAACGAAATTGAGACAAAGGACGACAAGGACGACAATGACCGAGCAGCGCAAGCCCCTCGTCGACGCGGGATTCAAGCTGTTGAACCTCACCCACAAGTCGGTGCTGCGCCTGACCGGCGGCCGGTGGCCCAATGACCTCTTCGGCATGCCGGGCGTGGAGCTGCAGACGATCGGGATCAAGTCGGGTGAGACCCGCACCGTCATGCTGACCTCGCCGATCCACGACGAGAGCCGGGTGGTGTTGATCGCCTCGAAGGGAGGCGACAGCCGGGACCCGCAGTGGTACCGGAACCTGACCGCGCACCCCGACGTGCGGGTCACCATGCATGGCGAGACCCGCGCCATGCGGGCCAGGACGGCATCGCCGGAGGAGAAGGCGGCGCTGTGGCCGGACATCGTCGCTGTCTACAAGGGCTACGAGAGCTATCAGAAGAAGGCCGGGCGGGACATTCCAGTCGTGATCTGCGAGCCGCTCCAGTCCTGACCAGCGGCCGAGGGGTCTCCGCCCGAGGGTGGCGGTACGATGCGTCCCGATGTCAATGGAGCCCGCCGGCTCACCAGGTGGATCGATCGAAGGCCCAGGCGCTGACGAGAACGACGCGACCCTGGACGCGTCGTGGGCGTCGGGGAGTGACGCCGGCACCGGAGCGGAGGGAGCGTCCTTCGACCTGAGCATGGCCGTGTCGCAACTGGCGTCGAACGGCACCGACCTTCGCATCATGCTCAAGCTGCTCGTGGCCCAGCTCTCCGACGCCCTCGGCAACCGGATCTCGGTGGAACGGGCGGGACGCTTCCGCCGGTCCGACGAGATCAAGTCGGTGCGGATCAGCCTGGGCGACGACACGCTCGAGGCGGTCGTCGAGGGGGGCACTGTGCGCTGCACCATCGGGCACTCCTCGGGGGGCATCCGGATCCGCAGCGAGCAGGTCGGCATGGACGTCTGGCTCACCCGGCTGCTGACCACCCTGCAATCGGAGGCGGCGAACAGTGAGCAGACCCGTCTCGCGCTGGAGAACATTGTGATCGGAGGCCAGTCGTGACCGAGGAAACGCAGCAGCCGGGGGGAGGTGAGGCGGAGGCGTCCCAAGTGGCCGCCCCACCCATTCTCCACGACCTCCCCAAAGACGCCGCACACCGCCTCGAGGAGTTGGAGCACGGCCTCTTCACCTCCGACCTCTCGGTCAACGAGTTCCTCTTGGTCAAGGAGGCCGGCTTCCATCCGCTGGGCTTCGTGATGGGCTCGTCGATCTACCACATCGGCATTCAGACCCGGAAATGGGGCCAGAGCCAGGAGCTGACCAAGCTGACCGAGGCCATGTACACGGCGCGAGAGCTCGCCATGACCCGGATGGAGGAGGAGGCCCAGGAGCTCGGGGCCGACGGCGTCGTCGGCGTCCGCCTCGACGTCAACTACTACGAGTGGGGCAATGACTCGGCCGAGTTCATCGCCTTCGGCACGGCCGTCAAGGCCGAGGACGGGACCTCGTATCGCAACGTCCAGGGCAAGCCTTTCACGTCGGACCTGTCGGGTCAGGATTTCTGGACCCTGATGCAGACCGGCCACGTGCCGCAGGGCCTCGTCATGGGGACGTGTGTCTTCCACATCGCACACCGAAAGCTCACCCAGGCGCTGGGCTCCATGGGGCAGAACGTCGAGCTCCCCAACTTCACCCAGGCGCTCTACGAGGCCAGGGAACTCGCCATGACCCGGATGCAGGACGAGGCGACCCAGCTGCAGGCCAGCGGCATCGTGGGGGTGCGCCTGGAGGAAAAATCGCACCAGTGGGGCTCGCACACCATTGAGTTCCTGGCACTCGGCACGGCCGTCACCAAGCGCGGCGGGGAGGTCACCCTGCCCAAGCCGACCACCATCATTTCGCTCGATAACTGATGAGCGACATCTCGGGCCCGGGCTCGGCCGACCCGTTCGACGCGGCGGGCGCGGCCGGCACGCCGGCCGGCCCGGCCGGCGACCTTCCCGAGGCGGCGGTCCGCCGACTGCAGTCCACCACGTTCTCCTCGGGATTGAGCGTGCCCGACTTCGCGGCCTGCCTCGATCTCGGGCTCGAACCCGTCGCCTTGGTGCAGGGCTTCTGCGTCATGCAGTGGGGTTGGTACGGGGCGGGCTCGGGCTTCGGGCGCGGCTTGTCGCCCTACATGGGCGGACAGCAGACCCCGGGCTCGTACTCGGAGACCTATCGCTGCCCGCACGGCTTCGTCTCGAACGAGCACCGCTCCTGGGGCCAGAACATCGAGCAATCCTGGGTGGAGGACGCCTGGGCCCAGGGGTACCACACGGCCTACGCCCGCATGCTCGAGGAGGCCGGGACCCTCGGCGCCCACGGGGTGATCGGCGTGCTGGACAAGGTCTCCAACGTGGCCGACACCGGGACGACCGAGTTCCACTTCTTGGGCACGGCGGTCAAGGTGGAGGGCGGCCCGCCGCCCGCCGGCGGGGTGCCGTGGAGCACCTACCTGGCGGGGCAGCGCCTGACCAAGTCGATAGAAGCGGGGTTCATGCCGGTGGCGGTGGTGGCGGCGCTGGCCTCGGTCCGGGTGTGGGCCTACTGCATGACCGAGTACTACATGGAGGGCGCGATGGGGGGCTGGGGGACCAACATGGGCCCGGCCCTGGTGGAGCAGGTGAGCAAGGCGCACATGGCGTCACGGCAGCTGGCCCGCAAGCACGTCCGAGAGCAGCTGGCCGGCGACGAGCTGCACGGGGCGACCATCGACGTGGTCACCCGGGAGCTCTCCGCGGGTGACGAGGTCATCGACTGCACCTTGCGCGGCAACCGGGTCCGGCGGTTCAAGGACTTCGACCCGGTGGCGTTGCCCAGGCCCACGGTGCGGCTCTCGTGAGCACGGGCTCGAGCCCACCACTGGGTGCTGGAGCCGCGCCGATCCAGGACGTCCGGGCCGAGATGCTCAAAGGCGCCCAGGCCCTTGCGAGTCCCGCACCCCCACCCAGAGAACGCGGCATCACCTCGGATCTCTCCGTGGACGAGGCGCTGTTGCTGCACGCTGCCGGGTGGGAGCCGCTCGACCTGGTGGTCGGCGTCGCCGTGGTGTCGGTCCCCGTCGGGGTGTGGAACTGGGGGAGAGGCTCCATCTCGCTGGCCTCGGACGCCCACAACGCCGCGGTGGATCAGGCCGCCCGGCTGTTGCGGGGAGAGTGCGGCAAGGTGCGCGGGCACGGGGTGGTCGGCGTGCGGGTCGAGGTCTCCGTGCAGACCCACCACATCGACGTGGAGCTCGTGGGCACCGCGGTGCGGCCGATGGCCGGCCAGAGCGGCAAGGACGCCCGGGGTACCGACGCCGCGCTGGCGATGCCCTTCGTGTCCGACCTGTCGGCCCGTGACTTCACGCTGCTCCAGCGCGCCGGCTGGATACCCGTCGGGCTCGCCTTCGGCGCCAGCTTCGTCTACGCCCCGCGGCGCAGCGCCGGCACCGCCATGAAGCAGACGAGGCAGAACGTGGAGCTGACCAACTACACCGAGGCCATGTACTCGGCCCGGGAGTCGGCCATGGAGAAGATGCAGCACTCCGCGCTGGAGGCCGGCGGGCAGGGCGTGGTCGAGGTCAAGGTCACCGAGGGCCCGATGAGGTTCGCCCGCCATGCCATCGGGTTCACCGCCTGGGGCACGGCGGTCAAGCTGGTGGCCGAGGAGCACCAGTTCGTTCAGCCCGAGATGGTCCTCCCGCTCGACGATGCGGTCATCACCTTCGACGCGGAGAGCCTGCGCAGTGCAGCCCAGGGAAAGGGACGGAAACGATGAGCGAGCAGCAGGGGGAGCGGGACTGGAACGAATGGGCGCGCACCTTCGAGTCGATCGACGGGCCCGAAGGCTTTGCCGCGCTCTTCGCCCCGGGTGGGAAGTTCTGCGACCCGGTGACCCCGTGGACGACCGACCTGTACAAGGTGGCCCGGGACACCGACGCCATCTTCCCGGACTGGAACCAGCGGGTGGACCGGATCCGCGGCGGGGAGGACTGGGCCGTCTTCGAGTGGACGGGGACGGGGACCTTCCACGCGGGCGAGGGGAAGACCGGCGTGCCGATTTCCATGACCGGGGCGACGGTCATTGACGTCGACACCGACGGCAAGGTCACCGCGTGGCGCGACTACCTCGATACCAACGAGCCCACCCAGCAGATCCAGGCCGGCCTGGAGCGGGCCATGGAGGGCGGCTGACCCCTCAGGCCCTCAACATCTCGGCCTGCTCGGCCGAATCGGCGACCTCCTGCACATGCGCCATGCGGGCGTCGTGCGCCTCGTCGAGATCCTGCGCGGCCTGCTCGTCACTGGCCATCTCGGCATCGATGTCGGTGTCGGCCCAGCCGATCACGCCCATCTCCGTGAAGGCCTCACGGAGCCTCGGCCCCCAGAGGCCGATGTCTCGCAGAATGGGAACGATCCGCATGAAGAGGAAGTTCCGGAACTCCCGCAGCGTCTCGCTGTTCTCCACGTAGACGCCGATCTCGGGCGGCAGCTCGAGGCGCTCCCACACCTCGTTGCCCAGGAAGCGGTCCCGCATCAGGTAACAGGCCTCGATGCAGAACGCCTCCCTCTCGGCGCGCTCGGCCTCGCTCAGCTGGGGGTAGTAGTCGCGCAACGCCAGGCGACCGAACATGACGTGCCGAGCCTCGTCCTGCATCACGTACGCGTTCAACGCCTTCGCCAACGGATTCTGCCGCGTTGTTCCGGATGACACCGAAAGCGGCCAGCGCAAGTCCCTCAATGAGCACCTGCATGCCGAGGTAGGTCATGTCCCACCGGCTGTCGGCGATGACATCGTCGAGGAGCGCCTTGAGGTGCTCGTTCAGGGGATACACCAGCTGCACCTTCTCGTGCAGGTAGCGGCTGTAGACCTCGACGTGCCGCGCCTCGTCGATGACCTGCGTCGCCGCGTAGAACTTGGAGTCGATGTCGGGGACCGTCTGCACGATCTTCGCCGTGCAGATCAACGCACCCTGCTCGCCGTGCATGAACTGGCTGAAGCGCCATGCCTCGACGTGCCGGCGCAACTCGCCGCGGCGCTCTTCGGACATGTTGTCCCACCACTCGGTGCCAAAGATGGGGTTGATCTCGTCGGGCATGCCGACCGGGTTGGTGAGATCGACGTCCGTGCTCCAGTCGAGCCGGTCGCTTCCGATCCACTGGCGCCGCGTGCCCTTGTCGTAGAGACGGAGCAACTGCTCCCGACCACCGGTGTAGTTGAAGTCGAACATGGTGGTCGCCGGTGACTGAATGCCCCATTTGGGCTCGAAAGCGAGGTCCGAGTCTGTGATGGACGGGCTCGTGGTCATGAGGCCCCCTTTGGGTGAGCTGTGGGCGTTGCGCCGCCCGCGACGCTACCGCTTTGCATGTCTGGCGTCAGGCGGATGAGGTCAGCGGAAGTCGAAAGCGACCTTGATGGCGCCGCTTTCCTCCTGGTTCGCCAGCACCGTGAAGGCGTCGCGCCACTCCTGCAGCCCGAAGGTGTGGGTCAGCATGCCGGTCATGTCGATCCGGCCGTCGGCCGCCAGGCGCAGGTAGTGCGCGATGCCGTGCAGGCGCACACCGTCGACCTCCTCGACGCCGAACGCGTTGGACCCCACCCACGAGATCTCCTTGAAGTACAGCGGCGACCACTCCCAGCGCTCAGGTGCGTGCACGCCGCTCTTGACCATGGTGCCGCGGGCTTTGAGCAGGCGGGCGCCGATCTCGGCCGTCTGCGCCGTGCCGACGGTGTCGTAGACGACGTCGAAGCCACCCGGGTGTGCCATGGGCAGAGCGTTGCCCTCGAACTTCTGCAGGACGCCCCCAGACCACGCCGCCGCCTCCTCGAGCAGCTGCTCGACGGGGAAGGGGTCGACGACGGTCGCGCCGAGCCGGCGCGCCAGTGAGGCCTGCGCGGGCCAACGGGCAACCACCATGACGTCGACGCCGGGATAGAGGGCCTTGATGATGGCGACCGCCGTGCAGCCCAGCGCGCCGGCCCCGTAGACGAGCACCTTGCCGCCGGACGGCGGCGGGTGACGCGTCACCGAGTGCAGCGAGACGGCGAAGGGGTCCCCGAGGACCGCGACCTCGTCGCTCACGTCGGCCGGAACGGGGATCAGCATCGACTCGTGCGCGGGCAGGTAGTCGGCGAAGCCACCGGGCGCGTCCCTCGACGTCCCCGTGTGGATGCCCGGCGCGACGGGGCCCTGGGTGAAATGCCAGCACAGGCTGTAGTCGCCGTCCTGGCACGACGGGCAGGGAGGGTCGATGCCGCGGGGGGCGCAGGAGAGCCACGGGTTGAGGACGACCCGCTGGCCGACCTCGACGGAGGTGACAGCGGGACCCACCTCGACGACGTCGGCGACCACCTCGTGCCCGAAGACGGTGGGGAAGGAGAAGTACCCGTTCAGCGCGCTGTCACCGAAGTCGTCGCCGAAGTCCATGAAGACCATCTTGGCGTCGGAGCCGCAGATGCCGGTCAGCCGGGTCTTGGCGACGCACCAGTCGTCGCGCAACGGTGTGGGGCGGTCGAGCTCCTCGAGCCGCATCGGCGTTCGCGACAGCCCGACCATGAGGCTGTTGGAGCCGTCCGGCGGCGTCCAGCGGTCGCCGCGCACGCCATAGAGAAGACCTTGCATTCGTATGCTCCTTGCTCCTCGTTCCTCAGGCCGGGCGGGTCGTTCGTTGCCCTAGGTGATCGGGTGGCCGACGCCCAGCTGCCCCAAGAGGATGGCAGGGTTGACGACACCGCTGTTGCCGTTGTTGGAATGGGCAGCGCCGAGAGCGATAGCCAGGACGAGGAGCGCCACCCATCCGAACCCGACGATGATGCCGGCGATGGCCATGCCGTCACCTGTCTGCTGGCCGTGGGACCGTTTGATCTGCCCGTGGGCGACGAAGCCGAAAATGATGCCAAGGATGCCCGGGATGAACAGGAGGAATCCGGCGCAGCCACAGATGAGCGCCGCGATCGCCAACCCGTTGGTCCTTGTCCGGCCGACCTGGCCGTCGGGAGCGTAGGGATTCCCGGCGCGGTAACCGGCGTAGCCCGGTGGCACGGTGCCGCCGTACCCGGCGCCAGAGGCCGGTCCTTGCGCCGGATACGTGGGCTGTCCGGCGGCGTAGGTGGGCTGTCCGGGTTGTGCCGTCGACCCGGCCGGGCCCTGGGTCGTGGGACCGGTCCAGAGCTCAGGCGGGTACCACCTGCCGTCGGAGGCCAACCACCATCCCGGACCCTGTGAGGTGTTGCTCATGCCGTGAACCATCCGTCGGCGCCTGCTGCCTCCTGGAGCATAGGAGTCCGGGCTCCCCGCACGTTGGTGCTTCGAGCGATGCTGCTCTGCGACAAGCGCTGGTTCACGAGATGAAGGGGCAATGCCGGCAGCCGGACTCGCAGCAATGGCCCCGCCGGGCGAGATAGGCGGCCGTGAGCACGGTGAACCCCGAGCGTGGGTCCACATAGGTATCGGCAGCGGCGGCGAGGGCCTCGGCGTGCGCACGGGTGACCACCCCAAAGTCGGGATCGTCCGGCGACAACCGGCCGGGATGCGGCTCCGTGAGCGGCCGGTCCGCCAGTGGCTCGGGCCCGGCAGCCTGGGCAACCTGCGGGTCCGCTGCGTCCAACTCGTTGCGCGGCTCGCCCATGTGGATCCGGGCGGCAGAAGGCCGGTCCCGGGCGGGGGGACCGGCCTTGCTCGCTACCTCTCGCGCCCTCTTGCGGGAGCCCGCTTGACGGTCTTCTTGGCCGGTGCGCGCTTGGCGGGGGCCTTGCGTGCGGTCGCGGCCTTGCGGGCCGGTGCCTTCTTGGCGGCAGCCCGGGCCGGAGCCTTCTTGGCGGCAACCGGAGCGGCGGACTTGCCGGCAGCGGCGACGGCGGCGTCGCTGGTCGGGTACGCGCCCTTGACCAGCTTCGGTGCCGTTGCGGGCGCCAGGACGGCGTCCTTGAACGCCTTGACGGGCGTGATGCGCGCCTTCTTGGAAGCCTTGATCCGGATTGCCTCACCGGTCGCCGGGTTGCGACCCATGCGCGCGGCACGGTTCACCTTGACGAACTTGGCGAAACCCGGGATGGAAACCGGCTCACCCTTCGAAACGACGGCGGTGACGACATCGGTGAATCCGTCGATGACGGAAACGACGGTCTTCAACTCGACGTCGGCCTGGACCGCGACTGCTTTTGCTAGTTCTCTTTTGTTCATGGCGCCCATAATGGCCGACGCGCGCCCACCAATGCACATCTTTCCGGGCACGAATGCAGATATTTGTGCTCAAACTTGCTCGAATATCACCCGAAAGCGTCAGATTTGAGGGCAGTTGCGGCCTGCAACGGGTGACGGAACGGTGTCTGCGCCCCTTCAGCGCATCCACTGGCCCCAGTAGGGAAGCGCGTCTTCGCGCTTCTCCATGAGGATGATCACGGTCCCCCACGGGTCGCGGCACCACGTCGTCCGGAGCCCCGCCACGTCGGCAATTCCCGCCGTGAGGAACTCCACTCCGCGGGTCTCGAGCGTCCGTTCGCGTGGCGGCGATGTCGTCGCACAGCATGCCGATGTGGGTGATCCCGACTCTGGTGACGGCCGGACGTCCCGGCTCCGGCGGAGCGACATCGGCCGCCGGATACTCGATCAGCTCAATGACGCGGTCGTCCTTCCCGAAGCCCACGATGGCCGCGTGGACGACCACGGGTGACGGGACGAGCTCACCCATATCGTGCTCCATCTGCGCACCTTCCATGCGGTACGGGGGCGACAGCACCTCGAGGCCGAGGACCTCGGAGTACCAGCGGGTGGCCGCCTCGACGTCGGGAACGCAGACGGCGGAGTGGGCGATCCCGCTCAGCACCGCGTCAGCGTGGGGAGCGCTCAGCTCCAGCGGGCGATCTCGTGCTGGAGGCGCTTGTTCCACTGGCGGAGGTGGGTGCGACTGCGGCGGTTGACCTTGCGGAGGACGATCACGCCCACGAACACCAGCGGAGCAAGGAACCCTGAGATTGCGCTGATGGCGACGACGCGCCGTTGGTCCGAATTGCCCCCGATTCGCTTCACGGCACTAGTCGTACACCCTGGAAATGCGTGCGCACCAGTCCAATTCGCACTAGGAATGGCAAAATGAGTCGCCGCAAATGAGCGATACTGAACCCCAGATGCAGCCCGACGACGCAGGCGACGCCGATTCCGGCCGAGGCCGCTTCGAACGTGAGCCGGGGAAGCCGGCCACGGTCACGGACATACAGAAGAACAAGAACAAGACGCGCCGCGGGCACCTGCCGCGCCGAATCTCGGCGTGGGTGCTCGTCGTGCTGGCGTCCATCCTCATCCCGGTGTCGGTCTTGTCAGTGTGGGCCATCAACACGGTGACCAACACCGACAAGTACGTCGAGACCATGGCGCCCCTGGCGCGCAACCCGGTCATTGTGGACGGATTGGCGACGCGGGCGACCGACGCGCTCTTTTCGACGCACATCGTGCAGAACAAGGTTACCGCACGCGCTCCCGAAGTCGGCGAAGCCGCTCGTTGCGCCGATCGTGAATCAGGTGCACTCCTACGTGTACGGCCTGGCGCTCAAGGTCTTCTCGAGCCCGAAGTTCGGCGAAGCTGTGGGACTCGCTCAACCGGCACAGTCACGAGGCCGTGGTCAATGTCCTCACCGGCAAGCAGACACCGCTGCAGAAGAAACTCGAAAAGGGGGGACAGATCGCGCTCAACCTGTCGCCTGCACTCAACAATCTCATCGATGACGCGAACGCCCACGGCGTGACCCTTTTCAACCCGATCAAGGCCGTCTCGACGCAAGGGCTGAGCTTCACGGTCGTGTCGAAGCAACAGGTTTCGAAGTTCTCCGGGCTGTTCAACCTGGTCGTAAAGGGCAAGTGGATCGTCCCGGTCATTTCGCTCGTGCTGGCGATCCTCGCGGTGGCGCTCGCCATGGAGCGCCGCAAGACACTCGCTGCGCCTGGCCATCGGGGTGGCGTTGATGACCCTGCTGCTGCTGGGCGCGCTGTCGACGGGCCGCGGCATCTTCATCGGTCAGGCCGCCGGTGGAGGGTTCCAGGCGCAAGGCGCCGCTGCCGTGTGGGACACCGTGTTGCGCTTCCTCAAGGCGGACCTGCGATGGACGCTGCTTGATCGCGGTGCTGGTCGCCTTCGGCGGCTGGGTCGCCGGGCCGGCACGCTACGCCGTGTGGATCCGCAAGACCACCGTCGCCGGCGCCCGCTGGGTGGGCGCCCAAGCGAAGGGGCTGTCGTCGGGTGCCGGGCGCACCGGGCGGGCCGTGGCCGGGTCGAGCCGGGTCCGTCGTTCTGCCGGCTGGATCCTGGAGCACCTCAACGGCCTCCGGATCGTCGGGGTGATTGTGGCGGCGCTCTTCCTGGTCTTCGGCGGCAATCTGACCGGATGGAGCCTGCTGGTCATTGTGATCGTGCTGGCCGTGTATCTCGGGCTGCTCCAGCTGGTGTCGGCCTGGGCCCGAAAGGCGGCCGAGGCGGGTCCGGGCCCCGATGCAGGCCCCGATGCGGGCCCAGGCTCCGGCCCGCCAGTGCGTTCGGGGACCGCATGAGACCTCTCCCGGCCTGGTACGCACGATCTGGCGCAGACGGGCGGCGACCGCCTTCGACGGGTGCGGGTAGGCACAGCTCGACCGGCGCGAGTGGTTCGCCACGGCGCCGACCTCCCGGGCGGCTCCCACTAAGGACTTCACCGGCGCCCACTGGCGCCAACAATTCTTCGGCGCCCCGGCCCGGGCCCTTCTCTCTTATGGCGTGCTTATCTGGCACCCGTAAGCTCCATGACATGTCCACGCGGTGGCGGATCGGTTTGGCGGCGGTCGTCGCGGCCGTCGTCGTCGGCGGCTTCGTGCCGCACGCCGCGCTCTCCGGCGTCGACACCTCGGTCACCCAGGTGGTGCAGATCGTGGAGGCCCCCGTCTCGGTGCCGGTGAGCTGTGTCGACGCCACCTGTGGGAAGGGCAGCCCGGCACCGGCCGCCCCCACGCCGGGCGTCGCGTTGGCCGCAGTTGTCGGGGGCACTGTCACCGCCGCGGCAGCCGTGACCCTCGTCCGCCGCCGCCGGGCACGCCTCGTCGCGCTTCCCGGGGGGACCCGCGACACCCTTTTCCACCCGCCTCAGTTCTCCTAGCTCGAACTCCGCGGCGACGCGACCCCGACCGCCCAGCCTTGTGGGCACGGGCAGCCGCACGTCGCCGGCATCAGCCCAGGAAGCCGCCCTTGCGACCTCCATTTCGAGCCTTCGGTCACGCGTGCCCTGTCGCCGTGCCCGCATACCCAGGAGAACACGATGTCAAAATCCCCATCGGGGTCGTCGCGTCCGGCGCGGCCCACCGCCAACAAGAAGAAGTCCACATCCACCTCGCGCCCGGCCCCAAGGACCAGGGCGCCGTCCACCTCCAACCCCAACTCGAGGGCCAAGCCCGGGGCAGCGTCACCACCCGCCCGGTTCCGCTCCCGACACCGGGTGCTGACGGCCCTGATCCCGGTCGGGCTGGTGGTCGCCGCCATCGCCACCATGGTCTTGATCAAGGCCGCCGGGACGTCCAACCCGCTGGCTTCGGCGTCCCCACATGTCGGCGCAACCGGAGGATCGTCGGGCACGGGCACCACGGCGTTGTCGCCACAGGTCGTGGCGGCGCTTTCGGTGCCCGCCGCCACCCTCGATGCAGTGGGGAGCCCATCGGGAGACGTACTGCCCAGCAAGATCGGGAACGGCAGTGTCCTCAAAGGCGAGGGCGGCAAGCCGCTGATCACGTACATCGGCGCCGAATACTGCCCGTTCTGTGCTGCCGAGCGCTGGGCGCTTGCTGTCGCGCTGTCACGCTTCGGGACGTTCTCGAACCTGTCGGGCACGCACTCCTCGGACTCCGACGAGTTCCCCGACACGCAGACCCTCTCGTTCTACGGATCGAGCTACTCGAGCCCGTACGTCGACTTCCAGCCCGTCGAGGAGGCCACGAACCAACCGGCCGGGGACGGTTATCAGACCTTGCAGACACCGACGGCGGCCCAGAGCGCCCTGGTGGCGAAGTACGACCCGCAGGGAAGCATCCCGTTCCTCGATATCGCAAACCGCTACCTCGTCACCGGTTCGAGCTTCTCGCCGCAGGTGCTGCAGGGGCTGTCGCGCAGCCAGATCGCGGCTGACCTGTCCAACCCGGACAGCGCGGTGGCGCAGGCGATCGACGGGACGGCGAACGACATCACCGCCGCCGTCGTTGCGGTCACCGGCAACCAGCCCTCGAGCGTCGGAAGCTCGGCGACGATTGCCGCGATCGCCCAGAAGCTGGGGGCGTGACGGTGGCGCGCGTCGTCGCCCGGCGGCTGCCGGGCTAGGTGCCGGTCACGTCGCTCGCCCTGTCACTGGCCGCGGTGGCGATCGCGTCGTACCTCACGGCGACCCACTACACCGATCCAACCGCACTGGCCTGTCCCGATACCGGCATCGTCAACTGCACGCTGGTGACCACCAGCTCGTGGTCGGTGGTTTTCGGCGTGCCGCTGGCCGTCCTCGGCGTGGTGTGGGCCGTCGTCATGACTTGTCTCACCGCGCCCTGGGCCTGGCGCTCCGCTGCGACCTGGGTCGACGGTACCCGGCTGGCGGTGTCGGGCGGCGGCGCCGCCATGGTGCTGTACCTCGTGTACGTGGAGCTCTTCCGGATCGGCGCCATCTGTCTGTGGTGCACTGCCGTGCATGTCACGGTCGTGTGCCTCTTCGCTGTGATCCTGAGCGGCCGGGCCGCCTCGTCGCTGCCGCGTCACCAGCTGACATGAGGACTTTCACCCCCCACGGGTGCCCGATGCGTCCTGCGCAATGACGACACGAGGACGCGCTGCGCGAAAGCCTGTGGGTGCCGGATCAGGAGTGTCGACTGCGCCTTCCTACGAGGAGAGGCGCTCGACCCAGCGCTCGGCGGTACGAGCGAGTGCCGGCAACGGAAGGATCCCGGCCCGCAACACGAGATCGTGGAATTCCCTCAGGTCGAAGCGCGCGCCCAGACGCTGCGCCGCCTCGGCGCGGAGCCGCACGATCTCACGCCGGCCGACCATGTAGGCCAGGGCCTGGCCGGGGAAGGAGATGTACCGGTCGATTTCGGTTTCGACTTCGAGGCGGGGGAGGGGCGTGTGCGCAGCCAACCAGTCGACGGCGTACTGGCGGGTCCAGCCCAACGCGTGCAGGCCCGTGTCGACGACCAGCCGGCTCGCCCGCCACGAGTCGGCGGCGAACAGGCCCATGCGGGCCAGGTCGTCGCTGTAGAGGCCCATTTCGTCCGCCAACCGTTCCGCGTAGAGGCCCCAGCCCTCCGCGCAGGCGGTGTCGAAGAGGACCTGGCGTGCGGGCGCCAGGTCCTTGGACTCCATGGCGATGGTGAGCTGGAAATGATGCCCGGGGACGGCTTCGTGAAAAGCGATGTCCTCGGCCGCATAGCGGTGGCGCTTCTCGGGCTGCGACGTGTTCAGGTAATAGGTCCCTGACCGCGAGCCGTCGATGGCGCCCGGCATGTAGTAGGCAGCGGTCATCCCCACTTCTTCGGACTCGGGGACCGGCGCCACAGTGCACGGCGCGTCAGGGACGGTCACGAACCACCGGGGTGCTTCCGCCTCGGCGGCGGCGACGACGCGCTGGGCGTGCTCCAACATCTCCTCTCGGCTCTGGTACCGCAAGGAAGGGTCGGACAGGTGTTCGAAGATCTCGGGCACCTCGGTGGTCCCGAAGAGGCGGGAACCAGTGTCGACGATCTCCTCGAGCACCTCGTCGACGATCTCACGGCCCATGGCGTGGAGATCCTGGGCCGAATAGCGCAAGGACGTGTGGTGTCGGACCATGGCCTCGTACATCGCGTCGCCGCCGGGCAGGTGACAGATGCCCGGATGCTCGTCGTCACGCGCGGCGGGCAGCACCGAGGCGTGCAGAGCCTCCCGGTAGCAGGCCAGCGCCGGACGGGCGTGATCGTCCACGGCGACCGCGACCGCTTGGGAGAAGGCTGCATCGGTGTCGGTCCGGACGATCGCACCCATGGTGGGATCCTGCAACATCATGTCGAGCTGGGTGATGGCGGCCTCCACCAGTCGCGCCACCGCCGTCCGTCCCGCGCGCGCTCCTTCCTGGTGGCGCTGCGCCACCGTGTCGAGCACGCCCGAGAGGCCGCGTAACCGCGTGAGGTAGCCCTCGCGCCTCTCTTCGGTGTCGAGCGGGATCTTGGGCAGCGAACTCAAGATCTCCCCGACCGGCGCGGCGAACGTGTCACTGACGGTGAACTCGATGATGGGCACGGTGGCCGCATCGGCCATGCCACGAGCCAGGCAGCGCACGAAGTCGAGTGTCTGGATCTCGGCCTCATCCAAGCCGGCGTCTGGTTCCTGCTCCGCCCGCGTGGCAATGGATGCCAGAGTGCGCGCGTGCTCGTTCTGTGACTCCCGACTGAAGTCGGGGAGATTCGAGTCATAGCCGGGAAAACCGTAGAGAGAACCGGCCAAGGGGTCGGCATCGAGGACCGACGTCAGCAGCTCGGCAGCGAGTTCGTCTCCAGGCATCGGGGGAGGCTACCGCGGGCCACTGCGCCTGCCAGCTCCGTGACCAGGAGTGGAGGGCTCCCGCGGGCCGCCAGCTAAGTACGGGCTTCAGCCGATGACGTCGTCGCGCGCCAACAGGATCGCGTTGAGGCGCTCTGCTACTTCGTCGGTGCTGTGGTGATCGGTGAAGACGTAGCTGCGCCGGCGCCGGATGGCGTCCAGCACGTTGGCGGCCACCGTGGCGGACGGGACCGTACCGATGGGGTTCATGGCGGTCTTGATCATGCCGGGCATGACCACGCTGACCCCGATCGGTGCCTGCAGGGAGGCCAGCTCGGCCCGCAGGACATCGGAGAGGCCGAGCACCCCGTGCTTGGCGACGGTGTAGGGCCCGAGGCGGCCCAACGACAGGACAGCGGCCATGGATGCCGTATTCACGACGTGGCCCTCCTCCCCCGAGGCGAGAATGCGCGGCACGAAGGAGCGGATGCCGTGGATGACGCCCCACAGGTCGATGTCGACCACGCGGTGCCACTCCTCCAGGGATATCTCCCAGGAGTAGCCGCCGTTGACGACGCCGGCGTTGTTCACCGCGACATGGAGCTTCCCGAAGTGCTCGACAGCGGCGGCACCGACGCCTTCGACGGCGTCAGGATCGCGGACGTCGGCGGTGACGGCGATCACTTCGGCGCCCTGGTCGGCCAGGCTCGCCGTGTGCGATCGGAGGTTGTCCTCGTCGACGTCGGCCATGACGACGCGCATGCCCGCGTCGACGAAGGCTTCGGCTACGGCCAGCCCGATGCCGCTGGCCGCGCCGGTGACGACCGCCGTCCGTCCCTGCAGTTGCTCCATGGCGGGCCGATGGTACCGGAGGGAGCCCCCTGGGACCGCACGCCTGTCCCCACATGTGGCTCGTCGGCGATGATGGTGACCATGACGGGGTGCCGTGGTTGACTCGACCGACAACGGCGCGCGGAGGCTGGGCCCACTGCGCAAAGCGCTCCCCGGGCGCAAGGTCGACTTGGAGGGTGAGCTCCTGTCGGTGCCCCTTCCCCTCAATTTCATCTGGTTGGTGCTGGGGGTGCTCACCGTTCTCGAGGCGATCAACGACATCTTTCATGTCGGCGGACCGAGCTGGTTCTACGCCAACTGGGTCCACGACTCGATTCTGGGCGCGTGTGCCGCACTCGTTCTCGCCCGGGCTGCCTTCGAGCCGGTGGCCCGAAAGGCGTGGCTGGCCTTCGGAATGGCTCTTTTGCTCTGGTTTCTCGGGACCGTCGGGTGGGACCTGGCGTACGGGGGCCAACCCAGCCCCCCCTACCCCTCGTTCGCGGACGTGTTCTGGTTGGCGTGGTATCCGCTTCTGGCGATCGGGATCTTCTATCTGATCCGGGTGCGCGTTCCGCAGTTCGAGCTGCACCGCTGGATGGACGGCATCGCCGTGATGCTGCTGGTGCTGGCCGTGGGGTTCGCCCTGGTGATTCAGCCCGCAGCCGAGCACAAGACGGTTGGGAACCTCGCCACCGTCGTCGCGTTCATGTACCCGGTGCTCGACGTGCTGTTGGTGGGTGCGATCCTGGGCGTCTACGGCCTACTGGGCTGGCGACCCGACACCATGTGGATCCTGGTCGGTCTGTCCATCGTCAGTTCGTCGGTTGCCGATGCTGTCTTCGCCGTCCAAGAGGCGACCGCCCGAGACGTCGTGTCCGGGGACAGCTACGACTTCGTCTGGACCGCGGCAGCGCTCCTGCTCGCGTTGGCGGCCTGGGTTCGGGCGCCGGGGGCCGCCGAGGACCCCGAAGCGGTCACAGGGATGCGCGCCATTGCGCTGGCCCTCTTCGCGCAGGCCCTCGCCATCGGCATACAGATCTACGCCATCTTCAGGGAGGTCGGCCGGAGCGAGCGGCTGGTCACCATCGTGGTGCTGGTGGTCGCTTCCGTGCAGATCATCCTGACCCGACCACGACGGAGAGAACCGGACGCTTCCCGGCCGGATGACACCATCGAGCCGGTGCGGGGCGCGGAGCACTCGGGACCGTGAGCCGGCACGGATCCGGTCCGGTCCCCGGTACCGACGACGTGCGGACGGGCGCGCCGCCGAGCCAGGTGGGGTCACGGTCGGTACCGCAGCCCCGCATCGACTGCAGCGGGAGGCATGGGCCAAGGCGGGCGCCGGAAAAGGCCCATAGTGTGGCCCCGTGTCCCCGGAAACGATGCCCGCGGCCGTCTACGTGGGCGACGGGAGGATCGAGGTCGACGAGGTCCCGCGACCAGAACCTGGGCCCGGCGAGGTGCTCGTCGAGATCGCCGCGTGCGGGATCTGCGGTTCCGACCTGCACATGGTCCTGGAGCGCTATGCGAGACCGGGCGCCATCCTCGGCCACGAGTGGTCGGGCATTGTGGCCGAGGCGCCGAGGGACTCCGGGTGGTCCACCGGCGACCGGGTCGTGGGGAATGCTGCTCCGGGATGTGGTGAGTGCCGACCCTGCCGGAGAGGTCGCCCTTCGGTGTGCATGCGGCGTGCCTCGGCCGATTTCGCCGGGTACAGGGGCGCGTTCTGCCAGTACAAGACCGCGGCGGCCGACGGCCTGATCCGGATTCCTGACTCGCTGGCGACCCGGCCGGCGGCCTTGGCCGAGCCCACGGCGATCACGCTGCACGCGCTGCGCCTGGCCGATGTCCGGCCCGACGACCGGGTGCTCGTCACCGGGGCCGGTCCGGTCGGGCTCCTGATCATCGCCGTGCTGCGGGCCCAGGGGATCTCGGACATCACCGTGAGCGAGCCGTCGCCGCTCCGCCGGCAACAGGCGCTCGACGTCGGGGCCACCCGTGTGGTGACGCCCGACAGGCTGACGGAGCCACCCATGACCCAGCCTGTGGCTGAACCATTCGCGATCGTGTTCGAATGCTCCGGTCACGCCAGTGCGGCCGAGACTGCGCTCGGCCAGCTGGACTACGCGGGCGCTCTTGTGATCGTCGGCACCGGGTTCGAACCGCCCCGCTTCAACCAGAACCGTTTGATCATCTTCGAGCTCGAGGTCATCGGGGCCTACAACTACAACGATGACGGCTTCGGGCCCGCGGTGGATCTTCTCGGCAGCGGAGCCTTGCCGCTCGGTTCATTGATCGAACCCACCGACATTCCACTCAGCGAAGTGATGTCTGCCATGGAAAGACTCGCCCGGGGGGAAATCCCGAGCAAGGTGATGGTGCAGCCAGGTCTGACGTCATGAACGGGAAACCGTTTGCGCCCAGGATCAACCACGTGGCGATCAGCGTTGACGCTGATCTCATGGACGAGGCGGGGCGGGCCGCCATTCTCGACTTCTTCTCTGAGATCTTCGGGTGGACCGAGGGGGACAACAGCACGGAAAAGGGAAATCCCCTGATCCTCTACACGGGCTCATTGGGTCAGTTCCTCTACCTGTTGCCGGCGAAGGGCGAATTCATGGTCACACCGAACATGGATCACTTCGGATTGGAGGTGTCGTCCAAGGAGGAGCTGAACGAACTACTGGACCGTGTCAAGGTGTACCAGGCCAAGGATGACCGCGTCCGCCTCACTGAAGTCGGCGCCATGGTGACCCGCTACGGCGACAGCGAGTACACGCTCACCAACGCCTACATCTGGTTCGTCATCCCACTGTGGATCGAGCTGCAGCACATCGAACGGGGTTCCGCCCACTGACCTCGATGTCAGGACGTAGCGGCACGGCCGAACGGTTCAGTTGTCGATCGTGACCGGGACGCCGGTGCTGTACCCGGTGTTGCCGGCCGTGTCCGAGGCCACGCTCTGGAGGGTGTACGACCCGTTGGGCACCGTCGTGGTGTTCAGTTGGAACACATAGCCGTAGAGGGTCAGCACCGCAGTCCCGACCACCGTCTGGTTCAGCGTCCCCCCGGTGAGGGCGAACTGGACCTTGGCGACCCCGCCGGGATCGGCAGCGGTCGCATCCAAGACGGCTGTGCCGCTCCAGGTGGCGCCACTCGGAGACGGAACGAGCACCGTCGTGGTCGGTGGCGGATTGTCGATCGTGACCGGGACGCCGGTGCTGTACCCGGTGTTGCCGGCCGTGTCCGAGGCCACGCTCTGGAGGGTGTACGACCCGTTGGGCACCGTCGTGGTGTTCAGTTGGAACACATAGCCGTAGAGGGTCAGTACCGCAGTCCCGACCACCGTCTGGTTCAGCGTCCCCCCGGTGAGGGCGAACTGGACCTTGGCGACCCCGCCGGGATCGGCAGCGGTCGCATCCAAGACGGCTGTGCCGCTCAAGGTGGCGCCACTCGGAGACGGAACGAGCACCGTCGTGGTCGGTGGCGGATTGTCGATCGTGACCGGGACGCCGGTGCTGTACCCGGTGTTGCCGGCCGTGTCCGAGGCCACGCTCTGGAGGGTGTACGACCCGTTGGGCACCGTCGTGGTGTTCAGTTGGAACACATAGCCGTAGAGGGTCAGCACCGCAGTCCCGACCACCGTCTGGTTCAGCGTCCCCCCGGTGAGGGCGAACTGGACCTGGGCGACGCCGACGGGATCGGCGGCGGTGGCGTCAACGAGCGCATTGCCGCTCAAGGTGGCGCCACTCGAAGACGGGATGAGCACAGACGTCGTGGGGGGCTGGTCGATGACCGATTCGAAGGCCAGTGCCAGTTCGGCGTGGCCCTCATCGTTCGCATGGATGTCGTTCTCGCTGCACATCCAGGTCCACGCGCAAATCAGCGAAACGTTCTCCGGCACCGTTGTGCCGTTGTAGGAACCGGTCAACGCGAAGTTGGCGGTCTGGAAGAGAGTTGCCGGATCGGCCATGGCCGCCTTGTTGGCGTTGTAGATCTGGCCCAGTTCGTTGTTGAGGGTGACACCACCCGCCTCGGACTCCTGTGCCACCGTCTGACCACTTGCGCCGGCCAGCCATTGGTCCAGGAATGGGTCGTAGTAGTCCATCCCGTAGATGGCCAGAGTGGGATCGGCCGCTCGCAGGCCACTCAAAATCAGGGGCAGGTCGGTGGTGATCTGGTTCAGGCCCGTCTGGAGGCACGACGTATTGATTCCCGAGGACCCGATGCATCCATCCACATCGTTCGCTCCGATGTCGATGGTCAACATCTCCACCTGGCCGGGATGGGAACGGAGGAACGCCTCGGCATCGCCCAATTGCGTGCCCGTCGTGTACGAGCAGCCCGGCCCATGTATGACTGAGGCGGTCGTCGCCCCTCCGCACCCCAGGTTCTCCAGCTGGAGGCCGGGGTGACGGGTGAGTTCGTGCTGGTAGACCAAGCTCACGTAGTCGTCGGCCGTGGTGCTGGCGCCGGTTCCGGCGGCAAGGGAGTCTCCCATGGCCACGTCGTACTCGACCGGAGTCGTGGCCGCTTGGGCAACAGTTGGAGATCCGCCGAAGGAGGTCACACCGACCCCTGCGGTCGCGAGCAGGCCCAGCATCGCCAGGACGAGAGGCATCCGACGACCAACGATGCTCCGCTGAGGCGATGCAGCGCTCCGGCGCCGTAGATCCAACCGTGTCATGTCAGCCCCCGATCGTCGTGCCCGCACCGCCCCTCACTTTGTAGTCGCGTGGGAGACCGTGTGTCGAAGACAGGAGATGGACTGGAGCTAGCCGCCAGGAGTGGCCTGCGGCCCGACCTCTTCGGAACGAGCCTGGCCCGGGGGTCCCGACGACTCAACGTCGCGGAACTGACACCGTCTCGTTCCCGGCGCGACTTCGAGCCATGCAATTCACCCGCGTCCTCGTCAACTCGGCGGACGTAGACGAGCATGCGTTCGGCCGCCTGGCCAGCCCACAAGAATGGAAGCTCCGACAGCAACACTGCAAGCTCGACGACGGATCACGATGTACCTCCCGGTTGGCTCGCCCACCACTGCCAACCGCTGGACGCTACCTCGGGTGGCCACTGAAATCTGGATGAACCCCCCTGTTACCTAATGCCGCCCCGGGGCAACCGGCATCCCTCGTGAGGCAAGATGGCTTCCATGACCGACGACGAAGTCACAGCACTGGTCGGTCTTTCCCTTGAGGCCCTTGCCGACGTGAGAGATGCTGATTGGTCGAGCAAGGCTGGTGCGCTGGAATGGAACTGCTGGCAGACGGCGGACCATTTGATCGATTGCATCTTCTCGTATGCATTGCAGATTGGCGCACGCGCTCAGTCCGGATATATCCCGCTCGAGGAACTACACGCGAAACCCGAGGCGATTCCTGGGGACCTGATCGCTGGTCTGCGTGGGGTGACCGCACTCTTCCTTGGCGTTGTGCGAGATGCACCAGGTGATCTGACTGCCTCCGACGGCGTACTGCTGTTGGCTCTCACGGATTGGTGCGCTCGAGCGTCCTTTGAATTAGCGATCCACACGCACGACGTGATTTCAGGATTGGCTGGCGTATTCGCTCCACCTCCGCAGATCTGCGGCGCCATCCTCGAATCGGACTCGCTGTGGATGTTGGACAGAGAACAGGCAAATGCGGAATCGGACCCGTGGCTCGCCCTTCTGCGAGGATCTGGGCGACCTCTGACCGCAGCCCCCCAGTAGGGGCGGAGGTCAGTAGTAAATGCCCCAGTTGGCCGGCATGGGTTGCATTTCACCGAGCCATGACTCTCTCAATGACCGCTGTTCCACTCGCTCATCGCTATCACCCACTCCATACTTCGTCCGATCTCGGCTGGCGCGTCCATCTCGTCCTCGATTGTTCTGAGCAGCCGAAATCCCAAGCCACGGGGGATTCTGGCACTGGCAACGTTTGCTTCATCACAGTGGATGTGGACCTCCTGAATCCCAGTCAACTGAAACGCAGCCGTCGTGAGGGTACGGGCAGCGGCTGAGGCGATGCCGCGGCGGAGCCAACTCGCCCTGACCCAGTAGCCGATTTCGATCCGACCCGGGCCTGGCCGAGGATGTAGACCCGCTCCACCGATCAGCGTGGTTTCAGCGAGGTCCCAAATCGCGTAGTCGTAGTTTTCCCCACGGTCGAAGGCGTCAATCGAGTGGGCGATAAAGTCGCCGAGCCCTTGGTCCAAAGGTTCTACTGAGGCCCACGCCAGCCATGGACTCAGGTGATCAATACTGGTTGATACCGCCTCATAGAGCGCCTGCAACTCGCCGCCTCGATACCTCCGCAACACGATCGGAGGGTCTTCGAGTCTCTCGGGCGGTACGCTCGGCATTTCCTCCAAGTCTGCCGTCCTGTGCCGTCGGTTGCTAGTCCCCGAACAGTCGCCGCGGGTGCGCACTCGCCCCGCGCATGCAAGGCTCAATTTCGTGTTCGAGGAGGCGGCCAAGCGAGACGCTCACCTGTATTTGAGACAGCTCGATCGGCTGTTACCGGGAGCCGTCGTGGGCTTCTACCTGGTCGGTTCTGTAGCCCTCGGAGGCTACCGGCGGCGCCGCAGTGATCTTGATTTTGTAGGTGTCCTGGACAACGAAGTCGAGGGAGGATGTGTCGGTCGCCTACGCATTGCACACGCCCAGAGCGGCCTTCTGACTGGGTCCAGGGCAATCGTCGAGGGGCGTTCGCCGCTGACGGGCACGCTGAACGGGATCTTTGTTCGTAAGTCGGACCTGACCAGGCCAGTCACCCAAATCAAGCCGGTAGCCAGTCAGGTGGGCACCGAGTTCAAGGTTGGCAAGGCCGGTTCGGATCTGAGTCCGGTGGGTTGGAAGGTGTTTTCCGAAAAGGGCGCGGTGATCCGCGGTCCTCGGCCTTCTGCGTTGAACCTTCAAACCGAACCGGAGTGTCTTCGTTCTTGGACTACGGGGAATCTCAACACTTACTGGCGTCCATGGGCCGAGAGGGTCACTCGTGGACCGGTTCGTCGGTTCGCCCTTCGTCCGCGCTATTGGACAGCCTGGGGCGTGCTGGGAGCACCGCGTCTGCACTGCACGATCGCAACCGGGGAGGTGATCTCCAAAGAAGCCGCCGGGGAGTACGCGCTCGGTGAGTTCGCACCGCGGTGGCGGCCGCTCATCGAGGAGGCCCTTGACTATTGGCGCGAGGAGCCTGAGCACCTGTTCCTTACAGTCCGACAGCGGGCTCGAATGACGGCGGAGTTCGTGTCCCATGTGGTCGAGCATGGTAAATGTCTGATTCAGTGAGGTGCCCCGTCCGCCGGGACCGGGTCAGCCATATCGGAGGGATAACGAGTCTCTTCGTCAGCTGTCGGCCACGAGAAGCCATTCGTAAGGGGCGGGCCTCAGCGCATCTCTACGTTGAGAGAACCAGGCTTGGAATGATGATGGGTCGACACTGCGGGCGGAATACCACCCTGCGGGTAAGACTATGGCTTCGATCTCCTCCGGAACGAAGGCTGAGACCTGATCCTCACCGCTTTCGGCAGAAGCAGACCGGGCCAACTCGGAGAACTCTCGAGGGTCTTGATCCATCAAACGAGGTACGACCGTGTAGGAGGCAAGGAATCGAGAGCCGGATCCGGCGAGCTGAGCGGTGTCACGAAGCACGGATGTGATCGCTGCGGGACCTAGGTAGACGGCTACCCCCATCCATGACCAAATCGAGGATTGGCTTGAGTCGAAGCCGGCGTGTCGGAGCCCGACAGCCAATCGCTGCTGAGCCTCGAAGTCCATCCCGACGAAATGGAGATTTGTGGGATGCAATAAATCGGCATCCCACATCCTCTTTCGCTTCCACTCCTGTGTCACCGAATGGTCAACTTCGAATAGCTCGACGGCGCTCATCAGATCTGGACGCCGCCAGGCGAACGAATCGAGGCCTGCTCCGAGGATGACGTACTGGGTGATCCCTTCACCGATGGCACGTTCGACTTCCTCATCAACAAATCGGGCCCGCTGGTTCGGGAGCACACGAGCCACCCCGGGCACACGCCGATAGAATCAAATCGAAGATTGCCCTGATCTCTTCCTCGGAAGCATCAGAGAGCGCCAAGGCGTATGGGTCCTCGAAGATAGGGTCATCATTGAGGATGGCATGCACAGCACGGACCTGAGCAGCAAATATGGCGGTCTGACTCACTCCCTCCACAACGCGAGTCTGCTCGACCCTCGTCGTCGGACCAAGTAGTTCAAATTGGGGATCGGTCGTCAGCGAGAGGTGGGGGGCCCTGTCCAAGTTCGCTGCCGGGAGGGTGGGACGGTTCGACACGAGTGGAATACCCATACCTAACCCGAGGCTGGGTCCCGAGATGGGACGCCTTCCCCGGTGGAGTTCTCCTACCAGTTGACCGGAATGGATTATCGGATGGCAGCGACACCTGGAGCTGCCATCCGCCCTGGGAGCAGGCCCCCCATTACCAAACCAGTGGGATGCCTGAATCCACCTAGTCGGGCTTCACTCGTGTCTGTAGTTCCTCCAAGCTCTCAATAAGTTGCTCCACCAACTCCAGAGATGTCTCGAAGTCAAAGCCACGCTCTTCGTCAGTGTCCAGCAGTTGATTGCGAAGTTCGATCGCACGTTGATGGGTTATGGCCACCGTGTAATCCTAGGTCCTCACCTGCGCCTGCGTTCGCCGGGTCGATACGCACCATGCGGAACCAAAGGGGATAGTCCAGCCTCGCTTCGTTGACGACAGAGTTCCGGCCGTCTAGTTTCATCTCCGTTCATTTGTGAGCGCTGACACAGCGCACGACGTAAGGAGGTGAGTCCGATTCTTTTCGTTCACAGTCGGGTGCTCACCCAGTTACGCTGGAGCCGCTAGAGCTTCGTTGTCGGTCCTCGGGTGCCCGCCTCGGATGCCCTGAAAGGGACCAACACATGTCTCAGTTTCACGAATCGCTCTCGTTGGCTGGAGGCAAAGCCCACTCCTTCACGCCTGACTCTGCTCGACGTACGTCGCACCCGCAGGTGGATCACAACATTGCTCTGGTTATCGGTGGTGGTGGGGCTGCAGGGAATGCGTGGGTGATCGGGATCATCGCCGGCCTTGCCGAGGCTGGTCGCGACATGACAGATGCCGCCGACATGGTTATCGGCACCTCGTCTGGCGCTACCGCGGCCGCACAGATGCGCAGCGGCATTCCACCAGCCGAACTGTTGGCATCTGCGCTGTCCCCGCCGGTGCGAGCGGTCCGACACGACCAGGAGCAGCCGCCGTCCCTGCCGATGGCCACCGTATTTGAGCGGATGAGGGCCATTGGCGCCGCCGCGACCTCGTCAGCCGATTTGCAGCGTTTGATGGGTGCGTTCGGGCTGGAAAGCGACTCCATACTGAGACCCGGAGCCGGACAGCGGCGCGCCATGGTCGCCGCCCGGTTGCCTCGCTTTCAATGGCCGGACCGACCGATGATGGTGGTGGTCGTCGACGCGCATACCGGCGAGTTGGCTGCGTTGGACCGCGAATCCGGAGTCGACCTCGTCGACGCGGTCACTGCGAGCACCGCGCTGCCGGGTTCAGCCCCCACCGTCAGCGTCAACGGCACCAATTACATATCTGGCGGCGTGCGCTCGACCAACAATGCCGACCTTGCTTCGGGTTATTCGAACGTTGTGGTGCTGGCGCCGCTGGACGGACGGAGTGAGTCGCTGCCAGAGGGCCAGTTCGAAGGCCTGCGCAGAGATCCGGAATGGGGCACAGACCTGGCAAGCCAGGTCGAGGCCCTCCGCAGGCAGGGCAGCATCGTCGAGGTGATCACACCTGACACCGATTCCCAAGCCGCCATGGGGACGAACCAGATGGATCTAGCGACACGCATGCCCTCCGCCCGTGCCGGTTTCGCCCAAGGCAAGCAGGAAGCGACCCGCCTGACCTTCCTTTGACGATTGCTCGCTGAGGCCCGGCGCTACGCCGGCATCTGTGGTGAGCCGGAAGTGCCCCAGCCCGCTGCCGGGACGGGGTACGACGACGAACCTCCGGACCGCACGAATCCGGCGAGCATTCGTCCCATCTCGACCTCGGCCGCGCCGGTGGTGACCACGGGATCACCTGAGGCGAACCGTCGGATCTCATCTTCATCGTCAGCTTCAATGACGCCAAGTCCCCATGATCCCGTCCCGTCGAGCACTGGACCGAAGACAACCACGCGACCGGCGTCAGTTAGTGGCTGCCAGTGGGCGGCATGCCGACCTATGATCTCCTGCTCCTCTTCGGTCATATCGAGGGCGAACGTCGGGCGCGGCGCCTTGAGTCGAAAGACGAACGTACTCATGCTCCGAGTCTATGGATGAGAGTGACGAAAGTCCTTCGGGGGAGCGGCGAACTGGATGGGATCCGGAACCTGCCACCGTACGCCGGATGGGTGTGCGTCCCAGCACGGATAGGAGACTCGTAGCGCGCAGTATGCGGGGTCCGGTCGACATGGGAGATACTCGGGCATGAGCGTCTTAGTCACGGGTGGCGCCGGCTATATCGGCTCCCACACGGTCAGGCTTCTGCGAGAACGGGGCCGAGATGTCGTCGTCATGGACACCATGGAGTTCGGCCACACGGCTGCCGTAGGTGATGCTCCGCTCATACGGGCCGACATCGCCGACCGGGAGGCGGTTGCGCAGGTGGTCGGTGATTACGACGTCGATGCGGTCATGCATTTCGCCGCCTACAAAGCAGCGGGCGAATCCATCGAACGGCCTGGAAGGTATTTTCACAACAATGTCGCCGGAAGTGTTGCTCTACTTGAAACGCTGTCGCAACTGGGTGTGTTGAGAATTGTCTTCTCATCGAGCTGTGCCATCTACGGCACCCCGGACCAGCTACCGGTAAGCGAGGACACTGCCATTCGACCGGAGAGTCCCTACGGCGAGAGCAAGGCGATCGTCGAGCGGATTCTGTCGTGGTACGACACGTGCCTGGAGCTGCGCTCGGTCAGTCTCCGTTACTTCAATGCCGCGGGCGCGTGGCTCGACGGTTCCATCGGAGAGGACTGGGCCGTAACCTTGAACCTCGTGCCGCTGATCATGAAGTCGGCACTCGGGCGCCGGGGTGCCTTGCAGGTCTTCGGCACTGACTATCCCACCCCCGACGGCACGGCTGTTCGTGACTATGTGCACGTCGTCGACTTGGCCGAAGCCCATCTCAAAGCTCTTGAGCTGTTGGAAAACGGCGGTGACTCGACGGCTGTCAATCTCGGCTCTGGTGTTGGATCGTCCGTCTTCGAAGTTCTGGCGTCGGCAGAGAGGGCAATTGGACACAAAGTGCCGTACGAGCTTGCCTCCCGTAGGCCTGGAGATCCCGTGGCCTTGTATTCCGACGGAGACCGGGCTCACAGACTGCTGGACTGGAATCCCCAGCACGGGTTAGACGACATCGTGTCGTCGGCGTGGGCGTGGCATTCCAACCATCCCGACGGATTTGGGGAATGAGTCAAGGAGATCGGATGGAGCCCCGTACTCCGGGATAGGGATCATGAGCCGGGGCCGTCGAGGAGATCTGCGATCCCGCCCGCGATACTTAATCCGTGGGCCTCGCTCTCTTCGATCTTGATAACACGCTCCTCGATCGTGAGGCGGCGTTCGCTCGCTGGGCCGAAGCCTTCATCCGTGAGCATGCGCTTCGACAAGAAGCGTGGCCATTCATGCGGTCGGCTGACCAGGACGGCATGACACCGAAGGAAGCCTTATTCGAGCAAATGCGAGCAGAATTCGACGTCTCAACCGATGTCGAAGAACTCCTCGCCCGGTACTACCTGGACTATCCGGACTGCTACACGGTGGACGTCGAGACCGTACGTGGAATTCGGCAGCTTCGGAGCCAGGGGTGGCGGGTGGCGGTCGTCACCAACGGTGGACCGGCACAGATGGCGAAGCTCGAGGCAACAAACCTCACCGGAGAGTTCGACGCGATTTGCGTCTCAGAAATAGTCGGTGTCAGAAAGCCGGATCCAGCGATCTTTGAGATGGCGGCAGACCTGTGCGAGAGACCCGTTGAGGGCTGGATGACCGGAGATTCCGTAGCCGCCGACATGGCCGGAGGTCGAAGGGTGGGACTACGCACCATCTGGATCGCAAGGGGCCGTACGTGGACATCGACGGATCCTGTTCCCGATTCGGTGGTCGAGACGGTCCCCCAAGCCGTCAAGCTCATTCTCGAGTCTGACTCGCGATAGTGCCCCCGTCCGCCGGGTAGGTGGGATGGACCAAAATGGGCAGGTGCCGGAGCCGCCGGAACTGGAGCTCTTTGTCAAAGACGGCTACTTACCAGTTGCCGGTGTTGACCACGCCCGCACGGACTCGTGTTCGCATGTCGAACTGGCGTCACAAGGTAGCTGGGGCCGAGCACGTCTACAGCTTTGTCCTGAGGGACGGGCTGGCCCACCTTCATGTCGTCTTGGCACCGCGGTACGCGGGAACTCCGAGGGAGTATTGGGGAGTCCGGCTCCGGGAGTGGCCTGACGCTCCCCGCGTTGGCCATGATGAGATGCGGAGCCTCGTGGGTCGGCTCCGGGCGCATGTGTCCGCCGATTGAAGAGGGTGCTTCAGTACGCCCGGACCGGGCGCACCCTGCCGCACTTTCGGGCTAGTGCGGCACCCGAGCGGCAAACGACTCGATGATGTATGCGACCTTGCGTGGAGCGAATGCGTTGGCGAGGTGCCCCTGATGGCGAAGGACGACAAGTGAGTCCACATTGGGTAAGACCGATGCGAGGGCGTCTAGTCGAACACGTAGGTGCCTCGGACTACGCGCTCCAGCGAGAAGCAGTGCGGGTACGGTGAGTTCGGCGTATCGACCGATGCCGACGCCCAGGGACTCGATGTTGGCGTCGTCTTGAATTTGGCCCGGAGCGAGTGTCGCCATGCGACGCCATAGCGGTTTGGCCAGCTGGAGGAATCTGACCAGGTGATTCGACGCCCGGACGATCTCACGCATGTGGATCTCCATCGCCAATCCTGGATCTCCCGCCACCAGTGCTGCCTTCGCGCGGATCAGTGCGTCTCCGCCCAACGCTTCTGTGACTGCCACCGGCGGTTCGTAAAGCACCATCCCCGAAAACATCGCGGGCGACGCGAGCGCCGCCTCCAGAGCGACCACTCCTCCCGACGAGTGTCCGACCAGTAGGACCGGTTGACCCGCGAACGTCGCAACGGCTAGGAGGTCGTTCACCTCATCTTCCATCGTCGCAATCACTTCAACGTCGCGAGGCAATAAGTAGGGCCTGCGGTCAAAGCGCAGCACCCGAAACCGGACCATCAGATGGTGGGCGACCCGTGCCCACGCCTCTGAGGTGCCACTCCCGGGATGCACGATCAGGATCGGTTGTCCGCGGCCCTGGTCGATCACCGAGATCGGGAACCCACCGGCGGACACTACTGTCCTCGAATCGGTGGTCACACCGGGAACCTACTAAGACTCCAAGCGTTGCCCGACGCTAGGTCGATCTGGCCATTACAGGCTTTCGACAGAGTGCCCCACTTCGCCGGGCTGGGGTGCCACTCCGCGGTGTGGTGGGTGCGCAGAACGAACGACGTCGAGAAGGGATGTCTTTTGGCTGGCTCTAGGACATCTGAGCTTCGAACGCATCTCGTCCGCTTATGTCTTGAAGGTGGCGTTCCGAATAGCCCGGAGGTGTGAGCTTGAACATCGAGATCCGGGCCAGTTCGGAAATGCGGCTCCTTGAGGAGTTGAGTTTTCCGAGAATGCGTGCCTCCCGCACGATCTTCCGTACCCTCTTGAGTCTGCGGGCCGTGAAGTCCCCCAGCGATTCTTCGATCGGGCGGCTCGGGACCAAACAGTCGGCGAGAACGATGGCATCTTCGATGGCTTGGCATGCTCCCTGCCCCAGATCGGGCGTCATTGGGTGGGCGGCATCACCAATGAGGACAACATGGTCTCGATGGAGCCAGGTGGGCGGTGGGCGGAAGTACACCGGAGTGGCAAAGCATGCTGCACTATCGGTGCGGTCGAGTAGTTCTGGAATCGGATCGTGCCATTTTCCGAAGCAGTGGCGCAGAAATCCGAGTTGGTCGGCAATGGTCTTGACCTCCGATACTGGGATCTTGACCAAGGGACTCCAATAGACATCGCCGCCCGGCAGCGGCGCTGCCAAGAAGTGGAGGCCTCTCCCAACAGTCAGCCACGCCGTTGGGATCACTCCTGGAGCATGCACTATCGCACGCCATGCCGTGCTACCTGAGTACGACGCAGCGCTATCGTGAGGAAGTATCGCAGCACGGACTGTGGAACGGATTCCGTCTGCTCCAATCACGAGATCGAACTCATGGGTCGTGTCGTCCTCCAAAATGACCGTCGGTCCCTCCGAGAGTGACCTGACACCTATGCATCGAGACCCGAGCGTGAGAGGTGGATCTTGACCGACGGCGTGAAGCAGGACCTGCTGAAGCGACGATCGGAGGATAAGGAGGTTGCTGTTCTTGAATATCCAGTATGGGTCGCCAGACGGCCACCGGAGCGCCCCATCATCTTCCCACTGACCCTGGTCTCGGACGGACCCTTCGAGCCCAATGCGATCCAGAGCGGCAAGTGCATTGGGCCAAAGCGAGACTGCCGCACCAACTTCGGCCATCACCGACGCCTGCTCGATGAGGTGTACCGAGTGTCCCTGCTGTCGAAGAGCCACGGCGGCCGTCAGGCCGCCGATGCCCGCGCCGACGATGCCTATGTTCATTGGCGACAGTTGACCAGAAGTCGATCACCTGGACAATCGATGGGTACGGAACGTCCCCGAACGGCAGGACTGCGAGCGGCCGGCGGCGCCCATGAACGGAAGGGTCTCTCGTTTGTTTGGTGGCGATAGCTTCCCCTACGTGAGCTACCTCTGCCCCGTTGACGGTTCGCATCTCCGGGCGTCACACGACCTCGAAGCTGGTCGAAAAGAAGAGGGTCTTGGTGCTCTTGGAGTGCGAAACCTGTCGCCGAGCAGCTAGACGGGCACTCTTCAACATGAGGCGGACCCACGATGGTGAAATCGTTCCTGGCGGGCACCCGGTCTAAGAATTGTCGAGAGTGTCCCAGTCCGCCGGGTTGGTGCACACCAGAAGTCCGTGCAATACCCTTTGTGTCATGGCGGAAGCTGGCGGAATACGTGGTTGGTTGCGGCAACGCCGAGCGCCTCGGGTACGCCAGTGCTCTGAGTGTGGCTACGCCTGGAAGATGCCGCACAGTGAAGGAAGGTGGTCCGTCCCTTCGTGCCTCCCGGCGGCACCTATGTCGCCACTAGGACAATCTTCGAACCTGCATGCAGTGGCGCCCCTGATACGGCAACAGGCAATGAGCGGCGCAGCAGGAGACGCTGAAGTCAAGGAAGCTCTGAGCCATTGCCCTCAATGCGGGTCTGGCCACTTCGTCCAGTATCGAGCTGACCCATCGTCGGGTAGTACGTAGCCGCCCTGCCCCAATGCACAGGGACTGGGTGCCACCTGCAGAACCAAGGGGATACTCACGGGGCGTCTTCGCACCCAGCCGGGACGGTGGGCAGTTCGACAGCGACGTTGCAGGCCCTTGGCCTGGCAGGTCTGCCTCTCGGCATAAGGTTTCGACGTGAGCAATGAGGACGGGTTCAAGCGCATCGGCTCTGAGGCGTTCCAGCTTCCCCTGGAAATGAGAGATCACATACGGCGTTTCCGTGGCCGGGTCCCGATGCCGGTCACGGTCTTGACTGCCAATGGAAGCGAGGGCAGGCCCGAAGGACTAACCGTGTCGTCGATCTTCATTGGGGAGGGTGACCCTCCATCGGTTCTTGGTCTCATCGCTCCGGATTCGCCATTCTGGGACGCCGTGCGTGCGTCGAAGCGCTTCGTCGTACACGTGCTGGACAAAGCACACGCCCGAATCGCCGACCAGTTCGCGCTGCGATACCCGGGAGATCCGTTCGAGGGTCTTTCCGTCGTCGGGTCGGACTATGGCCCATTGCTGAGTGATGCAACGACCCGCTCAGCGATAACTCTCGTGGGGTTCATGGAGGGTGGTTACTCGCTATTGATCCGTGGCTCGATCGATGGAGTGGAACTCGATCGCGATCCGACGCAGCCTCTAATCCACTACAGAGGTCGCTACTTCACGACGAGCGCCAGGACATAGAGGCTGCCCCGACACAGGCCAGTTGCCCCAGTCGCCGGGAAGGGGTGCCACCCTGCGGCAGAACGGGCGACCCGCTGGAGTCCCGACCGAGTCAGACTGGCAAGGTGGATGAGGATTGGGAAGTCAGATTTTGGGACACCACGCCGGGACGCCGTGCCGCGATCAATGTTGCAGATCAACTCGGCCTGAAGGTTGAAGAGCCACTGCTGATTCAAGAAACGAATCACACTGTCGTCTGGCTAAGGCCGTCTCCAATCCTCGCCAAGGTCGGAACGCGCCGAGACAGCGCCGAGGTCCTAATCCGTGAGCACCATGTCGCCTCCGCGCTCGCCCTGAGAGGGGCACCAATCGCACGACCAGTGCCCGGGACCGGAGCAATGCGAGATGAAGAGACGGGACTTGTCGTCACTCTTTGGAGCCACTTGGATCACGACCCGAACGCCAAAGCAGACGGTGCCATGGTCGGTCAATCGTTGGTCAGATTTCACGACGCGCTTGCAGAATGCGACGTTGCACTCCCCACCTTTCGAGACGGCCTGGAGCGCACGAGGACCGCACTGTTCGATGATCTCCCGATGGCGGCCCTGGTTCCCGCCGACAGAACCTTCCTCCGTGCGGCCTTCACGGGTCTGATGAGCAGGCTCGACGCGTACTCCTTTCCAGAGCAGCGACTGCATGGCGAACCCCACGCAGGCAACTACCTCCTTACGCCGTTTGGGCTCCGCTGGATCGACTTCGAGGACGCCTGCATTGGACCCGTCGAATGGGATCTCGCCTTCCTCCCAGCCGACGCCGTGGCCATGTTTACGAACGTCGACTTGGACCTCATGGCGCTACTTCAGGCACTCAATAGTGCTCGTGTGGCTACTTGGTGTTGGGTTCAGGCTCGGTTTCCTGAAATGCGGAGCCACGGTGTGCATCATCTGGGCCTCGTCCGAAGTGCCTGGCCGAAGGCCAACTGACTTCGCCTTCTTGTACGGAAAACTACCTCTCGTCTTTCCTGGGTGATCCAGAGAGGACTGTCCCAGCACGCCGGACAGGGTGCCACCATCCGCACTTTGGGGAAGGTTAGGAGGGTAGCGGCGACGCCTCATTCTCCCGCTGCCACTTGTTGTAGCCATAGCCCCAAATCGATAAGACAGCCCACATGACAAGGCCCACCACCATCAAGACGATCGGATCGCGGAACTGGACCACCGCTGCGGCGATCAGCATGAAAACGCCGACAACAAGTGTGCTCTGCAACAACGGCCCGAGGACCAGATGTCTCATCGAAAACCTGGTGAACCATCTCGAAATGCTGTTGTCGGATAGCTCGGCGTACCTCCGACTTGCCTCGTGCGAGCGATCAGCAGCTTCGAAGAGTCTGGTGGTCCACCTATTGCTCCGCCGACGGTGAGACTGTTTCTCGGTCATCCTGAGTGGCCCGATTCTGCTCATGTTGTCGACCAGGCTGTTCAGACGCGTTAGTGCCCCCTACCAGTCGCCGGAACGGTGTGCCACCGTTCGCCAGCGGGTGGGGAAGTATGAACCGGCCTCCAGTGCAAGACTGTGCGAGAAGTTGGAAGGAGGCTCATGCGACGACGGCGATTTGCTGCGGGCTCCATGGTTTCAGCCTTCGTGCTCGGTGGCTCTGCTCTCCTGTCGTTCTCGCCAGCGTCTGCGGCAACTGGATTTCATTGCCCTGGAACTCCAGGCTCTTCGGACCACTCTTTCGCCTACATGAGCGGGGTCAAAGGTGAGTCCTCCCCGTCGAAGGCGCTCACGGACTTCCTCAGAACGGGAAGTGACGGCTTGCACCTTCCGTTGAACAAGTGGACGCATCCGTCTAAGAATCTCTTCGTTTATTCGGGCGTTTACGGAAATATTCGGGTTACCACAGACCGTCTCCCAAAGGGCACCTACGTTGTGGTGACAGCAAATGAGGTCTGTTCGTCGTAGTTCTTCCCACACGTCGTGCCTGACACAGTTCGCCGGGTGGGTCCCGGGCCATGGACCATACCCAAAAGGAACGCACCCACCTGTTGTCCGTTGAGCGACCGGCAGCGATGCCGGCGGGTTGAACGCTCCGGTGACGACGGCCTGAGTACCAGAAGCATTGACTGTGCACTTTGAGGGGTGAACACTTCGGCTGGTCGAGGTGATTGAGATCGGGAGAATTCTCCCCGGCGAGGACAGTTCTGCGAGCAAGCGGAAGCGCCCACAGCCACCAGTAGCAGTCCAGCGCAAACGGTACCGGAAAAGTCCCGGCGAGAAGGCAAAGTCTCATCCTGAATCGCAACGACCAGGCCCTGCGGGGCATTCCACATTTTGCACCTCCACGATCGAAGACCCCTGCCCCACTCCGCCGGGAAGGGGTGCCCCTGCGGCACTACGGGAGCAGTAGGGGGTTGGACTAGAGACTCAAAATCAACACCCGCTGACAGAGCTGCCAACCGGTGGAGCAAGTGCGACGAACTCCCAGTTCGGATTGCCCAGAGGACTCAGGTTCAGGCTTGCGTTGGCAACGGTGCCGTTGTCCAAGCGCTTCTTCCACATTGCTTGGTCGGTACTTGGGATCTGCGTTCGGTGCCATCCGAGGGTGCTGAGGCCCGAATCGATTTTCACAAAAAGCGCCTCGTGGGAACCGGTCCAACGGAAAGACCCTTGGACGACCACCTGCGACCAACCCTGCGTGCCAGCGATCCCGTCACAACTGTCCAGCCGAGGTTCGCTCTTGATCAGATAGGGCGCCGAGGTGTTCGGCTGCGACGACCAGGGCAGGCCGGTGGTCCCATACCCGGGCAGAGCCGACGCCGCCGGGGCGAGCTGATTCAAGATCTTTCCGCCGGGATCACCCGAACCTGAACCCCCACCGTGACGAGCGAACAGCCACCACCCGCCGACAACGAGAATGACCACAGGAACGGCGGCATAGAGCCAACGATGGCGCTTTGTCGAAACGGATGGCCTTGTGGCAATCAGTGACGATTCCTCCGTCCACACCGGATGATCGATGCTTCCAGCCTTGGCCACGTCTCCGATTGTACGGCGACACTGGCATGGCGCCCGTGGTCAACTTGCCCCAGTTCGCCGCCGGAAGGGTGGGACAGTCCAAACGGCATCTCATGCGAGCTGCGCAGTCCACAAGCGCGTTTCGTAGGGCACCACCATGATCCCACCATCGAAGCTCCGGCGGAGAAGTGCCTCGACGTTGGAGATCAGGCCAGACGCGTCTGGTTCACCCAGATCGATCAGATACGAATGGCTCCTGAGGTCAATGAGCCAGTCCTCAATGGTGATCCGACGTTCCCAGGCGACGATGTGGCGTTGGGGTGAGAGAAATCGGCCGCAGGCAGCAATGGATTCGGAGCACCAATCGACGTCTCGTGATTCGCGTGAGTAGCCAGGGCACCGGGTCTCTAACTGAGTGCAGAACGTGTCGAACCACTCTTCAGAATCGGCCCAGGGGTGATTCCACCACGCCGCCCACCAGCCCCCCGTCCTCAGCACTCGGGCCGCCTCGATGGCGCCCAGCGTTTGGTCCACCCAGTGCCAGCTCTGCCCAAAACACAGCAAGTCCAAGACACTTGCGTGCAGTGGAATGGCGCCCGCCTCCGCCACCAGCGCCCGAAGCTCCGGGGTACGTGTTCGTGCTCGGCGCAGCATTCCCATCCCGGGATCAAAGGCAATGACCTCGGCGCCCCGCTGAAGCAGCTGCCGCGAAACGACTCCGGTTCCCGTACCTCCGTCACCCACCAGCTTGTTGGCCAGACCTCCAGATTGTGCCTCGAGAATGGCGTAGGTCCCTTCGGGATACGAAGGGCGAGCTGCGTCGTATTCCGCGGCTGCGCTCTCAAATGATCTCATCTCTCCATGGTGTCACTCATCAGAGAATGAGGCGCCAACCTGCCCCAGTTCACCGGGACGGAGCCATGCCGGGGAGGTTCGCTGATCGGCGCATGGCCCACCCTCTGCTCTAGGGTAAGCCGATGACGACTTGCGTGATGGTCCGTCGTGTCCGGGATACGGACGCGTTGGGGGTGGCATCAGCTCGATAGGCGTTGGGCCGAGCGAATAGTGGCCGACGCTGGAATTGGGCCAGGCCACCTCGTGGTCGATATTGGTGCAGGGGCCGGTGCGCTCACGCGCCCTCTCGTCGAGCATGGAGCTCGGGTCATCGCAGTCGAACTTCACCCAGAGCGGGTTCGCTCACTGAGGGATCAGTTCATCGACTTCGACGTGAAGGTGGTGAGGGCTGATGCCAGCGACCTGCGATTGCCCAAGCGGCCATTCCGAGTGGTGGCGAATCCGCCGTTTTCGATCACGGTATCGATACTTCGACGTCTCGTCGCTCCCGGAAGTCGCCTCGTTCGAGCCGATGTCGTAGTCCCTTGGCACACAGCGAGGCGGTGGTTGTCTGGCTCAGGGCCTGGCTCGGACCGTTGGTCTCGTACCTTCGAGGTCGAGCTCGGGCGCCATTTGCCCCGTTCGGCGTTCAGGCCGCCAGCACCGAGCGGCGTTGCCGTATTGACAATCAGACGCAGGCATTCAGCGGGCTGAGTGCCCTGAGATCAATGATCGTCCTCGGACGCTCCACGCTTGATTGCTCGACCTCGATAATCGGGAACGCTGGTGCAAGGGCCTTGCTCGAGGTCCCATGGCGCCGTGTGGTGTCGTCCCCCGAGTTCCTCACGGCGCCACCTCGAGTGGGATCAGCGGATTCTCTCCAGGTTGGCGAAGTCCAGAGCGTTGTTCATCAAGCGTGAGCGCGCCCTCGTCCGAGATCCTCATGAGCACCGCAACCAGCGGCGTAATTGGCAAGCAGAGAGGATCCGCCGTATGCGACGAAGGGCAACGTGATTCCAGTGAACGGCAGGAGTCTCAAAATCCCTGCCATGACGAGGAACGCCTGGAGCCCGAGAAGCAACGTGAGTCCCGTGGCCAGCAGACGCGAGAAGTCCGACCGAGCGATCTGGGCTGTGCGTAGACCTGATCCGACGATCAGTAGGAAGGCGATGATCGTGCATACGGCGCCCACGAGGCCCAGCTCTTCGCCGATCCCCGTGAAAACCAGGTCGCTGATGACATAACCATGGATGTATTGAGCGGACACTCCTCTGCCCAGTCCGGTCCCACCGACGCCTCCAGCGGCCAACGAGTACCAGCTCTGGACCAGCTGATAGCCCGCTCCCGAAGGATACTGAGACGCGTGGAGCCAGATCACCACCCGTTCGTGCACTTGAAAGAAGAGGTGGCTAGCGATGAACGCGCCGAACGCGAACAGGCCGAGACCACCGAGGAGATAGGCCGTTCTTCCGGTGGTGATCCACAAGAGTCCGACGAAGAGGGCGAAGAGGAGGAAGGCGAAGGCAATGTCGTTCTCGGCACCGATGATGGCGATCGAGACGACCCAGGCCAACAGGATCGGGAACAAGGGCCGCGGGTCCAGATAGAGTCGGTTGCCGATCCGAGCAGTTGGAATCGAGAGCATCTCCTTGTTCGCAGCGAAGTATGAGGCGAAGTAGATGCAGAGAAGGAGCTTGGCGCCCTCGACCGGCTGCACGATCAGCGACCCGATTCCGACCCACAGCCGCGCCCCATTGACGTTTCTTCCGAACACCGGCAGCAGTGGCGCCATCAAGAGCAAGCCGCCAACCAGCAGAATAACGTAGCGATATCGCTCGAGATCTCGAGAACGCCGAATGACGACGAGCGTCAGGAGGTAGATGGCGATCCCGAGGGCGCTCCAGCCGGCCTGAACCTTGGCGCTGCCAGGGTCCCAACGTGCGATGACGACGTAGCCGATCCCATTCAAAAGAAAAACAAGCGGGAGAAGTACGGGATTGGACTCGGCGGCAAGCCAACGATTGCCCACGTGGGCCACCACTGCGAGGGTAACGACGATCCCGAGAAAGTATCCGACGTGTGGTGGAATGCGAGCTCCCCGGGCGACGGAGGCGATCAGGTACAAGGCGATCGTGATGCCACACGCGTAGATGAGCAGGCCAAGCTCCGTTCTCCGTCTGGAATGTGGGCCCCACCGAAAAGGGGGCAACCACTTCCGGTACCGCGGGTCCAGGTCCACTAGCGCGCCGCTGTGTGGGGAGGTATCCAATCTGGTCTCCCACTGCGGCACGCACTCTTCATGACAGGCGCTGTATCACCGTTTCCCGTGACGCCGTTCGGGGTGGTCATGGGGTCGGTCCTGACGTTGCAGGCGGTGCGACAGCCGCTTCAAGCATGTCCTTCAAGATCGGTCCCGCCACGCCCGCCCCGGTGTCCACGAAGTTCTGGTACGGAACAACGACAGCCACGGCGATTTTGGGATCGCTCGCTGGTGCAAAGCCGATCATCCAATCGTCCGTGTTCGCGCTTTGGTTGCCCGTCTGTGCTGTCCCGGTCTTGACTGCAGCGTCGAGCGATGAAGGGAATCCCACGCTTTCCGCCGTTCCCTGCGTGACGACCAACTTCAGGAGAGACGTCACGGAGGCCGCCGCCTCTGGCGTGCTCACCGTCACCCAGGACGTGGGCCTCTGGGACATCACGACAGCTCCAGCATTAGTCGTGATCTGTTGCACCAGATAGGGCTTCATGATGACCCCCCCATTTGCCACGCCAGCGGCTACCAGCGCGTTCGACAGGGCACTGGCCGTGACGTTCTCCTGACCGATGGCCGAATACGCCAGGAGTGCCTGATTGGGAGGCGAGATCGACGATGCCGACGGGAAGAACGGGGTCGCTACCCAATCCGCCGGCAAGTCGATCGGAGGGGTCGAGTTGTATCCGAAGAGCGCCGCCTGCTTCGCCAGCGTGGGCGCTCCGAGCGCGATGCCAAGCAAGCCGTATCCAGGATCGCACGATTCGGAAAGCATCGACTCGATGTCACCGCCGCAGACGGTTCCTCCGTCGTTGTCGAGAAGCTTGTTTGAGTTCGGGAGCGTCGTAAAGGATGCAGGCGGAAAGTTGAAGTTCGACAACTGCGGTGCCAGGTTGTAGACGGCCGTGGTGGTTACGACCTTGAACGTCGAGCCGGGGAAGAACCTCTCCGCAGTCGCCAACGGGACGCCGGGGTAAAAGCCCTCAGAGTCTTTCTGATCGAAGTCGGAGTGTCCGGCGAACTCCTCGGCAGCGACGTCCGGTGAGGCCAGGGCATTCGGATCGAAGGTGGGCGTGGAGTAGTCGGCCAGGACCGCTCCGGTCTTGGGATCTATCGCCACGACGCCGGCGTCCTTGTCCGACCCGGTGATCTGGTTCAAGGCAGTTCGCGCCGCCTGCTGGAGGCTTGGTTCGATCGTCAGCGTCAGATTGTCCATCGACGTCTGCAGCGCGGTGAACCCGAGCACCTGCGAGAAGGTCTGGGCAGGCTGTGTGTGGGTGACGAGATTGCTGTTGTACTGATTCTCAATACCTGCGGTCCCGTAGAACTCGGACGAGTAGCCGACCACCTGTGAATACAGCGAGCCCTGTGGGTATTCCCGTACGTAGTGGTAAGGACCTGACGACGACTTGACGGATTGGGCGAGCAGCGTGCCGTCCGACGCGTAGATGTTGCCTCGTTGGTTCTCGGTCTGCTTGCCCTCGTTTCGGGGATTGGCCGCGGATGCCCGCAACGAGGGCGCTTTCACGACTTGGATGTTCACGAGCTGAACAATCGTAAGGCCGAAGCAGATGACCATGACCACACCGAGCCATCGGATGCGTCGACCCATTAGTGCGCCAACGGGTTCGTGGACGAGGCCATTACAGAAGACGGCGGCGAGGCAGTTCTGGGTTCTCGAGCTTGAGGGGGCCGAGTCTCGAAAGGCCGAAGGTCGGGGTAGAGGGGCCAGCTACGTCAGCAACACCAATTTGCCGCGATGGTGCCTCAGGGTCGACGGGGAATCGACCGCTACGCCTCAATCTCCATGACATAGTGAGGATTCTGGAGAACCTGGAAGGCTCTAAACAGGGGCAAAACCTCCGAACACGTGTGGGCAAGATTGCCCCATTTCAGTTGCGTGCATCCGAGAGTCCGAGTGAGCGTGGACTCAGGGATCAGGCGACGACCCCGAGATCGACAGCGAGACGTGTGAGTTCTGCTCGGCGTCGCAGTCCCGTCTTCTTGCTGATCCGATCAAGATGCGATCGGACCGTGCTTGCGCTGATAAAGAGTCGTTCTCCTATCTGGCGATCGGTCAAGCCACCCGCAACCAGAGCCAGGATCTGCCGTTCGCGCTCAGAGAGGTCGGGCGTCTTCGCCAGAGCCCGTGCATCAGTTTCAGTGGGATTTGGATCCTCGTCCGTAGTGAATAAAATGGTGGTGCGTCCGAGCTGTATTCGGTCGCCGTCCCGGAGTGGATGCTGATCAATCCTACGATCATTCACTTTGGTCCCATTACTACTGCCTAGATCCACAAGTATCCACTGACCGCTGCGGTCACGCAGTTCGGCGTGCGACCGCGAGATTTTGGGATCCCCGAGAAGGGTCAGATCATTGACCGGATCCCGACCGACCTTGATGGTTGTGCCCTCGAGCCTTTGCTCTGTTCCATCAGGCAACACGATGCTCGCCACGCCGAAGGATCCTACGCAATGCACAGTCTCAAAGGCTCTTCATGCTGCAGTTGTTGCGTTGGGCGAGATAGGTGGTGGTGCCCCTGAACACGATCTTGTCTCAGACCCGCCGGTCAGCCTGACGGGTGGCCCCAACGGGACCGTGGGTGCCCGTGAGACTCAAGGTCCTGGAGTTTGACCCGCTTCATCGACACGGGAGTCCCCGTATGTTCATCGACCAACATGTCCCAGGGTCGCCCCGTTCGCTGCCGGGATTGGGCGTGACCAAGCACAAGTGAGGCAGGGTTGAGCCGAAAGGATCACTCCGGCGTCGATGTGGTCGGGGCTGTCGTCGAGGTGATGGGCGAGCTGTTCGGGCAAACTACTTCTTCCGGAGTTGGCGAGTGAACGCTCAATCCGACGTGGTACTCATAGCAGCGAGTAACGGCCGCTGTCCCCGGAGACCCATCGCCTTGAACAGCAGGATCACCGCTGCATCTTTTGGTTCGATAGTTCAAGAGGTGCTGGCAGGTTCGTCTTGTCTCACGCATCGACAGCGGCACGTCCGGGGATGCTCAGGGACCTCAAGGAGCCGTCACCATCCGGGACGTGGACTATGCCCACACGTCTCCTGATGACCTAAGACTCGCGAGCTCGATCGCAGTCCTCAATGCACTTCGGAAGGGCGCTTCCGGCTGTTAAGCCTGCACCTGCGGGCGCGCCCTCGTATCACCGGGAAGGTGGCTACTTAGCGGAAGCGATCCGCTCCAGCGACTTGTCCTCGAAATCGACCACCCAAGCGTCGGGCATCCTTAGATCTGACCAAAACGACAACGGATCGCTGAGTCCTATCTCGTAGTCAATCCAAGTAGTGAGGAGCAAGCCGTGGCTCACGAAAACAAGGCTCTTGGAGAATCCAAAGTCAGCCTTCAGGCGCGCAATCCGGCTGATCACGTCTTCACGACGTTCCCATCCCTCGATTGTTTCGCCCCTTAGGTATTTGGCTACGGCGTTCGTGTGATCGTCCGCTGAGGCATACCACGGCTTCTCCACCTCGCTGAGCTGATCCCGGATCTCCGCGACCACCAAAGGGAGGGACAGCGCGGCGGTTTCGCAGGCTCTGCGCTCTGGACTCGTCACTACGATTGCGCTCGTAGATCGGCCCGCGAGTCTCGTTCCCAGCGCCGATGCGTCTTTCCTGCCCTTTTCGGTCAGGGGCCACTCGGCTCCCGGCGTATCTTCGGTCATCAGCGGCTCGGCGTGACGAATCAGAACCACTGGCGTCACGGGGTCATCCTCGCGCGGTCAGAGCGGCTGAATTGTGCTGGCTGCCAGGCGCTCAGCGTCAGGGGTAGCCCAGTACGCTTAATGCCGGGATGGGGTGCACTCGCGGCACCATGGGACGCCGGGTGCTGGGAGATGACACCCAGATTTCATCTGAAAAGGATTGAAATCGGAAGGTCGCCATGAGAAGGTTGAAATGGCGGTTGGGGGGAAGCGTGCGGCCGGGGCCATTGGAGTCGCACCAACCCAAACAAGGAGCAAGCCAATGGCTTGGTTAGCCATCTGCATTCCACTGATGTTGGTCGGAGTCCTCATCGCTGTCATTCCGCTTTGGTTTGCGACACACCATCAACACAAATATGGACACCATGGGTCATATCCCGACCGCCAGACAACGCAAAGCACGGCCCTGACCTCAACTTCTGACTTGACCGTGTGTCCCCACTGCACCGCCCTTGTGGCTGATGGGGCGATCCACGAAAGCTCCGTGCACGCAGTCGCGTAGCTGTTTGTCCACCTTGACAGCCGGATTAGGGGTGAGTTCAGTACGCCGGATATGCGGAGCGGCACCCCAACTCCTGGATCGACGGGCAGCCGTTGTTGGCCCACACCCGAGTCCGTCGGGACCACGTTGATCAGACGGGCTGCTTCACCTTGCGCTATCGATCCAAACTCCACCACGTCGTGGTGGGACGAGCCCACAAGGGCGAGCGCGTTCTGGTCTTGGTGGCTGACCTCGACATACGAGTGATTGAATCGGCCTGGGTTTGCCGGAGGCTCGTTTGTTTGGTTCCTCATGCCACAGCGGGCTGAGATCTGAGACGGTACTCGGCTTCGACTTCGGCCGGCGTGCGATCGTCGAGTTCTCCGTGGAGCCGCTCCTCGTTGAACCAGGACACCCAGGCACAGGTGGCGATCTCGACGTCGTCGAGACCCCGCCACGGCCCGCCGTTGGCGCGAGTACGGCCGATTGCGTGCAGCTCCCACTTATAGAGGCCGTTGAACGCTTCGGCCATGGCATTGTCGAAGCTGTCGCCGATCGTCCCGATCGACGGTGCGGCCCCGATGTCGTCGAGGCGCTCGGTGTAGGCGATCGACGTGTATTGACCAGGTTCAATCAGTCGATGCAACACCAGCCTGTTGGAGCGATAGTAGGTGATCGTTGAATACCTCGGCCGGTGTCTTCCAGCCGAGGGTCTTGCGAGGTCGGGTGTTGAGTGCGTGAGCGACCGCCTCGAGCTCGTCGGCGGACCACCGGGACAAGTCGGTGCCCTTCGGGAAGTATTGGCGCAGCAACCCGTTGGTGTTCTCGTTCGTTCCCCGCTGCCACGGGCTGTTCGGGTCGGCGAAGAACACCGGGATGCCGGTCTCGACTCTGAACTGTGCGTGGGCGGACATCTCCTTGCCGCGATCCCAAGTCAGCGACCGGGCCAGCTGCTCTGGCAAGCTCGACATTGTGCCTGCCAGAGCATTCTTCATCGTGTTCGCGCCGTAGCCAGCGAGCGCAGGCCCGTTCTTCGGGGTTTCCTTGTGCCGGTAGCCCGTCTCGCGGGGAAGGTGCACCAGCATCGTGAACCGACTGGTCCGCTCGACGACGGTGCCGACAGCCGAGCGCTCCAGACCGATCAGCAGATCGCCCTCCCAGTGTCCCGGAACGGCCCGATCCTCAGCTTCGGCGGGCCGCTCGCTGATCAGCGTCTCGGGCGTGACATGCGCCCAGGTCTTCCGACGTGAACGCTCCCGCGGCGCGCGCAGTGCCCGACCGGTGCGAAGGCACCAGACCAGCTCGCGCTTGAGCGCCCCCCGCCCTTCGATGTAGAGCGACTGGTAGATCGCCTCGTGGCTGATCCGCATGGACTCATCATGGGGGAAATCGAGCTTGATCCGGTTCGCAATCTGCTCCGGACTCCAGGCCCACGACCACGGCCGGTCTTTGCGATGAGGCTTGTTGCGGCCGGTGAACCGAGGCGGCTTCGGCCCAGCGATCGGCGTGCCGTCCGGGCGGCTGATCTGCCCAGACAGCCGATTCTCGACGTAGGCGTGCAGCTGCTGGTTGGCGGCCAGTTTCGCCGTCTTTGGCCGCCGTGCAGCCATGTCAGCTTTCCACTGGGCGACCGACGCCCTGTACTCGACCTTTCCGCAGCGCGTCGCTGCGTTTCGTCGCAGCTCGCGAGAGATCGTCCCAGGGTCACGGCCGATTGCCCGAGCTATGGGGCGCACGCCCTTGCCCTGGGCTCTGAGCAGCGCGATCTCCTCGCGTTCAGCAAAAGACAAGTAGCGGCCCGACGGTTTGTGCTTTAGATCGAATGGCGGCATCCCGCCAGCGTTGTGGAACCACCGCGCCCCGACTGCCTGCGCGACCCCCGCCACACCCGCTGCTTCCTCGGGCAAAAGGCCCTTGGCAATCTCGGCCCAGAATGTGGTCTCGACCTCGCGCTGGAACTTGGGATGCCCGGGGGATCTCAGCCTCGGACGGATCGCACGGTCTGCTGCTTGCTGTCGACGAACCATCGAACACCTCCACCATCACGAGGTGTTGCGACGACCAGTTGAATCCGCCTTGCGACCCCGCATCTGAGTGACACGTGACGCCGGCAAGATCGGAGTGCCGACGTGACCACGCCGCCATGTTGAGCGCGTCGAGGACGAGCGTCGTGGTCATCGAACGGGCCGCCTTCCAGCCGACGAGGCGCCGGGAGAAGACGTCGATGACGAAGGCGACGTAGACGATGCCCGACCACGTCGAGCAGTACGTGAAGTCGCACACCCACAGCTCGTCGGGACGGCTGGCACTGAAGTTGCGATTGACGAGGTCCGGGGCGCGGACGTGGTCGGGGTCGGACTTGGTGGTGAAGCGCTTCTTCGACCGGCTGGCCCCTCGAATGCCCTGGCAGCGCATCAGGCGGGCCACCTGATCGCGCCCGACATCGTGGCCAGCCCGGCGCGCCGCCTTGGTCAGCTTGCGCCGCCCGTAGACGGAGTAATTGCGCTTCCAGAGCGCTTCGAGGGTGGGGCCGAGTTCGGCGTCGCGGACGGCCCGGGCCGACGGCGGCCGGGACTTGGCGTCGTAATAGGTGGAGGGGGCGACCGCGAGCTGTTCGCAGATCGGCTCGACCCCCCATCGATGCCCACCGGTCGTGCGGTCCCGATGGGCATCGATGAAGGTGACTACTTCTTGTGTCGGCGGTCGAGCTCCGCCCCGAAGAAACTGGCCGCTGCCTGCAAGATGTCATTGGCCCGGCGCAGCTCGAAGTTCTCCTTGCGCAGGCGTTTCAGCTCGGCCTGCTCCTCGCTCGTCATCCCCGGCCGCTTGCCATCATCGACGTCGGCACGCTTGACCCAGGCCCGCAGCGACTCGTCGCCGACGCCCAGCTGACGGGCCACCCTCGAGATCACCGTCTTGTCGTGGGGGTCCTGCTCGCGCAGCTCGTGCACCATGCGCACGGCCCGCTCCTTCATCTCAGGCGGGTACCGCTTCGTGGTGGGCTTGTTCTCCATGACTCCATCCTCGCTTCCAAGGTATGGAGCCTCCAGGATTTCCAGGCCGATTCAAGGGGCGCAGATCCGATGCGTCACCCCGACGGCGAATCAGCCCCAGAAGATGCCGGTCGGGTCAGCCTCGATCTCTTCGAGTATCACGTCGATGGGCTGGTGGGGCTCGAGGTCGAAGTACAAGAACCACTTGCTGTTGCGGTCCGCGCAGTAAAGGGTCCAGGTGCCGTCTCCCTCGTAGCGGAGCTGGGCAACGGAGGTCTTGGTCCAGTCCCCGGGGGCGCCCCGCCAGTGGGGCCTGCACTCGTGGATCGAAATGCTCTTGCCGCGGGTGGACGCCTCGATGCGGACTTCGTTGTGCAGTCGCTCGGGAACCTTGCCGCTGCAATAGCGCTTCACCTTCTCGACATCGAGCTCGGGGAGGACGCTGGCCACATCCCGAGGGTAGTGATCTCAGCCGGCGAGCGGCCTGGTTTCGAGAGTCTCGTCGGCTGCCGGCACGAGAGCTGCTGCCTCCATGCGCCGGAGCAGGGCCATCGAGGTCTCCGACAGGTAGCGGCGTTCGGCCACCTGCCATTCGTCGTGGGCCTCGACCACCACGGCGGTGACCAGCCGTTCGACCGATGCGTCGTTGGGGAACACCCCGACGACGTCGGTCCGTCGCTTGATCTCCCGGTGGAGCCGCTCGAGCGGGTTGGTCGACCATACCTTGCGCCAATGACCCTCGGGGAAGGCACAAAAGGCCAGGAGATCCTCCTTGGCGTCGCTCAGCATGGTGGCGACATCGGGGAACCGGTCGTCGAGGGTGGCCACGATCCGCTCGAACTGCTCTCGCACGGCTCGGGCATCGGGCTGGGCGAAGATCGTCTGGATGGCGGCAATCACCATGTGGGTGTTGTTCCGCTTCACCCGGGTCAGCACGTTGCGCATGAAGTGCACCCGGCACCGTTGCCAGGCTGATCCCACCATTACAGCCTCGACGGCCGCTTTGAGGCCCAGGTGCTGGTCGGAGATGACCAGGCGGACCCCGCCGAGGCCCCGGGCCCGCAGCGAGCGCAAGAACTCGGTCCAAAAGGCCCCGTCTTCTGAGTCCCCGACGGCACAGCCCAACACCTCACGGTGCCCGTCCATGGACACCGCGGTCGCCACCACCACAGCCCGTGAGACGACCTGGTGCTCGACCCGGCCCTTCAGGTAGGTGGCGTCCAAGAACACGTAGGGGAACTCGATGTGGGCGAGGCTCCGGGACCGAAACGCTCCCAGCTGCTCATCGAGCTCGGCACAGATGCGGCTGACCTCGGACTTAGAGATCCCGGCCTCGAGACCGAGGGCGGCCACCTGGTCGTCAACCTTCCTCGTCGACACGCCGTGGACGTAGGCCTCCATGACCACGGCGAACAAAGCCCGGTCAATGCGGCGCCGGCGCTCGAGGATGGACGGGAAGAAGCTGCCCTGGCGGAGCTTGGGGATCTTCAGCTCCACGTCCCCGGCCTTGGTCGACAGCAGCCGGTCCCGGGTGCCGTTGCGCTGGGTGGTCCGGTTCTCCGTCCGCTCGAAGCGCTCTGCCCCGATCCGGGCTGTCGCCTCCGCGTCGATCAGGGCCTGGAGCATCAGGGCCACGCCCTGGCGCACAACGTCGATGTCGCCACCGGCCTTGATGGCAGTCAGCACTTCGTTCAGGTCGGTATCGGTGATGGCCACGGGGTGGTCCTCCTTGGTTGAGCTTGTCGGTTCAACCGAAGATCACCCGGTGGCCACCTCATGATGGTGGACCCGGGGAACTACACCACTCGAGGGGACGTCAACCGAGGGAGCCGCGGGCAAGGCATTGTGCAACAGCCCACTCACCAATTGCCCAAAACGAGCGCTGCAGTTAGTCCCCGCGGCGGACGCGCCCCCGCAGTGCCAAAAACGCAAGCGACATACTGAGGAGGCCAATGCCAGCCAGGGCTGCCAGTCCTTCGAGGAGCGCTGTGCCAATCCAGCCCGTCGTGATCAGCGACCTCAATGCCCCGAGCAGATAAGTCACAGGGTTGTACGTCGCGATTGTCGAGAACCAGCCCGTCAGTGCACCTTTGGGGATGACGGCGTCGGTGAGGAAGAACAGAGGGAAGAAGATGATGAAGCACGCGTTGACGGCGGCGGGGTTGCCGGTCTTCAAGGCCACGGCATAGGGAAAGCCAGTAAAGACAAGGCCCCACAGGCCGCAGATGACCACGAAGAGCACCACACCGGCCAGTCCGGTTTCGAACCGCACCCCGACAATGAAGCCCATCGCCAAGACGGGAATGCACAAGAGCACCAGCACGGCTACATCGGCCACCATCAATCCCAGCAGAAGTGCCGACCGGCGGATCGGTGTCAGGCAAAGGCGATCGAAGTAGCCGTCCTGAATATCGGTGACCAACGCCGGGGCTCGGGTCATCCCGGTCACGGCAAAGGCGATGGCCATGGGAATGAGAAAAGCCTTGTAATCCAAGCCGCTGAGATTGCTGGTGACGTTCTCAAGCGCGCCCAAGTTGACGACGTAGAAGAAGGCCGGGACGAACACGGCGGGGATCACCGACGTCGGTTCTCGCCACATCTGTCGCAGTGCCCGACCGGCTACCGAGGTGATGTCACGACGGAATCCCGCTTGACGACCCAGAACCGGGTCTGGGAGGACGACTGTCACGCCGGTACTGCTTCATGAATATGCGACCCGGTCAGCTCCATGAACACGTCATCGAGTGTGGGTGTGCGCAGGGTGAGCGCACGGACACGAAGCGACGCGTCGTTCAGAGCGATCGCCACGGGGCTCAACTCGGCGGGACCATCCTTTGTGCTCACGACGATCCTCCCCGCCTCACTGGAGACGGCGTCTACCCCGTCGAGGAGTCGAAGTCTGGCCAAGACACTCGGATCTTCGCCGTCCACCTCGGCCACGATGAGGTCCTGACCGATGGAGCGCTTCAATTCTTCTGGTGTGCCTTCGGCCACCACGCGGCCCCGGTCGATGATGCCGACCCGATCAGCCAGCGCATCGGCTTCGTCGAGGTACTGCGTGGTCAAGAAAATGGTCATTCCCAGCTCGGCGTTGAGCCGACGGATCTCCGACCAGACACTGGCCCGACTGAGCGGGTCGAGCCCGGTGGTCGGCTCGTCGAGAAAGAGCACTTCGGGACGATGGATCAGGGCGACGGCAAGGTCGAGCCGGCGCTTCATCCCACCCGAGTAGGTGCCGATGCGACGGTCGATGGCATCACCGATGTCGACGAGCTCGAGCACCGCGGTCATCCGCTGCCGGACCTGGTTCGCCGTCATGCCGTAGAGACGACCCTGGAGATGCAGGAGCTCGCGGCCGCTCTGCCGTTCGTCGAGCGCCGTTTCTTGCAGAGCAACCCCGATACGCAATCGGACCGCCTGGGGATGACGGGCGACGTCGTGGCCGGCCACGAAGGCGATCCCTGCGTGTGGGCGCAACAGGGTGCACAGCATTCTGACGGCGGTCGACTTCCCCGCTCCGTTCGGACCCAAGAAGCCATAGATTTCACCCCGCTGCACCGAGAGGTCGATGCCGTCGACTGCGTTCAGAGAGCCGAAGCGCCGCACCAAGCCTCGCGTCAAGACGGCCGAAGCGGCCACCTCCGATTCATGGACAACGGATCCGTTCGACTCGTCGAGATACCTCAGAGGATCAAGCATACTAGTGAGTATGTTCTATACTTGCGCGTAGCACAAGGCCCTATGCCACTCGAACCCCTCACCGCAGAACGCCGGCGCCAGCAGACCCGTGAGTACCTGCTTCAGGCGGCGGCCCAGGTCTTTGCGGAGCGAGGATTCCATGAAGCGACCCTCGATGAGGTGGCCGCCGCCGCCGGCTACACCAAGGGGGCGGTCTACTCGAACTTCAAGAACAAAGAGGACCTCTTCCTCGCTCTCCTCGAGGACTCCTACGCCAGAGAGATGACAGCCCTCCGGGCCACCATCGAGAGCTCGGACATCCCGCCCGAAGCTCGCATCGGTGATTTCGTCTCTCTCATCGGCGGCGAGTTGGATCGAGTTCCCGACATGGGTGCGCTGTACCTGGAATTCCACCTCTATGCGTTGCGCAATCCGGCCGCCCGGGCGCGGATGAACGAACTCGAGCAAGAAGACATCCGCGCCATCGCAGAGATCCTCGAGGTCGCACGCGCGGAACGTGGCATCACAATCGACGAACCGGCCGAGCAGACAGCGCGCATCATCGTGGCTCTGTTCCGCGGCATCAGCATGATGCGCACCGCCAATCCCGAGGTTGCCGGAGAAGAGCTCCTTGAGGCCGCCATTGCCTTTGTCACGCGGGCACAGGGCATAGGGGTCTGAAAGGATGGAGGTATCGATCGCGAAGGAAGCCGATACTACGGATCTCGCAAACTGTCTCGCGATGTCGTACCGAGACAACCCCCTCTTCGGGTGGATGTCCGATGGTGAACTGGATCACGCGCTGTTGCGTTGAATCTTCACCGGTCTTGTTGAGGCCGCCCTCCCTCAGAACTGTGTCTACAAAGCTCGGGACAACCTGGGAGCGGCCATCTGGCATCGACCACTCACCGAGACGGCTGCAAACGACGCCCAACCGGATCTGCCGCTGCAGCCGCACTGGGACACGATCCAGCGATCTTCTCTCGCACCTACGCCCATCTGTACCCCGGCGATCTGCGTGGCGTCGCCGACGCGTCGCACGCCAGTCGGCTCGAGCGGGTGCTGAGACACGGCCAACCGGCCGAATATCACGCGGGGATTTCGCGGGGACGAATCGTCCTGCGGGATTTCCGTCCGAAGCCTGACGCTCTCATCAGGGACTTTGGTGGAGGCGATGGGACTTGAACCCACGAACCTCCTGACTGCCAGTCAGGCGCTCTACCAGCTGAGCTACGCCCCCAGTGGTGGAGGAGAACGCTAGCAGTCGGAGACACCGACCCGGTCCCGTCTCGGGCTCAGGGGAGGACTAAATCGACCACCCTCCGGGGCCGAGGGCCGCCTTCACGGGGCTCTGAACCCACCAGGGAGTCGCCTACCCTGGTGGGATGGCACGCGCGTACGACGTCGATGCGGTGGAGCGCAAATGGCAACGTCATTGGGACGACGAGGGCACGTACCAGATTGACAATGACGATCCACGGGAGAAGTTCTACGCGCTCTGCATGTACCCGTACCCATCAGGGGCGGCGCACCAGGGCCACGTCCGGAACTACACCTTCGGGGACCTGACCGTCCGATACCAGACCATGCAGGGCAAAGGGGTCCTGAGTCCCATCGGGTTCGATTCCTTCGGTCTGCCTGCCGAGAACGCCGCCATCAAGACCGGTACCCATCCGCGGATCTTCACCGACGCCAGGATCGCCGAGCTCACAGCCTCGCTGCGCCGGCTCGGGGCCGTGTACGACTGGCGCCGCGAAATCCACAGCCACGATCCCGCCTACATCAAGTGGAACCAAGTCATCTTCTTGCGTTTTTGGGAAGCGGGTTTGGCGTACCGGGCCCTGGCCCCGGTCAATTGGTGTCCCGGTTGTCAGACCGTGCTGGCCAACGAGCAGGTGCTTCCCGACGGCACCTGCGACCGTTCCGGCGATGTCGTCATAAAGCGTGACCTGGAGCAGTGGTTCTTCCGCATCACCCAGTACGCGGACGAGCTCCTCGAGGCCCTCGATGATCTCGAGTGGCCGGAGCGGGCCAAGACGATGCAACGCAACTGGATCGGACGGTCAGAGGGGGCTGAGTTCGACCTGCCCGTCCAGGGCCACGACGGCCTGGCCGTGCGGGTCTTCACCACCAGGCCCGACACCAGCTTCGGCATGACCTATGCCGTCATGGCCCCCGAGCACCCACTCGTCGACAAGTTGACCACGGCGGACCAGCGCACAGCGGTCGACGCCCTGCGGACGCGCGCAGCCGCGGCGACCGACATCGAGCGCATGACCGAAGGCGATACCGCCGCGCTCGGCAAGCGGGGCGCCTTCACGGGCAGCCACGTCATCAACCCGTTCACCGGCAGTCCCGTCCCGCTCTACGTGGCCGACTACGTGCTGATGAGCTACGGGACCGGAGCGATCATGGCCGTGCCCGCCGAGGACGAGCGCGACTGGGCGTTCGCCACTCAGCACCAGCTACCGATCGTGCGGACCGTCCAACCACCCGCCGATTGGGACGCCAGCGGGGGACAGGCGTACACGGGCGAAGGCGCCAAAATCAACAGCGGGTTCCTCGACGGGCTCGACATCGACACAGCGAAGGCCCGGGCTCTCGACTGGCTCGAGGAGAAGGGCATCGGCGAGCGCAAGGTCAACTACCGGTTGCGCGACTGGTTGGTGTCACGCCAGCGGTTCTGGGGCTGCCCCATCCCGGCCGTGTACTGCCCGGATCACGGTGTGGTGCCCGTGCCCGAGGATCAGCTTCCGATCGTGGCGCCCGACGACGTCGAATTCCTGCCGACGGGGCAGTCGCCCCTGGCCTCCCACGAAGTCTTTCTCCACACCACGTGCCCGATCTGCGGCGGGCCGGCCCGTCGGGAGACGGACACCATGGACACCTTCGTCGACTCGTCGTGGTACTTCCTCCGTTTCTGCGATCCGTGGAACACCGAGCAGCCCTTCGCCCCGGTCGCGGCGCAGCACTTCATGCCCGTCGACCAATACATCGGCGGTATTGAGCACGCGATCCTCCACCTCCTCTACGCCCGCTTCTACACCCGCGCGCTCATCGACGTCGGGTTGGCGCCCGGTGTCGACCGCGAGCCCTTCAAGCACTACCTGGCCCAGGGCATGATCCGCATGGACGGGACCAAGATGTCCAAGTCGAAGGGCAACCTCATCGCGCCTGAGCACTACTTCGACACCGTGGGCGCCGATGCTCTGCGCCTCTTCCACCTCTTCGTAGGTCCGCCCTTTGACGACATGGATTGGTCGGAGCAGACCGAGCAGGTCATTGACGGGTGTGGGCGCTTCTTCGACCGGCTGTGGCGCACCTGCACCGCCGAACAACCCCTGCGGACGGGGGAGCAGACGTCTGCCGACCTGACGGTGCGCCGGGCCGTTCACCGCGCCATCGCCGACGTGACGAGGGACCTGGAGCGCTGGTCCTACAACACCGCGGTGGCGCACTGCATGGAGTTGCTCAATCTGGTGCAGCGCTACGGCCGGGATACCGGTGCCGATGGAGGTGCCACCGCCGACGGCAGCCCGGACACGGCCGAGACCGCGCCCCATGCCGACGTCTGGAACGAGGCGCTCGATGCGCTCCTCCTCCTCCTCGCCGTCATGTCGCCACACGTGACCGCCGAGCTCTGGGAGCTCCGGCATCCCGGCGAGCCCTCGGTCCACCTGCAACCCTGGCCACCGTTCGACCCCGACCTCACACGCCAGGACACCGTGACGATGGTCATTCAGGTCAACGGCAAGGTGCGTGACCGCATGGAGGTGGACGCCGGGATCTCCGAAGGCGACGCCGAGGCGGCGGCTCTGGCTTCGGCGAAGGTGATCGACGCCCTGGGGGGCGCCGCCCCGAAGCGGGTCGTGGTTCGCCCACCGCGCCTCGTCAACGTCGTCGCGTGACGCAAGAGAACGCCTGATTCCTCGTCCTTGGTAGCCGGGCATTTCCCTCGGATGGGCCGTAGGCTCGCCATCCCATATGGCGGTCGCACGCGGATCTGAGCCCGACCGCTCCGGCACATCGCCGAGACATCTGGTGATCCTGGCGGCACCGGTGGCGTTGGCCGGCCTGGCTGCGATCGCCTTCTCGGTCCCATCGGCGGGTGCGGCACCCGCCGCCCGCAGGTTCCCGGCGCGCAACACCTCGGGGCACGCAGACTGCAGCGTCGAACCGGGTCGACCCGTAGCAGCACAGGGCTCGGTCTACGGCGGTCGCTCAGGAGGAGGCTTTCCGATCGTCGGCAGCATCGATCCCAATGGGTGCGACTCGTGGACCTACGAGCACGCCGGGAGCTTCGGTCCCGACACCTCGTTCTTCGCCGGCTCGGGTTTCCAGGCGGGCCAGCGCGCATACCAGGACAGCACCCAAGAGACCACCGAGCTGGTCGACGGGCACCAACTGATCCGGGTCGTTGACCCGACACAAGAATGGCTGCGTGTCTACAAGGGCTACGACGTCTGCTCGAGGGATCCTGCCGGCAGTGGGGCAACAACGACCTGTATCGCTCCTGCGCCCGAGGCCCTTCCCGATGACTGGGTGATCTACATACCGGTCGGCCTCCTCCTTGGTGCCATGGCCCTCTTCCTCGTCCACTTCCTGCGTCCCGCCGGGCCGGTCCGCCGGCCACGTCACTACCGGCGCGTCCACCAGGAACTCAGACACGCGACGCCGCGCGACTCCGCCACGCAGCTCGAAGGCGTCGACCTCCGACAGCTGCAGAAGCGGCTGCGCCGACTCGAGCGCACCATGAGCTCCGAACTCTCTGAGTCCCAGCGCCACTGGTTCAGTGGGTTGATTGCCTCGGGGAGGCACGGAATAGCCCTCGAGTCGCTGGCACGTTGGATGGCCGAGTCGCACACGCCCATCCCGGACCATGTGCGCGACGAGGCATTGTGGCTCGCCAGCTCGCTGAAGATCGAACGCGAGGTGCGACCGGTGCTCGACGGCGAAGTCTTCGTCCACGACGACTCCATGGCCTCGCCCACTGCACCGACGACGGGTTTCGACGTCCCGCTCGACGACTTCACGCAGCTAGTTTCGGAAGCTGTCGACTCGCTGCCCCCGGCCTTCGGCAAGGCCATGACCAACGTCGCGATCGTGATCGAGGAGGAACACGTGAGCGCTGATCGGTTCGGGCAATACGAAGGGCACCCGCTGGCGGCGCCGCGGTTTCGCACATGGTTGCTGCACTCCGACAAGATCACGATCTACCGCAAGACGATCTGTGGGCACTGCCACAGTCGTGACGAGGTCACGGCCACGGTCTACGGGGTCGTCATCCACGAGATCGCTCACCACTTCGGGATCGACGACCCGCGACTGCGAGAACTGGGCTGGTAGGGCAACCGGTTCTCCCGATCCTCCCGGTGACCCGGACCATGAGCGGAGACGAGCCCTAGTGGAACCCGGCCAAGACGCCCTTCCACATTTCTGGATTCGCCTTGTAGGGCGCATAGAAGCTGAAGCGGTCGACGATGTTCTCGAAGCGGTTGCGTACCTCCGCGGCCACCTGGTCGAGCGGTGCCACGACAGCGAAGGTGTTGAGGATGTCGTCGTTGATGAGCTCGCCCATCTTCTCCCACTCGCCGCGTTTGGACAGCGTGTTGAGTTCCGGCTGCAAGTCGCCCCAACCGTGGAGCTCGAGCACGGGACGGTACGCCGGTGTCGAACCGTAGAAGGCGATCTGCTCGCGGACGCCCTTGGCGGCCGCCGCCATGCTCGTGTCGTCGGGACCCGTCACGACGAAGCCCGGATACGACACGGTGAGATCGCGGCGCGTCTTGCCCGCCTTAGCCGCGCCCCGCTCGAGTGCCGGCAGGCTCACCTCCCGGAGGTAGCGCTCGGTGGAGAAGCCGTGCACCAGGAAGCCGTCGCCGACCTCGCCCGCCGCCTCGGTCATGAGCTCGCCCACTGCGGCCAGCAGGATCTTGGGGTTGCCGTACGGGTTCGGCCCTGGGTTGAAGAAGGGTGTCATCAAGGTGTGCGTGTAGAACTCGCCCCGGAAGGCGAGCGGCTCACCGGTCTCCCATGTCCTCCAGATCGCACGGATGGCCAGAATGAGCTCCCGCATCCGGGGCGCCGGGTGCGACCACGGCATGGAGAAACGTTTGGTGATGTGCGGCTTGATCTGGCTGCCCATGCCGAGCATGAACCGGCCCTTGCTCAGGAGTTGCAGGTCATTGGCCAGGACGGCCAGCGTCATCGGGTTGCGGGCGAAGGCGACGGCGATTCCCGTCCCGAACTCCAGCTTCTCGGTGGCGGCTGCACCGACAGCGATCGGGAGGAAGGGATCATGATTCGTCTCGGCCGACCACACGCCGTCATAGCCGTTCTCTTCGGCCTTGATCGCCTGTGCCGCAATGCCGCTGGGGTCGAACCCGAGCCCGTCGTCGATCTTCATGCCCGACTTCTCCCTCCTGCTCGCATCGCCCGACCCGCTCGCATCACTCTCGACCCGCTCACTGTTCCTCGCCCCGCAGGAAGCGCTCGAGCTCGGCGGCGATCTCGTCTCCGGAGGGCACGGCGTCGACCCCCATGGCGTTGCCCTCCGAGGCGTCGATGTTCTCCTCGAGCTTGCGCACCATGGCCTGGTGCTCGGCGTTGTCGGCGATGAGCTGATCGACCTGGCGGCGCGAGCTGTCGCCCGCCCGCCGGAGTGCGGAGGAGTCGAGCGACAGCGAGCCCACGGCGGCCAGCCCTTCGATCAGTGCCGCGCTCGCCTCGGGGAACGGCATCCCGGCCACGTAGTGGGGAACCCGGGCCCACAAGCTCACCACAGGCGTCCCGATCGCACCGAAGGCCATTTCCAGAGCGGCTTGGACGCCGGCGGGCACCTCGAGCTCGCCCTGCACGATCCCCACCTGCTCAATCAAATTGGCCGACTCCGACGGCGCGGTGGCGGCCAGCTTCACCGGCCGCGTGTGCGGTGCCGGCGCCGGGAAGGCACCCAGGCCCACGACCATCCGGACGCGCCAGGAGCGGGCCAGACCCACCACGGCATCGGTGAAGGCACGCCAGTGGAAGTCGGGCTCGGGCCCGACCAGGAAGAGCATGTCGCGTCCGGATTCGTCCGAACCCTGCCGCACGACCGTGCGGGGCCAGCTCAGGTCCGTCGTGATCCCGTTGACGATGTGCGCCACCGGGCGCCGGGCCCGCTGGTCGAGGAAGTGCTCGCTGTTGAACGTCACGATGGGCTCGGTATGACCCTGCCCGAGCAGCGTCGAGATGGCCGTCGTGGCGCCGAGGCCGGCGTCGACCCAGCCCTCCAGCGCGACCACCAGGATCGGCTCCCGCAGGTCCGGCTCCTGGTGGACTTCGAAGATCTCGGTCAGGCCGCCGGCCCCGCCCTCGGGGCTCATGGCGTGGCCTCCAGCGCCTGGGCCGCCATTTCGAACAGGCGCCCGATCTGCACCGGGAACCCGTCGACGCTGCCCTGGTCGCCCGCACCGGCTCCGGCGAGGTAGCGGGCGTAGACGCCTTGCAGAATGCAGGCCAGCTTCCAGTACCCGAAGGCCTGGTAGTAGCCGATCCCGGAGACGTCGAGATCGGAGACCGCGTCGTAGCGCTCCAGGATCTGGGCCTTGGTAGAGAAGCCCGGTGCCGTCGTTGGCGACAGCCCGAGCACGCCCATGGAGTCGCCCGGGTCGGCCCAGTAGTCCATGAGCAGCCCGAGGTCGGCCAAGGGATCCCCGAGGGTGCAGATCTCCCAGTCGAGGATCGCCCGGACGGTGCCGTCGTCGGCCAGCACCACGTTGTCCATCCGGTAGTCACCGTGCACGACGGAGGTCCGCTGCTGCTTGGGAACGCGCAGGGCGAGCTCGTCGCTCACCCGCTCGACGAGGCCACCGTGGTCGACGCCTTCGACCTGCATCTGGTCGTACTGCCCGCGCCAGCGCTTGAGCTGCCGCTCAATGTACCCCTCGTGCCTTCCCAGATCACCCAGACCGACCGCATCGGGGTCGATGTCGTGCAGCGCGGCCAGCGTGTCGGCCATGTGGCCCGCGACTCCCCGCCGGGTCGCCTCGTCGAATGCGGCTTCGGCCTCGGGAGCGCTGCGCAGGATGTGGCCCTCGACGAATTCCATCACGTAGAAGGGCCGTTCGTTGACCGCCTCGTCGGTGCACAGCCCGATGGTCACCGGAACGGGGATCCCCGCCGGCCCGAGTGCGTGCATGAGCCGGTACTCGCGGGACATGTCGTGCGCGGTGGGCAGCACGTGGTGCAGGGGGGGGCGGCGCAGGGCCCAGGCCCGTGCTTGCGTGTCCTCCACGCGGAACGTGAGGTTGGAGCGTCCGCCGGCGATCAGCGTGAACGTCAGCGGCGGGTCGATCTCGGGGATGTTCGTGACCATCCACTCGGTGACCTCGGCCTGGTGGATGCCTTCTGGCGCCTGCGACACGCGAACGACGCTAATCGGTGCCGTGTGGCCCGGTCGGACGCCCGGGCCCTCAGCGGCGACTCAGATCAGGGCCAGCAGGGGGGCTCCACCTGCACCGACGTGGGGCGTCGTTCCGAAGCGGAACTGCCATTAGCGTCTGGCCGATGGACGTCACAGACGAGACATTTCAGGCGGCCGTGCTCGACCGCAGCGCGACGGTGCCGGTGATCGTGGATCTCTGGGCCCCATGGTGCGGTCCCTGCAAGACCCTGGGGCCGATGATCGAGAAGGCCGTCGCCGACACCGGCGGCGCGGTCGAGCTGGCCAAGGTCAACGTTGACGACAACCCGGCGGTGGCGCGGGCCTTCAACGTGCAGTCGATCCCCGCCGTCTTCGCCCTCAGCCAGGGCCAGGTCGTGGACCAATTCATCGGTGCGATCCCCGAGGCGCAGATCACCGCCTTCGTCCAGGGGCTGGCGCCGGCGCCGAGCGAGGCGGACACGCTGGCCGCCACGGGCGACGAGGTCTCTCTGCGGAAGGCCCTCGAGCTCGAGCCGGACCACGTCGGTGCCACCGAAGGCCTCGCTCGCATCCTGATCGACCGCGGCGAGCCCGTCGAGGCTCTCGCCCTGCTGCAGCGCCTCCCCGAGACGGAGAACGGCCGGGTCCTGGCCGCCGAGGCCCGCCTTTTGGAGGCGGGGGTCGATGTGTCGGCCACGGGCCGCTCCGACATCGAGGCCAAGTTGAACGAGTTGCTGGACAGGGTGCGCGACGACGATGCCGCCCGCCAGGAGTTCGTGGACCTCTTGGAGGCCCTGGGCCCCGACGACCCGAGCACCAAGGAATACCGGCGGGCGTTGACGGCGCGCCTGTACTGATGGCCGCGCCGGCCACCGGGACGACAGCCACCACGACGACGCCAACCGCAGAGCCGGCCCCTTTCCTCGACCTCGGCGGCCGGCGCTACGACCTGACACACCGGGCCCTGGTCATGGGGATCCTCAACCGCACGCCCGACTCGTTCTACGACAAGGGCGCCACCTTCGAGCTCGACAAGCTGTACGGGCGGGCCGAGAAGCTGGTGGCCGACGGCGCGGACATCCTCGATATCGGTGGGGTCAAGGCGGGACCGGGTCCAGAGGTGACCGAGGCCGAGGAGCTCGATCGCGTGGTCCCGGTCGTGGCCGGCCTGGTGGCGCGCTTCGATACGCCCGTCTCGGTCGACACCTGGCGCGCCTCGGTCGCACGTTCCTCTTTCGCCGAGGGTGCGGTCATGGGCAACGACATCAGCGGTCTGGCCGATCCCGGGTACGCGCCCGCGGCGGCTGCGCACCAGGCAGCCGTCGTCATCACGCACATCCGTCTCGCCCCGCGGGTGGCCGATCCCGACCCGCACTACGACGACGTGGTGGCGGATGTGGCCCGCTTCCTCACCGAGCGCGCCGCCGGCGCGCGCGCCGCAGGCATTCCCCCCGAGCGGATCGTGCTCGATGCCGGCCTCGACCTCGGCAAGACCGCCGAGCAGTCGCTGAGCCTGCTGCGCGCCTCCGCGACACTGGCCGCGCTGGGCTACCCGCTGCTGCTCTCGGCTTCCAACAAGACCTTCCTCGGCAAGATCCTCGATCTGGAGCTGACCGAGCGGCGTGAGGCTTCCATCGGAGCGGCGGCCCTCGGCATCGCCTGGGGCTGCCGCATTGTGCGCGTGCACGACGTCAAGGGCACCCGCCGGGCCCGAGACGCGCTGGCGGCGGTCAGCGAGGCCGAGTGAGCGCGGCGAGGTCCCAGTCGGTATACCTGGTCAAGGGTGACGACGCCGCGTTGGTTGCGCAGGCCGTCCGCGTGCTGATCGACGACGTGGTGGGCGACGGTGACCATGCGCTCATCGTCGAGGAGGTCGGCGGCGGAGCGGGCGACGACATCAACGTGGGTGCCGTCGTGGACGCCTGCCTGACCCCTCCCTTCCTGATCGATCGCAGGGTCGTCGTCGTGCGTGAGGCGGGGCGGCTGTTGACGGCCGATGCGTCGCGGTTGGTCGAAGTCGTGCAGGATCCCCTCCCGTCGACCGTGCTGATCCTGGTCGGCGGCGGCGGGACGGTTCCCGCGCCGCTCGTCAAGGCGGTCGGCGCGGCAGGCCGGATCATCGATGTCACGACGAGCAAGGCGGGGGACCGGAAGGCCTGGTTGCACGACCATCTCCGCGCGGCGCCGGTGAAGCTCGAGCCACGGGCCGCCGATCTGCTGGCCGGCCACGTGGGCGAGGATCTCGGTCGCGTCGAGGGCCTGCTCAGTGCACTGAGCGCCGCCTATGGCGAAGGCGCCCGGGTGACCGCCGACGACCTGGTGCCGTATCTCGGTGAGGCGGGCAACGTTCCGCGCTACGAGCTGACCGACGCCATCGACAAGGGTGAGCCGGGGAGGGCGTTGACGGTGCTGCGCCGCATGCTCGAGGCGGGCGGCCTGGCCCCCGTGCAGGTGCTCACCACCTTGCACCTCCACTTCTCCAACATGCTCCTTCTCGACGGTGATGACGTGAGCACCGACCAGGATGCGGCCGCCATCCTCGGCACCGCGCCCTTCGTGGCCAAGAAGGCGCTGCAGCAATCCCGGCGGCTCGGGAGCACGAGGGTGGCCGAGGCGATCAACCTGATCGCGGCAGCCGATCTGGACGTGCGGGGGGCCAGTGGCATGGACGCCGAGGTCGTGATCGAGATCCTGGTGGCTCGCCTGGCGCGCCAGACCCGCCCTGTCCGCGCCTCGCGACCCCGGGCCGGCGCCCGCCGCTAGCTGAGCTAGCGGTCACGTCAGCGGCGAAGCGAACCACCATCGGTGGTTCTCGAGGTCCCGCACGCCGTACTCGCGCAGGCCATAGGGCTGGTCGGTGGGTTCGCGCTCCACCCGTGCGCCTGCCGCCTTGACCCGGGCGTAGTGCGCGTCGACGTCGGGAATGCGGACGGAGAGGCCGCCGTGTGACATGGAGGCCTCTCGTGGGGAGTCCATCTCGCTCTCGGCCGTCACCCGGTGCAGCCAGATCGGCGCGTCGCCGTTGCGCACCTCGCCGTGCACGACGGTGCCGTCATCGAGGCGGTGCAGCCCGCCCGAGGCAAGGCCGAAGGTGCCGACGAGAAAGTCGTGGGCGGCTTCGATGTCCTCGTAGACGAGGATGGGGACGACTGCGGGCGTTGGGATCGTGTTCATCCGTTCACTCTGCGCCTCGGGACGTCAGGTGTACACCCCGGTCCGGCTCACTCGAGATTCATCCGCGGCGCGCCGCAGCACGGCGCTGAAAATCGGGGACTGCGTCTCGTGGGGCCAAGGGTGCAGAGAGAGCCATCGTCAACGGGCAGCATCATGGATCCACGTCCAGGCGCCGTCCGTCGAGTGCGCGCCGCATGCGATGCGAACTTCTCTTGAGAGCCTCGTCCACTCAACAGTCGCAGCGGTGGCCATACCCGCCGCGGCCCCTGGGAAGCTCGACGCGCTGAGCTCCTGAGGAGCCCAGCGCGTCGAGTCCAATCGAAACATCGGGTGCGGAGGTGGGCGAAGCCCGAGGGCGCCCGCCATCCCGCGTGCCGCCTTACACCGCTTCCACGGTGCCGGGGCGACGGCGGCGACGGCGCTCGACGAAGACCACGCTGCCGGTGGCGGCAGCGAGCCCTGCCAGGGGAAGCAGGAGGGCGTAGGGAACCTCAGGAGTCACCACGGGCGGCACGGTCTGTGGGGTGAAGGACACGCCACGAATCACCTGGCCGTAGGTGGCGGGCATCACGGTCGAGAAGCTCTCGTTGTTCGGAAGCGACGTGCTGGCAAGGTCGTCGGTGATCGACACCAGCTGGTTGGGATCGGCGCCTTGGTCGCCATTTCCGCTGACCGTTGAGGTCGTGGCCCAGATGTTCACCGTGCCATTGCTGTTGACTTGTCCGACGAGGTTGCGCAGGCCATCGGTGGCCGGCGACCAAGGCAGGCCAGTGCCTCCGTCGGTGTTGTTCAAGCCGGTCGGGTAGGCGTTGCCACCTGAGTTCGCGACCGAGTAGGGCGCGCCCAGGTTGAGACCGCTTTGGAGGGTGTAGTCGAGGCTCCAGGTGTTCGTCGTAGTGTTCAACGTCCACTTCTGCAGCCCGGCCGTCGTCGACGCAGCGGCGGCCGTGTAGGAGTTGGTTGCGGGTGAGTAGGTGCTGTCGCCGGCGCCTTCGTCGGCCACGTACAAGGTGGTGGGGTTGGCGAACCAGACGCCGAATGGGTAGTCGTTCGAATCGTTGGCGTTCTTGGCGATCGCGGTCGGGAATCCCTTCAGGATGCAGGCGTTGGTGGGCGCGAGGCCGGGATTTGAGGTCTTGAGGCCCAGAGGGGTGTTGCTCGTCGAATAGGCCGGCGACGTGAAGGTTGACGCGCTGGGCAGGGTGGCTGACGACGAGGGCACACCCGTTCCCGACGGGCACGTGCCCCCCGCCGTGTCGAGGTAGTACACGGTGTCGACCCCGTTGCTCCCGCTGCCCTTGGTGAAGTAGATCACGTTGTTACTGACCGTGAGACCCCGGTAGTTGTTGTCTTTGGCCGATTTGTCGGCGGTGTCTCCGAGCTGCGTCACGTTGAAGTTTGCGAGGGGCGTCGGTGCACCGGGCGTCTGCGCCGATTCTGACCCGGTCGACGGGGTCAGGATCTGGGACCCGGCCCCGGTGACGACGCCCTGAGGCTCAGGATTGGATCCATTGCCGGCGTTGCCGACCGAGTAGATCGAGTCGGTCGCCGGGTCCAGAATCGCGGCTCGCCCGTTGTTGCCGCTGTACGCATTGGTCTCGGTGAACTGGAAGTTGCTGTTGCCGTCCAGTTGAGCGACGGCCCTGTAGTACGGGGTCGTGCCCGCGGAGTTTGTCGGGTCGACGGCTCCGGGAGTGTTCGAGTTCGAGGCGTCGATCGTGCCGACCGGGGCGACGTACCCCATGAACGTGACGTCTTGACCGTCGGTCGACTGGTTGAGGGCGATCTCCGACTTGGACGAGAAGCTGGTCACCAACTGGTCGGAGCTCGGGGTGATCCCGGTCTGGGTGCTGTTGGGCACCGTGAGCGAGCCGATCTGGCTGTCATTGGCCGGGTTGATCTCGTCGAGCACGATCGGCTGGGTAACGCCGAAACTGGGGTCGGGACCATCGTTGTTGAAGACCAACGGGTACGTTCCGGGAGCGACAGCGGTGGCGCACGGGTCGTCGGCCAAGGTGCCGCAGTTCGGCGGCAGCTGGGTCGTCCCGGCGGTGATCGGCACGTCCTGGGACCAGACGCTGGTCGAGACGAGCAGATTGCCCGACGTCAGCGCTCCCGAAGCGGACGCGATCCCCGACCCGGCCAACAGGGAAAGCGAACCGGCCACGGTCGCCATCGAAGCCATGATGGTGACGACGCGTCGACGCCGCATTGACCGCCTGGCAGTGCTCATTCGTTTGGCCTCTTCTCGCAATGTTCCAGTAGGCACGTGCTCGTTTGAGAACGTGATCAGGTGTGCTCGACCGGGTTCCGTTTCCGGTCATTCGAGTGTTCTACGACCGCTCAGTCCCCACGCCTTCCGAGTCAGTGCTGAGCTTCAATGAACATTAAGAATCTCCTGAGAAAAGGACAATGCGCTTGGTCGAACGCAGCATGATCTTCTGGTGAAGTTGCGTGACCACTGAGTGATGCGTCCGTGAATCCGCGCCGACGGGGCCGCAATTTGTTGATTTTGCTACCGAGTTCCCTGCGTTTGCTACAGACCCGATGGGGGCCGAGTCCTCATACGACGTTGCGGATCATCTCCCGCTGCCCGACGACCTCGTACGACTCCACCACTGAAAAGCACCCTGAGAACGTCGCAGTTCGTCCGGGTCGTTTGCCGTTCAGAGTGGATGACAATCCTGATGACACAGAGCGCGGACTGTGGACGTGACCGCCGCGCTTTCGATCAGAAAGCAGAACCCGAAGTCGTGGTTGCGCGCGGGGACTCGAACCCGGGCCTCATGAACGTCGGACGTCGGACGTCCGACCCGCCCCGGCACCGCTCGCGTCGCAATCGACCGAGGCGGTTCTGTGCTCCTCAGCATGGATGGACGAGCAGGGTCAGCGGATCGTGCGATGAGGAAACCGACGGCTCGAGTCCTCTCAGCTGGGGCCGAGCAGGAAACGGAGCGCGAGCGTCTGCCGCTACTCGGCGGCTGACGCCTCAATGGCTGCGACCCGCCGCACCAGGCGTGACTTGTGGTTCGCTGCCGTGTTCTTGTGGATGACACCCTTGGCGGCGGCCTTGTCGATCCGCTTCACGGCCAGGCGCAGCGCCTCGACGCTGTCCTCGGCACCGCTCTCGGCGGCCGTCACAGCAGTCTTCGTGCGCGTGCGGAGCTCGGCCCGCACCGACTTGTTGCGCAGTCGGTGCTTCTCGTTCTGGCGGTTCCGCTTGATCTGGCTCTTGATGTTGGCCACGTGTCGATCCTCAGTCTTCTCCGAAAGGGGGCGGCGGCGGGCCGAGGCCCCACCGGTGCGAGCGACAACTGTAGCAGGTGGCGAGCCCATTTCGGCCAGCGGCACGCGGACGGGCTGGGCCAAGTTCCCTGGCCAGGCGACCGGTGGCGCCGACCCGGACCGGTACGATCGACGGACCGTGCCGCCCCCCCTCACCGCAACCGGGCCTGTTGCGATCGAGCAGATTCGCAACTTCTCCATCATCAGCCATGTCGACCACGGCAAGTCGACCCTGTCCGACCGCATTCTCGAAATGACCGGGGCCGTCGACCCGCGCCTCATGCGCGAGCAGTACCTCGACTCCATGGACATTGAGCGGGAGCGGGGGATCACCATCAAGGCCCAGAACGTCAGGGTGGTGCACGCCGGCCACATCCTCCACTTGATCGACACGCCCGGCCACGTCGATTTCGGCTACGAGGTCTCCCGCTCCCTGGCGGCCTGTGAGGGGGCCGTGCTCCTGGTCGATGCCTCCCAGGGCATTCAGGCCCAGACGCTGGCCAACTGTTACCAGGCCATAGAGAACGATCTCGAGATCGTTCCCGTCCTCAACAAGATCGACCTGCCGGCCGCCGACCCGGATCGGTGCGCGCTCGAGATCGAGCACGTGCTTGGCCTGCCGGCCGAGTCCATCCTGCACATCTCGGCCAAGACGGGGGAGGGGGTGCGCGAACTGCTCGACGCCATCATTGACCGCATCCCCCCGCCCGAGGGCGACCCTGCAGCCCCGTTGCGGGCCCTGATCTTCGACTCCTCCTACGACCAGTACCGGGGCGTCGTCAGCTCCATACGGATCGTCGACGGCTCGCTCCACAGCGGTGCCCGCCTGCGCTTCATGCAGGCCAACGCCGTGCACGACATCGAAGAGGTGGGTGTGCGCACGCCCGTCGCCGTCCCGGTCGAGGGCCTGGGGCCAGGGGAGGTCGGCTACCTCATCGCCGGGATCAAGGACGTCGGCGAGGCCCGCTCCGGTGAGACCGTCACCACCGCGCAACACGGTGCCACCGAGGCGCTCGCGGGTTACCGCGATCCCAAGCCCATGGTGTTCTGCGGCCTGTACCCGATCGACGGCGACGAGCTGCCGGACCTGCGTGACGCCCTGGACCGGCTCAAGCTCAACGACGCCAGCTTCACCTTCGAGCCCGAGTCGTCCCACGCCCTAGGGATCGGCTTCCGCTGCGGCTTCCTGGGCCTGTTGCACATGGAGATCGTGCGCGAGCGGCTGGAGCGGGAGTTCAACCTCTCCCTGATCGCCACCGCCCCGAGCGTGGAGTACCGGGCCTTCCTCACCGACGGGACGGAACTCGACGTCGACAACCCGACGGAGCTGCCCGACGCCAGCCGCATCGACCACATCGACGAGCCCATGCTCTCGGCCACCATCATCACGCCCACCGAGTACACGGGCACCGTCATGGAGCTCTGCCAGAGCCGGCGGGGGGAGATGACCCGCATGGAGTACCTCTCGCCGGAGCGGGTCGAGCTCGTCTACACGCTTCCCTTGGCCGAGGTGGTGATCGACTTCTTCGACCAGCTGAAGAGCCGGACCAAGGGCTACGCCAGCTTGGACTACGAACCCGAGGACTACGCCACCGGCAACCTGGTGCGGGTGGACATCCTCATCAACCATGCGCCGGTCGACGCCTTCTCGACCATCGTGCACAGGGCCACGGCCGATACCTACGGGCGCAAGATGGCCGAGAAGCTGCGCGAGCTCATTCCGCGCCAGATGTTCGACGTCCCGATCCAGGCGGCCATCGGTGGGCGCATCGTGGCCCGCGAGACGGTCAAGGCCAAGCGCAAGGACGTGCTGGCCAAGTGCTACGGCGGTGACATCACCCGCAAGCGCAAACTCCTCGAGAAGCAGAAGGAGGGCAAGAAGAAGATGAAGAACATCGGCCGGGTGGAGGTGCCCCAGGAGGCCTTCGTCTCCGCGTTGCGCCTGGGTGACGACTGAGTCCGGGCGGTCACGGGCGCCCGGCGCCCGGAAGTGACGCTGCCGGCCACGGGTACGGCCCTGGCACTCGGTAGACTTGAGTGCCAGGCACCCGATGACCCCGCCCACTGACTCCACCCCGCTGCCCGACGCCTCCGAGGACGAGCGCGCCCTCAATGCCCGCCGGGCGGCCATCCTCGAGGCCGTGGTGACCGAGTACATCGGGACCGCCGAGCCCGTCGGCTCCTCCCATGTCGCCAGTTCCCCGGGGGTCCAGGTGTCCTCGGCCACGGTCCGCTCGGAAATGGTGGCACTCGAGCGAGAGGGCTACCTGGTCCAGCCCCACACCAGCGCTGGCCGCATCCCCACCGACAAGGGCTATCGGTTCTTCGTCGACCACCTGACCGGGCCCGGCGTCCTCGGTCCGGTCCAACGCAAGCAGGTCTCGCAGTTCTTCGAGCAGGTCCACGGCGAAATGGAGACGGTCCTCGAGCGGGCGTCGGGCCTGCTCTCCGAGCTGACGTCCTATGCCGCCGTCGTCGTCGGTCCCTCCCACGACACCGCCTCCATCCGGTCGGTCCAGCTCGTCGGCCTCTCGCCGTTGCATGCGCTGTTGGTCGTGGTGCTGTCCGACGGCGCCGTGGAGAAGCGGACCATCGAACTGCAGGGCGAGACCTCCGAGGACGCGCTCGCCCGCGCCAGCACGCTGCTCGCCTCCTCCCTGGTCGGGCGCACCTTGGCCCAGTCCTGGGCCGTCCCGGCGAGTGGATCCACCGAAGTCGACCAGCTCGTCGCCGCCACCCACATGGCCTTCGATTCCCTCGGGGGCTCCATGGATGCTGACCAGGTTTTCGTCGGTGGTCCGGCCCGCCTCGCCGAGTCCTTCGACGCCGTCGAGACCGTGCGTTCGGTCCTGGCCATCCTCGAACAGCAGCTGGTCGTGGTGACCTTGTTGCGCGACGTCCTCGACAGCGGGCTCTCGGTGGCCATCGGCACCGAGCACGGCTTCGAGCCGCTGTCATCGTGTGCCGTCGTCGTGGCGCCGGTCTCCATGGACGGGCAGGACCTCGGCGCGGTGGGGCTGCTGGGTCCGACGCGCATGGACTACGCCCGCGCCATGGCCGCGGCCCACGTCGTGGGTGAGCGCCTCGGGCAACGGATCAGCGGGGGGCACGATGGCCGTCACTGACGGGATGGGCGACCTCTACGCGCTGCTCGGGGTCGGCCCCGAGGCCAGCGACGACGAGATCAAGCGTGCCTATCGCGCCCGGGCCCGCGAGCTCCACCCCGACACCAACCAGGGTGACCCCGAGGCCGAGGCCCGTTTCAAGCAGGTCACCGTTGCCTACGAGGTCCTGCGCGACCCCGAGCGGCGGGGCCGTTACGACCGCTTCGGGCCCGAGGGTGTCTTTGGCGCCCAGCCCGGAGGCGGTGGGGGCTTCGGCTTCGAGGGAGGTCTGGGCGACATCTTCGAGGCGTTCTTCGGCCAGATGGGAGCGACCGGCACTCGCCGGCGCGGCCCCCAGGTGGGCGCCGACGCCGAGGTGCGTGTCGAGCTCGAGTTCGCCGAGGCCGTCTTCGGAAGCCGCAAGGAGATCACCATCCGGCTCCCCGCCACCTGCACGACATGTGACGGCAGGGGTACGGCAGAAGGCACCGAGCCCGTCACCTGCATCGACTGCCAGGGCAGCGGGGAGCTCCGCCGGGTGCGCCAATCCCTGCTCGGGCAGGTGGTGACCAGCGTCGCCTGCTCCCGCTGCGGCGGGACCGGCGAGATGATCCCCAACCCGTGCGCCGATTGCCGCGGCGAGGGGCGCCGTATGGAGGAGAGCACCTTGACCGTCGAGGTGCCCGCCGGCGTGGAGGAAGGGTCGACCCTGCGCCTCGCCGGGCGCGGCGCCGCGGGTCAGCGCGGTGGCCCGAACGGCTCGCTGTTCGTCCACCTCGAGATCAGTCCCGATGCGCGCTTCGAACGCCAGGCCGACAACCTGCACACCACACTGACGATCAGCGTTGCCCAGGCAGCGCTCGGCACCGAGGCCGACGTCGAAACGCTGGACGGTTCCCAGCACATGACGATCGGGCCGGGCACCCAGCACGGGCACATCGAGCGGATCCGCGGCCTCGGCGTGCCCCATCTGCGGGGCCGCGGGCGCGGTGACTTCTACGTCCACGTGCTGGTGGCCACACCGACCGACCTCACTCCGGAGCAGGACGAGCTGCTCCGGCAATTCGCCGCCGCCCGCGGCGAGCAGGTTTCCGCTCCCGGTTCAGGGGGCGGCGAGGGTGTGTTCTCCCGCCTGCGCTCTGCTTTTGGCTAGGCCTTTGGCTACGGCTTTGGCGAGCGCTCGGGCGGGCGCGGGTGGCCAGCAATGGTGACGAGCGCCGGTATCACCGCCGCCGCTGTTGCCGTGCGGGCCGCGGCGGCCAGTCAGGTCTTCGTCGACGACCCCGGCCGGCCGTTGCTCTCGGACGACGACGTCCACCACCTGGGCCGGGTGCTGCGGTTGCGCGAAGGTGAAGAGGTCATCGCCGCTGACGGGCGCGGCCTCTGGGCGCGCGCACTGTGGCGCGGCGCGGCGACCCTCGAGCCGATGTCGGCTGGCAGCGGTATCGGCGGCGACGGCTCGGTGCAGTCAGAGGCGCGCGTCGAGCCCGCGCTGACCGTTGCCTTCGCGCCGGTCAAGGGGGAACGCCCCGAATGGGTGGTCCAGAAGCTGACCGAGCTCGGCATCGACCGGATCGTGCCGCTGCGGAGCGAGCGCAGCGTCGTCCGCTGGACCGGCGCCCGCGGGCAGGCCAGCGTCGAGAAACTCCGCCGCGTGGCGCGCGAAGCCTCCGCCCAGTGCCGCCGGGTCTGGCTCCCCGAGATCGCCGACACCGTGGCCTTCGCCGACCTCCCCTCGTTGGGTGGGCCCGGCGAGGTCGTCCTGGCCCAGCTGAGCGGGAACCGGCCCACGCTGGCCCAGCGCGTCGTGGCCGTCGGGCCCGAGGGCGGCTGGAGCACGGAGGAGCTGGCGTCGGGCCTGCCTACGGTGGGGTTCGGGTTGAGCGTGCTGCGTGCCGAGACGGCGGCCGTCACCGCCGGGGCCCTCCTGGCCTCGCTGCGGACGGGAACCGTGGTGGCGGCCGCGGAAGGGACGCCGGAATGACGGGCCCCCATGGTCACGGCCAGGACCCGGGGACCGGTAAGTTCGGAGCGGTGATCAGGCTGGCGCAGAGGCAGGGCGACCCCCGGGCATGACCGACGCCTCCGACTGCCTGTTCTGCAAGATCGTGGCGGGCGAGGTGCCCTCCGAGACCGTCTACGAGACCCCGAACACGGTGGCCTTCAAGGACATCACCCCGGCCGCTCCGCTCCACGTGCTCGTCGTGCCCCGTCACCACATCGTCGACGCCTCGACGGTCACCCCCGAGGACGGGCCCGTCCTGGCCGAGATGCTGCTGACCGCCCGGGCCGTGGCCGACGCGGCCGGAGTGGCCGCACCGGATCGGGGCTACCGCCTCGTCTTCAATATCGGGCCCGATGCGCTGATGTCGATCCCGCATCTCCACCTCCACGTTCTGGGAGGCGAACCACTGAAAGGACACCTTGGTATCGAGTGACCGCAGCACCATGACCACGGCCCTGCGCGGCGAATGCTTCGTCCCCGGCAACCACCTCATGGCCGGGCTGCTCGGCACACGCGACGAGCACCTTCGACAGGTTGAGCAGGCCTTCCCGGACGACCAGATCGTGGTCCAGGGCGATCGCATCTCCATCGAGGGCCCTCATGCCGAGCTCGTGGTGCAGTTGTTCGAGGAGCTCATCCTGATGGTGCAGGCCGGTCGGAGTCTCGACCTCTCGACCGTCGCTCGCGCCATCGACATGGTGCGCGAGGACATCCGCCCGAGCGATGTCCTGCGTTCCGAGGTGGTGCGGGCCGCCGGCGGCAAGACGGTGCGGCCCAACACCGCGGGGCAGAAGCGCTATGTCGACGCCATCTCGCAGAGCATCATCACGTTCGGTATCGGGCCGGCGGGAACGGGCAAGTCGTATCTGGCGGTGGCCCAGGCGGTGCACGCACTGCAGTCCCGCCAGGTGACGCGCATCATCTTGACCCGGCCCGCCGTCGAGGCCGGCGAGCGGCTCGGCTTCTTGCCCGGCGATCTGATGGCCAAGGTGGACCCGTACCTCCGGCCGCTCTACGACGCGCTCTACGACCTGCTCGAGCCCGAGGGCGCACAGCGGCTGCTCGACCGCGGGACCATCGAGGTGGCACCACTTGCCTTCATGCGGGGGCGCACGCTCAACGGTTCGTTCATCATTCTGGACGAGGCGCAGAACACGACCCCCGAGCAGATGAAGATGTTCTTGACCCGGATCGGGTTCGGCTCCAAGTGCGTGGTGACAGGCGACGTGACGCAGATCGACGTGCCCGGGGGCCGTTCGGGACTGATCGGCCTGGAGCCCGTGCTCGGCGGAATCGACGACATCACGTTCGTCCACCTGACCCGTCGGGACGTCGTCCGCCACAAAATCGTGGCCGACATCGTTGATGCCTACGAGGTGGCGGAGGGGCGGGCGGGTTCCAGTCAGTGACGATCGACGTCTTTGCCGCCGACGAGCAGCAGGATCATCCGATCGATGTTGCGCTCTGGGCGGACCTGGCCCGCAAGGTCCTCGTCGCGCGCGGCATGAAGGGCGAGACCGAGGTCTCGCTCCTCTTCGTGGACGAGGACTCCATCGCCGCTCTGAACGAGCAGTTCCTGGGGAAGACCGGCCCGACCGACGTGCTGTCCTTCCCCATCGAGGACGATCCGGGGCCCACCGGCCGCTCGCCGGACCTCGGGGGCAGCGGCCCGGGATCGTCTCCTGAGCAGGGTGCCCTCATGTTGCTGGGCGACGTGGTGATCTGCCCCGCGGTGGCGGGACGCAACGCGGTCGAGCACGAGGTGCCGTTCGAGGACGAGCTGGCGCTCTTGGTCGTCCACGGGCTGTTGCATCTTTTGGGCATGGACCACGAGAACGAGGCAGAGGCCGAACGGATGGAGGCGATCGAGCAGGAGCTGCTTACGCGCTTTCACCGCCTGAGTCGCCGGGCCTGAGCGTGTTCGTCCTACTCGGGGCATCGGGATTCCACGCCGAGGACGCAATCCTCCTCGTCGTCATCGCGTTGCTGCTCGCCGCCTCGGGCGTCCTGGCCATGGCCGAGACCAGTCTCGTGCGGATGAACCGCATCAAGGCCAAGTCGCTGGTCGACGAGAAGAAGCGCGGTGCCCGCCAGCTGGCCCGGTTGGTCGAGAACCCGGCCAACTTCCTCAATCCGATTCTCCTGCTGGTGCTGATCTGCCAGCTGGTTTCCGCCACCCTGGTCGGCATTGTGGCCGAGCACCTCTTCGGCGGTCTCGGCGTGCTGTTCGGCATCGTGTTCGAAATCGTGGTGATCTTCGTCTTCTTCGAGGCTGTTCCGAAGAACTGGGCGGTGCAGAATCCCGACCGGGCTGCCCTGCTCAGTGCCCCCCTCGTCACCACCCTGACCCGCTTCCCGCCCATCCGCTGGCTTTCCACCGTGCTGATCGGCCTGGCCAACCTGATCATCGGTGCCGGCGACGACGAGAAGGGGCTGCCGCGCTCGTACATCACCGACTCCGAACTCAAGGCCATGGCCGACGTGGCGCACGAGGAGAACGTGATCGAGAACGACGAGCGGACCTTCATCCACTCCATCATCGATTTCGGCGACACGGTGACCCGTGAGGTGATGACTCCCCGCCCCGACATGGTGACGGTCGGTTGTGACGTCACGGTCCGCGACGCGCTGGAGGCGGCGCTGGGAGCGGGGTACAGCCGCATCCCCGTGGAGGCGGACGGTATCGACGACATCATCGGCATCGCGTACACGAAGGACCTGGTCCGCGCCGAGCGGGTGGGCAAGGCCGAGCAGCCGGTGCGTGAGAGCATGCGGACCGCCAAGTTCATCCCCGAGTCCAAGGAAGTCTCGGACCTCCTGCGCGAGATGCAGGAAGAGAAGTTCCACATGGCGATCGTCGTCGACGAGTACGGCGGCACGGCCGGTCTCGTCACGCTGGAAGACCTCCTCGAGGAACTGGTGGGCGACATCGTCGACGAGTTCGACGTGGAGGAGCCGACGGTGGAGCGCCTCGAGGACGGCTCGCTCCTGGTGAGCGCGGCCTACTCGATGGACGACGCCGACGAGCTTCTCGACGCCGAATTGCCGCAAGGCCCGTGGGACACCGTGGGCGGGCTCATGTTGGACCTGGCCGGGCGGGTGCCCGATCCCGGCGACTCGGTGGAGGTGGACGGGTTCCGTCTCACGGCAGTGGATGTCCGGGGCCGGCGCATCGGGCGCGTCCGGATCGAGGCGACCGGCGCAGCGGGCGAGGCCGACGGTGAGGACGGGAACGCCACCGCAGGCAACGTGTCGCACAACGGGAGCTGACGTGCGCTCAGGCTTCGTCGCCGTCGTCGGCCGCCCCAACGTCGGCAAGTCCACTCTCGTGAACGCCATGGTCGGAACCAAGGTGGCGATCACCTCTTCACGGCCGAACACGACGCGGCATCGCATCCTCGGCGTCCTGCACGATCCGGCCGCCGATGCCCAGGTTGTCTTCGTCGACACCCCGGGCATCCACCGTCCCCGCAGCACGCTCGGCTCGCGGCTGAACGAGACGGCAACCGACGCGCTGAACGACGTCGACGTGATCATGGTGATCGTCGACGGGACGGCGGCCATCGGCCCGGGGGACCGGACCGTGCTGGAGCGCTCGGTGCGCCAGGTGCAGCGCGTCACCGCCGCAGCGGCCCGGTCCCGCAAGGCCGACGACACCGACACCGACCCCGACGACCCCGATGACCCCGATGACGACGATTCCGACGGCGGGGTCGACGTCCCACCCGGCCTGATCGTCGTGGTGAACAAGGCCGACAAGGCCAACAACGCCCAGGTGATGGAGCGCCTCATTCAAGCCAAGGCGGCGGTCGATGCGCTCACCGCGCCCGACGAGCTGGCCGACGTCGAGTACTTCCCCGTCTCGGCCCGCACGAGGCAGGGCGTTGACGGCCTGACGGCCTACCTGATCGCCCGTCTGCCCGAGGGCCCGCCGTTCTTCCCGGACGACGTGGTCACCGACACGCCCGAGGCGCTGTGGGTGGCCGAGCTCGTGCGCGAGCAGCTGCTGGCCAAGACCCGGGACGAGCTCCCGCACGCCATCACCTGCCGGGTGACCGAATGGGAGTGGCCACACATCCGCGTCGAAGTCATCGTCGAGCGGGACTCCCAGAAGGCCATCGTCATCGGCAAGGGGGGCGAGGTTCTCAAGGCCGTCGGGATCGCCGTGCGTGAGGAATTGCCCGAGGGCACCTACCTCGACCTGCACGTGAAGGTGGAGCGCCACTGGCAGAACCGGGACGAGATGCTCAACCGCCTCGGCTACTGACCTTCGCAGCGCAGCGCGGGGCCGACGGGCTTCGCACCCTCTAAGCACGCCTTTGGAGTTTCGACGATGGCGATCGTCCGACGACGCAGCGTCATCCCATGACATCGCCCGCCGACTCAACGGAAGCCAGCTCCGCGTGGCCGGCCGCCGGGCCATGCGGGTGGCCACCGAGAGGACCCGCAACGAAGAAGGCGTGCTCGTCTCGGACTTTGCCGAGTAGCCGAACGCGGGACGCCGCCGGCGCCGGCGCCGGCGCCGGACCTACGAAGGCTCGTCCTCCAGCGCCCGCCGCAGGAAGGACTCCACCTCATGGATATCCACTGAGCGTCGCATGGGGGGCAACGCCGCCAGCAGCACACCGCGGTAGGACGCCGTCGCCAGCCGCGGGTCGAGCACGGCGACCACGCCGCGGTCGTCCGCGTTGCGTATGAGCCGACCCGAGCCCTGGGCGAGCAGCGTGGCTGCCCGCGGCAGGTCGACCAGCGAGAAGGCACCACCGCCGGCCCGGTCCCGACGAGCCTGCAGCAGCGGGTCGTCGGGGCGGGGGAAGGGGAGCTTGTCGATCGTGACGAGCGACAGAGCCCGGCCGGGAATGTCCACGCCCTGCCAGAAGCCCATGGTGGCGAAGAGGCAGGAGGTCTCGTCGGTGGCGAACTTTTCGAGCAGCAGGCTCTTCGGGAGATCGCCCTGCAGCAGCAGCGCGTAGGGGAGCCCGGGGCCCAGGGCCGCCGCCGCCGCTTCGGTGGCCCGCTTGCTCGTGAACAGCGCCAGGGTGCGGCCGCCCGCCGCCTCCAGGAGTTGAGCGAGCTCCTCGTGAAGCGCCTCCTCGGCGCCCGCGGCCCGCCGGTCGGGCAGATGCCGGGCAACGTAGAGCAGCGCGTGGGAGCGGTAGTCGAACGGGCTCCCCACATTGAGCTCCTCGGTCGGGAAGGCCTGGAGCCCGACCCTCTCGACGATCCGGGGCGGGATGGTCGCACTCGTCAGCACCGACGTGACCTCACCCCAGAGCATCGTCGAGAGCACGGGACCGACGTCAATGGGGGAGAGGCGGAGACGGACGTTGCGCCGGGTGCCGTCGACCCAGGCGACCTCGCCGTCGCCCCGCGTCTCGAACCGGTGCAGATCCTCGGCCAGGTGCACGGCGGCCTGCAGGGTGCGGGTCTTGCGGCTGGCGCGGTCGGGGTCGGGCTCGGACCCACCGTCGTCGGGAAGGAAGGAACGCTGCGCCCCGGTGCGCCGCAGCGCGTCGGTGACTCGCCTGCTCACCTCCGCGCCGCGGATCAGGAGCTCGGCGAGCTCGCGGTCGTCCACCGGCGGCCGGGCCTCATCGTGCAGGACGCGCGTCCCGACCCGATCGCCCAGGAGCGCGCCGAGCTGATCGCCGACCGACGCCAGGGAGTCGAGCAGATCGGCATCACGGGCCTCGACAAGAGCGCGGGCGGAGGTGACGAGCGAACGGAACCGCCCCGGGGTGACCTCCACCCCGAGGCTCGATGTCATGACCTCTTCGAGCTCGTGCGCCTCGTCGAAGACGACCACGTCGTGCTCGGGGAGCACCACACCGCCGCTGGCCAGGTGCGCCCCGTACAGGTGGGTGTTGACCACGACGACATCGGCCACCGATGCCCGCTCGCGGGCCGCCTCGGCGAAGCAGCGCCCGCCGGACGGGCAGTTGAAGGCGCCCGGGCACTCCCTTGGACCGACGCTGACCATGTTCCAGGCCCTGTCGGAGGGCTCGAAGCCCAGGTCGGCCCGGTCACCGCTCTGTGAGGTCTGGGACCACGCCACCAGCCGGCGCACTTCCTCGACGATGCCTGCGGGGGCGGCGGTGTCGCCCTCTTCCCCCTCGATCTCCTCGACCGGTGCCGGCTCGTCGGCCCGGCCGCCCTGGTCACCGAGCTCGGCCTGAATCCCACCCGAGCCCACTTCGGCCACCCGCTGGCGGCAGACGTAGTTGCTGCGTCCCTTGAGCACGGCGAAGTCCAGCGGCGCCGGCAGGCCGAGACCGGCCTCGACCTGGGGCAGGTCCTTCTCGGCCAACTGGTCCTGCAGTGCCTTCGTCGCCGTGGCCACGACCACCTTCTTGCCACTCGAGCGCGGCCGGGACGAGGTAGGCGAGGGACTTGCCGGTCCCGGTGCCGGCCTGGACCACCAGGTGGGTTCGCGTCACGATCGCCTCGGCAACCGCCCGGCACATCTCCTGTTGTTCGGGCCGGTGCTCGCCACCCGACATCTGGGCCGTGATCTTGTCCAGCCCGCTGACGCTGTCGTCGCCGGCCTGGCGGGCCTCCGCCTCGCTTCCGCCCGACGACCCGAAGACGTCGAGGTCGTCGAGGCCATCCGGCTCGTCCCAACTGTCCTCCATGTACTGATCATGCCCCGAGGCGATGACACCCGCGCCACATGGCGTCATCTCATCGGCGGAAGCCGGACCGGCCGATCAGCCACCTGTGAGATCCAAAGGCTCCGCGGCCGCCGGGTATCGGCGTGCAGGCCGGCAGCGCGTTCTCAGAGAATGGAGCATCTCCTCATCGCTGCGAAGGCTGCGCTTGCGGCATTTCCCGAGCCCCAGCGTCGAGGGAGGCGACGAGCGGACTCACTCCACTTCGCTTGAACAGACCCTCCTGCGCCCACGCTGTGAGCCCAAAGAAGAGAACGACCGGAAGCGGGAGGACCATGAGTATCAGAACTGCGACGTAGATCGAAGGAAAGGGAAACGTCAGCGACTTTCGGATTGCCTTCGCGCTGAAGTACGTCTGCCCCGTCGTGTGATCCCGGACGACGATGTAACGGCCTGATTTCCGGAACTTCCTGACGGTCCACACGACCGAGACGACGTGACCGTTCCCCACCTGGGCGTCGAAGTCGGTCAGTTGGAAGGGCTGCACGGTTCCATCGGCAGCGGTCAGGAAGAAGTTGTCCAGGATCGTCGTGGTGGAGCTGACGGATCCCTGCACGCTCTGGACATTCATGTTGGCGCCCAACGTCGAGCTGATCTGGCCCGAGGTGTGCACCTCGCTCCTCTTCCCCACATCGCTGGCCCATCCGGTCAATGTGACGATGTGATTCGACATGAACGCGCCGGAGAAGCGGTCTGGATGAGCTTCCTTGACCCTCAGAAGAGTGACGAACCTCGGAAGGTGAAGGATCATCGGAATCAGCGCAATGATGCTGACGGTTATCCAGACGCGCATCCGAGCCTCCGCCGTGGCCGACGATTGTGAGCCCGAAAGAGCATAGGGACGCCCGCCGGGAGCGTCAACGGGGGTTGCGAAACGAGACCGCCGGGCCCGCTTCGGACCTGAACCACCCGGCCCCCCGTGACGCGGCGCTGTGCGACCGATGCGGGGCTGCATCTCGAGCAGCCCCGCCGACCCTCAGGCGTGGTTGACCACCGCCACCTCGACCACCGACGAGTAGTCCTTGAATGCCTGCTCGCCGAATCCCGTCCACATTTCGAGAGCGGGCGGCGGCATGTGGGCCATCATCGCGGCGCGCTGGGCGTCGGTCATCCGTTCGCGGATGAGACCGAGGATCAGCCAGATCTTGTCGCCGTGGAAGTTGGCCATACCGTGGCCCGGCAGGGCACCCCATTCCTCCATGGAGAGGTAGTCCGCCGCCAGGGGAAGCACCTTGGCCTCCTCCTCGTCGAGGTGCTCGCAGAGGTGGCTGCCCAAGGCGTCCAGCCGCTCCTGGGCCACCTGTTGTGCCGCGGCGTCACCACCGGGCCACGCGGCCAGCGCGTCCTTGGCCTCGAGCAGCAGCGCCACCGCCTCGTGGTGCTGCTCGGTCATTTCGTCCATCAGCTCGGCGGCGCCCGCGTCGCGTTGGCGCAGCAGCGGGAAGACCAGGTGTTCCTCGCCGTCGTGGTGCGCCTCCAGGAAGGACAGGACGTTCTCGTAATAGTTGGCGATCAGCGCCACCCGCTCGGCGTCGCCGGGTGCGATGCCCCCGACCAGGGTGGGGGCTGCGCCCAGCGTGTCGCGGAAAACGCCGTGCACGGCGTACATGTCGCTCGTGTCGGGGCGTGGTGCAGGTCCTGCCTCTGGCATGGCTCCTCCTCGAATCGTCCACCCGCACCGCCTGGTCCGGGTACTCAATAGTGCAACACGGATGTGTGGGTCCGTGCTGAGAATCCGGAGGTGCAGGCCGCGGTAGGTTCATCCCGTGACCTCCGCCGTCCGCAACCCGGGGGGTGACCGGGGAGGCGAGCAGGCTCAGGACCCGAAAGAGGGCACCGGCCAGGCCACGCCTGATCCGGTTCCACCCGAACTGGACCTCTCCCGCGTGCCCGTCCACGTCGCCTGCGTCATGGACGGCAACGGCCGCTGGGCCAACGCGCGGGGACTGCCCCGGACCGAGGGGCACGGGGCGGGGGAGACCGCCCTGCTCGATGTGGTGAACGGTGCCCTCGAGATCGGCGTCAAGTGGATCACCCTCTACGCGTTCTCCACCGAGAACTGGCGCCGCCCGCCCGACGAGGTGCGCTACCTCATGAACTTCAACCAGTCGCTCCTCATGCGCCGCGCCGACGAGCTCAACGAGAAGGGCGTGCAGATCCGCTTCGCCGGTCGGCGCGACTGGCGGGTGCCCCGACGGGTGCTCAAGCGCATGGACGAGTCGATCGAGCTCACGAAGCACAACCGGCGCATGGTGATGACCATGGCGTTCAACTACGGCGGCCGGGCCGAGATCATCGACGCCGTACGCGCCCTGGTCGAAGAGGGCACCCCGGCCGGCAAGATCGACGAGAAGGCGATCCGCCGCCACCTCTATTTTCCCGACATGCCCGATCCCGACCTCGTGATCAGGACGTCAGGCGAGACGCGGATCTCGAATTTCCTGTTGTGGGAGATCGCCTACAGCGAGCTCGTCTTCCCCGAGACGCTCTGGCCCGACATGCGCCGCCGCCACCTCTACGAGGCGGTCATCGACTACCAGCGCCGGGTGCGCCGATTCGGGGCCGTCAACCCGTGACCGGTGGGGGCGCCGGTTCCACCCCGCCGCCGCCAGCCCCGCCACCGGCCAGCCCCACCGGGGCCAGGGGAAGGGGTGTCCTGGGCAGGGACTGGGCCACGACACCGGGTCCGGCTGCGAGAATGGTGGTGTGAGGATCTTCAGCCGGATCGCCATCGCACTCGCGATCCTCCTCGTCACCGCCTTCGCCGTCGTGGTGATCGCCGAGGGGCAGGCCGGCGCCGGTGCGGCCATCGTTGCCTTCATCGCCATCGCGGCGTTGGTGGCTGCCGGGAACGCCCTCTACGGTCGACACTCACACGGGAAGAAGGCCGTCGACCGTGTCCGGCCCGCCCAGGAGGCCCAGAACCGGGCGGCCGACCTGGCCGCCGAGGCCCGCCGGGCCGTGGCCGAGGCCGAGCGCCGGGGTGAGCGCTACTGCCCGCTCGACCCGGCCCTCCGCACCGGCACCGCCGCGTCCACGCCCACCACCGCATCCACCACGACCGCATCCACCGCCGCCGACGCCACCACGTGAGCCTCTTCCGCGACAAGGGCGTCGTCCTGCGCACCTACCGCCTCGGCGAGGCCGACAAGATCATCGTCTTCCTCACCGAGCGCCACGGCAAGGTGCGCGCCGTCGCCAAGGGCATCCGCAAGACCACCTCCAAGTTCGGTGGCCGCCTGGAGCCGCTGACCCAGGTGGACCTCTTGCTGTGGCAGGGGCGGAGCGACCTCGACATCGTGAACCAGGTGGAGGTCGTCAACGCCTTCCGCCCCATACGGGAGGACCTCGACCGCATGCCGAGGGGTGTCGCGCTCTTGGAAGTCACGGACCAGATGGCCCAGGAGCGCCATCCCGACCCCCGGCTGTACTCCATGCTGGTGGGCGCGCTCAGCGCGATGGCCGACACCGGAACAGACCCGACGCTCGTCGCGCCGTCGTTCTTCTTGAAGGCGCTCGTCCTCGAGGGCGCCGGCCCGGTGCTCGATTCGTGTGCCGCCTGCGGCGAGCCCGACGGCGTGGTGGAGCTGGTGGCCTTCGACCTGGTGGCGGGGGGCACGCTGTGCCGGGCCCACCGCAGCGGGCGCCACATGACCCCGGGGGCGCTGGTGCTGCTGCGCCGCATCCTCGGCGGGGACCTGGCCGCGGTGCTGGCGGGGCCGCCGCCGCCGTCCGCCGAGGAGGTGGCCGAGCTGGCCACGGAGGCGATGGAGGCGCACCTCGACCGGCGCATCCGCTCGGTGCGCTCCACCGCCGGCCTTTGACCCCCTTCGGCGTCTACGTCCACGTCCCGTTCTGCCGGGAGCGTTGCGACTACTGCGCCTTCGCCACCTACACCGACCGCGACCACCTCATGGAGCGTTACGCCGACGCCTGCGGGCGCGAGCTGCGGCAGGTTTTCGGGGCAGCCGACCTCCCGCTGCCGACGTCCGTCTTCTTCGGAGGGGGCACCCCTTCCCGCCTCCACCCCGACACCCTGTGCCGCGTCCTCGAAGCCATTCCCCACGGGCCCGGCGCCGAGGTCACCGTCGAGTGCAATCCCGAGGACGCCGACGACGCGCATCTCGGCGACCTACCGCCGCGCCGGCGTCACCCGCGTCTCGTTCGGCCTGCAGTCCACCCAGGCCCACGTGCTGGCCGGGCTCGGCCGGCGCAACGTGCCGCGGGCGGCCGAGACCATCGCCGCCGCGGTGCACGGCGCCGGCTTCACCACCTGGAACCTCGATCTGATCTTCGGCGCCGCCACCGAGAGCGACGACGACTGGGCCGCCACGCTCGACCACGTTCTCGCGTTGGACGATCCGCCTCCGCATGTGAGCGCCTACGGCCTCACCGTCGAGCCCGGCACCCCGCTCGCCGCCGACGCGGCGCGCCATCCCGACGACGACGTCGAGGCCCGCCGGTACGAGCGTGCCGAGGCCGTCCTGACGTCCGCCGGCTACCGCTGGGAGGAGATCTCCAACTGGGCCCGGCCCGGCCACGAGTGCCGGCACAACCACCTGTACTGGGAGCAGGGCGACTACGTCGGCATCGGCTCCGCCGCCCACTCGCACCGCGCCGGCACGCGTTGGTGGAATGTCCGGACGCCGGACCGCTACATCGACGCCGTCGAGGCGGGGCGCCCGCCCGAGGCCGCCCGTGAGGAGCTGACCGAAGAGCAGAGGGATTTCGAGGCGCTGTCGCTCTCGCTGCGCACGCCGCGCGGCGTGCCCTGGGCGAGTCTCGAACGACCCGAGGAGCTCGAAGGCCTCGTCGAGCGCATCGACGACCGGGCTGTGCTGACGCTGCGGGGCCGCCTGCTGGCCAACGAGGTCAGCGCCAGAATCCGCTCCGGTACGCTGCACCGATGACCGAGACCGCCGAGGCGCCCCTGGCCGGCGCCGACGACTTGATGGAGAAGGTGGTGCGGCTCTGCCGCCACCGCGGCTTCATCTTCCCCTCGGCCGAGATCTACGGCGGCTTCCGCTCCACCTACGACTACGGCCCGCTCGGGGTCAACATGCTGCGCAACGTGAAGAACGCCTGGTGGCGCGCCATGGTCCAAGAGCGCGACGACGTGGTCGGCCTCGACGCCGCCGTCCTCGGGCCGCCCGCCGTCTGGGCCGCCTCCGGCCACCTCGCCACCTTCACCGACCCCCTGGTCGACTGCAAGAACTGCCACGAGCGCTGGCGCGTGGACAAGATCGAGGGCGTCTGCCCCAACTGCGGTTCGAAGGACCTCACCGAGGCCCGGGCCTTCAACCTCATGTTCAAGACCCACGCCGGCCCGGTGGAGGACGAGGGCCACGTGGCCTACCTGCGCCCCGAGACCGCCCAGGGCATGTTCACCAACTTCGCCAACGTGCTCGGCACGACGCGCAAGAAGCCGCCCTTCGGTATCGCCCAGGTCGGCAAGTCGTTCCGCAACGAGATCACGCCGCAGAACTTCGTCTTTCGCACCCGCGAGTTCGAGCAGATGGAGATGGAGTACTTCGTCCCGCCCGACGAGGCCCAGAAGTGGTTCGACTACTGGCTCGAAGAGCGCATGAACTGGTATCTCGAGCTCGGCTTGCCGGCCGACAAGCTGCACCTGCGCCACCACGAGCAGAGCGAGCTCTCGCACTACTCCCGCGGCACCGCCGACGTGGAGTTCCTCTTTCCCTGGGGCTGGGACGAGCTCGAGGGAATCGCCAATCGCGGCGACTTCGACCTCTCGGCCCATGCCGCGGCGTCGGGCGTGAAGCTCGACTATTTCGACCCCCAGACCAACGAGCGCTACACGCCCTACGTGATCGAGCCCGCCGCCGGGGCGACGCGGACCATGATGGCCTTCCTTCTGGCCGCCTACGACGAGGACGAGGTCGGGGGAGAGGCGCGCACCGTGCTGCGCCTGCACTGGCGCCTGGCGCCCTATCAGGTGGCCGTCCTGCCGCTCTCGAAGAAGGACACCCTCGAGCCGCTGGCCCGGCAGGTCCTCAAGTCCCTGCAGCCGCACTTCATGTGCGACTACGACGTGACCCAGGGCATCGGCAGGCGCTACCGGCGCCAGGACGAGGTCGGGACGCCGTGGTGCGTGACCGTCGACTTCGACTCTCTCGAGGACGACGCCGTCACCGTCCGCGACCGAGACACCACCGACCAGGTGCGGGTCCCCATCGCCGACCTGCTCGGCGAGCTGCGCCGGCGCACCGGCGAGTAGGGCCGGGCCTCAGGCCACCTTGCGGTACTTGCGCACCGCCAGGGGCACCAGGACGATCAGCAGCCCGAAGCACCAGGCCAACGACGCCCAAATGGCACCGGTGTCCTGCAGCGTCCCGCCCACCATGAGCGAGCGGCAGGCGTCGACCACCTGCGTGACCGGTTGGTGGGCGGCGAACGCCTGCAGCCAGCCGGGCATGGCGCTCACCGGAACGAAGGCCGACGAGGCGAAGATGAACGGGAAGAGGATAGGGAACACCATGGTCTGTGCGGTCTCCGCGTTCGGTGCCGAGAGTCCGACCGTCGCGAAGCCCCAGCACAGCGTGTAGCTGAACAGGAGCACGATCAGCGCGCCGAGGAGGAAGAGGCCCACGTTGGTCGAGATGCGGAAGCCCACGGCGAAACCCACTGCGGTGATCAGCGCCACGACGAAGACGTTGCGCACCAGGTCCGCCGTCGTGCGGCCGCCGAGCACGGCTGAGCGGGCCATCGGCAGCGCCCGGAAGCGTTCGATCAAGCCCTTCGCGAGGTCCTCGGACAGACCTACCGCGGTCGTCACCGCGCCGAAGGCGACGGTCTGCACGTAAATGCCCGGAATGAGGTAGTCGACGTAGGGGACCGTCGTATGGATGGCGCCGCCGAAGACGTAGACGAACAGGAGCGTGAACATGATCGGCTGGACCGCAGCGAAGAAGACCTGCTCCTGCGTTCGCGTGAGTGCCTTGAGGTTCCGCCAGGTGACGGTCAGGGTGTCCTGCACGGCCCAGCTCACCCGGCTGCCGCCGGGCTCCGCGGTCCGCTCTTCCAACGAGGGGAGGGCGAGAGTCGTCATGCGGCATCCTTTCCGTCGGTCGTGCCGTCCGCGCTCTCGGCTTCGCCCCGGCGTCGCCTGCCCTTGCGCGCGGCCCGGTCGTCGTCGCTCTCGGCCTCGGTCTTGTGCCCGGTGAGACTCAAGAAGACATCATCGAGGCTGGGCTCGCGTAGCGCCAGGCCCGTCACGGGAATGTGGGCGGCATCGAGCGCCCGCAGGACCTCGGCGCCGACCGCGGGACCGTTCTCCACCGTCAGCTCGACCGTGACGTCGTCGACGATCGGCTCCTTGGGCGTGAGCGGGGCGAGGAGGCCGAGCGCGGTGGGGACGATCTCCCGGTCGCCGATGGTCACCGAGACCACCGACGTGCCGAGGTTGGCCTTGAGCTCGGCCGGCGTGCCCTTCGCGATGACGTGCCCGTGATCGATCACGACGATGTCGCGGGCGAGCCGATCGGCTTCTTCGAGGTACTGGGTGGTGAGCAGCACGGTCGTTCCCTCGCGCACCAGCTCTTCGATCACGCCCCAGAGGTCTTGGCGGCTCTGGGGATCGAGGCCGGTGGTCGGCTCGTCCAGGAACAGGACGGGCGGCTGCGCGACCAGGGCCGCCGCCAGGTCGAGCCGGCGGCGCATCCCGCCCGAGTAGGTCTTGAGGACCCGGTTGCCGGCGTCGGACAGGCCGAAGGCCTCCAGGAGCTCCTCGGCCCGCCTGGTCGAGGTGCGCCGGCTCAGGTGGGAGAGCCGGCCGACCATGTAGATGTTCTCGTGCCCGGTCAGGTTCTCGTCCACCGTGGCGTACTGGCCGGCCAGGCCGATGAGGCCGCGGACCACCTCGGGCTGACGCGCCACGTCGTGCCCGAGGATGGTGCCGCTGCCCGAATCCGGCTCGAGGATGGTGGAGAGGATGCGCACCGCAGTCGTCTTCCCGGCGCCGTTCGGGCCGAGCAGGCCGAGCACCGTCCCCGTCTCGACCTCGAGGGAGACGCCGTCGAGCGCCCGGACGTTGCCGCGGGGGAAGACCTTGACCAGGTCGTGGGCTTCCACCGCCAGGGAAAGGTGCGAAGAATGAGCCATTGTCAAAGAAACTTAGTGATAAAGTTATTTACGTGTCAAGACAATGGTCGCGTTCGGAGCTGGCCCAGCAGCTGCGCGCGGAGATCATGGGGTACCTCGGTGCCGCCAGCGAGTTCAACGAGGACCTGGCCAAGAAGCTCAAACTGAGCCGCACCGACATGCGCTGCCTGGAACTGATCGGCCGCCTCGGGCCCCTGACCGCCGGCCGCTTGGCCGAGGAGAGCGGCCTGACCACCGGCGCCGTGACCTTCATCCTCGACCGCCTCGAAGAGGCGGGCATGGTGACCCGCCGGCGTGACACCGAGGACCGCCGGCGCGTGTGGGTCGAGATCGTCCCGGCGGCCCAGGAGCGCCTGCAGTGCCTGCAGCAGCCCGTCGCCGAGGAGATGCGCCAGGTGGCGCAGCGTTTCAAGGCCGACGAGCTGGCAATTGTGCGCGACTTCATGCGCCAGGCGAAGGAGGTCTTCGAGCGCCAGGTCACAGTCGCGGTGACCGGGGACGCCACGTCCCCGAACGGCGATCCCGGCGGTGGCACGGAGCGCTGAACCGATCCGGAGGAGCGCCGGGGGGAAAGTAGGCTGAGAGTGCCCGCCCCGGGTGGGGAGGGCACCATTCGAGTGAGCGCGCTCGCTACGCCGTTCGTTCGTCCAGGGCAAGGAGGCCCGATGCCGTTCGTCTTCGATTTCGACCACACGCACGCCCGCCCGCCCATGGAGCTCAAAGACCTCCTGGGTGGCAAGGGCGCCAACCTGGCCGAGATGACGTCGGTACTCGAGCTCCCGGTGCCGCCCGGGTTCACCATTTCGACCGACGCCTGCCGCGCCTACATGGCTGGTGGCTGGCCCAAGGAGCTCGACGCCGAGGTGGCGGGTGCCCGCGCCCGGCTCGAAACGGCCATGGGCAAGTCCATCGGGGACGCCAGCGACCCGCTGCTCGTCTCGGTGCGCTCGGGTGCCAAGTTCTCCATGCCCGGCATGATGGACACGGTCCTCAATCTCGGCCTCAACGACGAGTCGGTGGAGGGCCTGGCCAAGCAGACCGGAGACGAGCGCTTCGCGTTCGACTCCTACCGCCGCTTCATCGCCATGTACGCCCGCATTGTGCTGGAGCTGCCGGGCGAGGAATTCGACTCGCTCTTCGACGCCGCCAAGGAACTGGCCGGGACCACGTCCGACGCCAAGGTGCCGACCGAGCTGTTGCGCTACCTCGTCGACTCGTACCAGCAGATCGTCGAGCGTCACACCGGCAAGCCCTTCCCGCAGAAACCGGCCGAGCAGCTGCGCGGCGCCATCGAGGCCGTGTTCCGCAGCTGGAACGGGCCCCGCGCCATCGCCTATCGCGACCGCGAGCACATCGCCCACGACCTCGGCACCGCCGTCAACGTGCAGGCCATGGTCTTCGGCAACCGCGACGACAACTCGGGCACCGGCGTGGGCTTCACCCGCGACCCCGCCACCGGCGCCAAGGGCGCCTACGGCGACTTCCTGGTCAACGCCCAGGGCGAGGACGTCGTGGCCGGCATCCGCAACACCGAGCCCATCGCGGAGCTGAAGAAGCAGTTCCCCAAGGTGCATGCCGAGCTCCTGAAGATCTTCAGCCGGCTCGAGGGGCACTACCAGGACATGTGCGACACCGAGTTCACCATCGACCAGGGCAAGCTCTGGATGCTCCAGACCCGGGTGGGCAAGCGCACCGGGGCCGCCGCGCTCAAGATGGCGGTCGACATGGTGCGCCCGAGCGATCTCGGGATCTCCAAGGAAGAGGCCGTCTCGCGCATCACCGAAGACCATCTCGACTCTGTCCTGCATCCCCAGTTCGCCGGCTCCGGCTATGCCACGTGGGCCAAGGGCCTGGGGGCGAGCCCCGGCGCCGCCGTGGGCCGCATCTACTTCACGGCCAATGACGCCGCAGCGGCGGCCGAGCGCGGCGAGGCCGTGGTGCTGGTGCGCAACGAGACCTCGCCCGAGGACGTGCACGGGATGCTCGCCTCCGAAGGCATCCTGACCGCCCGGGGCGGGCTGGTCAGCCACGCCGCCGTCGTGGCCCGCGGCTGGGGCAAGCCGGCCGTCGTGGGTGCCGAGGTCCTGCGTCTGGGCGACCGCCAGGTGACCGCCAACGGCGTCACACTCAACGAGGGGGACTGGGTCTCGCTCGACGGGGGAGCAGGCATCGTCGTGGCCGGTGAGGTGCCGCTCACCGCAGCCAAGCCCCCCGCCGCCTTCGACACGGTGCTGTCCTGGGCCGACGCCATCCGCAAGGGCAAGCTGGCCGTGCGGGCCAACGCCGACACCGGCGACGACGCCGCCAACGCACGCACGCTCGGCGCCGAGGGCATCGGACTGTGCCGCACGGAGCACATGTTCCTCGGCGAGGACCGCCTGCCCGTGGTGCGCCGCATGATCCTGGCGGACACGCCGGCCGAGGAAGCCGAGGCGCTCGAAGAGCTGCGCGTCGTCCAGCGTGAGGACTTCATCGCCATCCTGGCCGCCATGGACGGGCTGCCGGTGACGGTGCGCCTGCTCGACCCGCCGTTGCACGAGTTCCTCCCCTCCACCGAGGAGCTGGCGCACAAGGAGGACACCGTCGGGTTGAACCCCGAGGAGCGGCGCATGTACCAGGCGGCGCTGGCGTGGCGCGAGTCCAACCCGATGCTGGGCACCCGTGGCGTGCGCCTCGGGGTGATCAAGCCGGGCCTCTATGCCATGCAGGTGCGGGCGCTCATGGAGGCGGCCCGCCAGCGGGTGGCCGACGGCGGCCATCCCATCGTCGAGATCATGATCCCCCTGACCGTGGCCCGGGCCGAGCTGGCGCTGGCCCGGGGCTGGGTCGAGGACGCCGTGGCCGACGTCAACAAGGAGCCCTCCCCGCGCGCCTCGCGGGGCGCCAAGGCGGGGACGGCGAAGCGGGGCAAGCTCGAGGTGACCATCGGGACGATGATCGAGACGCCCCGGGCCGCCCTGCGAGCGGCCGAGATCGCCGAGGTGGCCGACTTCTTCTCCTTCGGGACGAACGACCTGACGCAGATGACCTTCGGTTTCTCGCGAGACGATGTCGAGGGCCGCATGATGCACGCCTACCTGGAGCTCGGGCTGCTGCCGCGCAACCCCTTCGACGTGGTCGACTTCGATGGCGTCGGCGAGCTCGTGCGTCTCGGCACCGAGCGGGGCCGGTCCACGCGGCCTGGCCTCAAGGTCGGTGTCTGCGGCGAGCACGGCGGGGACCCCCAGTCGATCGGCCTTTTCTACGACGCCGGGCTGGACTACGTCAGCTGCTCGCCCTTCCGGGTCCCGGTGGCCCGCCTGGCCGCCGCGCAGGCCGTCCTGGCCGAGAAGGAGTAGCCCGAGGGGGCATCCCTGCGGCGCTCCCTGGTCGCGCCAGCGGGAACCGGAGAGGGCGCCGCCGAGGGCGAAGGCCAGGACGAAGACCCGGCCCGCCCCACCGGGGCGTCCATCCCCATCATGAAGGTCAGGGCGATGACCGTCGCTCGCGACGGTCATCGGACCCTCGTCGGCCCGAATGCGCCGGCGCCAGGAACGGATCGGGACAACGCCGCGGTACCGTCAAGGTTGTGGGGATACCGGACGAGGAGGTGGCCCAGGTCCGGGCGGCCACCGACATAGTGCAGCTCATCAGCGAGCACGCGGCGTTGAAGAAGGTCGGCCGGCGCTGGAGCGGGCTATGCCCGTTCCACACCGAGAAGACGCCGTCGTTCAGCGTCAACGCCGAGGAGGGCTTCTACTACTGCTTCGGCTGCCAGGAGTCCGGTGACGCCATCACGTTCGTGCGGGCCATGGACCACCTCGATTTCGTGGACGCGGTCCGCTTCCTCGCCGACCGCGCCGGCATCACGCTGCACGAGGACCAGGAGCTGGGGCGCGATCACAAACGCCGATCCGAGCTCCTCGACGCCATGGAGCGCGCCGTCGAGTGGTACCACCAGCGCTTGTTGCGCTCGCCCGACGCCGGCCCCGCCCGCGACTACCTGCGCTCGCGCGGCTACGACGGCGACGTGGTGCGCCAATTCCGCCTGGGCTGGGCGCCCGACGACTGGGACGCCATGGCCACATCGCTCAAGCTCCCCGAGAACGTCCTCTCCGATTCGGGGCTGGGCTTCGTCAACCGGCGCGGCCGCGTGCAGGACTTCTTCCGGGCCCGTGTGCTGTTCCCGATCTGCGACCCGTCCGGGCGCCCGGTCGCTATCGGTGGGCGCATCCTGCCGGCCCGGCCGGGCCAGGCGCCGTCGGACCGACCCGAGCCCAAGTACAAGAACTCGCAGGAGTCGCCGATCTACTCGAAGCGTCGCACGCTCTACGCGCTCAACTGGGCCAAGAAGGGCGTCATCGCGCAAGGCGAGGTCGTCGTCTGCGAGGGCTACACCGACGTCATCGGTTTCTTCCAGGCCGGCGTGCCCTGGGCCGTCGCGACCTGTGGCACCGCGCTGGCCGAGGAGCACTTCACCTTGCTACGGAACTTCGCCAAGCGCATCGTGCTGGCCTACGACGCGGACGCGGCCGGCCAGAGCGCCACCTCGCGGGTCTACGAGTGGGAGCGCAAGCACGAGGTCGACGTGGTCGTGGCGGACCTGCCCGGCGGCAGCGACCCGGGGGAGCTGGCCCGGACCGACCCGAAGGCCCTGGCCAGGGCCGTCAAGGAGGCCCGGCCCTTCCTGCAGTTCCGGGTGGACCGCATGTTGCAGGCCGGCGATTTGACGACGGCCGAGGGCAGGGCCCGGGCGGCGGATGCGGCTTTGACGGCGGTCGCCGAGCACCCCGATGACCTGGTGCGAGACCAGTACGTCATGCAACTCGCCGACCGGTGCCGCGTCGACCCGATCAAGCTTCGTGAGCGCCTCGAACACCTCCGGGCCAACCCTCCCGCCGAGAAACCGACCACGGCGCAGCGCGGGGGTCGCAGGACGAGCCGCCGCCCCGCGACTATCCGGAGGACGACGGCGACCTGATGGCGTCCCCAGGCGGCGGGAATGGTTCGTCAGTTGTCACGGCGTTGCGACCCGGGCCCGGACTCGAGGCGCTCAAGTTGGCCGTCCACCGACCCGAAGATGTAGTGGACCGTGTGCACGCGGTCCTGTTCACCGATCGCGTGCAACGCGAGGCATTTGTCGCGCTGTTGGAGCACGACAGCGTCCACGATGCCGTAGAGACCGCGTCACCGGAGGTGGCCAGCCTGTTGCGACGCGTCACAGTCGAAGAGCCGATGGCTGGTGACCCCGAGCTGGGGGATCCGGTCGACTCCGTCGTCGTCGTCATGCTCCGCGATGCGGCGAAACGCGCGCTCGCCGACATCACGGTTGAGTCGCGGGTCAGCGACGACTCCTGGGCGGCTCAGGCCGCGGAGTCCGCCCAAGTGGGGCTCTGGCTGGACGAACTCGGGGAATCAGGCTCGGGTCGCGACGCTGCCGACCGATTGGTAGCGTGGTTGGTTCAGAGGCAGCCCGAGGAGTGACGACGTTGGTGGGACGACGGTGAGCGAAGAGTCAGCGGTGGCAATCGACGAAGGCGACGTCGACGCACCTGACGCGCCCTCCGACATGCTGGCGCCGATCGCGCACGTCGCGCTTCCCTCCGGCGTGTCCCAGGTCGACTTCGAAGCGGCGCTCGCGACCGGGCGCGCCAAGGGTCAGCTCACACAAGCCGAACTGATCGAGGCCCTGCACGCCGTCGAGCTCACTCCTGAGGTCCTCACGACACTGATCGATCGCGTCACGGCTGAGGGCGTCGCCCTCGTCGCCGATGAAGAAGAGGACCTCGGCGTTGACGTGGCGCCACCCAAGGAAACTCGGGCCGTCCCGAAGTCCAATGGTGCTCTCCGCGCCGACGCGCGGCGCGAGACGAGCTCCAGCGGGAACGGAAACAGCAACGGAAAGCGGCCCACCTCGAGCAGCGATTCGGGCGGCAGCTCCGAGGACCCGGTTCACACCTACCTCAAGGAGATCGGCCGGGTTCCGCTGCTCAATGCCGAGCTCGAGGTCGAGATCGCCAAGACCATCGAGGAGGGCAACGCTGCGGCGGCCAGGCTGGCCGCCAACGAGCTGGCCCTGGCCGGCGAAGGGCCTGCCGAGGACCTCCTCGACGCCGGTGGGATATCCCGGAACAAGCGGCTCATGCGCAACGGGCTGAAGGCGAAGGACGAGCTCATTGAGGCCAACCTGCGCCTCGTCGTCTCCATCGCCAAGCGATACCGCAACCGCGGCCTGGCCTTTCTCGACCTGATCCAAGAGGGCAACCTCGGACTGATGCGGGCCGTCGACAAGTTCGACCACACGAAGGGCTTCAAGTTCTCGACCTACGCCACCTGGTGGATCCGCCAGGCCATCACGCGAGCGATCGCCGACCAGGCGCGCACCATCCGGATCCCCGTGCACATGGTCGAGACGATCAACAAGGTGGTGTGGGCGCAGCGGCAGCTGTTGCAGGAGCTCGGTCGTGAGCCGACCATCGATGAAGTGGCGCAACGCGTCGAGCTGCCGATGGAGCGCGTGCGCGAGATCCTGCGTATCAACCAGGACACCGTCTCGCTCGAGCAGCCCGTCGGTGATGAGGACGACTTCAACTTGTCGGACCTCATCGAAGACAGGGGAGCGGTCGTCCCCGATGACGCGGCGACGCGCTCGCTCTTGGACGCCGCTGTACGCGAGGCACTCGGACACCTGTCGGAACGAGAGCAGGACGTGGTGCGTCTGCGCTTCGGGCTCGACGACGGGAAGATCCGCACACTCGAAGAAGTTGGCCGGGAGTTCGGAGTGACGCGGGAGCGGGTGCGTCAGATCGAATCCAAGACCCTGGCGAAGCTCCGCCGCCCCGATGCGGCCCACCTTCTGAGGGACTACCTCGAAGAGTCCTGACTACGCCCGAGTTTCGGGCATAGCCTGAGCGATGGCGGCATGGGCCGCTGATATCGTTCGAGGTCTGATTTCTCGACCCTTTCCGGGGTAGCTCAATGGCAGAGCAAGCGGCTGTTAACCGCTAGGTTGTGAGTTCGAGTCTCACCCCCGGAGCATTCCTCTTCGTTTTCGCTGGTCAGCGGCGGTAGCTCCAGCACCTCACCTTCCGCCTCATCCCTCGTCGTCGCGCGCTACGCGCGCGATCTCCTGAGAGTTCGTGCGTGAGAGGCACGACGTTGTCGCCCATCGTGAAGGCGTTGAGGGCCTGGGCGAGCAGTGCGTCGCGTTCCTCGGATGCGTGCTCGTAGCGCACCACCATGGCGACGGACTTCCACCCGCCGCGGCTCATGATCTCCTTGGTGCTGGCGCCGGTGGAGGCGAACATGGTGGCGGCGAAGTGGCGCAGGTCGTGGAAGCGCACCCACTTGAGATCCGACCCGCCGGCGTGCGGTCTCCCAGATGACCCAGAAGTTGCTCGGACGCAGTCGCAGCCCCGTTGCGCCGAGGAAGAGGGGAGCGTCGCTCTCAGGGCCGACGAAGCGGCGGAGGTGGTCCTCGAGCGCCGGCATGACCGAGCTCGGCATGTAGACCTTGCGGGGGTCGCCGTTCTTCGTCGGACCGAGCTCGAGCCTGCCGTCGTAGAACTCGTGGAGGGACCGCTCGACCCGAACGGTGCCGGCCCGCAGGTCGATGTCCTCGTCGGTTGAGCCCGAGCACCTCGCCCCGGCGCAGCGTGCCCCAGGCCGCCAGCGTCACCGCGGCCCGGTATTGCTCGGGCATGGATTGTGTGAGCGCCGCCACCTGGTCGACGTTGGGGATCCGTCGATCGGTCACCCGGTCGGTCCCACCTCCCTTTACCCGGCAGGGGTTCTTCACGATGAGGTCGTCGAGGATGGCGGTGTTGAAGATGGCTTTGAGCAGCCGATAGGCGTTGCGGGCCGATCCGGGAGTCTGGGCTGCGATGTCGGCGTACCAGGAGCGAACGTGCACTGATGTGATTTTCGCAAGCTCTCGCTGCCCGAAAGCCGGCTTCAGCTTGTTCTCGATCAGCAAGCCGTACTGCTCGCGGGTGCGGGGACGAATGTCGGTCCGCTGCGCCAACCAGAGATCGGCATAGCGAGCGAAAGAGATCCGACCGAGCTCCGGATCGATCCAGTCGCCCCGACCGATCGATGCCGATACCGCATCGAGAAAGGCGTTGGCGTCTGCCTTCGAGGCGAAGGTCATCGGAGCAATGTGCCGACGCCCGTCGTACCAGTAGGCGGCCTGGTATCGACCGCTGGGAAACCGTCGAACGTTGCCGAAATGCCGGCGTCTACCTGTCATTGATCACCACCGTAGGTCGAGATGCACCATCTGGGAGGCGAACGCCGGCGGAGATCCCTCGTGTGGGGGCGCTCCAGGCCACCTGGTCTGTGGTGCGCACTCTACCGCCAGGAGGAGCCGTATCGAGAAGGTCTCGGAACGGCGTCGACCCGCTGGGAATCGAGCCATACGTCGAGAGCTGCCGGGTCAAAACGCACAAATCGGCCGACCTTTACGAAGGGGATGCGACGTTCAGCCACCAGTCGCTGAACATGACGCCTTGTGGTGCCCAGCGCTTCTGCCACTGCGATGGAGTCCAGCAGCGGAGGCTTCGTGGTCGACTGATGTGCCGCCGCCCTCTTCGAATGCTCGTTGTTCCGACCCATCTGAGGCACCTCCCTTACCCGGAGAGCAGCACACTCTCCTACCTATAGATGGGCAATTCGCGGGCCCGGATTGGACAAGATGCAGGTCGTAGACGTGAAACGAGACTGGAATTCAGGACCAAAACGACACGGTTTTGCAAGCGTTCAGAACGCTCCAACACACGTCTCGGTACCGACAGTGAGCTAATCGACACCAATGCCAATGGATTCGCAGCCGCCCGCCCACAATTTGTCAGGGTTTCTCCTTACATCATCAAGCCGCCCTTCCCCTCGGACGGCGGCTGCGCCGCCGCCTCGGCCGGGCGGTCGGGCCTTCGGCCCTCCGTGGGCAAGTGCCTCGAATCGGTGTGATTCCCGTCGGCCATGTGCTCGTTTGTACCCTGAGCCAGCGGGGTCATGTTGCTGCTCCGGCGCCGCGTGGGTGCTCACGCTCCGGGTCCATGCTGGGTCACGCTGCAGCTCGGGCGCCTCGCGGGGGTTCACGCCCCGAGCGCCAGCCGGCTCACGCTGATGCTCCCGCCTCTCTCGTACTGTTCTCGGAGACTTTTCCCTCGGCCAGGCCCGCTGCAGCTGCTTCGTAGCTTGGAGGACGGTCGTCCGAGGTCAAGGGCCGAAAAGAAATCATGAAGCAGAGGCGATTTCTTTTCGCAGAAGCTCCCTTGACCTCTGACCCTGACCGCCCTCCTATCGCACTCCGCATCAGCAGCAGACCTGGTCGAGGGGAAGGCCCTCTCGGTGGGTCCGCACGAGAGAAGGAGGAAGCGAATGCAGCGAATCACGAGAGACTGGTTCAGGCGCTGGCTTGAGATCTCCCACGAGTGCGAGCACTGTGGCGACATCGACGACGCGAGAGTGCACGCCCCGCTGCGTAGCGGTGAGGTCGTCTGCTGGCACTGCGCCGAGGGGGCGGGTGAGTTCCGGACCGCCGACGGGTGGAGGAGGCGCTACTCGGGTATCGGGTAGCAGCCTGCCAGGGGCCGCCGGGAGCATCAGCCGAAATCCCGGCGGCCCTAATCCTCTATTTCGCCTAAAGGCCCGCAATAGCGGCAAGGCGCCTGAGGAAGTTGTTGATGTCGCCCCGACCTGCTGAGCCGATCGGCATGGATCGAAGTACTTCAGGAGGCGGACACGAGCGATATCGCCCACCAAATTGCGCTCATGTTCTAAGCCACATGGAGTCCAAATAGAAGAAAGATCTATCCCGGCCGCCATGAGCTCTTGGGTTGCTCTTCCGTCTCGTCTCAGTACCTACCGCCGGTGACCTTCTTGATCTCCCACGGCACCCACGGAGTGTTCGGATAAACGGCCGCCCACACACCGTGGGCGGTTATCGAATGCGCTCCGCCCAACAGAGGCTTCAGCACGACGTCTACCGTAACTGCAGGCTGAACCTGCTATGCCGTCGCTGACAGCGTCGCATGCGATACTTGCCACCTTGTCCGCACCTAGTCGTATGCTTGTCGCATAGCTAGCGATCACCCACATATGGTCAGTGGTCCAGCCGAACTCAAACCCGTCTACGACCCTCTGACCAGTTCGATTTCGTGTTTGCATAAGCCGGCGGACGCGAAGGCAATAAAAGAGGCGACGAGCATGATGGCTATTCCAAAGTCAATGCCGACTCTCGTTTTCAGGCCCCCAACAAATTCCAGCAGAGTGAGGTTCCGCGCCCTCATCTCGAAGCCCCTCTTTGTTGGGATCGTTCTGATCGATTTCAGACTCCGTAAATATGCTGTCCCGCCATCAGAAACACCAGTTCTGATTGAACCTTGACGGAACGGGAGTCCTGGCCGACTCCAGCTCCTGCTGGTGTCGGGATTTACCAAAAATCGCCATGCGACTTTCCTTTCTCCCACACCTTGGTTGACCATCGTCATGATCGGGACTAAAACCCCGATGCAGCGATGATCGATCCATTCAGATCCTTTCCGTTCATGCCGCCATAGTTCGGTGCATCACCGTAGGAGGCAACTAGGCCGTCCTTGAAAGTCACCGAGGCTCCTCGTGAGTCGGACCCACCGAAGATGGCGGTCGCCGGATTGGAGAAGTTGCCAGTGTCGGTCGGTTTGCCCAAACTCACCGCATCCCCATAGCTGCTTACCGTCGCGTTGGCTGAGAGGACCCAGTAGCCTCCGCCATCGGGAGTACGCCAGGCCGAAGTGATGGGCCAGCCTTGATTTCCCGGTGCCCCAAGGTAGGGCGCATCGCCGAAACCATAGACATCTCCGAGACTGGTCACCAACCAGTAACCGTTGCCGCTTGCATCGGGCAAAACGGCGACAGCGGCCCCGGCGCAGCCTCCGATACCCGGGCACGATCCGGCAAACTTGGCGTCCCCGAACAGCGAAAACTCGCCATCTGAAGCGACCATAAAGTAGCCCTGGTCGTCGAACGACGGAACCATTCCGACGATCGGCGCGTTAAGACTGTGCGGCAATCCGGACCCCGCCGGGTGGAGGCCGACCCCTGGGATCGACCCGAAGAAGGAGGTGTCGCCGTAGCTGAAAACGCCGCCATCGGATGCGTCCAGCCAGTATCCTCCATGATCTGCGGTCGTTACGATACGCACGACGGGTCGCTGTAGGACCAAGCTTCCGGTCGACCCGTAAAAGTTGGCATCTCCGAACGTAAACACTCCGCCATCAGAACCAACAAGCCAGTAGCCCTCGGGAGCGATCCGATAGGAGGAAGACGTTACTGGTGTCAGTCGCCACCCGTCGAAACCTGCAAACTGTAGCCCGCCGTTTGGGGTGGTTGGGTTGACCACCCCGTTGAGGGTGAGAGTGAGTGAATCGCCATTGCCTACGGAGATGGCACCCTCGCCGACATAAAGAACGTTTTCCGCGTTTCCTATGTTAGCGAACGGACCTGAGTTGCTGTCGCTGGGATTCGTATTGTCGATCCATGAAGCACTCACGTCGTCAAAGTTGGTTCCTGTCGGACCTTGAATCGTGATCTGGGGCCACTGGCTCCAAGTCCGTCTGTGGCGACAAACGTGATGGTGTAGGTCGATTGTTTGTATCCCGTCGCCTCCGGACCCACTTGCACGACGACGTTACTTACCCACCCAGTGTCGGCCCCGGCCTGTGTCGTTCCGGCTGAGAGGATGAAAACCATGGGAACGGTCAGTAGCGCTAGAAACAAAAAGGAAAGTCGGGTTGCTCTGCTTCGCCACAATCTGATCATTGGAAGTGCCTCCTGGCATCTGTCATTGCAAAAGGGACAATGTTCGTGTGTCGCGACCCACTCCGCGGAGTCGGCCATGGTTCGGTCTCTCAGCAGTTCGGAACGGCTGGATCGACGAAGGGCGTGCCGTGGAGGGAGCCCAGGTCGCCCCGTTGTTGTAGAACGTGTCGGCCGAGACGTAGTACTGATTGCTCCAGGGGCTTTGAGCGATCCGGTACCACCAGCTATTCCCGTCTGCCACTACGAAGCCAGTCACCTTGCAGGCGATCTGGACCGTTTCATTCGACGGGATCGGCGGTCCTTCGTCGCCTCCAGCATTGGAGTAGTTCGTCCATGTGTGGGAAACGCCTCCGACGGTCTCCGAATAGGTCTGCGGGGGAGGAGGACTCGTCGCAGAGATTGACGGTGGTGAGCTCGCCGAGGGGACGACGGCGAGCTGGAGCCTGACGAAGCTGATCCGCTTCCGTCGCCCGAGGTGCCGCCCGAAGTGCCACCATCTGAGGCGCCGCCGCCAGAGACGCGGCGCTGGAACTCGCGCCGCTTACCGGTTGGACGCTGGAGCCCCCCGACGCAGGCTGCACTGTCGACCCGCTGGAAGCCGGTTGTGGGGTTGAGGCACTGCGCGGCGGACTACTCGACCCCGGAGAGGAGGTTTGGACGGGTGTGATGGTCGGGGACGCGGCGGCGCGACAGGCGTCGGCAAGGAGGGTGGGGACACGACCCCGGGAATCAGATATCCCACGTAGTTGTAAGCGGAGGAGCTTCGCTGCGAGAGCGTCATGATGAACACGCGCACCCTGATGAATGCCGCCGTAGTAGGGAAATGCCGAAGTGGATACCGCCGTCCCATTGCCCACCGAGAGTGCCACGTGGCCGGCGGTGTACCCCGGACGAGAGCCCCAAAAGAGAAGGGCCCCAGCTGGCGGGGTTCCGTAGGCCGAAGCCGACACCCGGGTGAACCCGTTCGGATTGGCCGCCCAATACGCTGCGGCGGTCGGTTCTCCCAGAGAGAAATCCCCGCCGCCCGATAGGCCTCCTGCATGAACTCGAGGCAGAGGCCAGCGTCGTGATTATCGCCGACATACTTATTGGCGTAGCTAATAGCTTCTTGGAGTTGAGAGGACGTGGCTGACACGGTCGCAATCTCGACCTTGTTCAGCGACTTGGAGGCAGGCTTCCCCGACGGGGTCGCGGACAGACCGACGGTGAGGGCGATGGCCGAGACGACCGCCCCTGCGATCCCCACACCGGCCAAGGGCTTTTTGCGCCACCAGGGAACCCCATTCAAGAGTTGCCGCTTGTGCTTCTCGAACTCTCGATCGGACAGGGCCCCACGCTCATAGAGATCTGCGAGCCTCGTTAGCTCGGCCCCGATCCCACTGTCTTCTTCCATCTAGACCCCCTTCGTCGCGAGGCAACGCCTCGTCTCAGATCCGCTCCGGATCAGAATCTCAATGGCCTTGCAAATGCCACGCTGACGGCCATCTTTGAGGCATGACCGTGCTTGTCGCTAGGGGGAGCCCTCCCCGGTCGATGCCTACGACTTCATATCGAGAACCCTAGGAATCCACGATCGTTTGATGCTTAAATCTGCACCTAATGGAACGCGGTGGTGCGATCGTGCGGGTCGGGCGAGAGGAATTTCGGGCCACAGAATCGAATCCCTTCGTCTTCGGGCGATGCGACGAGATCGACGTGGTTGGTCTCGATCCCAAGGACATGGGTATCTCGAGCCGAGCCGGCTCCGTACGGTTCGAGCTGGGCCTCTGGTGGATCATTAATCTGTCAGCGAAGAGGTATTTTCTCTTCGAACAGGCTCCCGAATCGACTCCGCACCGACTGGGGCCAGGGGACCACGCGGTTCTGACCAAACCCCATAGCGTGGTTTTGGTTCCAGGAGTCGTGTTCACCCACCGGTTGGAGATCCGGCTTTCCGATCGAGCGATCGCCTCGCTGCGGGTTGGCCCATCCCCGACGAGCGGCACGATCACGCTCGGAGACGTCGTCCTCTCTCAGCGAGAGCGAGCCGTCCTCGGCGTTCTCTTCCGTGGCTATCTGCTCCCGTTTCCGCTGCACGACCCGCAACCTCTCACGTACCAGGAAGCCGCTGACCGGTTGGGCTCCCCCTGGACGAAGGTAACCGTGCGCAAGCAGGTCGAGCGGCTCAAGGAGAGAGTCGGAAGATGCGGACTCCACCTCGATGGCCCGAGGGCAAACGATGAGTTGGCCGACCACCTGATCGCCAATGACATCTTGACGGTCGGGGATCTCGACCCGAGAGACCGAGCTGATGACTGACGCCGATCTCCACGTTGGGCCGGTCGATGATCCTGACCGCTACCTTCTCAACGTGCCGGTCGGTGCCGGTGCTGAGGGCGTCTTGTACAAGGCCCAAGTCTTCGTCGGCGACCATATGCCGTTGCAGGTGGCGGTCAAGATGCTCCATCCCAATCACAGGGTTCGCTTGAGAGAATGGACGGAGCGGTGGAGTGACCAGGTCGAGCTCTTGCGCTCACTCCAACTACCCGGAGTCGTAACCGTCCGAGAGGGTTTCGTTGGAGCACTTCCCCATCACGCTGGTGATTCTGATCCTGGAGCATCAACCCTCTATGTGGTGATGAATTGGGTAGAGGGCATGACTTTGGATGCGTGGCTTGACCAGAATCCCGACGCCTCACCGGCCGAGCGGCTCAAGACTCTGCTGCCAGTAGCTGCCGCGCTCGACATCATGCACACTGGTCACGCCACGGGCGGGACACCTGTAATCCACGGCGACATAAAGCCCTCAAATATTGTGATCCGGGAGAGCGGCGAATCTGTCCTTGTTGATTTTGGGCTCCTGCGTCTACTTCCCGGTGGCGAAAAAATGACGGGTGTTTCGGGCACGCCCGGATACGTTGCCCCAGAGGTCGTCCGAGAGGGTCGGTACACTGCGGCTGCGGACCGCTATTCGCTTGGCGCAGTGGCGTATTTCCTCCTCGCCCACGAAGAACCGCGCAGTGACGATTCGTTGGAGGTAGTCAGCGCTCGGTTGGATCAGCTTGAATATGGCGGCCACGAGTTGGCCAGTCATGTGACAAAGATGCTCAGTCCTGAACCGGGCTTGCGGCCAGCGGTTCTTGCGAACTGGTGCGCGGAGATGCGGAGCTCAAGTCTCGATCCGCAGCTGCAACCTGACGTTCTTCCGCCCGTCGCGCTGAACCGTCTTCCGGATGCGGCGACAAAGCGCCCGGGGAGCGGAGCAGGCGAAGGCCGACCCTGGCTGCGGCGGGCAGCGGTCGTAGCGTTGCTGGTAATCGTTGCCGTCGGTGTACCCGTTGGGGTGGAGGCGATATCTTCCAACGGGCCACCACGACACCCCGAAAGGCTAGTGGCGGCGAATCATGTCAAAAGCCGTTCCGCAGCAATAACGACAACGACCACTACATCGCCTCCGCCGACGACCACGTCGAGCGTTCCGGTCGTGAAGACCCTCGGCGCAACCGCGCCACCGACGACTGCGACAGCGACCTGTTACAACTCGTTCCTGGGTTATCAGATCACCATTCCGGCGAGCCTCGTCGCGAGTCCGGCGACGAACCTCACCGGTAACTGCGAGGAGTTCGAATTCACGGCAGTTCAGGCTCCAGCATCATCGTCAGGACTTCTGACGCAGTCCATCGTCTTTGCAATGCTGCCAGAGCCAGAGTCGACGTATCTTGCGGCGGTCCAGGCGTTCCAGCCCACTGAGCACTCTGAAACCGTTGCCGGTTATGCGGCTACCACCATCGACTACGCGAATACATACGCTGTAGCCGGCAGCCCTTTCCCCGATGGATCAGTGGTTTACACCTATCTTGTAGACCTCGGGAAAGCGGTACTTGCGGCGCAATTAGCGCTGCCAACGAGTCAAGCTGCTCAGGCGAGTACCGATATGCACACTCTCGATACCATCATGAGTTCACTCGAATTCCGGGCATCAAGCATCTGCGTGAGCAGCACGGATCCGAGATGCGGGCCGTTCTACTACAATCCTGCTCCTCCGCCGCTGCAACCCATGACCGTAACGGTGTCGATGTCACCTCAACAGCCGATGGTTGGGCAACCGGAGAGTTTCTCCGTTGAAACCAGCGATCCACAGGACGATGTAATCAATCAGAACTTCGCCGGCTATGGGGATACGCCTGGCCAACCCGAAACGTCCCCCGGAGCGATCGACACCGTGGGCTTGCTATCTGTCGTTCGCAGTCGGTCAACCTCTCCCACCCCAGCGCCGCAAGGTGAGTGGCCACCGCCCCCGCCCGTACAAGGGACCGCGCCTTTCATCGACCAGCACACCTACGCGACACCTGGCACCTTCACGGTCACGCTCGAGTTCGATGGTTCGGACAGTGCAGCTACGCCAGGAGCAGACCCCTACCTGAACTCTACGTCCTGCACGTTCCAGGTGGTCGTTGCGGCAAGTTCGGCGTTAGGTTCCGCCTCGACAACTCCGGTATCGGTGCCGCTCTCGTGCGCTCAGGAGCCATAGCAGGACCCTCTCGTCGACTGGCAGCGCAGTGAACGAACGGCAGGCGACGTCACCGTTAGTCACGTATGAGTGGGCCGAGCGATAGTCGGCTGCATCGCGGCGGTGCGAGGACAGGCGTCCGATTCTTGCGTCTTTCGGGTTTCGAGTAGAGCCCCGCGCCGACTCTGCATCTGATGCATAGGGGAACTCTCCCCCTTGATGGGAGAGAGGCGCATCTATTGAATGCATTCTGTGCGGAAGAGTCAGCGATTGCAGTCACGGATGGGTGATCGAACGAAGTCATTTATGACGGCAGTGAGGCGGCGATTCACTCGTTCGTGACTGCAATCGTCGACTCTTCACGCCTGCACGGCCGTACTACTGAGTTCGTCTCCCGAGTTGAGTTGGAGCGGAAAGGAAGTCCGATGTCCACTGGAAAGAGCTTAGGCGCAAATCGAAATAGTGCTGGAGCTACGAACGTTGTCCTATTCCTCATCGGCATCGCGGCATTGTTCGCCGGCATTTACGTTTCGACCATTGTTCAAATCAACCTCTTGACGAACCAGACGAGCTTTCCGTATCTCAAGGCCGGCGTACCGCTTTCGATCGGGGGAGTGGTGCTGATGGTTGTGGCTCGCGCTGCCGCCAAGCAGAAACTCGTCAAGTAGCCCCCAGCCAACCCTTCACAAAATGGATGTGCCCACAACGAAAGGAATGAGATGGCCAAGAACCACAAATATGCCGCTGCGTCAGCATCAGTCACGACTCACCTTGATCCTGCAACAATCGCTCGCATTTGCGAGAGTGCGGCGAAGCGCGCCGAGACGCTACAGGCCATTGTGAGACTCGAGGAATCCACACCTGGCCGGCTCGTGTACTCGGTTCGCAATCGGCTTGTTGGTGGACTCGTGGAGTTCATGACTTTTGAAGTGAGACTTCAGAGCCGAGCGCAGAGTCAGGTCATAACGACTCGGATCCTCTCCTACAAACAAAAGCGTTCATGGATCCTGCTGATTCCGTTGCCATGGCAGATGCTCGCTTGGAGTAACTACAAGAAGTTTATGTACACCTTGACTCAAGCGATACGGTCCGCGGATACCAAGTCGACGAGCCGCGTCACCGAATTAGTTGGAGTGTAAGGGCATGAGTGGCGTCGTAGGGATACTTGTGGTCGCAGCGCTGGCATGGTCTATCTATGCTGGTCGCGTGAAGGTAATAGCAAGACGAAGCTACAACTGGAGCCGCAGTGAGATCCCAGACCTCGACAGCTTCGTTAGGCTGGCCGAGTCGTCGGTGGTAGAGCAGCCCGATGATTTGTCAAAGAAATCCTCTGGGGACCATCACGTCTAACGCGATTCAAGGACAAGGTCACCCTCTCTCTGTCAAACTCTCCGAATGATGTGGCGACGAACCCTGAGCACGGCGGCGCTCTTCACCACGTTGGTGGTGCTGGCCGGAGTTGCCCCGGCCGGCGCTGCCGAAGTGACCCACAGGGTAACGTACGGCCCAGAAGCTCCGGCTACAACTGCGCAACTGAGGGCGGACGCCCGGTTTTTCAGTCAATGGCTCGACCGCCTCGGGGCATCCTTTGTTCATGTAGACGTTTCTAACAATGAGGTTGTCCTCTCCAGCGCCGGCCGCGCCATCTCTGGCTCGCTATTGACGGCGCTCGCCCAGTCGCCACTGCCTTATTTCAGGCCAGTTGAGTGCTACGCCTCGCCCGAGACCGTTCCAGGGGGGACCAAGGCCAGCGCTTTGCCTCGGGGTATTGAATCGGTCCCTGCATGTTCGTCGTCATCACGGCTCACTGCGGCCAACCTCGATATCAGTACTGCTAGCGGCGAGCCGACCAATACTGTGCCCCCAGACAGTCAGTACGCGTCATTTCCGTCGACCAGTGTCGAAGAGCCGAACTACGCCAGCAGAACCGTGTTACTTCCCGGGGTGGCCAACGCTTGCGGCCGCGGCGAGTTGCGCTGTGTGCTCGGCCCGGCTCAGATGACCGGTCGGTCAATCGCCAGCGCCAAGGCCACCCAGAACCAGATCGGTGCGTGGGTCGTCGACTATACGATGGCGGGAGCGGCAGGGTCGGCGCTCTGGGACAAGGTGGCCGAGGAGAATTTCCACGAATTGCTCGGGATCGAGTTTGATGGCGAGGTGTACTCAGCTCCCATCATCCAGCCCGACCAGTCAACCTTCTCGTCTTTCGACGGAAAAGGCGAGATCTCGGGTGAACTCACCAAGAGTAAGGCCCAGCAGCTGGCGCGGTGGATGAACTCGTCTCCGCCTATTCCACTCAGACTTCTCACTACGCAGCCGTAGCGTGCAAGAGACTCTCGATACGACATGTGCTTGAGATGCTCGTCGCGGATCGTGGGCGCTCTCCTGATCTCCTGCCCTCATTGACAATTATCTCTAGCCGGTCTCCGAAGGTAAACGACTCAGGAGTTCGAAAAGGGCGCCACGAAGTGCCAGTTCGACCCGCCGTCGGTCGTGAAGGTAAGAGTGGGACCAGAGCTCGAAGTGCCCCCACCAACCGCGACGCATTCTTCCGGAGATGGACAAGACACGCTGTCTAGAAAACTGGATGCATCACCAGTCCCAGATAGAGCGCCGGAGGACCATGTTGCTCCACCGTCGGCAGAGAATACGGCCACCTCGCCAGTCCCCGCCGCCCCATTTCCGACGGCCACGCACCTCGTCGCAGATCCGCACGCGACTCCTCTTAGCTGCAGAGCGGAGCTTGGGGCGGGAACAAGCACCCACGAACCTCCGCCATTGGTAGAGAATTCGATGGCTCCGGTCTGCGTTCCCAACATGGAGCACCCATTGGTACCGGATCCACATTCGTTAACGGCATCGGCCCCTACGGCAACACAGTTGTTGACAGACCCGCAAGAAATGCTTTGAAAATCGTGCACGCCTGGCGGGGCCGTCGCCGCAGTCCACGACTGACCATTATCGCTCGAAACCGCTGCGGAGGACATGCCAGTGGTGGTGTCATAGTCGGCCACCGCAACGCACTTCACCGGTGAGGGGCATGAGACGGCGTTAAGTGACTGCGAAGGGCCCGTGCCTACACCCGTCCAGGAATGTCCACCGTTAGTCGAAACTATTGCCTCTCCCGATCCCATCCCCACACAGTTGTCCACTGAATTGCAAAACAGCCCATTGAGTCCAGGTCCCTCGGGCAATGAACCCTCGGCCCAGGAGCGACCTCCATCAGCTGAGGTCAGTACGAAACTTCCGCTAGGTCCATCGCCACCGGTTACGCAGTTGGTCGTCGACGGGCAAGACAGCGAGTCGAGGTTCGCAGTAGCGCTTTCAGCGATGGTGCTCGGTAGGGAGCCAACCGACCAGGATCTGCCCCCGTTGATCGTATAGGCCACTCCGTGGCCCACTACAACACAATTGACGTTAGAAGAACAGCTGATGCTATCGGCTTGACCAACGGATTGCGGCAAGGCGCTGCTACCCGTGAACGACGGCTGTGCCGTCGTCGGGGCATCGCCGATTGAGGTGTGGCGTGAGGTCAAGTTGGAGCAGCTTGCCGCAAGCAACGCAACGCACCCCAAGCCCGCTAGAGACCGACACCAGAAGTTGACCCGCCTTCTCCAACTCCTCATATCCATCGGACGCTTGAAAGAAGAAGGATTTGGGAGTTCGAATCCAAGTAGCTCGGATAACAGCAACCAATGACAGACGGACCTTGCGGCCATCGAAAAGGACAGTTGATGTCTATGTTTCGTCGGCAAACGTGCATTTGGCAGATTGCTGCCTTCTGAGGGCAGCTATCTCCGCGAATCGCGGATATCGCACCGAGTTCGCAAGCAAGCAGGCCACGACGGTGTCGCGAACCTTCTACGGCGGGTCGCGAGTTGCGATCGTTATCGGGACATGGGTCAGTGAGTTTTGCCTGAAGCACGTGTCGGCCCTTTCTTTAGGGTTCGGGGGCACTCCGGGAATCCAAGTACGGTGCGTCGATAGTTCGCTCTAGGTACCAGTCCAAGCTGCTTGATGGAGCCAAATCATCCAGGTAGATGAGCATGGATTGGGCATGGTCAGCGGTCAATGGAAACACCTCACCGTTCAAAACGTGCCACACGCAAGCTGCTTGTCGCAGAGCTCCCTCGTCCAAGATGGTTGCAAACAAGTAGCCGTCCCACGCCAATGAGTCGATCAGGAGCGTGGTTACGTGTTGGCGGTCATCAAGAGGCAAACTTCCGAACCCATCCGCCTGAACTTCGCACCGTCTGGGTCTTTTGCTTCCGGGTCGATAAGAAACCACGAGAATTCCGTTGGGAGCAAGGTCAAGAGACGCCAAAATCGATTCAGCAAGCCATTTGTCTTCCGATGAATCTGGGACCAGTAGTGAACCACTGGAACCAGGGAAAGTCGGCAGTTCCGCGCCGCACGCTCGACAAAAGTGTGCATTTGGACCAACGACAGCGCTGCACTGAGGACAAGCGGACGTGTCGAAAACATTGACGAGATTCGACGTCAGTCCAGAGTGGACCGTGTTTCCGCAGGCCATGCAGAAGCGCGCCCCAGGCTTAGCGATTTGACCACAAACGTGGCATGCCATACTCATCTGTGTTCCGCAACTATTCCTAGGCGTCGATTGCCTTCACTAAGCAAGGCACGATGCCTCTCGTCTTCGAGAAGCTCCCGGCATGCAACGGTTACGTCGCATCAATCCTGGCTCCGCATCCTCCGCAAAAGACGCTCCCAACCTCAAGTGGATGATTGCACGCTCGGCAGTGCGATCCAGGGCTCGCGAGTCCCGGGTCGCGATGAGTCCTTACGGACGAATCGCCAGGCGGAGTACTTTCGTAGCTCGGTACGACCTCTAGCCCGCCGGATTGATCCTCCCAGAACCGTGGTGGAGCCGGAGCCGGAGCCGGAGCCGGAGTCGGAGCTGGAGTGGGAGTTGGATCTGCGGCCGGAATTGGGTCCACGGATGAAGTCGACATCGCAGCGGGAATCGGTACTACGGAAGTGGGATGGCCACAGGACTCACAGAACTGTTTGCCATCCGTCAGCGCCGCCCCACATCGTGTGCAAAGTAAGCCCGAACTATCGGACTGGGGTGTGTGGAGTGCCGGCGTATGAGCCCCTGGCGTCGGTGTTGATTGAGCGATGACAGGGCTCTGTACATCTTGGAAAATGGGAACGTCGTAGGGGATGGTCGTGGCCCGACGCAGCTGACGGCGAACGGGCCAGTCGGAAAACGCGAAGATGTAGAAGAACACCCACTGGATCAGGTAGCTGATCCCTACGAGAACCAGCCAACCGACAATTTGCCTCCAGAAATCTGCAGAGTCTCCGTAACTGTTGTAGTTGCTGATCTCGTGAGAGACAGCAGCGTACGATATCCCGTAAGCGATCGGTGGGCTTAGGGGGATGAGGATCCACCAGCCCGAGTAGCCGGCTTTAGTGATGATCTTGAAGATCGCGACATAGTTCAGAACGACCAGGGCAAGTATTACCAACAGAACCAGAAGTCCGAGGGCAACGGCTCCCGCCCCGCTGGACGAGGTGATGGCGCCGAGTGTTGAGAGAAATGTCATTGGTCTCCCGTTCGGGTAAATGAAGAGGACGACACCATGCTCACCTCAAGAGCACAAAGGGCGGTCGTAGTGTTCGAATCGCAGAGTCAGCTGATTGGTGTTCCGCACGTACTGCAAAATCGGTTGTCGGCCGGATTCGATCCACCGCATGTGGCACACGACTTCTCCGATTTGGCGGGAACCGGTTGTACGACAGGTGCCGGTGTGGTCCAGAACGGCGCCTCGGGCGATTGACCCGTCAGGTCGACTGGCAGGCGTTCTGGCTCGTTTCGTCGTACAAGTGCCCCGACGACTGCGGCGACCCCCGCAATTATGGCGAGAAATGGTCCGACGGACCACGTGAAGCCCGCTGGCCTTGCCAAGAAAGCTATGACCGTCAAGAGAAGATTTACGGACGTCGCGCTGATCATGATCTGCCAATGAGCGATAGGAGTCCTTAGTTCCGCCCAGAGCGCTCGGAGCACGAGGTAAGCGACGATCGCAAGAGCAATCAGGAATACGAGATACATCCAACCTCGGACATCTAAGACGTTAATCGTGACGAAGCCGTCCGCGCTGTACCAAGGCAAGAACAGCGAGATCAAGAGCACCAGCGTGGCGATCCCGCTCACGAGGTCCCCCCGTCCCAGGCGATCGAATTCAAACCGAAGTGTTGTCGGAGGTGGCGGTGATACTACGAACGGAGCCGAAGCGGCTTGATGGCGGGGGGCTGGGGGGGTTTGACTGCCCGTAGGCGTGTGCACCGCGAGCGCGGCTCCGCACCCCTGGCAGAACTTTGCCTGGTCCCTTACAGCAGTGCCGCATTGCGCGCAGAACATCGCCGCCCTCCCGTCCGCAGCCTCCCGTGTGACGTGGGAGCCTCGTTCATTGTGAATGGCTTTGTCAAGGGGTTATGGCCCTCCCTGAAGGTGCCTCTTGGACATTTCGCGTGCCCATTGAGGGTTTCGATTTCGGCGGGAGGACGACGCCGGGGGTCGTTTTCGGATTCATCACGCAGGGCTCTTCCCACGCACTTGAGTGTGGGCCGATATGCGACGGCCTGGAATGGGGAGGTCTCCCCAATATTTCGGGCCGAAACGCGCCCTGGCGCTGTTTGATTCGAGAATCTTTCGCTGTCGATTTGGGGTCTCTCCTCATGAGGAATACGTGCGATCACGGGCGAGGGGAGGGCTTCCCATAAAAAGTGCTGGACGGAGTGGCATTTTGCCGTTAGAACCTTCGCCTTATGAGACGACCGTGTGCGCTTAGGAGGTTCGAATGAGCTCGAATACTGGGTACTTCGTCGGACCACCCGAGGAACCCGACAAGTATCGCCTGGTGCATCAGGTTGGATCCGGTGGGGAAGCTCAGCTTTGGAAGGCTGAGCTCCGCGTCTCTGGCTCATGGGAGCCCGTGGCGGTGAAGATCCTGCGAGCAGACCGGCTTTCAGATTTCGGTAAATGGAAAGAACGGTGGGCAGAGCAGGCTGAGGTTCTGCGATTTATCCGCCATCCGGGCGTAGTCGGCGTGCGAGAGCACTTCGAAGGCGGTCCCATGCACTACGAGACCGAACAAACGCAAAGCCCGGCGGCGCTCTATCTCGTGATGAATTGGGTAGAGGGCGTACCCCTGCGGGACTGGGTCCCTCTTCACCGGACGGATGAATCTCATTTCGAGTCGATTCGTTATCTTGCCCAAATTGGTGATGTGCTCGACTGGCTCCATAGTGGGCAAGCGACACCTTCTGGTCGTCCGGTCATTCATGCCGATGTGACGCCCGCCAATGTGCTGGTCACACCCAGCGGCCAGGCCGTGCTCGTCGACTTCGGGTTAATTCGTCTCGTGGCGGGCGAGAGCCCGACCGTCGAAGGAACCCGTGGCTATATGGCGCCCGAAGTCATCGCCAATGGGGCCTACTCGATCGGCTCTGATCGTTATAGCTTCGGAGCACTCACATACTTCGTCCTCACAGGCGAAAACCCGCCGACCGACCCTCGAGCCATCTTCGATCGTCTCAGCCGAGTACCCGTCGTCGCAGAGCAGCCGGGGCTCGCCGAGCATCTGATGCAAATGTTCCACCCAGACAGCGCGCAACGCCCCCCTGCAGGGGAGTGGATCCGCTTCTTCCGAGTCTCAGGTTCGACGTCGCTTGGCGCCCCGGCAGGCCTTCAGCCGCCCACGCCTCAGGCATCAACGTCGGCTGTTCCAGATGAGTCGACTGAGGCCGAGAGTGACCGCAGGCGTCGACGTGTCTGGATCGCGGCCGGCGCAGCGGCGGTGGTCATCGTTGCCATCATCGCCATTGTGGTGGCGCTTTCAGGCGGCAGCACTCCTTCCAACCAGGCTAGTTCGCCACCCCCGCAGCACAAGGCGACCACGACCACGACGTCGACATCGTCCACCACCACCACGACGACGACGACCAATCCAACGGGCAACACAGGCACGCCACTTGTGAGCGGAGCACCCCTTTTCCTGAGCGACGCTTCGACCGTCGGCGGAACTGAGCAGCCGACAACCGGTGCGGCGACGATCAACGGCACGACCTACCCGCACAGCATCTGGGACGAGTTTGATCAGTGCAACTCCTCATCGACGACGAGTCACGATTTCGATCTGGGCCGCAAATACTCGACCTTCACGGCCACGGTTGGTGAGGGCGACACATCTCCGCAAAACGCAACTGTCCAGTGGGATGTGTATCTGGACACGGCGAACCACATTTATTCGAAGCAGCTTGTCAAGGGTGAAACTGACTCGGTCTCCATCTCTGTGAAGGGGGTCCTTACGTTGACGCTGACCGAGACGTACCTACCGGCTACTGGCAGCAATCAATCGACGTGCGGCAACATCATTGCCGGGTGGGGCGATGCGGAGATCAGTCCATGACCGTTCTACTGGTGAATGCCAAGGACCGGGATTTCCGGCTTGTTCCCGACGAGATCTTCACCTTCGGACGCGCCGGATCGTGCTCTTGCGTTTTGGATCCCCTAGACCGGGGGATCAGTCGGGTCGCCGGTGCCATCGTCTGGGAGACAGGTGGATGGTGGGTCGTCAATCGCTCCACGAAACGGGCCCTTCACGTCGTAGACGGATTGGGTCTTTCGGTTCCGTTACCCGTTGCTCGGTCAGGTTGGCCCGCATCGAAACGTGCTGTCGATCCGGGGGGCCTTCGCGTTCTCGTTGCCGGCGATGTCTGGACCCATGAACTTCGGCTCATCTACGCGGATCCTCCACTCGCGTCCACGTCGTCACCTTTGCAGACAGGTATGAGCACCTCAGGACAGACTCCCGCGCTCACTCCAGCAAGACGTGTGGTGTTGGTCGGACTTGTGTCCGGCTATCTGAAGCCCTTTCCGCACTACGACCCGCGTCCCCGGACCTACGGTGAAATCGCCGAAATGACAGGGCTTCCTCGGAGCACAGTTGTGAAGAGGATCGAGGCATTTCGAGACCAGCTACGCCAGTCGGGAGTTCCAGGGCTGGAGCACGCTGACGCTCGGCGACCTCTTTCCGAGTGGGTACTGGCGGCACGGCTCATCACCCCCTCTGATCTGCACTGGCTGGAAGAGGAATCTGTACACGTAGAGGACACCAACGAGTAAGAGTTCATCCAGATAACTGACCGTGGGCTCTAATCATCCCGAGTCATGGAGGAAGAGGACAATGTATTGCGACAACTGTGGTGGGGCGATTCTTGAGGAGGCTTCTTTCTGCGATAGTTGCGGAGCTCCTACGGCGCCTGATCCACGAGACCGGAGCAGGTACACGCCTGAGGCTGAGCCTTTTGTAGCTGCCGCGGTGGCAGGTCGGCTATCAAGCCCCAGGTCCGCAGTTCACTACGCCGCAGCTTCGTTCGCGGTTCTGCGGCGCCTGCGGCGCAACTATGGATCCACGGGCATACGTCTGCCCACGGTGCGGAGTGCCCGTCAGTTCGAGTGGGGGAAACAAGAGCAAGACGACCGCTGTGCTTCTTGCCTGTTTCCTAGGTCCTTGGACTTGGCTCTATACGTACCGGCTGGATTCAAAGAAATTCTGGATCGGGCTATCTGTGCCGTTGGCGGCGTTGGTACTGTTCATCATTGCAACCGCAGCCTTCTCCTCCTCGGTGACCAGCTGTCAATATCCCTACAATGGATGTTCACCACTGTCGACAGGAACATCAACCAGTTTCGGAGCTGCTGCGATCTTCCTCGTACTTCTTTGGATTAGTGCGATAGGAATCCACGTTTGGGGAATCGTAGATGCCGCGGTTAAGAAAGACTGGTATTACATCAACTTTCCGAACGGTTAGGTATGACCTCGCGGCTGATCACGACACGGTTTGTACGGTCTCAACTTTGGAACATGTGACACGAACCACGTTACTTCGAGAGAATGGGATGTCGAGTTCTCAGGAGTTCTGAAGGACGAAGGTCTCGAGCCCGTGGGCGATGGCTTCTGCGGCGCCTTGCTGCCAGCTTGGGTCGACGAGCAATGCGGCATCAGTCGGGTTTCTCATGTTGCCGCATTCGATGAAGACCTTCGGAACGGTCGTCAAATTCACACCAGCCAGGTCGTCCCGCGGTGCCAAGCCGTCGACTCCGTCGTAGGTACTGATGGGCATGCCGGTCCCGGCGGCAAAAGCGCTGCGTAAATCGATCGCCAACTGGTCGGACGAGGCGATGACGCCGTCATTAGGTCCGTCGGCTACAGGTTCGAGGATGGCGAATCCCCTCCCCGTCGAAGGCCCCCCATCGGCGTGAATGGAAAGAGCCGCTGCAGCATGTGCCTCATTGGCGATTGCTGTGCGTTGTGTGATGCAGGGACCGACACCAGTGTTGTTTGACCTGGTCAGGATAACTGTGGCGCCCTGAGCCTGCAGATCTTGCTGTACGTCGACGGCCACGTTGAAGTTGAACTGCGCTTCGGTGTATCCAGAATCCGTTGCCGTTCCCGTCGTGTCGCATGACTCCTCCTCGCGGCCGTTCCAGATGAGCTGATTGATATACGAGGGGTCCTGAAAGTTGCCCCCGTTGTGACCGGGGTCGATGACGATGATCTTGCCTGCCAGAGGTTCGGGCGGCGTGGTGGCGGTCGTTGTCGTGCTGGGCTTCTGCTTTGAGATTCCCTGGTGCAACGAGACTCGTCGGCCCGGCGATACGGCCGCTCGGCCGGTTGATCCGCTCCAGGGTCTATCGACCGCTCTCCAGACCACTGCAGTGACTGCAGCAACGACGAGGAGAATGACGACAAGGACGACTGGCCATCGCGGCCTCCTGTCGCGCAGAGCGTGAGTTGCCACCTAGATCTGCGTCGGCTGCCACTGCTGAAGGTTGTATGCGGGCGCAACCGTCGAGTCCCAGAGTCCGGTGAAACTGCTCTTCGCCGTATCCGCTTGGACAGAGGCGCTGTTTCCAGCAACCCAATTGGGATCGCTGTGATCCTGTTGAGTGCAGCCGCCATTCATTTCATCCTGTGCCCACATGGCGAAAGACTGATCGGCTGTAACCGAGTTATTCCAGGCCGACACAAGATCCTCGATCATCGCCTGCGATTGAGGAAGCTGCGATAGGCCAAGCTGGCTAAAGTTTGTGAGCAAGCCTTGTCGTGCCGTCGCGGCCTGCTCGAGCGTGGTGTAGTCAGACTCAAGGTTGCTCCCACAGCTGTCAATATCGTTATAAGCGTCTTGGACCCCGCTACGCGCGGCAGCGCTGCTCGAAAGCAAGTTATTCAAAGCAACGGCCTCTGATTGCGCAGTGTCGGTGGAGGTCGTGGGCACCGTGCTGGAGCCGCCGGATACGGCAGGAGTCGGCGCCGTGGTGTCTCCCGGCGTGGATGCGATCGTTCGCGGCGCTGGTGCTGTTGCGTGCTTCGATGCAGTCACGACGCTGGGTGATGAATGTTTCTGACTTATGAAGAAAATAAGTCCGCCGGCCAAAGCCATCACAAGGATCACGACGACGATGGCGACGATCAATACTCTGCTTCGGTCGTCCTGCCTATCGTTCCGAAAGGTTCCACTGCTGCGAGGTGGCGGTGGTGGAGGACTGTTCGATGGGAAGGCGGATATGCGCGTGGTAGCAGCCGAATTGTCGTGCTCCGCTGACCTCGCTGAAGTTTCCGGCGCAGCAGCTACAGGCGTCCCACAGGTTCCACAAAAGCGTGTTGTTGATGACACAGGGTGTCCGTTGGGACATGTTGGGCTGGCACCTGTTGTCAAGCGAGCCGCGTCCCTGGCTGGCGTCGGCTGGGAGTGACCGGTGGCAAGGACCTCGGCCGGTTGCGGTCGTACCGAGTCAGTGGGGCTCAGTCCCGGGGAGACGGCCTCAGTTGTATTTTGAGGTCGCAGTTTCGGCTCCAAGGCGGAACCGCAAGAGGCACAGAACTTGGCGGACGCCCGATTGGCCGCGCCGCAAGTTCCGCAGGCCCCGGCGGGAGATGTGTTGTCCATCGAGTTCGCCTCTCTCTTCGGTCAACGGGTGATCGACCGTCCACTGAATGACTGGGCAGCCGTCACGCGGTGCCGGTATCGGCCGCCCAACAGGTGCTGACCTGGCCCAAGAGCATCGATCGGCAGAGTAATCGCGTGCCTCAGGAAAGGCCATAGGGAGATCTTCCGATCAAGGGAGGGATCCGATGATTTTGCCGCTTCCCTCGCCGGCCTGACCTGTTCCAGCCCCTGCCGAGGGGGGGGAGGCCTCCCCATTTCTGATGCCGTCGAGAGAGAGCACAGTGAGCGAAGGCACCAGATCGGGCGTCACAGAGCCCAGTCTCGCCCGGCTGAGGTTCCGGTCGGTGTGGGAGCGGCACGAAGGAGGTTTCGCAGTGCGCGAAGACACGAGTCAACAACTGCGCCGAATCACCCAGCTTCGAGACTGGGGGGTGCTCTCTAACCGAGAGTTCAAGCGCGAAAGGAGACAGGTCTTAAGGGCCGGGGATAGCTGCTCCGATCTGGCCACTGCTGGAAAAGCGAAGGCCGGTCTTCTTGTCCTCGCGACCGTCGTTATCGGGGTGGGCCTCATTTTGGGACTCACGTCCAAGCCCTCGCCCGGCTCGAAAAGTGAGGAGGTCTCCCTTACCTCGGCCAGCCCGACCGAAGGCTCAGCGGTGAAGTGGGCCGAAAGCCAAGTGGGGCACACGGCATTCAACGGAGTGTCCTGGGCTGATCTTTGCCTCACCTTTGTCTATGACGCTTACAAGTATGGCGCCGGCGCCTCGCTACAGACCCGTACGAAGAACGTCTCCTACAACTCCAACACCGACCCACAAATCGTGTGGGGCAACGGGAACAACTTCACAAGCGGCACATGGCAAGCCACCTCAAACCCGAGCTCGATTCCTTACGGAGCACTCGTGTTTTTCGATGCAACTCCACCGCACGATCCGGAGTTCTATAGCCATGTCGCCATCATGGATTCGAACGGGACGATGATCATGACGCCGAGCTCAACCGGTCAAGCGGTGTTCCGGCAGACGTTTGCTCAACGAGCCGCAGCACGACCCTGGAACAACATGGTGGGATGGTGGCTCCCAGACGGCTCGCATTCTCCGGCTCCGCCAGCCACAGTCCCTCAGCCGACTCCAAAGGCACCCGTTGGTAACAGCACGGCAGGGAGTAGCGCGTCGACGAGTCCCGGCGCTGCGCCCACCTCGACTCCGAGTTCCGCTGGCACGGCCGCGATCCCGGTTTCTCCAACCCAGAGCACCACGGGACCTCAAGCTGCGGGAACATCCGGATCGACGCCAGTCAGCCAGTCTGGTGGCACTCAGAGTGGCCCACCGACGGGTAACGCTTCTGGTTCTTCCTCGTCGTCTCCTTCAACAGCTTCTCAGGATCCGAGTTCCCCGTCGACGGCCGGCGAACCGTCTTCCACCGCCCCAACTAGCGCCACGAGTACCTCACAGCCTCCGCAGACATATTCGGAGACAGTTGGCGGTATTTCTCACACCTGGTCCGACTACGCGGACGCAGGAGGAACGGAGGGTCCCTCGATCGCTTCCCTTCAGACGATTCAAATTGCCTGCAAGCTGACAGGCTTCAAGGTGGCCGACGGCAACACCTGGTGGTATCAGATCGCTTCGAGCCCCTGGAGCAATCAGTACTACGTGTCTGCCGATGCGTTCTACAACAACACGGAAACCTCGGGGACCCTCATCGGAACGCCCTTCGTTGACGCGAACGTTCCGAACTGTTGAGTGGCTACGAAATCGCTTCAGCAGGACTGTGTGAAGCGCTGTGATCTCTATTTTTCTTGTAAATCGAAACAGAAGGGAGCATTTCAATGAAAAGTCGACTTCGAATCATCCTGGCGATCGCTTCTCTGGGTGCAGTGGGGCTACTGGCGTCCTCTTGCGACAGCGGAGGTCTCAGCGCATCATCGACATGCAAGGATTTTCTGAGCGCATCAGCGTCGGATCAAGATCAGATTGTCACCAAGTTGGCTGGCCAATACAACAAGCCGGACTACGCGACTCCGCTCGGAGAACCAGACGTGCCCTACTATTGTGCGTCGAACCCGAACGTCACTCTCGGCGAGTTCTTTGCTCACGCCGGCCCATGAAGCTGTCAGTCGCACGAGCGCGCCGGCCTCATCCCGTAATCCGATTAAGAGTACTTTCCCCAGACGATACCGTCAGAGAACATCGCTGAAAACGAGCAACGGAATGCTCGGCTACGGAGAGAGCCACGCCCCATGGACCACGAAGCTCTCCAAGCGGCATGATCTCACCAAACAGAAAGAGGTCCGTTGGGACGAAAAGTTCAAGCACTGTGAGTCACGCCGGCGGTCATACACGTTTTCGAAGGGAGGAGGTCTAGTGGGTGCTCTCGTGGTTCTCATTTTCTTTTTAATAGGGGTCTGGTGCGTGCTCGGGGCCGTGGGAGCGTGGCTGGCGGAGCAGCGCAGGCGCCCTCGAGGAGTCGGGTTTGCTTTCGGGTTCTTCTTGGGGCCAATCGGCCTAGTCATCGTGGCTCTTTTGCCCTACGGTCCCGAGACGCTTCAGATGCCCACCCACCGACGAACGCCGCTGGGAGCCGGGGCGCCTTACGAGCCGGCGCCGACATCACCAAGACAGACAGAATGGAAGTCCCAGCAACAATGGCGCGCTCTCGGACCCGCCGCAGCTGCGCTGCCTGAGCCATTTCGCGACGACGCGCAGATGCTGAGCGCCAAGACGCAATCCCACCTCGGGCACACGCCAGGACTCCGTGCTTCATTGTTCGTCCGGGAGAAGAACCAAAGGATCTCAGTTGATTTGCTCTGCGACGAGACGCTTATGGTCGCCTCCCTCGCGCCTGGACAGAACGTGCCGAGTACCTCGTATATGCACGCCGACAACTTCAGCGGCCCAGGCCGCGGATTGAGCGTGGTTGCACGACATCGGGCGGGAATGGATGGCTTCGAGATCTCCTTCGACTCGCGTGCGGCAGGCAGCGGAGCGGAGGCTGCCCACTGGGTGGAGGTTCTCTCCAACCAGGCTGTTCTCGAGCATTTCTGCACTGAAGCGATGAGTCGTCATTGGATACACGTCGTGAGTCCGTCACCAGCGATGGGGCAGGGGACTCCATCAAATGCAGCGCTGGTCGAGAAAACGGCCGCGCCGGCGAGTGTACTGGCGCCTCGGGCAGCTGAATACGGACCGGACGTACGAGCCGTGGCGTCGGACGGTCTGGGTGGAGTGCGTCAAAAGCTCACCGCGCTAAGGGAGCTTCGCGACCAGGACCTGATCTCCGAGGAGGAATACGCGGAGCGCAAACGCGTCGTCTTGGACACGATTGTGTGACGGCAGTCGCGAGTGTTCGCTCTCCGCTGTGGCGAACGGGCAGCCACCAAGGTCGCGAATATCCCTCGAGCGGCACGGCCATTCGGCCATCCGACTGGAAGTGATGACCTAGGGGCGCCCTACGACAGGGCGACGCGATCCGAGGGCATGCTGGTCCGGACATTCTGATGCGCTTGATCTTCACTTCTCGTGAGGATTGAAGCTCTCGAGGCCTCAGCTCAACCAGGAATCCGGAAGGAGTCTCCAAGGCGAACCTGAGCTTGGCCAAACTGAGGAGCAGACCTAGGCGCAGAGAGGCCGTCCTGGCGGCCGGCCTCTTTCAGTTTGGTCTTCGGAACGGTCCGATCCGTCAAGGGTCACTGCAGGCCTCCGCTGCGCTCCGTGTCCTCGTTCGCCTGCGGCGACCCTTGACGTATCTGGCGAACCAGCGAGAAAGGTCTAGAAGCGTCAACTTCTGGCGATCCGCGCAACGATCGGAATTGACCAGTCTTAGATTAGCGGCATGTCCAAATGGAGATCTAGTTGGGATTACTCAAGAGGGTGCTGTTCAGACTCTTCAATCCGTGGGACCGCTAGGTTGAGGTCTCGAATTGTTGTAGATCAGACACCGATGGTCCGAGACCCTTAATCGGCGCGTAACTCATTTCACGACGCGTCGACGTCTGAAAGGGTGCCAACGCACCCATCCGATCAACCCTGCGAGGAATCCGGTGGCGACGATGGCGACAATGAGGGCGAGCCATGCCCATACATTGCGATGATCTGCAAAAATCTGCAGCACCCCAATCGCCAGGATCCCGATAGTCAGTATCGCTGCGACCCATTGCAAGGCGCGTAATGTTTCATCCTGGCGAGCCCGAGTAACCACTTCGGCATGTTGTGACAACTCCTTCGATCGCTGCTTTGCCCGTTCGTACATACGGTCGAGTCCGAAGCTGGACCGAATATTGCGATAGAACTGCCCGTACTCCGGCCAGCTGGTATTGAGGTCGAACAATTCCTCGAGTTCAAGTGTCCGGAGGTACGAGACTCCGGCAAGCTTCACCACGTCCTGCTCACGTAATCGTGCTGCATCGTTGGCCATGGCGCCGATCATGGCGCGCGCAGTCACGATACCGGCGAGACTTTGACTCACCCACCCGAACATGTTCAACGCCGATTCCCCCGGGAACCTGTCGCGGCATTGACTCACCGCTGTAACGACGCACTGCTCGTCTGGGATTCCCCAAGTCATCGCCGCAGGCACACCACAATCGACGTCATCTATTCGACCTCGCGACGCCGCGGGAAACCCCCCCTCTCCGACAATTGTCTGCAGAAGCCGGCCGAGGCCGGACGGGACTCCCGAGCTCAGATCGTCGGACACGCCGGTCAATGAACTGGCCTCAGCATCCGACTCCGGCCACCAAAAGTTATCGACGATTCTTGAGCGTTTGAAATCAAACGGATTCAGGTGTGGATCGACAACTAGGACGGACCATGCACTGGACAATCGAATGGCATTGAGCACCTCTTGAGCAAGGAGGCTGCCGGTAATTTGGTTTTCTCCATGCCGACGGGTTTGGTCCGAGCGAAAGATCGGCTCTTCGATTGCGATCGTCACAATCTCAATCCAAGCTCGGAGGGTTCCACACCAACTCGAACCTGCGGTCTCCCTGGTCTTCCTCAACGTCGACCGCCTTGGGTCTTGAATCAATGCGTCGAGATACGAACGAAGCGGTGACTGAATTAGCGAATATGTGGTTCGTGCGTCTTTTGGTACGTGCGTGCTGCTTCCCTTGGTGCCACCAACCAACGCAGCAATTTCATCGATCGTAAGCCGACGAGTTCGTTCCGCGTCAGAACTAGCCCCGAAGGACACGGGGGCAAGTATGAAATGTATTGATGTCGTTTCGCGGAACTCCGTACGGAATGGCTGGCGTACCCGGGTCACAAAGGGGAGAAGTACCAGGGCTCGCTCTTTGTGGTCACTTGAGCAGAGAAGTCCCGGCGGCAACCACACGTTATACATTCGGTCATTGAGATCGTTGGCGAATATGCGTGATCGTCGTATCGCGTAGAGCACGGATAGAAACGACCGCAGTTCAAGCATGTTCCTATAAAGCGCTTTCGATCCGCCATCAACTAGGTAGTCATTACAGTCCCAGTCCGCCGATCCTTGGAGGAGTTCACCAGAGGACTTGTCGATGGCCCGCTGGACGGGCAGGTATGTGTCCCAGGGTGCACATTCTGATTGCCGTTCGGGCCAATTCAGAAGGATTGGGAATCCGCGGGCATCATTAATCTTGAACTCATCACCAACAGGGACGGCTATATGACGGGATTGTGAACCAAGCCATGTGTGGTTCGGATTTCCCGTGACCGTAGGGTGATAGCTCGGTTCCAACTTAAAGGAGCCGCTGATGGGGAGAAATTGAGTGTTGAACAGTTCCAGAAATTTAGCGATCTCGTTTGGTTGAAGATAATCGAACGTACGAGTATCTAGATTCGGTGCATCCGTGATCTGGGGTGGCGGTGTGATGCCAATGCTGTACTGCAATAGGCCCGAGAACTCATCGCTCCAGGTGGTTTCCGAGGGGTCCTTGTCTGAATGGACGACAGGATCCGGGAGATCGCTTGATTCGAATCCGGGAGGCCACATTGGTTCTCTCTTTGAATGTGAGCGGATATGTGCGTTTCTGGCGCAGTTAATCCACCGAGCGATGCTCGTAATAGTTATCAACACATTTTCCCATTTTCGTACCGCTCAACGATCCTACTTCTTGGGAATAAGTGGAGTATGTCCCGGGAGTGCGGCGAGGCGCGGGCACACGCTCGGACTCCGCGAACGTTGCCGCAACGTCAACCAGACGGTAACTATTACCCACGTCAATGGTTATTCTTGACGCATGGAATGTGACCTCGCGGGGGTGACGGAGGTTAGCGACATCCTCGGGGTGTCTCGACAGAGGGCGGCGCAGCTCACCGTGACGAAGGGATTCCCAGCTCCTCTTGCAGAACTGGCGTCAGGCCGCATCTGGAGGGTGCAGGACGTGCAGCTGTGGGCTGAAACTCGGAGAGGAGGTGGTCGGCCTAGGAGCGGCTTCGGGATCGAGTACGTGGGCGACCGGGATGACAGGCGGAACGGCCGCCGGACTGTGTCGCTGCGGCTCGTAAGCATCGGCGAGCCACGTCTCGATAGGGCAATCCACCGATCGATCGACCGAGGCTTGGTCGCATTCGCCAGTCAGCAGCTTGCAGCGGGAAGACCACCAGCGCAGGCTCTTCTGAGCGTACGGCGTGCCCTCGTCAACCTCTGCGGATTGGAGTTGCGTAGTCAGATGGAGGACGCAAAGTTTCTTGTTGAACGGATTCCGATCGAGGCTCAACTCGACAGCCGATGGTCCAGATACCTCGTCTCGCACTCTGAAAGCCTCGGACATCCAGTTGCGGACCTTCGATGCGGGGAGGCCCTGCCTTTAACGGATAGCCAAGGAATGGCCGGTCCCGCAGAGGCTCGCCGCTCGGGACACGTCCAACTTGACTGTAGGCACTGGACGGAGCGAGCACTTGTCCCGGATGGCGTGGTCGTGTTCCAGACCCAAGCGAGCTGTCCGACTTGCGGTAAGGAAAGGACCCTCGTAGGCCTCTGGCCCAAGCGGTGAAACGAGACTGGACTTCCGACCTCAGACAGCATCCGGCCGGGCGTCAATGCAGGTATCGATGCCGGGTCCGGGAGTAAGCCTTGACAGAGTCAAATGTCGCGCGCGATTCGCCCGCGAAGCATCGGCTTTTAGGGGTCTTCAACGGTCCTCGGCGGTGAGTCGATATCCTTTTCTACCTGCGGTGACGCTGAAGGGTACTGGTAGAGAAAGGGTTCCTGTGGCGCCGCTAGGTTGTGAGTTCGAGTCTCACCCCCGGAGCATTTCTCTTCGTTTTCGCTGGTCAGTGGCGGTAGCTCCAGCACCTGACCTTCCGCCCCACCCTTGTCGCGCACCCCGTGCCCGCATTGGGTTGAGCGGGCCCCGATGAATGGTCCAGTGCTTATGCGGGCACTGGTTGGTGTCTGTCGATCCAGGCCTGGGCGAACTCGCTGGGCGTGAGATCACCGTGGGCCGAGTGTGGCCGGTTCAAGTTGTAGTCGATCCGCCAGTCCTCTATGAGCACCTTGGCCTCGAGCAGGCTGTCGAAGCGCCAAGCGTTGAGCAACTCGTCGCGCAGCCGCCCGTTGAACGACTCGATCCAGGCGTTCTGCCAGGGTGAGCCCGGGTCGATGAAGACGGCGCCGACACCGTTGAAGCGGCACCAGTCGGCCACCGCGTGGGCAATGAACTCGGGACCGTTGTCGAAGCGCACGAAGGCTCGGGGCACCGCGTTCGACGACCAGGCGATCCAAGGTGGCCACGACGCGGTCGGCGTCGATGGAGCGCTCGACCACGATTGCCGGGCACTCTCGGGTGAACTCGTCGATGACGTTGAGCAGTTTGATGGTGCGGTTGTCCTCGGTGGTGTCGAACTGGAAATCGAGCGCCCACAGGGCGTTGGGGGCGATGAGGCTCATGGCGCCCACGCGAGCCCCGATGCCTCGGAGGGGCTTCTTGCGCTTGCGATAGGGCACGCGTAGGCCTTCTTCGCGCCAAAGACGCTGGATGCGCTTGTTGTTGACGTGGCGGCCCTCGCGGCGCAGCGCCTTGGCCGCCCTCCTCCAGCCCCAGCGGGGCCGTTCCTTGGAGAAAGCGCGCAGGAAGGCTCGCAGCGCTTCCTCGTCATCGGGTGGCGCAGGAATGGCCAGACGCTGGGTGGAGCGGTGCTGGCCGACCACCGCACACGCTTTTCGTTCGGAGACCCCGAACCGCTGGCGCAGTGTGTGCACTGCAGCCCGACGACGGTTCGGGGTCAGAAGTTTCCCTCAGCCAGCTCCTTGAGCATCGCCTTGTCGAGCTCGGCTTCGGCCAGGAGCTTCTTCAGCCGCACGTTCTCGGCTTCGAGCTCCTTCAATCGTTTGGCGTCGTTCGCCTTCATGCCCCCGTATTGGGCCAGCCAGCGGTGCCAGGTCGACTCGGCGATCCCGAGATGCCGGCAGACCTCATCGAGTTCTGCGCCGCCGGCCAAGAGCTTGTTGCCCTCGGCCAGCTTGCGGATGATCTGGTCGGGAGTGTGTCTCCGACGTGTGGCCATTGGTGGGTCCTCCTTCGCTCCAGTTTGGAGCATCGGACCCGCACAGCAGCTGGACCATTACCGGGGGCTCACCTCAGGGTCTCCGCGGCGAAGTTGGTATCGTCCAAAAATGAGTCTGGAGAGTGCTACGGCCCAGTTCACCCCGCCAATCGACTGACTCATGCTGCTGGACCGGCTAGAGGAGCGGGCGATACTCGACGAACTCGTTCGGACGGCATCCGAGGGCTCGAGTGGGTCGCTCGTACTTTACGGCGATGCGGGAATGGGTAAGACCGAACTGTTGGACTATGCCTCGTCACTGGGGCGTGACGGCCTCCTGATTCGCATCGCGGGAGTTGAGGCTGAGAGCGAATTTGCATTCGCCGGGCTGCACCGTCTCCTTTTGCCATTCCTTGACTCATTGGACGAAATTCCGAAGCCTCAGCGAAACGCCCTGAGCTCGGCGTTCGGCCTGACAAGTCAGGCGCCCGCCGATCAATTCCTGGTGGGCCTGGCGACCTTGTCACTCTTGGCCAATGCGGCAAGCACGGACGGCATGGTGTGCATCATCGACGATTGCCATTGGATAGATGTCGAGACGTTACAAACGATGGCTTTTGTCGGTCGCCGGATAAGTGCCGACGGCATCGCATTGATGTTCGGTCTCCGTTCTTCAACTGTTCAACTGCCACAACTGGCTGGTCTGCCAGTCCTCGAGATCAGTGGGTTGCCGAACGAGGCGGCCGTCGAACTCGTGGAACATTCCGTTCCCGGTCCGATCGATGGACGGGTTGCTCATCGGATCGTCGCCGATACTTCGGGATGTCCGCTCGCTTTGATCGAACTCGCACAGGATCTGTCCGTTGGTCAATGGACGGGCTCGGATCCTCTTTCAGAGCCCATCCCGATCAGTCGGCGCCTCGAGGATCATTTTCGCCAACAGGTCGATGCGTTGCCAACTGCCGCGCAGACTTTTCTGCTCGTCGCTGCTGCTGACGCATCGGGAGATCCGGAGTTGGTACGTAAGGTTGCCGCGAAATTGGGAAGTGCCGCCGATGTCGAAGAACTTTTGGTCCGTGAACGGTTTTTGACCACCAAGCCAAAAGTGGACTTCCGTCATCCTTTGATCCGATCAGCGATTTACGCGGGCGCAAAACCATCGGAACGAAAGCTGGTGCACCAGGCTCTTGTTCTCTCGATAGATCGAGAAGTCGAACCGGATCGTTGGGTTCACCACGCGTGCGCTATCGCCGATGGTCCTGACGAGGACCTAGCAAATCATCTGGAGGCGGCCGCGCTTCGCGCGCAGGATCGTGGTGGCTACGCAGCACAAGCGTCGCTGCTGACGCAGTCGGGAGAGTTCACGTCTGATCCACAGCTTCGAAGTAAACGCTTCCTGAGGGCAGCGGCTGCCGCCCTCAACGCTGGCGCGCCTCAACGATTCGTGGGGCTCTTGGGTCGAGCTCGGTCGGGCTTGACGGATCCGCTCCTGGTGGCGGAGGCTGAACATCTCGAGGGCCGATCGCTCGTGCCGTTCAACCCGGGGGGAGGAGCAGCCTCCTTGTTTTCGGCGGCCCGCCAGTTTCTCAAGCTCGACCGGGCTCGGGCGCGCTCCGTCCTCTTAGAGGCGATGGATGCGTATGCCGTTTCGCAGTATTTGACGATCGGTACGACAGGTGTCGAGATAGCAGAAACCGCTCTTGCGACTCGTGGCTCGCCAACCCCCTCTCGAGTTGTTGACGTCTTCCTGGACGCCATGTCACTGCTCGTGGCGGCAGGTTATGTGGAGGCTGTCGATGTGATGCGTGAGGCAGCCCATCTCATGTGCGATGGAGCTGTGGCGACGGATGACCTCGTGAGGCTACATGCCTTCGGGAATCACATCACGAACGAATTGATGGATGAACGTTCGTACGCAAAATGGATGAGGCGAGTCGAGACTTCGGCGCGGAAACAGGGCGCATTGATTGCTCTGCAAGTCACCCTGCTCTCGTTGGCGGTCCATGAAATGAGGATGGGACGCTTTTCGGCGGCGGAGGGCAATTTTGCCGAGGTCCTCGAGGTGACTGCGGCGATTGGAGGTCCGGTCGAGTTCTATCAACTGCTCAATGCCGAGTTGCTGGCTTGGCGCGGCGACGAAGAGGGAGCGAAATCTGCTGCGCAGATCATGATCGAAGTGGGAACCACGACCGGATCAGCCGTCACGACCGCTTGGGCCTATCGTGCTCTGGCCACCGCTGCTCTCGGTGCCGGAAGATATGCAGACGCTTTTCAGGCAGCCGAATACGTGATACGTAACAAAATTGTTGGCGCGTTTTCTCTCACGCTTCCTCTATTGATAGAGGCTGGCGTGCGAAGCGGCCATCGCGATGAAGCGAAGCAAGCTCTTGCTGAGCTGACGATCCGTGCCAGCGCCAGTGCGACACCTTGGGCCCTCGGGCTGCTGTCTCGATCGGAAGCCTTGCTCGCTGAGGATGCAAAGGCGGGCCCATTGTTCGAGGATGCGATTCGGCACCTGCAGCAGACCTCGGTGGCTATAGATCTGGCAACGACACGTTTGTCATATGGAGAATGGCTTCGTCGTCAGAATCGCCGAATCGATGCTCGGAGTCAACTTCGTCAAGCCTATGGAACATTTGCGTCGATGGGCGCTCAAGGATTCGCCGAACGGGCTCGCGTCGAACTTCTTGCGACCGGCGAACGTGCACGGCGTCGCACGGAGGAGACACAGACCAACCTCACACCGCAAGAGGTCCAAATTGCCAAGATGGCTTCACGTGGCGCAACGAACCCAGAAATCGCCGCCCAGCTGTTTCTGAGCACCAGCACCGTCGACTATCACTTGCGGAAGGTCTACCGGAAACTTGGCATTAGCTCCCGTCGTCAGTTGGAACGAGCGCTTACCTAGCCGCCTCTGACCGGAGTGGTCGTACGAACGGGATCTCTGGCGCAGCGAGATTTCCCCGAAGGCGGAGGTCGCGGTACGGATCGCCCACCATTGCCCTGGGGTCGACGATGCGATCGAAGTCGTCGGCCGATACCCCAAGGGCGAGTGCCGCGTCGCGCAGGCTCGTGCCTTCGTCGTCGGCCCGGTGGGCTATGGCCGAGGCCTTGTCATAGCCGATATGCGGGCTCAACGCGGTCACGAGCATGAGCGAGCGGCCCACCGAATCCTCGATTTTGGCCCGATCGAGATCTGCGCCCTCGATGCTGTAGCGCCGCAGCTTGTCGGCGGCGTCGCCGATGATTCGGGCCGAGTGCAAGACGTTGTTGATGATGATCGGCCGCATTGCATTGAGCTCAAAGTTCCCTTGGGCGCCGGCTGCTGCGACGATCGAGTCCTCGCCCATGACCTGGAGGGCGACCATGACCATCGCCTCTTGCTGGGTCGGGTTGACCTTTCCGGGCATGATGGAGGACCCGGGTTCGTTGGCGGGCAGGCTGAGTTCGTGGAGCCCCGCCCGGGGTCCAGAGGCCAGCCAGCGCATGTCGTTGGCGATCTTCATGAGAGCCACGGCGATCCCGCGCAGGCCCGCACTGACCGCCACCATGGCGTCAAGGGATCCCTGGGCGGCGAACTTGTTGGGGGCACTGACCAGGGGCAGGCCGGTGAGTGCGGCCAGTTTGGCCGCCATGGCGTCTCCGAAGCCTTCCGGGGCATTGAGGCCGGTTCCCACGGCGGTACCACCTGCAGCCAGCTGGCGGATTCCTTCGAGGGCCGCTTCGAGACGGCCCCGGGCGTCACGCAGCTGGGTTACCCAGCCGGACCACTCCTGGCCGACGGTGAGGGGCGTGGCGTCTTGGAGATGGGTGCGGCCGATCTTGACCACGTCGACCCAGGCCAGTGCCTTCTTCCAGAGGGAATCGGTCAACTTACCGATCTGAGGCAGCGTGTGCCCGGAGATGGCCAAGAGGGTGGCGATGTGCATCGCTGTCGGGAACGTGTCGTTCGAGGACTGACCCATGTTGACGTGGTCGTTGGGATGGACCGGCGTCTTGGTGCCGAGCGCGCCGCCCAGGAGCTGGCTGGCACGGTTGGCGATGACTTCGTTGACGTTCATGTTCGATTGGGTGCCCGAGCCGGTCTGCCAGACATAGAGCGGGAACTCGCTGTCGAGCTCGCCGTCGATGACCTCGTCCGCCACCGTCACGATGGCTCTGGCCAGCTCGGCGTCGAGTCGACCGGCGTCGGCATTGAGTAGGGCGGCGGCCTTCTTGACGTAGCCATAGGCGTGGTAAACGGCGATGGGCATGTGATCGTCACCGATGGAAAAGTGGACGAGCGAGCGCTGCGTCTGCGCTCCCCAGTAGTGCTCGGCCGGGACCTCGATCTCGCCCATCGAGTCGCTCTCGTTGCGGGTGCCGGTCGCCCCGGTTCCGATTGGTATGGCAGTGAGCCGTCTTGCGAGGGAGGGGGTGCTCACCGTACTTCGAGATCCGGGTAGTCGGCGTGCCACATGGCGGCCTGGACGGCCTGGACGGGATCGGGAATTTTCACCTGAGCCACGCCATCGGCCACGGCTTGGCGTGCCACGGCCACGGCGACGGTGGCCGAACTGGCCCGCAGGTTTTCGACATCGGGCAGGATCCCGTCCCCCTGCCGGCGCACCTCGACCTGGAGGGCCACCGCTTCGGCTGCGGCGAACAACATGTGATCGGTCACTTCGCTGGCCCGGGCCACGATCGTGCCCAGACCGATGCCCGGGTAGATGAGTGCGTTGTTGGCCTGACCGATGCTGTAGTCGGCGCCTTTGTAGGGAATGGGGGCCCACGGCAAACCCGTGGTGATCAGAGCTCGACCTTCGCTCCAGCGGATCAAGTCCGCGGGCATCGCCTCAATCTTCTCGGTCGGGTTCGAGATCGGGAAGATCATGGGGCGCTTCACGCGTCGCGCCATTTCCTTGACGATGTCCTCGGTGAACGTGCCGTGCCCCGTCGAACAGCCGACCAGGATTGTCGGGTGCACCTGGGCCACAGTCGTGGCCAGGTCGACGATGCCGTCACCGACCGCCGCCGCGGCACGCAACGCCGCCATTTCGGGCCAGCGAGTCTCGGCTGCCACATCTGGCTGGCACGGTGTGCGTGACCACGAAGCGCTCTCCTCAGCCTGGCGGGCATAGGGGCGCTGATAGTCGACCAGCCCGTCACACATGTCGGTCGTGAGCAGACCCGGCAGGTCGACGATCCAGATGTGCTCTTTGGCCTCGTGCTCGCTCAGCCCGTCGCGGACCATGAGGTCACAGATCTGATCGGCGATGCCGATGCCTGCCGTCCCACCGCCGAATATGACGACCCGCTGCTCGCTGGGCTTGGTCCCGGCCACCTGCATGCCCACGATGGCGGCCGCCAACACAATGGCACCGGTGCCTTCGACGTCGTCATTGAAGAGAGGCGCCTGGTGGCGGTACTCGTTGAGGATGCGCCGAGCGTTCGACGAGCCGAAGTCCTCGAAGTGCATGAGTGCATTGGGGAACAGGCGCTTGACCGTCCCGACGTAAGCGGCGATCAACTGGTCATAGCGCTTGCCCCTGACCCGGCTGTGGCGGTTTCCCACGTACAACGGGTCGTTCAAGAGTGATTCGCGATCGGTTCCGACGTCGAGCATGACCGGAATCACCCGGTTGGGATCGATGCCCGCGGCCGCGGTGTAGACTGCCAGCTTCCCGATGGAGATGGCCATCCCGTTGGCGCCCCAGTCCCCGATGCCCAGGATCTCCTCGGCATCGGAGGCCACGATCAAGTCCACATCGTCCGCGCCCAGGCCGTAGTTTGCGAAGGCGGCCTCCACCCCCTCGATGTCATCGACCGAGAGGTAGACACCGTTGGGGCGTTGGAATTGATGGCTGTACTGCTCAATGGCCTGGGCGACGACCGGGTCGTAGACGACCGGCAACATTTCCTTCAGGTGGTCCTCGAGCAACTTGTAGTAGAGGATCTCGTTGCGGTCATGGAGCGCAGCCATGAATTCGTTGCGGGCAAGATCCGTCGGCTCTGCCCGATACTGCTCGTAGGCCCGGCTCGCCTGTTCCCCGAGTGAGAGGACTGCCGGGGGGAGCAGGCCTTCGAGGCCAAGCCCTGACCGCTCCTCTGCGGTGAATGCCGTCCCGCGGTTGAAGCGAGGGTCTCGAAGGAGGCTTCGACCCTTTGGGAGGGACTTCGTGGTTCCTGTCCTTGTCATTGCATCATCCCTTCTCTGTTTGCAATCGCAACTGATGTCGTCTTGTCGCTGACAGACATTCGAAAATCGCTGTCACTGGGCCGTTCGGAGACGGGCCCCCGAATGAATACTCGTCAACTTCTCTCGCGCGGACCCGGCCAAGCCGGAATCCTGGCTTGCCAGAGCGCGTCACAACATTCGTCGAACGCGCCGAGCGCGACGAGGAGACTCCGAGTGGACAAGGCGAACGAACGCGTCGTCGCCAACGCGCCGGAAAGCACCGAGAGATCCTCCAGGAGCCGGTAGGCGGTGACCATGTGGGCAGTTGCTTCGGCCATCATCACGTCCCTCTCGGGTGATTCCTCCCGCTGGCGAGGGGGGCTCATGCACGTGGCCACAGGCTCATTGGTCATGACTGCGATCGGCATCTGATCGTCTCCTTCGGAGAGGCCGCAGAACGGCTCGTTCGAGCGGTGGTCTCAGTAATCGATGGTGACGTCAGAATCGACGGGTTCGCATCCACAGATTCGCGTAGTGCGGATGGAGGTTGCCTGGGAGGGCCTGGACCGACGACCTGTTTAGGCTGGTAGCGCTCGTTCAAGCTGGCGTCTGGAGGAGACACCCAGTTTCCGGTACACCTTCCGTAGGTGGTAGTCGACGGTACTCGCACTCACGAAGAGTTGCGCGGCGATTTCAGGGTTCGTCGCACCCCGTGAGGCCATCCTGGCGATCTTGATCTCTTGAAAGGTCAAGTCGCTCTTCGTTTCCGGTGTGCGACGTCGAGCTCGCTCTCCCGTGGCGAGAAGCTCACTTCGGGCTCGTTCGGCGAAGGCCGTGGCTCCCATCGCTTCGAAATAACCCATGGCGAAGCGGAGCTGCGGCCTGGCATCAAGTCGGCGATTCTGGCGACGGAGCCACTCGCCGTAAAGCAGGTGAGCCCGAGCGAGGTCGGCCACAACTGTGGTCGACCTCAGATGCTCGATCCCGTCAAGGTAGAGGGTTTCCGCATCCTGATCCCCGGCGAGCAGGGCCGATGATCGCGACAGAAGACCGAGCGCCCAGGCTGTGCCACTGGCCGAGGCCCGGATCCTCAATTCCTCGAGGGCATTCGCGGCTTCTTCCAAACGGCCTATCCGGACGCCTGCCTCAATCAGGGCGGGAAGGCATTCATTGCTCTGCATCGAGAACCCTTCCCTGAGAGCTGCGTCGGCCACGTCAAAGGCCTCTTCGTATCCGCCGCGGCCCAAGGCCAGGATGATCAGCGCGCGCACGCGAACCCAATCCACGGTTTCCAATCCGACGTAGTCCGAAATGAATGACAAGGTGGCCGCCGCTTCGCGGGCTGCACTCTCGTCGCCTTTCCATGCGAGCAATTCGCAGCTGCTTACCGCGAGCCCGTGAAGCACGGACTCACCCTTCGCTCGTACCACCAATTCGTGCTCGGCCAGGAGGCTCTCTGCGGTCGACAGATGGCCACGGCCGACTTCCACCACCACGCGGGTCGGCAAGGTCCTGATCAGGTCCTCAAGGGCACCCGTCCGCGTCTCGAGGTCCTGGATACCCTCCAACAAGGTGCAGGTAGCCGACTCGTCCCATAAGCAATGTGCAAGAAGTGCCCCGACGGTGGTCCACGACGGCGCTTCTGTCAGACGTGGCACGGAGTTGAGCATTGCCTCTACTGCTTCCCGCATGGCGGGGACCGCCTTGGCGTACCCGTGACAGCAGAACGTCGCCATGCCGTGGAGGATCAGACCCTCTACGGCGTGGTCGTAATCAGGGGTGGGAGGCAGGGCCAAAGCCGCCCTGCCGAGTTCTAGGGTCGTGGCGCCGATCACCTTGTTGCCATATTGAACGGCAAGGTTGAATGCTTCCAACATGGTCCGTTTTGCCAGAACAGGTTCGATCGGTTCGAAGATCCGAGAGGCGGCCAAGAGCATTGCCGTCGCCTCGTGCCCTGGTCGATTCAACGGTCCTATGAGATTCGCCTTCATTCGTAGGGCCTGTCCGTGCGCCAGTGGGGTCGTAAGGCCTGGTTCGACCGACTCCAAGAGGGCCTCAGCGACGAGGGGCGCGCCGCCCTTCAATGCCGCCTCCGCCGCGGCCAGGCCGCGTAGCGCCTTGTGTTCTCTCTCCAGCGTGAGTTCGCTGGCGCGGGAGAGGAAGGCTGATTCGGCCAGATATCCGCCTCGGGCCCGGACGGTCTCGCCACAGCTTTCGAGCAGTTCCGCCACCGTCTCGTCCGGATCAATTGCCGATGCCGCCATGTGCCATGCCCTCACGTCGGGCTGGTCTCCGGGGTCGGTGGCCTTGGCCAGGGCCTCGTGCACGTGCCGTCGCCGCTCTCCGGCACTTGCCGAGTACACGGCGGAGCGGATGAGCGGGTGCGAAAATCGATAGTCGGGCTTGCTGATCAAGAGACCAGCCGATTCTGCAGGCACCGCCGCGTCACGGGATATTCCCATCATGGAAGCTGCGTCGCGCAGGACCGCAGGGTCAGACGCGAGGCATGGCGGCTGCGAGAAGGAGAAAGGTCCGCGTGTCGGAGGGGAGCGCCGCGACCTGAAGGCGGAAATGAGCTTCAAGTCGCTCTCCGACTGGGAGAGCGCTACTAACCAGGAGACCGCCGGGGACCACGCCGGCGGCCAGCTCCTTTCCGACCTCCGCGAGCACGAGAGGGTTTCCTCCAGCCTGTGTGGCGATCCTCTCGGCCAGTGGACGATCGACCCGTTCCGAACTCAGCTCAAGGAGAAGGTCGGTCGCATCACGATGCGCCAATCCTTCCACTCGGAGTTCAGGGAGTCCTTCGAGCACTCCCGGTGGCGCAGGCTCTCGCAGCGCGAAAACGAGCGCGAGTTTTTCGGCTTCGAGCCTGCGGGCAACGAATGCGATGACTTCGAGGGACTCTGCGTCGACCCACTGGGCATCATCGATTACCCAGCACAGGGGATGATTGTCGGAGGCATCAGCGAGCAGGCTCAGTACGGCAAGGCTGATCAGAAAGAGATTGGCCGGTGGACCCTCGAGTAAGCCCAGAGCGGAACCCAATGCCTGCCTCTGGGGGCCAGGAAGCTCGGCGATCGTTCCCAGATAGGGCAGGAGAAGGCGATGGAGGCCCGCGAAACCCAGGGCCATTTCGGACTCGATGCCCGACAGGCGCACGAAAGCGATATCAGGCGCCAGGAGCGTCAGCTGTTCGAGGAGCGCCGACTTTCCCACGCCCGGGACACCTCGTAGCACCAGAGCCTGGCCCTTGCCGCTGCGCACTGACTCGGCCAGCTGCTCCAGGATGACCGACTCTGCCTGCCGCCCGACGAGCGCCACGTGCGAATAATACGTACCTGAGATATTGCCTGCTCAGGTTGCAGATTGGTCCGGTTTGAGGGCCTGGGCGCGCTCGGGGCCTGCTTTGCCGTCGATGTCCGGAATCTCTCCGAGCCCGTGCTCTGTACAACGGACTACGCGATTCAGTGGATTCGATGGGACCTCCAGTTTCTTAGCGTGATCGGTGTCCTCGGCGGTCAGGCGTCGAGGCCCACACGGGAAGACAAAGGGAGAATCACCATGCCGTTCATTACCGTTGGAGTCGAGAACTCCGCTCCGATCGATCTCTACTACGAGGACCACGGGTCAGGAAGCCCCGTCGTGTTGATCCATGGATTTCCTCTGAGCGGACGAGCCTGGGAAAGGCAAGAGCGGGCTCTCCTCGCGGCCGGCCGCAGGGTGATCACCTACGACCGTCGAGGTTTCGGGAAGTCGAGCCAGCCGTCGGTTGGCTACGACTACGACACGTTTGCGGCTGATTTCGATCGCCTCGTGACCTCGCTCGACCTGCGCGGATTCGACCTGGCCGGTCATTCCATGGGTGGCGGCGAGATCGCACGCTACCTCGGGACCTACGGCTCGGAGCGAGTCAGGAGAGCAGCCATCGTTTCAGGCGTGCCTCCCTACCTCCTCAAGACACCTGAGACGCCACAGGGAGTTCCACAGGAGGTGTTCGATGAGATACAGGACGCACTGACGGCTGACCGTCTGGCTTACTTCACCGAGTGGAACAAGAACTTCTTCAACCTCGATGAAAACCTCGGCAGCCGGATCAGCGCGGAAGCCGTCCAGGATTCCTGGAACTCTGCGGTGAGTGCATCGCCCGCCGGCACCATCGCCTGTGTTCGAACTTGGCACACCGACTTCCGCGCCGATCTGTCCAAGATCGATATTCCTGTCTTGGTTCTGCACGGCACCGAGGACCGCATTCTGCCCATCGAGGCTTGTGGCGCCAGAAGCCATGAGCTCATCGCCAACAGCGAGTACGTCCCCGTAAAGGGCGCCCCGCATGGTCTTTGCTGGACGCACGCGGACGAAGTGAACGCCCAGCTACTGCGGTTCTTCAAATAGAGACCACGACGCGAGCCAGCGGTACCCGGCTTCCATAAGGGTGCTCGCTGCCGGCCCGCCTTAGAAAACAGGAGGAAATTCCCAATGTCCCACCATCTGGACTCACCGATCGCCCGACAAGATCCTCGGCTCGACATCACAGACCTCTATGTCTTCCGAGGCGAGTCAGGCACCACCTTCGTCATGAATGTCTGCCACTCAATCGCAGACAATGTGCCCGTTCCCGGATACCACCCCGAGGGCAAGTACGAGTTCAAAGTCGATCTCGACGGCGATGCTACCGAGGAGCTCACGTACCGCTTCACCTTCGGAGAGCGCGACGCGAGCGGTGTCCAATCCTTTGAGTTGCGACGACTGACCGGCTCCGATGCTGCCGATGCCGACAAAATGGGTGAGCTGATCGCTCGTGGGACGAGCGAACGGACGGTCCAATCCTCGGACGGGCTTCGCATCTGGACCGGCAAAGCCGGGGACCCGTTCTGGATCGAACCCGACGTGCTCCACGCCGTAGGGCATGCCTTCCAGGACAGCACCACGATCGACCTCTCGGGCTGGGATGCAGCACGAGCGACCAACCTGTTTGCCGGCCACACCGTTTACTCGATTGTGCTCGAAATCCCTGACGACCAACTCTCGCCGAGTTCGAGCGATGGGCTCATTGGTGTATGGGCACTCGCCAGCTTGCAGACCGATGCCGGCGGATGGCGTTCCATCAACCGTGTTGGCCTGCCGATGATCCATCCGCTTTTCACCCAGTACAACGAGGACCTCGGCGACCAGCTCAACGGTGGGGTACCTGCTCAGGACTTCGAAGTCTACGGGAAGCTCATCGTGGACGAGATCGCCGGCGTGGTCGCTGCGTACGGAACGGCAGAGGACCCTCGGTCTTACGCTTTGAGCGTCGCCCACCGATTCTTTCCCAATCTGCTGCCGTACCGCGTGGGATCGCCGGCCGCTTTCGGCTTCGTGGAGTGGAACGGTCGTTCATTGACTGACAACGCACCAGACGTCATGTTCTCCGTGGCAGCGAACACACCGGTCGGTCTGGGTATCGGCAAGGGGTCAGTGACCTCGAAGCCGCGGTCGCAGTTTCCGTACGTTCCGCCGGCTTCGTAGCGGGCGCGGAGTCCTGCGAGCCGTGATGAGAGCCGGCAGCCCAGTGGGCGCTTCGTTGGGTGGTCTAGGCGGTCGCCTGGGAGGGTTCAGGGGCATCCAGGTGTCCCTGAACCCCTCCGACCGGCGGCGCACATGGGGAATGTTCCTGGTCATTGCTGTACTCCACGTCGTGGGCTTCGGCGTCTTCATCATTTTCGTGGTGCCCGCCCACTATCGGGGCCTGGGGATCGGGGTCAGCCTGACCGCCTATGCGCTCGGGCTACGCCACGCTTTCGACGCGGATCACATATCGGCGATCGACAACGTCACACGCAAGTTGGTAAATGATCGTCGAGAGCAAAAGGTGGACAAGAAGCCGGTCAGCGTGGGTTTCTACTTCTCCTTGGGTCACTCGACCATCGTCTTGGCCATTGGGGTGGGAATTGTCGTCGCCGAAAAGGTTGTCTATAGCGCTGTTTCGAACAACGGCTCTGGCCTCGAACAGTTCGGCGGTGTCGTTGGAACCGCCATCTCAGCGGGCTTTCTGTACCTCATAGCCCTCCTGAACATCGTCATCTTGACAGGGATCGTCCGGATATTCCGATCCATGCGCCAAGGCACCTACGACGAGGCCGAGTTGGAGCGCCAACTGCAGAATCGCGGGCTGATGTATCGCTTCTTCGGCCGTTGGATGCGTTCGATAACAAAGGAATGGCAGATGTACCCGGTCGGAATCGTCTTCGGACTCGGCTTTGACACCGCCACTGAGGTGGCCCTCTTGGCCACCACGGCACTGTTGGCTTCTCAGGCGTTGCCCTTCTACTCCATCATGTGCCTTCCCATCCTCTTCACGGCGGGCATGTCCATTATGGATACGGCAGACGGTCTGTTCATGAATGTCGCTTATGGGTGGGCCTTCTTCAACCCAGTTCGCAAGGTCTATTACAACCTGGCCATTACCGGATTGTCGGTTGCCATCTGTTTCTTCATTGGAACGGTCGAGGTCTTGGGCCTTCTCCCGATGGAGTTGCACGTCAACGGGAGATTCTGGAGCTTTATGGAGAATTTCAATATCAACACTGCCGGCTTCGTGATCGTCGGCATGTTCGCCGTCACCTGGATTGCGGCGCTTGCGGTGTGGAAGTTGGGCAACGTCGAGGAGAAGTGGACGTCCAGGTTGAACGGCGACGCAACTGTCAATTTGAACGGAGGATCTTGAGGGTCATGACCACCATCACCCATCTCAAGAACCCGCTTTCGAGCCCCTCCGCTGATCCGAGTGGCAACGGCGTCGGCCTCCACGGGCACTCGCTCGAGACGAACATCGCGAGACTGGCCGTTACGGAGTCCGTTGGTACCTTGCTACTGGTCCTCACCATCATAAGTACGGCCATAGCTGCCACTCTCGCCAAACCGGTCGCCGGCGTGCCCTATGGGTCGCTTGCTGTGCCTCTAGCAGGAGGATTGGCGTTAGCGTGCCTTGTAGTCGCTTTCGGCCCAGTTTCCGGCGCTCATCTCAATCCTGCCGTGACAGTCGGGCTTGCCGTCAACAAGCGCTTCCCCTGGAAGCACGCACCCGCGTACATGGGTGCTCAGTTCCTGGGAGCTGTCGGAGCTGCATTGATCGGCTGGGCCTTGTATGGAAGCAAGGCGAGATCGGTCGCCGGCCTTGGGGCCACATATCCGACCGGAGGGGTCGGAGTGTGGAAGGTACTCGGAACCGAGGCCGTCGTGACCTTTCTTCTTGTGACGGTCGTTGTCGTTGTCGCTACAGACAAGAGGATTCCGCCTGGAGTAGCTGGCCTCGCTATCGGGTTCGCTTTGGCCGCGGCCATTCTCATTAGTGGGCCACTCACCGGGGGCGGGGTCAATCCCGCCCGTGCTGTCGGGCCGATGATCCCGGTGGGTAGGTTCACCGACTGGTGGGCGTACCTGGTCGGGCCTTTCCTTGGCGGGACGGTTGCGGTGGCGCTCTTCGAGCACCTCATCCGTCCCAGTGTCACGCCACCGCCCTCCAACAGGGTCGGATCAGGCTGAATGGGCGGAGACTAACTATCTCGCGTACGAGCGAGTATCACGCGACGATGCACAATCAGTCAGCGGACCCGGCAATCACTTGTCTCGACGTACGAGGGCCAAGAAGCGTCGACGACCCAGAATGCCTATCAAGAGCATGAAGAGTCCAATGAGGAGGAGCGTCGAAAAGTTCTGGGCTGGGCCGGTCGATGCCAATGACGGAGAATTGGAGGAAGTACTGGCCGAACCATCCGAGGGTGAGGTGTTCGCCGAAGTCACCGGCGCAGAGGTTGATGTGGTTGTCGTGGCTGGACAGCTCGTGGTTGTGGTTGTGGACGTAGGAGTTGTCGTCGAAGTCGTAGTCGAGGTTGTTGTGGAGGTTGTAGATGAAGTGGTTGTCGTTGTCGACGTCGTCGATGACGTGGTTGTGGACGTCGACGTTGTGGATGACGTTGTAGATGAGGTTGGAGTGGTCGTAGAAGTCGTGGAAGTCGTGGACGTTGGAGTGCTTGATGTAGTTGTTGATGTTGGAGTCGTCGTCGAGGTGGTTGACGTCGACGACGTGGTCGAGGTTGGGCAGTTCGCAACGGTGGTAGAGGTTGTCGACGACGACGTGGTCGTCGCGCCTGTATTACCCGTGTTCGTGGCATTGGCTGTTTCAGCTGAGGACAGAGCGGTTGCAGACGCTCCAGCACCGCTTTCACCTACGAGGGGTGCTGCCGCAACAACGGCTCCGATGAGAGTCACGGTAAGGAGCGCACCGACACTTCGTCTGAGGAACCTCACAGGCTCACCACCAATCGCATGCCACAAATGTCCAACCGCGAACTGGAAGATTTCTACTTCGCGGAGAGTGTCCTGAAGGTCACGAGAAGATGAACTTTCCGTGACCGGGTTCGTGCAGATTGTCGGGTTCTCTGCACTGAGTGGTCCTCGTCGCCGAAGAGAGAGGTTCCTCTTTCCGCGAAGGAAGCATGAGGCAGGACACCAGCCTCAACTGGTCCGGCTCCGCGACGGCCGGTATGCCGTTCGGTGTGAGGGTTGCGAGCGAGGCAAGTACACATCGGTCCCGATATGGATCGGGGTGCCGATCACGAATCAGTTCGAGGCCGAGGCGATCTTGCACAATCACGGGGGCCGGGCCGCGTAGCGTCCCGCTCGTCGCCGGCGGCGCCAGGAATGGAACGCTGCATTGTGAGCCATCTTGCATGCGTGAGCACTCTGCGGCCCTTTGCGTCATCCGGTACATCTGGTAGCCGCCAGTCGGACAGGGTCTCGGGTCATGCTCTCGATACCAGACGACCCTGTGCTCTTGGTTCGGGACCGCAATCACGCGGGTTGGTCGGCAACGAGCGGGGTATCTACATCGACCTCAAGTTGAAAGCACATGGAGGCCGATTGGAAGATGATTACGGCGCAGCCTCGGGTTTTGTTGCCAAGACCCTTCAGACTCCAGGGCTCTCAGTTAGTCTTATGCGGGCTCACAGCGAAATGAAAGGGTGTCTGTCGATGGATACGTCACGCCTACAGCAGTACCGCTGATGGCGTCCTCGAGGCCGAAGGTCTTGTTGTTGTGGCACAGCCTCGCGGGGTACATGGCCGCGGGGATTCGGGCCCTGGCGGATCGGTCTGAGGTGACCGTGGTGGCTCGCCCGCCCGACCCACACGCCCCCTACGACTATTCCAGCCTGGAATTGAACGGCGCCGAATTGCGGGTGGCGGAATGGCCCCGCCCCTTCTCTCTTGTCGACGAGCTGATCGAACGAACTCGACCGGACATCGTCTTGAGCATTGATCGGAGCGGAGGAGCGTTGCGTGCCCTCCATCGCGCTCGCCGACGGTACGGCACGACGACGGTGATGGTCTCCGACTACGTCTGGTCCGGCGCATGGCGCCAGCGCGTGTTGCAGGCTCTCTTCACGGTGGAACGCCCCTACGCGTTTGACGCCGCCTTCGTGCCCGGAGCGCGGAGCGCCGAGTACGCCCGACGGCTCGGATTCTCGCCGGAGGCCGTCTTCACCGGGTTGTACACGCTCGACCAGACGCGCTTCGCCTCAGTGGCCGCCGGCGGCGCCGGTCGTTTCGCGAATCCGAGTTTCCTGTTCTGCGGTCGCCTCGTTCCCGAGAAAGCCCCGGATGTCCTGGCCGATGCGTATCGGATCTACCGCAAGAGCGTTGCCCGGCCTTGGCCTTTGCAGGTCGTTGGGCATGGCGCCTTCGACGGTGGTCTCACCGGAATGCCCGGTGTGCGTATGAGCGACTTCATCCAACCGGAGGCCCTCGCCGGCATGTATGCCGATGCTGGTGCCCTCGTCCTGCCGAGCCGCTTCGATTGCTGGGGGGTGGTGGCGCTGGAAGCATGTGCCGCTGGCCTACCCGTCGTCATCTCCGACGGGTGTGGCGTGGCAGACGAGCTGGCGACCCCGGCGAACGGGTTCACGGTGCCCGCCGAGGATCCGGACAGCCTCGCGGCAGCACTCGCCGCGCTGTCGGAGGCAAGCCTCGAACAGCGCAAGGAATGGGGACGCCGCAGCAGTGAGTTGGCCAGCACGTACAGCCCAGAGCGCTGGGCGGACACGGTGCTCTCCATTCGGTCTTGACAGCGTTTGTCAATGGCAACACATGACGACCCTGTGAAGCACGACGTCATCGCATACCTGGACCACTCCCGCATCCCGCAGGGGCCGGGAGGTCCCGCCGAGACCGTGTCGGCCAGCACCACGTGCGCATGAACATGTGCATCGCACGATCCGAGGATGGCACGTTCACGGTGGTCGAGAACCTCGGTCACATCGATCCCGAGGAGTGCCAAGTACCTCTGAGCTGACACGGCCCGGCCGTGCATCCTCCTGTCGGATTCAGAACCAGGGCGTGCCGCTGGACGCCGACACCTTCTCGAGCCACCTTTCTCCCCAGCCCATCTCGAACCGATTCTGTCCTTCCCACGTCATACTGAGGCAGGAGGAGTCCGTGGGCCGAAGAATGAGCAAAGTCGGGTCGGCGGTGGCTGCCTGCTGTATCGCCCTGATCGCATTGTCTTCAGACGTGAGCGCTGAGGCATCCTCCCAGCGCCAAGCTGCCGGTCCCATACCGGCAGCTCTGGCGGCATGGTCGCATTTCCCCGTCCACGCGTCCTCGAGACCACTCGTCCTGATCGACGGCGACAGTGTCAACGCACCGCTCTTTGGATTTCCCAACGACGCCACCGCACTCGCCTACGAGGACGGGACGTTTACGGCACCGTCGAGGTTTCCCACCAGACCTCGTTCGGCTGCGGGGCTCCCAATTGTACGCGCCCGATCCGCGTTCAGGGTCCTGAAGGATGCGGCGACGCCGGGACCATCAGCAGCAGCTCCCCTGGTCGTCACGCGTGTGACGCTGGGTGCGGGTGTCTTCGACACCGATCGAGGACGACGAACCCTGCCAGCCTGGTTGTTCGCCTTCCAGGATGTTGCGAATCCCGCCCAGGTCCTGGCCGTGTCTCCTCGTCGCATCTTTGCCCCACCGCGACGAATCCTGGTCCAGGCCCCGGAGTCGCAGAGTTCCCCGACGGTCGGGAGCGCGACCTTGGGCCCGAACCATCGAACGCTCACAGTCGGGTTCGCAGGGGCATCCGAGGGCACCGGGCCGTGTCAGGCCACCTACTCGCTCAGTGTTGGCGCATCAAGGACTGCAGTGGCCGTTGTGGTGCACGCCGTGAGCCACTACAAGGGTGATGCCGGCTGCCTTCTGCAGGCATCCTTCAATCGGCTGACCACCACCCTTGCAGCCCCACTCGGCAATCGCGTGGTGGTTGACGCAGACAGCATGACGGCCGTACCCGTGCTGTCGCGATGACCGCCGGTCGACGAGGCTGTGCGTCCATCCGGCCCTTTGCACCCGGGGTTGGTTCGGGCGAACCAGGCACGCAATGGTGGGCACGCGCGACGAGCGGGCACAGGTCTCACCGGGTCTGTGCCGCGGCGTTCGGAACGGTCGGTACTCCTGCCCTGGTCGACCACTGGCAGACCGTCTTCTCGCCTGCCAGACTGGCCGCAGCACGCCACCAGGGGTTCGGATCCCAACCGCCGCCTCTGGTCACCGGGTCCCGCCACCCGTTTGCGTGCAAAGCGACCCCGGCTCGGACTATCGAGCCGGGGTCGCCTCTTAAGTAACGACGGGTCTGCCCGTTTCCTTTACGGATTCACAGCGCGGTGTGAGATCACCGGACCTGTGTCCGTGTCATGGACGCGTCGACGGTGCTGAAGATCGCCGCGCACACCTGCCGAGTGATCCTGAGTGCCACCGCCGAGAGGTGTGTTGGTTGGCGATCGTCAGCCGGACTTCGACATGAGCATGAGCGCAGCGCCCTCCGAGCCGGGGATCTCGGTGATGGGAGCGAACTTGAGCTTCGCGCCGCCGAGGATCCACTCCTGCAGCTCTGCTGGCTTCTGGGGCTTCGACAGGTAGTAGCCCTGAATGAAGTCGCACTGCGCTTCCGCCAACATGGCACAGGTGAGCTCGTCCTCTGCCCCTTCGGCGATGACGTAGAGCCCGAGCGAGTGCGCCATCTGAATGGAGGAGCGCACAATGATGCGGTTGCTCGCTTCGTTGGGCAGGTTGGTCACGAAGGACCGGTCGATCTTCAACTCGTTCACCGGGAGCTTGTGCAGATACTGCAAGGAGGAGTACCCCGTCCCGTAGTCGTCGATGCCCAGCTTGATCCCCCGGGCGGCCAGCTCGTCCAGCACCGCGGTCGCCGCGCCGAGGTCGGCCATGATCTCGGTCTCGGTCACTTCGAGCGTGAGGCGGTTGGCCGGGATGTCGTACCGGCGCAGGCACTTCTCCACGCGATCGACCAGGTTGACGTCGGCGAACTCTCTCCCGGACACGTTCACCGCCAAGCCGATGGTGATGCCGGCGTCGCGCCACCGGGCCAACTGGGCGCAGCCCTCGTTGAGGACGAAGTCGGTGATCTGAGGGATGAGGCCCATCTGCTCGGCGATCCCGATGAACTCTTCCGGTGGGATGAACCCCTGCACCGGGTGGTTCCAGCGGCAGAGCGCCTCGACGTAGGCGATCTCCTTGGACCGGACGTCCCCAATGGGCTGGTACATGAGGCTGAGCTCGGTCCCCGTCTCGAGCGCGTGCGTCAAGAGGCCACCGAGCATCAGCCAGCGCTGCATGCTCTGGTCGTGCTCGACCGAGTACACCTCGACCGTGCTGCGACGCTCCTTGGCCAGGTACATGGCGATGTCGGCCCGCTGCAGCAGGAGGGCGACGTCGTCGCCGTGCTCGGGAGCCATGGCGATGCCGGCGCTGGCGGTGACGGCCAGCGTGAGGCCGTCCATTTTGATGGGTCGCTGCATTTCCACGTTGAGCTCTTCGACAATCTCGATGGCGCGCCGGGGATCCGTCACGTCGGCCAAGACCAGCGCGAACTCATCGCCGCCGAGGCGGGCCACGGTGGCCCGCCCGGATACGGCCCGCAGCAGACGTTCCGCGATCTCGCACAGCAGCCGGTCGCCGATGGCGTGGCCCAGCGTGTCGTTGACGTCCTTGAAGCGGTCGATGTCGAGCAGGACGATCGCAACCCCACCGCTTTCGCTCAGAGCGGCGGCAGCGCGGGTGAGGAACAACATCCGGTTGGGCAGTCCCGTCAACATGTCGTGGGTGGCCTGGTGCGATTTACTGTCCACTTCGTAGCGCAGCTCCTCGACGAGCCGAGCACGCTCGAGGCTGGTGCTGGCGTGGGCGACGAGCGTCTCGAACAGTCGGAGGTCGTCGTCGTCGAAGCTGTCCAGCTCCTCGTCGCGATCGATGGCGATGATGGCGCCGATCGTGGTGTGTCGGTTCATCAGAGGTGCGACGAGGGCCTCGTGATACTCGCCGACGATGGGATCCACGCTGACGGGTTCGTCCTGTCCCGCGGACCTATGGAGCGACGCCTCGCCCGAGGCGATGGCCTGGGTCACGATCGATGCGTCATGGAGGGTGATCGATTCGATGCCGGACGCACCGCGGTCGTCGAAGGTGATCCGGCGGGGGATACCCGTGGGTTCGGCCAGGACGAGCTCGGCGCGGCGGGCCCGCATGACGGTGCAGACCTTCTTCAGGACGTCCACGCTCATCGACGAGGGTTCGAGGCTCGCCGCGCCCATCGTCCGGCTGAAGTCGTAGAGGTGCTCCAGCGCTGAGAAGCGGAGGGAGAGGCGGTTGTACCCCCGGTAGGCCACGATGATCAGCGCGGCGACCAGAAGGAGGGGGAGCGTCGTCCACGGGTCGAACCACGCGGCGTCGAGGAAGGCCAAGGCGAGACACATGCTCGCTGCGATCAACATGGTGTGGATGGCCAGGTGGGTGATTCGATTCTGCTTCCGAGCCGCCTGGCCCGCCAGCAGCGTGATGACCCGCATCGTCACGACCGCCACGATCTGGTAGGCGATCATTGCCGCCAGCGCCGCACCCCAGCCGACAAGGCTGACCGGACTGTGGGTTCCCAGGAGCTCGCGGAAAACGACGGCGGCGACCGCGATTCGCAACGCGGTGGCGGCCACGTTGAAGATCACCTTCATCGCTGCCTGCCTGCGCACAACGGCGAAAACGAAGAAAGCACCGGCGGCGGCGCTGAGGACGAGCAGGTTGGGGGTCAAGAGAGCCAACCCGATCAGAAGTGGCCCGTCTTCCAGCGGAACCAGCGTGGTGTTGCCGCGGTAGTGCAATGACACCGGCACCCAGTTCGCCACCGCCCAGAGCACAAGGATGATGGCGAACATCGCGCCCTGGGGGAGCACCTCCCGGACGGGCCCGAGGCCCTGCAGCGGGCCCTTCAGACAGATTGCTGTCGCGCCCAGGCCAAGGGAGACGGAAAAGGCGTAGATGGCGGCGGTGGTTTGCCAGCGAGGCCTCTGACGGATCTGGGCCATTGCGCCCGAGTCGGGAGCGTCCCCGCGTCGGGGACGACGAGCAGCGTCTCAGGCTTGACGGACCCTTGTTCGAGAGCATTCGTCGCATCCATGGAGCCCACCGACCTTGCGTTCGTGGTGATGGGCTGGGTGCCATCCGCGAACACGGTCCGAATATCGGCGGAATCTGTTCAAAACTTGAGATTGCATCGTGCCTGCAGCTATCCGGCGCGCGCGCCCGTGGGTTCCGTGCGCCGACCATGTGGAAGGCGCCGACCTGAACAGGGGTTGGCGGTGGTCTACGACCGTCTTCGTCAGGCGTGCAGTCGAGGTGGGTTGTGCGGGACGCGGCTTTCGTCTCGTTGGGCAGGGGCGGCCCCCGAAGTTGTTGCAGCGTTGATACTGCGGTCGTGTGTCGAACTGCTACGCCGTCGCCTGCCTGCCCTGCCGCAGGCTGCGCAGAAGCGGGCGAGCGAGCACCACCCCCACCGCACATTGCAAAACCCCGGCGAGCACCAAGGGCAACCGAAGGCCCCAGATGGAGGCCAGGCCCCCGGCCGCCAGTGCACCGACGGGGGTGGCGCCCCACACCAGTCCGCGCCAGGCGCCACCGACGCGTCCCATGAGATCGGGAGGGGTGAGCCGCTGGCGAAGCGAGATGGCCACGACGGACCCTGCTCCGATGGCGAGACCGACCACGGCAAAGGCGGGGCCGGCCAGCTGCCAGCCGTTGGCCCCGGCCATGACCAGGTAGCCCACGCCCGAGACGAGTGCTGCGGCGATCAGGGTTTGGCCATTTCCGATGCGGCGGACCATCCGGTTCGCCCCCAGGCTCCCGACGAGAGTCCCAGCGGCACCGACGGCCAGGAAGACCCCGTAGGCACCCTCTCGGACCCCCCAGACCTTGGTCGTGAGCAGCACCAGGATGCCGCTCTCCATCCCCTGCAGGCCGGCGAGTGAGCCCACCATGATGAGGAGGAGCCGCAGCCGGCGGTCGGCGAAGAGGAGCCGGGCACCCTCCCACGCGGACGTTGAAGCCCCTTCCGGTTGTGGCGCTTTCGAGTGGAAGCCGACGAGGGGTATGCAGGACAACATCGTCACAACGGCATCGGCGAAAAAGGGGATCGCTTTGCTGACGGCGAAGAGCCAGGTGCCGACCACTGGTCCAGCGAGGTCCTCGGCACCCGCCTCGGTACCGCTGAGAACGCCGTTGGCGTGTTCGAGCGCGTCCGAGTTCACCAGCTCTGGCACGATGGCCTGCGCCGCGGAGTAGTACATGGCCCGTCCGCCGGCGTTGATCAGCACGACGACGATCAGGATCGCCAGCGTCATGCGGTCGCTCAGAATGAGGAATGCGCCGACCGCTATGGCGAGTGCACGGGCGGCGTTCGAGATGGCCATGAGCGGGCCGCGTTCGAACCGGTCGGCGAAGGCGCCCGCCGGCAACGCCAAGAGGAGCCAGGGCAGGCTGTTGGCGGCGACAACGGCCGAGACGGCCAGGGGGCGGGGGTCGACGACGACGGCCATCAGGGGTATCGCGCCCAACATCAGTCCATCGCCACCGCTGGCCAGCGTGAACCCGGCCCACAACCGCAGGAAGGGGCGCCCGAGCGGTTTCCTCCGGATGCGGTGCTTGGCCCGGCTACGGACGCTCACCGAGTGCGCCGCCTGCGGTCCCAGCAATTGTCAGCCCCTCGCATGGATGCCGGCTCGTTCCCCTCTGATTTCTGGCGCGACAACGGCGGGTGCCGCCCGAGCGTAAAACAAATCCGCTAAAGGCGACAGCCCGCCGCGTCGAAACAACAAGTGCAACACTCCGTACCATCGTCAGGACGGTGCAATGCAGCTTGTTACGTAGGGGCTAGCCCCAGTTGCGTTCACAGGTCATTGGCCACCTCCTTCGCACGCGGTACATGGAGGGAGTGGAGGGCGATCAACCGTGCTACCGGTGCCCTCCCTTCCCGTTCACAAGTTTCTCGCAACTTGCAACCAACTTGCAACCAGCCATAGTGCTGTCACCAGGAGAATTGCCGCGCGAGGTTGCGAGAGAAAGCCCAAATTTACGAACGGATGGGCCACTCGGGCGCCTGTGAGGGGCGACAAATCCCCGACAAAATTTTTCTTTGGGACGTCCCTTTTTGGGCTCAGAACGCTCGTTGGGGCGTCAGAGACTGGTCTTAGTTACATGCGTGTACTTTGACCAGCGGAAACGTTGGGGGTCTGCCGGCTCGCTCGGCCGACCCGCATCGGGGTGCCCTGGTGGGTCGGAAGACGACGCGGCGTCGACGCTTTGGCTTTCCCGTCAGATACCCGAGCGGGAAACAATTGCGGCGGCAGAGGCTGGTGCGGCCCGGTGGCCGTCATCGGACAACGGACCAACAACGGAAGGCGGCGCGCCACCCCCGGTTCCGACGTGTCCCACCGCCCGCGCTGGTGGTCTGTCCCACCTCGAGCGCGCACGTCGTTGGTCTCCGTTCGGTCTCCGCTTCAGTGATCGTGTGGACTTCCGACACGTACCCGGATACCGGTGCGTCGTCGCCGGCTGCGCCGCACAGCTGTCCACTCGTCTTGGCATTCGACGCCGAGCGTGTCATCACCGTCGCGTTTCACATGCCGCTGTGCGGAGGGCCGGTCGCGGCCATCCGCGACGTCACCGGGTGTACGGCGGAGTGTGGTGCTCAGGCGCTGAGGATGGGGTGGCGGTGTTCCGGCGCGTCGGAAACATCGGACCGCGCCACCCAGACCCGCTGTCCCGCCTGCAGGCCGAGCTCCGCCGCGCTGCCCCGGCTGAGCTGGACCCAGCAGGACTCTTCACCGGCGAGGTCCACCTCGACCTTGACCTCGAACCCGAGGTGGGTGACGCGCGCCACCGTGCCCTCGACGGCGGTCGCGCCCGGCTTGCCCTCGCTTACCGGATGCACGACCAGATCGTGCGGGCGCACCCACTCGCCGCCGAGCCGGGTCGCCGAGCCGAGGAAGGTCAGGACGAACTCGTTGGACGGGTGGTCGTACATGTCTGCTGGCGCGCCCACCTGCTCGAGGCGGCCGTGGTTGATGATGGCCAGGCGGTCGGCCACCTCCATGGCCTCCTCCTGGTCGTGGGTGACCAGCACCGTCGTTACCGGCAAGGTGGCATGCAGGTCGCGCAGCCACAGCCGGAGCTGGGTGCGGACCTGGGCGTCGAGCGCGCCGAAGGGCTCGTCCAGCAGCAACACCTTCGGCTCGATGGCCAGCGCGCGGGCGAGGGCCATGCGCTGGCGCTGGCCGCCCGAGAGCTGCGACGGGTAGCGGTCCCCGAGGTGGGCCAGGCCCACGAGCTCGAGCAGCTCGTCGACGCGCGCCGTGATCTCGGCCTTGGGGCGATGGCGGATCTCGAGCCCGAAGGCCACGTTGCGCCGCACCGTCAGATGGCGGAACGGCGCGTAGTGCTGGAAGCAGAAGCCGACGCCGCGGCTGCGCGCCGGCGTGTGGGTCAGGTCCTCCCCGTCGATGGAGACGATGCCGCTGTCGGCCGTGTCGAGGCCGGCAATGATGCGGAGCAGCGTGGACTTGCCGCCGCCGCTCGGGCCGAGGAGGGCCGTCAGGGACCCTGTCGGCACCTCCAGCGACACGTCGTCCAAGGCGATGGCATCGCCGAATCGCTTGGTGATGGACTCGACGTCGATGCTCACTCGGCCGCCTTGCCGTGCCAGGCGTCCCGGTCGCGGTCGGTCACGGTGAGCAGTGTAAGCACGATGAGCGCGGCCAGACACAGGGTCACGGCGCCCACGTAACCGCTCTCGGGCAGCAGGCTGTTGAAGCTGTCGGAAATGAAGAGGGTGAGCGTCTCGGTCCTTCCGGCGACGGCGCCCGACACAATGGCCACGGCGCCGAATTCGCCCAGCACACGGGCCGTGGTGAGCGTGACGCCGTAGGCCAGGCCCCGCCGGATGCTCGGCAGCGTGATGCGTCGGAACACGGTGAACGGTCGCGCGCCCAGAGTGCGGGCCGCCTGCTCCTGCTCGGTCCCGATCTCGAGCAGTACCGGCAGCACCGAGCGCACGACATAGGGCAGCGACACGGCCGCCGAGGCCATGACGATGCCCGGGACGGAGTAGATCACCGTGATGCCGTGCCCCGCCAGCCAGTTTCCGAACCATCCCGTGTGGCCGTAGACGAGGATGAGCCCGAGACCGATGATGACAGGTGAGATGGCGAGCGGGACGTCGACCAACGCATCGAGCAACCATGCCCCCGGGAAACGGTGGCGGGCCAGGATGAGCGAGACACCCACGCCGAAGATCGTGTTCAGCGGGACGGCGATGATGGCAACGATGAACGTCAGCCAGATCGCGTGCAGCGCGTCCGGTGTGGTGAGGGCGTCCCACGCCGCGCCGAGTCCGTGCTGAAAGGCTCGGTAGAACACCGTGCCGACGGGCAGGACGACGAGCAGTCCGAGGTAGACGAGCACGGCGGAGCGCAGCGGCAGGCGCCAGCGGGACCTCCTCATACCGATTCCGACAGGTCGAAGCGGCGACGCGCCCAGCCGATGCCGAGCAGCACGATCAACGCGATGGACACCAGCAGGATCGAGACGGAGCTGGCGGCCGGGTCGTCGTCGCTCTGCACCAGGCCGAAAATCCATGAGGACGCCACTTCGGTCTTGAACGGGAGGTTGCCCGAGATCAGGATGATCGACCCGTACTCGCCCACGGCCCGGGCAAAGGCGAGCCCGGCGCCGGCCAGCACCGCCGGCAGGATGCTCGGGAGGATGACGCGTCGGAGCACCTGGCGCTGTGTGGCGCCGAGCGAGGCCGCGGCGTCCTCGACCTCCGCATCGAGTTCGGCCAGCACCGGTTGCACGCTGCGCACGCAGAACGGCAAGGTCACGAACAACAGCGCGGCGCCCACGCCGAAGCGGGTGCCGGCCAGGTCGACATGCAACGGGCTGTTGACGCCGTAGAGCGCCAGCAACGTCAGGCCCGCCACGATGGTCGGCAAGGCGAAGGGCAGGTCGATGATGGCGCTCAGCAGTTCCTTGCCGCGAAAGTCGTCGCGTACGAGGACGAAGGCGATGGCGAGTCCGGCGACGGAGTTGATTACGGCCACGATGCCGGAGATGGCCAGCGTGAGCTCCAGCGCGGCGACCGCCTCCGGTTGGGTGATCGCGGCCCAGAACTCGGACCAGCCCCCGCTGAACGCGTTCGTGATGAGCGCGGCGAGCGGGAGCAGCACGAGCAGCGACAGGTAGGTGACCGCGAGCGCAGGCCCGCCCACCCTCCCGATCACCCGTCCCGTCGCGACCAGGGCCGGCGGAGGCGTCGGTTGGGTACGCCCGCGCCAGCGCTCCCGCCCCGATCGACGGTCAGCGGGCGCGCCGCCGCCACCCGGAGGACCCGGGTCGTCGAGGGAGACGCCCGTGCTGCTCACCGTCGACTGCTGCTCACCGTCGACTGCTGCTCACCGTCGACTAGGAACTTGCGGTGGAGACGCCGAGCGATGCCTCGATTTTGGCCACAATGCCCGTGATCGGGTCGAAGAACTTCGTGTTGACCGTGGTCCAGCCACCGACCTTGTTGATGGTGAACAGCGTTTTCGGCTTGGGGAAGTTGAACGTGGCTGCCACCGCGGGGAGCACCGGACGATAGCCCTGCTTGCCCCACACCGTCTGGCCGGCGGGGGAGAGGAGGTAGGCGAGGAATGCCTTGGCGGCGGGACTGGCCGTCTTGGTCACCGCGATGGGGTTCTGGATGAGAATCGTCTGCGGTGGCGTGACGAGCGACACCGGCTCGCCCTGGCTCTTGGCGTAGAGCCCGTCGTCCTCGTAGTCGAGCAGGACGTCACCTTGTCCCGAGAGGAACGTCTGCAGCGCCGCACTGGCGCTCGCCGGCTGGGCCACCGCGTTCTTGAGCAGATTGGAAAGGTACGACTGCGCCTGCGCCGTCGATTTGCCCAGCGCGAGCTGGGCGCCGTAGGCCGCCATGAGGTTCCACTTGGCGCTGCCCGAGCTGAAGACGTTGGGCGTGATCACCTTGACGCCCGGCTTAATGAGGTCGGCCCAGGTGGTGATGTGCTTCGGGTTGCCCGGTCGCACAATGAACGAGACGATGGAATTCGTCACCATGCCTTTGGTCGGCGTGCGGTCCCACGAGCTCGACACCAGGCCGGCCTTGACGACCTTGGTCATGTCGGGCGCCAGCGAGAAGTTCACGATGTCGGCGGGCAGCCCGTCGACGACGGACGTGGCCTGGGTGCCGGACGGACCGAAGGAGGAGGAGACGGTGATACCCGCCCCGGCCTTGGTCTTGGCGAAGGCGGCGGCCAGCGCGCTGTAGGCGGGCTTGGGCGTCGAGTAGGCCACCAGGTTGACGGAGCCGCCCGAGGCGGCGCCGGCGGGGAGGGCGGTGAAGGCTAGTCCGCAGAGGGCCAGGGTGCTGATGGCGGCGGCGCGGCAGACGGCGCTGCGGCGGACCCGCTGGCGGGCGGGGGCGACCGGAGGCGCGACGGGCCAGGAAGGGATTCTGTGCATCTATTCACGTTAATACACCTGGATTGCCAAATCCAAGCGATTAGGTCAGGAATCGAGCCGTCGCGAGGGAGCGTACGAAATCCCTGGCCAGGACCGGCTCCGGGGCCGAGTCGGGATGACGCCGTCGGCGTTAGTGGCGGGCGTCCCGGAACAATCCGAAGGAGGCCTGGCGGTCTTGCCCGGACTCCAGCATGGCCCAATCGGACCGGGCCATCAGGTCCTCGAGCGAGGTGCGCTCGCCGCCCTGGCGCGTCGTCCAACCGCAACGGATCTCCACCGGGGCGCCGACGAACTCACGCGTTGCGGGCGCTCCGAGGTGTTCCCGGATGCGGTCGGTCATGGCTGCGAATTCGGACTCCTCCAGATGCAGTGTCAGCACCAGGAACTGCGTACCGCCGATGCGCGCCAGCACATCGTTCTTGCGGAACGTCACCGACAGGGCGCGGGCGACCGCCTGCAGCGCGGCGTCACCGGCCTGGTGGCCGAGGCGCTCGTTCAGTTGTTGCACGTTGCCGACATCGACGAAGAGCGCGTACACCGGTGCGTCCTCGCTGTCGGCGAACTGCAACAGCTGGGTGCCCGTTGCAATCAGCCCGCGCCGGTTCTGGAATCCGGTGAGCTCGTCGCCCCGCGACAGTTGCAGCAGGCGCGCGCTGAGCTCCTCGAGCTCGCGCTCAATGGCGATGCGCCCGCTCAGGTCGCGCAGAATGCAGCACGTCTGCGCCGTGCCCCCCTCGTCGCGGAATTGCAGCGCCGTCATCTCGATCTCCGCGAAGCGGCCGTCGCCCCGACGGAGGCGGGCCACGCCGACGGCCGATCCGGTCCGCTCCCGCTCGGCCACGGCGATCCCCCAACGGGGGTCCTCCTGGTCGACCAGGCCGTCCCGTCCCAGCGCGCAGATCGCCTCGGCGGTCATGTCGAGCATGGCGCAGGCGGCCGGGTTCGCGGCCGTGATTCTGCCCTCCTGGGTGCAGAAGAGCACGCCCTCGGAGCTGTGCGCGAACAGCATCTGGTAGGCGGCCAGGCCGACCGTCTCAGTACCCCTCACCACCATGCTGACGTTCCTTTAAGCCGTGCTCGACTCCCACCCGGAGCGCACTGCTTGGGGGCCGAGAATATCGAAGCCCCGGGCTGAACTGCGGTTTTTCGATCGCCCGCGCACCCCGTTGTGACTTTCGGCCCTATTGAGGAACGGCACCGACGTGCCGATGTGGCGGGAAGGAGACGGGCCCTCGAGGGCCGGGTTCGTGCCTGGCGCCCGGATCCGGGGCCTCGTCGGGGTCGTCGCCCCCGGGTCTGGCCCGGCTCCGGCCAGGCGCCATGCCGCGCGCCGGGTTCTGGATCCCGTCGGCGCCTTGGGGTCGGATCCACCCCTCTGGTTGACGCGGAGGGAAGAGTTAGGAAGAACTCAGGCGGCTGTTGTAGCTCGAGATCGAGTTGTTCACGTTCTGTGCGCCCGCCTTGACCGCGGCGGCCGGCTTCACGCCCTGGGTGTACATGGAGATCTCGGCGTTGAGCACGTCGGTGCGCACGTCGGCGTAGGGACCGATGACCGAGCCGGAGGTGGCCGCGTCGTTGGCACCATTGTTGATTTCGTTGTAGGCCACCTTGTAGCCGGGACTGGTGGCCCACAGGTGCTGCACGGTCGCCGTCTGCGTCGAGGACTTGCGCACCGGGATGTAGCCCGTCCCCGCCGCCCACGTGGCGACGCTCTGCGTGCTCATCAGATAGGACAGGAACTGCCACGATGCCGCCTGGTCGACGGCCGGAACCTTGTTGGAGATGAAGACGCCGCCGCCCCCCGGCTCGATCCCACCCTGCACCGACGCGCTGTAGACGGGGAAGGCGCTGATGCCCATCTTCACGTTGGCGTACTTCCCGCCGGCGAGGAGCTCGGTCACCGTGCCGAGCGCGGCCGAGGTGTCGATCGTCATGCCGTACTTGCCGCTACCGATGCCGAGCAGGTTGTCGAACTCGTCGGGTCCCGTCGACGGGTTGGTCGTGGCGTCGCCGGAGTTCACCAGCGTGCTCAGGTCGCTGAAGATGGACACTGCAGTCTTGGTGTCGAAGACGGCCTTGGTGGCGCGCGCACTGCGGCCGTTGCTGTTGTTGACGAAGAGCTGGTTGGCCGTGGCCAGCCAGGTTTCGAGGTGCCAGGGGTCGAGGACCAGGCCCGTGCCGCTGCCCGAGGCCTTGAGTGCCTTGGCGTCCGAGAGGAACGCGGGCAGCGTGGCCGGGGGGTCGGCCGGGTTGAGGCCCGCCTTCGTGAAGGCGTTCTGGTTGTAGTACAGGATCGGCGCCGAGACGGCGAACGGCAGACCCCACTGCACGCCGTTCACCTTCCAGTAGGCGAGCGGGCGGGGCAGGTAGTCGCTCGTGGCGTACTTGGCCGCGTTCATGCAGGACTGGACCGGCAGGAACGAGCCGGTGTCGATGGCCGCCTGGGTGCGCTGGTCCTCGAGCATGACGGCGTCAGGGAGCTGCCCGCTGGAGAGGCCGGCGAGGTACTTCATCCAGGTGTCGTCGTAGCCCGCCTGCGTGACCAGGGACACGTGCACTTTGGATTGCGATGAGTTGAAGGCAGTGGCGATTCCTTGGAGCACCGTCAGGTTGGCCTCCGAGGCCGACTCCCAGAAGGTGATGTCGACCGTGCCCTTGTGGTTGGCGAGCGCCTTGAGATTGCAGGAGGGCAGGCTTGCCGCGCCCGCCGGGGCGCTGGAGCCGATGCCGGCGGCGCCGGCGGTGCCGGCGAGCGTCGTGACGAACAGCGCGGCAGCGGAAAATCGGGCCAGACGAAGGGTCCGCATACCCCCTTCCTAGCACCCTGGAGCACCAGGTCAGCCTCAACGCGGGGCCCGTCACGCTCCGGTTACTTGACGGCGCCCGCGGTGAGGCTCCGGACCAGTTGCTTCTGGAAGGCGAGGAGCAGGATCACCAGCGGGACGAAGGCGATCACGGTGCCGGCCAGTGCGACGGGGATGGTGGACACCTGGGTGCCCAGCAGCTGCTTCAGGCCGATCTGCACCGTGTCGAGCGGCGACGTCCCACCGGTCGCCACCAGCGGCCACAGGTACTGGTTCCAGGCGGCGAGGAACGAGAAGACCGCCAGCGCGGCGAGCGAGGGCCGGGCCAGTGGGACGGCCACCCGGGTCATGAACCGCATGTGCCCGTAGCCGTCGAGCTGGGCCGCCTCCTGCAGGTCTCGGGGGATCTGCAGGAAGGCCTGCCGCAACAGGAAGATGCCGAACCCGGTGGCGAGGAACGGGATCGAAAGCCCCGCATAGGAGTTGAACCAGTGCAGCGAGGTGATCGTGTCGAGGTTGGTGATGAACGTGACCTCGAGCGGGATCATCAGTGTGGCCAGGCACACCACGAAGAGCGTCCGTTTGAAGGGAAAGGTCAAGAAGGCGAAGGCGTAGGCGGCCAACACAGACGTCACGAGCTGCCCCGCCACGATGATCACCGTCATGATCGCCGACGTCGCCATGTACTTCGACATCTGCCCGCCGTTCCAGGCGGCGCTGTAGTCGTGCCACTGGGGGTCGGTCGGGAAGAGCGGGGGCGGTTGGTGGACCAGCTGGTTCAGGGGGAGGAGCGAGTTGACGATCGTCACGTAGATCGGGAAGAGGACGATGACGGCTCCCGCCGTCAGCAGGGTGTAGCTGCCGATGGTGCGCAAACCGCGCCGCGGCCCGCGCGGGGCCGGAGCCTCCTGCGCGATCGTCCGGGCGGCGGCCGAGTCGGAGGAGTCAGCGGGCATATGTCACCCGCCGCTCCAAGAAACGCAGCTGCAGGATGGTCAGCACCAGCAGGATCAGGAACAGGACGATGGCCATGATGGCTGCCGCGCCGTCGTTGTTCTCTATCTGCAGCTCGGTCACGATGTTGTAGATGAGAACGTTGGTGTGCAGGCGGGCCGCGTTCTGGTTCCCGATCAAGATGTCGACGGCACCGAAGGCCTGGAAGGCGTAGATGGTGCTGATCACCCCGGCGAAGAAGATGGTGGGGGAGAGCAGGGGCACCGTCATGCGCCAGAAACGCGTCCAGGGTCCCGCGCCGTCGATGCGAGCCGCCTCGAGGAGTTCGTCGGGCACCGACTGCAGACCGGCCGACATGATGATGAAGGACAGGCCGAGGAACTGCCAGATGGTGAGCAGCGCCACTGCGGGCAGAGCCCAGGTCGAGCTCTCGAGTGCCGGCGGGGTGGGATTGATGCCGAGCCACGGCAACAGCCCGACCACGGGGTTGAGCAGCGTGCCGAACACGACCGCAGCCACGGCCACCGAACTGACGACGGTCGAGGAGAAGATCAGCCGGTACGCAGCCATGCCCTTGAGCTTGCGGTGCGCCGCCACGGCCAGGCCCAGCCCGGCGAGCAGACTGATCGGCACCACCAGGACCACGAAGAACAAGGTGGTGACGAGGCTCTGGGTGAACTGGGTCGAGGTGATGGTCGGGACGATCTGGTGCAGGCCGACATAGTGGGCCGGCAGACCCGGCACTGGCGGGGTCTCGTAGAGCATGAGCTTGAAGTTGCGAAGGAAGGGATAGAAGGAGAAGACCCCGAAGAGCACCATCGCCGGCAAGAGCAGCAGGTAGGCAAGCAGGGCCTGCTTGCGTCTTCGGGAGCGCAAGGTCGCGGACGCTCCTCCCGGAGTGGCGGCCCCGGGAGCCCCGTCGTCAGCGCCGGATGGAAGCGGGTCGGCCGCGGGGGCCGTGGTCATGGCGGTCACGCGGTGCCGCCCAGCCGGGTCCCGTCGGACGCGTCGAACAGGTGATACGAGGCGGGGTCGGGGCCGACCGCGATGCGCACGGCCTCGCCGATCTTCGGCTTGGCCGCCGAGGCGCTCTGGCGCACGATGATGGTGGTGTCCGTCTCGGTGTGGCAGATGACATGCGTCTCGGCACCGAGCAGTTCCACGATGATCACGGTGGCGCTGATGGCTCCGTCCTGGCTCAGGTGCAGCGCTTCGGGCCGGAGGCCGAGCAGTACCTCGGGCCCCGAGCCGCGGACGGCGTCGCCGACCGCGGCGGGCAACGGCACCGATGCCCCGGCGAACGCCACGCTCAGAGCGCCGCGATTCCCCTCCGCCTCGGCGCCGGGCGCGCCGCTCTCGACGAGCATCCCCTCGACGAGGTTCATGCCGGGGCTGCCGAGGAAGCGGGCCACGAACGCGTTGGCCGGCCGCGCGTACAACGCCTCCGGCGCCGCCACCTGTTGGAGCCTCCCCTCGCTCATCACTGCGATGCGGTGGCCCATCGTCATGGCCTCGACCTGGTCGTGGGTGACGTACAGCGTGGTGGTCGAGAGCCGCGCCTGCAGCTCGACGATGTCGGCCCGGGTCTGCACCCGCAGCGCGGCGTCGAGGTTCGACAATGGCTCGTCCATGAGGAAGACGAGCGGCTGGCGCACAATGGCACGAGCGAGCGCCACGCGCTGGCGCTGGCCGCCCGAGAGCTGCCCGGGCTTGCGGTCGAGCAGCGTGGCCAACCCGAGGGTCTCGGCGGCCTGCTTGACCTTGGTCGCCCGCTCTTCCTTGTCGACGCCGCGCTGGCGCAGCGGGAACTCGATGTTCTTGGCCACCGTGAGGTGGGGGTAGAGCGCGTAGCTCTGGAAGACCATGGCGACGTCGCGGTCTTTGGGGTCGACATCGTTGACGACGCGGTCACCGATGGAGACGCTGCCGCTCGTCACGTCCTCGAGCCCGGCCACCATGCGCAGTGCGGTGGTCTTGCCGCAGCCCGACGAGCCGAGGAGCACGAGGAGCTCGCCGTCGGCGACGTGCAGGGTCAGGTTGTCGACTGCGGTGGTGTCGCCGAACTGCTTGGTGACCCGGTCGAGGCTGACCTGTGCCAACGTGCTCCTTTGCCCTCGGGCGGCCCGCCTTCGGCCACGGATCTTCGCTCTGGCGCACGGTAGCCAACCGCGGGAATGACGGCACGAAGTCCAGCGTGAGGCCTCAGTCGGCCGGGATCTTCCACCCCATCGACTGGGCGATCTCCTTGCAGGTCGGGCACAGGCCGTAGCGCTTGGGGTCCCGTCCCGGCACCCACTCCTTGCCGCAGAGGGCCCGCACGGCGGTCCGGTTGACGATGCCCTCGACCACGCTCGGCCCCGCCGAGACGAATTTGCCCTTCCCCCTGCCCTTCTTGGGCGTGTAGCCCTCCAGGACGATGTGGGCCATCCGGTCGTGGTCGCCGTCGTCGAGGTCGGGGTCCGGCCGGGCCGGCGCCAGGGTGGTTTCCCCCACCGGGACTGTCTCGGTGCCGCTCACAGACTCAGCGTAGGCGTTCGGGGCGGCTCCCCGTCGAGCCTCCTGGGCTCCCACCTGGGGCGGAACAGCGTCCGGGACGGGCCGACTTCCCCGTAAGATCCATGCCTACCATTACAAAATTACAGCCCTCTCACCAGGGGCCGGGCTGCGTGGGAATGACCTTCCCATCCATATGGTTGACCAGTCAGACGAATTGCCATTACGGCATTACAAAAGGACAGCCTGATGACGAACGAGAACGTGACACTCCCATTGTTGCCATTGACCTCAGGGGTGGTGCTTCCCGGGATGGTCTTCACCATGGCGCTGGAGTCCGATGAGGCGCGCGCCGCGGTCGATTCGGCCCGCTCCGCCGGGGGGCGTCTCCTCCTGGTTCCCCACATCGAGGGCCGCTTCGCCGCCGTCGGGGTGATCGCCGAGGTCATGGAGGAGGGCGACCTGCCCGGCGGCCTGCCCGCCGTGGCCATCCGGGGTGACCGCCGCGCCGTCATCGGCACTGGCGTCCCCGGCACCGGGGACGCCCTCTGGGTGGAGGCCGAGCCCCTCGACGAGTCCGAGCCCACCCCGGCCGCCAACGAGCTGGCCCGGGAGTACCGCGCCGTGCTCGAGAACATTTTGCACAGCCGGGGTGCCGGTCGCATCGCGGCGCAACTCCGCGAGATCCACGATCCGAGCCGCCTGGCCGACATGGCGGGCTACTCACCGGACCTCTCCCTCACACAGAAGGTGGAGGTGCTCGAGACGCGCGACGTCGAAGCGCGGCTGCGCCTCGTCCTCGGCTGGGCCCGCGACACGCTGGCCGACGTGACCCTGCGCGAGAAGATCAAGACCGACGTCGAAGAGGGCATGGAGAAGACGCAGCGCGAATTCCTGCTCCGGCGCCAGCTCGATGCCATCCGCAAGGAGCTCAACGGCCTCAGCGGCGACAGCGGCGACGAGGATCCCGACGACTACCGGGCGAAGCTCGAGGCGCGTGACTTGCCCGAGCACGTCCGCAAGGCGGTCGAACGCGAGGTCGACAAGCTCGAGCGCACCAGCGACCAGAGCCCCGAGACGGGCTGGATCCGTACCTGGCTCGACACCGTGCTCGAGATCCCCTGGGGCACCGAGTCGGAGGACCGGCTCGACATCGCCGAGGCTTCGCGCATCCTGGAGGCCGACCACGACGGTCTGGAGGACGTGAAGGAGCGCATCCTCGAGCACCTCGCCGTGCGCAAGCTGCAGGCCGAGCGCGGCCTGGCGCCGGTGGACGGGCGCGGTTCGGGGGCCATCCTGGCCCTCGTCGGGCCGCCCGGCGTCGGCAAGACGTCGCTCGGCGAGTCCGTGGCCAATGCCCTCGGGCGCAAGTTCGTCCGCGTCTCGCTCGGCGGGGTGCGTGACGAGGCCGAGATCCGTGGTCACCGCCGCACCTACGTGGGGGCCCAGCCGGGCCGCCTGGTGCGCGCGCTCCGCGAAGCGGGGACCATGAACCCCGTCATCGTGCTCGACGAGGTCGACAAGATCGGTGCCGACTACCGGGGCGACCCGTCCTCGGCGCTGCTCGAGGTGCTCGACCCGGCGCAGAACCACACGTTCCGCGACCACTACCTCGAGGTCGACCTCGACCTGTCCCGGGTGCTCTTCATCGCCACGGCCAATGTGATCGACACCATCCCCGGGCCGCTGCTCGACCGGATGGAGGTCATCCGCATTGACGGGTACACCGAGTCCGAGAAGGTCTCCATCGCCAAGCACCACCTGGTGGGCCGCCAGCTCACCCGGGCGGCGCTGCGCGAGGACGAGGTGCAGATCAGCGACGACGCGCTGCGTGCCGTCGTGGCCGACTACACCCGGGAGGCGGGTGTGCGGAACCTGGAGCGCGAGCTCGGCAAGTTGCTGCGCAAGGTGGCCACGAAGCTCGCCTCCGGCGAGCGCGAGGCTCCGGTCGTCGTCGAAGCGGACGACGTGCGGGGCTGGCTCGGCCGTCCGCACTTCTACTTCGAGGCGGCCGATCGCACCAGCGTGCCCGGTGTCGTCACCGGCCTGGCCGTGACCGGGGCGGGCGGCGACGTCCTCTTCGTCGAGGCCAGCGTGTCCGACGGCCCCGAGGGGCTCACCCTCACGGGGCAGCTGGGCGACGTCATGAAGGAGTCCGCCGAGATCGCGCTCTCCTACGTGCGCTCGCACGCCGAGGAGCTCGGGATCGACCCGACGGTCTTCAGCGGCAAGCGGTTCCACGTGCACGTGCCGGCCGGCGCCGTCCCCAAGGACGGTCCTTCGGCGGGTGTCACCATGACGACCGCGCTGGTCAGCCTGCTGCGCGGCGTGCCGGTGCGCTCGGTGGTCGGGATGACCGGTGAGGTCACCCTCCAGGGCCGGGTGCTGCCCATCGGTGGCGTCAAGCAGAAGGTGCTGGCTGCGCACCGGGCCGGGCTGACCGAGGTCGTCCTGCCGGAGCGCAACGGCAACGACCTCGAGGATGTCCCCGAGGAGGTGCGTGACGTCATGACGTTCCACTTGGCGGCCACCATCGCCGACGTGCTCACCCCGGCGCTGTCCGGGGCGGGCGCGGAGGCGTCCGGGGGCGCCGGGGATTCCTCGTTGGGCGCCGCGGCCTGAGGCCGGGCAGACTGGCGGCCATGGACGACAAGGACATCGTGGAGCGCATCACCAAGCTCGCTGCCGAGGAGCAGCAGCTCGAGGAGGCGCACGTGGGCGAGGGACTCAGTGAAGCCGAGCTCACGCGCAAGCGTGACCTGGAGGTGACGCTGGACCAACTCTGGGACACGCTCCGCCAGCGCCGGGCCAAGCGGGACGCCGGGCAGGACCCCGACACCGCTTCGGAGCGCTCCGCCGGCACCGTCGAGGGCTACCTGCAATAGGACGGAAGGGGTGGGCCGGCCGCGAGGCCGGTGCCGCCCCTCTGTTCGTTCCAGACGGAGATCAGTCGGCCGGCATCCGCCGGTTGAGCCCAGGGGACACCAGTCCCGCCAGGCCTCGGAGGTTGCCGATCGTCACGTCCAGCCAGTCGAACGAGTCACGCCAGACGGCGATCTTCGCGTCGTCGCCGACGACGAAGCGGCCGTAGACCCAGAAACGCGAAGCGAAGCGACCGTAATTGAGCTCGTCGATCCTGTCGGTGATGACGACGTTCCCCTCGGTCGCCACATGGTTGAAATGGACGTTGAAGCCCATCCGTCCGGGCCGCAACCACGGGCGGGCGATGCGCTCCAGCCGGTCGCGCCCGTACACGGTGGGCAGGGACACGTTGGTGTAGACGAGGTCGTCGGCGACGAGGTCGAGCGCCGCATCGACGTCGAACGCGGCGAGGGCGTGCAGGAAGCGCACGACCACGTCGGCCGGATCGGTCGTCGAGCCGGCTGGCGTGTGCTCGGGATCGGGGAGGGTCGTCATCGTCCCCCCATTGTCCCCGCGGTGTGGGTGCCCGTCGATCGCAGTATCCGGCGCCACCCGAGCGGCGCCAGGGCCAGGCCGGCGAGGACGACGAGCGCCAGCACGAACAACGCCGTGTACGACCCGTACCCGGCGTAGCTGAACGTCACCGTGTGCACGCCCGGTCCCACCACCACCCCGACGAGCGCGGGCGCCACCATGACGGTCGGAGCCGGCCGGCCGTTCACGGTGGCCTTCCAGCCGGGGTCGTAGGAGGCGCTGAGGACCACCGTGGCCCGGCGCGTCGTGTGCACCACGGCGCCCGCCATGCCGTTGGGCAGGTCGGCGTGCTCCACCACCACCTGCCCGGGAGCGCCCTGGAGCGCTGCCGCATCCGTTGCGGTCGGGACGGCTGCGGCCTGCCCGTTGAAGGCCACCGTGAGGTCTCGCTCCTCGTCGAGGAGCGGGGAGCCCAGCAGGGCCTCGCTCCGCGTCCCGACGTCGGCCCGGGTGGCCGTGAGCTCCCCGGTCGTGTCGTAGACGTGGATGTAGCCGGCGTCGGGGAGCGCCCACAGGCAGTAGTCCCCCGAACAGCCGACCTTGGCGGCCTCCACCGGCGACGCCATGTCGGCGGGGGTGATGATGTAGCCGACGCCGAAGAGCGGGTAGTCGCCCGGATTGGTCTCGTCGAAGTAGAACTCGGGATCTGTCATGAGTGAGGCCGTCCGCAGCGTGTAGCCCACCTCGTCGATGTCCTTGCTCTCCAGGTACTTGAACACGGGGACGTCCCCCACCAAGAAGTCCTGTCCCCAGTTGGTCGGCGCACCGGCGTAGACGCGCCCTTTTGGATGGGCGTGCACGTAGGCCAGCAACCGGTCGATCTGGGGGTCCTGCTGCGTGTCGGCCTCCGCCTGGAGGCTGATGTTGGTCGCGTTCTGGGCGTCGTAGGTGTCCATGCTGGTCCAGGCGGGTGCGAGGACCACGATCAACGCGACGATGCACAGGCCGGCGACGATGCCCCGCCCGGCCGGTTGCGCCGCCCACCCGCGGCGGTCCTCGGGGAGGAGCCTCAGCACGTACCCAACGGCGAGCTGTCCGAGGAAGACGAGGCCGACGCCGGCCAGCAGGATGCCCGACAGCTGCGGGGCCATTTCGAAGCGCCGGATGAAGATGTCGCTGCTGCCCGGCACGACGTCGTAGAGCGACCCGAAGGTCGTCCGCCCGAACGACATGACGAGCGTGACGATCCAGATGACCACGAGGGCACGGCCGGCCAGGAACGAGCGCCAGCGTGCCAGGCAGACTCCGATCCCGACGGCCACGAGGATCGTGATGACGGGCAGCCAGGCCGGCGAGTGGCTGTTGTCGTACAGGTTTCCGCCGAGCAACCACGTCAGCATCTGGCGCGCGCCGTAGCCGTTCTCGAGCCCGGTGCCCTCCAGCACCTGATTGCGCGCCGCCCAGTGGGACTGCTGGAGCAGCGGCACGATGACCCAGGCCGACGCCAGCACGGCCGCCACACCGAGCGCCACCGCACGGCCGATCCGCCGCCACAGGTCAGAAGGGACGATGAAGGGCCACACGACGAGGGGCACGAAGGCGAGGTACCCGGTCTCGTAGTGCAGCGCCACCGTCAGCATGATGAAGAGGACGGCCCAGAAGGCCCCGCGCAGCGACGACAGCGCACGGTAGGTGAAGCCCCACGCCAGCGGCAGCGTCCACGATGCCCACAGCTGGGTCCACACGCCGTAGCCCACCCAGACGTAGGCCTTGGTCTCGTAGCCGATGCCGGCGGCCGACGCGAGGAACGGCGCCACCGCGGCCGCCGACGCGGCCGCCCAACGGCTGAGCCCGAACAGCCGGCCGCTCCAGTAGACGGTGATCGGCCAGAGCGCGAGGAGCAGATAGAGGGACCACCGGAACACCGTGTCGGGATCGAGCACCGTGCCGACGAGTCCCGAGATCATGGAGGGCAGGCTCTGGTAGTGCAGGAACTGGGGTGAGCCGAGCCCGAGATACGGGAACCAGCTCGTCAGGGGAAGGTGGCCCTGGCCGATGCGGGCGGCGGCGACGCGCACCATCTGTTGGTGCAGGGAGCTGTCGTCGAGGTAGGGCACGGCGCGGAGCTCGGGCCGGAGCTCCCACAGCCCCCAGGCCATCGACAGCGCGACCAGGACGAAGGGGCCGAAGCGCTGCGCCCGTGCTCCGCCGGGGCCGGCCCTCGGTGTTTCGGGAGCGGGCGCGGAAGATCCGGGCGTCTCCTGCTCGACCACGGTCATGGCGCACCATGATGCCGAGTCCTCAGACCGGTGTCTGATCGCGTTGGAGGACCCGGAGGAGCTCCTCGTAGGGGCCGAGCAGGAACGCGGTGTCGCCCGCTGCGAACACGGTGCCTCGACGGGGTGGGTGCTCCAGCACGCCGTCCGCGGCGCGGCTCAGGGCGATGACCCGGGTCTTCGACGAGAGATCCTGCATGGCGAGCCCTTGGAGGCCGCCATTCGGGGCCACCTTGAGGCCGGCCACCAGGAACGGCTGTTGGTCGATGTAGAAGGTGCTGAGGACATCGAGCCCGAGGGCGGCGCCGACGAACCAGGGTGCGGCGAGCGCGGAGGTGGAGCGGACGTGTTGGAAACCGAAGCTCTGTTCCATCATTTGCGCCAACTCGCGGTCGAAGACGCGCAGGACGACCGGGACGGCGTCCCAGCGCTCGCCCAGCGACTCACGGACCGAGAGCCCCGTCTCAATGTTGGTCAGGTCACCACTCGTCAGCACCGCGACCGCCTTGGCGTCCGCGATGTTGACCATGCGATGCGTCTGGCCCTGCGTGGCGTCGGCGATGACGACGGGCACGCCGAGCGCACGGGCCTGCGCCAGGTACCGGTTGTCGGCGTCGCGTTCGATGACGACCACGGTTTCGCCCTCGGCCACGAGCCGACGCACCACGCTGATACCCACCGCGCCGAGGCCGATGACGATCACGTGGTCCACCATCCCGGGCACCTGGCGCCGGCCGAGTGACCGCTCGATGCGGCGGCTCACCAAAATATTGGTGAACAGTGCGAACGCGGTCGACACGAGGGCCACGCCCGAGACGATCAAAATGATGGCGCAGGCGATCAGCCACGGGCTCTGGTCGGCGAAGCTGTAGTCCCCGTAGCCGACGGTCGCCACCGTCTCCACCGTGAAGTACAGGGAGGACAGGAAGCCGAGGTGGGAGTGGGCGGCGCCCTCGGGACGGAAGGCGTAGTGCACCAGGACGGTGGCCACCACGATCAGCGCGAGGAGCGCCGTCGCCACGACGGCCAGCGCGCGGTTGCCCTCCTCGAGCGCGATGCCGACCTGCAGCCGGACCCGGCGGGCCAACCCGATCGACCGCACCGGGCCGTCGGCCGGCCGGGTCGTGGAGATGCCCATGCGTTGCAGCTCGTCCACCGTGCCGAGGACGGCGACCCGGTCCCCTGTGTGGAGCGGGTGGTCGCGGCCGGGGCACATCTCCATGGGCCCGTCACCCGAGGGCATGATCGCCACGGGGGCCAGGTGCCCGAAGTGGGCGCGGAAGGTGTCGTGCACGTTCTCTGTGGAGTCGACCGCGAGCTTGACCACCGCGAAATCGACGCCGGCCAGCTCAATGGCGTGGGACGGCCGGAGGAGGCAGGCCTCCACGAAGGCCGGCGCGGCCAACGACGCCACGTCCAGCACGCTGCCGGGGCCCGAGACCCGTTCGAGTGCAGCGGCCACCGACGGGTTGGCCAGTTGGACCACGAGGGGGAGTTCCGGGCGGATCTCCTTGATCCGCAGTGCCGTCTCCAGCGTGTGGATCTCGTCGATCTCCACGCAGACCACGGCCGCTGCCCGCGCCAGGCCGGCTTCTTCGAACCCTTCGCCCCGGTGGGCGTGGCGCCGGACGTGGGGGACACCCCAATCGTCCAGGGTCCGCCAGCGCCGGGGATCGGCGTCGTCGTCGATCACGACGACCCGGGTACCGCTGAGGGAGAACTGTTCCACGGCGCGCAGACCCACGCCCTGGAGTCCGCAGACGATCACATGGCCCTCCATGTCCTCGGGGTCCATGCGATCCATCAACGCATGTTGTCGTCCCGGATCGCCGTGGAGGTTGCTGCAGCGTGAATTGTCGATGTCCCGGCCCAACGTGGACTAGAACCCCCCTGGGGCTGTAGCTCAGTGGTCAGAGCAGGGGACTCATAATCCCTGGGTCGTGGGTTCGATCCCCACCAGCCCTACGGAGTGCGGTTGAACGCATTGGACGGCCGCGACGCCGCCGGGCGCCGGTCAGGCAGCCTGCGGAGTGGGGTGTTCCCCCGTTCCCTCTTCCCCCGCCGGGGAACGCCCCGACGACCCTGAAGTGCGATGACCGCGTCGATCGCGGCGCAGGACAGCCCGAAGACGATCTCGTTCGGCAAGCCCTGGGCCGACTCGTTCTGGATCGCACCGTGGATCCGTTGGACCCAGTCCGGAAACGGGACGCGTCCGAAGAAGTGCAACGCCGGCTTGTCCATGTCGAGAAGGACCGCTCCCGCGATGCCGGCCACGGTGGCCGGGCGGGCGCGCCGGTGCATCGCTCCGACTGCGCACGCCGCGGTCGCCAGGCCCAACAGTCCGTCCCGCTTGGCGTAGCGGAGGAACAGGTCGCTCTCGAGAGCCCGGTCCGCCTCGCAGCCCCAGTGCGGGACCATGTCGAGCGCCAGGTGCGACCCGACGCCGACGACGAACGCTGCGACGGGATGCTTCTCGAACAGCCGGCCCACGACGACGCCCGAGAGCACGTGATTGGTGACGAACATGGTTGCGTCTTCTTCCTCGTTCGAGCTCTGCTTCGGACTCCTGTGGGGAGGTGGAGCGTCTAGCCCTCTTGGCCGGGCTCGCCGGCCGCCCAGGCGACAGCGCCACCGGTCAGGTTCTCCGCCGTCCACCCGGCCTCGCTGAGCGCCTGCGCCGCCGTGGCGGAACGCCCGCCCATGTGGCAGGCCACCACGACGGTGATGTCCCGCGGGACCTCGTCGAGCCGGTCGCGCAGCTGGCCGAGCGGGATGTTCACGCCGATGGGGTAGGCCCACTCCTCGACCTCGTCCGGCTCGCGCACATCGAGGAGGAAGACGTCCTCGCCGCGGGCGATGCGTGCTCTGATCTCGTCGGGCTCCACCTCGGCATAGGGCATGCCGCCACCTTATGGCGCACCGTCGCCGGCAGGCAGTGCCCCGGACCGGCAGGAACCCGCCGGTACGCTGGATCCGATGGCCCTGCCCCGGAAGTTCCTCAACAACGACGAGGAGCTGCTGGCCGAGTTACGCCCCCACTGGATCTTCCTCTTCGGCCCCCTCTTCACCTCCATCGGCGTGTGGGTGGGGCTGATCGTCCTGGTGGTCCTGTGGCAGAAGGCACCGGGCTGGACGAACTATCCCATCCTCATCCTCGCCCTGATCCCGGGCCTGTGGCTGCTCGGCCGGTTCGTCCGCTGGCGCTCCTACGTCGTCGCGCTGACCACCACGCGGATCCTCGTGCGCCAGGGCATCCTCGGGCGCGACACCGTGCAGTTGCGGCTGCAGCGGATCACCGAGGTCAACATCAGGCAGCGCCTGATCGAGCGGGTGCTCGGGACGGGTTCGCTGATCATCGACGTGCAGGGTGAGGACGATTCGCTCACCTTGGAGTACATGCGCAAGCCGGCTGTCGTGCAGCGAGTCCTCAACTCCCAGATCAACGAGATCGTGGGCGGTGGTCGGCGCGAGGCGATCCCCGCGGAGATGCAGCCGCGGGACCGGCACGGCGCCCCCTACGCCGACCAGGACACCGACGAGCACCGGGGCGACGATGGCTACGAGGACGCGCACGACACGCCCCCCTTCGGCGTGGGGGCGGGCGTCCCGGCCCAGGCCCCGACGCGCCCTGACCCGCCGTACGCGCCGCCGGCCGCGCCGCCGGCCGCCTCCGGCACGCCCGTCACCGCCCGCTTCGACATACGGGACCGGCTCATCGAACTCGACGACCTGCGCCGGCGCGGCATCCTCTCCGAGGAGGAGTTCGCCGCCAAGAAGAGCGAGCTCCTCGACCGCATTTAGCCCCTCCGGAGGGGGCGGGTCGGCCAGGTCATGGGCGGCGCCTGAGGTCGGAGAGCCACTGCAGGCCTGCGGACTACCGTGGGGCCCGTGAGCGCCCCTCGATACCGGTGCGACGGCTGCGGCAACCTCACCCGCTTCGACGTCACCGTTTCGCAGAAGACCAAGGCCTTCCACCACTACAGCGTGGGCGGCGACCTCGTCGTCGAGGACGAGGAGGTGCTCGCCCGCAACGTCGACGAGGTGGTGTGCCGCTGGTGTGGTCACGGACGCAGCGTGGTCGAGATCACCGGCGAGGAGCTCGAGGAGCCCGGCGAGCCGTCGAAGGTGTCGTGAGGGAGCCGCCGGCTGACATTCTGCGCCGGCTCAAACCCATCCCGACCTACACCGACCACCCCACCACCACGCCCCACGACATCGTCGGCGTCGCGCCCGACGGCACGCCGTGCCGGATCGATGTGGTGGAGGCCGCCGCGCCGGCCCTGCTCCTCTTCCTCTCGGCGGCCTGCCTGGGGTGCCGGGACCTCTGGGAGGGCCTGCGCGCGCTGCGGGCCGGCCTGGCCGGCGCCGCCCGCGTCGTCGTGGTGACGCGTGACCGCGGCGAGGAGAGCCCGGACGCCATCACGGCGCTGGCCGGGGAGGCGCCCCTCGTCGACGGGATCGACCTCGTGATGAGCTCCGAGGCCTACCAGGACTACCGGGTGACCGGACCGCCGTTCCTGGCCGTCGCCGCGGCCGACGGCGTACGCACCGAGAGCGTGGCCTGGGGCCTGGAGCAGACGTTGCGGACGGCGCTGAAGGCCCTCGACGCCGGGTAGCCGATGACACCCGGTGTCACACCCCCTCGCGATGCTCGGACCCAACAGAGAGGGTCATCGACATGCCGACTTCCAGGGTCACCGACATTTCCGCTGCGCTTTCCGGATCGACCGACGCCGATACCGACGTCGATATCGACGTCGAGGCCGCTGTCACCATCGACTGCGACTGCTGTGCACTGCGCAACACGAACGCCTGCGACGACTGCGTCGTCAGCTTCCTCCTCGAGCGCGAGCCCGAGGACGCCGTGGTCATCGACGCCGACGAGGCGCGCGCCATGCGCATGCTCGAGCGGGCCGGGCTCGTCCCGACGCTGCGCTTCAGCTCCCGGGCCGGCTGAGCCGAACCCGCCGCGGCGCCGGGCACCGTCCGGGCTCCGGCGTCGCGCCGGTGGTGCGGGGTGAAGCGCCACCTCCTCGTCACCAACGACTTCCCGCCCAAGGTGGGCGGCATCCAGAACTACCTCTGGGACCTGTGGAGCCGGCTCGACCCGTCCTCGTTCGTGGTCCTGACCGCATCCTCGGACGCGGGGGCCGCCGCCTTCGACGCCGCGCAGGCCGAGCGGGGCATCCGGATTCGACGTGTGCCCGGCAAGATCCTCTTCTTCCCGACGCCCGATGCCCTCGCCGCCGTGCGCGGCGCGGTCAAGGAGCACGAGATCGACCTCGTCCTGCTCGATCCTGCACTTCCGCTCGGCCTCCTCGGGCCCCACCTCGACGTCCCCTACGGCGTGATCCTGCACGGGGCCGAGATCACGGTGCCGGGCCGCCTGCCCGGCTCGCGTGCCGCGCTCGCCCGGGTGCTGCGCGGCGCGCGGGTCGTCGTGTCGGCCGGGAGCTATCCGGCGGCCGAGGCCCGCCGCGTCGTCCCGGACCTCACGGCCTCGCTCGTCGAGATCCCGCCCGGGGTCGACCCCGGCGCCATCGTCCCGCTCAAGGCGGCCGAGCGCCGGGCGGCGCGGGCCGCCCTCGGACTGCCCGTCCGGGGGCCGCTGCTCTCGAGCGTGAGCCGCCTGGTCCCGCGCAAAGGGATGGACGTGCTCATCGAGGCGGCGAACCGCCTCGCTCCCTCGTACCCGGACCTGGTCCTCGCCATCGCCGGCGACGGCCGGGAGCTGGATCACCTGCGGCGCCTGGCCCGTCGGAGCCCGGTCACGGTGGAGGTCCTCGGGCGGGTGAGCCGGGAGGATCGCGCCGCCCTGCTCGGCGCGGCCGATGTGTTCGTGATGGCGTGCCGCAACCGTTGGTTGGGCCTCGAGCAGGAGGGCTTCGGGATCGTCTTCCTCGAGGCGGCGGCGGCCGGCGTGCCCCAGGTGGCCGGGGACAGCGGAGGGGCGTCCGAGGCCGTGCTCCACGGGGAGACGGGCCTGGTGGTGCCGAACCCGGGCGATCCCGGTGCCGTGGCCGAGGCCCTGCGGAGCCTCCTGGCCGACCCCAACCGGCGTCGCAGGATGGGCCGGGCGGCCCGATCTAGGGTGCAGGAGTCCTTCGACAACGACGTTCTCGCTTCTAGGCTGGCCGACACGCTGGCCGGAGTGGCAATCTGACGCACCGCCGCGCTGGCAGCATCGACAGGAAGGAAGCCCGGGTGGCCGACCAAGCCACAGAGAAGATCTCGATAGCGGCGCCGCCCGAGCGCTGCTTCACGGTCGCGGCCGACCTCGAGCGGTACCCGGAGTGGGCCGCCGACATCAAGGAGGTCGAGGTCAAGGAGCGTGACGACCTCGGCCGCCCGCTGTCGGTCACCTTCCGCGCCGCCGCCTTCGGGCGCAGCACGAGCTACACGCTGGCCTACGACTACGCCGAGGCACCGCGTGTCCTGGCCTGGAAGCTCACGCAGGGCGACATCACCACCAAGCTCGACGGGACTTACATCTTCGAGGCGGGCGAGGCCGGGGGCACGGACGTGACCTACCACCTCGAGGCGGAGCTGCGCGTGCCGATACCGGGCTTCATCAAGATGCGGGCCACGAGCCGCATCATGGCCACCGCCATGCGGGAGCTGAAGGCGCGGGTCGAGTCGGACTCGTGACTCCCGACGGGGGCCACGCGGCCGCCGGCGTCACCTACGGCATCGACATCGGCGGGACGAAGGTCCTCGGCGTCGCCCTGGACCGCGCCGACACGATCGTGGCCGAGGCCCGGGTCGCCACGCCGAAAGGGACCCGCAACATTGTGGGCAGCCTCGTCGCCGAGGCGGTGGCCGAGGTGGTCGCCGGCCTCGATCGGTCCCTCGCCGCCACGGGGCCCGCACCCGTGGGCGTGGGCGCGCCCGGCATGGTGGACCACGAGGGCCGGCTCCGCTTCGCCCCCAATCTGCCGCAGGCCCAGGGCGTAGACTGGAACGAGCTGATGGGCGACCGGTTGCCCGGGCGGACCCTGCTCATCGAGAACGACGCCAATTTCGCCGTGCTCGCCGAGCAACGGCTGGGGGCGGCCCGGGGCTCCGACCACGTGGTCATGGTCACGCTGGGGACCGGCATCGGCGGCGGCGTCATGATCGGCGGGCGCGTGCAGGTCGGCTCGGCGGGTTTCGCCGGCGAAATCGGCCACATGGTGGTGGACCCCAACGGCCCTCCGTGCCCCTGCGGGCGCCGCGGCTGCTGGGAGCGCTTCGCCTCGGGCGCCGGGCTCGGTGTGCGGGCCCGGGAGGCCGCCCTGGCGGGGCGGTTGGGCGAGGTGGTCCGGCTCGCCGGCGGCGATCCCGAGAGCGTGCGGGGCGAGGACGTCTCCGCCGCCGCCGGGGAGGGCGACCCGGCGGCGCGACAGGTCATCCGCGAGGTCGGGTGGTGGATCGGCTTCGGCCTGGCCAACCTGGCCGCCGTGCTCGACCCGGGGTGCTTCGTGCTGGGCGGGGGGGTGATCCAGGCCGGCGACCTCCTGATCGAGTCCGCCCGCGCCACCTTCGCCGAGCTCGTCGAGGGCGGTGACCGGCGTCCCGGCATCGTGATCGCCGCCGCCGCCTTCGGGGAACGGGCCGGTGCGGTGGGCGGCGCGCTGGCGGTCCGCGAGGGCGGCCTGGGCTGATGCGGACCGGCGTCGTCCTGCCGACGTTCCGTGACGGGCCCGACGAGGCCTTCGCCGTCGCCACGGCAGCGGTCGCCGCCGGGGTGGACGGCGTCTTCTGTTACGACCACATCTGGCCCATCGGGCAACCCGAGCGGCCGGCCCTGGCGCCCTTTCCGATTCTCGGAGCGTTGGCGACCATGCTCGGCCCACCCCGCGGTCGTGGTGCGGGTCCCTACCTCGGCACGCTCGTGGCCCGGGTGGGGCTGGTCCCCAACGCCGTGCTCGCCGCGCAGTTCGTGGCGCTCGATGCGCTGGCCCCGGGGCGGGTGGTCGCCGGGCTGGGCACGGGCGACAAATTGAGCGAGGAGGAGAACCGTGCCTACGGCATCCCCTTCGCGCCGGCGGCCGAGCGCCGGGCGGACATGATCGAGCTGGGGCGCCGACTCGGCGAATCGGGTCTCTCGGTCTGGATGGCCGGGGGGCCGGCCGGACGGACGGAGGAGGCCCGGGCCGCCGGCGCCGCGCTGACCGTGTGGGACGCCGAGCCCGGGCTCGTGGCCGAGCGGACCGCGGGTCCCGACGGCGTCGAGGTGACCTGGGCCGGCCCGTCGCCGTCGGCCTCCTCGCCGGTCGCAGAGAGGGTCCGTGCGTTGCACGAGGCCGGCGCCACGTGGGCGGTCTTCGGCTGGCCGGTCGACGTCGAGGAGCTGTCCGCCTCGGCACACCACCTCGGCTGAGGCCCCGGTCCGGCCCGGGTCCAGCGGCGCGCGACCCGGGCCGTAGACTTCACCGATGGAGTTCCGCCGCATCAACGGGTTGCCGCCGTACGTGTTCGCCACCATCAACGACCTGAAGGCAGCAGCGCGGCGGAGCGGACGCGACGTCATCGACCTCGGGTTCGGGAATCCCGACCTGCCCTCGCCCGACGTGGCCGTGAACAAGCTGGCCGAGGCGGCCCAGAACCCGCGCAACCACCGGTACTCCGCCTCGCGCGGCATCCCCAAGCTGCGCAGCGCCATCACGGACCTCTACCAGCGTAAGTTCGACGTGACGCTCGACCCCGAGACCCAGGTGGTCACCACCATCGGGGCCAAGGAGGGCTTCTCGCACCTGATGTGGGTGCTGGTGGCCCCCGGGGACACCGCCCTGGTGCCCTCGCCGTCGTACCCGATCCACATCTGGGGGCCGCTGTTCGCCGGCGCTGACGTGCGCCAGGTCCCGCTGCAGGGGCCCGACGTGGACTCGGTCGACGCGCCCGACCCGGGCGAGGCGTTCTTCGACGGCCTCATGCACGCGTGGGAGGAGTCCTGGCCCAAGCCGCGGGTCATCGTCCTGTCCTTCCCGCACAACCCGACGACCGCCTGCGTCGACCTGTCCTTCATGGAGCGCCTCGTCGCCTTCGCCCGCGAGCACGAGGTGGTCCTGGTGCACGACTTCGCCTACGCGGACCTCGGGTTCGACGGTTACGAGCCGCCTTCCATCCTCCAGGTGCCGGGAGCCACCGACGTCGCGGTGGAGATCTACACCATGACCAAGTCGTTCTCCATGGCCGGGTGGCGCGTCGGCTTCGTCGTCGGCAACCAGGAGATCGTCCAGGCGCTGACCAAGCTCAAGACCTATCTCGACTACGGGACCTTCCAGCCCATTCAGATCGCGGCCATCGTGGCCATGAACGAGGCGCCGGAGTATCCGAAGGAGATCAACGAGATCTACCGCTCGCGCCGCGATGCGCTGTGCGACGGGCTCAAGAAGATCGGCTGGAACCTGGTACCGCCGAAGGGGACGATGTTCGTCTGGGCCCCGATCCCCGAGCCCTACCGCGAAATGGGCTCGCTGGAATTCTCCAAGTACCTGGTGAGTGAGGCGGGCGTCGCCACCTCGCCCGGCGTCGGATTCGGGCCCGGCGGCGACGGCCACGTCCGCTTCGCCCTGATCGAGAACGAGCAGCGCATCGGCCAGGCCGTGCGCCACCTGCGCGCCGCGTTGACGAAGCTGGGATAGACGAAGCTGGGATAATGGGCCGCGCCTTGCGGGCGCGCACGCCGTTGTTGCTGCGCCGCGACGCGACCCTGCGGGTGGCGTCGCACCGGCATCACGGGAGGCCGGCGCCCGGCACCGTCGTCCGAACCTTCTCGAGCGCGCCGTTGCGGCTGGCCCGCGCCACCGAGGCGTTGCTGTCCACCGCCGTCACCAGATAGAGCGTGCGCCGGTCGTCGTCGCCCAGCATGCAGGCGTAGCAATTCCTCGAAGTCTGCACGCGCTCGAGAACCTCGCCGCCCTCGGCGACGCGCACGCATTCGGCGGCCAGCGCGTTCGCCACCCAGACGGATCCGTCGGCGCAGAGGCAGATGCCGTCGGGCGCGATCCCCGCCAACGCGGCCCACACGCGTCGATTGGTGAGTGCGCCGTCGGTCCCCCGGTCGAATGCACTCAGGCGGCCGCCGAAGCTCTCGGCGATGATGAGGGTCGCGTCGTCGTCGGTGATGACCGCGCCGTTGGGGAATTGCAGTTCGTCCGCCGCCTCGCTGCTGGTGCCGTCGGGGTCGACGCGGATCAGCGACGCCGGGGCGATGGCGCTCGGCTCCACCGTCCCGTCGGAGACGCCGTCGAGGTCGAAGCCGAAGTTGCCGGCGTAGGCCTGCCCGTTCGACGCCACCACCATGTCGTTGGCGTGCCAGGTGGCGAAGGGCTTCAGGTCGCCGTGCTCGACGAGCGTCCCGTCGGGCTCGCGGCGGTAGATGACGCGGTCGAGGCGTGAGTTGATCAACAGGCGCCCATCGGGGAGCCAACCCAGCCCCGCCGGCTCGCCGTCGAAGTCCACCTCGACCCGGCGCTCGCCGTCGGGTGACACCGACAGGACCGCGTGGTCGAAGAAGTCCGAATACCAGAGGCGGCCGCCGTGCCAACGCGGGCATTCGCCGAAAAAGAGGCCCGATACGAACTGCTCGGCGGTCAGGGTTTCAGTCGTCATGTGGCGCACCTCCGGCCGGCGGGTTCCGGCAGTGCAGTTCAGCACAGCGGGTGGCCGGTGCGCGGGCCGTCCCGCGGGGGTACCTTTGGCACGTGACGTACTGGGTGCTGAAGGGGATCCTCACCCCGATCTTCTTCGTCTTGTGGCGCGTGAAGGTGGAAGGCCGGGAGAACATCCCCAAGCACGGACCCGTCGTGCTGGCGGCCAACCACCAGTCCTTCTGCGACTCCTTCTTCATCCCCCTGGTGGTCCGGCGCAAGGTGACGTTCCTGGCCAAGGCGGAGTACTTCGATTCGTGGAAGACAGCGTGGTTCTTCCGGGCCGCCGGGCAGATCCCGATCCGCCGGGGCGGGGGCAGCGTGTCCGAGCGGGCGCTCGACACGGCCCGCAACGACGTCCTCAAGAAGGGCAACATCCTCGGCCTCTATCCCGAGGGCACCCGCACGCTCGACCCCTACGTGCACAAGGGGAGGACGGGCGTGACGAGGCTGTCGCGGGAATGCGGCGTGCCAATCGTTCCGGTGGGTGTCGTCGGCACCGTCGAGGTCCAGCCGGTGAACTCCAACTTCATGCGGCCGTTCAAGACCGTCACCATCCGCTTCGGCACGCCGATGCAGATGGACCCGCCGGAGGACCCCGGCGACCCCCTGGCCAACCACGACCACACCGAGTGCCGCTCCTTCACCGATCGGCTCATGCACGAGATCGCCCGCCTCTCCGACCGCCAGTACATCGACGAGTACGTGCCGACCCGGGCAAGCAGGCAGTCCGAGCAGGCAGCGTGAGCGACTGGCCTGAGCAGATGCCCAGCACATGCGATTCGTAAGGCATTTGAAACAGGCAGTTCACATTGACCGCCTAACGTTGGAACTATGGCTGGCTACGTAGTGCGCATCGCGCTGCCGGACCGGCCCGGGGCGCTGGGCTTGGTGGCCAGCAGGATCGGGGCAGTCGGGGGCGACATTGTGGCGATCAACATCTTGGAGCGCGACGAGGGCCATGCCGTGGACGAATTCGTGGTGGAGATCGGCGGGCAGCACCTCGTCGACTTGCTGCAGAGCGAGATCCACGAAGTGGACGGCGTGTCCGTCCTCGAGATCAGGTCGGCGGACTCGACGACGGCGGCGGGCTGACGACGTAGGCGCACACGTGCGCGCCGTCCATGAGGTGGGCGACCCGGCGCACCGTGGCCCCGGGAAGCGCATCACGAATGAAGGCGAGCTCGCTGGTGCACGCCTGCGAGAACCCGTGGGCGACGGTGAGGATGGCGCAGTTGTGCTCGGTGATGCGCCAGCTGCCGTCCGGCAGGCGCTCCGCCTCGGCCAGGTACCCGTCCTCGTCGAGGATCGCGGTGAGCGCGGCGACCTGCTCGTCGAAGGGGAGGTGCGCCGTCTTGGGCAGCGCGCCGGCCACACGCCGTTGACGCCGTTGCTCGAAGAGCTCGTCGACCTGGGTGGCCCCAGGCCCGCCCAGATAGCCGAGGAGCTCGGTCGTGAGATCGCCGTAGCGCTTGGGGTAGAGCGCCTCGGCCGCCGACGTGAGCTCGTAGACGTGGCGGGGTCGGCCTCGCCGCGCCCCTTCTGCGATCTCGTCACGATGCATGAGGAGCCCGTCGTCTTCGAGGTGGCTCAGCTGCAAGCGGATGGCGGCGGGGGTGAGGGCGAGCGCGCCGGCCACCGCGGAGGCGTCGAGGGGGCCCTGGCGCTTCAACAGGTTCAGGATGGCCCGCCGCGTGGTCGGCAGCTGCTGGAGGGGCGACTCGGGCTCGCCGGCCTCGGTGGGTGCCGGCGCGACGGCGGGTTCGGCCGTCACGGCAGGATCAGGTGGACGTCGCCGAACTCGTGCCACAGGTACCCCTCCTCGAGCGCGGCGGCGTAGGAGGACTCGAGCAGCGGCCGTCCCGCGATGGCCTCGAGCATGGCGAGATGCGAGGCCTCAGGCTCGTGCCAACCGGTGAGGAACCCGTCGATGGAGCGCACGGGACGCTCGGGTGTGACGACCGTCTCGGTCCAGCCTTCGCTCGGGTGCACGTGGCCATGATCGTCGACCACGGACTCGAGCGCGCGCACCACGGTCGTGCCGACGGCAATGACGCGCCCGCCCGAGCGCCTGGTGTCGTTGACGCGATGGGCGGTGGGCAGCGAGACCCGGAAGTACTCGGCGTAGGGCGGCTCGTTGGCCTCGAGGGAGGCGACGCCCGTGTGCAGGATCAGTGGGGCGACACCGATTCCCTTGGACACCAGGCGCATGAGCACCTCGGGCGTGAAGGGTCGCCCGGCACTGGGCATCTCGGCCGAACCCGGCTCGGTGGCGTAGACGTTCTGGTAGGCCCCGATGGGATACCTGCCCCGGACGTAGCCGTAGCGGATGGGACGGCCGTGACGGGCCAGGTAGCTGTGGAGGCGCTCGGGCGTCTCGACGCTGGAAACCCAGAGCCGCACACCGTGGCCTCCGGGGCCGGGGGAGTACGGCGCCAAGAGGGCCACCCGGCCCCCGTCGGGCAGCTCGATGCTGTCCCCGGGCGCCGCGCCGAGGTGGGCCACCCCGGCGCGTCGGACCTCGACGGTCCAGAGGCCGGCCGGCAGCTTGGTCGAGAGATGGACCTGCAGCCCGGCTCCGTCGGGCGTCGTGCCGTCGACTTCGGCGGCGAGCGTGCCCGACGTGTTGATCACCACGAGATCGCCTTCGTCGAGAAAGCGCGGGAGCTCGGAGAAGGTCGAGTGCACCAGCGCGCCGCCGGACTTGGTCGCCACCAGCATCCGCACGGCGTCGCGGGTCATGCCGCGGTATTCGGGGGGCGACGGCGCCTCGAGCTCGGGGGGCAGGGAGAACGACAGTGGGTGCAGCTCGGGCAGGCGGGCCGGTACCGCCTGCTCCAGGCTCGGCGCCAGCAGCGCGCTCATGCGACCGCTCCGCTCGAGAGCAGCTCCGTGGCGCGCCAGCGGCCGCTCGGGCGATCGCTGCCGATCAGCTCGAGGAAGCCCGGCACCACGGTGCTCGGCTCGGGCCGGTCCGAGATGTCCTCGCCGGGGAAGGCCGCCTGGTGCATCGCCGTGCGCAGATCGCCCGGATCGACCGACCACACCCTCAGGGCGGGGAACTCGGCTGCGAGTACGGCGCCGAGGTGCTCGAGTGCCGCCTTGCCGGCGCCGTAGCCACCCCAGCCCTCGTAGGCCTCCACCGCGGCGTCCGAGGTCACGTTGACCACGCGTGGGTGGGGTGCCTTGACCAACTGTGGCAGCGCGTCCTGCAGCAGTCCGAGAGGGGCGACGACGTTGACCTCGAAGGCGATGCGCAGATCGTCGAGCGGGTAGTCCGCCAACGAGGGGAGCGGTGCTGCCCCGAGTGTCCCGGCGTTGTTGACCACGAGGTCGAGGCCACCCAGCTCGAAGGCGGCGGCCGTCAGATCGTGGCGGTGCTCGTCGTCGGTGATGTCGCCGACGACGACGGCGATCCGCGCACCGTCCCTCGCCGCCGCACGGATGCGGTCCGCCGCGGCCTCCAGCGTGACCGGGTCACGACCGTCCACCACGAGCGACCAGCCGGCCCGGGCCAGCCCCGTTGCCAGAGCCTCCCCGAGTCCCCGGGATGCTCCTGTCACGATTGCCACGCTCATGACTGCCACCCTTCCGAGCGGTGGATCCGCCCTACCGGGTCAATATAACAAGGATTTCCTTGCTTTATTTCTCCAGACCGGGATCTGCCGGCGACAGCCCTCTCACGCTGATCCCGGGATCGGCCCAGCCCATGGACTTCTCGACGGCCCGGCGCCACACGTCGTGCCCGGCGTCGGCCAGCTCGACGGGCAGCTGCGGTTCGAAGACGGCCTCGGCCCGCCAGAGTCCTGCGAGCTCCGCCAGCGACGACCAGACCCCCTCGGCCAGTCCCGCCACGGTGGCGGCACCGAGCGCGCTGGACTCGAGCGAGGCCGGCCGCGCCACGGGCATGCGGCTCTGCTCGGCCTGAAGCCCGAGGAGCAGGTCCATGGCGGCGGCGCCCCCGTCCGCCCGCAGCGCGGTCAGTGGGTGGGCCGACGCGGCGGCCATGGCATCGGTCATGTCGCGCACCTGGAACGCCATGCCCTCGACGCACGCCCGCGCCAGCTGGGCGCGGCCGACGCCGCGTGTGAGTCCGGTCACGAGGCCGCGCGCCCGGGGATCCCACCACGGGCTGCCGAGACCCGTGAGCGCGGGGACGAAGGTGACGCCACCGCTGTCGGGCACCGATGCCGCCAGCGGACCGACCTCGGCGGCGGAGGAGATGATGCCGAGCCCGTCGCGCAGCCACTGGATGGCGGCGCCCGAGACGAAGGCCGACCCCTCGAGCGCGTAGGCGACGCGGCTGCGCTCGTCGGCGGCGTGTTCGCCGAGGTCCCAGGCGCAGCTGACGGTGAGCCCGCCGGGCGCCGCCGGGCGCTCGTGGCCCGCGTTGGCCAGCGCGAAGCTGCCGGTGCCGTAGGTGACCTTCACCATGCCGGGCTCGAAGCAGGCCTGCCCGAACAGCGCGGCCTGCTGGTCGCCGAGCACGCCCGAGACAGCGATGCCGTCGAGGACCGACGACGCCGGGCCGAGGTCGCCGAGGGCAGCGGTACCGAAGCGGCCGGCCGACGGCCGCACCTCGGGGAGGGTGTGGGGTGGCACGCCGAAGACGGCACAGAGCTCGGGGGACCAGGAGAGCGAGGCCGTATCGAGCAGGAGGGTGCGGCTGGCGTTGGAGGGGTCGGTGGCGTAGGTGCCCCCGCGGGTGCCGCCGGTCAGGTTCCACAGCACCCAGCTGTCGACCGTGCACAAGGAGAGATCCGGGTCGTCGGGGGCGAGCGCGAGGTCGCCGTGGCGGAGCAGCCAGGCCGCCTTGGTGGCGCTGAAGTAGGGATCGAGGACGAGGCCGGTGGTGGCGCGCACGAAGGGAAGCTGCCCCGCGTCGGTGACCTCGGTGCAGATGGGCTCGGTGCGGCGGTCCTGCCACACGATGGCGCGGTGCAGCGGGCGCCCGGTCGAGCGGTCGAACGCCACGAGCGTCTCGCGCTGATTCGTGATGCCGATGGCGGCGACCGTGTCGCCCCGCTCCGCCAGGCGCGCGCCGACCTCGGCCAAGGTGTCCCGGACGGAATCCCAGATCTCGGAGGGATCGTGCTCGACCCAGCCGGGGCGGGGGAAGTGCTGGGTCAACTCCCGGTAGGCGACGTCGGCCACCCGGGCCCGCTCGTCGACGGCGAGGGCGCGCACCCCTGTCGTGCCCGCATCGACGGCGACGACGACCATGGCCATGCGGATGCGACGCTAACGCCTCGTGGGTATTTCGCGGGTATCCGGCGCCCTTTGGGGCCCCTCCGGCGGCCTTCGAGCGCTAACAATCGCGAGCGGCCCGTGACCAGCAGGAATGGTGCAGTGAGATGGTTGACAAGGACGTAACTACAGTGCTGTAATGACACAGCATCTCGTGTCTCGGGGAGGGGCCAACCACAATATGTTGTGGTGAGGCGACTTTGGAACCCTCCAGGGCGCTGGATCGGGAGACGCACCGTGAGACACCGCTGCGCTGGAATGGGAGCGGGGCGACGGCGACGTCGGGCAGGACAGAGCACCGCAGGAAACGACCCCAGGAAGACAGAGCACCGCAGCAGTGACACCCCCGAGACGACACACACCACAGGAGGACCCCCACACCATGGCCATCGCCCCCCAGCGATCCGAGATCGGCATCCGCCGGCACTTCACCACAGAAGGCGTGCACCCCTACGACGAGGTGACCTGGGAGCGGCGCGACGCCCGCATCACCAACTACCGGGACGGCACCGTGGCCTTCGAGCAGTTCGGCGTCGAGGTGCCCGAGTTCTGGAGCGTGAACGCCACCAACATCTTGGCGCAGAAGTACTTCCGGGGGACCGTCGGTACCGAGGAGCGCGAGTGGTCGTTACGGCAGGTGGCCGACCGGGTGGCCGACACGCTGACGGCGTGGGGGATCAAGGACGGCTACTTCGTCGACGACGAGGAGGCCCTCGTCTTCAACCACGAGCTCAAGTACCTCGTCATCCACCAGAAGGCCGCCTTCAACTCCCCGGTGTGGTTCAACATCGGCGTGCACGGCGTCCCCCAGCAGGCTTCAGCATGCTTCATCCTCTCGGTCGAGGACAAGATGGACTCGATCCTCAACTGGTACACCGAGGAAGGCATCATCTTCAAGGGCGGCTCGGGCGCGGGCGTCAACCTGTCGCGGATCCGGTCGTCGCACGAGCTGCTGAAGGGCGGCGGCACGGCGTCGGGCCCGGTCAGCTTCATGCGCGGCGCCGACGCCTCGGCCGGCACCATCAAGTCGGGTGGCAAGACACGGCGCGCCGCCAAGATGGTCATCCTCGACGTCGACCACCCCGACGTGGAGGACTTCATCTGGTGCAAGGCGATCGAGGAGCGCAAGGCCCGCGTCCTGCGTGACGCCGGCTTCGACATGGACCTCGACGGGGCCGACAGCCACTCGACCCAGTACCAGAACGCCAACAACTCGGTGCGGGTGACCGACGAGTTCATGGAGGCCGTCATTGACGGGCGCGACTGGGAACTGACGGCGCGCACGGACGGCTCGGTCATCCGGACGCTGCCCGCACGCGACCTGTTCCGCCAGATCGCCCACTCGGCCTGGGAGTGCGCCGACCCGGGACTGCAGTACGACACCACCATCAACCGCTGGCACACGGCGCCGATGACGGGCCGTATCAACGGAAGTAACCCTTGCTCCGAATACGTTCACCTCGACGACAGCGCGTGCAATCTGGCGTCCATGAATTTGCTGACGTTTCTCGACGAGAACGACGAGTTCGACGTGGAGGGCTTCAAGGCGGGGGTGGCGGTCGTGTTCACCGGCCAAGAGATCATGGTCGGCAACGCCGACTACCCGACCGAGAGGATCGGCGAGACGACGCGGGCCTTCCGCCAGCTCGGCATCGGCTACGCCAACTTGGGTGCGCTGCTGATGGCCCAGGGTCTGCCCTACGACTCCGACGCAGGACGGGCCTGGGCGGCCGCCATCACCGCGCTGCTGACGGGGCACGCCTACGCCACGTCGGCCAGGACGGCGGCCCGCATGGGCCCCTTCGCCGGCTTCCACGAGAACGTCGAGCCGATGCTCAACGTCCTGCGCATGCACCAGGCCGAGACCGCCCGCATCGACGAGGACGTCGTGCCGCCCGAGTTGCTCTCCGCCGCCCAGGAGTCCTGGGACCGGGCAGTCGACCTGGCCGAGGCGTACGGCGTGCGCAACTCGCAGGCCTCGGTGCTGGCGCCGACCGGGACCATCGGCCTGCTGATGGACTGCGACACGACGGGCGTCGAGCCGGACCTCGGTCTGGTCAAGACCAAAAAGCTGGTCGGCGGCGGCACGATGTCGATCGTCAACCAGACGGTGCCCCGGGCGCTGGCCAAATTGGGCTACGGCGTCGAGCAGGCCGAGGACATCGTGGCCTACATCAACGAGAACATGTCGATCCTCGGCGCACCCCACGTCGCCCCTGAGCACCTGCCCGTCTTCGCCTGCTCCATGGGTGACAACACGATCCACTACTCGGGCCACATCCGCATGATGGGGGCGGTGCAGCCCTTCATCAGCGGCGCCATCTCCAAGACGGTCAACATGCCCGAGGACGTGACGGTCGAGGACGTGGAGCAGCTGCACATCGACGCCTGGCGTCTCGGCATCAAGGCCGTGGCCATCTACCGGGACAACTGCAAGGTGGCCCAGCCGCTGTCGACCACCAAGAAGGAAGCGGAGGCAGTGGGCGGCGACCTGGCACCGGCCGGTTCGGAGGCCGAGGCCCGCGACCGCGCCGTGACGGCGCGCATCGCCGAGCTCGAGGCGGCGCTGCTGAGCGAGCAGCGGCGGGAGACGACGTCGGTGCTGGTCGGCGCGGTGCGCGAGCGCCTGCCCCGCAAGCGCAACTCGAAGACGTTCTCGTTCCGGGTGGCCGACTGCGAGGGCTACGTCACGGTCGGCGAGTACGAGGACGGCCGTCCGGGCGAGGTGTTCATCAAGGTCTCCAAGCAGGGGTCGACCCTGGCCGGGATCATGGACGCCTTCTCCATTTCGATCAGCCTCGGGCTGCAGCACGGCGTGCCGCTGGCCACATTCGTCCGCAAGTTCGCCAACATGAAGTTCGAGCCGGCGGGCATCACGGACGACCCGGAGTTGCGCATTGCCACCAGCCTGATCGACTACATCTTCCGTCGGATGGCGCTCGACTTCCTCTCGGTGGAGGAGCGCTCGGACCTCGGCATCCTGTCCACTCAGGAGCGGACGCAGCCGACGCTGCCCGGTGTGGAGGAGATGTCGACACCGACGGTCGGCCTCGTCGAGGACGGCCTCAGCGACGGCCGTGCCGGCGCCGAGCCGGCGGCGCAGGCCCTGGCCCGGGCCGAGCAGCTCGATGCACCGCTCTGCTACAGCTGCGGCAACACCATGCAACGGGCAGGGTCGTGCTACGTGTGCGGGAGTTGCGGTTCGACGAGCGGATGCTCGTGAGAATTTCGCGTTGTCACGTCTCGGCGTTTCGCGGCTGTCCAACCAGATTTCGCGACAGAACGCGCTGATTTCGCGACAGCGGACATCTGAGGTGCTTGCCGGCCGCGAGCGCCCCTGGTCCAGGGCTTGACCTTGGGGCCGGGGCGCTCGTGCCGCGCAAGCCGCTCTTCGTGCCGAGGGACATCTGGCCCGAGCACGTGAGCAACACGAGTTGGCCCATGCCGTCTGGATCGAGCGCACACAGAACGCCAACTCGATCCTCGACATCGCCGTCGCGCTCGAGACCACCTTCAATACGCTGTAGCGCAGCCGATGTCGCCGGAGCCCCAGTTCGCGATGCACATCGCTCGGGGCATGCCCATTGAGCCGGTGCCCGCACAGATGGCGATGCGCCCATTGCCCATGCCGGCCCACGAGGATCCGGTCACGGAGTTTCTCTACCGAACTCTCCATCTGCCTGTCGCGGCGCATCCAGGAGCCGAAGTAGCACCTCGAGGCATCGAGGCTGGTCTCCAACACATTTGGGAGGCGGACTACTCGACAGGCCTCTTCATGCCACAGCACGAGGCCCGCCTTCGTGCGCTGGAATCGACAACCCTCACCTAGGTCCTGACCGTCCCCTCCGAGGTGGACTTGGCTTTCCCTGTCGAGGTGCTGAGTGAGCTCGCGTCGACCCTTCTTGCCCGTACGGAGCCCGTGGGTCTGGCTCGATACACCGCCGATGCCGCAGTCCGTTCCGAACTCTTGGGCTCGGAGTTCAGCCCCATGGTCGTGGAGGGAATGCGATTTGGGAACCCCAGAGCCGCCCGTTTGCGCAATCTGGCTGGCAGGGGCGAGGTCTTCTTGCACCACGACACGTTGCGGTGGGTCATCCGGGAGATAGCGGCGGCCACGGTGAGCGGGATCTGGACGACGCAGGCCGCCAGGGCACTCGGTTCGAGCGCCGATGAGCAGTACTGCGCCTCGGCCATGTTCCCCTCGCTGCTCACCGGCCGGCGTCGACGATCACGGCGGTGGTCATGGTGTCGCCTCCCAATCCGGCGGGTGACTGCTCACTAGTCCGCCTTCGTGACATGCCGAGGCGCCCTCGTAGGCGCCTCCCTGGTGCGTCCGAAGTACATCAGTTCCCAGATCCCAGGATCGCTGACGTCTTCGACCTTTTTGCGAGAGACGAAGTGCTCGAGTCGGACGTCTCCCGCAAATCGGAGGTACGAACCGTCGAAGCGAGTCAGCCGGGCGAGGAGATGCTTGACGCCCGTGACCTCGTCGATGAGCCGACGGTCCACGATTGTCTTCTCCCGTTGGAAACTCACCCGGTAGAGGTCGGTACCGCTCTCGTACTCGTAGACCACGACGTCGGCTACTGGCTTGCCGCTGCGCTCATCGATGCGTTCGTCCTCGAGCCTGAAGGTGACCTTCGCCGCATCGTCGGCGACGATCGTGTCACCCTTGGCCAGCAAGAAGACGGGGATCTCCGTGTCACCGTACTTGTGTTCAGCGGTGATGTAACTGGCGATGATCGAATACGGACCCGCCTGGGCACGGCCCCAGTACCAGTGGTTGATGAGCTTGAGCATCGCCGCGTCGCCCCAGTTGTGGTCGTGGTAACCCACGCCGGCGAGGGTTTCCGTGGAGCCACCGCTGGCGATGTCCACCGACACCGTTCCCTGGGGCACCGAAGGGAGCCAGGCGAAGAAGTGCTCGTCGTGCTCTCCGAAGAGAAGGTGGCCGGTGGCGGGGCGCCAGGGCGGGACGTGACCGGTGAGATCGACATCGATGACCACATCGTCGTGCGCGACGTGGATCTCGTAGTGGTGGAGGTCGCCCCGGAAGGTGTTGTCTCCGATACGAACGTCGCAGCTATCGGTGCTCGCACTGAACTGCTCTGCGAGTCCGTGGCTCTCGAACGTCAGCGTCTCGGCGCCAGGCCGGTCGAGGTCCACGCTGACGATCGGATCGAGGGGGTGATCCGGCGTGATCGGGTTCTTGGTGTAAAAGCCGATCACCAGCGATGATCCGTCGTCGAGGTGGGCGTCGAAGTACCACCACTCGTAGGAGCCGGGCGCGGTGTCGGTGCGCAAGCCGTCTTCCCAGGCTGCGATGTGGTCGACCTCGAGCCCGAGACGCTGGTGGGCCTCTGGCGTTCGGGCCATGTGGCAGAGAACGGTGTCGCCGCCTTGGGGCTGTGTCATTGTGCATCTCCATTGGTGATCTTGGGTCGAAGCGCCCGGCCCGTCCTGCATGCGGCCACGGTCGTCAACTGGTCGGTGTTTCTCGGCTCGGCGGTGGTTCTCGCCGGGAACCTCAGGTACGCCATTCCCCCCGGCTCGAACCCCGCGGGACGAGGATCGGATCCGGCCAGGCCGGCGGCGTGTGCGAGAAGCGCACGGGTGGGGCGAGCATGTGGACATCCCCTAGGGGGCTGGGTGCGTCATAGGGGACAGGCTCACGCAAGCTGTGTTCTTCGTCAGAGCCGGCGAGCGCGGGGTCGACGAAGCCGAGCGAGCCGCACCACATCGCCGTTCTTGTCAGGTTGACCGTGACGTGCCATGAACCGCCCTCGGTGGCGCGCTTGACCAGTGCGGCACTGGCGCCGACAGCTCCCATGAAGCCGGTCAAGTAGTCGTTGATGAGGAAGGTGGCGGGGAACCGGGGCTCGGCCGCGCTCCCCTCGATGGTCAAGAGTCCCGAGATGGCCGAGCCGTTCATGTCGAAACCGCCCCGTCTGGCCCACGGGCCGCTCGCCCCGTAGCAGTTGACCGAGACGTAGACGATGCCGGGGTGTCGATCTTCCAGCTCCTTGGGATCGAGTCCTTGCCGTTCGAGCGCGCCGAGTCGGTGATTGTTGACCACGACATCGGCATCGGCCAAGAGTGTCTCGGCCCGCTCCTTGCCGGTGGCACTGCCGAGGTCCAAGTAGGCACTCCGGGAGCCGACGTTGGCTTCGGCATAGATGTACTCGTGCTCGTAGTCGTTGGGACGGGTGGCGTGCAGCACCTCGGCTCCGTGCTCGGCCAGGGTCCTCCCGACGGCAGGCCCGGCGATGGCATGGGTGAACGACAGCACCCGAATGCCGTCGAAGGGTTGCGCCGCCGCTCCGAAGTCCCGCGCCGGAGCATCGCCGATGCGTTCGAGGCCGATGACCGGCTGGGTGGCGAGCAGCGCTCCCTGCTCGTGGGCCAGCCACTCGGCAGGGGTGCGCACGATGCAGATCGGCAGGCCCACGGCGTTCGCTTTCTCTTCGAGGTCGAAGGAGTCCCACGTGGCGATCGCTTCGGCGACCCTGGCGGTGTCGGGTGGGACGTTCAAGAAGCGGCACCACTCGGCGGCCATGTGCGGGTAGACGCCCGTGGCCATGACCCAGCGGCCATCAGCCGTGCGATACGGCGCCGCCAGGAACGGATTGTCGAGAATGAGCGGATGCGGGGCCGGCTCTCCGTTCAGCGTCGGGTGCCAGAAGGCGCCCGGGTTGATGGAGTGCACAGCTTGGCGCAAGTCGAGTGCGAGGTCTTGAGCCGGGCCACCTCGGTGTCGGTGAAACGTCACCGCCGCCACTGCTCCGGCCATGAGTGGCACGCCGATGCACGCGCCGAGTCGATGCCTCGACGGCAGAATCGGGTCCTCTCCAGCGAAAGAGACCGAACCTCCAGCCCCGGCCCGGGTCAAGTCGACCTCAGAAAGCAATTCGTCGACGGCGTTGACGGGATCGAAGTCGCCCGACGCTGACGCGTATCCAGCGCTTGCTATGTCCGTGTCGTGACCATCCGCTGGCGTACTCGAAGGCACCGTCATCGGGAAACACCTTCCTCAGGAGCGATGACCGAGTCCGTCGGGACTGAGAAGTGCCAAAGAAGTGCCGTCACTGCTCGGGGTCCGAGATTTGCGAAAGGACTCAAACCGGCGGCTTCGTCCGTCAGGGTCTGGATGTCGCTGCCTTCGGTCACGGCGACGATCATGCGGGCCAGCTTGTGCACCGGAAGCGTTGGAATGCGCTCTGCTTGCTCGAGTGCCTCGGTCACCAGAACCGCCAGCTCCGAACGGACGCGGAGCTCGTGCTCGACGAGGAGCTTCGCCACCTCGGGTTGCCGGATGGCGTGCAGGGAGAACTCGAACGAGACCAGCGTCCACACCTTGTCAATTTCGACTCGATTCGGAGCGCTCTCTTCCCAGCCGTCCCCGGTCTCGGGCAGGGCGCTTGCGGCCATGGCCCGACGGATCCACTCGGCCCGCCGTTCCCAACTGCGATCGAGAAGGGCGAGAAAGAGTGCGTCCTTGTTGGCGAAGTTGGAGTAGAAGGCGCCCTTGGTGAGCTCGGCTCGAGCGCAGATGTCCGGAATGGAAGTTGCGCCGTAGCCCTTCTCGGCGAAGAGCTCCATGGCCGCGTCGAGCAACGCGGTGATCGTGATCGGCCTGCGTTTCGTGATTCCTCGTGGCATGTGGTCACCTTATATCATTCTGATAGGTATTGGATACTGATATGGATTCTTTAGTTGGCTGGGCTCGGGAGTTCGCCCGGCAGGACCGACCAATCGGGCACGCCCAGCCCGCTGGCCTGGTCGTAGCCAGTCGTGGCGTTGCAGCAGGTCACCAGCTTCAGCTGGTTGTCGCCCTGGGTGACGTCGTAGAAGCTGGCCGGGTCGTGCCGGTCGGCTTGGTAGAACCAACCGTTGGCCAGTCCGATGCGGGGCTGGTGGCGCGCACTCTGCTGGGCATCGACGAGGGCCGTAGCGGCGGCCACGAAGGGCGACGACCCGCTCGTGCCCCCGACCGGCTCGAGCTGGCCGTCGACGAAGACCGGCCATCCCGGCTCGATGTCGGCCAGGGCGCTGACGTCGGGCACAGCTCGTTCGGCAGAGGAGTTGAAGCCGTCCTGGTAGGCCGGGCGGGCGGTGTCCAGCGCGAGCCCTCCACCTCCGGCGGCCGCTTCGCCGTACTGGCTGTCGTTCCAGACGACTTCGCTCACGCGCTCGATTCTGGGCATTGAGCGTCAGGCGGGTGCCTCCGACGGCCGTGACCACTGGGGAGACGGCGGGAAACGACAAGGTCGGTACGAGGCCCGGACCGGGACATGTCGTCGAACCGCTGTCCCCGGCGGCGATGAAGGTCGAGGTGCCACTCATGGCGAGCATGGCCAGCACCTCGTTGGTGATCGTGACGTACGTGCTGGCGGTAAGCGCGTCAGCCACGCCGCAGCCTCCGTAGGACAAGGTGGCCACGTCGGGCGTGCCGCCAGATCGCCCAAGCGCCCGGCTGAACCCATCGAGCAACGAGGCGGGTCCATCGGAGGCCTCGATGAGATGGATCGAGGCCTTGGGCGCCACGGCCGCGGTCATCTGCAGGTCGAGCGAGGTCTCGGGGTCGGTGCTCTTGATGGGGGTGGCGACGCCATCGCCCTGGGATTGGGTGACGTGGACCGCGCCGTAGCCGAAGCATGCCCCGGCAGCCTGCAGATCGCTTGGATTCCAGCCGCCGCCCAGATCTATGACGTCGATACTGGGCGAAGCAGTTCCGGCGTCGGTCGCGAGCGCCGTGACGCCGTAGGTCGTTTGCACTTGCGAGGGCGTGTACACCTCGCCTGATGTGATGGCGCTCTGGTCGCAGTGCATCGGCCCGATCGTTCCCGTGTTCTTCGGCCACGGTGCGGCAGCCTGACCGATCGCCGTTCCCTCGTCGTTGGCGCTGGTTAGACCGATTGGAGGTGCTTGCCCGTCAACGCTGGAGTCGTAGACCGTGGTGTCGGTGAACAACCACGAGGTACCTCTGGGGGGCAGCCCGCTCGGCAGTTCGCCCGGCAGCGAATAGGTCTCGTATGAATTCTTCGGCGTCGCAGGCTCTTCGCGCAGCGGGGCTTTCAACGCCGATGCCCATTGTTCGGCCGTCCCGCTAACCCGCGCGAACAGCCGGCTGGGATCGACCGCCGCACTGAGTCCGAACTTCTCGATGTCCCCAGAGACTCTCTGCATTGTCCCGTTCGACGCGCCGTACTCGGCAGCCAGCGAATCCACGGATGAAAAATGGCGGTAGTGCGCATTGTTCGGCATCGCCGCAGCGACAGCGTCATTGACCAACGAGCTCGCGTGAGAGGGAAGCGCAAGGTAGAAGGTGATGAGGCTCGCAGACGGTTTGGGCTGTGACGTGTGGGCCGCGGGTTGCGAGGCCCCCGAGGTCGTTGCCGGGCCGAATCCGGACTGGATCAGGGTGATGATGGCCGCAACGAAGACCAGCCAGCCTGCCCGCCGAGCGGCTCGGAGGCGACGGGTCCTTCGCCAGCGTCGCCGCAAGGCGAGGTTTCTCGCCCGAGGATGCACGACCCGATGGGGCGGCCCTGCCATGTCGGCCGTCAGGATCCAACTCGGACGTTCGAGGCTTGGATCCGGATCGAACGTATCGCTGGAGTGGGGACTCATGATTTGATCTCCTTGGATGTGGACGTGATGTGCGAACAAGAGGGCGACCGGTGCTTCCAAAGGAAGAAAGAAAGAACGCGAGCCGGCTGAGCCGCATGCCTGAGGCTGGCCCCAGGCGCTATTCGGTGACAGAGACCAACTGCCGGAGCTCCGGCTCGTCGGCCGTCTGGGGCGTTGTAGTCTCACGACGCAGCAGGATGGCAAGGCTGCAGGCGGCGATGATGGCGGTTGCTGCTGCGTAGAGCAGCCCGGTGTGAATGCCATCGACGAAGGCGCTCTGGGCGTGCGCCCCCGTCGAGCCGCCGGCGTGCATGGCTACGGCGAAGGACGACCGTGCCTTGTCCACCAACGCGACTGGCGCACCGGGGATCCGCAGGCTTGAGCTGTAAACGGCCGTCACGACGCTGCCGATGACGGCGGTGCCGAGTGCCCCGCCGACCTCGCGCGAGAGGTCGTTGAGCGCCGAGCCTACGCCTTGTTCGGCTTGCGGCAGGGCTTCGGTGATCGCGGTCGTGGCCGGCGTCATGGCCGCTCCCATGCCCACACCGAGTGGCACGAGACCCGCCAACATCAACCAGTACGGCGTGTCGGTCCCGATCCGCGAAAGGATGAACAGGCCGGCGGCGCAGAGAAGCAGCCCGGTCACGCACACGCTGCGAGCGCCGAATCGCGTGACAAGGCGCGGGGTAAGCCTGGCCGCGGGCATCATCGTCGCCGAGAGAGGCAGCACGGCCAATGCGGCAATGAGGGCGGTGTAGCCGCGGACGCCTTCGAGATACTGCAGAGACACGAAGGTGAACCCGAAGAATGCGAAGAACTGGATGCAGATCGACAGGCTCCCGGCAGAGAGCCTCCGGTTGGAGAAGAGCCGGGGGTCGAGGAGGGGGTGCTCCTGGTGGAACTCGTAGAGAACGAACCCAGCGAGCGCTACCATTCCAGCGGCCAGCCCACCGAGTGTGCGGGCGCTCGCCCATCCGGCGTCGGGCGCCTCAATGATGCTGAAGACCAGCGCCACGAGACCCACCATGGCGAGCAGCGCCCCGCCCTTGTCGAGTGCTGGAGCGTCAGCCTCCGATGACTCGGGGACGAAGCGGAACGTGCCGGCCAAAGCGATGATGGCCAGGACGACATTGACGGCAAAGGCACTCCGCCAGGAGAACCATTCCAACAAGACGCCGCAGCACAGCAACCCCAAAATCGCGCTTCCCCCGGCCACGGCCGCCCAGACGCTGACCGCCTTCGCCCGTTCGGCCGGCGGGAAGGTTCCAGTGATGGTGGACAAGGTCGCCGGCATGACGAACGCGGCGCCGAAGCCGATGAGCCCCCGCAGAACGATCAGCTCGTTGGCCGACGAGACCGCCATGGCCACAGCCGACGCACCACCGAAGACGACGAGTCCTGCAATGAGGGCCTTGCGGCGTCCGTAACGGTCACCGAGCGCTCCTGCGGCGAGCAGCATGACGGAGAACACCAACAGGTAGGCGTCGATGATCCACTCGAGCTGGGTCTGGGTGGCGTGGGTGCTGCGGACCAGGTCAGGGATGGCGACGTTGAGCGACGCCATGGCCGCCGAGACCGCCCCGAGGGCGATACAGACGACGACGGTCACCGCCGACCGGTTGATCGGCTTCTTGGCTGTTTCAAGGGCAGAGGGCATGGTGCAACTCTCCTATATCGAAGGAACATTCGTTTTGTAACAGGGGTGCCCACGGATGTCAAGATAGAATGTTCGTTCTTTTTGTGATAAGGTCTTCCCATGCCAAGACTTACTGAGGAACGCCGAGAGGCCCGCCGCGAGCAGATCCTCGAGGCCGCCCGCGCCTGCCTCCAAGAGCACGGCCTCGAGGCCGTGTCGATGGAGATGATCATTGCTCGCTCAGGTCTTTCGACCGGAGCTGTCTACGGGTACTTCAAGGGGAAGGATCAGATCATCAACGCTGTGGTGACCGACGGGACGGCAGCGATGGCCGAGGACCTGGCGCCGATCCTGAACAACCCCAATCCTCCACCGCTCCCTGAGTTCCTCCAACAGGTGCTGCGCGCCGTCACCGGGTTTGGTCGTCACCGCAAGAGCGCCATCGATCGACTGCTCGTCTCTCTGCACGGCTGGAGTCACTCCCAGAGCGATCCCGAGATCAAGGCCGCCACTCGCGCCTCCTATGCCGGGCTCCGACGTTTGTTCGCTCAGACGGTCAGGCGGTGGCAGGACACCGGGAGCTTCGACGCGGACGCGGATCCCGAAGCGATGGCGCAGCTCTTGACGTCGATCACCCTCGGATTCGTGGCGCAGCGCGCCATGGCCGGAAGCGCTGATGTGAAAGCACACATTGGTGCCATAGAGGCGATCATGAAGATGTCGGGCGACAAGATCCTTTCGCAAGGCGTCAGCGCCTGAACGGCAGCACACGAACTCTCGATCCGAGGATGCTCGAACGTGGCGAACCCTGCCTTCTCGAAAGAGCCCCGGACTCGGCGATCGCGCCATCGTCATTACTTCGGAACAGTGGGACGAGTGGTGCTCGCACTCGCCTTGATGTGCGGGCTTCTCGCTGCCGCAGGATCGATTTCAGCGGGGGCATCCAAGCCTCGGTCGCTCTCGGTTGAGCCCAAGACGCGCCCAGGACAACTGCCTGTGTCGGCTGGACGCTCGCCGACGCTCGGGCCGCAGGCCTTCCATCCCTCGCGTTCGGATGGTGTTCAACTCGACATCTTCAACGCCCTGCGCGACGGGAGCCCGATCTTCAACGGTGACTTTGCCGACCCCTTCGCTCTGAAGACGGCCAAAGCTCTCTACCTGTTTGCCTCCGACACAACTGCTTCGCGCTACGCCCCGGCGGCGCACATCCCCGAGATTCAGCTGACGCAGAGCTCGGCCTTCCAGGGCTACTACGTCGGTGACGCCTTGCCCCGGCTACCCAAGTGGACGGTGTCGGGCTACCAGTGGGCCCCGTCCGTCTGGGCTCGGCCCGACGGCACCTATGTGATGTACTACTCGACCCCGGCCACCCATCCTCTCGATTGCGTGGCCAATCCGTCGGCAGCGGGGTGCATCCGCACAGCCAAGGGGCCGACGAGCGCGATGTGCATCTCCGCGGCGACGAGCAAGAGCCCGACAGGCCCTTATGTCGATGATTCGTCCTCGGCTTTCATCTGCCCCACGGCCCAAGGAGGAGCGATCGATCCCAGTATCTTCGTCGCTCAGGACGGGACGCCCTGGCTGCTCTGGAAGAGCGACGGTGACTGCTGTGACCTCCCGACGACCATCTATTCCCAGCAGCTGGCACCTTCCGGCCTGGCGGTTGCGGGTCCGGCCCACCCACTGATCGGAGCTTCGCAGCCGTGGGAGGGCGGGCTGGTCGAGGGCCCCGCGATGGTGGAGTCCGCCGGCAAGTTCTGGCTCTTCTACTCGGCCAACGACTGGGGCACCGACAACTACGGGATCGGTATCGCCGAATGCGCGTCGGTCATCGGGTCGTGCACCAAGCCCCTTGATCACGCCTGGCTCTCCTCTTCGGGCGGAAGTCAGACAGACCCGGGTCCCGGCGGGCAGGAATTCTTCCAAACGGGCGGTCTTGTCTGGATGGTCCATCACGGGCTGGACCCTGGACAGACGGGCAACCTGGCGCAGCGCCGGCTCTACGTCAACCTGCTGGCTTTTCCGGCCGGACCGCTACCGCGTGTCGCCCAAGGCGACGCTGCGGCCGCACTGGCCGAAGGCGTGCTCTACGGCAACGATCCGAAGCTTCCAACGAATCCGAAGGCGGCCTACCTGTACCTCGTCCGCAAGGTGAGTGGATCCTTCGCCAAGGACTCCTATTCAAGCGTCATCGCCGACGGACAAGTGGCCTGCCGTGATCTCGACAAACACGAAGACGTCGGCCAGACACTGCAGTCTCTTCGCAAGCGGGGATTGAACCCGTTCGAGGCCTACCTGGCGGCCATCTTTTCCACCAAGTACTTCTGCCCTCAGTACGTGCAAGAAGCGCTCGTCGACGTTCGCCAGAGCCTCACCGGCCCCTCGTGACGGGGCTTAATCTCCTGTCGCGCAAATGCTCGGGGCATGATGTCTCGAGGGTCTGAGCATCCCGGACTCAGCGACTGGCGACCCAGAGACGATGTGCTAGCTGAGTGCTTGCAGCCCAGGTAGCGGCCCTGCGTCTCTAGGTGTCGCGAATTCTGCGTCCATTCTGCGCGAATTCACAGCTCGTAGTGAGAATTCGAAGGGCTGTCCCTTTTACTGCGCGACCCACAAGATGTTGTGATCGGCGGTTCAGCGCGCTCGATGGCGACTTCGTCGGTACTCCAGGAGGTACGGGCGAGGAGCGAACGTCGACTGTGTTCTGATGTCCGTGGCTTCCCATTGCGCTGCTCGCGTAAACGCGTCGAGCGCCTGACGCGCCGGGCCGGAGTTGCCGGCATCCACCGAGGCCCTCCACGCCACGCAGCGGTCGGTTGGGTATCGAGCGGTTGGGCGCCAGGATGCTCGTCGCTCACATCGTCAGGCAACGTGAGGATGGTGACCTGGTCGCTTGTCAGTGCGAGCGGCACCAGGTGCGTCAGGCCCGGGGGAAGTGCGTGATGACGTTTCCTCCGCATCGAGCTCGCTGTACAGGCTTCCCATGGCCTCGAACTCGGCGGCCAAGTCGAGACCGCCGGCCTTCTCGTCGAATGCCCTCGACTATCGCTGCCGTTCGGCGAGCTGGGCTGCTGCATCGAGATCGTCATAACGGATCACGGTTGCAACGCTGTGCGCTCAGGTGTCGATGGCCGATCGAAGCTGGGCCAGGCGGTCACGGTTGAGCGAGTACCAGACCCACTTGCCACGCCGGTCCCCTTGGACGAGACCGGCGTCGCTGAGCACCTTGAGGTGGTGCGAAACCGTCGGCTGGCTCTTGGCCAAGGGCTCGACGAAGTCACAGACGCAGACCTCACCTTCGGGAGCGGCCGCCAAGATGCTGAGCACCCGGAGTCGGACCGGGTCCGCCAGCGCAGCGAACCCGCTGGCCAGCTCAGCGGCGTCGGCGGTGTCGAGCGGTGCAGCCAGGACGGAGGCGCAGCACTCCACCTGTCGGGTCTTGGTCGCAGTCGCCTGCTTCCTCATGGACTCACCACCTTCACATTGACATTCATCGATACATCCGCAATACTCGATGCATCGACTGAGATCGATACTACAGGAGGTCATCATGTCGAGGGTCCAACTCGCACTCAACGTCAGCGACATCGACGAAGCCGTGGAGTTCTATTCCAAGCTCTTTGGGTCCGAGCCGGCCAAGCGCCAGCCCGGATACGCCAACTTCGCCATCGCGGATCCTCCGCTGAAGCTGGTGCTGATGGAAAATGCCAATGCCCGGGGCAACGGCGTGATGGGTGCGCTCAACCACCTCGGCGTCGAGGTCGAGACGCCGGACGAGGTGGCAGCGGCAACGGGCCGCCTGAGCGACACCGGCATGGAGACCGAAGTCCAAGAACAGACCACCTGTTGCTACGCGGTGCAGGACAAGGTCTGGGTGAACGATCCCGACGGTGCCCCCTGGGAGGTCTACACCGTCCTGGCCGACGCTCCTGCCGAGACCGGCATCGCCGGAGATGGAACGTGCTGTGTTCCCGAGGCCGTCGGTGAGCCGGTGAGCGTCGGAGTCACGAAATCCGCTTCATCCTGCTGCTGACCGAGTAGGGCTTCGGGGATCGAGCCGTGAGGGACACTGCCCTATGGCGGCGCCTGCTCGCCGAGTTCTTGGGCAGCGCATTCCTGGCGGCCATCGTCATCGGCTCAGGCATTGCCGCCCAAAACCTCTCCCAGGGCGACGTCGGTCTCCAGCTCTTCGAGAATGCAGCGGTTACGGCGGCGGGACTGTTCGCCATCATTTTGATGTTCGGGCCAATCTCGGGTGGCCACTTCAATCCAATCGTCTCCTTCGTCGACGCAGGCTTCGGAGGCCTCAAGTGGAAAGACGCCGCTGCTTACCTTCCAATCCAGACACTCGGGTGCATCTGCGGAGCCATCCTCGCCAATGCCATGTTCTCCGAGGCAGCGATCTCGATCTCGACCAAGCACCGGGCCTCTGGCCCGCACTGGCTCTCCGAAGTGGTCGCCACCGTGGGCCTGTTGCTCGTCATCTTCGCCCTGGCCCGCTCGGGGCGCTCCCACCTCGCCCCGGCCGCTGTGGGCGCCTACATCGGCGCCGCGTACTTCTTCACGAGCTCAACCAGTTTCGCCAACCCGGCCATCACCGTGGGGCGCATGTTCTCCAACACGTTCGCCGGCATCGCTCCATCGTCGGTCCCGAGCTTCATCTCCGCCCAGATCGTCGGCGGCGTCCTGGCCTTCGGATTGATCAAGGGCTTGTACCCCGGCATGACCAAAGCAGAGGCAGCCGACGTCATCGAACCGCACCTACGCGGCGACGGCGACCTCGAGACCCGCTGATGACCACACGACCTCGACTCACCTTGAAAGGAACTCCATGCACCTCGTAGCAATCGGAGGCAGCGACGCCGGCATCAGTGCTGCCCTGCGGCGCGCGAACTTGATCCGACGACCGAGGTCACCGTGGTCGTGGCCGATGCCTATCCCAACTTCTCCATCTGTGGCATCCCGTACTACGTCTCGGGCGAGGTGACCCACTGGCGCAACCTGGCACATCGCACGCTCGACGACCTGAAGGCGACCGGGATGCAGGTGCGCCTGAACACCCTGGCCACCAAGATCGACGTCACAAGCCGCCGCCTGCGCGTGGTCGACGAGTCGGGCGTGAAGGACACCATCGCATACGACCAGCTTGTTGTCGGTACCGGAGCGGTGTCGGCCCGGCCACCCATCGAGGGCCTCGTCGGTCCCGATGCGCTGGGTCCGGCCGACGGCGTGCATCTGCTCCACTCGATGGGCGACACATTCGAGCTCGTGCGCACCCTGGAGAAGGACCAACCAGCCAGTGCGGTGATCGTGGGTGCGGGCTACATCGGACTCGAGATGGCGGAGGGCCTGCGAGCCCGCGGGCTGACTGTCACCCAGTTCGAGCAGCTCCCCGAGGTGCTCCCGACCGTGGACCCCAGCCTGGGTGCCCTCGTCAATGCAGAGCTCAGCGCCCATGGCGTCGAGGTCAGGACCAACACGACGGTCAAACGCATCGCTCGAGCCCGGCAGGGATCGGCCGGCCGTTTCCAGGTCGACGCTGTCGAGTCGTCGGGCGCCGAGTTGACTGCCTTTGCCGACTTGGTGCTCGTCGTCGTCGGCGTGCGACCCGACACCGCCCTGGCGGCCGAGGCAGGGGCCACCCTCGGCACCAGCGGGGCCATCAGCGTGGACCGGGGTATGCGCACCAACCTCGAGGGTGTCTTTGCCGCCGGGGACTGCGTTGTGACACATCACCGGTTGATGGGGCTCACCTACCTCCCGCTCGGCACCACGGCGCACAAACAGGGCCGAGTGGCCGGCGCCAACGCTGTCGGAGCGAGTGCGGATTTCGCCGGCAGTCTCGGGACCCAGGTCGTCAAGGTCTTCGACATGGTGGCCTCACGCACCGGGCTCCGTGACCACGAGGCGGCTGCTGCTGGATTCGATCCGGTCACGGTCGAGTTCGAGGCCGACGACCACAAGGCGTACTACCCGGGGAGCCACCGCATCCGTATGCGCTACACCGGGGATCGCCGGAGCGGCCGGCTTCTCGGCCTCCAGCTCTTCGGGCACAAGCACGCCGAGGTCGCCAAGCGCATCGACATTGCAGCGTCCGCCATCTTCAACGAGATGTCTGTCGAGGCCATGAGTGAACTCGACCTCTCGTACACACCCCCGCTCGGCAGCCCTTGGGATGCGGTGCAGATGGGAGCTCAAGCGTGGGTTCGAGAGTACGCATCGAGCGGCAAGCAGCCTGAATAAGGGACCGCCGTAGCGAAAGGGGAGGAACATGCCTGAAAACGAACTCATGACGCCCGAGCAGCGAGTTCAGCTGAATCACGTGGTCAAGCAGCTCCATACCAAGTTCCACGGCATCTTCAACTTCGAGTCCGTCGAGGCGTTCGTCTTTGAGAGCTACGACGAGATCGCCAGAAGGGCCACCGTCACGAGGTGGCTCGTGGTCACCGCAGAGAAGTACGCCCTCCAACGACTCGAAGCTCTCGCTCACTCGAGGGACCACTCGGCCAAGAGCGTTCCGGCTGTGCTCTTCCTCTGCGTGCACAACGCCGGACGTTCCCAGATGGCACTGGGCTGGTTCGACCATCTCGCCGCCGGTCGTGCCATTGCCTGGTCTGGAGGTTCCGAACCCGGATCTGAACTCAACCCAGACGTGGTCAAAGCCATGGCGGAGGTCGGGATCGACATCTCCGGCGAGTTTCCCAAGCCATGGACCGACGAGTTCTTGGGTGCAGCCGATGTCGTGGTGACCATGGGGTGCGGTGACTCCTGCCCCCTGGTACCCGGCAAGCGCTACGAGGACTGGGACCTCGACGATCCGACGGACAAGTCACTCGAAGAGATCAGACCCATCCGGGAGGCGGTCAAGGGCCGGGTCGAACTGCTCCTCGCCGAGATCCTGCCTGCGTCTCAGCCATGACGGTGGGCAATGTCTGGCACCGAGGTCGGGGCGATCCGTGCCTCGGACTGGCCGAGCGTGCGGGCCATCTACGCCGCAGGTATAGACAGCCGAAACGCCACCTTCGGCACTGACACTCCTGAGTGGGAGGTATTCGGCGACGGCACATTGGCGAATTGAGTCTGGTTGCCACCGATGGCGACAAGGTCATCGATTGGGCAGCGGCGAGTCCTGTCTCGAACCGTTGCGCCTACGCAGGAGTGGTGGAGAACAGCGACTACGTCGATTCGGACTACCAAGGCCGTGGTGTCGGACGGCTGCTTCTCGGCGCACTGATTGTGGCGTCCGAGGCGGCCGGGAACTGGACCATCCAGACAGGGATCTTCCCGGAGAACACGGCGAACCTTGCGTTCCACGAATCTTTGGCTTCCGTGTCGTCGGGCGTAGGCAGCGGAGCCCATGTCCAGAACGGCCACGGCGCCGGCGTCCCCATAGACGGTCCAGGACGGTGCGGAGCCATCGATGATCGAGCAGAAGATGCAGTTCATACCGACACCGTGCCGTGAGGACCTCGGCCGGCCAGCTGATTGGGCTCGCTCATCATGCAGGCCTGAATCTTCCCAGACCACGGGGTCAGAGACGCCCAGAATGCCCTTCGCGGGTGTCCATTTGGAGTTCGCTACAGAATTCGCCGAGTGTGCAGCCACTTTCCGGAGGACCGCTCATCATGCGTAGCCGGCGACTGCTTCCGCGTCCGGCTACGTAGGACCAAGGTCCCTGGTGTGCCATCGGGGACCCCTCTACGGTACTCGGCATGGCGGAACCCACAGAGTTGCAGCGCAACGGACACTGGAAGATGGCGGTGTTGGCCCTGCGCGTGGGTTTCGTCGCGATCGCCACGATCCTGGTGGGCCTCATTGTGCTGTCGTCCGGTGGCACGCCGTGGGTCCTGGCTGCCGGCGTGATTGTTTGGCTCGCCTGCGCTGTGGGTACCGCGACCGGATTCCTCCTGGCCCGGCACGACCTGCCTGAGCCTCGCCCCGGGTTCTGGTCGATGCGGTGGATGATCATCCACGACGCGGTTGGCCTGAGGATCCGGACCGGCGCTCCTCTCTAGGACTCGGGCCTGCCGCGTCCGCGTATCGAAGGTTCTGCGATTCCTCCACGCAAGGGAACAGCTCGTCGTGAGGGCGCTTGGTGCTGACGTTGAGCCTTCGTTCCCAAGGAGATCCTTGAGGTTCCCGAGTTCTTCTGAGTCTACGAGGCGTCACATGGCACCTGCCGAACGACTACCAGCAGTCTGAGACCCTCCGCGAGATACAGGCGTGAATTCCCAGAAACATTCCACACGAGATCACACGCCGTAGTGATTCGCGCGACTCGCGGTTCATGAGATGTTGCGATGGGGAGCCTCAAGCGGGTTAGGGACGTTCGCGTAGCAGCGAAGGGACGTTTGACCCTAAGGAGGGCTTTCAACGAAAGCCGATGATTGTTACATGGGTCCGGAGGACGGAGGACGACCGGTAGCGCCGCTCGTGCGGGGCATGGACTGGTTGGATTGGAAGGAAACCGTCATCGATGGGCGCGTGGCGTTCTATGGCGAGGCTGGATCGGGTCCACCTGCACTGTTCCTGCACGGCTGGGGCCTCGATCACAAGGCATACAAGAGGGCGCTATCCCGTCTCGTGCGGGCCGGTTTACACGTCTACGCCCCGGCGCTGCCTGGCTTTGGCGGGACAGCCGGGCTCGACGTCAAGGGGATCGGGATGTCGTCCTACGGCGATTGGGTGGCGACCTTTCTCGACACCGTCGGGGTGGGGTCACCGGTGCTCGCTCTGGGTCACTCGTTCGGAGGTGGAGTTGCCGTCAAGCTGGCCCATGACCACCCGCACCATGTCCACGCACTGGTGCTCATCAATTCCGTGGGCGGTTCGGCTTGGGCGCACAGCGGCTCCACCGTGCGCTCCATGGCGGAGCGGCCGTTGTGGGACTGGGGCCTCCACTTCCCGGCCGACTTGCTGCCCATTCGCCAAGCTCGCCGCGTCCTCCCCGTCATTTTGGCCGAGGGTCTGCCGAACTTGCTCCGGGACCCGCGGTCGTTCTGGCTCGCCGCGGGCCTCGCGAGGCGGGCCGATCTGACCGTGGAACTCGACGTCCTGCGCCGGCGGCGTCTTCCGGTGGTGGTGCTGTGGGGGCAGCATGACCACCTCGTGACCCGTGCGTCGTTCGAAGACATGTGCCGGTGTTTGGGTGATCCCGATGTGCTGACGGTGCCCGGCAATCATTCCTGGTTGCTCGCCGACCCCCAGGCATTCGGTGAGGTCATGACGAACGTACTCGACCTCGTTGGACGTGCGGAGGCCGACGGCGCCGGGCGGGACGAACCGATGGACGGCGCTCCTCTGGACGAGGCTGTCTGATGACGACGCTGTCTGATGACGACGCTGTCTGAATACAGCGACATCGTGACCAGCGAGCGGTCGATACTCCTTGACGAGTGGCAGATCAGTGATCGAGAGATGTTCCCCACCTCAGTGCTGAGGTACATCCCTCATGCCAGAAGGAAAGAAGTCAGTCGGAGGTGCCGCACTCGATGTCGATCACCGTGGTCGCCCCAGGTCGGAGGGCCCTGCGTGATGGAGAGATGGGCCATGAAGTGCTAGCAGGCTCTTCGTAGGAACCGGCATCACCCCCCCCTCAATACAGCGCCCCGTAGCTGAGCGCTAGCAGCTCAGGTTGTGACCGCTTCGAAGTGCGGCTGTCGCGATCTGCGTCCATTCTGCGCGAATTCATAGCTCTTGGGGGGGGATCCACGTTCGCTAGCGCGGGGGTTTCGCGTTCGATGACGTCGATTCGCGTGAACATGTCGCCAGATTTCGTGTTTGACCATGCCGACGCGCTAGCGAGGTGCGAAGAGACGAGGCGGCAGGTCTCAGAAAGCCAAGCAGTCATGGCGGACATTCAGCACAACAAGGCAGGCCCGGCAGCGGTAGCGGGCCAGGCATTAGCTTCAAGGTCGCCGACAGGATTCCCTGAAATCGCAGGTCAATCCGTCAAGCCTGGCCTGGAAAGGCCCACGGCCGCCACGGATCCCCTCAGGCGACCGCCCGCGGCACGTCGGTGCTGAGCTTTTCTCCGGCTTTGCCGCACCAGGAGGCAACCTTTCGAACACACGAAGGGGTTGAAGTTGGTAATGGACGGACGTCGGCATCAGAGCCAGCCCAGGATTGACTTCGACCGCTTCGTCGCCGAGACGGCTGAGCGTCTGCTGCGATCGGCCTACCTGATCACCTGGGACTTCGCAGAGGCGGAAGACCTGGTTCAGGAGTGTCTCTTCAAGGTCGCTCGCCGATGGCCCCGGGTCAAGAAGATGGAGCAACCCGTCGCGTACGCGCGCACGGTGCTCATCCATCTTGCGTTGGACGAAGGGAAGCGGCGGAGCCGGCGGCGTTCAGAGCTCGGAGCAGAAGCGACCGGACTCCTCGAAGCCCGCCACGACGATGTTGCCGCGCGCATCCTTGGACGCGTCGAGATGAGTACCGACCTGCTGGGAGTGCTCAGAGAGCTGCCACCGCGGCAACGGGCCGCCCTCGTTCTGCGGTACTTCGACGACCTGAGCGAAGCGGAGGTCGCCGATGTCATGGGTTGTTCGGTGGGAACGGTGAAGAGCACCACGTCGCGAGCCCTCGGACGCCTCCGTCGGGAAGTCGAAGGCACTTGGGCGACATCCGACATCACGGGGGGCGGCACACAAGCACATGGTACGAGCGGTTCGTCGCCGCCAAATGACCTCCCAGCGGCTGCGCTCTCACATGCCCGGCCAGACATGGACGCAACCCCACAAAACACGCAAGCGACAGAAGGGAGCACCACCAAATGAAGACGACCTTGGAAGCGGAGCTGATCTCTGCCTTCAGAGCTCGCGCTGCAACGCTGCCGACAGACGCGTCGGAGAGATTGCGCTCGGTCGATTACCAACCACGCCGGCATCACCGCGCCGCGCCTGCGGCACTCGGCGCCACTGCTGTCGGTGCCGCCGCGGCGGGAGCCGCCCTCGTGATCGCTCTTGGCGGCGCCGCTCCCGCATACGCAGGCTGGAGCGCCGCGCCGACCGCGGCCTCGTCTTCACCGTCGTCGCAGGCCGACCAGACCTGCCTGGGCGTGCTCTCCTCTGACCAGCCTGCCGACGGCGAGCTCGGCTCTGGATCCTGGCAGCCCCTGCTCACCGACGTGCGTGGCCCGTTCACGGTTGCGCTCTACCAGAACGACAGTGCCTACATGGGCTGCTTCACCAGCTCCTCCTTCACGCAAGTGACCCAGGTGAGCTCCGACGGCGACACCTCGAACGGCGTCCTGAAGTTCAGCGGCTCCGGCTCTGACGGCCCTTCGCAGGGCCTGTCGACGGTGACGGTAGCCGGCACCACCTCCGGCGATCTTCAAAACATCGTGCAATCGCATCTCTCCACGGCTGACGGCCCGTACACGCTCATCGACGGGCGGGTTGCTTCAGGGGTGACAGCGGTCACCCTCGTGCTCGCGAACGGGCAAGACGTTGTGGCCACTACGGCCGACGGGTGGCTTCTCGCCTGGTGGCCCAGCGATGCCGCGGCAACGTCGTCGCTGGTAACGAATGCGTCCGGGACGACGTCCGAAACTCTGGTCTCATCGACCAAGGGACCGCCAACACCCCCCGCCCCCGGGTCCTGCACGCCGGCCACGACTCCCGACGGAGCGAACGGGACAGTCCACTGCAGCGGCTCCGGCGGTGGAAGGGTGGGATCAGGGAACTCTGGCAACAACGGCAGCAGTCAGAACGTCACCCGAGCCGGCAACAGTGGCAATACCGGTGGAACCGGAACCGGCCCGACGAAGTCCTGAGCTCCCCAGCACGCGAATTCGTCGTCGCGGCCGGACTCGGGCCCAGCGAGCCTCACTAGCCCTGGAGACATCTCGATGCCGTTCCCTCCGTTGGCGGTGTTCTACGACGTGCGCAGTCGTGCCTGAGTGCCTCACCGTCCGGGCGTACTGGAGGGTGCCCCGCCGTCTCGGGTCCACCGTCTCCTCGAATCATCGCTCCCGCCCGTAGCTGACAATTACCCCCTTAAGCGAACCGTCGATTTGACCGAAGTGTTTTCAGAAGCCCCTTGACCGTTCGCTCGGCAGCAACATTGCCCTTAGGAGGAGATCAAATGGCCATCCAAGAGACACATCTCCCCGAAACGATCGGAACCGAAGGCCATGAGCCGGCTCATAGCGGAACCTCTTGGTTGGAATCCCTGGGTCGCCTTGGCCCGCTCGCGCTGCCGATCGTCTGGGTAGTCGCATGGGTGCTTGCACTTGCCGGCGTCGAGGCGTCCGGGTATCACGCCGACCAAGGATTCGCCGTAAACGCCCTGCGCTGGATGTTCTACCTACCGGCGGGTTGGATGTTCCTCGTAAGCGGAGTCATGCACACCAAATACGCCGAGAAGACGGCGTCACTGATCGGCTGGAAGACAAACGGGTTTCAATACGAACTGGGGTTCGTCAGCTTCGGACTTGGACTCGCCGGAATCTACGCGTCGTTGCACGAATCCCAAGCTTGGATCACCATGGCAATTCCGACGTCCACCTTTTTGTTCTTCGCCGGAGTCAATCACGTGATCGAGATGGTGCGCGACCGCAACTTCCATCCTGGAAACACCTTCGTTTGCATCAGCGATTTCGGACTCCCCATTTCTATCTGGGGTCTTCTGTTTGCCTCTCACGCGGTCTAAGCCAGAGTGGCGAAGCGGGCGGCGCACCGTGGCTGGCGTTCTGAGGCGCTCAGCTGGCGAGGGCGGCCAGCAAGGGTTCGAGTCGTCACCGAAAGGCGCAACGGCGTAGGGTTTGTTCGGGTTCGGGAGTGACTTCGCCGAAGAGCCGCTCGCGCAGGCTTTAAGATGGGCGGTGACTGGCGAAGCTGAGACTACTACCGCCCGTTCAAGCCACCGAGTCTTCCGGACACCTCGACCCGGCTGTCATGGAACGGGACGGCCGGGTCGGACCTATGGGTGTGCGGTCGGAGCCACATCGGCGGCAGTCTGTTGCCAGAGCACCGAAGACCGGTTGTGGCGAACGACGCGGAGCTGCTGATACTTCTCGAATCCTCCGTTCCCGGGGATCTCGTCGGCGTACACCGTGCCAGCGGATCCGAAGGCGAAGTAGGTGAGCCAGAAGCCCGTCAGCGGCTTCTGGGGGAAGGAGTAGCCCGGGATTGCCCGGCCATCTTCGAGTTTGAGGAATGTGGGGCCCGACTCGCCGTAGACCAGCCCGTCGGGGGCTCGTTCGAGAACCGAGGTGCTGCCACCGCTTCGCCGGGCGTTGGGGGTTCCGATTTCGGTGGCGACTCCGTTGGGTGCCACCTGCCAGATAGCCCAGCCGTCGCCGCCCGAGACGACCAGATTGCCCTGCGCATCGACCGCAATCTGTCCCAGATCGGGCAGCGACTGGCCGTTGTAGGGAGGGCCGAGCACCCTGGTTGTGATGACGTCGAGTGTGCCGGCGTCCAGGCGGAGGAGTTGCAACCCAGTCGAGATGTACAAAACGCCCTGTTCGCTCAGCGCGATGGCCGCTGAGTTGATCTGGTCGATCGACACCGAACGGGCCGGCGTGCCGTTGGCGATCGGTGGTGGAAGCGTGTTGCTCGAGCAGCATGGCGGCGAAGTGCCCATACCGGGAATGCCAGCGATGGTCGAGATCACGCCGGTGGGGCTCACCACCCGGACTCGATCCCCGTCGACCACGTAGAGACTCCCATCGGGCCCGACCGCCATGTCGACGATGTCCAAGAACTCCGCGTCGACCGCCGGCCCACCGTCACCCGACACGCCCTTCTTCCCGTTCCCGGCGATCACGCGAAAGCGTCCGTCGGGGAGACGCACCAGTATCTGCTCGCGATCGACGTCAGCCACGTAGAGGGCGCCGGTGGATGCGACCACGAGCGGCCCGGCCACCGTGAGGTTGGCATAGGGGCCAACTGGTAATCCGGGCCGGAAGTTGTCTCTGGTTACGTTGTGCCTGGTCGCAGGAGCGGTCGGCGAAGTCGGTCCGTGTGTGCTCGCAGCGAGAGCCCAGCCCGCACCTGCCGCCATTACGGCAGCAACGAGGAGGCCGATAGTCCAACGTCGCCTTCGAAGGCGACGCGCCTCCCTGATGAGCGCCTCGGCGTCGCTTGCCTTTGCCGGGGGCGGCTCGATCCTGGGTCGCAGGAGCGTCACGACACCGCCTCGATCATGCCGATCACCTCAGCGGGCTGGTAGCCCTGTTGGCGTGCGAAGGCGACGAGATCCCTCACCCGGGCCATGACAACGCCGCGCTCGGGAGTGCCGGCCACGGTGATGCCACGGCCGCGTCGGAACTCGAGCATCCCCTCGTCTCGTAGTTCGCGCAGCGCCCGCAGAACGGTGTTGGTGTTCACCCCGAGGACCGTGGCCAGGTCCTTGGCCAAGGGCATGCGCTCACCAGGCCGTGCTTCACCCTCGGCGATGGCTCGACGGATTTCGGCGGCGACCTGCTGGTAGAGGGGCGTGTCCTCGGCGAAGTCGACCTTCATGCGCTCCATAGTGCTAGTTGGTTTAGCTCTATTAGGCGAAGTGGTCAAGTGTCTACGCTGCGCAGCCCTTCCTCGGTCCACCCGGCTGATGCCGCGGCCTCTACTCGGGTGACGGGTGACCCTCGACACCGGTTCGGGTCCGACGGCGTGACAGAACCATGGCGAGGGTACCCAGGGCGACGAAGAGTGCGGCGCTCGAGACGAGCCCCGATACGTCGATGCCGGTCGCAGCCAATGTCCCGTGCGCGGCAGTGGGCGTCGCGGCCGCTGCGGTCGTGATCGATGTGGAGGCGCAGGCCTGGGCCGGGTTGTCCGAACAGGGGTCGATGAAAACGGTGGGGTCGGCGCCGGGCGGGGCGGTGACGCTGATCCGGTTGGTCAGTGTCCCTGTGGCGCCGGCGAGGACCGTGCCGACCAACGTCAGCGTCGCGGTCGCGCTCGGAGAGACCAGAGGTACGGTCCAGAGCAGGGTGCCGAGGTCGAACGTGCCCGAACCGTTTGTGTTCGGCGACGTCAGCATCAGCGCCGGCGGTGGCAGTTCCTGGACCCCGACGTCGGTGGCATCCCCGGTGCCGGTGTTGGTCATGGTGATGGTGTAGGTCACGCTGGCGCCGACCGCAGCGCTCCTCGAGCTCACCGTCTTGCCCACCACGAGCTGTGGAGTCCCGGGGATCCACGTCGTCGCGCAGGATTGACTCGGATTGTCGGCACAGGGCTGCTCGACGAAGGGGCTCGGATCATCTGTCGGTGCATTCACGGTGAAGCGGTTTGTCTGCGTCGTGTTGTCGGTTCCCTGGCTGGTGGCGGCCGCGATGGTCAGCGTGTAGGACGCTCCCTCGGGGACCGTCCCGATGGTCCAGACGCCAGACGCCGGCGAGTAGGAGCCGATGCCACCGGTATCCGCGCTCACGAAGGTGACCCCCGCCGGCAACAGCTCCTGGGCGCTCACGCCGGTGGCATCGGCCGAGCCCGTGTTGCCGACCGACATGGAGTAGGTCAACGTCTGGCCGATGGCCGCTGTCTCGGCATCGACGACCTTGGACTGGGTGAGCTGGGGTATGCCCGGCACCGTGGTGGAGGCGCACGAGGAGTCCGCGTCCGGGCTCGGGCAGGGGTTGTCCACGACGAGCGGGGGAGGATCAGGGGGCTCGACGACCTGGAAGGCGTTCACGAGCGTCGTGGCGGCGGCCTGGGGCTCGACGGTCGCCGTCACGGTGAGCGTCGCCGTCGCACCGACGTCGATGGTCCCGATGTTCCAGGCACCCGTCGTGGCATCGAAGGTGCCGAACCCGTTGGTGTCCGCACTGACGAAGCCGGCGCCTGCGGGCAGCGCGTCCTGGGCCACGACGCTCGTCGCATCGCCGGTCCCGGTGTTGGCCAGGGTCATGGTGTACGTGAGCGTCGCACCGACGGGCGCACTGGCCTGATCGACGGTCTTGTTCTGGACCAGCCGGGGCACGCCGGGGACGGCCGTGGAGGCGCACGACTCGGTCGGCACGTCCGCGCACGCGTCGAGGACGACCACCGGGATTCCGGTGGAGGTGATGATGAAGCGGTTGATCTGGGTGCTGGCTTCGGTGCCGGTGTTGACGGTGGCGGTGATGGTGAGGGTCGCCGATGTGCCGCTGGCGACCGTCCCGATGCTCCAGACACCCGTGGCGGAGTCGTAGGTGCCGGCTCCATGTGCGTTCGCTGCCACGAAGGTGACGCCCGGTGGGAGCGTGTCGGTGGCCGTGACGCCGGTGGCGGCCGCCGTCCCGTCGTTGGCCACCCCCATGGTGTAGGTCACGGTCTCGCCGGGCACCGCCGTGGTCTGGTCCACGTTCTTGGACTGCACGAGCTCGGGCGATCCGGGGGGCGCCAGGATGTCGGTGCCGGCGCACGATTGCGCCGCGTCATCGGGACACGGATTCTCGACTTCGGGCGGGCCGACGCCCGGAGGCGGGCTCACCGCGAAGCGATCGACCAGGGTCGTGCCCTCGGTGCCCGTGTTGACGGTGGCGGTCACCGTCAGGGTCTCGGTGGCGCCGACGGCGACCGTCCCGACGGTCCACACGCCATTGGTCGAGTCGAAGGTTCCCGTCGATGCCGTCGCGGTGGCGAACGTGACGCCTGCGGGCAGCGTCTCGCTCGCCGTCACGCCGGCGGCGTCGGCCGTGCCGGTGTTGCCGACGGTCATGGTGTACGTCAGGGTGTCGCCCTCGTGGGCCGTCGCGGCGTTGACGGTCTTGTCCTGGGTGAGGACGGGAACGCCCAGTTCGGTGTTCGTGATCCCGCAGCTGACCGTGGCGCCCGCCACCAGGGTCACCGAATTGCCGCTGACGCCCGCTCCCGTGCACGACCAGGCCGAAGGGCTGTAGCCGTCGGGACCGTCGAGCTCGGACAGGAGGTAGGTCCCGGGTGCGACCTGGGCGCCCGTGACCGCGCCGGAGCCGTCGGTACCCGAGATCGTCTGGGGTCCGGCGGCCTGGAGGGTCCAGTCGGCCGGATCGGCGTCACCGCCGAAGGGGTTGTCGACCACCTTGGTCAAGGTCAGTGTGGCCGGGATCAGCGAGTTGACCACGGTACAGCTCAGGATCTGGCGGGATCCGATCGGCACGCTGAACCCGGTCGCACCACTATTGGTGGAGGTGATGGGGTTGCCCCCCGAGGTACAGACCGCATTCGATCCGTTCTGTTGGACCAGGTGGTATCCGCTCTGCTGCGTTTCGTTGATGGTAGCGGTGCTGTTGTCGGGAACGGCGAAGTTCACCGCTCCGTTACCCGAGGTGGCACCTGAAGGTGGGGTGACGGGACCTCGGCTATTCGTGGCGGAGAACGTCCATCCGACCCCCGGGCTGGTCGTCCCGTCGAGGTTGCGGATCTGCTTGACCACGGTGACCGTCCCTTGGCACGCTGCCGTGGCGATAGAGACGAGCGTGTCCTCGAGGGCATCCCAGTTGGTGACGTAGTAGTCGGAGTTCTGCGTCGGTCCCGAGATGTACTTGAGGCGCTGCACGGAGGGACCGGTCGTGTTGGAGACCCCGACGGCGATGACGCGCGTACCGGTCGCCTTCACGGCGTTGGCCGAAGTGATGGCGGCGTTGACCGTCGTGTCGTCGGTCGAGGTGCCGCTGCCGTTGTTGTTCGGTCCCCACGTCGTGGGGTCCCCGTCGGTGATGAAGAGCACGGCGCTGTAGTGCGGTTGACCCGAGGCGACCAGCTGCGACAGCCCCTGGTCCCAGTTCGTTCCCCCGGAGGCCGACGAAACCCGTGTGAGCCCGGCGATGCGCTGGTTGACCGTGGTGGCGCCGCCAGGCGTGGCGATGGGGGTCGCCGGGAGGGCGAAGTTGGCTGCGGGTTGGCTGCCGGGGACGGTCGGGTGGTTCACCGTGCCGCCCGACCCGTTCGTGGCGGGGGCGAACGTGGCGAATGAGTAGACGCCGACCTGCGACGGCGTGCCCTGCAGGGAGGTCACCAGGTTGATGGAAGCCTGGCGCATTTGGGTGAACTGCGGCGCCGTGATGGAGTTCGAGAGGTCGAAGTCGAGCGCGAGATTGATCCCACAGCTCGCGGGCAACGGCGGATTGGGCGCCGGCGTCACCGTGATGGCCGCCGAGGCCGGCGGCGAACCCGCCAGCGTGACGAAACCACAGGCGATCAGAACCATGCTGGCCAGAAGCACGAGCATCTTTCGAAGCCGTGTCGGCACCGTGTTGTGTCCCCCTGACTGGCGGCCGCCGCAGCGTTCCAGCGGTGTGTGACCCTCAGAGTGTCGGCACGAATTGGCCCGGCCATGAGTGCCCCGACAGGGCATTTCTCGAGAAACAGGCAAGGGATCTGCTTGGTGCGTCGTCCCCACGTCTGGAGATCCCGATGCCCTGCAGCGGGACCGGAGGTATTCCCGAGAGATCCGGGCACTGATTGCGAGGGAGAGCCCTACGGTATTGCGGGAGAGCCCTACGGTCAGGTTGCGGAAGAAGCAGCACCGCCGGGATCGTCGAGAACCTCGGCAATGAGGCGGTCCACCCGCTGGGCGATGTCGTCGCGAATGCATCGGACTTCGGCGAGCCTCTTGGCAAGAGTCAGCCGACGATCTCGCATCACACGAGGGTGCTTGCCGAGGCCGTTCTCTTCGTCGGCGAGCGTCGAGGCCGTTGGACGTGGTGGCGCGCCGTGCCCGGGGAGATCCTCAGGGTGCAAGGATCGCCCGGCGGTAGTGGAAACCTGTCGCATGCTCCCGCTGACCGTGGCAGTGGACATTCGATGACCGTTGGCGGGTGGCGGGTGAGTGGCGCCCGCGTCTGTGCACGATCGCGGCCCGGCTCCTGGGTGTCCATGACACGCGTGTTCCCGCGGACAAAGGTGCACTGAGCGTGCTCGCCATTCGGTGGGGCGCGTTCAGCGGACTGACGGACGCGTTACGAGCCGCGGGAAGAGCCGGGCCCCGAGATGCACGGCGAAGTCGATGGCCAGCGCGGGCGACACCTTGGGGTCGGAGGCCGGAGGGTCGGGGAGGCTGTCGTCGTGGCGCGCGTGCTCGTAGAGCCCGTGGCACATGTGGCATCCGAGCGTGCCCAGCGCCCGCAGGCTGTTGACCCGCTCGGTCTGGAAGATCGGCACCGGCAGGGGCTCGACGGTCGGCCACGTCGCAGGCGCCTGTGGCGTTTCGAGGCTGAGCAGATGCCCGAAGGTGCGTGCGGCCGCCTCGCGGGCCGTGAACGGCTCGCCCAGGCCCCACGCCTGGCGCAGCGTCGCCATCAGCGAGGTGTGGCGGTACTCGTCGGTGAAGACGGAGCCGGCAGGCACCCAGGGCGAGACGATCACGGCCGGCACCCGGTAGCCCGAGCGGTCGAAGGTGAACCCGAGCTGGGGTGGTGCACTGAGGTCCGGTGCCGTCGCAGCCCCCGGTGGGACGTGGTCGTAGGTGCCCCCCGGCTCGTCGAAGCCGACGAAGAGCAGGGTGTTGAAGGCGTTCGACCCACGCGTGGAGGCCGAGGACCGTACGGCGTCGTAGATCCTGCCCAAGAAGGCCTCGCCCGCGAGGACGGAGGAGGGCCCGTCGATCTCCACGTCGAGTCCTGCGATCAGGGCCCGTCCGAAGGCGGGGTGGTAGTCGCCGTGGCCGGCCAGCAGGTTGGGTTCGATGAGGCTGAAGTCGGGCAGCGTGCCCGCGGCCGCGTCAGCTTCGAACTCGGCGAACGGGACGAAGTTGGTCGCGAAGCGGTCCCGGAGGCGGGCCATGTGGATGAATCCGGTGAAGGAGATGGGATCGGGCTCGAGCACGTACACCTTCCATGACTTCCCGCAGCGTTCCAGACGGTCGAAGATCGTCTCCGCCGTGTTGTGGCGCATGAAGTTGGTGACCGGCCGGTTCACCACGAAGCCCGATGACGTCGCGGCCGTCCAGAAGGACCGGTTGGCCAGGGTCTGCGAGGGGACCTCGCTGAACCAGTGGTCGAATACCCCGAAGCCCCGGGCCAGCGCGCTGATCACCGGGACCTGCTCCGGTGTGAAGCCGGTCATGATCTGGCTGTATTCCTCGTAGGTCGGCTGCCGGCCCAGCTCGAAGGTGAGGAAGCTGATGTAGTCGGTGACGAAACCTTCCATCGTCGACACGGTGCCCGCCGGCGGTGCGTTGTGGGGCGCCACCATCTCTGTGGCGTCCTTGAAGCGGTTGGCCTCGTCGAGCACGTTGAACAGCTGCGTGTTCGTGTGCTGGTACTCCTCGCCGGGGTCGGGATCCGGCGCGTCCATGCTGTCGGAGACCCCGTAGGGGACGACCCCGGCCGCGGCGCCGTGCTCGGCCCAGGCGGGTATCGGGTTGGTGAGGTCCTTGCCGATCACCCCTTCGAAGGCCGCGACGTCACCCGGCCCGTAGAGGCGCCCGAGGAGGTTGTCGAACGATCGGTTCTCGAACAGCACGAGCACCACGTGGTCCATCGCGTTGTCTCGTGCCGGCGTCATGGTCGATGCACGCTAGCGCCGGCCGTCGCGGCCCCCGCCAGGCAGGCGGACAGCGCGGGAACCTACGGGCGCCGCCCGTTGGCCATGAGATCGCCCGAGCCCCATTGGCCGAGCGCGTTCAACTGCACCTGGTCGCCCGTCGCCTCGACGATCTGGTCGCCGCCGACGTAGATGGCCGTGTGGTACACGCTGGTCCAGTCGGTCTGGCTGGAGCCCCAGAACACGAGATCTCCGGCCGCCAGCGAGCTCAGCGCGACCGGCTGGCCCGCCGTCTCGTACTGGTCGTCCGACACCCGGGCGAAGCCGACGTCGTCGCCGTTCTCCCACGAGGCCAGCGCCAGCCCGGAGCAGTCGTAGCCCGCCGGTCCGTTGCCGCCCCAGATGTAGGGCTTGCCGAGTTGCGCGAAGGCGAAGAGGACGGCCCTGTCTCCGGGGGTGACGGGCGCGAACATCAGCGCCTCGGCCGGAGGAGACCCTGTGGCGTCACCGAAGGGATACGCCGTGCCGTTCTGGTCCTCGACCCAGTAGCCCTGGCCCGAGGGACTGGCGACCACCCGCTCGGCCGGGTCGAGGGCAGGCCCTCCGGCCGCGGAGCCGTCGAATCCGGCGTCACCGAAGTTGAAGATCCCGCCGTCGGAGGCCACCAGCCAGTAGCCCTTGCCGTCGGGGGTCGGCGCCATGCCCACGATGGGCTGGTCCAGGTGGATGGTCCCCGTCGAACCTTCGAAGACGGCGTCACCGAAGCTGAAGACCCCGCCGTCGGAGGCCACCAGCCAGTAGCCCTTGCCGTCGGGGGTCGGTGCCAGCCCCACGATGGGCTTGTTGAGCGCAATGGATCCGGTCGAGCCGTAGAACGTCGCGTCGCCGAAGCTGAAGATCCCGCCGTCGGACGCGACGAGCCAGTAGCCCTTACCGTCCGGGGTCGCCGCCATGCCCACGATGGGCTTGTTGAGCGCGAGAGCCCCGGTCGAACCGTAGAAGGACGCGTCGCCGTAGGAGAAGATCCCTCCGTCGGAGGCCGCCAGCCAGTAACCCTGGTCGTCCTTGGTCGCGGTGATGGTGACGATGGGGTGATTGAGGGGCAGGCCCGCCGCCGAACCGAGGGCGCCGGCCCTGCCGAAATTCCACACCGCGCCCTGCGCATCGGCCAGCCAGAAGCTGTCCGACGGGATGCCCGAGGAATGGGCGCTCTGGACCCTGAGGTCCGATGTGGTGGCGCCGGCGACCGAGGCGGCGCCGACCCCGAGGCCGACAACCGCGAGCGCACCGACGGCCGTGCGGGCCGCGGAGAAGGCCAGCGCACCGGCGGAGCGCCGGCCCGGGAGGCGGCGTCGACCCGGATGGGGTGAGTCCGCGGTGGGCACGACCTGGGATTCGACGCGCCCCGGGGTTTCCTGAAGGCGTGCACCCGGGGTGGGCGGGGCGATTTGGGCGTCAGTTGGGTGCCGTGGCCGCGCCCCCACCCGGAGAGTCGTCGTCCGTCGCCGCCGGCCCGTCCCGGCGGGTGGTCAGGACTTGACCAGGAACTGGTAGCTGAAGGGCGCCGAAATGGGCGTCAGGGTGGAGGTCCGCTTGCCCGACGTCACGGTCACCTTGGTCCCCCCGGCGCCGACGTCCACCTGGGAGGGTCCCAGAAGGAACTCTTTCTGGGAACTGTTCGGATTCAGGACGCCCTCGAAACTCGGCGACTTTCCGGACGCGCCGATGCTGACCCACGAGCGGCCCGTCGTCGTGGTCACCGTCACGACGTACGCGGCCATGTCGACCCGGTAGGTGGCCGTCCCGGATCCGGTCGAGACCTGGGTCACCAGCGGCACCTTCGACGCCTGGGCGGACGCGTGGCGCTGTGTCGTCGCCGTGGCCTTGGGGCTCCCCGTCCCGCTCTTGTCGATGATGCCCGCCTTGACGAGTCCGAGCGTCGCCGCCGCGGCGACCACGACCAGCGCCACCAGGACCACGAGGACCCGGAGCGTCCGGTTCGGTCGGGAGCGAACCGGACCGGCTGGGCTGTAGGCGGGGATCTTGTCGGTGTCCGCGAAGTTCGGGTGGCCGTCATTGAACAGCCGACCCTGGCTGTCGGTGGGCGGCCGTTCCACCGTGGCCGTGGCGAACGGATCGGGCCGGAGCCCTGCTTCGTCTGCTTTTACGTCCATGGCCGTCTTTCGACCTCCTAGGCCCCGAACTTGACTACGGCAATTATTGCGCCCACGGACACCTGCTGTGACGCGGGATGCCCCAGCCACGGTACCGGCTGTCTCCGCTACAAGGATCGCACGCGGATGGGGCCACATGGTGGGCAGGCCGGGCTCCGGGGGGCCGGGGGCGCTCCGAGCGGGGGCTGGCCCCCTCTTCAACCGCGGAATCGGAGCCGGATACCTGGGTGAAGGCGACCTCGGCGGCTCTCAGCGGCCGACGCGGCCGTCGAGCATCTCGCGGGTGATGTCCATGTGCCCCACGTGGCGCGCCGTCTCCTCGATGAGGTGGAACACGGCCCAGCGGAACGTGGTGGGGCGGAAGTCGCCCCGGGAGGGAGGGTCGAGCGAGGACTCGCGATCGAGGACGGCGTCGACCCGGGCGCTCTCCTCGCGGTAGAACGCGACGGCTTCGGCCACGCCCCAGCTTTCCGGGAGCTCGAACATGTGGGCGCGCCAGGCCATGTCCATCCTCTCGCCGGCCGCGATGGCCCGGAGCCAGAGCCGTTCGGAAAGGCCGAGGTGCACCACAATGACCCCCAGCGAGTTGGCCGTCGGGGAGGGTTGCCAGCGCAATTGCGCGGGATCGAGACCCTCGACCTTGAAGATGGCGCTGTCGCGGAGGTGCTGGAGCCAGGCCCGCGCCATGGGCATTTCGTCGAGCGGCTCGGCTTCCCCGGGCCGGGGCACCACGAGCCGTGGCGGAGTCTCGGGCACGGGTGCGGGTGCGGGCTGTGCGGCTACGGAATGCTCACCGTGGTCGACGTGATCGGGGTGCCGCCGCAGACGGACGTGTACCAGTTGGCGATGGTCGTGCCGTCGGTCACGAGCGACGTGTTCTTGCCCAGGGTCGCGAAGGACGCGATGAGAGCCTGCTCGCTCGATGCGTTCTGGATGTCGTTGCGGAACTGCGTTTCGAACGTGAGCAGGGCTTTGAAGGCGGACTGGACGTTGGCCGGGGCCGTCTTGATCACGGCCAGTGCCTTGTTCACATTGGCGAGATCGGCGTCGTAGGCGCTGAGCATCGCCTGCTTCGCTGCCGCGAAGTTGCCCGACGTCATGGCCTTCTCAATGGCGGACCCGGTCGAGCTCGTGCTGCTCTGTTCGTTCTTGACGTCCACGCACATGGCGCTGCCGGGGTTCGATCCCTTGACGTTCGACGAATGGTTCTTCGAATTGTGGGACTTGGCCGAGGCCGCCGTCAGGGGGGCCAGGGCCAACGTCAGCCCGAGTACCCCGCTACAGATCCCGATCCACTTCGACCGCTGCCGCACCGCCGCCACCTCCCGCTCCCGAAACCAGGGTATGCACGTTACAGCACCCCCTCCCGTCCCACGTGGAATCGAGCGGACCGTTTTGGTGGAATTGCGCGAACCCTTCGTGCCCGGCCTCGGCCTGAAACGCCGGCTGGTGAGCGTTATGGTGGAAAGCTGACGGGGCGTCAGAAATCGGGGGCATGCGTTGGATGATCTGAACGGCAAGGTTGCCGTTGTCACCGGGGGAGCAGCGGGCATCGGCCGCGGCATCACCGAATCGCTGCTGGAGGAGGGGGCACGGGTCGTCATCGCCGACGTCGAGGAGCCCGTGCTCCAGGCGGCGGTCAAGGAGCTCGGCGCTGACGGCAGCGTCCGCGGCGTCGTCACCGACGTCTCTTCGGCACCGTCGGTCGAGGCGCTGGCGGCGGACGTGTTCGCCACTGAAGGCGCCTGCCACCTGCTCTTCAACAACGCAGGCGTGACCTCGGGCGGCGGTGGGAGGCCCTGGGAGCAAGAGCCCAACGACTGGACCTGGTGCTTCTCGGTCAACGTCTTCGGCGTCGCCAACGGCATGCTCTCGTTCGTGCCCCGCATGATCGCGTCCGGGGAACCCGGCGTCGTGATCAACACGTCGAGCATGGACGGCGGCATCGCGCCGGTCCCCTACGCGTCGGTCTACGCCTCGAGCAAGGCGGCCATCTCGTGCCTCACCGAGGCGTTGGCGCATCAGCTGATCGCCGCCGGCACGGACCTACGGGCCTCCGTGTTCTATCCCTCCGGCGGCCTGCTCGACACCGGTCTGTGGACCGCCCAGCGCAATCGCCCCGAGGCCCTGCAGCGGGAACGCCCGCGGCCGCCGGCGCCCGGCACCACCTTCGAGGAGTTCAAGGCGCACCTCGAGGCGGCGGGCCGCCCGGTCGACATCATGGACCTGCGCGAGCTCGGCCGTTTCTGCGTGCAGGGCGTGAAGCGGGGCGATTTCATCATCGGCTACGGGCTCGAGGAGGCGGCGTCCATGCTGCATCGCCGGGCGGACGCGATCGGCGCCGGGCAGCTTCCCCCGGCGGCGCTGAGCTGATGCGCGCGACGGCGCCCGAACGCGAGCGCTACACCGTCGTCTCGGCCGACGGCCACGCGGGCGGCGACATCAGGGACTACCGGCCCTACCTGGCGGCCAGCTGGCACGAGGAGTTCGACGCCTGGGCCGCCGAGTACGTGAACCCCTACGCGGACCTCATCGCGCCGATCGCCTACCGGAGCTGGGACAGCGACCGGCGCCTGGCCGAGACCGAAGCCGACGGCATCACGGCCGAGGTCCTCTTCCCCAATACGGTCCCTCCCTTCTTCGCCGAGGGAAACCTGGTCGCCCTGCCGCCCTCGCCTGAGGACTACGAACGGCGCTGGGCCGGCCTGCAGGCGCACAACCGGTGGCTGGCCGACTTCTGTGCTGCCACGCCGGGACGACGCGCCGGCATTGTGCAGGTCTTCGCCAACGACATGGCCGACGCCGTCGACGAGGTGCGCTGGGCCGCCTCCACCTTCGACCCCTTCGGCGGCATCCTCCTGCCCTCCATCCCGCCCAACTCGCACCTGCCACCCCTGTGGGAGGACCATTACGAGCCGCTCTGGCAGGTGTGCGCCGATCTCGACGTGCCCATCAACATCCACGGCGGCAGCGCGTTGCCCGACTACGGGGAGCACGAGGCGGCGCGGGCGATGATGCTCATCGAGATCCCCTGGTTCAGCCACCGTTCCGTCTGGCATCTCATCTTCTCGGGGGTGCTCGAGCGCCATCCGACCCTGCGCTTCGCCGTCACCGAGCAGGGCGTGGCGTGGCTGCCGCGCGGCCTCGAGACGCTGGACTGGTTCTACGGCCGCATGACGACCGCCAACGCGGCCGAGGCGAACTTCTTCGGTGCGGCGGCGGCGAAAATGACGATGACCCCGACCGAGTACTTCGCCCGCAATTTCTGGATCGGGGCCAGCTTCCTGCGCCCGAGCGAGGCACCGCTGTGCCGCGACCTCGGTATCGACCACGTCATGTGGGGGGCGGACTACCCGCACTCCGAGGGCAGCTACCCCTACACGACCGAGGCGCTCCGGGTGGCGTTCGCCGACTACGCCGAGCCCGAGGTGCGGGCCATGGTGGAGTCGACGGCGGCGTCCTTCTACGGGTTCGACCTCGACCGGCTGCGGCCGATCGGCGACCGCGTCGGCCCGGAGGTGGCCGAGGTCGCCCGGCCGTTGAAGCCCGAGAACTGGCCGACCACGACGACCTGCAACGCGTTCGACCCCACGCAGATCCTGCGTGCCTGGTGAGCTGAGAGGGAGGGCACATGACGACGGTCCGCTACGGCGCCCGAGCCACGCAAGTGAACCGCGAGATCGAGGCCAAGAAGGCCGACATCTGGTCCGAGGCGGTCACCGCCATCTACGAGACGGACCCCGAGATCATCGCGGCCGTACTCCCGCCGCCCCTCGAACCGGGCCCCGAGCCGCTGGTGCGCATCACCATCACCCGGGTCGAGATGCCGGGGCTGCCGATCTTCGGCGCGGGGTGGATCGGCGTGCAGGCGCGTCACGAGGACCGGCTGGGGGAGTACCCCATCCTCATGCCGATGACCACGGAGCAGTCGCTCATCGGCGGCCGCGAGATCAACGGTGAGCCCAAGAAGCTGGCCGAGGTCGAGGTCACACGGGAGGGTGCCCGGGTGTCGGCCCACATCGCGCGCATGGGCTCGGTGATCTGCGAGGTCACGGGGACGGTGACCGGGACCCGCGAGAACTACGAGCTGGAGAAGACCGACTTCTGGTTGAAGCTGTCGCCCTCGTGCGAGGAGGCGGGTGTGCTCGACCAGGACCCGCTGCTCGTCTACGGCGAGAAGACGGAGCGGACGAGGCTGCACGAGTCGATTGAAGGCGAGCTCATCCTCAAGGAGGCGCCGCTGGATCCCATCGCCGATCTCGTGGTGCGCCGCATGGTGGACCTCAACTGGACGGAGCGGGCCTCCACCCAGGTGGGCCGCGTCATCGGTCCGGTGCCCCGGGCCGGGGTCGAGCCGTTCATCCACCAGCGCTACGACGACCTCTCGGTGCTCGGGGCGAAACGATGAGCGACGACCGCTACCTGATCATCTCCGCCGACGCCCATGCCGGCCTGCCCGCCGAGGGCTACCGGCCCTACCTCGACCCGGCCTACCACTCCCAGTTCGACGAGTACCTGGCCGAGCGCCACGCCAACCGCGACCAGCTCCTCCAGATGAATTACGACTACATCATGGGGTGGGAGACCGACAACGAGGAAGGGTTGCGCGGCGCCTGGGACATCGACCAGCGCGACAAGGAGCTCGACGCCGACGGCGTCACGGCGGAGGTCATGTTCGCCGACGCCGACGCCATCACGGGCATGGCCTCGCCGCCCTTCGGCGCCGGGCTCTCGGCGGGCGCCATCGCCGACCCCGAGCTGGCCTTCGCCGGGGCGCGGGCCCACAACCGCTTCCTGGCCGAGATGTGCAGCCGCAGTCCCGAACGTCACGGCGGCATCGCGCTGGTCCCGATCACCCACAGCGTCGAGCGGTCCGTGGCCGAGATCGAGTGGCTGGCCGAGCAGCCGGGCATCCGCGGCATCATGGTCCCGACCATGTGGCACGACCTGCTGCCCTACAACCACCCCGATTACGACCCGGTGTGGGCGGCTTGCCAGGAGGTCGGCTTCCCGGTCCACACCCATTCGGGCGAGGCGCCCCAGGAGGAGTACAACGACAATGTCGGGATCTATCTCGCCGAGGTGGTGTGGTGGGCGGCCCGGCCGATGTGGCACCTGCTCTTCTCCGGCGCCTTCGAGCGCTTCCCGCGCCTGAAGTACGTCGTCACCGAGGCGGCCGCCTACTGGGCGGCCGACATGATGTGGAAGTGGGACCAGTACATGGGCGGTGGTCACACCACCAAGAAGATGGCCGCACTGCTGAAGGGGAAGATCTCCAAGCTGCCCTCGGACTATTTCGGGGAGAACATCTTCATCGGCGCCTCCACCATGTCGAAGGAGGAGATACGCCGCCGTCACATCCTGGGCTGCGACGTCGTCATGTGGGGGACCGACTACCCGCACCCGGAGGGAACGTGGCCGCACACCCAAGAACGCCTACGCGGCGACTTCGGCGCCATCCCGGTGGAGGACGCCCGGAAGCTGCTGGGCGAGACGGCCGCCCGCTGCTACGACTTCGATCTGGACGCCCTGCGGCCCGTTGCCGATCGCATCGGCCCCACGCCCGAGGACCTCGGTCAGGACCCTGCGTTGCGCACCGACCCCGAGGAGGTGCGCACGGCGCGCTGGTGGAAGGACGAGTACAAGGTCCAGCCGCCGGGCTGACCATTCCACGATGAATCCGGGCCACATGGAGTACTGCGCCAGCGACGATTGGCGTCGGCTCGTGCACGAGACGATCCTGCCCGTGGCGCTGGCCGGGGTGACGCTGGGGAGGGACGCCATCGAGATCGGGCCCGGTCCGGGGTTCACGACCGACATCCTGCGCACCAAGACGGCGCATCTCACGGCGGTCGAACTCGACGAAGGCCTCGCAGCCGGCTTGGCCGAGCGCATGGCCGGGACCAACGTGGAGGTCGTCGTCGGCGACGCCACCGCGCTCGACTTCGAGGCGGGGCGTTTCACGGGTGCCGCGTCATTCCACATGCTCCATCACATTGCGCCGGCCGAGGCACAGGACCGGGTGTTCGCCGAGTTGGCCCGCGTGCTCCTCTCCGATGGGACCTTGGTGGCGGCCGACGGGGTCTACAGCGAGGGCAGCGCGGCCTTCCACCAGGACGACACGTACAACCCGATAGAGCCGGCGGACCTAGAGCCCCGGCTGCGTGCCGCCGGCTTCGGTTCGGTACACGTGCGCACGTACGACCTCGGATGGGTGTGCACAGCCCGACTGAGCTGACAGCCGCGGCCGGCCCGTGGTGACCATCCTGTTCGCGCTGGGGGCTGCGTTCTCCAACGCGTTGAACATGATCACGCAGCACATCGCGAGCACCAGCGACCCCGCTCACTCCAAGGGGTGGCAGTTCGTCCGCTACCTGGCATCGAACCCGCTGTGGCTGTTCGGGTGGGTGGCCCTCGGCGGATCGTTCATCTTCCAGGCCCTGGCGCTGCACAACGGGCAGATGTCGGTAGTCCAGCCCCTTCTGGTGACCGAGTTGGTGTTCGCGCTCGTGCTGCGCCGCCTCTGGATCCACCAGGAGATCAGGAATCTCACCTGGTGGGCGGCCGCCGTCACCTGCGTGTCGCTTGCGCTTTTCGTGGCGGTGGCGGAGCCCACAGGCGGACACGCGCAGCCGACCAGCTCCGCCTGGGTCGGCGCCACCTTCGCGGCCGGCGGGGCGGCGGCCATCCTGGCCCTGGTCGGGCGAACCGGCTCCCCGGTGCGGCGGGCGGCGGCGCTGGGTGCCGCCACGGCGATCCTGTGGGCGCTGGTGGCCACCTTCATCAAGGCAATGACCGACACCCTGACCCAGTTCGGACTCTTCGGCATGTTCACCCATTGGCCGGTGTACGCGCTGATCGTCGCCAGCATCCTGGCCGAGCTGCTCGACCAGAGCGCGCTCCACGTGGGTCCGCTGAGCGTCTCGCAGCCGTTCATCGTGATCGTCGACCCGATCGTGAGCATTGTGCTCAGCGTCTGGATCTTCGCCGAGGTGTTCACCGAGAACCCGTTCCGGCTGACCGTCGGCTTCGTCTCCTTCGCCGCCATGTGCGCCGCCGCCGCCGTGCTGGCCCGCACCACCCCGGCCACCATGGACCGCGGACCGGCGCCGTCTACATCGCCTCCTCCGGAAAGAAGCTGACCCAGTTGGTCTGCATGGACGCCCCGTCGGCGACGATGGTGGCGCCACACACGTAGCGGGCGGCGGGGGAGCACAGGTACAGGACCATGGCCGCCATTTCGTCGGCCGTCCCCAGCCGCACGGTCGTGCCCTCGGCCACGAGCTCGTCGGTGAAGCCGGCTTCTGTACGGCCGACCGTCGCCAGCTCGGAGTCGATCATGCCCGGTGTCGAGAAGACGCCCGGCGCGAAGGCGTTGATGGTGACGCCGCGTCGCATCAGGTAGGGGGCCAGCGTCTTGACCATGTTGACGACGCCGGCACGGGCGGCGCCCGAGTGGACGAACATGGGGGCGCCGCGCTCGAACGAGAACGTGTGGACGATGTTGACGATGGCGCCCGAGCCCGCTCCGGCCATCGGCCCCATGAAGCGGCTGGTGACGTTCCAGGTGCCGTTGAGGTTGAGGTCGACGACGGCCCGCCATCCGTTGTCGGAGATGGAGCTCGGCAATCCCGGGAACTGGCCGCCTGCGTTGTTCACGAGGAAGTCGACCCGCCCGTAGCGGTCGTAGACGGTGTCGCGCAGCGCGTCGACCTGCGCCGGCTCGCGGATGTTCGTGGGCACGGCCAGGCAGCTCCCGCCGTTGCGCTGGACGGACGTGACCACCTCGTCGAGCCGGGTGGCGGTCCGCCCGGCGATGACGACGTGCGCGCCCAGCCGGGCGAAGGCGTGGGCCACCTCGCGCCCGAGGCCGCTCCCCCCGCCGGTGACGACGGCGACGGTGCCCTCGAAGAGTCCGGCGGCGAAGACGGAGACCGCCGGTCCGGGCTGCCACGTCACGGCGCGGTCGTCACCCGGCGAAGTCCCAGCTCTCGCCCTTCTCGTAGTGGTGCAGGACGTTCTTGGCGATGAGGATGCGGTGCACCTCGTCGGGACCGTCGGCCAGGCGGAGCGTGCGGGCGGCGAGGTACATCTGGGCCAGCGGGAGGTCGCTGGTCACCCCGGCGGCACCCCAGACCTGGATGGCCCGGTCGACGACTCTGCTGTAGGCCGCCGGCACGAAGACCTTGATGGAGCTGATCTCGGTACGGGCCTGGGGGTCGCCCTTGTCGACCTTCTCGGCGGCGTGGATCGTCATCAGCCGTGCGGCCTGCAGGTCCATGTAGCTGTCGGCCACGAAGCCCTGCATGAACTGCTTGTCCTTGAGGAGCCCGCCGTGCACCTCGCGGGTCAGCAGGCGCTCGATCATGAGGTCGAAGGCGCGCCACATCTGGCCCACCGAGTTCATGCAGTGGAAGATGCGACCCGCCCCCAGGCGGTCCTGCGCCGCCCGGTGCCCGTCGCCGACCTGGCCCAGGAGGTTCTCGTACGGGACACGGACCCGGTCGTAGCGCACCTCGCAGTGATCCGACTTCGAACTGCCCCAGATCCCGATGCCGCGCTCAATGATCGACGCCGGGGGTGGAGGTCGGCACGATGATCTGCACCATCCGTCCCGGCCCCTCGTCGTCCTTGGACTCCTTCGCCCGGCACATGACGATGAAGAAGTCCGCCGCCAGCCCGTTGGAGGTGAACCACTTGTGCCCGTCGATCACCCACTCGTCCCCCTCGCGGATGGCCGTCGTCTGAATGGAGCGCGGGTCCGATCCGGCGTTCTCGGGCTCGGTCATGGAGAAGCCCGACTGCATGGTCCCCTCGATGAGGGGGAGGAGCCACTTCTGCTTCTGCTCCTCGGTGCCGTACTTGACCAGGATCGTCTGGTTGCCCGAGTTCGGTGCCACGACGCCGAACAGCGACGCCGCGCCGACGGCGTAGGCGAGGATCTCGTTCATGTAGGCGTGCGCCATGAAGTCGATGCCCATGCCGCCGTATTCGGGGGGCAGGTGGGGCGCCCACAGCCCCTCGGCCTTCACCTTGGCCTGGATGTCGCTGCGCAGGGCCCTGGCCTCGGCCCGCTCGGCCTCGCTGACGTCGCTGCCGCGGGCGTGCCACAGGAGGGACTCGTTGGGCAGGATCTTCTCGTTGACGATGCGCGCCGTTCGCAGGCGGATGTCGTTGATGTGGTCGCTGAGCCCTTCGTTGGGCGTGACGTTGATGGGCATGGGTCGACCCCCCTGGTCGTCGGTTCCGGGCTGAACCCTAGGCAGGTTGGGCGGGTCGCTTGGTCCGGGCCACCCAGCGCCCGGTCAGCGCCCGTTCGTAACGGCCGTGCCCCACGAAGCTCACCGCCCAGCGAGTGAGCGCGCCGAACCTGTTCTTGAAGCCCGTGAGGAAGGTGATGTGCACGACGAGCCATATCAGCCAGCCGATGAAGCCACCGACCTTGATCGGGCCGATCTGGGCCACGGCGGTGAAGCGCGAGATCACGGCGACCGTGCCGAGGTCGCGGTAGCGGAAGGGCTCGGTCGGCTTGCCGTCCAGGCGCCGCACGATGGAGTGGGCGGCGTGGGCACCCGACTGCATGGCCATCTCGGCCACGTAGGGCAGGTCGCCCAGCGCCATCAGGTCGCCCACGACGAACACCTCGGGGTGCCCCGGCAGTGAGCAGTCGGGGTTGACCCTGACCCGACCGGACTTGTCCGTCTCCGCCCCGGCGGCCCCGGCCAGGATGGGCCCCAGGCCGGCCGCCCGCATGCCGGCCGCCCACACCTTGGTGGCGGCGGGTATCCGCTCCGTGCTGCCGTCCTTCTTGGTGATCACGACGCCGTCGTCGTCCATGTCCGTCACCGTCGCGCCGAGGTGGATCTCGACGCCCATGCGGGTGAGATCGCGCTGCGTCATGCGCGACAGGTAGTTCCCCATGGATCCGACGAGCTGGTCCTGGCCCTCCACCAGCACGACGCGGGTGTCAACCGGATCGATGGTGCGGTAGTTGCGCCGCAGTGCCCGCCGGGAGAGCTCGCGCAGCTGGCCCGAGATCTCCACGCCGGTCGGCCCGCCTCCCACCACGACGAACGTCATGAGACGCCGGCGCTTCTCCGGGTCCCTCTCGGCTTCGGCGAGCTCGAAGGAGCCGAAGATGTCGCCCCGCAGGGCCAAGGCGTCGTCGAGCGACTTCATGCCGCACGAGACGGCCTGGAATTCGTCGTGCCCGAAGTAGGAGCTCGACGCGCCGCCGGCGACGATCAGGCTGTCGTAGCCGATGGTGAGCGGTTTGCCGAATTCGTCGACGTGCACCTGGCGGGACTCGACGTCGACGTGCTCCACCTCGCCGAGAATGGTGCGCAGCGCCGGGTAATTCCGCAGGACGTCGCGGATGGGGGGCGCGATCTGGCCCTCCGAGAGGATCCCGGTGGCCACCTGGTACAGCAGGGGCTGGAAGAGATGGTGGTTGGTCCGGTCGACGAGGGTGATCCGCACCTCGGCCCGCTTCAGGGCGCGGGCGGCGAACAGCCCGCCGAAGCCGCTCCCGATGATGACCACATGGTGCAGCCGCTCGTCGATCCCGGTCCCGGTCCCGGTCACAGGAGGCGGTCCACGACGATCTGGACGTAGTGGGCGAGCGGCATGGCGCGTACCTCCTCGGGAGTGAACCACCCCACGGCGTCGGTCGTGCCGCCGACCTCGGGCCGGAGCGTTCCCGACCAGGATCCCACCCGGTAGATGATGCGCACCGTGTGCAGGCTGGTGCCGTCGGGGATCGTGCGCACGTCCGAGAGCACGTCGAGCAGGGGACCTACGGTGACCGTCAGACCGGACTCCTCCTCTATCTCTCTCGTGAGGGAGTCGGTCGGGCTTTCCCCGTGGTCCACCCCGCCCCCCGGCAGGAACCAGCGCCCCTGCAGGGTGATGGCGGGCGAGGCCCGCGCCAGGAGGATCCTCCCCTCGCCGTCGAGGCAGACGCCGTACGCGGCGATGCGCTGGCGTCTTCTCGGCACACCCCGAATGGTGGTCCCGAATCGGTCCACCCGCCAACTCCCCGGGAAAGTACCCTGGCCGCGGCCTTCGCGGGCCAGATCGAAAGGGGTGCACCCGTGGACACCGCGGCCGAGCTCGAGGCCATACGCCGGTTGAAGTACGCCTACTTCCGGACGCTGGACCTGAAGCAGTTCGAGGACCTCGGCGCGCTGCTGACCGAGGAGGTGACCGCCTCCTACGAGGACGGCAAGACCGTGCTCGAGGGCCGCACTGCCGTCGTCACCTGGCTCAGTGCCGTCCTGGGCGACACCGGCATGGTGACCGAGCATCATGGCCATCACCCCGAGATCACCTTCCTCTCGGCGACCGAGGCCGAGGGGACCTGGTACCTCCAGGACCGCGTCATCGTCCCGGCCGCCGACCTCGAAATCGGCGGGACCGCCTTCTACAGGGACCGCTACCGCCTGACGCCCGAGGGCTGGCGCATCGCACACACGGGGTATACCCGGGTCTTCGAGGAACACCGCATCCACAGCACCATGCAGGTGCGGTCGTTCACGTCGCGCTTCGACGCTCCTGGCTGAGCCTCCCGGTCTGCAGGCCGTCCCGCCTCAGGGGCGGGTGGCGGGGCTGAGCGTGAAGCCCGGGTCGAAGAGCGTGGTGGGCTCGAGCACCTTCTCAATGGCCGCCACGAAGTCGGGTTCGAGCACGACGTCGAGCGCCTTGACGTTCTCGGCGATCTGCTCGGGCCGGCTGGCGCCGACGATCGCACTGCTCACGTTCTCGTTGCGCAGCACCCAGGCCAGGGCCACGGACGCCGGGGTGTAGCCCGCCTCGCGGCACAGCGCGGCGTAGGCCTGGACGGGCTCGAGCACCTCGTCGCGCAGCAGCCAGCTCATTTCGCCGCCCTCGGGGCCGGTGGCCCGCGAGCCTGCGGGAGGGCCGGACTGGCCGGGGAGGTACTTGCCGGTGAGGATGCCTTGGGCGAGGGGCGACCAGACGATCTGGCCCACCCCCTCCTTCTGGGACAGAGGGACCACTTCGGCCTCGATCACGCGCCAGATCAGGGAGTACTGCGGCTGGTTGGACACAATGCGGTCGAATCCCATTTCGTCGGCCAGCCGCAACGCATCCTGAATCTGCTCGGCCGTCCACTCGGAGACGCCGATGTAGTGGACTTTGCCCTGGCGCACCAGGTCGTCGAAGGCCCGCAGTGTCTCCTCCAGCGGCGCCTCGTAGTCGTAGCGGTGCGCCTGGAGGAGGTCGACGTGGTCGGTCTGCAGCCGCTCGAGCGACGAGTGCAGCGACTCCATGATGTGCTTGCGCGACAGCCCGCGGTCGTTGGGATTGGGGCCGGTCGGCCAGTAGACCTTCGTGAAGATCTCGACGGACTCGCGCCGCACGTGCTTGAGCGCCCGACCCAGCACGGCTTCTGCGGCGCCGATGGCGTAGACGTCGGCCGTGTCGAAGGTCGTGATGCCCGATTCCAGCGCCGCCTTGACGCACGCCGCCGCCGCATCCTCCTCGATCTGGCTGCCATGGGTGATCCAGTTGCCGTACGAGAGGGCGGAGACGAGCATGCCCGAGCGTCCAAGGTGTCGGTAGTCCATGGCTCCGGAGCGTACCCGGGTGCTCGTACGCTCGTCGGGTGGCCGGAGACGACACCCTGCACGTGCACCGGGGACTGGACCTCCCGCTCTCGGAGATCTCCTGGCGGGCCACGACCTCGGGTGGCCCCGGTGGGCAGCACGCCAACCGCACCCTCAGCCGGGTGGAGGTGCAGTTCGACGTCGGGGCCTCCCAGACGCTCGGCCCGCGCCAGCGGGCGCGCCTGCTCGAACGGGTGGGACCCGTCGTCCGGGCCAGCGCGTCGGAGTCGCGCTCACAGGCGCGCAACCGTGAGCTGGCGCTGCAGCGCCTGGCCACCAAGGTGGACGCCGGCCTGCGCGTCCAACCGGCCCGCGCCCCGACGCGGCCCACGAAGGGCTCCCAGGTGCGGCGGGTCGACGCCAAGCGGCGCCGCTCCGAGATCAAGAAGCGCCGGCGGCCCCCGGGAGACGACGACTGACGCCGCCCCGGCGGGCGATCCGCCTCGTCTCAGGCGCTGAAGTCGAAGTCCGCGAGCGCGGCGCCGAGGCCGCGGTCGAGTCCGGCCAGCAGCTCGCTCGTCCTCCTCGGCCCGGGGACCGCGGAGCGCGGTGAGGGCGGCGTAGCCCTGGGCCACGAGGGTGGCGTCCTCGGCGCCGGAATCGGCCAGACCGAGGTCGCCCGAGTGGGGGAAGGGGGATCCGACGGTCAGCACGATCTCGCCCTTCTCGTCGGGTTCGCCCTCCATGACGGCGCGCGCCGCCTCGGCCGCAGCCGGCCCCTCTCTCTCCTCGACGTTGGGCGCCACCCACGTCCCGGCGCCCCGTGCGGACTTGATCAGGCCGGCGCCGCTCACCCGGGCCCAGCGCAGGCCCCGAACCTCGGCCAGGGGGAGGTGGGGCACGTTCAGGTTGAGGACCGTGCGCACCGGCGCGGCGACAAGCAGCGGGATGAGGGCGACGGCCAGTTCGGCCGCTGATTCCCACGGGTGAGGCCCGTCGCCGACGCGCAGCGAGACGGCCAAGGCGCTGATCCCGAGCTGGCTGGCGGTCAGTGCGGCGCCGACCGTCCCGGAGTGGAGTACGGAGCGCCCCACGTTGACGCCGTCGTTGATGCCGGAGAGCACGAGGTCGGGTTTGGGCCCGACGGCCCCGAGGGCGCCGGCGATGACCGAGAGCGCGGGGGAGGCATCAAGGCCGTAGGCCTCCACCGCCTCTGCGCCCTCGACGTAGGCGCGCTGGTAGGGGATGGTGGTGTGGTCGGTCACCGAGCCGACCGCCGCGCCGGCGCCGCTGTAGTTGGAACTGGGCGCCACCACCACGATCTCGTGGGCCGCATCGGCGCCCGCCCGCCCGGTCCAAGAGACCAGGGCTCTCGTGAGCGCCGCCAGCCCGGGGGCGCTCACACCGTCGTCGTTGGTGACGAGAATTCTCACGGTGCGCTCACCCTACCGCCCGCAGTCCGGGGGCCCCGGGCCGGACCATCCCCCGTTCGGTTCCCTGTCATCGGGACGTCACGTGGGACCTCGGAGCCCCTCACCCACCCCGGGGCCCTGGTCTGCTTCAATTCACTCGCAATGCCCGCCCCCTCGCCCAGGATCTCCATCGCCTCGCCCACCGGGCAGCAGTGGCGCATCGGGCACGGGCGCCAGGAGGTCGTCGTCTGCGAGGTGGGCGCCACCCTCCGGACCTACTCGGTCGGTCCGACCACGGTCCTCGACGGCTTCGGGACCGACGAGTGGTCCCATTCGGGCCGGGGTCAGGTCCTCGCCCCCTGGCCCAACCGCCTGGCCGACGGCCGCTACGAGTACAACGGCGTCCGGGCCCAGGCCGCGTTGGACGAGCCGGAGCGCCGCAACGCCATCCACGGCCTCGTGCGCTGGATGCCCTGGACGCTCCAGACCCGGCATCAGAACCAGCTCTCCCTCCGGCTGCAGCTCCACCCCTCGCCCGGCTACCCGTTCTCGCTCCTCCTCGAGATCGAGTACCACGTGGGCCGGGAGGGCCTGACCGTCACCACCCGGGCGCAATCGCTGGAGCAGGGTCCGATCCCCTTCGGTCTCGGCTTCCACCCGTACCTGCACGCCGGAACAGGGACCGTCGACGGTGCGATCCTGCACGTACCGGCACGCCACACGCTCGATACGGACGACCGTGGACTCCCCACGGGGACGCTGACACCGGTCGAGGGCACCGACCGGGACTTCACCACGGCGCGTTTTTTGGGACCGGTGGTGCTCGACACGGCCTACACCACGTTGGAGCGCGACGCGGGCGGCGTGGCCCGGGCGAGCCTGGAGGCGCCGGGTGGTGCGGGCGGAGCCGCCCTGTGGGTGGACACCGGCTTTCCCTACCTCATGGTGTACACGGGTGACACGCTGGGCGAGGTGCAGCGCCGCCGGCACGCCGTCGCCATTGAGCCGATGACCTGCCCCCCCAATGCGTTCCGCACCGGCGACGACGTGATCGCGCTGGAACCCGGGCGGGAGTGGACGGCGCGCTGGGGGATCGAGCCGCAGTGACGGCACCGTGGTGAGCGGGGGTTCACTCCAGGGCCAGGTCGTCGCCGTGACGGGTTCTTCCAGCGGTATCGGTGCCGCCACGGCGCGGGCCTTCGCAGCCGAGGGAGCCGCTGTCCTCGTCAACTCGGCGCGCTCGGTCGAGGAGGGCGTGGCCGTCGCGGCGTCGCTACCCGACGCGCACTACGTGCAGGGCGACATCACCGAGCCGGATGTCCCCGACCGCGTGGTGGCCGCCGCGTTGGAGCGGTGGGGCCGGCTCGACACGCTCGTGAACAATGCCGGGACCACCGCCGTGATTCCCCACCACGACCTCGCGGCGGCGTCGATCGACGTGTGGCGGCGCATCTTCGAGGTCAATGTCTTCGGGACGTGGGCCATGACGGTGGCCGCCATGCCTGCGCTGCGCGACGCCCGCGGCTCGGTGGTCAACGTGGCTTCGGTGGCGGGCGTGCGGCCAACCGGGTCCTCCATCCCGTACGCCGCCAGCAAGGCGGCCCTCAATCACATGACCCTGCTGCTGGCCAAGGTGGTCGGACCCGAGGTGCGCGTCAACGCCGTGGCGCCCGGACTGGTCGACACGCCCTGGACGGCTGACTGGGATGTCGTGCGCGAGGTGGTCACCCAGGTGACCCCCCTCAAGCGCTCCGGCCAACCCGAGGACGTCGCCGAGGTGATCGTGTCGCTCGCACGCGCCGCGTATGTGACCGGCCAGGTCGTGGTGATCGACGGCGGGCTCTCGCTCGCCACCTGAGTCGGTCATCCGGGCGGCGTGACGACCCAGCGCAGCGCGGTGGCCAGCCCGCGTGCGAGTGGGGTGACCGCCGCCGTGTCGACGACGAGGTCGAGCGGGCCGGCGACGGAGAGCCCGAGCTCCCGGCGGGCCCAGCCGGGCAGCACGCCGACGGCGGCGGCGACGACGAGGGAGTAGACGGCCCTCTCGCCCGGCCGCCGGGCCACGCCGCGCAGCAGCCAGTCCCGGGCCGCCCTCGCCTGCGGCCCGGCATAGAGATCGGGACGGATGCGCAGCAGGTAGCTCTCCACCTCGGCGGCGGAGCGGGGGGCCCAGTTCGCCCCCAGGGCCAGCGCTACCGGGGCGACCTGCTCGTAGTACTCGTCGCACTCCGGGGGCGTCAGCGGCCGGCTTCCGTAGCGCTGCGACGAGGTCAGGAAACTGGCGACCTCGGCGACGTGAATGAAGGTGACGAGCTCGGGGTCGTCGGCCGAGTAGGGCCGACCGTCGGGCGCGACACCCTTCACACGGCGGTGCACGCGTCGGACCTGGGCGATGGCGGCCTCCGCCTGGGCCACGGTGCCGAACGTGGTCGTGCCGACGAAGGACGCGGTCCGGCGCAGCCGGCCCAGAGGGTCCTCCTGGTAACTGGAGTGCTCCGCCACTCCCGCCATGGCGAGCGGGTGCAGCGTCTGGAGCAACAGCGCGCTCGACGCCGCCGATCAGCATGGTGGGAAGGTCGGCATGAACACGGCGGGCCACACCGTCGGGCGGGAGATAGGCCTCGTCGGGGTCGAAGGCGATCGGTGCCGGTTGCTCGTCCCTGATGCCGATGGCGCGCCGCACGTTGCGCGCCATGTCGCCGCGGGCCGGCGCGGCGAGGCCGCCGACGAGGCGTAGCGGGACAGCGGCAACAGAGCCGCCCAGCGCGGTCGCGCGCGCTCCATCGGGTTCAACGACGCCATGGAGAAAGTGTGGCACGTCGTAGTGTGGGTCCCATGCGCTTCGTCGTCGTGGGGGCCGGTGCCATCGGCGGGTCGGTGGGCGCCCGCTTGTTCCAGAGCGGGTTCGACGTCACTCTCGTCGCACGGGGTGAACACGGTCGCGCCCTGCGGTCAGGCCTGGTGCTCGAGGCACCCGACGAGTCGGCCACGCTACCGATTCCCGTCGTCGAAGATCCCGCGCAGGTGTCGTGGGAGGGTGACGCCGACGGTGACCCGGTGGTGTTGCTTGCCGTGAAGGGCCAGGGCACCGACCATGCACTCGAGCAGCTCGTCGTGGCACCCCCGGCCGCGCCGGTGGTCTGCCTGCAGAACGGAGTGGAGAACGAGCGGCGCGTCCTGCGCCACTTTCCGAACGTCTATGGCATCTGCGTCATGTGCCCCGCTTCCCAGCTGCGGCCCGGTGTCGTGCAGCTGCACTCGGCCCCGGTGTCGGGGCTCCTCGACATCGGGCGCTTTCCGTCGGGCCTCGACGACCGGGGCCGGGCGATCGCCGACGCCATCGCGACGACGCCCTTCCAGTCCGTGGCGCGCCCCGACATCATGCGGTGGAAGTACCGCAAGCTGCTCATGAACCTCGCCAACGCGGTGGAAGCACTGGCCGGGCCCGAGGGCCGGTTCAGCGCGCTGGCGCGTGAGGCCCAGCGCGAGGGCAAGGAGGCACTGGCGGCGGCGGGCATCGACGTGGCCAGCTCCGAGGAGGATCGGGAGCGGCGTGGCGACTTCATCCAGATCGCGGCCACCTCGTCGGGGGAGTGGCAGGGGGGCTCCAGCTGGCAGAGCCTGGCCCGCGGGGCGGGGTCGATCGAGGCCGACTTCCTGAACGGCGAGATCGCTCTCGAGGGTGCCCTGCACGGCGTGCCGACGCCCGTGAACGCGCTGCTCCAGCGCCTGGCCTCCCGGGCCGCCGCCGAGGGTGCCGCTCCCGGGTCGTGGAGCATCGGGGAGCTCAGCAAGCGGGCGGGGTTGCCGCAGGAGGACTGAGCGAGAAGTGGGAGGCCTGCACGCCTCCGCCGATCAGTCGGCGTGGAGCGCGGCGCGCACCTCGTCGGCCGGGTCGGGCCGCAGCGTGCCCGGTGTGTCCACCCGCACTTCGTGCACCGTTCCACCGAAGGGGGCAGGCGGCGCATAGCGCGTCGACACCGGGAAGCCGCTGTCGCAGCCGAGGCGCAGCCCCGCCCCGCCGTGCTGGACGGCGAGGGGCAGCATGCCCTCGACGGAGATCTCGTCGACCTGTTCGCCGTCGACCACCAGGATCATCCGCCCCGCCGCGCCGCCCGCACCGACCGCATACGAGATCGTGAGGGCGTGGTGGCCGGCGCCGAGGACCGACCGCATCGCCAGCTCGAGGGCGTCGGCGGCCCTGGCGAAGGTGAAGTGGGCCCGGCCACCGACCAGGTAGAGGGCGTAACCTCCGAACCAGTCGCCGAGGGCGAAGACGACCCCGTCGGCGGCGTCGCGTTCGGTGTCGATGTCGGCCGTGATGTCGAAGCCTCCCCAGAGGAGCGGGATCGACTCGTCGGCGACGGGACCACCGCCGGGGCGGAATCCGCGCGCGTTGCCGGCGGGCCAGACCGGGGGGATGAACCCCCCGAAGCGGTCGACCAACCCGTCGGAGATGGGGAGGACGTTGTTGCGATGTGCCTCGGCGTCCCACAGGTCGCGCATTCGTTGCAGCCGTTCCGGCGCGTCGCCGGCGCGGTCTGTCGCCTCCGAGAAGTCCACCGAGAGGTCGAAGAGCTCCCAGCGGTCCTCGTCGAAGTTGCGGCTGCCGGCGGCGAGCTCCTCCTCGTCGAGGATGCCGGAGCTGATGTGGTTGGTCGTCGCTTTCCACCCCTCGTGGTAGATGGAGCGCGAGCCCATCATCTCGAAGTACTGCGTGGGATGGAGTTCAGGGGTGGCCGGGTCCTCCAGTGTGGAAAGGAGGCTCACGCCGTCGACCGGTTGCTGGGCCAGGCCGTCGACCTCGTCCGGAATGGCGAGGCCGGCGGCGGCGATGATCGTCGGCATGAGATCGATCACGTGGGCGAACTGGGCGCGCACGGTGCCGGGGCGGGCGATCCGTCCCGGCCAGTGCACAATGAGGGGCGTTCGGGTCCCGCCCAGCCAGGTGTAGCGCTTCCAGAGCTTGTGCGGTGTGTTGCCCGCCCAGGCCCACGCCCACGAATAGTGGTTGTAGGTCGTGAAGCCACCCCAGTCGTCGTAGTGGGCGAGGTTCTCTTCCATGGACTCGCGCACGTGCGCGGTGAACCGGTGCTCGTTGACGCTGCCCGCCTTGCCCCCCTCCGCGCTGGCGCCGTTGTCGGAGAAGACCATGACCAGCGTGTTGTCGAGTGCCCCGAGGCTCTCGAGCGACGAGAGGACGCGGCCGATCTGCGCATCGGTGTGGGTCAGGAAGCCGGCGAAGACCTCCTGCTGGCGCGCCAGCATGCGGCGCTCCTCGCCAGAGAGCTCATCCCAGGCCTGCACCCACTCGGGTCGTTGGGTCAGCACGGTGCCTTCGGGGACGATGCCCGATGCGCACTGACGAGCGAACAGCTCGGCGCGCCAGGCGTCCCATCCCTTGTCGAACAGGCCCCGGTAGGGGTCCACCCACTCGGGGGCCACGTGGTGGGGGGCGTGCATGGCGCCGAGCGCGAAGTAAAGGAAGAAGGGTTTCCCGGGCGCGCCCTGCTGCTGGTCCTGCACCATGCGGACCGCCTGATCGGCCAGGTCCTCGCTCAGGTGGTACCCCTCCTCGGGCCGGCGAGGGGGCTCGACGTAGTGGTTGTCGCACACCAGGTTCGGGGTCCAGTGGTTGGTGTCGCCCTGCAGGAACCCGTAGTACCGCTCGAACCCGAGGCCGAGCGGCCAGGTGTCGAAGGGCCCGGCGGCCGAGCGCTGCCAGCGGGGAGTGAGATGCCACTTGCCGACGGCCATCGTCGAGTACCCGGCGTCACGCAGCAGGCGGGGGAGCGTCGCGGCCGTCTTGGGGAGGCGGGCGTCGTAGCCCGGGAAGGCCAGCGGGATATCGGCCAGGAAGCCCATCCCCACCGCGTGGTGGTTGCGCCCGGTGAAGAACGATGCCCGGGTCGGGGAGCACAGGGAGGTGACGTGGAACCGGTTGAACGGTGCTCCAGCCGCCGCCAGGCCGTCGAGGTGCGGCGTTCCGATGTCCGAGCCGAAGGCACCGAGGTGGCCGAAGCCGGTGTCGTCCAGCACGATGGCGACGACATTGGGCGCGCCCTTTGGCGGCCTGGCCTCGTGGGGGAAGCGGGGGGTCGACTCGGCCGCGGTGAAGCCGATCTGCTGGGGCTGGTCCATGAGCCGAGAGGGTAGACCGTCGGCTCCTGGCGGCGTCAGAGGCAGGGCAGGGCTAACCTGCAGGCCGATGCAGGGCCACGTCCCGGTACCGCCCCAGCCCCACTTCCCCGAGGGCCTGGGCCCGTTCCTCGGCTATGTCGCGACCCGCGAGCCGCGACCGCTCGACGACCGGCCTCCTGAGGAAGCGGCGTGGGCTGACGCCGATGGCACCGTGCTCGACCAGTTCGCCGACGTCGGCGACTGGGAGCCGATCCACCGGCCCCTCATGCAGGTGATGGCCGTCATCGTGTCCATCTCACTGGTCGTGGCCGGGGTGGGCACGGTGCTCGAGATCGTGCTCTCCGCTCGCTGACCACGTCAGGAGCCGTCCCGGCCCCGACGGCCCCGACGGCGCCGGATCAGCCAGGTCAGCACACCGAGGACGGCGATGCCGCCGACGACGGCGGCCACGATGATCCAAGGGCTCGTCCCCCCGGGGTGCGCCGCCGGCACCGTTGTCGGCACCGTCGTCGATGGCACTGTCGTCGACGGTGCCGATGCGGTGGTCGTCGTGCGAGCGCGTGCGGGAGCCGACGACGCGGCCCGGAAGGCCACGACGCGTTCCGCCGAAGAGGCCAGCAGGAGACCAGCACCGACCGACGGGGTGGGGAAGTGGTTCGCGGGGGCCCCGATGGTCGCCTGCTCCTGGACAGCGCCGGACGTCGGCTTGAGGCCGTAGAGGACGCCGTCCGAGCCGATGGTCCAGACGAGTCCTCCGGCGACGATGGGCGGCCCGCCACCGACCGATGAGCTCCAGAGCAGGCGGAGTCCGGCGGGGGAGTCCGTGGCCCGCACGGCGATGGGCCCGCTCAGGCAGGGCAGATAGACGGTCGTGGCCACGACGGCGACGCCACCGTCGATGTCGCTGCCGCAGGCGTCGCCGAGCGTGGCCTGCTGGCCCCCGATGCCACCCAGGCTCGACCCGTTGAGAAGGTAGACAATGCGCGCCTTGCCGGCGGCCACCACCTGGCCGTCGCCGAGCAACGCGGCCGCCGTCGACATGTCGAGGTCGTGCGCGTTGTCGGAGGGCCACGAGGACGGCGCGAAGTACTGCTCGAGTGCGAGGGAAGGCGAGAGCTCCAGCAGCGAGTCGCTGTCGTCGTAGGGGTGGCTCGACGAATACACCGAGCCATTGCCCGCTGTCACCCAGATGTTGCCGCCGGCGTCGATCACCGGCGCCGCTCCGCCCATCCAGATCGCGCCCTGGCTCTCGCCTGCGGCCGAGTCCACCGCGAACGCCGCGGCTGATCCGCCCCCCTCGGGCACCGCCATGACCCACCCGTGGTAGGTCGAGCAGTCCCCGTAGTTCCCGCCGTATCCGAAGACGACATGCCCGGAGTCGAGCGTCAGACCGGTGCGCTGAAGAAGTGCGGCAGGTGTGGAGCCTGCCGGATCCACATTCTGGTTCAACTCGGTCTTCCCAGTGGCCGTGCTCAGCCCGACCAGCTGGTGCGCCGGCTTGCCATCGACCAGTTCGTCCGCCACCACGAAGATCTCTCCACGCGTCTCGTCGATGACGGGCGTGCCGGTGATGCCGACGGTGGGGGAGATGTCGCCGCACGGAAGCGCTCCCGACGGCACCGGCGTGCCCAGGTGAGTGGCCCACAGCACCGCACCCGTAGTGGCCGAGAGGGCGTACACCGTGTCGTTCTCGGTCGCCACGTAGACCCGGCCGTCCGAGACGAGCGGTTCACCGTAGAGCTGGCCGTCGAGGCCGGGAGACGTCCAGGCGGGGGAGGAAACGTTCACCGATGCGACCGACGGGGCCACCCCGCTTCCCTCGGCATCGCCGTGGTAGACGGTCCACGACTGCGCGCCGGCCGTGGGCGAAGTCGTTGTCGTGGTCGTTGTCGTTGTCGCGGTCGTGGCTGCGGTGGCGAGCGCGGATCTGCCCGCGACGAAAGCGAGCAGGATCACAACCGCTGCGGTGATCCCGTGACGTGCGCCCGAGGCCCGCCTCATGAAGCGCGAGTCACCGTGCTCGGCCTCGGCGTCAGAACGTGGCCGTGCGGCCGCGGCGGCGGAGCGTCGCGTCGACGGCGACGGCGACAATGAGCACGACGGCGGTCGCGACATCGGTCCCGGCGGTGCTGATGTTGAGGAGGTCGAGCCCATTGGTGAGGGCGGCGATGACGAGTCCGCCCAGCACGGGGTGGATCGCCTTGCCGTACCCGCCTGCGAGGCTGGCGCCACCGATGACGGCCGCGGCCACGGCGAAGAGCACGTAGGTGCCTCCGTCGAAGCCGACGGAGATCGAACCGAGGCGTGACGCGTACACCAGCGCCGCCAGACCCGACACGAAGCTGCACAGGCCGAACGCCACGGTACGGACGAGGTTGACGTTGATACCCGCTCGACGGGCTGCTTCGGGGCTGGCCCCGATGGCATAGATGTACCGGCCGAGCTTCGTCCGTCCGAGCAGGGCAGTCTGCAGGAACAGGATCACGATCACGAACGGGATCACGAAGGGCACGCCCTGCAGTGTCGTCAGGGCTCCGCGGTTGAGGTTGCAGATGTAGACGAGAGCGGCACCCGCGATGGCGACGCCGACGATGGTGAAGATAGTCACGCTGAGTGGTGGCGCGCTGAGGCCGTGCTTGCGGCGGTTCGCCGCCCGCACCAGCGTCATGAGCGCGAACGCGGCCACGAGGAGGATCATGAGCACCCAGCCGGCCCAGACCGTCATGTTCCCGTTGACCAGGTTGTAGACGACGTCGTTGGAGACGCGGAGCACGCCGCCGGTCGATCCCTTGTCGAAGTCGAACAGGAAGATGAGCACGCCCTCCCAACCGAGAAGCCCGGCCAGGGTGACGACAAAGGACGGGATCTTCAGCCTGGTGATCAAAGTGCCCTGGAGCAGCCCGATGGCGCCGGCCGCCAGCATGCCCACGATGACGCCCGCCCACCAGGGCCAGTTGTACGGCGGCGAGATCAAGCCGATGGTGATGGTCGCTCCCACCGCCCCGACGAATCCGACCGACAGGTCGATGTCTCCCATCAGGAGGGCATAGAGCTCGCCCATGCCCAACAGGATGAAGAACGTCGACTGCACCAGCAGGTTGACGATGTTGCCGGAGGAGAGAAAGACGTGGGACTGGATCTGGAAGAAGATGCAGATGACGATCAGGCCGACGATGATCGGGAGCGCACCGCTCTCACCGTTGCGGATGCGCTTCCACCAGGCCCGCAGGTAGTCACCGAGGGACTCGGCCAGGACATCGGGCGCCAGGACGACGAGAGCGTCGCCCGTGATCGCGCGACCGGGAGTGGCGGCGTCGGCCGGAGTGGTGGCGTCGGCCGGTGGGCCCTCGGAATCTCCGCCTCGCGCCGCCGGGTCGTCGATCGTGTCCGTCATCGCTCGATCACACCGCCGTCCGCGACGATTGACCCGTGGTCATGTAGTCGACGATGACCTGCCGGTCGAATTCGGAGGCAGGGCCGGTGGCAACCATCTGCCCCAGGTACAGCACGGCGACCATGTCGGCGACCTGGAAGACGTCGTTGAGGTTGTGCGAAATCACGATCACCGCAGTCCCCTGCTCCGACAGCCGTTTGATGAGCCCGAGGACCATCTCGGTCTGCGCCACGCCAAGTGCGGCCGTGGGCTCGTCCATGATGACGAGTTTGGCGGCCGACATGACCGCCTTGGCGACCGCCACGGACTGGCGCTGCCCACCGGACAATGAGGCGACCGGCTGGCGTATGGAACGTACCGTCGTGACATGGAGTCCGGCGAGTGTCTGGCGCGCGGTGAGCTCCATGGAGACCTCGTCGAGAAGTCCGTGGCGCATCACCTCGTGCCCCAGGAACATGTTCTGGACGATGTCGAGGTTGTCGCAGAGAGCGAGGTCCTGGTAGATCGTCGTGATCCCCAGAGCCTCGGCATCGTTCGGGCTGTGGATATGTGCCGGCTGGCCCTCCCAGAGGATCTGCCCTTCCGTGGGCTCCCACAGCCCCGAGATCGTCTTGATCATCACCGACTTCCCGGCGCCGTTGTCGCCGGCCAGGGCGGTGACCTTCCCGGCCGGAACCTTGAGGTTGACGCTGCTGAGCGCCCGGACCGCGCCGAACACCTTGCTGACGCCCCGTAACTCCAGGAGCGGCGCACCCTCGGTCATGTCGGCGCCCCCCTGTGGCGATGGTCGAGACGGAGCTCCCAGCGACCGACCCCCCGCCTCAAGTCGGGACGGGGGGTCGGTCTGGAAGCTTTTCGATGGCCCGACACTACCCAGCCGGGCCTGCCGAGCCAATAACCGTTACGGCGTGATGCCTGCTGCCGTGCAATCGGCGGAGTACGAGCCGGCGCAGAGCTGCGAGGCCGGCACGAAGTTGTCCTTGATCACGGTGGCGTTCATGTTCTTCGTGGTCACCCACTCGGGCGTCTCGAGGACGGAGGGGACGCTGACACTCGCCGTCGTGTCCTGTGTCTTGCCGTTCACGAGGGACGTAGGCGGTGTCTTGCCGTCCCGCAGGTACAGGGCCAGCGCGACGGCGGCCTGCGCCTCCAGGTAGATCGGCTTGTACACCGTGCCGCACTGGTAACCCGACAGCACGTTCTGCAGGCCCGTCAGTGTCGCGTCCTGGCCCGTGGTGGGGAAGGTCTTGGCCTTGAGGTGCTGGGTCTGCAGGTAGGTGATGATCGGTGCGCCCGTCTCGTCATTGGGGATCAACGCCGCATTGACGTTCGGGTGCGCGGTGTAGACGGCCTGGAACTCCGTTTCGGCCGTCGGCGGGTCCCACGTGCCCGCGGTGTGGGCCACCGCGGTCCACTTGCCGCTCTTGAAGTACGGGTTGATCACCGAGTCGTAGCCCTGGGCGAACAGTGTCGCGTTGTTGTCGGTCACGGCACCGTGCATCACCACGACCTGTGGCTTCTTCACGTGCCAGGCGGCGACGCAGCTGACCAGACCTTGCCCCATGACCTTGCCCACCGTCACGTTGTTGAAGCTGACGTAGTAGGAGCGGCTTCCGCCGAGGGTCAGGCGGTCGTAGTCGATGACCTTGACCCCACGCGACTTGGCATAGCTCTCAATCTGCGTTCCGACGCCCGAGTCGAGCGGGTCGATCAGCAGCACGGTTGCGCCGTTGGAGATGTCGGTCTGGGCATCGGTCAGCTGCGTGGCGTCGCTCCCGAGGGCGTTCTGGACCACGTACTGCGACGAGCTCAGTCCCGCTGTCGTGAGCGCCTTGGTGATGTCCGGCTGGTCGAACTCGACGTAGCGAGTCGAGCTCACCGTGTCGGGCATGATCGCCGCGACCTTCCCCTTGCCGGCCGCAGCCAGCGATTTGAACTGCTTCATGAAGGTGAAGCTGTTGTTGAACGAGCTGGTCGAGACGTTGGACGGCGTCGTTGCTCGGATTGAGGCCGAAGCCGCGCCCCCTCCAACACCGGCCAGCGTCGCCGACATAGCGAGGGAGAGCCCCCCGAGCATGCCTGCTCTGCTGAAACGCACATTGTCTCCTTTGGTCCGGGTCGCCCGTTTGGGCGATGCCCTTGCTCCACGACCCGCCCGAGGCGGGTTGTGTTGCAGTTTTGTTTCAAGTTCTTGAACCTTACAGAGGACAAAGTCCTTTTGCTGGGCACAGCATGGGAACAGGCGTAATGCTGGATAAGACGGGGGCCTCAGACGTGCCCGCTGGCGGCCTCCCAGGCCACCGCGCCGGCCAACCCCGCGTCGTCACCCAGGGCCGACGTGACGATGGACAGGTCGGAGGGGTGGTGTTCGGGCCGGCCCATCACCAGGTCGCGGAGCGGGTCGAAGAACTCCGGGTCACGTCCGAGCCCGCCACCGACGACGACCCTGCTCGGGTAGAACGACATCACGAGGTTGGACACGCCGACCGCGCAGGCAGCGATGGCGCCCTGCCAGATGGCCAGCGCACGGACCTCACCCCGCATGGCCGCCGCCTGGACTTCACGCGCGTCGAGAGCCCCGAGCCCCGCCTCGCGCGCCTGGCGCGCCAGGCCGCTGCCCGATCCAAGTTCCTCGAGGGTGCAGGGTGACCCCTGCCGCCAGGCGCGCCAGTCGATGACGGTGTGCCCCACCTCTCCCAGCGAGCGTCCTCCGCAGAGCAGGCGACCATGGTGGACCACGCCGGCTCCGATCCCGGTGGAGATGGTCAGGTAGGCGACATCGGTCGTCCCCACGCCGGCACCGAAGGCGGCCTCGCCGACGGCCGCCAGGTCGGCGTCGTTGGCGACGTACGCAGGCAGGCCGAGGCGGGCGGACAGCTCCTGGCGCGAGAGCTGCTCGGGCCAGCGCTCCGGGAGGTGTGGCGCCCACAGCAACCGCCCGGCGTCGTAGTCCACCGCGCCCGGCAGGCCCACGACGGCATGCGAGGCCGCGCCGTAGGTGCGCGCCGCGGCCACGGTGGCGATGAGGTCGATCAGGGAGGCGGGGACATCGGCCTCCGACGGGGTGGGGACGGATCGACGCATTAGAACTCGACCCTGCTGGTCCATGAGGGCGGCGCGCATCTGTGTGCCGCCGACGTCGGCCGCCAGGATGGGCCCGGCGCTCACTCGCGGTCGCTCATGGTGGCCAGTCTCCCTCGTGGAGCACGACCGACGTGTCACGGGGAAGACTGTCCCCCGGGAGGTGAAGGCCATGTTCCGCGATCGTGTGGATGCCGGTCGTCACCTGGCCGACCTGGTCCGGGGTGCGGGCGTCGGGGGCGCCGACGTGGTGGTGCTCGGGCTGCCCCGGGGCGGGGTCCCCGTGGCCGCCGAGGTGGCGCGGGCCCTCGGTGCACCGCTCGATGTCATCGTCGTCCGCAAGCTCGGTGTCCCGTCCCAGCCCGAGCTGGCGATGGGGGCCATCGGCGAGGACGGGGTCCGGGTGCAGAACGAGGGCGTCGTGCGATCACCGGCGCTCCGTGGGGTCGATATCGAGGCCGTTGAGCAGCGGGAACGTGTGGAGCTGGCGCGCCGGGCCCGGCGCTATCGGGAGGACCGCCACCGGTTGGATCTGCAGGGTCGCTGCGCCGTGATCGTGGACGACGGGATCGCGACGGGCTCGTCCGCCCGCGCCGCCTGCCAGGTCGCCCGTGCCCACGGCGCGTCACGAATCGTCCTCGCCGTGCCGGTCGCCCCGAAATCGGCACTCCGCTCGCTCCGAGAGGTGTGCGACGGCGTGCTCAGTGTGGCCACCCCCGAGCCGCTCTATGCAGTGGGAGAATGGTACGAGGACTTCTCGCCCACCACCGACGAAGAGGTGGTCGAGCTCCTCCGCCGAGCTCACTCCACAGAGCCCACCATGTAACCAACCTCCGTGGCAATGACACCTAGCCGTAGGTGAACGTCACCGCATTGGACGTGCCGGCCGAGGTCGTGATCACCACCTGGACCGAAGGTGACGTCGACGCCGGCACGGTGATCGTGCAGGTGTTCTGTGTCGGGCAGCTCGTCGGCGCCACCTGGCCGTTGAACGTGGCCACGATCTGACCGCTCGTGCTGAGGAAGTTGGCTCCTGCCACCACGATGCTCTGTCCGGCTGCGCCACTCGGGGGGCTGAGCGACGAGATGACCGGAGGGCCACCCGGAGCAACCGGCAGCGTGGTGGTGGACGTCGACGTCGAGCCCGGCGCCGCCTTGCCGCGGCTCTTCGCCGGCGGCACCGTGCTGGGATGGCCGGCTGCGGCCGTCGAGGACGGCGGAGCCGAGCTGCCGCTCAACGACACGATCAACGCGATGGCGGCTGCGACGACGAGGACGGCGACCACGGTGACCGCACTGATCAACCAGCGATCGGGGCGAGCCGCGCGCGCGACCGCTCCAGGCGGAGACGGTGGTCGCGCCTCCCCGAGTGGAGCCGGTGGTCGCGGTCCCTCCTGGGGAGGCGCGACCTCGACGCGTCTCGCAGCGGCCTGGGCACCCGAGAGCGGGGGAGGGGGCAGTGGGGGGGTGCCTGTCGATGCACGGGCGCGCCGAACGGCACTTTCCATCGCCCCCAGGGCGCGCTGACCCGGCGTTCCAGGGGGCGTCTCGGCCGTACGCTCGTCTGACATCTGATCCTCTGACGCGTACCTTTCCCGGAAGCACGTCTTCCATTCACGGCATAGCATTCGGATCGTTGATCAGGAGACAGTGATGCGATCGGACCTTCTTTCCAGGCCGCGCCCATTGCGGCCCCAACAGCAGGCAACAACCGACGAACCCGTTCCCGGCGGCGGGGCGGCGGCGGCGGTGGCCCCCCTCCTGGCCCACTTCTTCGGTGGCCCACCCCCGGTGCGTTTCGAGTTCTGGGACGGGACCTCCCTCGGGCCGACCTACGGAGACACACTCCAGGTCCGCTCACCCGATGCGGTGCAACGGCTGCTCTGGTCGCCCGGCGAGCTGGGCCTGGCTCGCGCCTTCGTGATGGGCGACCTGGCCTTCGAGGGCGACATCTTCGAATTGCTGAAGGAGTTGCATGGCGCGTCTCCGGAACGCATCCATGTCGGCTCGCGGTTGCCCTGGCAGGCGCTGCAGGCGGCACGTCGTCTCGGGATTATCGGCAGGCCGCTGCCCCCGCCGCCCGAGGAGGCGGCACCGCGGGGCCGTCTGCATTCGCGCGGTCGCGATGCGCAGGCTGTGCAACACCATTACGACGTGAGCAATGACTTCTACGCCATGGTCCTCGGTCCGGCCATGACGTATTCGTGCGCACGCTTCGCACCCGGGGTGGAGACACTGGAGGCCGCCCAGGAATCGAAACACGACCTCATCTGTCACAAGCTCGGGCTCGCCGACCGGACCGACCAGCGCATCCTCGATGTCGGCTGTGGATGGGGCAGCTTCGCGATCCATGCGGCCCGCCATTACGGCGCCCGCGTCGTGGGGGTCACTCTCAGCCCGGCCCAGGCCCGGTGGGGCCGCGATCGGGTTGCCGCCGCCGGATTGGAGAAGCGGATCGAGATCCGCCTACAGGACTACCGGGATGTGTGGGACGGTCCATTCGACGGCATCGCATCGGTCGGCATGTTCGAGCACGTGGGGTCCTCGAAGAGCGCGGAGTACTTCGGCACCATGCGCAGGCTCCTCGAACCACAGGGCCGGTTGCTCAACCACGCCATCTCGAGCGTGGGCGGCTCGCGCATCGGCCCGCGGACCTTCATCGGCCGCTACGTGTTCCCCGACGGTGAGCTCATCGATGTCGGCCGAGTCGTCCTGTCGATGGAGCAGGCGGGCTTCGAGGTGCGCGACGTCGAATCATTGCGTGAGCACTACGCCAAGACCCTGAAGGCCTGGGTGGCGAACCTCCAGCAGGAGTGGGGGGCGGCCGTGTCCGAGGTCGGGGTGCGACGTGCTCGCGTCTGGCTGCTGTACATGGCGGCGTCGGCCAATGGGTTCGAAGACGGGGGTATCTCCATCCACCAGGTGTTGGGTGTCGTCCCCGGGCCGGAGGGTCGCAGCGGCATGCCCCCCACGCGCAGCGCCTGGATCTGAACCCCGTCTGCGGGTGTGGCGGCACCCGCCGCCGGTACTGTGAACCGCATGTCACCGGACCGCCAGATCGTCGTCTGCGACGGTGACGAGACCGGCCAGGAATTGCTCGATGAGGCCCTGCGGGTGCTGGACCCGGGACTGCTCGGGTTCGCCGTCGACCTGGTGCGGTTCGACCTGTCTCTGGAGAACCGGCGGACCACCGCCAACGAGGTCGTCCGCCAGGCTGCCGCCGCCATGTGCGAAACAGGCCTGGGTCTCAAGGCGGCCACCATCACTCCGGAGACGACGGGCGACGTCGGGAGTCCCAATCGCATTTTGCGTGAAGGTGTGAACGGATCGGTCATTGTGCGGACGGGCCGGCGCATACCCGGTGTCGCCCCACCGGCGTCCGTGGTCCACCCGATCGTGGTGGTCCGCATGGCCGTCGGCGACGCCTACGGGGCCGAGGAGCACCGGACGGGCGATCCGGGGAACGTGGCCGAGCAGGCGTGGCGGACGGAACGAATCGATCGTTCGACGTGCCGTTCCGTCGCGGAGTTCTCGTTCGTAACGGCGTCACAGATTGACGCGTGCGTGTACGGAGGTCCGAAGTGGACCGTCTCCACGGTCTACGAGGGGATGTTGAAGGAGGAAATGGACGCCGCGGCGACGCGCTATCCCGACGTGCCGTACAGGCCCACGCTGATCGACGCTGCATATGCGGGGCTCCTCACCGAGTCGAATGCGAGCCCGCTCGTGGTCCCGGCGTTGAATCGGGACGGGGACTGCCTGTCGGATCTCGTCCTGGCCCTGTTCGGCTCCATCGCCGGGGCCGAATCCGTGCTGCTGGCGCTCGATGACGAGCTGCGCCCGGTCGTCGCCATGGCGGAGGCGCCGCACGGGACGGCGCCGTCGCTCATGGGCAAGAACGTGGCCAATCCGATGGCGATGCTGCTCGCCTGTGCCGCCGTGCTCGACCATGCGGCACGCGGCGACGCCGCCGTGGCCGAGGCTGCCGCAGCCATCCGACTGGCCACACTCGGCGCAGCGGCAGACGGGGTTCGGACCTTCGATCTGGGGGGAGAGGCCTCCACCTCCGGGGTCGTCGACGAGGTCGTGGCCCGTCTGCGCGCCCGCCTTCGAGGCTGATCACCACGGTGAGCCGTTCCCGGGGTTTGCCATCCCCGCGAGCGGGAATCAAAGGGTGTGGAAGCGCCCAACCTGGCCAGGGGGCCGGCGCACCGGGAGGACGTTCGGTCCAGGAGATCCTCGGGTTTGGTGCCCGAGGGACCTGCGGCCGACGTCCCCGGTTGCCGTGCCGACCCTGCTATCCGACCGCGCACGCCCATCGCTCCGTGCGAGACGTGACGCGCGCGGGTGAACGTTCGCCTCATGTCGGCGCGTGCGCGCATCGGTGCGCCAAGATGGCGGACGTCCCCGCCTTCTCGACGACGCGAACTCTGCAGGAGTGCGCGTCCGATCTCACTGATCGTTGCGTTGACGCCCTTTCGCGCGCGGATAGACGCACCAGACCGTGGTTCTCCACAGCCTTTCCCCTGTTGGTGTGGATTCCCCCAATGGATGGAGCGGTCAGCAGAGACAGGTTGTTCTCTTGCAGATCAGTCCAAGCCGAGCGGTGCGAAGAGATCGCCGCCCTTGTCGAGGCGCCGCAAGACGTCATCGGTCTCGAAACGAAGCAGCTGAGGATCGCGCTTCGCAGCACAGCGCCTCACCTCGGCCGGGCTGACGGGTGTGGACACCGTCGGCGTCGCCATCGCCCGGACCGAGTAGACGGCGACCGTCGTCTTGGCAGGGTGGTTCTGACTCCAGTCGATGAGGACGCGCCCCCGGCGTAGTGATCTGCGCATGTTGGAGACCACCAGGCCCGGGTGGTCGGCCTCCAGTTTCCGGGCGATCTCATGGCTACGGTCCCGCGAGCTGTCCCACGTCGTTTTCGGCCCGACGGCGGCATACAACTGCAGGCCTTTTGACCCGCTCGTCTTGGCGAACGACTCGACTCCGCCCCGGGCGAGCTCGGCAGTCACGTACCCGGCCACCTCGCAACACTCGACAATCGACGTTCCCTCGCCTGGATCGAGGTCGAACACCATGAAATCGGGGCGAGCAGGGAGCTTGCGGTGTCGCCCGACATGCCAGAGCGGTACGTGGAGCTCGATCGTCCCGAGGTTCGCCGCCCAGGCGAGAGTAGGAATGTCGTTCACCATCGCGTACGGGATGACATCCTTGCCGTCGTTGGCAGACACGTCGACCGAGCGCACCCAATCCGGAGCGTGAGACGGGATGTGCTTCTCGAAGAAGAACTTGCTCGCGACGCCATCGGGGAATCGTTTCATTGTCAGCGGCCTCTCCCGAATGTGCGGGAGCATCACCGGAGCAACGCGCACGTAGTAGTCGATCAGCTGGCCCTTGGTGAAGCCGCTGTGGGGGAAGAGCACCTTCTCGAGATTGGAGACGGAGAGCTCCCGGCCCTCAATCATCGTCCGTGTGGACGCGGCCATCACTCGACCACGACGTCGTTTGGTGCCTTGTCGGGGCGCAGACCTCGCCAGGCGGGTTGGCGCAACCTGCCCGCGGCCGTCCACTCGCTGAATTCGACCTCTCCCACCAATTCGGGACGAACGAAATGTGCCTTTCCGGCATCAGCGGCCGGCAGTACGGAGACGAACGGGTTGTCCGGCGTCGCCAAGGCTTTGAGCTCGTGGAGCAAGTCGCTGCGTGCGCTGGCGCTGAAGCCGGTCCCCACCTTGCCGGCGTAGCGCAGTCCACCACTGTCGGGAATTCCGAGGAGGAGTGCGCCGAGACTGTCCTGGCGCTCACCTTGTCCGTCTGTCCAACCGCCGACCACTACCTCCTGGGTCCGGAAGTTCTTGACCTTCGTCCAGTCAGGATGGCGCCGACCTGGCCGATACGGCGAGGCGCGTCGCTTGGCCACGACGCCCTCCAACCCGTTCTGCGCCGTCGCGTCGAGAATGTCCTGGCCAGAGACGTCACGGAACGAGTCTGTCGTCGTGAAGGTCTCACCCGAGAGGTGCAGTGATTCGAGCCGGTCTCGTCGCTCGTCGTACGCATTGCCCAGCAACGAATGCCCGTCGATGTACAAGAGATCGAACGCCACGAACGTGACAGGGTCCGAGAGCGCCCTTCGCTTTGCTTCCCGCTGGTTCGACACGTGCATGCGCTGCTGCAGCCTGGAGAAGCTCGGTCGGCCGTCCTCGCCCAGTGCGACGATCTCACCGTCGATGACGCAGGTGGTCATGCCCAAGAACCCTCCGATATCGGCCAGCTCGGGGAACGAGACCGTCACGTCGAGATCGTTCCGGCTCTGGGCCCGCACGCGTCCACCCTCGACGAAGAGGATCGCCCGGACGCCGTCCCATTTGATCTCGAACGCCCAATTCTCGTCGTCCGCCGGCAGCTTTCCGGCGACCGCCAGCATGGGCTTGATGGAGTCCGGAAGGGCATCGGACCGGGTGGACGAGCCGTGCCGGTGGATCATCCAGTCACGGTCCTTGGTCTGGAAGAGCACGAAGCTCCCCGTGCCCTTCTTCCCGTGGAGCACGAACTTGACCTCCGAGTCCGACCACTTCTCCAGGTCGTAGTGGCCGGAGTCCCAGATGGTCACCCGGCCTCCCCCGTACTCGCCCTGGGGGATCTCGCCCTTGAACGTCGCATAGTCCAGAGGATGGTCCTCGGTGTGCACGGCGAGGTGGTTCTTCTCCGGAGTCTCGGGCAGACCCTTCGGGAGGGCCCAGGAGACGAGGACGCCATTGCGTTCGAGCCGGAGATCCCAATGGAGACTCCGCGCGTGATGCTCTTGGATCACGAAGCTCTGTCCGGACGCCTTCTTGGGTGGCCGGCGACCCATCGGCTCCGGTGTCTTCTTGGGATCGCGCTTGGTGCGGTACGCGTCGAGCCTTCCCGCACCGCTACTCCTGCTTCGACCCGTGGCCTTTGGCGTCACCAGCCACCACCGTATCCATGGTCCGGTGTCGGCCGGTGCAACACGGGGTATGAAGAGCGGATGGGCTCGGAGAGGGAGAGGGGTGGCGATGCGGCTGACCTCGCGGCACGTCCACCGCACAGAGGGATCTGATGAATGCCGTTGAGAGGCTGATTCGCAAGGCGGACCGGGCGCAACAGGATGTCCGGCCGCTGGCCTTCGTGGTGGGCGTCTGGAAGAAGTTCGGTGATGACCGAGGTGGCTCGCTGGCCGCGCTGATGACCTTCTACGGATTCCTGTCCCTGTTCCCGCTCCTGCTGCTTCTGGTCACGATCCTCGGGTTCTTCGGCGCATCGGAGCATTCCTTCGTCGGCCGTGTCGAGAACTCGGCCTTTTCCCAGTTTCCCGTGGTCGGGACGAAACTCAGCACCAACATCCACGGTCTGCACGACCGCAGCGTCCTCGGTCTCGTGGTGGGGATCCTCGTCGTGCTCTGGGGCTCACAGGGCGCGATCCAGACCGCGCAGTACGCGCAGGCGGAGGTCTGGAACATCCCAGGCGTGAACCGCCCGAGCTTCGGGGCCCGACTCGGCAGAACGGCCTCCATGATCGCCCTGCTCGGCGTCTTCCTCGTAGTGAGCACGGGGGTAGCCGGCGTCGTGACGATCGGGCATCACGGCGGCCTGGCCGTTTTCGGCGCAGTGGTGGCCTCGCTGGTGGTGAACATCGGTCTCTTCGTGGTCGCCTTCAGATTGCTCACGCCGAAACAGGTCCCGTGGAGCGACTTGACGCCCGGAGCTCTGGTCGGCGCGGCGGGCTGGACGATCCTGCAGTACCTCGGAGGCGTCCTGGTGGAGCATTCGCTGCGCAACACGAGCAAGGAATACGGCACGTTTGCGCTCGTCCTCGGCCTGCTGGCCTTCCTCTATCTGGCTGCCCAGGTCACCCTCTATGCCTCCGAGCTCAACGTGGTCCGAGCGCGTCACCTGTGGCCCCGCAGTCTGGTCCAGCCTCCTTTGACGGTGGCCGACAAGGAGGTGCTGTCCTCCATCGCGCTCGAGGGAAAGAGACGGCCGGAGCAGTTTGTGACCGCAGGATTTCAACCCGATCGAAACGCGGGGGAGGAGCGCCAAGAGGCGCCCTAGCGGGTTCGTCATCGCTTCCAGTTTCCGTCTTGCTCCCATGAGTATTTCTTCGGGTACCACACGCGCTCGACGAAGGAGGAGACGACCATGGCAACCCACATCGGAATCCGCGCTGTCGGGATCGGGACCATGCTGGTCGTCGGGAGCGCTCTCCTCGTTGGCTGGGCGTCACGGCACCAGCGAAGGTGGCCGTCGCCGCTCACGGCCGAGTCGTCGTCCCGGCAAGTCGAAGGGGGCATTTGACGATGCCCGTCATGCACTCGGAGAAGCAAGGCTCGGCGATGGAGCTGCTGGAAAACTGAGGATCTGGAGCTGCGCGGGCTGTTCGACGCGCTCCGCCGGACCCGGGGTGGGTCGGTGGAGGAGCGAGTTAATTACGGAGACCTGGCCAAGGAGGCGATCCGGCACCTGGCGACGCGAGGGGCCGCCCTCGTCGATGCGAGCAACGTCGCCGCGAGCGATCCGAGCCTGCAGGAGATTCGGAGCATCTTCAACAGAGCATGCAGGAGCATCGCCCGTGCATCGATCGCCTGGAGAAGATGTCACGCGGGGTTCAGGGCATCAACCTCAGGGTCGGTCAGGATTTCGACGGCGAGATGGAAGGTTTGATGCAGGTCGTGGAGACCGAAATCGAACGGGAGCTCGCTGCCGCGCCCCCCGATCTCAAGGGCGCGCTCAGGGCGGCCGACCGTGAGGGCGAGCTGAAGACCGCCGACTACCTCTCTGCCCATGCGCCCAGCAATCTCCACCCTGACAGGCCGCAATGGTGGGAAGGGCCCCGTTCATCTCCCGCCTCATCACCATCTACGACCGATTGCGGGACTTTCCCAGGGCCAGAGAGCGCCGGATAGAAGCGGGTGCCCGCAGCGGCCAGTCGAAGCGGGCCCCCGGAGGCCCCCTGGCACGGGTTCCGGGCCCACCTGATCCGGAATCGGAGGACGTGATCCCGTACTATCTGACCGATGTCTCGGCGCAGGCCGGGCGGGGGACTGGGGGCAATGGGGATACACGTCGATCAACTGGTTGAGACTGCGGTCGCGCGGGCGGGTTCGGACGACTTTGGGGAAGGCACGTGGCGGGAAGGCCTCGAGGTGCTGGTGGGGTCGCTCTCGGCCGAGGCGGCCCTCAACGAATTGGGCGAGAGCGCGATGATCGACCAGCTCGTGGGGCTTCTGGTGAGCCGGCTCGAAGTGGAGCGGTGGTACGCCCTGCACCCTGAGATCGACGAGCAGGAGATCGTGGCTCCGCTGTTCGGCCTCGGACTTCCGCGCACGGGCTCGACCGCCCTGAGCTTCCTTCTGGCCTGCGACACGGCCAGGCGGTCGTTGCGCACCTGGGAAGCAGGTGCACCGTGCCCCCCGCCAGAGACGGCGACCGAGCACACCGACCCTCGGATCGCTGAGACGCAGGCGGGCATCGACATGGTGAACGAGATGTTCCCGGATTTCCGTGGAATGTTGCCGACTTCGGCCACCGGCCCACAGGAGTGCATTCTCCTCATGGCGCTCGACTTCAGATCGCAGCTCTTCGAGGGCATGGCCCGCATTCCCACCTACAGCTCGTGGCTCCTCGCATGCGACATGGAGCCCGCCTATCGCTACCACCGGCGCGTGCTCCAGCTGCTGCAATGGCGCTGCCCGCCGGAGCGATGGTGGCTCAAGACGCCGGCACACATGCACTCGATCGCAGCATTGGACCGGGTGTACCCCGACGCACGGTTCGTGATGACCCACCGTGACGTCGGGAAGGTCCTGCCGTCGGTATGCGCCCTGTTCGAAGCACTGTCGAACGTGTTGACCGAGCACCCAGACCCTCTGGCGATCGGTGCCCACAACGCCGCATTGTGGCGTTATTCGCTGCAGCGTCTGATTGAGTTCCGGGACATCGGGAACGAAGCTCGGTTCTTCGACGTCTCCTTCGGGGCGGTGCAGCAGGATCCGATGGCCGCCGTGGCAGCGCTTTACGCGGAGCTCGGCGACGATCTCAGCGGGGATGCCAGGCGGCGCATGCAGGACTGGTGGGCCGAGAGCTCGAAGGATCGTTCGGGACCTCACAACTACAGGAGCGAGACATTCGGGCTCGATCCGCAGACCATCCGAGAGCAGTTCGCGTTCTACTACGACAGGTTCGACGTGCCCATCGAAGGCTGACGTGCCCAATCGAAGGCTGACGTGCCCAATCGAAGGCTGACGTGCCCAATCGAAGGCTGACGTGCCCAATCGAAGGCTAAGGATCCTGCGCGCGTCGCCGCCCGAGGTAGCCACACGAGCGACGCAGCCCGTCGGCGCACCAGTGGGGTCATCGTGGCCGCATCTGCGCCGCCCTCCGTCGCAGGGGCACCAGGGGCACTGCGTGCTAGAAGTTGACTAAAACAGTCGGGTTTGTAACCATTAGGTACGAGGCGTCAGCTATCGGCGTTCGGAACGTGATCGAAGGAGACCATCTCAATGCCTGATTGGGGTTTTGAAACTCGCCAAGTGCATTCCGGTGCCGTGCCTGACCCGACGACCGGGGCACGGGCAGTGCCGATCTACCAGACGACCAGCTACACGTTCCGTGACACATCCCATGCCGCGGCGCTGTTCGGCCTCGAGGAGCTCGGGAACATCTACACCCGGATCATGAATCCGACGCAGGCGGTGTTCGAGGAGCGGATCGCCGCGTTGGAAGGGGGAGTGGCGGCGCTCGCAGTGGCGAGCGGTCAAGCTGCCGAGACCATCGCGCTGTTGAATCTGGCCGAGAACGGAGGGCACATTGTGTCGTCTGCTTCCCTTTACGGCGGTACCTACAACCTCTTCCACTACACGCTGCCCAAGCTCGGCATTGAGGTGACCTTCGTCGACGACCCCGACGATCTCGAAGCCTGGCGTTCCGCCATCCGGCCCAACACCAAGGCATTCTTCGCCGAGACGCTGGGCAATCCAAAGGGAGACGTGCTCGATTTCGAGGGAGTGTCGTCCGTCGCGCATGACCACCGCATCCCCCTGGTGGTCGACAACACGCTGGCCACACCGTACCTGGCTCAGCCGCTGCGCCACGGGGCCGACATCGTCGTCCACTCGGCGACCAAATTCATCGGCGGCCATGGCACCTCGATCGGCGGCGTCATCGTCGACGGCGGCACGTTCGACTATGAGGGGAGCGGGCGATTTCCCGCCTTCACCGAGCCGGACCCGAGCTATCACGGCCTCGTCTTCGGCAACCTTCCCGAGACCCTCTTTCCGGCGCGGTTCGTCCTGAAAGCCCGGCTGCAGTACCTCCGCGACACGGGACCGGCGATCGCCCCGCTCAATTCGTTCCTCTTCCTGCAGGGCCTCGAGACGCTGAGCCTGCGGATGGAGAGGCATGTGCAGAACGCCACCGCCGTGGCGCAATGGCTCGAAGGGCGCGACGAGGTCTCGTGGGTGGCGTACCCGGGACTCGAGTCGAGCCCGTGGCACGCGCGCCAGCAGCGCTACCTTCCCAACGGGGGCGGTGCCATCATCGCCTTCGGGATCGCCGGAGGCTCCGAAGCCGGTCGCCACTTCATTGAGGGGTTGGAGCTCTTCAGCCACCTGGCGAACGTCGGGGATGTTCGCAGTTTGGCCATTCATCCCGCGTCGACCACCCATTCGCAGCTCACCGAGGCGGAGCAGACGACGACGGGCGTCACCCCCGACCTGGTGCGCCTGTCGGTGGGGATCGAGTCCATAGAGGACATCCTGGCCGACCTCGACGCCGGGTTCCGCGCCGCAAAGGGAGCATGAACCAGGGGCCATACCCGGGAGTGTGGCTTCCCGGGGACGACCCAGGGCGGCGTCTGTTCGCCGCGGTGCGCCCAGAGGGCGACAGCGGATTTTCTCTGGAAGGTGGCGGTCACCTGGCAAAGGTGACTGTCGCCTACGAGGTGTGGGGTGAACTCGACGCAGCCCGCTCCAACGGCGTGTTGGTGCTGCACGCCCTGACCGGAGATTCCCACGCCGTTGGACCTGCCGGACCCGGTCACGGCCTCGCCGGGTGGTGGGATGGCCTGGTTGGGCCCGGAGCACCGATCGACACCAACCGCTACTTCGTCGTCTGCCCGAATGTGTTGGGGGGGTGTTCGGGAACGACCGGTCCGGCTTCGGAGGCTCCTGACGGCGAGCTCTACGGATCACGATTCCCGGTCATCACCATCAGAGACCAGGTCGCCGTCGAGGTTGCCCTGGCCGACACCCTCGGGATCGAGACCTGGGCCGCCGTCGTTGGAGGCTCCATGGGAGGCATGCGGGTCCTCGAGTGGTGCATCGACCAGCCCGACCGTGTGGCCCGGGCGGTGGTCCTCTCCGTCGGAGCGGGCGCGAGCGCGGATCAGATCGCTCTCGCCTCGCTGCAGGTCGGGGCTATCCGTTCCGACCCCGCCTTCCGGGGCGGCGACTACTACGGGACCGATGCTCGCCCGGTCGATGGGCTGTCGCTGGCGCGGGGGATCGGTCAGTACTCGTACAGGACCGGCGCGGAATTCGAGGATCGCTTCGGGCGAACGCCTCAGGACGAAGAGAACCCCCTGAAGGGCGGCCGCTACTCCATTGAGTCGTATCTCCAGCACCACGGAGAGAAGTTGGCCCAGCGATTCGACCCGAATTCCTACATTCTCCTCAGCGAGGCCATGAACCACCACGATGTGGGTCGTGGTCGTGGCGGGAATGCGCAAGCGCTGCGACGCGTGAAGGCGGAGGTGACAGTGGCCGGCATCGCGTCAGACCGTCTCTACCCCGTGCACCAACAGGAAGATCTGGCGCGGCTCCTCCCAGGCCGTCCTGTCGTGCACGTCATCGACTCCGAGTCGGGGCACGACGGCTTCCTGCTCGAAATCGACCAGGTAGGCCGGGTGATCTCGGCTGCGTTGACCTGACGGGCGACTCCAGGCAGAGCACGACGCGTAATGCAAACCAAGAGAAAGGGTTCAGAATGTCCATCTACGACGAGGTTCTCCAAGCCAATGAGGCCTATGCCTCCTCGTTCGGGGCAAAGGGCGAGCTCCCCCTGCCCCCCGCACGGCACTTCGCCATCCTCACCTGCATGGATGCCCGACTCGATCCGGCCAAATACGCCGGCCTCAGTGAAGGCGATGCGCATGTGATCCGTAACGCCGGTGGTCGCGCCAGTGATGACGCCATCCGTTCCCTGGTCATCTCGTACAAGCTGCTCGGTACCCAGGAGTGGTTCGTCATACATCACACCAACTGCGGCATGGAGTTCTTCACCGACGAGGTGATACGCGGTCTGCTTGCCAGCAGTCTCGAGACGGCCGAACTCGGGAGCGATGGTTTCCGTGACGTCGGGCGCGGCCCGGGGTCATCCGAGGGGAACTACATCGATTGGCTGACCATCTCGGACAACGCCCAGAGCGTGGTGGACGACGTCACGCGTATCCGCCGGCACCCTCTGGTCCCCGGTGGAATCGTGATCTACGGCTTCATCTACGACGTGGCGACAGGGCGCCTGGTGGAAGTACCTGAGGCCACCAAGGCGGGACTTCCTGCCTGAGGTTCAGCGGAAGGCCTCCCACGCGGCGAATCCCGCCAGACCAACCAGGACGACGGCAGTCACAATACGCAGCGTCCGGATATTGATGAACCGCAGGAGGCTCTGACCACCCACCACTGCCAGGCCGGCGACAGCCCAGAGGGCCAGGACCGCGCCCACCGCCACGGAGAGTGGCGCGTGGTAGTGCGCCGCGAGGTTGGCCGTCAGGATCTGCGTCAGGTCACCCCACTCGGCCAGGAAGATGACGATGAACGCGGTGCTCACAACGCGCCGCTTCGTGGTCACCTCGCGTTCGATGATCCCTTCTTCATGGTCCTGGGTTGCTTCCCGGAGTGCGAGGGCCGCTCCCACCAGGAACATCGCAGCCACGACGGCATCCACCGCCCGGTGCGGCAAAATGCGGAACAGAGCCACGCCGATCGTCACGGCGATCGCCACGTGGACGAGGAAGGCGCCTGCGGCCCCGAGCCAGACCGAGAAGGGCTTGCCCCGGGTCGACAGGACCAGAGACGCGAACATGGTCTTGTCCGGCAGCTCCCCAAGAAAGATGATCGGGAAGACGGCGACGACGACGGCGAAGTTCACATGCGACTCTCTTGCTCTCGTTGACGACGACATGACGCGCGGTCAGACGCAGTTGGGGCTGTCCTCATCGTCGCCAGTCAATGAGGGCTCGGAAGGTGCGCTGAAGAGGGCTGCCGGGTCGAACCCCCGCCTCGGCTTTGGTGCCTGGGTCAGGCGTCCATCGTATAGAACAGATTGATTGCCGATTCGTAGTAGTCGGGTCCGATCGTGTCCTTTGCATAACACACGAACGCCAGAGGCAAGTTGTCCGGGTCCCGTCCGCGCAGGAAGTCCGATGCACCCTCGGCGACGTGCCGTCGATCGGTGAAGAGGTCGCGGGCTCGCAAGAAGGATTCGATTCGGTCGAGCTCGCCAACCGATCCGACGTTCAAGGTCATCGACCTCAGGCCCAGAGACTGCGGGCCATGACGACTGTGATGACCGCTGCGCGCTTCTCGCAAGACAAGAACGATGGACCCAGGAGACGCCTCCCCAAGTACGGCGATGGCGTCGTCGCGAGCGATCACCTCAAAAGGACCGAGCTCGCCGTAGAAGGCGATGGACCGTTCAAGCTCGGAGACGGCGACCAGCGTGGACCGGAGAGTCCACGGCTGTGCGGCGTGGTCAATGCTCATGGTGGCTTCCTCCATGTGTCCGAGGGTGTCCTTCAGCAACGAGAGAACTCCTCAGTCGACAGGGTATCCGCCGTGCTCAGGGAGCGGTCAACCCGGGTCTGGTTCGGCACGCAGAGCCGAGGACGGGTTCCAGCTTCCGGCGTCGGTCGTCGGGGCCTATGTCGCTGCAGACGTTTCCGCCCTTGCGACAATTTCGGCGGCGACCTCTCGTAATTTGCGGTTCTGCCGTTGCGGGGCTTTCACCAAGACCTGGAAGGCCTCTTGAGAGTTCTTGCCTCCGCTCGCCATGACGATCCCCGCCGCGTGACCGTTCATGGCCCGGGACTGCATTGCTTGGTTCAAGTTTTCGTTGAGGTTGCGCGCGTCCCAGTAGACCTGTGCGTTTGTCAGGACAAAGGCAGAGTAGGCGGCGAATGTCATCATGCGCTCGACGTCGGTCTCGCCAAATGCTGCTTCAGTCCGTGAATAGAGATTCAGAGCCCCGAGGCTCTCGCCCCGTGCCGTGATGGGGAGCGAGAGGGTGGACTTGATGCCGAGGTGAGCGGCATTGCGCGCGGATTCAGGCCAGCGAGTCTCCGCCAGCGTGGACTCAATCCGGTAGACACGCTGATTCCGAAATGCATCGAGACACGGGCCTTGCCCACTCTCTTACTGCGCCTTGTCTATTTCAGTCGCTTCGGAATCGGTGAAGACGCCCGTCGATGGAACGCCATCGATCAGCAGGTGATGCCGGACATGTCGGCCGGGCCTGCTTTGCAGGCCAGCTCGGCGACACGCAGAAGCGTGTCGCCGAAGGTGCCGTCGTGCACAAAGAATTGCGCAAGGGCATCGAACGCATCAACTGTCCAGCGAGTAGCACCCACGCGGCTCTCCTGATTCATGTGAGCCAGTCGCCCCCGCCCTTTTTTCTAAAGGAAGTTAGGCCAACCCAATCGCCGACGAGCCTAGCGTGCCAAGAACGTCTTCAGGTTGGTGGTGTCGTCCGTCCGCTCCGTGGCCGGATGTTGAGGTACGTGTCGATCCCGGTCACCTCGAACAGCCGCCGAATATCCCGATTGGGAGAAAAGAGGATCAATTCTCCCCCATGGATTCGGCCCGCTTGTGCACAGCGATGAGCGCGGACAGCCCGGTTGAGTCCACGAACTCCAGTTCGGCCAGGTTCATCGCGATATGCCGCACGCCTTCCCGCGTCAGATCGGCCAGCTCTTCGTACAACTGCGCGACATTCGACGTATCGAGTTCGCCGGCGACCATCACAAGGGCGTGCTGAGGTTCCCCCTTGCGGATCTCCGTTTCCAACATTCCATTGCGAGATGTACGAAGCGCCACCGAAACCCCAACCCCGCTTTTTCCCGAAACGCCATGGAGGCAAGGTGCCTGCCTCGGGGCTCATGTCCAACCCCTGCGGGCGGGAGATTAGTCGCTCCCGACCTCATCCTGGCGACGAGCGTGACGTGGTACCGATGCGGTTTGGTCAGGGCTTTCGCCGACCATATTCGTTTCGGCTGGGTGGCGAATGGGCAAGCTCTGTGCGTCGGCGACAGCCCGACGAGACGAGATCGGAGCGTCGGTATGGACAAGGAGAGCTTCGTCGAAGCCCTCAACGGGGATCTGCGGACCGAGTATCAGTCGATTGTGCAATACATCAGTCACATCGCGACGGTGACCGGAGCCGAGTTCTTGAGCACGATCGACGAACTGAAGGTTCATCTAACGCAGGAGCTGACCCACGCGCAGAAATTGGCCGAGCAGATCGCGTTCCTCGGCGGAACCCCGGCCACTTCCGTGCCGGAGGTGGAGAACGCCACCGGGCGGGAGGCGCTTGCCGCTGATCTCCGACTGGAGGAGAGTCAGCTCGAGCGCTACCGGAAGCGATTCAGTGAGGCCATGGATCTCGGACTGGCCGACGTGGCCGAGGCCCTGCGCCCCTTGCTCGAGCAGACTCAGGAGCATGTGCGTGACCTGCAGACGGTCCTCGGTCGCTGAGGCTGAGGGGAGGTTGACTCAGCTCATCCATCGCCGGCGCTTCGGCTGCGCAAGCGGCGCCCAGGTGCGGCGCCAACGATGCCGAAGCTTGCGCTGAATGCGCTCCTGCTCAGCCGCCATGCGTCCAGCCTCGAAGGCGCCGGCAGGGGACATTCCGTCTTCCGCCCGCGCTCTGAGCCACGATTCGGCAGTCACGGCATCATGGTGCTGTCCGAGGAGTGTCTGGAGATCCTCGGCGTCCTCCGCTGTCCGCCGAGCCGCCTCGCCCATGACCGCAGTCGCGGCCTCAGCCGCGTAACGAAGCTGCTTCGACTTGATGCGGATGCGGTGCAGACGTTCGTCCGAGGGATCGTGTCCCGACTTTCGGACCTGACGACGAAGAGCACGCCACCGGGCGCCGACCAGGACGGGAAGAAGCTTACTGGCCCTGTCCTCGGGATGGATGTCGCCTTCGCCGAGCACAAAGGGCGGACTGCTCGCCGCCGCATGAAGGTGATCGAGGAGCAGAAGGTAGCGATCGTCGGCGAGGACCGCCGAGACCCTTCTGGCGGCTTGGGCCCGTTGACCGGCAAGCTGCGATCCGAGTTCATCGGGAGCGCCCTCGAGCAGCCCTGCGAGGACGTCAGTGTCGCGCGCGTCTCCCAGGGCCGACCCGAGCCACTCGAGGTCACTGCGGACGTGACGGACCCACACCGGATCGAGAATGACATCGAAGGTGCGCAGGTCAGAGCGGAGTCGACGGGTGGCAACTCGAGCCTGATGGATGTCCTCGGCCGCGGTGTCGTCCACCGCGGCGCGGAGACGCCAGTCGTGGCCCAAGAGTCGGGTGAGGCCGTCTGTGAGCACGGTCCGGACGACATCACCGAGCGACGAGGTCGGGCCAGGCCCACGTCCGGTTACCGGGGAGACGGGGAACCCCATTGCTCGCCCAAGTTTTGTTGTGGTCTCGGGCGAGAGCCCCACTCCTTTGAGGCGGGCTGTCACCTTGCGAACTACCTTCGCGTGCGCGTCGTGCAGCTCGAGCTCGACCTGCCGGAAGCAAAGGCCGTCTCGGGGGCCACCCTTCACCGTGACGGTGTCGTCATCGATCTCGGCGAGGGTGTGGCCGGCCTTATCATGGAGAAGCAAGCGCTGACGGCTGGATCCCAACTCGACGAGCTGGTGGAGCGCTTGCCGGCGAACGAGCCCTTGGACGATGGTGCGGGCACCCCCGGGGATCTCAGTTCGCGGTCCGGTCCAGGAGACCTCGGTCCGGTTGAGCGTCGAACCCTCTGCCGCAGCCGGCAGCTTCAGCGTCCACTTTCCGGCCCCGTCATCGGGTGTCGTCCGGTGACGCAACGTGATGCCCTGGTCCCAGAGGTGCCCATCGGGTGTATCGAAGTATGCCGTCTGGAGCTGTTGGCGGGGCAGGCGCTCCGTACGGCTGACCAGATCCCGCAGGTCCGGGAGCCCGACGCCCAAGGGCGCTCCAAACTTCACTTCTCGTTCGAGCGCTTCGGTCTGGACTTGTCCCATGCGGAGTCGATGCCCGATCCCGGGAGGGCGAAACAGGATCTTCTGGGAGGGCATTGCCGGTCCCGGTCCCGCTCAGGCTTACTGTTCAGTCACAGTGTCGAAGAGCGCCAGGTTGAGCTTGGTGATCATTCGGCCGAGATCGTGAACCTCCTCGGACGGCCAGCCGCTCAGCATCGAACCGATGGCGTGGTGCCGCCCACGCTCAATGCTGCGCATTGCCTTGCGACCCCGTGGGGTCAGGTCGATGAGCCAGGAGCGCCCGTCGTTGGGGTCGACTTGCCGGCTCACGAGGCTGCCGGACTCGAGGACGCTCACCTGTCTGGTGATGGTGGACGAGTCGAGATGCAACTCCCCGGCGAGGCGGTTGATGCAGCTCGGTCCGAGGCCGTCCAGGGTCCGCAACGCGAGGTAGCCCGCGCGATCGACTTCCTGGTACAGGGAACTCTTGCGACCGAAGGTCTCCAAGTGGCGAACGAGTTTCAGGAGCTCGAGTTCGACGACGCCCAAGTCGTCGGACACATCAGCGCCATCATCCAACTGCTGGACAGTACGAGAGATGCCCATGTCCACTCCTTACGAGTGCCCGAGAGGTGGAGGCGACAGCGGATGAGGGACCCCGTCATGGCGTCGGCGCCCGCCCAAGAGCTCCGCATCCTGCGCGTCAACGCCCTTGATCCCCCTGACGAGGGGTGATTGGACGAGCGAGAAAGCTCCCGCGAACAGCACCAGGAGGGAGATGGCCTCGAGCGGGCCCCAGGCGCCGCTGGTCCGCAGGTTGTCGCCGAACAGGGTGACGCCGATGATGATGCTGACGAGCGGGTCGACGAGAACGATGGTCGACTGGGACGCGACGATCGGGCCGGCGTGGTAGGCGTTTTGGGCCAAGTACACCGACGCCAGGCCGAAGAGCGCCAGCCCGTACGTCTGCGGGTGCTTGAAGATGGACACCCAGTCCTGGGCGAAATAATCGCCGACGGCTTTGATGAGGGCAGCGGTAAAGGCGAATCCGATGGCGCTGGCCGTGCCGAAGAGGGCCGCTCGCCACCAGCGAGGTCCTCGCAGTGCCAACGCGACAGCAATGGCCATGGCGCCTCCGCACGCAGCAGTGGCTATGCCCCATTCCCATGGGGGAGGGGGTGCGCTCCCCGGACGCGGATTGGCGAAGACGAGGAAGCCTGCGAGTCCGGCGCCGGCGGCGAGAGCTCCAAGGTATTCACGGGGTCCGACCTTGAAGCGAAACCACACAGCCAAGACGAATACCAAGAACAACAGCTCGAGAGTGAGGACGGGCTGGACCTCGGAGAGCTGCCCGAAGTGCAGCGCGATCGCCTGGAAGAGGAACGAGAAGACCATGAGGACGAATCCCAACAGCCAGATGCCGCGGCGCAGGGCGTGCGTCAGGAGTCCCAGAGTCAGTGTGGAATCTGCGGGCGCGTCCTCCACGCCCATGCGCTGGAAGACGCTCGTGAGCGCATTGGCTATTGCAGCACCCAGGGCACAGATGAAGACCATGTTTCTCTCGTGCGCCTAGACCGACTGTGTGTTCCGAGGGGGGGTAATTCCATGTACTCTACACGTAAGTAGCGCGACCACGACGGCATTCCTGCGTGCACAGAGCCTGGCGGTGGAGGCCGCACCGACCTGGCAAGGAATAACCGAGACCGCAACGGAACACCACGCGAGCCTGATTGTGATCGGCACGCACCGTCGCAGCGGGCTCGTTGGGGCATCTGATCGGTAGCGTCGCCTCCGCCGTGGTGATCCACGCAGCTCCATCCGTGCTGGCCGTGCACGAACGACCCTGAGCGGCGACTTCGGGGTCCCGCCCCGAGACCCCGTGACGGGCCCGACCATGGCAGCGCTCGGACCCGCCCGGCGTCTGCAACCGGAGGTGGACGTGCAAACTCGCAGGTCTTCGATCTGCCCGAACGCGATACCGCGGAATCACGTTCACGTTAAGCTTCGTTGACGTTCACGGCAGTATTGGACCCCTTCCATTGGAATGGGATCACTGGTTCACCCCCCAGGAGACATCTCATGCTCGATCACACCGGGACGGAGTCGTCGGGCTCGGCGCGGTCCCGCCGTGCCGCACGTCTCGACCACAGCCAGCCGATTCCCGACAGCTACAAGTGGGTCGCGCTCTTCGTGTCGACGCTCGGCATGCTCATGGCCACGATTGACGCGTCCATCACGCTGATCGCTCTTCCCGTCATCTTCCGCGGGATCGGCATCGATCCGTTGCAGTCGGGCAATAGCTTCTACCTCCTGTGGATGATCCTGGGGTTCCTGGTGGTCACCAGTGTCCTCGTCGTGAGCTTCGGGCGACTGGGCGACATTTACGGGCGGGTCCGCATCTACAACCTCGGCTTTGCCGTCTTCACGTTCTTCTCCTTGGCGTTGAGCGTGACCTGGCTGACCGGCCATCCGGCGGGCATCTGGCTCATTGTGATGCGGATCTTCCAGGGTGTGGGTGCGGCGATGTTGATGGCCAACTCCGCCGCGATCCTGACCGACGCCTTCCCCGCTGGGAAGCGGGGCATGGCGATGGGTATCAACCAGGCCGCCGCCTTTAGCGGGTCCTTCATCGGGTTGGTGCTCGGTGGTGTCCTGGCTCCCATCAACTGGCGTCTGATCTTCTTGGTCTCGGTTCCCGTCGGGTTGCTGGGCACGGTGATGGGGTACCTCATGCTGCGTGAACTGAGTCCGCGGCGCCCCGCCCGCATCGATTGGCCTGGCAACATCACTTTCGCCCTGGGCCTGATCCTCATCATGATCGGCATCACCTACGGGATTGAACCCTACGGCCATCACGCCATGGGGTGGACGAATCCGCTCGTTCTGACGTGTCTGCTCGCCGGAGTTGCCCTGCTGGTTGTCTTCGGCATCATTGAGACACGCGTCGAGGAGCCTATGTTCCGCTTGCAGCTGTTCAAGATCAGGGCGTTCAGCGCGGGCTTGTTCGCCAGCCTTCTGGCAGCGCTGAGCCGAGGCGGGCTGATGTTCATGCTCATCATCTGGCTCCAGGGCATCTGGTTGCCCCTCCACGGCTACACCTTCGAGCGCACCCCGCTGTGGGCCGGCATCGCCATACTTCCGTTGACGGCCGGGCTGCTCATCGCCGGACCACTGTCGGGGATCCTCTCGGACCGCTTCGGCGCTCGGATCTTCGCCAGTGGGGGCATGATCGGCACGGCGATCTGTTTTCTGCTCCTGGAATTCTTGCCGGTGAACTTTCCCTATCCGCTCTTTGCGGTGCTGTTGTTCTTCACGGGATTGTCCATGGCGTCCTTCGGCTCGCCCAACCGGGCAGCGGTCATGAGCAGCCTGCCGGCCGAGTACCGGGGGGTGGGCTCAGGCATGAACACCACCTTCCAGAACTCGGCCCAGGTCCTCTCCATCGGGATCTTCTTCTCGCTCGTGATCTTCGGCCTCTCTGCGTCCCTGCCGGCGAGCCTGTACCACGGGCTGGTAGAGCACGGCGTGCCGAGTGGCGCAGCCCGCCAGGCGTCCCAGCTCCCGCCGGTTTCGACGCTCTTTGCTGCGTTGCTGGGCTACAACCCCATTCAGCATCTCGTTGGGCCACACGTCCTGGCGCAGTTGCCTCAGTCCCAACAGGCAACGCTGACGGGGCGGAGCTTCTTTCCCTCACTCATCGCGGGCCCGTTCAAGTCGGGCCTTCACGCGGCGTTCGACTTCGCCATCGTGGCCAGTCTCCTGGGCGCCGCCGCGTCATGGACCCGAGGCGGCGGGGCGCCGGATGTCCCGGCTTCCGATGGTGCCGTGGCTACGATCGACAACGAGAAGGCACGGAGCACCGAGACGAATCCCCAGCCGGCGAGCGAGCCGGCCGGGGTGTAGCAGTGGGGGACAGCACTATGCCGACGAAGGCAGCCAAGACGTCTACGACACCGGTCGAATGGCGCATCGGCGAAGTCGCGAAACTGACCGGTGTCACCACTCGGACGCTGCGCTATTGGGAGGAACTCGAGCTGCTCCAGCCGAGCAGCTACCGGCCCAGCGGTGAGCGGCTCTATTCGCCCGCCGATGTGGCCAGGGTCACGAGGATCCGCAATCTCCAAGAGCTCCTGGGGTTCTCGCTGGCCGAGGTTCGCACGGTGCTCAATGCCGGCGACGTCGATGTGCTCGACCGTGTGCGATCCGAACTGAAGTCCGAGAACCTCTCCCTGTCACGCCATCGTGAGCTGCTCGACGAGGGGATAGCGGCGAACGACCAGCTCCTGGAACGACTTGAGGAGACGTTGTCGCGGATTCATGCGTTCCGCGACGAGCGAGAGGCTTCCGGGGTGCGGCTGCGTGATGCCCGCCGTGAATTGGCGGAAGAAGGGGAGAGTACATGGGCATCCCGCCTCAGCGCACAGGGAGCGCCCCAGTAGCAGATCGGACCTCTCCTCCGCCGGCCGTGCGTTGCCGCCCTGATCGGCTCAGGCGGACGGCCCGGCGAAGTAGTACTGCGCCAGCCCGAGCACCTGTTCCTTTGCAAGGTGATCGATGTCGACCCGCACATCCGCCACCACCTTGCCGGCGACGTCTTTGTGATGTTCTTCGACATAGGCAACCCAGCGATGCGACGCGTTCGCCTTCCCTTTGCCGTGTCCCAGCAGGAGAATTTCGCCTGCAGGGGCTACAGCGTCGGTCAATTCGTGCCAGTAGGCAGCGCTGTCGTCTTCGTACGTGCCTGATGGATTCCCGGCGTGATGGTGGACTTGGTGAAAGTGGCCGCGTGGGTCGGTCGCGACGAGGCGCTCGGGCCGTTGGCCGGGCGCGGCGTCGGTCACGTAGATGATCGTCTCGTGAAAGTCGATGACGGCGACGACGTTCCTTCCGCGGATCTGCTCCAAGTCGTCGGCCATTCTCAGTCCTCTTTGCCCTTGGCTTCGAGGTCCGCGACGACGTTGTCATAGCCGGCGCTCGTCAACATTCGTCGCAAGTCGACGAGTTGTTGGGTGTCCACGTCCTTCCCCTTGGGACGTCTCATGACCTCCCTCTCTTCGCCGATGCGGAGTACGAACATGTCGTCGTGCCGCTGCTCGACGGTTCCTACGGTCTCCAGCAACGACATCACATCGTGCCATTCGACGTTGTGGCTCGTCGGGTGCTGAAAGATCTGCAACAGGGTGTCTCGATGATGGCCGGCGATGTGCTTTGGCTCTGGTGTTGACGACATCGGGATCCTCTCTTGTGGTGGACGATCTCAATGTAGGCCATCCTCACGGCGAAGTGGACGAGGTCACGGTTGGCCCGCTGCGAGCGAGCGCCGGTGCGCCCACGGCCGGGACGCGCGTTCGGCGCAGCAGGTCGCGATCGAAAGTCGACCGTGAGTGTCGAGGTCGATGCCCGGAAGGACCAGTGCCGGCTCGGACGTGCCCGGAGGATCAGTGTGCGGCCATCCTCTCCCTTCGTTACACGGGAGGGGTTCGTGCCTGACGGTCCCCCTCGAGCGAACCGCTTCATCCCCACCAGGCGAGATGCTGAGCACTTCGATGTCTGGGCGCGTGACCCGGTCAGATCATCTCCGGCGCCAAGGAGGAGCGAGGTGTCGCGCTCCCTGCGCACTGGTGCAAGCCTCACCGCGTCTCTCTCAGGGTCACGCGGTCCCTCTGTCGACTTCGGTCCAAGTCAGAACGTCGACCATGTACCGCTCGGAGGTTGAGAGCCTGCCGAGTGCAATGCCCAAGCTGATGGATCCCTCGGCCCTCATGGGCGTCGCATCGCTGATGGTGCCTTCGAACCGGAAGTTGACCCAATCCTCGAAGGGTGAAACGTCCACCGTCACATGTCGGCCGAGCAATGCGGCCGGATACGGGTGCTGGACGTAGATCCTGAAACCGAGCATCGAAACATCGAGCAAACGACAATGCAGCCATTCGTCTCTGGCACCGCACTCGATCCGGCACATCCCACTTCGCCCCACGGGTAGCCGCTCGCCTCGTCGGTGCTCCATGATCGTACCTCTCCGTGCGCCCTCGGCGCAGTGGGAGAATCGTGTCGGCCCGCGAGTCTTGCCTGAATTGTCACAGCAATTGTCGCGCAGCGCGCATTAAGCGCCGGGATGTCAATGGTCCGCAGGAGGAGAAAGATCGAGCCACACTCGTCGAACACCGCACTTTCTCGAAGCAGGACAAAGGTTGTTCATGCTTTTGAATATGTGTGTCCGAAAGACAGACATGCCACGGCGGGGCGGCGGCGAACGAGGGGGGATTCGAAGCGGACACCGAACGACATTGCGCGCGAAAGTCATTGCCGCCTCATTCGGTGTTGCGATGGCCGGGACGGGGGTGTACGCCGCCACCAACTGGGTCGTCGGAGTCGCCAGCGCTTCATCAGGACAGGCCCGTTCGGCGTCGAACTCCAACCTGATCGTTTCCGCCGCGGCCATACCCGCGGCGGGCGGTCTTCTCTACCCTGGCGCAACTGGGGACGTGGTCATCACAATTGCCAACCCAAATCCGTTCCCGGTGACCATCACCGCGGTGCAGCTCCCCACGAACACGACCTACGCCACCGGGTACACGACGAGCGCCCTCACCACGTCCCAGCCCGGCTGCCTTGCCAGCACGCCCAGTGCAGTGGCCTGGAATTTCGCGACGTCGGTGAGCGGGACCTCCCATGCGCTCACGACCCCGCTCACGGTGGGGTCCAGCGGGGCGCCGAACAACCCGTTGGTGGTCACACTCTCCAATGACGCCACCATGGGAATCTCCGCGCCGTCGGCTTGCGCAAACGCCTATCTTTCGATGCCGTCTCTCACGGGCATCACGGCTACCGGAGGCTCGGCGGTCTCGACAACGACCCCCGCCACCGACGGCTGGTCCAGCTAACAGGGATTCCATCATCAGACCAGCAGCTGGGCGAAGACCCGGACGTGCGATGGTGGAACGTGCTGCCCTCATGGCGGACACTGCGAGCTTCCGACCGGGACCCGTATGCGGTCACTTGGGCACCTGCCGATGACGATCGCCCGTGGAGCGTCGCCCTTCCCGCAACAGCCCAGCAGATCGACTGCCGTCGAGTGACGCTCCGGCCTTAGGTCAACATCCAGATCATCAACCCGAGCAGAGTCCAGGGGACAATTACGAGGGCGAGCGCCAGCACTGCCCACGATCCGACATAGGTCACTGGTGGACGCACATCGTTCGTTGCCCCAAAGAACCGCAGCTGCTCATTGAACGTGAGCCGACCACGACCCGCACGCGGGTACGCGTCCTTGATCGCTCCGTGGTGAGAGGTGTTCACAGGTCCCCAACCTTCTGCAGATCGTGCTCCGTATGAATGCCAAGCCAAAGAGTACCGAGACTGGCGGGTCGACACAACGGATGCACAACAAGGAATCCAACGTTCGTCTGACAAAATGTCTCTTGCGGTGCAAGCTAGTTACCCGCTACCATGTCTCGCATGGGAGTGAGCGGAGGCCGGAGGACGCAGCTCCTGCGGGGAGTCCTGGACCTGTGCCTGCTGGCGGTGATGGGCGAGGGGCCTGCCTATGGCTACGAAATGACAAAGCGCCTCGGGGCGCGCGGGTTGTCCATCGTCGGTGAGGGATCGATCTACCCGCTGTTGGGTCGACTGGAGCGGGACGGGCTCGTCAACACGCATCGGGCCGCGAGCAACGGTGGGCCGCCCCGCAAGTATTACCAGCTGTCCGGTCAAGGAGAACGAGCTCTGGCATCGGGGATCACGGAATGGCGGACGACTCGGGACGCGGTCGACTCGGTGCTGGGACACGCAACTGCGGAGGTGACCTTGTGAGCCCGTTCGTGCAGGCATGCCGAGCAGAGTGGGACAGGCTCGGTGTTCCCGAAGCAGCCGCCAACGAGATGGCGGCCGATCTGGAGGCTGATCTGGCAGAGGCAGAGGCGGACGGGGCGTCACCCGAAGAAGTGCTGGGCAACGGTTACTTCGACGCCAAGTCGTTTGCTGCATCGTGGGCGTTCGCCAAGGGAGTCGCCAGCGAGCGTCCACAATCAGCGGTCGTGCAGCTTCGAACCCGAACCGTGACGTTCTTTTCGAGCGCAGTGGTCTGTCTCGCGCTCGGAGCGTTGGGCCTTGTGCTCTTTGTGGGTCGTCGCTTCGGTTCGGCGTCGGCGTCGGCGGTCGCCGTCCGTCGCTCGTTGCCTCGTCAGGTTCCGTCCATCTTCGTAGGACCGCACTTTGGCGGACCGGGGATCGCTCTCGACGTCGTGGGACTGGTCCTGCTCGGGATCGGAATCGTCGGACTCGGGATCACCTTGTGGTTTTGGCGCCCATGGTCGATGAAGGCGTACCGATCGGATCGGGACCCCGACGTGGGTTTACCGAGTTACCTCTGAGCCGATCGGCTCTCTGGATTCACGGATTGCGGCCAGGTTCATCCTGACCCACAGCCGCCAATGAAGTGGATCTGGTGTCGCGGAACGGCGGAAACTCCACAGGGTGGGAGTCCCGACGTCGAGACAGTTCAGAGGCGAGACGGTTCAGAGGCGAGAAGGTTCAGAAAAATGTAGCGAGAGCTGAGCCGTTCTTGAATCCACCACTTTTGCCGGGAACCTGGCAAGGATTGCCCTTGCAGCTCCGAGGTGACTCTCGATCACCCGCGATTGTGCCGGCTACCCCGAAGGTGCCCCATACCGGGAATAGGGTTCCACCGAGCACTGTGAGCTTTAGGCCGGAGCGACCTTCATTCAGCGTCTGAATATTTCGCGAACTCCGGGTGAACTCTCCATCGTTGAGACCTTTCGCCTCTAGTTGATCTCTGACGAGAGCCATAGTGGTCAGGAGTTGGAGATCATCGCTTTTCACCGGGACTCGACGCCCATGGAGGTGGACCGCCTTGGACGACCCGAGAACTCTCAAGGCTCACCCCGAGCGAGCGGGCTCGTCGAGGGGCGCCCGACCGGACCTCGACCCTCATATGGACGATCTGGACCCTGACAGAGGACGAATTCTCAACGCCGTGTGCGTCAAGGACCTGACCCTTCGGATTGAGGCAAAGACCGTTTTGTCGCACGTCGATATCGAGATTGCACGTGGGGCCATCACCGCCATCATCGGGCCCACCGGCACCGGTAAGTCTGTGTTCCTGCGCACGCTCAACCGGATGAACGACAGAATCCCGGGATTCAGCCACGAGGGTGACGTCACCCTCGACGGCAAGAGCATCTGGGCCGGCGACCGGGACCTGCTCGCGCTTCGCCGTGAAGTCGGCATGATGTTCCAGCGTCCGAATCCGTTCCCGATGTCGATACACGACAACGTCGTGGCGGGCGTGAAGGCCTACCAGATCGCCAGAGGGAACCAACTTGACGTCATAGCCGAAGAGCGGCTCCGTCAGGTCGGTCTGTGGGAGGCGGTGAAGGACCGTCTCGGCGACTCGCCGTTCCGGCTCTCTGGAGGCCAGCAGCAGTTGTTGTGTCTCGCTCGGGCACTCGCCGTCGGATCAGAGGTGCTCTTGCTCGATGAGCCAACGTCCTCTCTTGACCCCGTCATCACCGAGAGCATCGAGCACCTCCTCCGTAGCTTGACCCCCGCTTACACCATCATCATCGTGACCCACAACCTGGGCCAGGCCCACCGCTTGTCCCAAGACACCATGTTCTTGAACGGAGGTCGCTTGGTCGAGCACGGTCCGACCGAGCGACTCTTCGAGAGCCCTCGGGAGCCTGAGACGCAGCGCTACGTGACGGGCCACTTCGGATGACCTCGTCGATCGTGCGGGTGCTCTACATTCTCAATGGCGTACCTGAGAGTCACCGAGACCTTCTGAGCAAGACCCGTAGCGCAACGCTGACGACCATCCACGCAGAGAATCCAACGGCTCCGACCCCGATCATGTGATTGGAGCAGCCTTCAACAATCGGGGTGCGGCGTGACGACCAGGCATGCAACGTGACGTCTCCGCGAACAGTTACCGAAGGACTGCCGAAGCGTGCTGAGCGTCACCGCAGGTCCTCGTGTTTATGGACCACACCCATTGCGCGACTCGGATTCGATCGCCACTATGAGTCGGACCTTCCTCAATTCTTCCGAGAACGTGAACAGAGAACAAACCGCAAAGCGCTGGCTCATCGAGGCGACACCGGCGCTGAGCCGCGTGACGAGCGCCGAACGACGTCTCTCGGTATCCCTCGCGGTGAACGAAGTCACCATGTTGGCGGCGTCCGACGAGCTGGCCGCTTCGACCCGGGATGCCTTGGCTTGGTTGGCGACCAACACCTGCCCGGTTGTGGAGCTCGGATCGCGTGTTGCTCAGATGCTCAAGATCTGCGCTGAAGTCGCGCTTACCGCGCAGCGAGCGAGCTCCCATCCTTCGGGCAACATGGAGGCGATATTGGACCGCTTGAGCAACCTGCTCGCGATTGTCGAGATCCATACCTATGCGCTGGACAATTGGTAATACCTGGGCCCGCGTTCCGACCAAAGAAGCCGTGAGGGTTGGTTAGGTTTCGGCTCACGGATTAGGCAGTCCAAGCGGAGACTGATCGAGAACTATAGGGCGCGACCAATCACGAAAGAGAGGGGCAGCGGTTTTACCTTGGAGTCCATGGCATCGCTTGAAGCCAATTGAGGTGCGATTCTGTGACCGTCTATCGAATTAGGTGTACCGCGCCCAAATTATCGTCCGGCGTTCTGGGGCAGTTTGGCTGGTCTCCACTCGACGTTGATGCGAGAGCGCGCTCTTGGGGCGATCCGGATGATTCACCCTGGAAGCCTGGATACAGGCACGGCTGGCAACGGGCGGATCCTCACTGGCGGGATTGGATTCAAGATGTGCGCATCTCGGTGCGGCAACATCGCGAATTGGGAAAACCCAATGTGGAACGTCAACCCACACGCTTCAGTCGGGCCTCGAAGGCGGCGGCAATCAGTGCGTGGCCGGTGTCGTTTTTGCACGACCTATACGACCGGGAACCAGGGCCAGCTCAACCACTTCGCCGGGTACTACAACGGCGAGCGGCCCCACCGCAGCCTCGGGCGACGCACACCACTCGAAGCCTGGAGGGTCCGAGAGAAGGTCGGTCCTATCGGCCAGCGCATCGAAGCGGCGGGCTATCGGGTGCGACACGACAAGGTCGACGCCGGCGGATCGGTGACGCTGCGCCACAAGGGCAAGCTCCACCACATCGGGATCGGCTGCCCCTACGCAGGCTGGCGGGTCATCTTGTTGGTCGACGGCCTCGACGTCCGCATTCTGGGCCTCGACGGCTCGCCCCTCCGGCACCTGACCTTGGACCCGAGCGTCGACTACCAGCGGATCCCTTGAGGCCACAACGGGCCAGCTCTACGATGTCTCGCGACATCGCTCTCCGATGTCTCGCGACATCACAAAGTGCGCCCCTCGGGATTCGAACCCGAAACCTGCGGATTAAGAGTCCGTTGCTCTGCCGTTGAGCTAGAGGCGCACCGCAGAGTGTAGGCGAGCGGACTTGCGCCCTCGGGAGGGGCCGGCCACATTCCGGCGGTCCCCCCGCCGTCGCCGGTCCGCGCGCGTGCCACGGACCGGCGACCCCCCACGGGCACACCCAACCACGTCCTTCCCAGAAAACGGGGCGTCGTGAAGGTAGCACGGGTACCGAGACTGACAGAGGTGTCAGGTACACTCGCCCCGGTCTGGCGGCGTTCGGCGAAGTCGCGGGACGAGGGTCGGAGAGGCAACCGGCAGCGCCGGGAAGGGAGTGCGGTGGAGCTCGAGTTCACGGCTGAGCAGGAAGAACTGCGTTCCTCGGTCCGCTCGTTCCTCGAAAAGAAATGTCCTGTCGATGTCGTGCGCGCCGTCGTCGAGACCGGCGAGGCGCCCGAGAAGCTGTGGGGCTCCATGGTGGCCCTCGACTGGCCCGCTCTGGCCATCCCTGAGGAGTACGGCGGCATCGGGCTCACCGTCCTCGAGACGGCCGTGGTCGTCGAGGAACTGGGACGGGCCATCGCCCCCGGACCGCTCCTGGCCACCATCACGCAATTCGCCCCCATGGTGCGTGAAGTCGGCACGCCCGAGCAGCGGCAGCGATTCCTCTCAGAAGTCGCTTCCGGCGCTCTGGCCGGGACGGTGGCGCTGGCCGACCATCCGCAGGCCTGGGCGTTGGACGACGTCACCATGATCGCCGAACCGGCCGAGGGCGGCTGGCTCCTCACCGGCGCCAAGGTCGGCGTCCTCGCCGCAGAAGGTACGACGGAGGTCGCCGTCGTCGCCCGAGCCGGTGCGGGTGTGGGCGCGTTCGTCGTCCCCGCGGCGGAGGCCGGCCTCACCGCCGTGCACTCGCTTGATGCGAGCCGACCTCTCGCCGATGCCACTCTCGAGCGGCTCTTCGTCCCGCAGGACCGCGCTCTGGGCCAACCCGGGAGCGCAGCGTCCGCACCCGGGATCTCGCGCGCCCTCCAGGAGGCGACGGCCGGGCTCGCGCTCGAGACGGTCGGCACCTGTGACGCCCTCTTCCAACTACTGCTGGCCTACATCAAGGATCGCAAGCAGTTCGGCGTCGCCATCGGCTCCTTCCAGGCGATCAAGCACAAAATGACCAACATGTTCCTTGCGATCGAGAGGGCCCGCTCCCTCTGTTACTTCGCCGTCGCCGCCATCAACGAGGACACGCCGAACCGGGCCGCCGCGGTCTCCATGGCCAAGGCTGCCGCCGACGACTGCCAGAGCTTCGTCGGTCGCGAATCGATCCAGACCTTCGGTGGCATCGGTTTCACCTGGGAGCACGACTGCCACCTCTTCGTCAAGAGGGCCGCCACCGGTGGTGCGCTCTTCGGCGGCGCCGCAGCGCACTCCCTCGCCGTCGCCGCCAGCCTGGGCGTCGGTTCCGCCTGAGGCACGGCAGACTGGCCGGGTGCGTCCCGGGGAATCCCTCATTGCCGCGCTCGAGCTCGCGCCGCACCCCGAGGGTGGCTGGTACCGCCGCACCTGGGTCGCGGAGGCCGAGGACGGCACCCGGCCCGCCGGCAGCGCCATCTACTACCTCCTGCTGCAGGGTGAGGTCTCTGCACCGCACCGCGTGGACGCCACCGAGCTGTGGCACTTCTACGACGGCGATCCCCTCGAGCTGCGTCGCGAGTGGCCCGACGGGCGGGGCGACGTGCAGGTCCTCGGGCGCGACGTCACGTCAGGGCAGTCGCCGCAAGTGGTCGTCGACGCCGGTGTCTGGCAATCGGCGCGCCCGCTCGGGCGCTATGCCCTGGTCGGGGCGACGGTGACGCCGGCCTTCACCTTCGAGGGCTTCGAGCTCCGTCAGGACCCCGGCTGAGCGACGAGCCCCCGGTCTGCGGCCGACCGCAGGCGCACCCGCTCGGGCAAATGGAGCGCCAGCAGCTGTTGCGTGACATCGGACGGGACGGAGCGGGGAGTGGCGAGCGAGAGCACGATCATCGTCGCGAAGGCGAGGGGCACGGTCCAGATGGCCGGTTCGCTCAGCAGGACGGCGGGCCATCCCGAGGAGCCGACGCCCACAATGGTGAGGAGCACCGCGATCGACGAGGCGAGGCCGCCGAGGATCAATCCACCGATGGCGCCGATGCGGGTGAAGCGACGCCACCAGATCCCCAGGAGCAGCAGCGGACAGAACGTCGAGGCGGCGATGGCGAATGCCCATCCGACGAGCACGTTGATGGAGATGTTGAGGACGGCGAGACCCAAAACCGTCATGACCATCCCGATGGCGATGGCCGACGCGCGGAACGCCCTTACCCCGCCGCCCATGATGTCGTGCGAGAGCGCGCCGGACATGCTTATGAGCAGCCCCGAGGAGGTCGAGAGGAAGGCCGCGAACGCTCCGGCGGCCACGAGTGCCCCGAGCACAATGCCCAGACGGCCCGCGGCCATGATGCGCGGCAGGACCAGTACCACCGAATCGGTCTGGCCTGACGTGTAGAGGCCGGGTGCCTCCATCCGGCCCAGTACGGCGAATACCGCCGGAAAGACGTAGAAGAACCCGAGCAGCAGGAGCACGAACGCGGTGGTGCGACGTGCCGCTTGTCCGTCGCGGTTGGTATAGAAGCGCACCAGGATGTGGGGGAGCCCCATCGCTCCCAGCACCGTCGCCAGGAGGATCCCGTACGTCGCCGCCAGCGCGTGGTCGGGCCGTCCCCCCAGCTGCAACAGCGGGGAGGTCCAGGCCGCTCCGCTCATGATCGGATTGCCTTGGACATGCGGTGCGTGTGACCCGGCAGGGAACGTGAGCGTGGCGCCGGAGCCGACTGCATGGCGCCCCTTGGTCAGATGGATCGGCCCGTGCTGCCGGACGCCGTCGACGCTGCCGGTCGCGTCGACGTCGACGGCCGTGGTCACGGAGATCACTTCGGACTGCGGGAACTGCACCGTAGTCCGGTGCATGAAGGTCGGCGGTGCCGCGCCGCTTACTGTCGACACCGGTGGGTGCTGGACGAAAGCCAGGAGGATCAGTGCCGGGACCGCGATGGCGACGATCTTGAGCCAGTACTGAAACGCCTGCACGAAGGTGATCCCCTTCATGCCGCCGCTGGCGATACCGAGGGTGACGATGCCGCCCAGCACGACGACGCCGATCCAGACGGGACCACCCACGGCCACCTGCAGCGTGACGCCGGCCCCCTTGAGCTGCGGGAGCAGGTAGAAACCACAGATCAGGATCACCATGGCCGTGGCGGCCCGGCGCAGTGCCGGGGAGCCCAAGCGTCCCTCGGCGAAGTCGGGGATGGTGTACGCGCCGAAGCGGCGTAGCGGTGCGGCCACCGCGGCCAGCAGGACCAGGTACCCCGCCGCGTAGCCGACGGCGTACCAGAGCGCGCCGAGGCCCTCGAACATGGCCAGGCCGGCGACCCCGAGGAAGGACGCTGCGGACAGATACTCCCCGGAGATGGCCGACGCGTTCAGTGTCGCGGGCACTTGCCGCGCCGCGACCAGGAAATCAGCAGGGGTGCGGGCCACGCGCACCCCGCGTGCGCCGATGATCGCGGTGATGGCCGTCACCGTGATGATGGCGACGATCGAGGCCGGTTCTGTCACTGTTCCTTGAGCAGTTCGACGAATTGCTTCTCCAGCCGTTCCGCCCGGCGCACGTACCAGTACCCGAGGAGGACGAGCGGCGGGTAGATGCCGCCGCCCAAAATGAGCAGCGTCAGCGGAAGACCCGCAACCTGGGCCGTCGCCAACCAGGGGAAGATCGCCGTAAGGAGCGGATAGAGCGCGAGAAGGGCCAGGGCCGGCAGCAGCACGGTGAGGCACGCACCGCCCTGGGCTCGCATGAGCGACGCCAGCAACTCCTGCCCGTAGGCATCAGGCTCGTACAGGTCGTCGAGAGCAGGGGAGCTGGCCCGCCCCCCCGGCCGCCGTGCCTGGCTGCGCACGACCTCGCGGGAGGACGTCGGCTCGGCCGTCACGAGGCCGGCGACCGCCGAGCGTGGCGCACGAGCCTGTCCCTGAGCTCCTTGGAATGGCGGCGGCTGACGGGGAGGTCGAAAGTGCCGACGCCGACGACCGTGTGGCCCTGCGACGTCCGGATCTCGCGGATCTCGCGCAGCGACACGAGGTAGCTGCGGTGGATCCGGACGAATCCGTGGTCGCGCCAGTGCTCCTCGAGCAGCGACATCGGCAGCCGGACCAGATGCTGCGCCCCGTCGCGCAGGTGGAGGCGAACATAGTCACCCGACGACTCGGCCCACGTGACCTCCTCACGGGAGACCATCTTCGTCAAGGTGCCGATCTCCACCGGAATGGTCTCGAGTGCGCCACCGTCTGGGTGATCCTCCTGGCGCGGCAGGGCCACTCGTCGCAGTGCAGTCACGAGGCGCTCTTGGGTGACGGGCTTGAGCAGGTATCCGGAGCCGCCCACGTCGAAGGCGGCCAACGCGTGCTCCTCGTGTGCCGTGACGAAGACGATCGCCGGCGGGTGGGAGAATTGCGCCACCACGCGTGCCAGTTCGAGTCCATCCATCCCCGGCATGGCGATGTCGAGGAGGACGACGTCGAAGTGCTCGTCGTGGAGGTGGTGGAGCGCATCGGTGGCCGAGCTGACGGCTCGTACATGAGAAGCCACGGCCGAGTTCCGGAGCAGATAGACGAGTTCGTCGAGTGCGGGCGCCTCGTCGTCGACGGCGAGCACGCTCAACCCGGTCGTCACGACAAGACTCCGACGTGGAATTTCGGGATCCGGACGGTCACTCGGGTGCCTGCTCCGGGCGCCGTCGCAACCGTGAGACGGGAGTCGTCGCCGAATACTGTGCGCAGGCGCTCGTCGACGTTGTGAAGGCCCACGCCCTCGTCGTCGCTCGTCCCAGTCAGGGCGCGTCGGATCTGGGCCGGTTCCGCGCCGACGCCGTCGTCCTCGACCGAGATCTCCGCGTCGGTGTCGGCGTCCATGATGGTGATCTCCAGGTGGCCCGGCCTGCCGCTGGGTTCCAGCCCGTGATGGACCGCGTTCTCGACCAGCGGTTGTAACACGAACGGCGGCAGCATGACGCTCAGCACCTCGGGGGCGACCCGCAGGGTGACTTCGAGTCGGTCGCCGAAGCGCGCCCTTTCCAGGTCGAGGTAGGTGTCGACCAGGCGGATCTCCTCTGCCATCGTCACGAACTGCCCGTGGCTGCGGAAGCTGTAGCGGATGAAATCGGCGAACTGCACCAGCAGCTCGCGGGCTCTGTCCGGGTCGGAGCGGACGAAGGATTCGATTGCCGTCAACGCGTTGTAGATGAAGTGCGGCGAGATCTGCGCGCGCAGGAAGCGCAACTCGAACTGCACGGCACGTCTCCGTGAACGGTCGAGCTCGGCGAGTTGCAGCTGGGTCGAGACGAACTCGGCCACCTCTCCGCTGAGCCGGAGCAGGCTGGCCGGCGCGGAGGAATCAACGGCGACGATCGCCCCGACCACGACACCATCGGTCGTCATGGGCACGATGATGCCGCCCTGGAGGAAGCACGTCCCCGCAAATCCGCACGCCAGGTCGTGGGGGGAGAGGACCTTGGGCCGGCCGCTCGAGATCGCCATCTGCACCGGCGCTTCCACCAGCGCGCAGTGGTCCGCATCCAGACCTTCGGCGGCCAGGATCCCGAAGGTGTCGGCGATCGCGACGCCGGCCGTGCCGATCAGCTGGCGGAGGTGGGGGATCGATCGCTCCGCCGATCCCTTGTTGAGACCCGTCCGCAGCGCGGGCGCCGCTAGGTTCGCCGTGTGGAGTGTGGCCAGTGATGCCCGCTGTGTCGGCGTGCCCAGCCGGCGCTCGGCGCGTACGGCGAAACGGATCACGATGACGATCACGACCACGACGCCCACGAGGGCGATCCACAGCGCCTCTTTCATCGGCCCCCTTGCCGCCGTGGTCCACCCGGCGGTCTTTTCCAGTGCCCCTTGTGGAGAAGTGTGCCATATCGCCACCGTTGCAACGCGTGGCGTTGCGGGCGCCCTCGGCATCCGGGGTACGACTGCCGTTCGTCGTGCGAGGACGACCGTTTGTCGCACGAATGGGTCACTTCACCGAAGACCCATTGCACCGGCGGAGGCCGTCTTCGCACAATGAGCCCGTCCCGTCTGTTGGGGGGACGCGAAGAGGTGGCAGCACCGCTCCGGGGGGTCGTCGTCCAGATGGCTGCTCCGGCCTGGTGGCCGCTCGTCCCACCACTGACCGCGTGGGGGCTGTGTCTCACCACGCCGTAGCAAGGAGGTGCTGACGTCATGGCAATCAAGGACGACACCGCGCAGGGCGGTCCGCCGCAACCGTCGGTGCACAACGGCGCACAATCGTCAGTGCTCTCGCTGCATGAGGTGGCCGTCAAGGAGGTGCCGGCAATCGCGGACCCGGCTCCCCTCGGGCTGGCCGCCTTTGCCCTCACCACCTTCCTGCTTTCGGCGTTCAACGCCGGATGGACCAAGGGGACCGTCGCCTTCCTGGGCTTCGCCCTGGCGTACGGCGGTGTCGCGCAGTTGCTGGCCGGCATGTGGGAGTTCCGTAACCGCAACGTCTTCGGCGCCACGGCGTTCTCCACCTACGGAGCCTTCTGGATCGGCGTCGCCGTCTATTTCTTCTGGGTCGTCCCGGAGTTCAAACCGAGCGCCCTCGAACTCAGCAACGACCTGGGCTGGATCTCCGTCGCCTTCGTGATCTTCAACACCTACATGCTCCTATGGAGCCTGTTCGTGAATAGGGCGGTGTTCCTCGTCTTCCTGACCCTGGAAGTCACCTTCATCCTGCTGGCCATCGGGCACTTCTCCAACAGCACGAACCTGGTGAAGGCCGGTGGCATCGCCGGAGTCGTGACGGCGGCCGCGGCCTGGTATGCCTCTGCGGCCGGTGTCATCAACGGTATGGGCGGTCGGAAGGTCCTCCCGACGGGCGAGCCGTTGCACCTGAATCCAGTGGCATAGGTAATGATGGCGTCCGCTCAGAGTGGGCACGAATGGAGGCTGCGGTGAGTGAGATCCGAGAGGAGGGGCTGTCTGCCCTGCTCCACGAGACCAGGACCTTCCCTCCGCCGGAGGAGTTCGCCAAGCAAGCCAACGCGCAGCCCGGCATCTACGCCGAGGCCGAGTCCGACCCGCTCGCCTTCTGGGCGACCCAGGCCAAGCGGCTGACGTGGGACACCCCGTGGACCGAGGTGCTGGAGTGGAACCTGCCTTTCGCCAAGTGGTTCGTCGGCGGCAAGCTCAACGTGGCGGTCAACTGTGTCGACCGCCACGTTGCCGCCGGCCTCGGTGACGCGCGTCGCCTTCCACTGGGAGGGCGAGCCGGGCGACACGCGGACCATCACCTATGCGGACCTCCTGACCTTGGTGAGCCAGGCCGCCAACGGCCTGACGGAGCTCGGCGTGCGGGCGGGGGACAAGGTCGCCATCTACATGCCGATGATCCCCGAGACCGTGGTCGCCATGTTGGCCTGTGCCCGCTTGGGCGCGCCCCACACGGTGGTCTTCGGGGGGTTCTCGGCCGACGCCCTGCGCGGTCGGATCCTCGACTGTGACGCCCACTTCGTCATCACCGCCGACGGCGGGTACCGCCGGGGCGCGGCGGCCGCCCTGAAGCCTGCGGTCGACGAGGCGGTGCAGGAGTGCCCGGATGTGCGCCATGTCCTGGTCGTGCGGCGGACCGGCCAGGACGTGGCGTGGGACGAGGCCCGCGACGTCTGGTGGGACGACCTGGTGCCGCGCCAGCCCGAGACGCACGAGGCCGAGGCCTTCGACGCCGAGCAGCCGCTCTACATCATGTACACCAGCGGCACGACGGCGAAGCCCAAGGGCATCCTGCACACCAGCGGCGGGTACCTCACCCATGTCTCGGCCACGCACCGGCTCATCTTCGACATCAAGCCCGAGACGGACGTGTTCTGGACGGCGGCCGACATCGGCTGGGTGACCGGGCACAGCTACATCGTCTACGGCCCGCTGGCCAACGGCACGACCTCGGTCATGTACGAGGGCACGCCGGACACGCCCGCCCGCGACCGCTGGTGGCAGATCGTCGAGAAGTACAAGGTCAACATCCTCTACACCGCGCCGACCACCATCCGCACCTTCATGAAGTGGGGGGAGGACCTGCCGGCTGCGCACGACCTGACGAGCCTCCGACTCCTGGGGTCGGTGGGCGAGCCCATCAATCCCGAGGCCTGGATCTGGTACCGCTCCCACATCGGCGGGGACCGCTGTCCCGATCGTCGACACCTGGTGGCAGACCGAGACCGGCGGCATCCTGATCACGCCGCTCCCCGGGATCAGCGCCACCAAGCCCGGGGCGGCCATGACGCCGTTCCCCGGCATCAGCGCGGACGTGATCGACAACGAGGGCAACTCGGTGGGGAACGGCGAGGGCGGGTACCTCGTGATCACCGAGCCCTGGCCCGGTATGACGCGCGGCATCTACGGGGACGACGAGCGGTTCGTCGAGACCTACTGGAAGCGGTTCCCCGGCCGCTACTTCGCCGGCGACGGCGCCAAGCGTGACGAGGACGGCGACCTGTGGTTGCTGGGCCGCGTCGACGACGTCATGAACATCTCGGGGCACCGCATCTCGACGACCGAGGTCGAGCACGCACTCGTCGGCCACCCGGCCGTGGCGGAGGCCGCCGTGGTGGGCGCCAACGACGCCACCACCGGCCAGGCCATCGTGGCCTTCGTGACCGTCAAGGGGGCGAGCGACGTCGACGGCGAAGCGGGCGAGCGGCTGGTGGCCGAGCTGCGCGACCACGTGGCGCACGAGATCGGCCCGATCGCCAAGCCGCGCCAGATCCTGCTGACGCCCGAGCTGCCCAAGACCCGCAGCGGCAAGATCATGCGCCGGCTCCTGCGCGACGTCGCCGACGACAGGCCGCTGGGCGACGTCACGACGCTGCTCGACCCGACGGTCGTCAACGCCATCAAGGACCACATGGCCGAAGGCGGAGGCGACAAGGAATAGGCGGCGACCTCGGCCGTCGGCCGGACTAGGATTTACTAGTAAATGGCGAGCGGCCCGGTTCTCTCCGAGCGCTCCGCTGCCGGCCTGCTCGGATTGCAGGAGGCCGCGGACCGGCTTGGCGTGCATTACATGACGGCCTACCGCTACGTGCGGACTGGCCGCCTGCCGGCCACGCGGATCGGGTCGCAGTGGTGGGTCGACCCCCGCGACCTTCCCGCTGCCGCTGCGGGGAGCGCCGTGGCGGGCCGCTCTCGCCCCGAGACCCGACGGGTCTCTCGGGAAGCGGCGGCACGCAGGCTGGAGGACCGGCTCGTCGCCGGTGACGAGCCGGGGGCCTGGACGATCGTCGAGGGCCGCCTGGGTTCGGGGTCCGATCCCGACGAGGTCCTGCTGGACGGGCTGGCCGAGGCCATGCGATCGGTCGGGCTCGGCTGGGAGGCCGGTGACTACACCGTCGACGACGAACACCGTGCTGCGGGTGTGGCAACGCGGGTCGTGGCCCGACTGGGCGCCCGTTTCACGGCGCGGGGACCGAAGCGTGGCAGCGTGATCCTCGGAACTCCGCCGCACGAGATGCACGGGCTCCCGACCGCCATGGCTGCCAACGTCCTACGCAACCGGGGCTTCGATGTGGTCGATCTCGGTGCCGATGTCCCGGAGTCAGCTTTCGGCAGCGCCGTCACCAAGGTGCACCGACCACTGGCGGTGGCCGTCGCGGTGACCGTGGGAGATCACGACAGTTCGGTGCGGGCGATCGTGCGAGCCGTTCACGACGTGCGTCCCGGACTGCCCGTGCTCGTCGGAGGAGCCGCCATCGCCGGCGAGGAGCACGCGGCACGTCTGGGAGCGGGCTGGAGCGGGGGCGACGCACGCCGGCTCGGTGAGGTGCTCGACGAACTGGACCGCACCGCGTAGCGAACCGGTTCCCGGTCCGCCTCGTTACGCGTGGTCACCGAGGCGTTGGGTGCGGGCGCCGGGCCGGGCCAGCACCAGCTGCACGTCGGACACGTGGCGCTCCATGAACGCCGCCTCGCAATAGCAGAGGTAGAGGGTCCAGAACCGCCAGAAGCGCTCGTCGAAGCCGAGCCGTTCGACGGCGGAGCGCTGGGCCTCCAGGTTGTCCCGCCAGCGCCGGAGCGTCTCGGCGTAGTGCGGGACCGATGTCCTGCAGGTCGACGATCCGCAGGTCCGACGTGCGAGCCACCGAAGCGGCGATGGCGCTGACCGAAGGCAGGCAGCCGCCAGGGAACACCATCGTGCGTATGAAGTCGTCGTGCAGCTTTGCCCGCTCGTAGCTGGAGTCGGCGATGGTGATGGCCTGCAGCGCCATCCGGCCGCGGTCGGTGAGCAGCCGGGCGCACGTGGCGAAGAACTCGTCGTGACGGCGCCAGTCGACCGCCTCGATCATCTCTATCGAGACGAGGGCGTCGTAGCGGCCCTCCAGGTCGCGGTAGTCGGCGCCGAGGACGGTCACTCGGTCGGCGAGGCCATGGTGTGCCACGCGCTTCTCCACCAGTGATCGTTGGGCTTCGGAGATGGTCGTTGTGGTGACACGACAGCCATGCTGTTCGGCGGCATGCAGCGCGAACCCGCCCCAACCGGACCCGATCTCGATCACGTGGTCCTCGGGGCCGAGCTGCAGCTTGCCGGCGATCATCTCGAATTTCGCGACCTGGGCCTCTTCGAGGCTCGTGCCGTCGGCGGCGAAGTAGGCGCACGAATAGGCCATGGTCGGGTCCAGCATGAGGGCGAAGAAGTCGTTGGAGAGGTCGTAGTGGGCCGCGATGTTCTCGCGATCTCGGTGCTTGCTCGGTGGTCGGAACCGCTGCATCGCCGCCGGCAATCCTCCGGTCCGTCTCGCCGCCGTGTCCAGGAACCGCCGGAGCGCGGTCGTCCGGCGGAACGCGAGACGCACGGCAGCGGTGAGGTCGTCGGTGTCCCACCAGCCGGCGATGTAGCTCTCGGCCAGGCCGGTCGAGCCACCGCGTAGCGTGGCGGACCATGCTCTCGGGTCGTGCACCACGATCGTGACGTCGGGCTCACCCGACCCGGTGACGACAGGGCTCCGCCCGGGCGCCCCGCTGCCCTCGAAGCGCAAGGTGCCGCGGCGCTCCCGGCCGGCGCGCCGGGCCAGCTCGAGGAGCAGATGTGCGCTCGTCCGGCTCATCTGTGGTTCCCGTACCCGCTGCGCACCAGCTCGCCGCCGGTCGGTGCGGGCGCGACGTCCCCGCGAGCGGGGTGCCGGTGGAACGGGGCGCCACGTGCGGCGAGCCGCAGTGCCTGCGCGTAAATGCCGCTCGAGACCCGGGTGGTCATCAGCGGATACGCCCACAGCAGCCGGGCCAGTCCGGCCCGGTCGAGCGGCCTCCGCCGCAGCACCATGGAGGCGGACAGCCGGGGTGCCAGTGTGTCGCGGTCAGGTTCGTCCCCCCGACCATACGGCGACGGCGGGGGCGGCGCAGCGACGTCGAGGGTGACCCTGATGCCTTCCTCGGGTGCCGAGTAGCGCAGGGTGTAGGTGGCCTGGCGGCGGCAGGAAGGGCGAGACGTGCATGGCCTTCGCGAAGGTGTGCGTTCCCGGTGGTCCGACGACGTAGCGGTGCCGCTCGTGCCACGGAGTGTTGGACACCTCGAGCACCGTCCACTCGACGTCCCGCCCCGACGGGTCGAAGCAGTAGAACAAGGTGAGCGGGTTGAAGAGCCATCCCCAGGTGCGGACGTGGCCGAGCATCGCCACCGGTCCCCGCACGGAGCCCCCGGCGGCCGCGACCGCCTCGACGACGGCACCCTGCACGGTCGGGGAGCCGGAAGGGAGAAAGTCGTCGCGGTGGAACCGGATGGCGGCTGGCCAGCCGCGCCGGTGGGGGGACGGATCGAGGTCGACCAGGGGGTGGGCGGTCCGCAGTCGGGGCAGTTCGTCGAGGAAGAGGAGGGGCAACGCCACCTTCGACGTGAACCGATGGGCGGGCTCGGCGCGCCGGTGCGTCACCGTGCCCTCGTAGAGTGCGCTGCGCAGCGGGAGTGAGGGCGCCGACCTCACAGGCGTGCGCCGAATCGCTCGCAGACGGCCAGCGCGCTCCGGACCCCGTCCTCGTGGAACCCGAAGCCCCAGTAGGCGCCGCAGTAGGAGACCGCCCCGGCGCTCAGTGCACGCTGGCCGGACTGGGCGTTGACCGCAGCCTGGTCGATGATCGGATGCGCGTACTCGAACTGGGCGACGACATGGCGGGGATCGATGGACTCGTCCCGGTTCAGCGTCACCAGAACCGGCTGATCCGACTGCAGGCCCTGCAGCCGGTTCAGGTAGTACGTGAGGGTTGCACCGCCGGGGGCTTCTGGCGGGCGCACGTAGTTCCAGGACGCCCACGCTCGGCGATTGGTGGGCAGCAACGCGGTGTCGGTGTGGAGCGTGGCCCGGTTCGGCTGATAGCGGAAGGCACCGAGCACACGGCGCTCCTCGGCGGTCGGGTCGCCCAGCAGGGCCAGTGCCTGGTCGCTGTGCGTGGCCACGACGACATGGTCGAACACGGTCGGGCCGCCGGCCGTCAGGAGCTCGACGCCCCTCTGCTGGCGGCGCAACTTGGTCACACCGGTCCGCAGGTGCAGCCCGCCCCGGCTCTGCAGCGGCTGGAGGATCGACTCGACGTAGCGCGCCGAACCTCCGGTCACCGTGCGCCAGGACGGTTGGTCGCCCGGGCCGAGCAGCCCGTGACGGCTGAAGAATTCGACGAACGTCCGGGCCGGTATCTGCGTGAAGGTCTCGGGGTCCGCCGACCAGATGGCCGACCCGAGTGGGATCAGGTACCAGTCGAGGAAGCCCGGCGACCAGCGGCGGCTGGTCAGCAGGTCAGCCAGCGTTCCCGATCCGGCGCCGTCGCCCGGCTGGGCCAGGACCGAGCGTGCCAACCGGTTGAACCGGACCACGTCGGCGAGCATGGCCAGGAAGGCGGGCCGGGCCACATTGCGGCGCTGCGCGAAGACGGTCGACAGCGACGTCCCGCGCCACTCGAGCCCGCACCGCAGGTCCGTCATGCTGAAGCTCATGTCGCTCGGGTGCGTCGCCACCCCGAGGCCCGCGAGGAGCCGGGTGAAGAGGGGATAGGTCCGCTCGTTGTAGACCAGGAAGCCGGTGTCGGCCGCAACCGGTCCCCCGGGGAGGTCGACGTCCACCGTGTGTGCGTGCCCGCCGGGTCTGCCGTCGCTCTCGAAGAGGTGCACCTCGTGCCGGTCCTGCAGCAGATGTGCCGCGGTCATGCCGGCGACGCCGCTCCCGATTATGCCGATGCGCAAGATGTTCCCTCCGGAGGTTGTAGAGTTTAGCACTAAACTAGTGCGACGGATCGGCGGCCCAATCGGCCAAGGAGGACGCATGGCGACGTACAGCACGGAGATCGACTCCACATGGGAGCAGGAGGAGGTCTTCGAGTATCTCTCGACCTTTTCCAACGCCCGCGAGTGGGATCCCGGCGTGACCGAGGCCGAACCGCTGAGCACTGGCCCCGCCGTTGTGGGCTCGGTGTACCGACTCGCGGTGCGGATCGCCGGCCGGGTCGTACCGTTCGACTACCGGGTGGTCGATATCGACCGCCCTCGTCGCGTGGTCCTCCAGGCGCGGCGCGGTGGGATCGTCTCGACGGACACCATCACGGTGGAGTGGGCCGGTCCTGGCTCCCGGGTCCGTTATGTTGCCGTGCTCGACGGGCGGGGCGTGCTCCGCCTGGCGGCGCCCGTCATCGCCTGGGCGTTCGCCCGAATGGCAGACCGGGCCGCGGCCGGGTTGCGCCGCGCCCTGGCGTGACGACGGCACGGCTCGTCCGTGCGGTCGACCTCGCACTCGAGGCGAGCGTCGTCGGCAGCTTCAGCCGGGCCGGCGCCGTCGTGCGCGGCCGCCTCGAGCACTGGCGCCCGCCGTCGGACCTCACCGGGCGCGTCGTCATTGTGACGGGCGCCTCTTCGGGGATCGGCCGGGCGGCGGCGCTCGAACTGGCGCGGCTCGGTGCCACGGTGTGGCTGGTCGGTCGGGACAAGGCGCGGACCGAGGCGGCCGCCCGCGAGGCTCGCACACTCGGGGCGGGCGCGGGCGTCGAGTCGGCGGTCCTCGACATCGTCGATACCGAGGCGGTGGATGCCTTCGCGGCGCGCATGGTCGCAGGACACGAGCGGCTCCACGGGCTGGTCCACGCGGCGGGAGCACTCTTCCCGACCTATCGGAGCGCGCCCGATGGCGGGGAGCTCACGGTGGCCACCGCGGTGCTGGCGCCGTTCCGTCTGACCTGGCTGCTCAGCCCCCTGCTGCGCCGAGCCGGCGACGCCGACATCGTGACGCTCTCTTCCGGAGGGATGTACACCCAGCCGTTCGACCTCGCCCGGCTGGAAATGCCACCGGGGGAGTACCGGGGTACTACGGCCTACGCGCGGGCCAAGCGGGCCCAGGTCGTGCTGTCCCACGAGTGGGCCCGCCGCTGGGGCAGAGATGGGGTGGCCAGCTACGCAGCGCACCCCGGCTGGGTGGACACCCCGGGGCTGGCCAGCGGGCTTCCTTCGTTTGCCAAGCTGGGACCGCTGCTGCGGACGCCCGAGCAGGGGGCCGACACGGTGGTCTGGCTGGCCTCCGGCGGGGCCAGGGGTCCCGACCAGCCCGACCCGCTGATTGAGGGGTTCTTCCATGACCGGCACCGTCGGAGCGAGCACCATCTGCCCTGGACGGTCAGCGGCGCCGGCGCCGCGGATGGTGCACGGCTGTGGGAGTGGTGCCAATCCCACACTGACCTGCGCGGCGAACCGCCACCTCCGTCGACGACGGCCGGCAAGGAATAGCCTTGCCCACCACCGTGGTGACCCTGGACCATCTCATCCTGGCGGTCAACGACCGTGACGCCAGCGTCCGCTTCTACGGCGACGTCATGGGGTTCGGGTACGAGGGCGAGGACGGCCCGTTCTCGGTCATGCGGGTCAGCCCGGACACCACGCTGCAGTTGGCGCCCTGGGGCACGGAGGGCGGCCAGCACCTGGCCTTCGCGCTCGACGCCGGAGGAGTTCGACGTCGCCTTCGCCCGGGTGCGGGCGGCCGAGCTTCCTTTCGGCGACTCCTTCCACGACGTGGGCAACATGCGGGGCCCCGGCGAAGAGGCCGGCGCGCGCGGCCCGGGCCCCACGCTCTACCTGTTCGACCCCAACGGCCACCTGGTGGAGCTGCGCCACTATTGACATGATCAGGCCGGTGCGTGCACCTCGAGCACCGTCGCCGAACCCATGCCGCCGCCGGCGCACAGTGACCCGACCCCGATGCCGCCGCCCCGCCGGCGCAGCTCGTGGATCAGCGTCACCAGTATGCGGGCTCCGGAGGCACCGACGGGGTGTCCCAGCCCGACGCCACCACCGTTGACGTTGACGATGTCGTGCGGGAAGCCGAGCTTGCGGGAGCAGGCCACCGCCATGGTGGCAAAGGCCTCGTTGATCTCGACCAGGTCCACGTCGGACTCGCTCAACCCGGCACGGTTCAACGCCCGGGGGACGCAGATCGTGGGAGCCAACCCGGTGCGGGCCGGCTCAATGCCACAGGAGTTCCACGAGAGCACCGTCGCAAGCGGCTCCATCCCGTGGGCCTCGCCGTAGGCGCGGGAAACCACCACCAGGGCAGCACCCCCGTCCGCAATACCCGACGAGTTTCCGGCGGTGACCTGGCCGTCGGGACCGGTGAGCGAACGAAGGGCCGCCAGCTTCTCCGGCGTGGTGTCCCGGCGCGGGTGCTCGTCCACGCTGACCGTCACGGTCTCACCCCGGCCCGTCGGCACGGTCACCGGCACGATCTCCTCGGCAAAGCGACCGTCGTCGGTGGCGGCGACCGCCCGCATGTGGGAGTGGTAGGACCAGTCGTCGGACTCTTCACGGGTGATGCCGCACTCACGGGCGGTGTTCTCACCGACCGTGATCAACATGTTGGTGTTGGGGGCCTCGGCCGAGTCCGGGTGGCTCGGGGGCATGAACTGCCGGACGCCCCCGAAGGGGAGGGGCGATTTCTCGAAGAGGAGCGGGGTGCGGGTCATGGACTCAATCCCGCCGGCGATCATCGCGTCGGCCATGCCCGAGCGGATGTGGGCCGCGGCCTCCTGGACAGCCATCATCCCGGTGGCGCACTGGCGCTGCACGGCGCCGCCAGGCGTGTCGGGCGGCAGCCCGAGGGCGTTGGCCACGTAGCGGGCGGTGCACCCGCCGCCGCGCAGGACCTCGCCCAGAATCAGGTCGTCGATGTCCTCGGGGTTCATTCGCACCGCGGCCATGACGCCGGTGACGGTCTGCATGCCGATGTCCTCAATGGTGAGCCCCGCCAGCGCGCGGCCGGAGCGCCCGATCGGCGTGCGTTTGGCGGCGACAATGACGGCATCGCTGGCTTCGGTCATGGAACGTCCTCCTCAGGCCCGCACGAAGACGGGAATCGTGAACTCGTCGGAGATGGGCTGGAACCTGACCTGCAGGGGCATGCCCACCTGCAGTTCGCCGAAGGGGCAGTCGACGACGTTGGTCATCATGCGGGGCCCCTCTGCCAGGTCGACGATGGCGGCGACGTAGGGCACCCGGTCACGGAAGGGGGGCATGTCGTTGCTGTAGATGACCGACCAGGTGTAGAGCGTCCCCTCCCCGCTGGCCCGGTACCACTCCACCTGCTCGCTCCAGCACTTCGGGCAGAAGGGCCGCGGATAGTAGGAGTAGGCGTCGCAGTCGAGGCAGTGCTTTATGAGGAGGCGGCCCTCCCTGGCCGCCTCCCAGAACTCGATGGTGTCGCCCTCCGGCGTGGGGAGGTCGAAACGGACCGTGCTCATGCACCTCTTCCCTCGATCGGATCCCGGTGGCCGCGCCCCGGGCAGTCGAACTGCGCAGCGATCGCCCCGGGATTGACCCCCCCGGGCGCATCGGCCATGCTGCAACCAACCTGACACTGGCGTCAACTTTCCGAGCTCCCGGGGGACCCGCAACCGTGCTGATGGACGATCATCTGGCCCGCATGGCCGAGGAGTTCGGTGACCGCACCGCCTTCGCCGTCGTCGACGTCGGGTCCCTGACCTTCGCCGAGTGGGACGGCGCGGCCAACGCCATGGCCCGTCGTCTCGTCGAGGCCGGCCTCGAGCCCGGCGGCCGCGTCGGCATCCACCTGCGGCCCGAGCTGGCACTGCACTGGCTCATCTCGTACTCGGCCGCGCACCGGGCCGGCGGCGTCGCCGTCCCCATGAACCCCCGCCTGGCCCCGGCCGAGGTGGCCCACATGCTCGAGCACTCGGGGGCGACGATCGTGGTGGCCGATGGCGACCTGCTGCGGAGCGACGGCGAGGCCGGGGCGGGCCGCCTCGTCACCCTGGTCGACGCCGGCACGGAGGGCGGGGTGCCCGCCGACAGTGACAGCCCGGCGGTCCCGGTGCTCTCGTGGGCCGAGGTCACCGCCGGGGACCGTGCCCTTCCAGGCACCGCGCCGGTCCGAGGACCTGGCTGACATCCTCTACACCTCGGGGACGACCGGCCGGCCCAAGGGCGTGGCCGTGCGCCACTCCAACGGGTCGATGATCGGCGCGGTCGAGCCCAACTGGACCGGCGCCGGGTGGCTGCACGCCAGCCCGCTCTTCACCTTCGCCGGCATCGCACTCGTGTACACGCCCATGAAGCTCGGCCTGCAGGTGATCTACCAGCCGCGCTTCGACGCCGAGCGTTGGCTGCGCGTGGTCGAGGAGGAGCGCCCCATGGCCGTCTTTCTCGTGCCCACCATGGCCCATCTGCTGATCGACCACCCGCATTTCGCCGACGCCGACCTGTCGTCGGTGCAGATGTGCTCGGTGGGGAGCGCTCCGCTGGCGCCCTACGTGGTCGAGCGCCTGCAGGAGAAGATGCCCGACGCGCTGGTGTCGAACAACTACGGCATGACCGAGGCCGGGTCGGCCTACTGCGTCATGCCCAAGGGGGAGGCGGTGAAGCGCCCGGGCTCGGTGGGCCAGATCGCTCCGCCCGCGGTCGTGCGCATCGTCGACGAGCACGACCGCCCGCTGCCGCCCGACGTGGTGGGCGAGGTGCGCCTGCAGATGCCGGGGCGCCAGCGCGAGTACTTCGAGGACCCCGAGGCGACGGCCGAGATGTGGCGGGACGGCTGGCTCGTCACCGGCGACCTCGGCAAGCTCGATCCGGACGGCTACCTCTACATCGTGGGTCGCTCCAAGGACGTCATCATCCGCGGCGGCAACAATGTCCACGCCACCGACGTGGAGCACGCCCTGGTGCAGCACGAGGCCATCAAGGAGGTGGCCGTGGTGGGGGCGCCACACCCCGTGCTCGGCGAGGACGTCGTGGCCTTCGTCGTCCTGCACCCGGGCGCCCGGGCCGACACCGAGGAGCTGCGCGCCTTCGGGCTCGAGCACCTGGCCGACTACAAGGTCCCGCGCCAGTTCGTTTTCGTCGACGAGCTGCCCCGTAACCCGACGGGCAAGGTCGTCAAGCCCGAGCTGCGGGCCCGCCTCGCCGCCAGCCCGGCCTGACACCCCCCGGTCACCCCCCTCTGCCCCGACATGTGACGCGCCGATGAACTCTGCCGGGTTTTTCGCCGCGTGGTCCAAGGCTTGTCACAGCCCCTCGTATACTGGACCGATCATGACCGAGCAGAACGCGACGCACGGCCGGCTGTACCGGTGTCGGCGGGAGGGCAACTCCCTGGGTCAGTCGCGCCTTGCCATGTCCGAAGTACAGATTTGCGGGATCCCCAAGCCGAGCCTGGGGGAGGTGGCCCCGACGCCGTAGAGGACTCCGACCAGTCCTGACGTCGAGGAGCCGCTTCCCATCAGGGAAGCGGCTCTTTTGCGTTCTGACGCTGGCACGAGTCGGGAGGGAACGACCATGCAGACGATCGACACATCGAAAGAGAGCGCCATCATGACGACGGAGCTGTGCCCGCGCTGCCGGTTCCACCCGGTGTCGCCGCGGGCCGAGGGCTACTGCTCGTGGGATTGCTACGACGCCGACGACGAGGAGGATGCCGACGAGGACGACGGGGAGAAGGCGGCCTGATGTCGCGACCGGGTCAGTCGCTTTCGTCGGGGAAGCGGAGCCGGGCCAGCTGGGTGGACTGCGCCACCATGTGGCCCCGGCTGTCCCACAGCACGCACGTCTCGTCGACCATCCCGTCGGCGACGAGGCCGGCAGTCATGCGGATGCCGAGCCATCCGGGCGCCGGACGCGCCCGGACGTAGGCCGACATCTGCAGCGTCGGGACCCAGCCGGTGGAGCCGATCATGAGCGTGGCAGGCGGGATGGCGTCGACGAAGAACAGCAGCGAGAGGGGATCGGGCTCCCGCCCGTCGGCGAACCTCGTCCAGCCCCTGCAGTTCGGCCGGCGCTCCGGCCCGCGGGGCAGAGAGCGTGAACGGAACAGTGGCCGGATCGAGCCGTTGGTCGAGCACGTCCAGGATCCCGACGTGGACACCGGTCGGGATCTTTGACGTCAGGCGGACGCAGTCGTCGGGGTCCGGGGCGTGGAGGGCGGGAGTGCCGTCGTAGCGCACGGCGGGTTCGTCTGGAAGGTCTCCCAGGACCAGCACGGCGTCCACCAAATCGTCACGTCCCTGGGCGAGCACTGCGCGCACGTGGGCGGCGGTACGGCCCGTTCGCAGCAGCGTCGTCCGCACGGTCGCAGGCGCGAGGGCGGGCGGCCGGAGGTAGGTGATGGAGGCGGACACCACCTCCCAGTCCGGCGCACCGGCACGGTGGGCGGCGGCGCGGGCGGCCCGACCCAGCAGCGCCAGGAGATAGCCGCCGTTGGGCTTGTCGCCCACGGACCACTGAGGATGGACGGCGGCCCCGAAGAGGTCGCCGTCGCCGGTCTCGTCGATCGCCGAGGCCGCATCGAAGGAGAGGTCCTCGGGGCTCGGCATGCGCGCCGACCCTAGCGGCGGCGATGATGGCGCATGACGTTCGACATGGCGGGAACCTTCGGCGACGACTACCTCTACTTCTACGAGGAGTCGATCGACGACGCGCACTCGGATGCCGACACGGCCGAGATCCTGGGCCTGCTCGACCTCCCGGACGGCGCTCGCATTCTGGACGCGCCCTGCGGCCATGGTCGCATCGCGCGTCGTCTGGCGGCGGCGGGCATGGAGGTGACGGGCGTCGACCTGACGCCGGCCTACCTGGAGCAGGCCCGCACGGATCCGCACCTGCGCCCGGACACCGTCACCTACCTCGAGGGGGACGTCCGGGCCCTTCCGGTCGACGGGCCGTTCGACGCGGTGGTGTGCTGGCTGAACTCGTTCGGCTACTACGACGACGCGGACTGCCATCGTGTCCTGCGCGAGTTCCACCGCGTCCTCCGAGAAGGTGGGAGGGTGGCGATCGACACCATGCACCATGACGGCGGCGTGCGTCACTTCACGCCGGCACCCGACGCGGTGGTGGTCCAGCGCGGCGACGACACCATGATTGAGCTCTCGACCTTCGACCCGATCCGCGGGCGGATGGTGATCGAACGCACGGTGCACCGGGCGGGTGCCCCGGCCAGCCGTGCCTCCTACTTCGTCCGGCTGCCCACGCCGCCCGAATGGGTGGTCTGGCTCGAAGCGGCCGGCTTCCACGACGTGGAGTTCCGGGCCGGTGGCGGTGGCCCGCTCGAGCTCGACAGCTGGGAGCTGGTCGTCACGGCGGTTGCGTGATTAGCCCCTCGACGGCGCCGCCGTCGCGACCTACGCTGCCCGCAGAGCTAGCCAAGAAGTCGAGGGGGCGGTCATGCCTGCATTCCGGATGTTCCTTGTTGTCGCGGCCGGCACGTTGATGGCGCTCTTCGCGGGCCCTCTGGCGTCCCCGCCCGCCGGTGCCGGCACCATCACCAGCCCGCCCACCGTGGCGGCCACGAACTGGACGAGCTCCAGCGCTGCCGCGGGGTCGGGCTCGAACGTGCTGAACGATGTGTCGTGTACGACGTCCACTTTCTGCGTCGCGGTGGGCTCGGAGAACCTCGGTGGTACCGGGGACACCCTCATTGAGCAGTGGGGCGGCACGTCGTGGACCGTGGTGCCCAGCGTCGACGCGCCGGCCACCACCGGTGACTCCCTGCGCTCGGTGTCGTGCGTGGGGACCACCTTCTGCCTCGCCGTCGGCGGGTCCACGACCGGTCCCGCCGTCGCTGAGACGTGGAATGGCACCGCGTGGTCCTTCGCCACCGCCGCGGTTCCGGCCGGCAACACCTCTGCGACCCTCTCTTCGGTTTCGTGCGTCTCCGCCACGACGTGCGAGGTCCTCGGCACCGCCGCCGTCGGTGGCACGAGCTCGATCTTCGGGAACCAGTGGAATGGCACCACCCTGACGGCGAACCACCGCCTCCACTCCGACGCCCACGACGAGCACCCCCGTGCCGAGCGCAACCGGCATGGACTGTGTCACCGCCAGCTGGTGCCTCGCGGTCGGGAACGGCGACACCCAGTCCAGCGCGGCTTCGTCCTTCAGCGAACTGTGGAACGGCACGGCGTGGACGCTGCTCGCAACGCCTCAGCCGTCGTCCGCCCTGGGCAGCCAGTTGAGTTCGGTGTCGTGCGCCGGGCGTCTCGTCCTGTCAGGCGGTCGGCCAGACCAACCTGGCCGGGTCTCTTTCCCAGAACCTGATCGAGAGCTGGAACGGCACGCAGTGGGCGATCACGGCCACCGTGCCGGACACCTCGGCCACGGCGAGCCAGGGACTGACCGGCGTCGACTGCTTCAGCGCGACGACGTGCAGCGCGGTGGGCTCGGCAGTCGCCACCACGGGTCCGTCGCCCGCCAGCCTGGCGCTCACGTGGAACGGCACCACGTGGTCGATCGTGTCCAACACGCCGAACCAGGGCACACTGCAGACGACGCTCGCAGCCGAGTCCTGCCTGACGGACTGGTCCTGCGTCGCGGTCGGCAGCTACAGGCCGACTGCCGGCACCTTCTCCGCCTTCGCCATGACCGCGCCGATCGCCCGCACCGGCTACCGCTTCGTCGCATCCGACGGCGGGATCTTCAGCTACGGGTCCGGCGCGCCTTTCCTCGGCTCCATGGGCGGCATGCCGCTCAACAAGCCCATCGTCGGTATGGCGGTCATGCCCGGCGGTGACGGCTACGACCTGGTCGCCTCCGACGGCGGGATCTTCTCCTTCGGCAGCGCGCAGTTCTACGGCTCCACCGGCTCCATTCAGCTCAACAAGCCGATCGTCGGGATGGCCTTGACGCCTGACGGGGCGGGCTACTGGCTGGTGGCATCCGACGGGGGCATCTTCAGCTACGGCGACGCCCAGTTCTACGGCTCGACGGGCAGCCTGAAGCTCAACAAGCCTGTCGTCGGCATGGCGGCCACCCCCGATGGGAGGGGCTACTACCTCGTGGCCTCCGACGGCGGCATCTTCAACTACGGCGACGCCACCTTCCAGGGCTCCGCCGGCTCATTGACCCTCAACCAGCCGGTCGTGGGCATGGCCGCGCCGCTCTCCGGTGGCTACTACCTTGTCGCGTCCGACGGCGGCATCTTCACCTATCCGACCACCAATGGGCCCCCCTTCTACGGTTCCACCGGCTCGATCAAGCTCAACAAGCCGATCGTGGGGATGACCGCGGTGTCCAACGGCTACTACCTGAGCGCCTCCGATGGCGGGGTCTTCACCTATCCGACGACGAATGGCCCGACCTTCTACGGCTCCACAGGTTCGATCGTGCTCAACAAGCCCATCGTGGGGATCGCGGGATAGGCGGCCTCTCGTTCGGGGCGCCCCGCGGGGGCCGGCCTATAGAGTGAGGCTGACACGGCTGTCAGTAATCGGGTGCCTGGATGCCCTGGCGCGCGAGCGGCGGCCCGACCTTTCCGAGCTCGATGTGGATGTGTGAGGTGCCGGCGATGTCTGGAATGATCGGTCCATGAGCAGCGGCATTGCAGCCTGGGGGACGTATCTGCCCTTCTGGCGACTTCAGCGTTCGGCCATCAAGGGTGTTCTCGGGAGCGGCGGTGGCCGGGGCACCCGGGCCGTGGCGTCCCACGACGAGGACACGACCACCCTGGGCGTCGAGGCCGGCCGGCGGGCATTGGCAGTGGGTCCCGGAGCGCGGGCCGTGCAGGACCTCTTCTTGTCGACGCCGGACCCCCCGTACCTGGACAAGACCGAGCGCGACGACGGTGCACGCCGCCCTGGGCCTCGGACGCGGCTGCGGCGCCTATGACTTCACCGGGTCGTCGCGGTCGGCGGTCGGCTCGCTGCTGCAGGCGCTGGGTGCGGCTTCCGGTGGTGGTCGCACCACTCTGGCCATCGTCTCGGATCTGCGCACCGGTCTCGCCGGTTCGGCCGAGGAGCGCGACAGCGGTGACGGCGCCGCCGCTCTTCTGTGCGCGCCCGACGGTGCAGTGGCCGAGCTGATCGGGCGGGGAGCCGCCAGCGACGAGTTCCTCGACCGCTGGCGCGTCCCCGGTGAGGCCGACTCGCACGTCTGGGAGGAGCGCTTCGGCGAGGAGCTCTATGTGCCCTTGGCCCGCGAGGCCTTTGCCGCCGCACTCAAGGACGCCGGCCTGGCTGAGGGCGACGTCGACCACGCCATCGTGACCGGCCTGCACGTACGGGCCGTCAAGGCGATCTCGAAGGGGCTCGGCGTGCGCGAGGGCGCTCTGGCTCCCGACCTCAACGGGTCCGTCGGCAACCTCGGCGCCGCTCAGGCGGCCGTCGCGCTGTGCGACGTCCTCGACCGGGCAGAGCCCGGACAGGTGATCGTCGTGCTGTCGCTGGCCGACGGGGCCGACGCGCTGGTGCTGCGGACCACCGAGGCGCTGACCGGTGCCCAGGCGGCCCGGGCCGAGGCCGGCGTGCCGTCGGTGGCCGAACAGGTGGCGGCCGGACGCGACGACCTGCCGTATGCGACCTTCCTGACCTGGCGCGGCCAACTGCGCCGCGAGCCCCCACGCCGGCCGGACCCCGAACGGCCCGGGGCGCCGACCGTGCACCGCTCCGAACAGTGGAAGTACGCCTTCGCAGGCAGCCGCTGCCTCGTGTGCGGGTTCCGCCACATGCCTCCGACCCGGGCCTGCCTGTCGTGTCACACCATCGACCAGATGCAACCCGAGCGCCTCGCCGACGTGCCCGGGACCGTGGCCACTTTCACCATCGACCACCTGGCCTTCAGCCTGTCCCCGCCGGTCGTCGGCGTCATCGTCGATTTCGACGGTGGCGGCCGCTACCGCTGCGAGATCACCGACGTCGTCGCCTCGGAGCTGTCCATCGGAGATCGCGTCTCCATGACCTTCCGGCGCGTCTGGACGGCGCAGGGCGTGCACAATTACTTCTGGAAGGCCCGCCCGGCCGTCGACCGGGCCGGCGCCGAGGACGTCAACGAGAGTCAAGGAGCGTAAGCCGATGGGCAGCAAGGGCATTCGGGACCAGGTGGCCGTCATCGGCATGGGCTGCACCCGCTTCGGCGAGCTGTGGGACAAGGGCGTCGACGACCTCCTGACCGACGCCGCCACCGAGGCCATTGCCGCGGTCCCCGGTCTCGAGCTGGCCGACATCGACGCCTTCTGGCTGGGCACCATGACCTCGGGCGTCTGTGGCACCACACTCTCGCGCCCCCTCAAAATCGACTACAAGCCCGTCACCCGTGTCGAGAACTACTGCGCCACCGGCTCGGAGGCCTTCCGCAATGCCTGCTACGCCGTCGCCTCGGGCGCCTACGACACCGCCATGGCCATCGGCGTCGAGAAGCTCAAGGACACCGGGTACTCGGGCCTGACCGGCATCCGGGCCGTCGGCGACGGCACCGATCCCGGCCTGTCGTCGCCCGCCGCCTTCTCCTTCCTCGCCCCCTCCTACGCCACAAGTACGGCGTGGACAAGGACCAGATGAAAGAGGTCATGAGCCGGATCGCCTTCAAGAACCACCAGAACGGGGCGCGCAACCCGCGGGCGCAGTTCCAGAAGGAAGTCTCGATGGAGACGATCGCCAAGGCGCCGCTGGTGGCGGGCGACCTCGGCGTCTTCGACTGCAGCGGCGTGAGCGACGGCTCGGCGGCGGCCATCATCTGCCGGGTCGAGGACGCCCACAAGTACTGCGACAACCCCCTCTACGTGAAGGCGCTGGCCTTCGTGGCCGGTCCCGCCGCCGGCCCGATCGACCCTTCGTACGACTACACGACCTTCGAGGAGGTCGTGCGCTCGGCGGCCGACGCCTACGCGCAGGCCGGGATCACCGACCCCCGGACCCAGCTGGCCATGGCCGAGGTGCACGACTGCTTCACGCCGACCGAGCTCGTCCTCATGGAGGACCTGGGTTTCGCCGAGCGGGGCACGGCGTGGAAGGAGGTGCTCGAGGGCACGTTCGACCGCGACGGCGAGTTGCCGGTCAACCCTGACGGCGGGCTCAAGTCCTTCGGGCATCCCATCGGCGCCTCGGGGCTGCGCATGCTCTTCGAGTGCTGGCTGCAACTTCGTGGCGAGGCCCCGCCCGACCGCCAGATCGACACCGTGGGTGCCGGACGGACGCTCGGGCTCACTCACAACCTGGGCGGCGCGCCGGGCGAGGGCGTCAGCTTCGTCGGCATCGTCGGCACCGAGCTCGGCTGATGAGCGGTTCGACGCACGACGCAGGTCCCGGTATCGACCTGCTGGCCGAGAGCGACGACCAGGCCGCACTGCGCCAGCTCGCCCGCGACGTGGCCGAGCGCGAGGTGGCGCCCCGGGCCCACGAGGCGGACGAGGCGGGTGCGGTGTCGCCCGAGGTGCGCAAGGCCCTGGCGGCGGCCGACCTGTTGCGCATCACGATAGGGGAGCAATGGGGCGGGTTGGGCCTGGGCGACGTCGAAGCGTCGATCGTCCTGGAGGAGATCGCCCGGGCCGACGTGTCGTCGGCCATCTGCTGCCAGCTCACGTTCAACGGCCCGCCCCGGGGGATCGAGCACCTGGGCCCGGACGCCATGAAGGAGCGCTGGCTTCCGGCGGCGGCCGACGGCGACGCGCTGATCAGCATCGGCATCACCGAGCCCGACGCCGGGTCGGCCGTCCAGAACATGCGCGCGGCGTTGGCGGAGGACGGGCCGGGACGCTGGCGCCTCAACGCCTACAAGAACTACTCGACCCTGGGCGACGTGGCCCAGGGGGTGCTGGTCTGGTGCCGCTGGCCGGGTGGGGAGGGTGCCAAGGGCATCGGCGCCGTCATCGTGCCCACCGACCGGGAGGGCGTGTCCATCACGGGGCGCCACAAAGGTATGGGGATCCACGCTGCCACCGAGGCCGAGCTCGCCTTCGATGGCGTCGAGATCACGGCGGACGATGTGCTCTTGGCGGGCGATCCGTCGAGCACAGAGGCCTTCAAGGTCCTGCTGTCGCATCTCAACCACGAGCGCTGCGGCAACGCGTCCATGTGCGTCGGGGCGGCGCAGGGGGCACTTGAGCATGCGGTGCGCTACATGAACGAGCGGGTCATCGGGGGACGTCCCTTGGCGGAGCTGCAAGGCCTGCAGTGGAAGCTGGCCGACATGGCCGTGCAGCTCGAGGGTGCCCGGATGCTGCTGGCCCGCGCCGTCCGGCTCGCCGGTGCGCACGGGACGCCGCCGGCTTTGGAGACGGCGATGGCCAAGACCGCCGCGAATTTGGCGGCCAAGTTCGTCTGCGACGAGGCCATGCAGATCCACGGCGGCTACGGCTACTCGCGCGAGTACCCGCTCGAGCGGGCCTACCGGGACATACGGGGACTGTGCTTCGGGGCGGGCACGGTGGAGGCGCAGCGCAACTACATCGGGCTGCGGGTGGCCGCCGGGGCGCGTACCGGGTCGCCCGGCTGGAGGGCTCCGCTCGACGGGTCGTAGGCGACGGGCCTCGCTCGCAACACGGTGCGCGGGGGATCCCTTCTTCGTAGTGTGGGCCCGTGCCAACGAGACCTGTCATCGACCACGGCCGCTGCGAGGCCAAGCGGGACTGCGTGCGGGTCTGCCCTTACGACGTCTTCGAAGTGCGGCGGATGGACGCCGAGGACTTCACGGCGCTCGGAATGCTGGGCAAGCTCCGGTCCACGGCACATCGCCGGATGACCGCCTACACGGTGCGGGCCGACCAGTGCCACGAGTGCGGCCTCTGTGTCGCTGTCTGCCCCGAAGACGCCATCACCCTGGTGCCCGACCGGTAGCTCGGCGAGGTCGGACCTGCGCCCGCGAGGGCCGGACCCTCGGCCTAATGCCCGCGCTGCGTCTGCGAATGGGCGATAGCCCGAATCCGCGTCTGCGCGTCGAGCCACTCGGTCGAGCGGTTCACGCGTCCTTCCTGCAGGACGTGGTGCTCCCCCGTGGGGCCGTCCGTCCGCGCCCCGCACGTGTGACAGACCGGTATCCGGCCGTTGGTTGCAGGTGTGTGGTGCTCGTCGAGCTGTGCGGCAACCTGCAAACACTCAGATGAGGTCATCGGTCCTCCTCGGTGCGCACCCGCCGGAGCGCGGAGCCGGCAAGGGTCTTCCGGGCTCCTGATGAGCGTGCAGTGCCACCCTACGCCCCTGAGAGCGCCTCGGCATACCGGGCCAGGTGACGACCCCGCGACACCGACGACTTCATCAACACGAGCTCGCCTGGCTCGCATCCTCGGACGGTCCCGTGCGGCCGTCGGCAACGGCCGCGGAGCGCCGATCCAGCAGGGTGACGTCCGCTCGGAGCACCCTCAGTGCCTGTCGCCCCTCGCCACCGTAGGTGTAGCCCTGGGTGTACGCCGTGCCCGACGGGCTGTCATCGACGTCCGTCGGGGTGCCCCCGATGGGCTCCACGCCGGTGTCCTCGTTCCAGTCGTCCCATGAGGTCACCATCACCATCGGAACCGTGGGGGAGACCTCGGGGATCGCCACGCACCGGAAAAGATGGTCGAGCGTCGAGGCGGGGCCCTCGCCGGGCAGCCACTGGCGAGGTTGGGCCGGATGGTTCGTCGGGAGGCGGAAGCCCCGATCGTTGAAGCCCGAAGCGATATCGGGAATGACCGGGACCCGGCCATCGGTCGCCGCGCTGTACTCGCTCAGCAGATGACGCTCGTCGGCGACGATGTCCGTCGTGCCCGGATAGCCCGTGAAATCCTTGGTCGGACCCAGCAGCCAATCGGGATCCCCGTAATAGAGGATGTAGGACGTGATGGCGTCGAACTGCTCAATGCGGCCGACCTGCGGCGTGGTGGTGAGGATCGGGCCGGCCGGGTTGGGGTTCTCAGGGGTGACGCGCCAGTAGACCTCGTCCCCGATGAAGTACGGGTTGAAGCCGAGCCCCTTCAGCACGGTCCGTGCTCCTCGGATCATGCCGGCGACGTCGCCCGTCAGGGTTCGCGTCAGGTACAAGAAGACAACGGGGCGGCCGTGGATGCGCAGATAGGACCGGTTGTGGAAGTAGTCCTTTGCGAACGAAGCCATGTCCGCGTCGAAATGCAGCTCCATCTGAAACGTCACCGGCGTTGATTCGCGCCCCGGATCGAAGCCCAGGTTCCAGGTCTCGTAGAACATCGCAAAGCGCATCTGGGAGATGTTCGGGGCCTTCAGGAACGACTTCATGGCGCCGTCGGCTTCTTGGTAGTCCTCTCCCGAGTACCCGGGGTCATCGGGCCACCAGTCGATGGCGAAGAAGTTGATGCCCGCTCTGCGGGCATTGGTGATGTCGCGGGCCGCCGTCCGAGGGCTCTGGGAGTTCACGAGAGCGCCGGCCGGCAGTTGCGGCGGGACGAGATGGGCGCGCAGGGTCCCTCCGGCAAAGTTCTCGGGGTTCCAGAGGTAGTAGTAGGCACCGACGAGCGGATGCACGGTGGACGCTTTGGCGGCTGCCGGAAGGGTCGCCGCCACGAGGAGCGTCAGCGTGACGGCGGCACCCAGGCAGCATCTCGCCATCATCCGCACGGCGGGATCCTACGAGTTGCGCGCCGAGGGGCGCGGCTGGGTGAAGAATGCGGCATGGATCACCGCGATCCCCCCGACACAGCCGAACAGAGCGGGCCTGCCGACCAGCGGCCGGGCCATGAATCCGTCAGAGATCGCGTGGTGCACCTGCGCGAGCGGGCAGAGCGCACGAAAGCAGGAATCGAGGCCCGGCGCGAAGACTCGGCGTCGATCGCCACGGTGTTCGAGGCCCTTGAGCGGGACGCCCAGTCCGGGGGAGGCGTGCTTGCCGCGGCGGTGGCGTTCCGCCTCTTCATGTTCCTCGTTCCGTACGCCTTCGTCATGGTCACCGGGTTCGGGCTGGCCTCGACAGCCGCCGGGCAGGATCCTGGAGACGCCGCCCGTTCGGCCGGCATCAGCGGGTTGTTCGCCACCGCGGTCTCGAACACGAGCACCCCTTCGTTGGCCAACCGTCTGGTTGCGCTGGTCGTCGGCGGATTCGCCTTGGCTCTCACGGCCCGTTCGCTCGTCGGGGTCCTGTGGGTCGTGCATCGGCTGATCTGGAGGGTGCAGCCGACCCGCAAGCCCACGCCCTGGGCGCCCTTGATCCTCGTGGGGTTCGTGACCGTGCTCTTCGGCCTGGCCGACCTGTTCGCCTGGATCGGCTCGCAATCGCTCGGGCTGCGGGTCCTTGCCTTCTTCTTGACGATCCTCCTTTCAGGCGGGGCCTGGTTCCTGGCCTCGTGGCTGCTCCCCCGTGACGACTGCGCCTTGTGGGCGCTCTTGCCCGGGGCGCTCATCGTCGGCCTGGGCGTGGGAGTCCTGCAGATTCTGACCATCACGTACGTCGTGCACGTGGTGACGCGGAAATCTGCTCTCTACGGGGCCATCGGGATCGCTCTGGCTCTCCTGCTCTGGACGTACTTCGCGGGCCGACTGCTCACCGCCTCCATCGCGGCGAACGCGTCACTGTGGAAGCACCGGATGGGGGAGCGGGCCGTGCGGGCCGACCGGTCAGGGTCCGGCAACGGCGGCGTGGGCGAACTCTGACCAGACCGCCACCCACTCGGTCCAGACCGGTGGTGGGTAGTCATGACCCATGCCCTCGATCTCGACATAGCGCGCACCGGGAATGACCTCGGCCGTACGGCGCCCGCCGCTCGGGTCGATGAGCGTGTCCCGGCTGCCGTGGATGACGAGGGTGGGCAGATCCAATTCCTTCAGCTCGGCCGAGCGGGAGCCATCGTGCATGGTGGCCGTCATCTGTCGTCCGACCCCCTCGGGACAGAACCAGCGGTCGTAGGCGGCGGCGGCCCGGGCCCTGATGGCATCGTCGTCGAGCCATTCGGGCTTCGACCCGTAGACACGCAGCGCCGCCACCTGGCGGTCGATGTAGTCCGCCCGGGACGGCGCCGCCGGTGCAAGCAGAAACGCCAGCGCCTCCTTCGAACTCTCGCCGTAGCCCGGCTCTCCGGTCCGGGACATGACCGACGTCAAGGAGAGGAGTCGGTGCGCGTGATCGAGCGCGAGCCGTTGCGCGATCATGCCCCCCATGGAGCAGCCCATCACATGCGCCTTGTCCACCCCCACGGCATTGAGGACGGCGATGGCGTCATCGGCCATGTCGGCGAGCGCGTAGTCGACGCCGTCGAGCTTCGTCGACAGGCCCACGTCGCGGTTGTCGAAGCGAACGACATGGAAGCCCTCGTCACAAAAGAGCTGGCACCACGCGACGTCGTAGTTCAGGCACTGTGACCCGAGACCGTTGACGAGGAGCAGCGTCGGCGCGTCCAGGTCGCCGAACTCCTCGTAGTAGATCTCGACGCCGCCGTTGCGCGCCGTGCTCATGTTCGTGATGGTACCGGCGAGGCGAAGAGATGTGACTCCCGTCGTCGTCGGCGGGCAGACGGGGGAATCCGATCGAGCGGGCCCTGCCGGCGCGGGTGGGGATCCGGTCCTCGACCGCCCACCCGGGCGTTCGTTCACCTACTATGTCGGCGGCGGTCGGATTCGGCAACGGGGGTTGAGCAATGGGGAAGGGCAAAGCCGGCATGGCGCGGCTGGGGGCCGCGCTGTCGATGGGGGTACTCGTGATCACGCTGGTCTCGGGGACCGGAGCGTCCGCCGCGCCGTCGGCCTCCACTCCGGGGAGCAGCGTGCCGACCGTGGCCGGCGGGGTCAAGGGGCAGTCGGGCTATCTCGTCTATTGGGACCAGAACGAGGAAGTCGACTTCTTGTCCATGCCGAAGGGCACCCTGGGCCAGCTCCTCCCGGCCTGGGACCTCAACGGACAGATGTGCGTCCTGCCCGGAGGCCGTTTCGTGGGCGGCTACGACCCCACCCTGCCCAGCCAGCACAACCTCGGCGGTTTGAAGCCGTACAAGCAGCCGGCGGACGGCGAGGAACTCGACGAGCCGAACGGTTCGTTCAGTGGCCAGACCCTGTATGTACCCGGGAAGTACAAGATGCGCGGCCAGTCCATCGGCAGCGACTCTCCACCGAGTCCGAACGGCGTCTTCAACAACAACCAGACCTACACCGGGTGCGCCATCGACAGTCATCACAACGTCTTCGGCAACGACATTGCCACGGCCCAGGGTGACTACCCACCGGAAAGCAGTGGTCGCCTGGTCGAATGGTTCGCCCCGAACTACACGACGTACTGCATCGTCTATGGCCCCGATGCGGGAGGCGTGGGTCCGCACCACACGGACGGCACCGGGGGATTGGCCCAGCCGGGCACCATGGCCCTGGCGCCCAACGGCGACCTGCTGGTGCCGAACGTCGGCACTTCGAGCGTGCTGCGTTTCGCACAGAGCTCCCTGCCGACCAGTGCCGCCGAGTGTCCCGGAGGCGTCTACCCGCGTGACAAGGTCCAGATATCGACCTTCTTCAAGGTGCCGTTCCCCGCCGGCGTCGCCGAGGACCCGACGTGCGGTTGCTACGCGGTCAGCAGCTACATCGGGGATCCGTCGATCGTGTGGGTCAGCGACAGCGGCCAGCCGGAACCGGGACGCGGCTCGGTGCCCGGCACGACCGTCGCCGACCTCGGCAAGAGCCCGGATCAGTACAACCCGTTCGGCATGGCCTTCGCCCCCGACGGGACGCTGTACTTCGTCGACATCCACGTCACCTGTACCGGGCCGCTCACCGGCTGCGGCCCGGCTTCGTACGGTGGGCGGGTCATGCGGGTGACCTTCAACGGAGGCCAACCGTCGGCGCCGACGGTCGTGGCCAGCGGCTTCGATTTTCCGACGAGCGTGACCGTGTGCGTCCCGGCGCAGACGCGCTGTCCCTACCCGTCGGGGAAGATCGAGGCGCCTTTGTCGGGGCCGGCCGAGAACCCGGCGCCGGCCAAGGGGCCGTCATCGGACGCCCCGGCTAGAGCCGGTTTCGGCTGAGCACGTTGGCGAAGGGGCGGACACCGTCGAGGCGCGGCGCTCGGCGGGCATCGGTGGCCGGGCTGGCCACGGTGATGCTGGCCTGGTGCGGCGGCGCCTTTTCGTCGACGGCCGTCGCTCCCGCAGCGGCGGCGGTCCCCTCGGCCTCGATTGGTCAGTGGGACTGGCCCAGCTACGGGCACGACGCCCAGCACACCTTCCACGGCCGGACCACGCTGACCCAGTCCTCGGTCCGCAGCTTGCGCCAGGCGTGGTTCTTCCCGACGGGCGACGCGGTGACGGCGACGCCGACGGTCGTCGACGGCACCGTGTACGTGGGCTCGTGGGACGACTACTTCTACGCGGTGGATCTGCAGACGGGGAAGCTGCGCTGGAAAGTGCGGCTGCACTCGCAGAACGCCATCACGCCCTATCCGGGCCAGCAGCCGCGTGACGCCACGTCCGACGGCGGGCTGGTCGCCTCCTCGGCCTGGTTCGAGCCCGCCGCGGGGAGCCGGCCCGCCCTCGTCATCTTCGGCGGCGGCTACACGCTCTACGCCCTGAACGCCGCCACCGGCGCGGTGTACTGGGAGCACGACTACCCCGGCGTGCCCGGCCCGCCCAAACCTGACGACGACAGCACGCGGATCTTCTCGTCACCGACGGTCGTCGACGGCCGTGTGCTCTTCGGCGTCGACGAGGACGGCCAGCAGCATTCGGCCGGCTACGTGGTCGCCGCCAGCCTCGACACCGGTGAACCCGTGTGGGAGTTCCAGACCGACGTCGGGGCCGACGGGCACGGGCACGTGCTCGACGACAGCTGTGGCAGTGTCTGGTCGTCCGGCACCGTGCTGCCCGACCTGGGGCTGGTGGTGTTCGGCACGGCCGACTGCAACTTCTCGGGCAGCGCGCCCTACGCCGACTCCGTGATGGCGCTGCGGATCGCCGATGGCACGCTGGCCTGGAAGTACCACCCGCTCGGCCACGCGCCGGCCTGTGACGACGACTTCGGGGCCAGCGCCAATGCCGGCCTGTCCGCCAACGGGAAGACCACCTTCCTCGGGGAGGGGAGCAAGAACGGCACCTACTACTCCCTGGACCCCGCGACCGGAAAGCTGCGCTGGTCTACCAACGTGGTTTTCGGGGGCTCGTCGGGGGGATTCATCGGGACGACCGCCTACGACGGCCGCCGCGTCCTGGGGGCAACGGCGATCGGCGACTTCCTCCCGACCTCACGCGGGACCTTGCCCGTGTGCGATCCCTCCGATCCCCGCGACGTTGCGACGCAGAACCCAACCGACCACGCCTTCGACGCGGCAACGGGAGCGGTGCTCTGGCAGGCCAACGACACGGCGTCGTTCTCGGCCACCACGGTCGCCGGCGGGATGATGTTCAACGGCCTTGCGCTGGCAGCCAAGGCGATCCAGGTGCGCGACGCCTCGAGCGGGCGCCTGCTGACGCAGGTCGATCTGCCCCAGTTCAACTGGTCTGGCATCGCCACCGTGGGCGACGCCCTCGTCTTCGGCGTCGGCACGACCGCGTCTGCGAACTCGTCGGGCATCGAGGTGCTCACGCCGGGTGGCACGCAGCCGGTAGTCCCGCACTCGCGCTGAGGGTTCTGGGGATCGGAGCGATGGAGGCGTGTGCTGCCTAGCGCTGCATCGACTTGGTCTCGACGAACTCCTCGAGACCGTACTTGCCACGCTCGCGCCCGAAGCCCGACTGCTTGTAGCCACCGAACGGCGCGCTGGGGTTGAAGTTCCCACCGTTGATGTCGACCTGGCCGGTGCGCAACTGGCGGGCCACCCGCTCGGCCCGGGCCGCGTCGGCGCTCCACACCGCGCCGGCCAGCCCGTAGGGCGTGCCGTTGGCGATCTCGATCGCCTCCTCCTCGGTGTCGTAGGGGATGAGGACGAGCACCGGCCCGAAGATCTCCTCCTTGGCGATGGTCATGTCCGGGGTGACCTCGGAGAAGACGGTCGGCTGCACGAAGAAGCCCTTGTCCAGCCCCTCGGGACGCTCTGCGCCGCCGACGATGAGCTTGGCCCCCTCGTCGATCCCCTTCTTGATGTACCCGAGCACCCGCTCACGCTGCACGGCCGAGACGAGCGGCCCGATGAGCTTGCCCGCCTCGAAGGGGTCACCGGGGGCGAAGCCCGCGGTGCCGCCGACCGCCAGCTCCTCCACCTCGGCCAGCCTGTCGCGGGGGACGAGCATGCGGGTGAGGGCCGAGCAGGTCTGGCCGGAGTTCATGTAGCAGCCGAAGAGACCGGCGGGGACGGCGGTGGCGAAGTCGGCGTCGTCGAGCAGGATGTTGGCGGACTTGCCGCCCAGCTCGAGCGACACCCGCTTGATGCCCTCGGCCGCCAGCTCCATGACCCGACGGCCCGCCCGGGTCGAGCCGGTGAAGGAGACCATGTCGACCTTGGGGTGCGCCGCGATGGCCTCTCCCACGACCGGGCCGACGCCGCTGACCAGGTTGAAGACACCGGGCGGCAGACCCACCTCGTCGATCACGTCGGCCAGGATGAAGGCGTTGATCGGCGCCACCTCGCTCGGCTTCAGAACGACGGTGCAGCCGGCGGCCAGGGCCGGGGCGACCTTGAGGACGACCTGGTACAGCGGGTAGTTCCACGGCGTGATGGCGCCCACGACGCCGACCGGCTCGCGCACGACGAGGGAGTTCCCGATCTCTTCCTCCCACTCGAAGCTCTCGGCGGCGCCGGCGGCGTCGGCGAAGGCGCCGGCCGGCAGCCCGACCTGAATGGACCCCGAGAGCGTCATGGGCATGCCGACTTCGTGCGAGATGACCTGCGCGATCTCGTCGGTGCGGGCGCCCAGCGCCTCCCCGATGCGGGTGAGCAGCTTGGCGCGCTCCTCGCGCGACGTGGCGGCCCAGCTCGGGAAGGCGGCCGCGGCCGCCTCGACGGCCTTGTCGACGTCCTCGGCGGTTCCCTCGGGAATGGTGGCGAAGACCTCCTCGGTGGCCGAGTCGATGACCTCGAGCGTGCCCTTGCCGGTCGAGGGGACCCAGGCCCCGTTGATGTAGATCTTGTCGCGCACGAGCATGGAAGCCCTCCCTGAATGGTGTGTTTTCAGCGTACCCAGCCTATCCAGGCCGGGAGGGAGGCGTCCGAGGCGGGGGTGCTCAGTCCTTCTTGCCCAGCAGGGGGTGGTCGCCCATCCCGACGGGCTGGAGGTGCTGGCCCAGCACCTCGTGGAAGTGGTCGGCCACCTCCTGGGGCGTCCAGCCACCGTCGCTCCACATGGTGGCGATCTGCCGGGGCGTCTGGAACAGGGTGTAGGCGAACCCGGTGCGCCCCAGCACCTGCCCGTTGACGTAGGAGGCGCCCTCGGAGGCCAGGAAGGCGATCAGCGGCGCGTTGAGGGCGGGGTCCTGGTCGGCCGGTGGCTCCGCACCCTTGTAGAGGTTCTCGGTCATGCGGGTGACCCCGGCCGGCGCCACGGCATTGACCGTGATGCCGTACTTGCCGAGCTCGAGGGCCCACACGAAGGTCATGCCCATGATGGCGGCCTTGGCGGCGCCGTAGTTGGTCTGCCCGAAGTTGCCCCGCAGCCCGGCCGACGAGGTGATGTTGACGATGCGCCCGTAGCCGGCGTCCTTCATGATGGGCGCGGCGTGGCGGACCGTGTTGAACGTGCCCTTCTGGTGCACGGCGATGACGGCGTCGTAGTCGGACTCGTCCATCTTGACGATCGTCCGGTCGCGCACGATCCCGGCGTTGTTCACCACGATGTCGATCGAGCCGAAGTTGTCCACCGCCGCGCCGATGATCCGGCCCGCGGCCTCGAAGTCGCTCACCGAGTCGTAGTTGGGGACGGCGCTGCCGCCGGCCGCCTCGATCTCCTTGCAGACCTGCGCGGCGGGGTCCTCCTCGGTGCCCGCACCCCCGAGCGTCACGCCGACGTCGTTGACCACGACCTTGGCCCCCTCCGCCGCCAGGCAGAGGGCGATGTCCCGCCCGATGCCCCGCCCCGCACCCGTCACCACCGCCGCTCGACCGTCAAGAAGTCCCATGGCCAGACAGTACCCCGGCCCTTCCCTGACAGCCGTGTCAGGCATTGCCGCCGGCGTTGTACGATCAGGGCGACCGCCGGGCGAGGACGTTCGCCCACTCAGCTGTGAGGAGATCCGGGCCATGGCCTTCATTGAGAACGCACCAGAACAGATCGTGGCCGCGGCCAAGGAGCTCCTGGAGAAGGGACTGGTCGAAGGGACCTCGGGCAACATCTCGGCCCGGATGGAGGACGGCAACATCGCCGTCACCCCGTCCTCGCTCGACTACCGCATCATGACGGTGGACGACATCGTGATCGTGAACCCGGCCGGCGACGTCGTGTCCGGCGAGCGGGGCCCGACCTCGGAGAAGTACCTCCACCTGGCGGCCATGAACGCCTACGAGGACATCGCGGTGTGCATCCACTCGCACGCCGTGCACGCCACCATGTTCGCCGTCGCCCACCAGGACATCCCGAGCTGCATCGACGAGTTCACCGTGTACCTGGGCGGCGACATCCGCTGCACCGAGTACTGCCCGAGCGGCTCGGCCGAGCTGGCCGAGCAGGTGGTCAAGGCCCTCGAGAACCGGGGCGCCGCGCTCATCGCCAACCACGGCATGGTGGCGATCGGCACGACCATGCAGAAGACCATGCACAACACCGCGCTGGTCGAGCGCTCGGCCAAGATCATCTGGGGGGCCAAGCAGCTCGGGGGCATCTTCCCGCTGCCCGAGAAGGTCAACGAGAACTTCGTGAGCGTCTACCCCTACATGCGATGAACGAGGGCAGAATCCGCGCCCGGCTCGCCGAGCTGGGCCTCACGCTGCACGGGCCGCACCCACCGCACGACCCGCTCGACGCGGTGGTGGTGCACGCAGGGGTGGCGCGCACGTCGGGGCAGCTGCCCCGGATCGACGGGGAGCTGACGTGTCTCGGGCGCCTGGGCGACACCGTGACGGTCGAGGAGGGGACCGAGGCCGCTGCCGTCTGTGCGCTCAATGCCTTGGCCGTCCTGGAGCAGGAGCTCGGCTCGCTCGACCGGGTCCAGCGCGTCCTCACTGTGACGGGCTTCGTGTCCTCGGCGCCGGACTTCCACCAGCAGCCGGCCGTGGTGGACGGGGCGAGCAAGGTCCTGGCCGACGTCTTCGGCGAGGCGGGCCGCCACACCCGTTCGGCCATCGGCGTGGCGGCGCTGCCCCGCAACGGGGCGGTCGAGATCGAGGTGACGGTCGCCGTCAGCGACTGAAGGCGTCGCCGATCACCGGGCGGGCCACCGCGGCCAGGTCCCAGTAGCTCGTGGTGCCCTTGTCGCGCAGCTCGGTGACGGCGTTGATGGCGGCGCCGTAGGCGGCGACGGCGACTGCGCCGCCGACGGAAATCCGGCTCACGCCGAGCTCGCCCAGCTCGCCCACGGTGGGCGCACCCGGGAGGACGAGGACGCTGACCGGGAGGTCGACGGATGCCAGCAGCTGGCGCAGCTCGCCCGGGTCGACGACCGCCGGCGCGAAGAGGACGTCGGCTCCGGCCTCCTGGTATGCCTGCAGCCGGGCGATGGTGTCGGCCAGGTCCTTCCGCCCGTGCAGGTAGTTCTCGGCCCGGGCCGTCAGGACGAAGGGCGCCGCACCCCCATGGGCGGCCTCGGCTGCGGCCCGGACCCGGTCGGCGGCCTGCGCGAGCTCGTAGATGGGAGCGTCCCGGTCGCCCGTGAAATCCTCCACGGATCCGCCGGCCAGGCCGAGCTCGACCGCGGCCGCGATGGTGGCGGCGACGCCGTCGGGATCGTGGGCGAAGCAGTTCTCCAGGTCGGCCGAGACCGGGATGTCGACCGCCCCGGCCAGCTCGCCGGCGTGCGCCAGCACCTCGTCCCTGGTCATGGCGCCGTCGAGGCGGCCCCGCGTGGCGGCGAACCCGCCGCTCGTGGTGGCGATCGCCTCGAAGCCGAGAGAGGCGAACAAGGCCGCCGACCCGATGTCCCAGGCGTTGGGCATGAGGAGCGGGGTGCCGGGGGTGTGCAGAGCGAGGAACTGTTCGGCCCGTCCGGTGTGGTGGTCATGGCCGCACCGTACCGGGAGGATGCCTCAGTTCGACGGTGCGGGCTCGGGAAACTCCCAGTACTGGAACTCGATCGTCATGGGCAGGAGGTAGCGGACGTAGACCGAGTGGATCTTGACCACGCCCTGGTCGTCCATGTGCAGGTCGATGAGCTCCATGCGGTCGTCGGACTTGCGGAAGGCCTCGGCGCGCTCCTGCATGCCGCGCAGCTCGTCGAGGGAGCCGACGGCGAAGCCGTAGTGGTCCATGCGGGGGCACTGCATCGGGTCGTCCTCGGCGATGAGGAAGATGAACTGGTCCCAGTGGACGCAGCTCATGATGAGCCGGCGCCGGTCCTCGGTCATCACCTCCATTTCGGTGAAGCCGAGGACCTCGTCGAAGAAGCGGCAGACGTCGGCCCGGTTCGCGGCGTCGAGGAGGTCGGCCGGCAGCGACATCGCCACGTGGTTGAAGCGCGGATTGCCCGAGGGGTAGAAGGGATGTGCCATCAGCGACCCGGGACGACCATGACCTTGCCGGCGATGCGGCCGCCGGCCAGCGCCTCGAGTGTGTCGCCGATGGCATTGAGCGGGATGTCGCCGGGATCGATGAGCAGGTCGGCGGGGAAGCCGTCGGAGGCCAGAAGCTCGAGCGCCCGCTCGAAGCCACCGAGGTCGTAGACGAAGGAGCCGGTCACGGTCAGCTCGTTCAGGATCATGCGGTTGATGTCGAACTGGGGGTGGTCGATGCCGGCACCGACCATCACCAGAATGCCGCCCCGGGTCAGCTGGCTGAACCCCGCTTCGATGGCGGCCCGGTGCCCCGAGCACTCGAGCACGACGTCGACCGCGCGCGACGACATGCGTTCGGGCTCCCACGGCGGGAAGACCTCGAGGTCCTCCGGGTCGACGAGGGAGGTCACACCGAGGTCGGCCGCCAGTCGGCGGCGTCCCTCGTGCGGCTCCACCACCGTGATGTCGTCGATCCCCATGACGTGGAGCGCGGCGACGCTCAAGGCGCCGATCGGGCCGGCGCCGAAGACCATGACGCTGTCGCCGGGTGCCACGCCGGAGCGGGTGATGCCGTGCAGCGCGACCGAGAGGGGCTCGGCCAGCGCGGCGTGGCGGGGGGAGAGGCCCTCGGGGAGGCGCAGCACGCCGCCGGCCCGGCAGAGGATGTACTCGGCGAAGGCGCCGTCGGCCTGCTCGCCGGTCATGCTGTTGCGGTTCTCGCACTGTGACGGCTTGCCCTCCAGGCAGCGACGGCAGGTGCCGCAACGGAGCCCGGGACCGCCCACGACGAGCTCGCCGACCGACCAGTCCGTGACGTCGTCGCCGACGGCGGCGACGGTGCCGCTCCATTCGTGGCCGGCGACGGCACCCGGCGTGGAGCCCCAACCGTCGCGCAGCTGATGGATGTCGGACCCGCAGATGCCGCAGGTGTGCACGCGGACGACGAGTTGGTCCGGCCCCGGACGTGGGACCTTGCGCTCTTCGACCGTGAGCACGCCGGGCGACTGGTAGACGGCTGCCGCCATCACCTCGGGGAGCGGAGACCCTGACATGGGCGTCAGGTTAGGCGCTCTCCGTCAGCCAGGCGAGGCCCCCGGCCAGGTGTTGCAGGTAGGCCGGGGTTTCCCACGCCCCGGGGAAGTGACCGAGCGCGCTGTAGAAGGTGCGGGCGGGGCCGTCCTCCACGCTCCAGGCGAGGGGGAACCCGCAGTCGGGCACCCGCCCGCCCGGCGCAGACAGGTCCACCTGGTCCTCGGCCAGGCGCAGGAGCACCCGGGCGTCGGGCCGGAGGTCTGCGAAGAGATAGACCTCGTCGTGCCACTGCCACCGGGTGCCGAGGTGGACCGTGGCCGGGTGGTCGCGTCGACGACATCGATGGCGAAGTCCTGGGTCCAGGGATGGCCGTCGAACCGCGCGCCGAGCATGGAGCCGTACTCGGGCCAGCCGTGGTTGGCGTCGGTGGCGGAGTGGACGCCGAGGATGCGCAGATGCCCTCGGTGCCAGGATCGGTGCAGGGCCGCCTTCTGCTCGGCGGACCACGGCGTCTCGCCGATGGTGAAGAGGGCGAGGACACGGACCGCCTCGAGCCGGCCGGGCGAGACGTCGGCGACGTCGGTCACCAAGGTCGGGTCCAGCCCGTGCATGGTCGCCAGCTCACGGAGGCCGGTCGCCGCCTGGTCCAGCACGCCGTGCACGCCCGCCGGGCCATCGGCGTACGGGGCGACCTGGGTCACGATCAGCATGTCGTCGGGCACCCGGTGGAGTGTACGGCTGGAGGCCCCACGGTTGGTGCGGGACCCCAGAGCGGTGGTCGAATGCACGGGCAGCCGACCGAGGAGGATCACGCAATGAGCACCACGAGCAGGAATTCCGAAGATGTTGCGGCGGCCCTGGCGCGACTGGGTTCTGCCACCATCGGCGAGTCGGGTGGCCTGGCGGCGGACCGCAGGCTTCGACCGGCCTGGTCCGGCGCCGCCGTGGCCGCCCCGGCCTACCCGGTCGGCTGCACTCCGGGGGACAACCTGGCCGTGCACGTCGCGGTCACGACGGCACCGCGGGGGAGCGTGCTCGTCGTCGACGTCGGGCAGGTGGCCGATCGTGGCTATTGGGGCGAGGTGCTGACGACGGCGGCCGAGGCGGCGGGATTGGCCGGGTTGGTCCTCGACGGCGGGGTGCGCGACGTCGCCGCACTCGAGGCGCACGGGTTCCCCGTCTTCTCGGCGACGATCGCCCTCACGGGTGCGACGAAGGACAAGCCGGGGACCGTCGGGTCCCCCGTCCGGGTGGGGGGCGTCGAGGTGGCACTCGGCGACTGGGTCGTGGCCGACGTCGACGGCGTCGCCTTCGTAGCGGGTTCGGCGCTCGAGGACGTGCTGGCGGCGGGCGATGGCCGGGAGTCGAAGGAAGCGGGCTTCTTCGAGGCCCTCAAGTCCGGATCCACGACGGTGGAGCTGCTCGGGCTCGATGCTTCGCTGGTGCGGGAAGGCTGACCACGTGTCCGGACCGGGCTCGGGTGGCACAATGCGCCCATGAGTGACGAGACGACGCCGGCAGTGGACGAGACCGTGGAGCGTATGGAGGTGGCGCGGACCATTCCCGAGTCGCCGGAACGCATTTTCGCACTGCTCAGCGACCCCAGGGGGCACGTCACCATCGACAGCTCGGGCATGTTGATCGACTCGACGGGCGAACCCGCGACCAAGGTCGGGGACGAGTTCGTGATCCACATGGACAGAGAGGCGCTCAACGACTTCCCGATGGGCCGCTACGACGTCACGGTGCACATCACGACGTTCGAGCCCGACCGCGAGATCGCCTGGACCATTGAGGGTCAGATCAAGCCGCAGATCGGCCACATCTACGGCTACAGGCTCGAGCCGGCCGAGGGTGGCACCTTGGTGACCTCGTACTACGACTGGTCGACCATCGATCCGCAGTGGAAGGAAGCCAACATCTTTCCGATCATCCCCGAGTCGGCGCTCCGGGCCACGCTGGGGATTCTGGAGCGGACGCTGAAGCACTCGGACCGGTGGTGACCGGCGCCCGCTGATCTACGGCGACTCGATTGCCGCCATCCCCACGATCGGACGATTCAAGTGCAGCCCGCCGGCGGAGCCGTAGAAGGCGGCGTCGCCGTAATTGAAGATCCCCCCGTCGCGCCCGACCATCCAGTAGCCGCGCCCGTCGGCCGTGCGATCCATCCCCACCACGGGCGCATTGATCGGCATTCCTCCGGCTGAGCCGAAGTAGCCCACGTCGCCAAAGCTGAAGATGCCGCCGTCCGATGCGACGAGCCAGTACCCACTGCCGTCGGGCGCCGAGGTCATCGAGACGATCGGCTCCTGGAGCGGCAGACCACCGGTCGAGCCGAGGAAGGCGGCGTCGCCGAACGCGAAGATCCCACCGTCGGATGCCACGAGCCAGTAGCCGTGCCCGTCGACCGTCGAGGACATCCCCACGATCGGCTTATCGAGATGGAGGCTTCCCGTCGACCCGTAGAAGCCGGCATCCCCGAACGAGAAGATCCCGCCATCGGAGGCAACGAGCCAGTACCCGCCCCCGTCGGGCGTGGAAGTCATGGCGACGATGGGGGCATTCAGATGCGCACCTCCGGTGGAACCGTAGAAGACGGCGTCCCCGAAGGCGAAGATGCCACCGTCGGAGGCGAGCAGCCAGTAGCCGGCATCATCCGGCGTGGCGCCCATGCCGACGATCGGTGCGTTGAGGTGCAGGCTCCCTGTCGATCCGTAGAACTGGGCACCTCCGTAACTGAAGATCCCGCCGTCGCCGGCGACCTCCCAGTACCCCGGCGGACCGAGCGGCTGAATGGAGATCACCAGGCCGTCCGGGGTCGACAAGAAGTTGGCGTCCGTCACCGTGAAGGTGACCTGGTACCGGCCCGAGATCGTCGGCGTGCCGCTGAGGACGCCGTCTGCCGCCAGATGGATTCCGGCTGGCAGCGTTCCCCCGGTCACGGCCCACGAATACGGGGCCAATCCACCGCCGGCGGAGAGCGAGGCGGCATAGGGCACACCGATGGTTCCGACGGTCAGGCTGGTGGTGGTGACGCTGGGCGGGGCCGACAGGGTGGCGATGGCGCCACCAAAGTTCGCGTCCCTCCCGACGGCTTCGCAGTTGACCGGGCTGGCGCAGGTCACTCCGAGGAGGGAGGCGACGCCGGACGGGGCCTGTTCGCTCGTCCATCCGGTGCCACCGTCGGTCGTCGTCAACATGCTCGCGCCTCCCACCGCGGTGCACGTCGACGTGCTGATGCAGCTGACCGATTCCAGGCCGGTCGCGCCGCCGGGGGTTCCCAGGTCCCTCCAGATGGAGCCGCTGTCTGTCGTGCCGACGACGTGGGATCCGGTCGCCAAGCAGGTCGTGTCGCTGGCACACGAGATGCCACTGAGGACGGTCGCAGCAGCAGGTGGTGTCTGCGGTACCCAGGTGGACCCACCGTCTGCCGTGGCGAGGATCACTCCCCCCGGGCCGACGGACGACACTCCCACGGCGGTGCAGTGCAGAGCATCCGCGCAGGAGATGCCGGTGAAGTTGGTGACAGTCCCGGGGAACGCTTCGGGCGCCCATGACTCGCCGGCGTTGTCCGTCGCGATGATGCTGGGCGCCGAGCTGCCGAAGTCGCTTACGGCCTGACAGACGGCGGTGCTCGCACACGAGACTCCGGTCATGATGCCGACTCCCGAGGGAACGGGTCGAGAGGTCCAGCTCGCCCCCGCGTCGGTGGTGCCGATGATGACGGGGCTCCCGAAGATGCCGAACCCCATTGCGATGCAGTCGGATGGCGTGGCACACGAAATGGCATTGAGACCGGCGACGCCAGGAGGAATGGGCTGGGCGCTCCATGCGTATCCCGCATTGACCGAGGCGAGAACTGAGTCGGTCCCCACCGCATAACAGTCGACGGTGTTCGGGCATGAAGCCGAACTCAGCTGACTGGTACCCGGTGGCGGGGTCTGCGCCGTCCAGACCAAACCGCCCGTGGTCGTCCCCATGATGGTGGAACCGGCACCGATGTTGCCGGTGTTGCCCACACCGACGCAGTCGTTGGAATCCGAGCAGGAGATCCCGGTGAGATCCACCGCGTTCGTGGGTGGACTCTGGAGTGACCACGTCGAACCATTGTTCGAGGTGCCGATGACGTAGGGGCTCGAACTGAGGTTGGTGCCGACTGCGATGCAGGTGGTCTCGTTCGGACAAGCGATCGCCGATAGACGTGATCCTTCAGGTATTGAGGACGAGTTTATGGGCGTCCAAGTACTGAAGTCGACGGTATTTAGGCTCGTCCCACCGCCACCACTGGCGATGCCGACCACGTCGCATACAAATCGACCCCGCGCATGAAACAGCAGTCAGACAAATTCACTGATGGTTGGTCCAGGTCGGTCCAAGTTGATCCCATTCTGGGTTCCAACGATTGATGGTCGAGAATCGATCACTCCAACGGCGATGCAAGTGAGCGAATCTGGGCAAGAAACACTCGCTAAAGAGTTCAATCCCGACTGGCGAAGTCTGAGAGATCCAGCTGGTGCCATCACTTGTGTGGACGATTCCGAGTCCCCCTACAGCCGTGCATTCATCGATCGTGAAACAGGAAATCGACTGGGGTGGGAACGACGAGTCCTGAATCGTCCAGCTCGCGCCGCCGTCGCTCGACTTCATGATGCCTGCACCGCCGCCGGCGTAACAGACCGCTGATGACGGGCACGAGACGGTGGACAGCGTGGTCACGCCGGCCGGGGGGGTCGAATCCGACCACGTCGTTCCGCCGTTCTGGGTGACGATGATGGAGGCCACGTTGCCGCCGTCGTCGCCTACGGCCACGCAGGTCGCGGAGCTCGCCGTGGGGCTGGGTGCGCAGGAAACCGCATTGACATTGGCCAGCGGTCCGTATCCGGCGCTCGCCTGCCAGGTCGGCGAAACTGCGGCCGCTGGGAGCGTCGACATCTGGCTCCCGAGAACGCCCACCAGGGCGACGGCCGCCACGGTCGAGACCGCGGTGACAATGACAGCCCGAACGCTGCGCATCGCCACCTCCCTCCGGGACGGAGGGTCCGCCGGACGACGGTCTAATCGTACCGCTCGCCCAATGGGTGACTTGACAGCGGTCTTCGGTCAGGAGGGGAATGGCCGTTGCTAAGCGGGTTGCGGCGCTGGAATCACTGCGTTGGGAGGCATCCGGCCGGCCAGGACGTCACACACCCCACGGCACGCGAGGCGGGCCATACGTGTGCGGGTCGCGATCGTGGCACTCCCGATGTGAGGAAGCAGGGTCGTGCGGGGAGCGGCGAGCAATCGGGGATTCACCGTTGGCTCTCCATCGAAGACATCGAGCCCGGCGGCGTGGAGGGAACCCGACTCGAGCGCGTCGGCCAGGGCATCTTCGTCCACGACCGGTCCACGTGCCGTGTTGATCAGCACGGCGGTCGGCTTCATGCGGGCGAGTTCCGCCGCGCCGATGAGATGGCGTGTCGACGCGGTGAGCGGGACATGGAGGCTCACGATGTCCGATCGCTCCAGCAGCTCGTCGAGCGTCGCGACGAAACCGGTCACGCCGGTGTCGTGCCGTGCCGTATGGATGACCCCCATGTTGAAACCCTCGGCCCTCTCGGCGACCGCACGGGCAATGCGCCCGAAGCCGACGAGCCCAAGAGTCGCTCCGTGCACGTCACGGGCGAGGTGGGTGCCGAATCCCCAGCCCGTCCAGCGGCCCTCTCGCAAGTCGCGCTCTGCTCCCGAGGCGAGGCGCGTGGCGGTGAGGATCAGGAGGAACGCCAGATCTGCCGTCGTGTCATCGAGCACGCCGGGGGTGTTGCAGATTGTGATGCCCATCGCGTTCGCCGTGACGACATCGATGTTGTCGTATCCCACGGCAGCGTTCGCCACCACGCGCAGCCTTCCGCTTCGTCCGGACTCGAGCACCGCCGTATCGATGCGATCGGTGAGATGGCAGACGATGCCGTCGCACTCGGCGGCCGCCCGGACCAGCTCGTGTGGCGACAACGCGGTTCCGTCCTTGTGCAGCACCACGATCTCATGGCCGGCCTCGAGCAGCGGATCTGTCCCGCCTTCGGTCAGGGGGCGGGTGACGAGGACGCGGGCCACCTAGTGCGTCGTGTAGTTGATGGCGCCCGCGCCCTTGACCCCGATGGCGAAGCAGAAGCAGTGGATCGGGGCGTGGTCGCTGATCGGGCGCAGCGAGTGCACCTTGTCCGGCGGGATGTACACCAGATCGCCCTGTGAGATCTCGCGGTCCTCGCCGTCGATCGTCATGACGCCCTTGCCGTTCATGACGTAATAGAACTCGTGCGTCGGGTGGGAGTGCGGGTCGACGAGCCCGCCACCTGGGACTTCGAACTCGTTCACCAGCTCCAGGTAGCCGCCGTCGGTGATGTCCTTGAACTCGCGAGACTCGATCATCCACCAGACCGGGACGGTGCCGTTGTGCTCGACGACCGGCGCCTTGGCTTCAATGCTGCGCACATCCATCCTGTTGGCCTCCCAAGAGTTTCCTAGACTGACTCGGGTGTCAGGTTAGGCCGCGTGGTGCCGGACACGCATTGTCGAGGAAGACGAGAGTGAGCGATGTCCCCAGACGGACCTACGAGAGAACGAGCCATGGTCGCAGCGCCGCTCACCGAAGCCGGGTGGTCACCGTTCGGCTGGCTCCCCGTCGCCGATGTGGACCCGAGGGATGGCGAGCAGACCTTGACGTTCGAGTGGGCCGACGCTCACGTGAACCTGATCGGGCACGCCCGTTCTGAAGTGCCCGAGACCCCTCTTGGCCTGCGCTGCGACATGTTGTTCCGGCACGACACCCACACCCAGGTCCTGATGCCGTTGAACGTTCCCGCCGTCATCGTCGTGGCGCCGGCCGACGTCGACTTTGCCGACCAGGGTCATGCCCAGGCCGACCTGGCTTCCATCCGTGCCTTCAGGATCGAGCCCCTCGAGTCCCTGGTGCTGCACCGGGGCACCTGGCACTGGGGCCCGTTCCCGCTGGAGGGTCACGAGGTCCGGCTCTTCAATGTCCAGGGTCTCCGTTACGCCGAGGACAATCGCTGCGTGGACCTGGCCTCCAAGGACCTCTCCGTCGAGGTCGAGGTCGACGCCCCGTGACAGCCCCGCCGTCCAGCGGAGTCTCCGGTGGCGCTTGACGAGGCCGAAGAGGCCGAGGTCGTACCGGCCACCGTCGCCGAGCTCGTCGACGCCGTCACCGCGCGCGCAGCGGGCCCCGACACCCAGGGGAGGCCGACCTTCACCACGACCAGCCCGAAGTGGTGGGTGCACGGGCGCGTGTTCGGCGGCATGGTGGTCGCCCAGGCGCTGAATGCCGCATGGCGGACAGTCCCCGCCGGTCTCGAGGTGCATTCGCTGCACGGCTACTTCCTCCGACCGACGAGTCCGGGGTCGCAGACGACCCACGTCGTGGACCGCCTGCGCGACGGACGATCGTTCAGCACCCGGCAGGTGACGAGCGATGTGGAGGGAAGGGAAACCTTCCGCATGACGTGCTCGTTCCACGTTCCCGAAGAGGGTGACTGCTATCAGCTCCCCATCACGCCGGAGATCCCTCCACCGGCCGAGGTCGACGGGTTCGAGGCGCCCTTTCCGTTCGACATCCGTGAGCTCGGGGCGACCGAGCGCCGGGAGGACGGCACGTACCAGTCGACCCGCCGCTGTTGGTTCCGCACACGGGAGCCGCTGTCGGATGACCCGGCGGTGCACGCGGGCGTGCTGGCCTACTTCTCGGACATGACCGGTGCGTCCTTCCGTCCCCACAGCCTGGGCGTCTGGGGCACCCACACCGACGCCAGTCTGGATCACGCCTTGTGGTTCCACCGGCCCTGGCGGGCCGACACCTGGAGCTTCTTCGACCTCCATGCACTGGTGAACGCCGGAGGGAGGGCGACCATCCGTGCAACCATGCACGGCGAGGACGGCACCTTGCACCTGAGCATGGCCCAGGAGCTGTTGATCCGGGAGCTCGACGAACCGCTGCAGATCACGTCCCCGCTGTGGACCGACCGAGACGCAGCAACACCGACACCGACGGGAGGGGACGATGGGACTGCTTGAGGGCCAGAAGGCCATAGTTACCGGCGGCGGATCGGGCATCGGGCGGGCGACCTGCGGCCGCATGGCCGAGGAAGGCGCGCGGGTGGCCGTGTTCGACCTCGATCGAGCGTCCGCCGAGGCAGTCGCCGAGGAGATCGGCGGGATCGCCCTGGGCGTGGACGTCGGTGACCCCGATGTGTTGCGGGACGCCGTCGACGCTGCGGCGGCGGAGCTCGGAGGCCTGTCCGTCATCTACAACAACGCGGGAACCTCCGCCTTCAACAAGCTCCACGAGATCGACGTGGCCGAATGGGACCGGGTGCTCAGGGTGAACCTGACCGGGGTCTGGGCGGGCATCCGGGCCGCGGTGCCCCACATGCTGGCCGGCGGGGGCGGCTCCATCGTCAGCACGGCGTCGATCAGCGGGACCAGGCCGGCGGCGGGGGAGAGCCCCTACGCGGCGAGCAAGGCGGCCGTCGCCGCGCTGACGGCGTCGGCTGCGTTGGAATACGGGCCCACAATCCGGGTCAACGCGGTGTCGCCGGGCATGATCCTGACCGCCATGACCGAGCAGATGTTCGAGTTCATGCCCACGCAGACGGAGCGCTTCGAGAAAGGCACGCCGGTGGGCCGGATCGGCGCGCCCGAGGACATCGCCGACGTCGTCGTCTTCCTGTGCTCCGACCTGGCCCGCTTCGTCAACGGGCAGAACATCGTGGTCGACGGCGGGTTGACGCTCCACGGCTCGGGTGTCGACGGCATCTACGACCTCGTGTTCGGCGCCAGGCCCGGGTAGCTCAGGCCTTCGAGTCGAACAGGGCTCTGTAGAGCATCGTCGTGATCGTCTCGAGAGCGCCGTCGTCGATCGGTTGCCCGAGGAACTCACGGAGGTAGTGGAAGCGGTCGAGCATGGCCAGCGCGGCCAGGCCGGCGGCATCGGCGTCGATGATGTGGCCCGACGAGTCTGGTCCGATCTGCGTGGCCAGCGCACCCGACATGGCCGTGAAGCTGCCACGGATCGCGTCGACGAGGTCCGGGTCGATGGTGGCCAGGTCGGTCCAGGCCCGGAAGAGTGGTGCGTACCGGGTCCAGAGCGCGGAGTAGGCCCGGACCCATCCGTGCACGTCCTCCCACCGTGGCGGGCCCGCTTGGGCGGGCAGCGTGCTCAGCGCGTCGTAGAGCGTCTGGGATTCCGCGGCGGCCTCGGCCACGAGGGCCCGCAACAGGTCCTCCTTGTTGGAGAAGTACAGATAGAAGGTGCCGTGCGAGGTCTTTGCGATCTCGACCACGTCGTTCACCCGCGTGGCGTGGTACCCGCGCTTGTCGAACGCCACCATGGCTGCATCGAGCAGTTTGCGCATGGTCCGCCGGCCTTGGCTCCGCAGGACGCGCTTGCTGGCCGGAGCGCCGACGGCGTCGGGATCGCCCATGGGGACCTCATCGAGGCGGCCACCGGGTCCGTCGCTCGCGGCGCTCACCGACCGGGCCGCGCCCTTTGCGGCTGTCACCTTCTTGGTCGCCGGCGAACGATGGGGCTTCTTCGGTGCGGACGCCGGGTCGCGTTCGACGCTCGGCGATCCCATGCTTCGGGCATGGTAGTGCCGGGCTTGGTCGAAATGGCTAACCTGACACGGTGGTCAGGTTGGGTTGGGGTCAAAAATGAGGTCACACCAGGTATTACGCGGTTCGGCGTCCGCTGTGAAGCGGGTTTCGTGACCCCGGCTGCCCTCTCGGTGGGCAGGCCCGTCGTGACCACGCTGGAGGATGCCGTCGCCCGGAGTGTGCGGCCCGGCGACTCCGTTCTGGTGATGATGGGGCACAGCCGTTGGACGGCAGCCGCTCGTGAGCTGGCGCGGCAATTCTGGCGGACGGATCCGGCTTTTACTCTCATCATGACCAGTCTGGGCGCGCTGGGCGGGGCGTTTTTCAGGGGTGGTCTGGTGAGCAAGGTCGTGACGGCCTACTCGGGCAACAGCTTCCCGACGTACAACCCGAACCCGATCTTCCGCCAGGCCTACGAGTCGGGGGAGGTCGAGGTCGAGCACTGGTCCATCCTGACGCTGTCACAGCGCCTGGAGGCGGCCGCCCGCGGCCTGCCCGCCGCGGTGACGGGATCACTGGTGGGATCCTCCATGGCGGACAACGAGGCCTTTGCCGTCGTCGATTCGCCCTTTGGCCCTCTCGGCCTGCTCGAGCCGCTGGCGCCCGACGTGGCGCTCGTCCATGCCGCGGCCGCGGACCCCGCGGGCAACCTCGTCTTCTCCGAGCCTCTCCTCGACGGCGTGTGGGGCGCCTGGGCGGCTCGGCGGGGCGTCGTGGCGACCGTCGAGCGCGTGGTCGACGATCTGGAAGGACTCGGGCACCGCGTCCGTGTCCCCGGGCACCGGGTCCTGGCGGTGGTGGAGGCGCCCTTCGGGGCCCATCCGGGCGGCTGCTACGCCCCCGCTCTCCCCGTCCGCAGCTACGGGGAGGACGTGGCCCACTGGAGTGCGGCCGCCGACGCGGCAGCCAGGAACGAGTTCGATGCCTATGTCGACGAGTGGGTGCTCGGACCGGCGACGCACGAGGACTACCTGGCGCGCGTCGGACCGGAGCACCTGCAATGGCTCGAGGCGCGCTCCGACCCGATGTCATGGAAGGCCGACGCCGATGCGCACCCCGTCGTCGAGGACCCGGCCATCTCCCGCTGGGAGCAGGCGGCCTCACTCGGGGCGCGCGAAGTCGAGCGGGTGGTGGCCGATGTCGGCGCCGACGCCGTGCTGGCCGGGGCGGGGGTCGCCAATCTCGCTGCGTGGGTCGCGGTGGGGCGCGCCCGGGCCGCGGGTCGCAACGTCATGCTGACCGCAGAGCTCGGGCTCTGGGGGTACCAACCGACACCCGCCGACCCCTACATCTTCAACCAGCGCGTCTTTCCGGCCACGCCGTACCTCTCCGACGCCTCGGCCGTCCTCGGCATGGTCATCGGGGGCCCGGGGACCACCACGGTGGGCTGCCTCGGCGCCGCCGAGGTCGATCGTGACGGGTCCTTGAACTCCACTGAATTGGCAGGCGGGCGTTTCCTGGTCGGTTCCGGCGGGGCGAACGACGTCGCCAGCCGGGCCACTGCGTGTGTGGTCGTGACGCTGGCCCGCCCCGAGCGTCTCCCCGAGACCGTCGCCTACGTCACCTCACCGGGAGGTCGGGTCGTGAGCGTCGTGACGGACAAGGGGATCCTGCGCCGCGATGACGGAGTGCTGCGCCTGGCCGCCGTGCCACAGGGGGAGGGGACGCTCGAGGACCGGGTGCGGGCGTTCACATCGTCGTGCGGGTACGTGCCAGAGGTGGCCCGCGAGGTCGAGGACCTCCCCGCCGTGGGTTTCGATGAGGTCCTGGCGCTGCGTGAGTACGACCGACGGCGGCTGTTCTTGAACTGATCGACGCTTGCGAAGCATGGGGAGTCAAGGTGAAGAGAAGGCAGTTCGGTGATGTGATGAAGAGCACAAGGGGTGAGCAATGGGCGTGAAAGCCTCCAGCTACAGTGACCGGCATCTCGGGGGGGATGTACGACGGAAGATCGGGGACGGTATGCGGGTAAGACACGGATGCAAGGCGTTGACGGCGGCGACGCTGCTGGGGACGATGCTGGCGGCAGCAGTCGTCACCACGTCGGGGGGCGCAGCCGGTGCGGCGGCGACGAGCTCTGCGCCGGGGGTGACGTCGAACTCCATCACGGTGGGGACGATCTCGACCCAGACCGGGACGCTCGCCTCCAACTTCTCCTCGCTCATCTACGGCGAGAGGGCGTACTACGACTACATCAACGCCTCGGGAGGCGTGAACGGCCGCAAGATCGAATACAAGTACGCCTTGGACGACGGCGGCAACCCGACGACGTTCAACCAGCTGGCAAACACGCTCATCAACCAGGATCACGTCTTTGCTGTGACCGGGGTGGCCACCGCCTTCTTCTCACCCAACCTCTTCGTCGAGTCGGGCATCCCGACATACGGCTACAACGTGACGGGGAACTGGCAGGGCCCGAAGAACCTGTTCGCTGCGGGCGGCTCGGTGCAGTACTACCCGGCGGCGGCTCCACAGGTCGCCTACGTGGCGCGGCAGACGCAGAAGTCGCCGTCCATCGCCTTCATCGCCTATGGCGTGGCGGCGTCGGCCGCCTCCTGCACGTCGGAGCAGAATTCCCTGACGGCCGCCGGGTACAAGGTGAGCTACTCCGACCTCAAGGTCAATTACCCGGGCTCCACCGTCGCCACCGACGTGCAGCGCATGAAGCAAGCCGGCTCCAACATGGTCGTCAGCTGCATGGACGTCCAGGGCAACGTGACGATGGCCCGGGCCATCAAGCAGTACGGGCTGAACATGACGCAGCTGTGGTTCAGCGGGAATGACCAGTCGACGCTCGACACGAACCAGAGCCTCATGCAGGGTGTGTACTTCGACATCGGACACGTCCCGTTCACCGCGTCCCCGTCCCTGTTCCCGGGTCTCAAGCTGTACTTCGCCCAGATGAAGAAGTACGAGCCCGCCTACGTGACGGACGAGATCGCCCTGCAGGGCTGGGAGTCGGCGGCCCTCTTCGTCCAGGGCGTCAAGTTGGCCGGCAGCAACCTCACGCAGGCCAGCGTGATAGCCGCCGACAACTCCCTGTCCGCCTTCACCGCGGGGGGGCTCACGGCGCCGGTCAACTGGGTGAGCGCAGGGCACACCGGCAACGCGCCGCCCTACTGCCTCGCCTACATCAAGGTTTCCGGCGACAAGTACGAGCCGACTCTCAACAAGGGGAAGAACGTCTTCAACTGCTTCGAGTCCATCAACCCGAAGAAGAACCCGGTGTTCCCGCTGCCGGCCGGCACGCCCTCCCCCGCCTGAGCGGCGGCGGACGGGGGACTGGCCAAGGTCGGCGCGGGGAACAGGCATAGGGAATGGAGCAACTGCTCGGCTTCGCTCTTCCGGGTGTGCCGTACGGGTGCACGTACGCGCTCGTCGCGGTCTGTCTCGTCCTGACCTATCAGGCGACGGGGGTCTTCAACTTCGCCTTCGGCGCGCAGGCCTTCGCCTCGGCGTTCATCTTCACGTACCTGACCCAGTACCACGGCTGGTCCGGGTGGGAGGCGTTCCTCGTGACCGTGGTGGTGATGGGTCCGGTCATGGGCTACGCCTTCGACCGGCTGATCTTCCGTCACATCCCGAACTCCAACAGCACGGCGAAGCTCGTCTGCGGCCTGGCCCTCCTGGTCGGGATCCCCTCGCTCCTGCCGGTGATCTTCGGTCCCCAGAACCTCGATGCCACCGCCACGATCTTCCCGTTCTTCAACCCGAACACGGTGTACTTCACCATCGGGAGCGGCGCCTACGGGACCCCGGTCAACGGGATCTACCTCTCCACGATCTCGGTCACCGTCGTCGTCCTCGTTCTGCTCACCATCCTCCTGCGCTTCACGAGCCTGGGCCTGCAGATGCGGGGCGCCGTGGAGAGCCGGCGACTGGTGCAACTCGACGGCATCAACGCCAACGGCGTGGTCGCCCTGGCCTGGATCATCTCGAGCTTCATGGCCGCCCTCGCCGGCGTGCTGCTCGCCCCCGTGTACGGGAACTTCAATTCGGACGAATTCGTCACCCTGACCGTCACTGCCATCGCTGCCGCGGCGTGGGCGATGCTGCGTTCCCTGCCCATTGCCGCCGGGGTCGCGGTGCTCATCGGCGTCGTCACGACGGTGCTGCAGGGCTACATCCCGCCGAACAGCTTTTGGAACGCGGCGGTCGTCCCGTCCATCCCGTTCTTCGCCATCGCGGCCGCCCTGCTCATACTGCCCGGGCTGCGCGATCTGGACTCCAGCCGGGATCCGCTCGCCACCATCGACCCCCCACCCGTGCCGATCGCGGCCAGCGCGCGTGCACCCAGCATGGATCGCATCATCCGGACTCTGTGGTGGGTGGTCCTGGCCGCGTTCATCGTCTCCATGCTGACGTGGATCCCGGTCACCTGGGAGACCGTCTTCAACAATGGCCTCACTCTCTCGATCATCTGCCTCTCGGTGACGTTGATCACGGGCATGGCGGGACAGCTCTCGCTCTGCCAGGCGACGTTCGCCGGCATCGGCGCCTTCACCGCGGCCGTCTTCTCGGTGCACCTCGGGCTCAACTTCCTGGTCGGGGGGCTCATCGGCTGTGTCATCGCGGCCCTCGTCGCCGTCATACTGGCGCTCCTGTCCCTGCGCCTGCGGGGGCTGGGCCTGGCGCTGATGACGCTGGCCGCTGCGTTGCTCTTCGACAACACCGCCTTCAACGACATCTGGGTCACGGGCGGCGCCCAGGGCACGAGCCTGCAGTCGAAGTGGTTGGGCACGAGTGCCTTCTTCAACTTCGACGGCCACGCCATGTTCGTCCTCTCCATCTCCGCGCTCACCGTCGCCGTGGTGATCGTGCTGCTGGTCCGCAAGGGGACCGTCGGACGGAACCTGGCGGCCATGCGCGGGAGCGAGACGGCCACGGCCGGTCTCGGTGTCAACCCGACCTGGCAGCGCATCGTCGTCTTCGCGCTGTCCGGAGCCATCGCCGGCGTCGGCGGTGTGCTCTACAGCATTCAGCAGCAACACGTCTCGCCGGTCGATTGGAACACCACCTTCTCGCTGGTCCTGGTCGTGCTGGTCGTCACCACGAGCGTGAATACCGTCGAAGGCGCCATCCAGGCCGGCATCGGCCTTTTCGTGGTCGAACAGCTCCTCACGTATCTCCCGTCGCGCTTCGGTGGGCCCAGCCTGACCATTGTGCTGTTCGCCTTCGGTGCGCTCACGTACGCCCAGCACCCCGAGGGGGTGCTCGAGTACCAGAAGCGCCGATCGACGATGCGCTTCGAGCGATTGTTCTTCGCACGGGAAGCCGAAGCCGAAAGCCGGAAGGAGCGCGCCATGTCGGCGTCGGGTGCCAATGGCTGACGTCGAACCCCTCCTGCGCCTCCACGGCGTCTGCAAGTCCTTCGGTGGGATCCAGGCCGTGCACACCATTACCTTCGACGTGGCGCCCGGCGAGAGTGTCGGGTTGGTCGGGCCGAACGGGGCGGGCAAGACGACCCTGTTCAACTGTGTCTGCGGGCAGCTGCGACCCGAGTCGGGTGACATCGTCTTCGAGGGGATGTCGTTGGCCGGCCTGCCGACGTACAAGCGGGCCCGGATGGGTATCGGTCGCACCTACCAAAGGGTGGAGGTGTTCACCGACATGTCGGTGCGTGACCACCTGATGGTGGCGGAGCGCTCGCGGCAGGGCGAGGGCCGCCTGTGGCGGGATCTCCTCAATATGAGCAAACCGAAGCAGGAGGAGATGGACCGGGTCGAGGCCACACTCAATCTGGTGGGCATCTCGCACCTGGCGGATACGTCGGTCAACGCGCTCGGGTTGGGCCACTGCCGGCTGGTCGAGCTGGCGAGGGCACTGGCGACGGAGCCGAAGATCCTGCTGGCCGACGAGCCGTCCTCGGGGCTCGACCTGCACGAGACGGCCGAGGTGGCGGCCGTCCTCCGAACCGTCCAGCGCGAACGCGGCACGGCAGTGCTCCTGGTCGAACACGACCTCGCCATGGTCTCCGAGGTGGTCGACCGGGCCGTGGTGATGGACCTCGGGGCCATGTTGTTCGCCGGCACCTTCGACGAGTGCATGGCCGACCCGTCGGTGCGCGACGCCTATCTGGGTCAGATGGGGCTGGCATGACCACCACCGTTGCCCCGGCCGCTCCGGCGGGCACCGACGTCCTCTCGGTGCGAAACGTCAGCGCCGCCTACGGCCCGTACCGGGCGCTGTTCGACGTGTCCTTCAGAGTGCCAGAGGGGGGCATCGTCGCCCTGGTGGGATCGAACGGTGCCGGCAAGTCGACCGTCGCGAGGACGGTCACGGGGCTGGTGACGGCGTCGGTGGGCAAGGTGGTGTTCTCGGGCCAGGATGTCACGACCATGCCGGCCTACAAGATCGCCAGGCTGGGCATGGCGCACGTGGTCGAGGGACGCGGTGTGTTCTCGAGCCTGACCGTCGAGGAGAACCTGACCCTTGCCTTCCGCCAACGGGCCGGCCGGAACAAGCTCAAGGAGAACCTCGAGCGCGCCTACACAGCCTTTCCCATCCTCGGTGAACGGCGTCGCCAGTCGGGCGGGACGCTCTCGGGGGGCCAGCAGCGCCTCCTCTCGCTGGCCAAGGTCCTGGTGGTTCCTTCCAAGGTCCTGGTGGCCGACGAACTGTCGCTGGGTCTGGCTCCCGTCATCGTCGACCAGGTCTACGAGGGGCTCAAAGAGATCAACCGCAACGGGACCGCACTCGTGGTGGTCGAGCAGCAGGTCAACCGGGTGCTCCAGCTGGCGACCTGGGCCGTCGTTTTGAACCACGGCAGTGTCGCCTACGAGGGCGATCCCTCCGGCGCCGGCGCGGCCGTCGAGACGCTGATGGCCCGCCGCGAGGAAGCGGCTGCCTCGGGGGCAGCCGGGGTGGAGTCAGATGACGTGGCCGGCAAGACGTGAGGACTACAGAGGAGGCAACACCATGAGAGAGCCCGTCATCGTCGATGTCGTGCGGACGGCGTTCGGCAAAAGGGGCGGCGCCCTCGCCAACTGGCATCCGGCAGACCTCCTGGGATTCGCCCTCACCACACTGATCGAGCGGACGGGTGTGGACCCCGAGCGCATCGACGACGTCATCGGTGGGTGTGTGAGCCAGGTGGGCGAGCAGAGCACGAACCTCGCCCGCAACGCGTGGGTCTCGGCCGGACTGCCCCAGACCGTGCCGGCCACGACGGTCGATCGCCAGTGCGGCTCGTCCCAGCAGGCCGTCCACTTCGGTGCCGCGGGGGTGGCGGCGGACCACTACGACCTGGTGATCGCCTGCGGCGCCGAGGTCATGAGCCGGGTGCCGCTCGCTTCTAATGCACGGGGAGGCACGGGCCCGTTCCCCCCTTCGTTCATGGAGGCGGTGGACGGCCGGCTCTGGACCCAGTTCCGGGTGAGCCAGGTCCTGGCCGAACGGTACGGGATCACGCGCCAGGAGATGGATGCCTACGCGCTGGAGTCCCACCGCCGGGCTGCCGAGAGCTGGGACAGCGGGCACTTCGAGCGTGAGGCGATCGCGGTCCCCATCAAGGCAGCGGACGGCAGCCTGACCGGGGAATCCCTCCGTAGCGACGAGGGCATCCGGCGTTCCTCGACGATCGAGGCGCTCGCCGCACTGCCGCCGGCCCAGAGCTGGGACCCGGACACGGCGCCCGACATCACGGCCGGCAATTCGTCCCAGACGACGGACGGCGCGGCCGCCATGCTGATCGCCGACCGTTCGGTCGCCGAGGCACTCGGTCTCCCGATCCGCGCCCGATTCGCCCATTTCGCTGTCACGGCGGAGGATGCGGCCATCGTGCTGTCGGCTCCCGTGCCGGTCACCCACAAGCTCCTCACGCGTTCGGGCATGAAGGTCGACGAGTTCGACGCTGTCGAGTGCAACGAGGCGTTCGCCGCCGTCGCGCTGATGTGGCAGAAGGAGTTCTCCTACGACATGGCGCGTTTCAACCCTCGCGGTGGCGCCATTGCCATCGGGCACCCGCTCGGCGCCAGCGGCGTGCGCTTGATGGGCACGCTGCTGAACCACCTGGAGTCGACCGGCGGCCGGTACGGCTATCAGACCATGTGTGAGGGCGGCGGCCAGGCGAACGGCACCGTCATCGAGCGGCTGGACTGACCCCGGAAGTCTCGGCCCCGGCAGCCGCTTCCTGTGCGGCAATGAGCGGCTGGACCTTGCGGGTCACGACGATCCACTCGACGAGGAAGGTCAGGCCGGGGACGAGCCCGGCCGCGAACATCAAGATGATCCAGGGGATGTGCAGCCGCGCCTTGAGCGCCAGGAACCCGGCAGCGATCAGGTAGACGATGTACAGGTAGCCGTGCCCGACGCCGAAGATGGCGAGCTCGATTTTGAAGCCCCGCCCCGAGACCAGGTAGTGCAGGCCCGTGAAGACGAACAGCGGAATGATCAACACGCCGACGATGTTGGCCATGAGCTGGTAGCGGAAGAGCGCCCCCGGCAGGCCCCGCTGCGTGAGGCGCCTCATTGCTCGCGCCGGACGACGACTTTTTCGCGGGCCCGCCACGTCTTCGGTCCCTTGGCGGCGAGCGCGGCCAGCCGCGCGTTGTAGGCCGCCAATTCGGGGTCCTCGACCGCGAGGGTGGGTGCCGGCGCCTCGGGAGCCGGCGGGGCTGCGGCCGTTCCTCCAGCATCGGCGGCCGCAGCTTCTTGTTGGCGCCGCATGCCCTTGAGCCCGACGGCCTCGTAATCGGTGTGGAGCAACATCCACCAAAAGAAGAGGCCCAGGATCCCGAAGACGGGCCACATCACCGAATAGAGGTAGCTCAGCTGGTTCCCGTCCTGGGCTCGGTGGATCTGCCACCAGGCGGCCACCGCACAACCCGGGACGAACACGAGGACGGCCAGGTGGAGCGACACGGCTCTCCTGGAAAGCCACCGTTCACGCACGAAGGCCATGTTACCGGCCCCTTCTCCTCCGATGATTTCGCCGGGGCACCCCGTTAGCCTGGGTCGGTGCTGCCCGTGGTGACCCGGTCGGATCCGGAGACCCCCGGCGGCCGCGGCACGATGCTCGACCGTGCCGTGGTCTCCTTCGGGAAGGAACCTGACGCCGACTTCGACGATCTCCAAGTCCCTGTGGCCATGGCGGACGTAGAGCCGTGCATGCACCACGAACCGATGTCGTCGCGGTGCAGCGTGATCGAGGGAAGCGGTCGTCACGGAAGGCAGGCCGGCCTGGCGCTCCAGCAGATCGACGGGTCCGTGGGCGAGTGAATGCCCACGATGGCGGGACGGGCCCGGTCCGCGAGATCCGAGGCGCCATCACGACGGTGCACCGGTACGAGCTGCCACTGCCGCGTGAGGAGGTCTGGCGTCTGATCAGCGAGGTGTCCGAGTACCGCACATGGTGGCCGTGGTTGCGGGCGTTCGACGCCGCCGGGCTCTCGTCGGACGAGGAGTGGCGGTGTGAGGTGCAACCACCGGTGCCCTACCTGGTGCGCTTCCGGGTGGCCATCGAGGACGTCGAGCCGGCCGTGCTGGTCCGGGCCAAGGTCGGCGGGGACGTCGTGGGATCGGCAATGCTGACCTTCAGCGACACGGACAACGGCTGCACGGCCACGCTGGACAGCTCACTGGCGCCCGGGAACAGGGCGTTGAGGCTGGTCTCGCGCTTTGCGGGCCCCATTGCCCGTTTCGGACACGACTGGGTTCTCGATTCGGGTGCACGCCAATTCATCACCCGTGCCGTCGAACCCCTCGTGGGCGACTAGACACACCTGGCGTGAAGTTCTCGATTCGCCAGATCCTCGCTTCGACGGCCGGCGCGGTGTGCGCCGCCGTCATCGCGTCGGTCTTCGGGGTGAAGGGGACGATCGTCGGCGTGGCCATCGGATCGGCGGCGGCCACCATGGCCACCGCCTTCGTGGCCCAATCGATCGACCGGGGCCACCAGGTGGTCAAGCAGGTCGCGGTGCGGGCTCCCGAGAGCTCGACCTTGCTGCGCCGGCTCGGGGGCACGGGGGCGAACGGCCCGTCGGCATCCTCAGTGGACGCCGACGCTTCCTCCGCCCCCACGGAGGTGGCCGGGCAGTCGGGCCCGAAGGGCAGCGGCGCGCCCGAGACGATCGAAATGGCATCGCCGGCGGCCCCGGTGACCCCTGCCACCCAGCGCGTGCAGGCCACGACCACGCCGACGCGTCCAGCGGCCGCCCGGCGCGCGCCGCCACTGGGATTCTCCTGGCGCGCCATCGCCGCCGCCGCCGGCGTCGTGTTCGTCCTCGCGCTGCTGTTCATCACGGCCGTCGAGCTGATCTCGGGGACTCCCCTCTCGGCGATCTTCGGCGGAGCGGGCGGTGGAACCACACTGAATCAGATCTTCAACCCGTCGCCCACATCGCCAGCCACGCCGACGTCGACCACCTCGACCACGGCGACCACGGGTGCGTCGACCTCCACCACGGCGACGACGGCAACAACGACCACGACGAGCACCACCGCACCCAACGGAAGCGCGGTGACAACGACGACGCCGCCGACCGCGCCGACGACGACCACCACCGGTCCGGCCCTGAGTGGGTCGACGACGACGTCGTCGTCGACCCCGTGACGGCGTGGGCCCCTGCTACCAGCCCTTGAACTCGGAGGGCCGCCGCTCCACGAAGCTGGCGATGCCCTCCTTGGAATCGAGGGTGTTGGTGACCAGCTCCTGCCCGATGGCCTCGTCGTAGAGCGACGTGGCGCGGTCGACGTCGAGCGCCCGGTTGGTCAGCCACTTGGCGATCCATATCGCCTTGGTCGGCCCCTTGGCGAGCCGGCCGGCCATCTCCTCCAGCGTCGCCCGGAGCTCACTGCGGGGCACGAGCCGGTTGACCAAGCCGATGCGGTAGGCCTCGGCGGCAGGGACGTCGTCACCGAAGAAGAACAGCTCCTTGGCCTTCTGGATCCCCACCAGCCGGGTCAGGATCCAGGCCCCGCCGGCATCCGGCGCGATGCCCCGCCGCACGAAGACCTCGACGAACTTGGCCTCCTCGGCCATCACGACGAGATCGCAGGCGAGCGCGAGGTGCATCCCGCCACCCGCCGCCGTGCCGTTGACGCCGGCGATGACCGGCTTCTCGCAGTCGAGGATGGAAGTGACCAGGCTCTGCCAGCCGTCCCTGATCATGCGTGACGCCTCGCCGACGACGCTCTGCGGCGCATCGTCGGGCTTCGGCCGTGGGGGCAGTTGGCCGCCGCGCAGGTCGGCGCCCGAGCAGAAGGCCTTCTCGCCGGCCGCCGTGATGACGACCACCCGGACGAACAGGTCGGATGACGCGTCGCGCACCCATGCGGCTATCTGGTCCCGCATGAACTGGGTCATGGCGTTCCCGGCGTCGGGCCGGTTGAGGGTGATCCAGCAGATGCCGTCCTCGATCCGGCGTATCAGATCGTCGCCCGCCGGGCTCTCGGTCGTGTCGCTCATCGGTCTCCTTGAGGGTGTCTCCGCTCCACCTGCACCTGCACCTGCACCTGCACCTGCACCTGCACCAAACCAGCACGACGATGGCATTCGACGCGATCGATCGGTCGCCGGTCGGCAGCGGATCGAGGTCCATCCCGGCGACCTAATCTTCCACGAGGTCACCCGGGCCTCAAGCGGGGCGCCGGATGATCCCGGATCTCCGGGTGGGGACCACCGGTGGAAGACGGAAGAAGAGGAGATCAATGCCGAACCGCCGCGTGGCGATCGTAGGCGCATCGACGTCCGACTGCGGACGCGTCGACGACAAGACGGCGTTCGAGCTGAATTTCCAGGGCACGACGCGGGCGCTGGCCGACGCGGGGATCGAGAAGTCCGAGGTCGACGGGTTCATGTCGCTCACCGGTGCGTTGCCGCCGGTGGAGCTGGCCGAGTATCTCGGCCTCCGGCCCGACTGGGTGGACTCGACCGGGCACGGCGGCAGCATCTGGGAGGGCATGGTCGAGCACGCCGCGGCGGCCATTGCCCAGGGCCTCGTCGAGGTCGTCGTGCTCACCTACGGGTCCACGCAACGGGCCGACCTGAAGAAGAAGCTGCGCATGGCGAACCTCTCGTTCGGGACGCGTGGGCCCATCCAATTCGCGGCGCCGTTCGGTCACCCGGTGGGGTCGCACTACGCCATGGTGGCCCGGCGCCACATGCACGAGTTCGGCACCACCATTGAGCAGCTGGCCGAGGTGGCCGTCTCCACCCGCTACAACGCCGGCCTCAACCCCGATGCCTTCTACCGGGACCCCATCACGATCGCCGACGTGGTCGATGCCCCCCCGGTGTGGGACCCGCTGAGCAAGCTCCACTGCTGCATCCGAACCGACGGTGGCGGCGCCATCGTGCTGACCCACGAGGAACGGGCCCGGGATTGCGCCAAAGCGCCCGTGTGGGTCCTCGGCACCGGCGAGGCCACCTCCCACACGACGATGAGCGAATGGGAGGACTTCACCGAGTCCCCCTGCGTGCGCTCCGGGAAGCTGGCCTTCGAGCGGGCGGGGGTCACTCCCGGGGACATCGACACCGCGCAGGTCTACGACGCCTTCACGCCCATGGTCATCCTGACGCTCGAGGGACTGGGGTTCTGCAAGAAGGGTGAGGGCGGGGCGTTCGTCGAGGACGGCAGGATGCGCGTGGGCGGTGCGCTCCCCACCAACACTGACGGGGGCGGCCTGTCCGCCTGCCAGCCGGGCATGCGGGGGATGTTCCTGCTCATTGAGGCCGTCACGCAGCTTCGTGGAGAGGCCGGGGCGCGCCAAGTGCCCGAGGCAGAGCTGGCATGTGTGAACGGCACCAGCGGCTGGTTCACCGCAGCGGGCACGGTCATCCTGGGCACCGAGTACACCTGACGCCGCCCTCCTCGACCGTCGCCACAGCCGCCGGCCGGGGTCGTCGCGCCCCGTAGCCTGGGATGATGCCCGCGCCCTACGACCTGACGCGGCAGGAGCTGGCCGGCATCCTCGACGGTGAGCCGGACTACCGGGTGCGCCAGGTCTGGGACGGTCTGCACGTCCGGGTGCAGCGGCCCGAGGATCTGACGGAGCTCCCGGCGGTTCTGCGCACGGCCCTGGCCGCAGCGCTGCCCCCCGCCCTGCACGAGGTGTCGAGCCAGTCGGCCGACGACGGCGAGACCACCAAGTGGCTGTGGGCGCTCCATGACGGGGCCAAAATCGAGACGGTCCTGATGCGCTATCCGGACCGGGTGACCGTCTGCGTGTCCACCCAGGCTGGCTGTGCCATGGCCTGCCAGTTCTGCGCCACGGGACAGGCCGGGTTTCAGCGCCAGCTCGCCCAGGGCGAGATCGTGGAGCAGGTGGCCGTCGCCATGCGGCAGGCGGCGCCGCGGCGAGTCTCGAACGTCGTCTTCATGGGGATGGGGGAGCCGCTGGCCAACTACGACCGGGTCTGGGGCGCAGTCGAACGGCTGCACGGCGACATGGGCCTCTCGGCCCGGCATCTCACCCTCTCCACGGTGGGCATCGTGCCCGGCATCCGGCGCCTGGCGGCCGAGACCCTGCCCGTCAACCTCGCCGTGTCGCTCCATGCCGCCAACGACACGCTGCGCGACCAGCTCGTGCCCATCAACCGGCGTTACCCGCTCGGGATGCTGGCCACCGCCTGTGCCGACTATGTGGCGGCCAGCGGCCGTCGCCTCTCCATCGAGTGGGCCATGATCGACGGCGTCAACGACCGGGACAGCGACGCGGCCGAGCTGGCGGCGTTCGCCCGCCCGCTGGGCGCCCACGTCAATCTCATCCCGCTCAACCCCACGCCGGGCTACCCCGTGGTGGGCTCGACTCGACGGCAGGTGCGCCAATTCCGGGACCAGTTGCTCGCACTCGGGGTGAACGCCACCATCCGCATCACGAGGGGCGCCGAGATCGACGCCGCGTGCGGGCAGCTCGCCGCCACGCCCCGCCCCTCGTCGGAGCGGCGGCCTGACCCTGTGCAGTTGCTCCGCGGCGCCCGCTCTCGGTAGAACGTCCGTATGCCACGTGCAAAGCGGTCCGGTGTCGTCCGCCCTTCGGTGTTCTGGTTCCTCCTCCTCGACGGCGGCATCGTCGCCCTCACGAAGCTCTCGGTGAGCAAGACCTCCTACGACAAGGTCAACGACATGACGGGTGACGCCTTGCCCCCGCGGGAGACCCTGCAGCTCATGCTGATCGGGACCGCCGTCATCCACGTGACCGAGGCGCTGGTCGTCGGGCGCATGGCCAGGCGCCGCGGGCTCTCACCGCGCGGCTGGAGACTGCAGACCTTCGTCGTCGGGTTTCCGTCGCTGCTCTCGTTGCGGCGCACCGCCCGACCGACCTGATTGGCGCGCCAACCCTGCTGCGTCGAACCGATATTCCGTCCTTGGCGTCTGCACCAGGCGGTGGCCCATGCGGAGGCGATGGCGGCAGCGACCGCACGGGCAGCATGCAGATCCGTAGGGAGCGGGGCCCGCTGGCATGGGACGCTGGCGGCGATAATCACCCCGCCATGCACACGAGATCCGCACGAACCCCGCTCGGAGCCCCCGCTTCAGCCCGCCGCCACGAGGTGTTCTACGCCGCGTACGGCTCCAACCTCTCCGCCGAGCGCTTCGCCTGCTACATCACCGGTGGCACCGCACAAGGGTCGAGCCGGGCCCTTCCCGGCGCGCGGCGACCGTCGCCTTCCCCGGTCCTGGCGCGCCCTGAGAGTGCCGGGATGCTTGTACTTCTTCGGGCATTCGCGGACGTGGGGGGGCGCCCCGGCCGCCATCGAGCCGGCCGCGCCGGGCGAGCGCCCCGGCGCGGAGATCCTGGTCCGGGCCTGGCGCCTCGCATGGGATCAGCTCGAGGACGTGATGGCCCAGGAGAACGGTCGGCTCACCGGCCCGATCCACCTCGAGCCGAGTGCACTGGTCGAAGGCTTCTCCATGCTGGCCGGGCCGGGTCGCTACGACCGCCTGATCTGCGTCGGCACCCTCGAAGGCCTTCCGGCCTTGACGTTCACGGCCCCCGGGCCGCCCGGGTCGGTGGCTCCGGCGGCGCCGTCGCTTGCGTACCTGGCCCACATCGTCAGCGGACTGCGCGAGACGTTCGACCTCGACGACCCCGCCATCGTGGACTACCTCGGGCGTGCGCCCGGAGCGACGCCCGACCTCGTTCGTGCCGCCCTGGCCACGGGGGTCAGCGGATCCGAGCACTGGTGACAGCATTTTTCAGAGTCGTACCTTCAGACTCTCGACCGCCCCGCACGCGGGATGGGGATGCCCCTGCACGACGCATGAGGAATGCGGCACAATCGCAGGTCAATGTCAGCTCAGTTTCCGAACCAGGCTGATCACACTCGCCATACACGGGAGGTCTACGACCGACTGGCACCTGTGTGGTCAACGGTCAGCGACGATGGTCCGTTCAACGAGTGGTTGGAGCGTCCAGCGCTTCGCAGTCTTATTCCGGTCCCGCTTGCGGGCCTCAGGATCCTCGATGCCGGCTGCGGCTCGGGGGCTCAAGCGCAATGGCTCCTGGACAACGAAGCAGAAGTGATCGGTTTCGATCTGAGCCCAGCGATGGTCGAACAGGCTCAGCACCGCTGTTCGCCCCGGGGGCGATTCTTCGTCGCAGACCTCGCTGAACCGTTGCCGGTCGAACCCCAATCCGTCGACGGGATCACTTGCTCGCTCGTGCTGCACTATCTGGAGGATTGGACTGTCCCCCTCCAGTCCTTCGCTGAAGTGCTCCGGCCTGACGGCTGGGTTGTGCTGTCCCTCGAACATCCCTTCGGGCCGCGACTGCCGTCACAAAATGGTGGCTACTTCGACATGGAACTGGTGAGCGATGCCTGGACCAAGGCCGGCGTGGTGGTGACCCAGTGGTATTGGCGCAGGCCCTTGTCCGCGGTCATCGACGGCGTGGCCGACCATGGGTTCGTGATCGAGCGGATTGTCGAAGCTCAGCCCTCGGCAGAAGCGCTCGATCGGTTTCCCGACGACCTCACTCAGGTCGTGGGTGTTCCGTGGTTCATCGTGTATCGACTGCGGCTCCGCGGCGCCGTTCCGGAGTGCGACCGGCCGTGAGGTACCAACGGCTGTGCCCCTGTCCACCGGGAGAGAAGAGGGGGCCATTCGGATCCAGCTGTTGAGGGGTGTCTCGACCGGTACCGGCTGGCCGTGGCCCAATCGAGGGAGATGTCACACCGCACGGGTATGGGTAGGGACGCAGGAGTCGGTAGCGACCTGCCATGGAGGTGCAAGCTGATGGACGTTCTGTTTGTGACGAGCATCGCCCCGATCGTCCGAGAGCCTGACGCCTCTCGCTCCTTCTACGCCGAGGCCTTGGGTCTTGGTTTCGAGGGCCACGAAGGCGATTACATATTCACTCACAAGCTTGAGGGGACAAAGCACTTTGGACTCTGGCCACTTTCCGAGGCAGCGAATACCTGCGTCGGAACCACCGGCTGGCCGGCCGAAATCCCCGTCCCTCAGGCCAGCATCGAGTTCGAGGTCGCTGACGTCTCGGCTGCCGCGGCTGAGCTCACCGCCAAGGGTTGTCACCTGATTCACGGAGTTCGCACCGAGCCGTGGGGCCAGATCACCGCTCGGCTGTTGAGTCCGGAAGGCTTGCTTGTGGCTGTCTGCTTCACCCCGGTATTTCAGGGGCAGTAGACCAGTGCGGACCCACGGAAGGATGGGGTTCATTCCCGAGGGATCGATGACGAAGCAGGTTAACTATACGTGACAAAAAAGTGAACTAACAGTAAACTAGGTGAATGTCCGATGACACGCTGGCTTGGGGCTTTCATCCCGATCCGTACAGAATCCATCAGGAGCGCTACATCTCGGTTGATGGCGTCCCCACAAAACTCGTGAGAGACGGCGGTGTCGAAACCTACGACCCGCCACCTGATGGGACGGTGCGAACCGCTTCGGCGAGCCCGGCGTAACCGACGCAGGACAGCAGCGCCTCGCCACCTGGTCAGGCCGGCGTGTGGTCCTCAGCGGTTCTGCCACTTCGGCTCCCGCTTCTCGGCGAACGCCTTGGGCCCCTCTTTGGCGTCCTCGCTGCTGAAGACCTCGCCCGAGATCTCCGACTCGATCTTGTAGGCCTCCCGCATGTCCGTGGCCAGCCCGCGCAGCGCCGACTCCTTGGTCTTGCGGATGGCGAAGGGGCCGTTGGCTGTGATGCGGTGCGCGTAGTCGTACGCCCGCGCCATCAGGTCAGCCGGGCGGCAGACCTCGTTCAGCAGTCCCATTTCGTAGGCGCGCTGGGCCGGTACCTGGTCCGCGCACAACAGCAGCTCCATTGCCGCCGGCCAGGGGATCTGGCGGGGGAGGCGCACTGTGGTGCCGCCGCCGGCGAACAGCCCGCGCTTGGGCTCCATGACGCCGAAGGTCGCGGTGTCGCTGGCCACCCGCAGGTCGGTGCCCCCGAGCATCTCCATACCGCCGGCCACGCAGACGCCGTTCACCGCGGCGATGATCGGCTTGTAGAGCTTCGTGCCGCGCAGGACGGCCTTGACGCCGTCGTCGAGGCGGTAGCCGCCGACTTCTTCGGGGCGCTGTCCGCCCGCCAGCTTGCTCTGCAGCTCGGTGATCTGCGGGATGTAGGTCTTGAGGTCGGCTCCGACGCAGAAGTCCTTCCCGACTCCGGTCACGATGGCGACGTAGGCGTCGTCGTCCTCGCCGAAGCGGTCCCAGGCCGAGCGCAGCTGGAAGAAGTGCTCCATGTCCATGGAGTTGCGCGCTTCGGGTCGGTTGATGGTGATGGTGACGACGTGGTCGTCACCCAGGGCGTAGTCGATGGACATGGGCTCCGGTGCTGTGCTCAGGCCGTATGGCGGGGCTGGGACGGTCCGGTGGGGCACCGAGCCGCTATGGACATGGGGCGGGCAGGTTCTTCGCGAGCCCGGTCTCGGTACCTCGGGACGTCAGTCCTCGTCGTCGAGCAGGCGCGTCGTGAAGCTACTGACCGAGACGATGCCCTTCTCGTTCACCGACGTCTGTCCGCGGGCCCGGGAGACGAGCGCCGTGTCGACGTCGGATGCCTCGGCCCGCAATGCCCCCACGGTGCACTGCTCGCGCGGCCGCACGCTGAACGGGTCGAACTGGAAGTGCTTCATGGCGTTGAGGTGCGTCATCTTGTCGATCTCCTCGTCCGACACCCCGTCGAGATACTTCATGAGCCCCTCGGGCGACTGCGGCCACGTCGAGTCCGAGTGGGGGTAATCGCACTCCCACGTGATGTTGTCGATGTTCATGTACTGGCGGTTCTGCACGCCGAAGGCGTCGTCGATGAAGCAGGTGATGACGCGGTCCTTGAAGACCTGGCTCGGCAGCTGGTCGCCGAAGTCCTGACCCGTCCACTTGCGGTGGTGCTCGTAGACGTAGTCGATGCGTTCCAGGGCGTAGGGGATCCAGCCGATGCCGCCTTCGGACAGGGCGAAGCGCAGGTCCTTGTACTTGCGCAGAATCGGTGACCACACGAGGTCGGCGGCGGCCTGCACCATGTTGATCGGCTGCAGGGAGATCATGACGTCGATCGGTGCCTCCACCGAGGTCATCAGGATCTGGGACGAGGAGCCCAGGTGCATGCACACCACCGTGCCTTCGTCGGCGCAGGCGGCCCAGAAGGGGTCCCAGTGTTCGTTGTGCAGCGAGGGCCAGCCGAGCTTCTCGGGGTTCTCCGAGAAGGTCACGGCGTGGCAGCCCTTCTTGGCCACCCGGTGGATCTCCTCCGCACCGAGCTCGGGGTCCCAGATGACCGGGATGGAGAGCGGAATGAATCGGCCCGGTTCAGCGCCGCACCAGCGGTCGATGTGCCAGTCGTTGTAGGCCCGGACCATGGCGCGGGCTTCGTCCTTGTCCTCGCGCCGGGCGAAGAGCTGGCCGCAGAACTGCGGGAAGGAGGGGAAGCACATGGAGCCGAGCACGCCGTTGACCGACATGTCGCGCACACGCTCGTGCACGTCGTAGCAGCCGACCCGCATGTCGTCGAGCGAGGTGGGTTCAATGCCGTACTCTTCTGGCGGGCGACCGACGACGGCGTTCAGGCCGACGTTGGGGATCTGATTGCCGTCGTATTGCCAGACATCGGTTCCGTCCGGGCGGCGGACGAGCTGGGGGGCCTTGTCCTGGTACTTGGCCGGCAGCAGCCCGTCGAACATCCCACGAGGCTCAATGACGTGGTCGTCGACACTGACCAGGATCATGTCCTCAGTGCGCATTTCGTCCTCCCCTTCTGTCGCCCGACGTGTTGCCACGCGGGCGGCTTCCCTGACACCAATGTCACATACCTTACGCCTCCGCCCCAGGGAGGGTGCGAGCCGCGGTCGACCAGGCGATCACGACCCGGTCGGGACCGTCGACGCCGGCGCCGGCGCCACCGGCTGACCCTGGGAGCCCTGGATTAGCCCGGGCAAGGGTTGGCCGGGATGGCCAAGTCGGGGGCGCTCGGCGAAGGCCATGACCGAAGGGTCGGCGCAGTCGGCCAGGGTCGCCGCGTTGTGGGCCCAGCGCGGAGACCGCTGCGGCAGCGGCTGCGGTACCGAGCCCGGTCGCCAGAAGCGGCCGGCGGCTGTCGGTGCGGCGGTCAGGCATGGTCAACGGACTCCGTGTCGTCGTGGGGGACCGTCATAGGGGACCGGGTCATCGCGGTGGGGCGGGACGAGGTGGTCTGGTCTCTTGTGCGGGCATGTCGTTCCGGGTCGGCGGCGCATAGGTGAAGCCATCGTCGAAGGTGCCGGTCAGCGCGTTGACGACGACCTCCTCGTCGACCACGGGAACCGCGAGCGACGCGTCGGGGAGAACGGGTGGAGCAAGTTGTGCCGGCTTGCCGAGCGCCAGCGCGCTCGTGAGGTCCCCGACGGCGCCGCGCCGCCAGTCCGACACGTTGGGCACAGTGACGCCGAAGAGCTTCTCGAGCAGGAAGAGTGTCGAGGTGTGGTCGAACACCTCCGTGGCCGTGTAGCCACCCGTCGTGAAGGGCGACATGAGAATGCACGGCACGCGGAACCCGAGCCCGACCGGACCGGCGACGCCGACCGCCGTCGAGGGCAGGGGGCTCATCGACAGGAATTCGCCCGGCGTGCCCGGAGGCGGGACGGGTGGCGGGACGTGATCGAAGAACCCTCCGTTCTCGTCGTAATGGAGGATGAAGAGCGTGTGGGCCCAGATCTCGGGATTCGAGGTGAGCGTGTCCAGCACGTTCTGGACCAGGTTCTCGCCCCACTGCGGCGCCGTGGCGGGGTGCTCGCACTGGGTGACGGGACCGTGGATCCAGCTCACCTGCGGGAGTGTCCCGGCGGCGACATCGGCCACGAAGTCGGCGGGGTAGCTCGGGTCCAGCGCCTGCTCTTGCAACTGTCGCCCGCGCGTCGTGGTCGGATCGTTGTAGGCGGCGAAGTAGGGCAGCGGGTTGAAGAGAGCGAGGCCCGTCGGATCGTTGTAGACCTTCCAGGTCACTCCGGCATCGAGCAGTTGCTCGGGCATGGTGGTCCACGAGAGCTTCCCGTACTGCTCCGCCCGCCCGGTCGTCTGCGTCACGAGGACGGGACCGCCGGCCGCGCCGGCGGGATCGATGGTTCCCGACAGCGCCATGACGCGATTGGGGTCGGTGGGCCCGAGGACCGAGCAGTGGTAGGCGTCGCAGATGGTGAACGCGTCGGCCAGCGCGTAATAGAAGGGGAGCTCCGCCCGGTTGAAGTAGCCCATCGTCGCCACGAAGTTGGCGCCGCCGTCGGCCTCCAGGTGGGCCTGGACGAAGCAGTCCATCTTGCCGCCGTCCCAGCTCTGGTGCTGCGGCCCCCACTCGTGGGAGATGTCGTTGGTGCAGTCGCCGTTGTCGGTCGGGAACTGCTGCTCGAGGTCGAAGGGTTGGAGGTAGCCCGAGGGGTCGACGCCGATACCGGGCTGGTACCCGTACTGGTTCCAGACGGGGACGCGAACGCCGTTGATCTCGTTGGTGAGGACCTTTGGATCCGAGAAGCCGCGCACTCCCGAGAGCGTGCCGAAGTAGTGGTCAAACGAGCGGTTCTCCTGCATGAGGAAGACGACATGCCGGATATCGCTGAGTGTGGGACTGGTGCTGACGGGGTCGATCGCCAAGGCGCGTTCGACGCTCGCTCCCGCCGGAGGGGAGAGCCCGAGAGCGGCTGCGCCGGCACCGACGGCGAGGCCTCCCTTGAAGAGAGTGCGACGGCTGACGCGCTGGGCCCGGAGATCGGGTCGCCGGCCGCGCGCGTCGGTGCGTCGATCGTCGTTGCTCATGTGCGCTCTCGCTCTCCGCTCGCCCCCCGGGTCGCTTGGTCTGACCCTCCCGTTCCCTGCGTCTCAGGCGAGAAACCGCGGTGGCGGCGATGTCACGAAGAGATTGCCTTCAGTTCAACAAGCGTTCAATCAACGGTTAGGCGGTCGCCACCTGCAACTCGGATTGACGTCCTCCCGCCGCCGCCGTGGCAGGAGTTTCGGCCGGCGCGCACAAGCCGCGGCGGGGGAGGATGATGTCGTCGATGATCCCGTAGTCGCGCGCCTCTTCGGAGGTCATGTAGTAGTCGCGGTCGATGTCCTGGGCCACCCGCTCCAGGGGCTGCCCGCTGTGGTGGGCGATGATCTCGGACATGCGCCGGGTCAGGGAGAGGACCTCGCGCAGCTGGATCTCCATGTCCGATGGCGCCCCCCGTGTGCCCGCCGAGCCCTGGTGGATCATGATGCGCGCATTGGGCAGCGCGAACCGTTTGCCGGCGGCTCCGCCCGAGAGGATCATGGCGGCGGCGGACATGGCCATGCCGACGCAGATGGTCGACACATCCGGCTCCACGTGCTGCATGACGTCGTAGATGGCCATGCCCGCGTAAGCCACTCCACCGGGGGAGTTGATGTAGAGGTAGATGTCCCGCTCGCCGTTCTGGGCCTCGAGGAACAGCATCTGGGAAATGATCAGGTTGGCCACCTGGTCGTCCACCTCCTGCCCGAGGAAGACGATGCGCTCGCGCAACAGCTGGCTGTAGATGTCGAAGGCGCGGTCTCCCCGGGTGCCCTCTTCGATCACGGTGGGGACGAAGACCTGGCGCAGGCGGTCCCCCGGGCTGCTGCTGGTCGTGGTGCTCGGATTCATGGTGCTGCTCCTCCGTCTCGGTGCGGGCCCTGGGCTGGACGAGTCCTGGGCTGGAATCCTTCTCACGATATATCATATATGAGATAATGAGTGCGTTGTGAGCGAGCGCCGCCATCCCACCGTCTTCCCGGGCTTCCGCGAAATGGCCGAGCGCCGGCACTCGGTGTCGGGGCAGCTCATGACCCTGCGCCGGGAGCTCGGGCTGTCCCAGGCGGAGGTGGCGGCCCGCATGGGGACTTCGCAGTCGGCGGTGGCCCGCTTCGAGGCGGGCGACCTCGATGTCCGCCTCTCGACAGTGGAGCGCTACACGACCGCACTGGGCGCCCGCCTGGAATGGAGGATCGAGCATGCCTGACCACGAGGAACAATGGCCCTGGCTCCCGGGAGACCCGGGGACGGGGACCGGCACGGGCCTCGGGCCCGAGCCGTTGTCGGACGTCGTGGCCCGCCGCCTTCTGGCCCAGCGCGTCGTCTTGCTGCACGGCCGGCTCGACGACTTCTCGGTCACCCGAGTGGCAGCGGAGTTGATGACGCTCGATGCCGAGGGGGACGATCCCGTGACGTTGCGGGTCGACTGCGGCGAGGCCGCGCTGGCGCCTGCGCTGACGCTCATGGACGTGGTGGAGCTGATGGGGGTGCCGGTGCGGGCGTTCTGTCTCGGGCAGGTGGCTGCGGGCGCTGTGGGCGTGGTGGCAGTGTGCGCCCATCGTTCCGCCCTGCCGAGCACCCGCTTCTCGTTGTCCGAGCCGGCGACCTCGCTGCACGCCCATGTGCGCAATGTGGCCCAGTGGGCCGACGTGCGGGCAGCGGAGCGGCAGCGCTTCTGCACCCGCCTGGCTGCGGCAACGGGTCAGACTCCGGCCACGGTCGAAAGCGACGTGGAGCGGGGGCGTTTCATGGGTGCCGAAGAGGCGCTCGGTTACGGGATCCTCGACGAGGTGTCGCGGCCCGATGCCCCGGTGCGGCGGCTGCCCGGGTCGGGGCCGCCGCCGATGGGATTCCGGCCGCTGCGTTGAGCGCGGTGGGCCGCAAGACCGGGCCGGTCCTGCGTGCCTACGATGCGGCAATGACCACCACCGGGCCTCGCCTTCCACCGCTTGCACCGGGCGAATGGGACGACGTCCTCACCCGGGTCCTGGAGAACTCGCCGGGCGGCACCGACGAGCCGATGCACATCTTCACCACGCTGGGCCGGGCCGATCCCGAGCTGTTCGGGCGCTGGCTGGGCTTCGGCGGCGCGCTGCTGGCGGGGAGCCTTCCCGGCCGCCTGCGCGAACTGGTGATCCTGCGCACCGCGGCCCGCTTCGGCGGCCGCTACGAGTGGGCGCAGCACATCGGGTTGGCCGAGGAACAGGGCGTGTCCCCCGCCGAGCTGGTGGCAGTGAGCAATGACGAGGGCGCGGTGGACACGGTCGAGTGGCCCCCCGTGGAACGCGCCGCACTGCGAGCCGTCGACGAGACCGCCGACGAGGGCGCAGTCTCCGACGGCACGTGGGAGACGCTGGCAGAGGACCTCCGGGAGAGCGAACTCGTCGAATTGCTCATGCTCATCGGCCATTACATGATGCTGACGACCGTGCTCGGCTCACTGCGCATGCAGCTGGAGCCCCGCGCCGAGGCCCTGGCTGAGAGCGTGCCGGGCGGACCGGTGGCCTGAGGGATCGGGACGTGAGTCCGGTGATCGCATGACGTCGCTCCTGGCCGGGCGGAGCATCACGGTGATCGGCGCCGGCACGCAGCCGTCGCGTGATCCGGATGCCCCGGTTGGCAACGGCCGCGCCATTGCGGTGCGCGCGGCGCGCGAAGGTGCGTCGGTGGTCTGCGTCGATCGGGACGAGGCTGCGGTCGAGCAGACGTGGCGACTGATCACCGAGGAGGGCGGGAAGGCGGCGATCGTGGTGGCCGACGTCACCACCGAAGAGGGGTGCCGCGTGGCGGTCTCCGACGAGCCGGGTCTGGCGCCCGACGGGCTCGTGCTCAACGTGGGCACCGGTTTCGGCATGGGCATGGCCGGGACGTCCATCGACGACTGGGACAAGACCTTCGATCTCAACCTGCGCGCCCACTTCATGTTGGTGCGACGTGCCCTGGTCACGTTGACGGACAACGCGTCGATCGTGTTCGTGGGGTCGGTGGCGGGCCTGCGCCCGGGGAGCCGCATCCCGGCCTACGACGCATCGAAGGCGGGGCTCATCGGCCTCAGCCGACACGTGGCGGTCGAGGGTGCCCGCCGCGGCATCAGGGCCAACGTGCTCGCCCCTGGCCTGATCGACACGCCGCTCGGCCGCGCCGCCTCGGCCGGGCGGCCGTCGCGCACCCGCTCGCCGGTCCCGCTGGGCCGGCAGGGCACGGGCTGGGAAGTGGCGGCGGTGGCCGTCTTCCTCCTCTCGGACGAGGCGAGCTATGTGACCGGGCAGGTCCTGGCCGTCGACGGGGGGCTCACGCTCGTATGAGTGCGCACTCGGGGCAGCGCCGTTCGGGCTCGAACGTCACGGTGCGCCCGCCCCGCCTCGGCCGGCGCGTGGCGCGCTTCAACCGCGCGGTGACGAACAAGGTCGCGGTCCACGTGGCGGGCTGGGCTCCCGGGCTCGGCCTCGTCATCCACGTGGGACGGCGTACCCGGACCGTCTATCGCACCCCGGTCAACGTCTTCCGCACGAAGGACGGGTTCCGCTTCGCCCTGACCTACGGCCCGGATGCAGAGTGGGTGCAAAACGCGCTGGCCCATGGCGCCGTGCGGCTCATCACCCGCGGCAAGGAGTACGAGCTCAGCGACCCCGAGATCGTGACCGACCTGCACCGCCAGCACGTGCCGGCGATCGGCCGCGGCATCATGCGGTTCATGCGGGTGACCCAGTTCATAGACTTCCGCCGAGCGGGCGAGGGGGGTTGACGGGAGCTGAGCGGGCTGGTGAGCCCGACGCGGCACGTGGCCCACAGTTGAACGCGGTGGACGTGGCCTGCGCATCCGCGTCGTAACCGGCGGGACCCAGCCTTGTGCAGTGCACCACGACCCAGCGCAGGACCGGTTCGTTGGTCAGAGGCTTGGTGACGACGATGACGCGTTGGACCCGGTCCTCGGCCACCATCCGCTTGAAGACCGGGAGTGTCGGACTCGGCACGACCCCGGTGAATCCGCCGATCGGGAGGAACTCGCGCCCGGTGGCCAGGATGTAGTAGCCCGTCGTGCGCGATGTCTCGAAGACGTCGACCGCCCTCCCCTGCGGCACGGTGTCGACGAGGTCGCGGAGACCTTGTGCAAACCGCGGAAAGTCCGCTGCCGCAGTCTGGGTGTTGGCATTGACCGACGCCGGCGCGTACGGCGAGTCGAATGGACTGAGCCTCGCCTGCACCACCACGGCCGAGGCCCAGAACGAACCGAGCACCATGGCCAGCGCGGCGAGGGCCGGTCCGACGCCGAGGGCCCAGACGGAATCGTGGCCGGTGCGCAGGGAACCGCCGAGGACGACCACGGCGAGCAGACCCACCACGGCGGCCGAGCCGACGACCCAGGGGCGCACGCCCACGTAGCCCGGGACGAGTGCGATGGTGACGGCGACGGTGGCAACCGTGAGAACGGCGAGAGCGGCCCGCACGGCGGGGAGGCGCCTGCGTTCCCACGCAGCCAGAGCGCCCATGCCGCACAGCGCGGCCACGGCCGGCATCAGCGCAGCAAGGTAGTACGAGTTCAAGAACTGGCCGCCGCTGAAGAAGCCGTAGGTGACGAGGAGCCAGATGCTCCAGAGCAGGACGGCGGCGCGGCGAATGTCGGTGCGCGGTGTCCCGCGGGCCAGGACCAAGAGCCATGTCGCCGCCGCGACGGCTGGGAGCAGCAGCCAAGCCGCATCGTGTCCGAAGGGACCCTGCAGCAGGCGATCCCACGACGGGCCGATGCCGCCGGTTCCGAGGCCCTCGCGATTCGAGTACCTCACCAACGTGAGCAAGTAGGCCGAGGGGCGGCTGCACCCCGCAGTGTTGGCCAGCCCCGCACCGAGGCGGGTGAACCCGTTGTAGGAGAACACCTGGTTGAAGAGCGAATCGTCGCAGCTCCCATCGGCATAGGGCCGGCTCGACTGCGGGACCAGGGAGACGATCGAAATCCAGCTGAGAGACACGACGCCAACTACCAGCGTGGTCGCTGCCAGGTGCCACACTCGCCGCAGGAAAGAGGCCGCCGGAGCGGCGACGAGGTAGGCCAAGAAGAGAGCGGGCGCCACGAGCCAGGCCTGGAGCATCTTGGCCTGGAAGGCGAGGCCGACCAGTGCGCCGGCCCACAGCAGCGAGCGCAATTGCCCGCTCTGACAGGCGCGGATGGTGGCGTCGGCAGCCAGCACGAGCAAGAGGATGAGCAGCGAGTCCGAAATGTTGCCGCGGTCGAGAAGGATCACGATAGGGCTCCCGGCCAGCACCACCGCAGCGACCAGGCCGGCACCCGCTCCGGCCACCCGCCCGACGGCGCGATACAGGACGAGCACAGTGAGCATCCCTTCGATCACCTGCGGCAGGACGAGCGCCCAGATGTGGAACCCGAAGATCCGGAGGGAGATGGCCTGGACCCAGAGAGCGCCCGGGATCTTGTCAACCGAGACCGTCGCCCACGGGTCTGCCGCCCCGTAGAAGAGGTTGTGCAGGTTCAGCGACATGCTGCGAGCCGCCCCGCCGTAAAAGGGCTCGAGGTAGGCCTGATCGAAGCGCCAGGTGTAGGCCAGACCGGCCAGGGCGGTGACGATCAGCAGCGCGGGGCGCGCCCAACGAGGTTGGTCGGCGGGGGAGCGCCAGAATCGCCAGATCCGGCTGGTCCGCCACCGGTGCCGGGTACCCCCGGCGGGGTCCGGCTCGGGGCGTGCGACATCGGCGCGAACGGTCAGCGTGGCCTCCCTTGCGGGGGCACTGTAGGCGGGGCGCGGAGCGCTCGCGCCGTCATCCGACTTTCAGGCCACGACCTCCATCCGCAGTCCGCGCTCGTCGACGTCTCCGCCAAGCTGCAGGTGTTGCGCCACGGCATGGCGCCTGGCCGTCCAGGCGCCTGCGAACGCGTCGAGTACGTCGTCGATCCCAGCGCCCGCGGGTGTGTGGTCGGCGTAGTGCTCGATCTGTGCGCGGCCGAAGACGCTGCCGAGGACGCACATGCGCTCGGCGCGTCCGGCAGGTGTCGTCTTGGCGTGCGCCATCGGCGCGCCGGCCAGGACGGCCAGGCTCAACTCCGGCGACATCTCGAACACTCGCTGCTGCCGGAGAGGTGTGATGAGCGCGTCGACCTCCCGGATCTTGGGCAAGATGTTGAAGAGCTGCTTCGAGATCGCCTTCCCGCACGCCGCCCGCGACAGGGCGCAGGCCTCCTCGTAGGTGGAGGCGGCGAGGACGGAGCGCGCCGGGGCAGGGAAGACCGAGCTTCGCCGCGGGCCCAACCGCCGCCTGGCTTCCACATCGGCTCGACGCGGGCCGTCCGAAGCGAGGCCGATCGGGATGTCGACGGCGACGGCGGCGAGCGCACCCCTGTCGATCTGCCCGATCAGGTCGCGGAGGTCGCGGACGACGCGGACGTCCGCCGCATCGTTCCCGCCACAGGTGATGGTGACGGCGACCCATCCACCACGGGCTCCGTCGACGCCCGTGACGAGTGTGCCGGGTATGCCGCCGGCGCTAGCCGAGAGCGGCGTGGTTGATCCCGTCGGCGGGCGTCAGCGTGACGGTCCGTCCGATGAGCTCGTCGACCTCGGTCTCCGCCAGCACGGCCGGCCCGCCGTCGAGGAGGGCGTAGCAGCGACCGCCCCCCGGCACGTCGCAGATCAAGACGGCGCGCTCGGGACCGCCGTCGCGTCCGTGCAGGACCGTGTAGGTCGCAACGGTTGCCTTGCCCTCGGGGGATTCGACGATGGTCAGTGGCACGGCGGCGACCGGGGGTGCCGGGTCGGCCAGAACGCTCGTGCCCGGATCGGTGGACCACACGCCGTACGCGTGCTTCTGCATGTGCATCCCGACCCCGCTGGTGATGCCGTAGGAGCCGGGGTCGCGACGAAGCGTCTCGACCATGGCCGCCAGCGCGTGGGTCATGTAGTTCGAGCCGGGTCCGCCGTGGTACGGCAGCCCGCCCGTCTGGGTCACGGGGCGTGCGTCGTCCTCGCTGATCCCCAGCGCATCGAGCGCGAAGCACACCGAGCTGGCGAAGCAGGAATAGAGGTCGAAATAGGCCACGTCGTCCGCTCCGATGCCCGAGCCGGCAAGCGCGGCGTCTGCCGCGGCGGCCATGGCGGGGGAACGCCACAGGTCGGGGTGGCCCGCCACATGGGCAGGGTCCTCGGCGTAGGCGGCACCGCGCAGGTACACCCGCCGCTCCTCGGGGACGCCCAGCGCATCCGCCTTGGCCGCGCTGGCCAGGACCAGCGCGGCGGCCATGTCGACGTCCATGATCGACGTCATCAGCTTCGTGTAGGGGTACGACACCATCCGGTTGTCCGGTGTGGCGGTCACGAGCTCGTCGGCGCCGCGCGCCACCGGGAACCAGGCATGGGGGCTGGCCGCCGCGATCTCGGTCATGGGCGCCAACACCCGGCCCAGCTGGGCACGGTGCTCGTCGAGGCCGCGGCCGAGGTGGGTCCGCCGGGCGTTGTCGAACAAGGCGAAGGTCAGGTAGGCCTCGAAGACGGCGTGGCTGATCTCGGAGGGGTCGAAGTCCATGTCCATCGGGAAGGGCCGCTTCTCGGCCGGACGGAAGGACCACTGGGGTCTTTCGCCGGCCTTCTTCAGGCGGCGGACCGTGGCCAGCGCCTCTGCGCCGGTGATCAGCGCCAGGTCGAGGCGGCCCGCCCGGATCTCCCGGGCCACCTCGGTGGCCAGCACGAGGGGCACCGATCCGCCGATGCCCGAGTAGCGCCGGCGCGCCGGCGACGCGCCGACGCGCTCGGCCAGGCGGGCGACGGCATCGTCGTACTGCCACGACTGCGAGTAGACGATGTCGATGCTCTCGAGAGCGCTGAGGACGGACGAGGCGTCGGCCCCGGTGTCCGCCGCGGCCTGACGGGCCACCTGCTCCCACATGGCGAGCGGCTCGGGCGCGCCGTCGGGCACGTCGGACGGGTGCCAGGTACGGCGGGCGACGCCGATGATGCAGCTGGCGCGGGGGTCGGCGGGCAACGGGGCGGAGCGGGTCAGCCGCGCGACTTGCCGGGCATGGCGATGGCCCGGTCGGCGATGATGTTCTTCTGAATCTCGGTGGAGCCCCCGCCGATGGTCGAGTAGCGCTGGAACGCGTACAGGCGGGTCCACTTGCCCCGGTCGACCGCATCGGGACCGCCGCGCGCCAGGGCGCCGGCCGGGCCAAGAAGGTCGACGGCGAGCTCGGCCAGCGTCTGGGCCATCGAGGACCACGAGAGCTTGGCGAAGGGCACCTCGGGCCAGTTCTTCTCGCCTTTCATGATTTTGGACAGTGCCCGCAGTGAAAGGAGACGCGCCAGCTCGATCTCGGTCCACACCTTGGCGATGCGGTCCCGCAGCGACGGGTCGTCGAGCGCGCCGGGATTCACGCTGCGGGCGGCCGCCACCATGGCGCGCAGGTCGGCGGCGAGGATGGCGATCTGCGACGCGATGCCGACGCGCTCGAAGCCGAGTGTGCCCATGGCCACCATCCAGCCGGCGCCCTCGTCGCCCAGGCGCCACTTGGCCGGGATGCGCACATCGGTGAAGAAGATCTCGTTGAAGAGCTCCTCGCCCGCCATGTCACGGATCGGCCGCACGTCGATGCCCGGCGTCTTCAGGTTCAAAATGAAGGCCGTGATCCCCTCGTGCTTCTTGCCGCGCTCTATGGCGGTCGGGTCGGTCCGCAGCAGGAACAGCCCCCAGGTGGCCAGGTGCGCGGAGGAGATCCAGATCTTCGAGCCGTTGATGACGTACTCGTCCGTCTCGGCGTCGTAGATCGCCGTCGTCCGCAGATTGGCCAGGTCGTTGCCGGCCATGGGCTCGCTGAAGCCCTGACACCAGTGTTCCTCGGCCTCGAGGATGGACGGCAGCCACTGCGCCTTCTGCTCCTCGGTGCCCCACTGAATGATCATGGGCCCGATCTGCCAGATCCCGTTGGTGTTGAACGTGCCGGGCGTGCGGTACTCGGCCATCACCTCGGAGTAGATGAGGCGCTGCATGGCGTTGATGGTGCGGCCCTGGGCATAGTCGGGTCCCCAGTGGATGGCCGCCCATCCGCCCTCGTGCAATTTGCGCTGCCACTTCTGGCGGCGTTGTTGGCTCGCTTCACCCGAGAGGCTGGCGTCGTCGCCCAGGGCTTCCGCCTCCAGGAAGGGGGGCAGATGCTCATTGAGCCAGGCGCGCAACTCGTCGCGGAACTTCTCGTCCTCCGGTGCCAGGGCAAAATCCACGGGGGAAGGGTACCCGACCACCGTGTACTCTGACGCCAGTGTCAGGGAATGGCGCGTCGGTGAGCAAGACGTAGGGGAGGCCGTGGACTTCACGTACGACGACGAGCAGCTCGCACTGCAGGAGGTGGCGCGTGGCGCCCTCGAGCGCGAGTGCGGGCCTGACGTGGTGCGCCAGCTGGCCGACGGGCCCGAGGGCATCACTCCCGCGCTGTGGTCCACGCTGGTCGACCTGGGGTGGACGGGCCTGCTGGTACCCGAGGAATACGGGGGCAGCGGGGCCGGCCTGCTCGAAATGTGCGTCGTCCTCGAAGAGATGGGGCGCATCCCACTGCCCGGCCCGTTCTTCTCCTCCTCGGTGGCGGCCACCCTCGCCGCGCGTGCGCTGGGCGCCACCGAGCTCCTGACCGACCTGGCCTCGGGCACCCGACGGGGCACGGTGGCGCTGGGCGAGCAGGGACACGGCGAGCCACTCTCGACCGTGCGGACCCGGGCGCGCCGTAAGGCGGCCCAGTGGGTCGTGAGCGGCGAGAAGCCGATCGTCGTCGACGGGCACACGCGCGGACTGGGTCATCGTGGTGGCGCGCAGCGAGGAAGGCGTGCGCTCGTATCTCCTCGAGTCGCCCCGGGGCGAGCTGGTCCCGTCCCTCGACCCGACGCGCAAGCTGGCCCGGCTCGTGCTCGACGACACCCCGGTCGTACCGCTCGGACCGTCGGGCAACCAGGTCGGACTGTGGCAGCGGATCCAAGACGACATCGCCATCGGGCTGGCGGCGGAGACCGTCGGTGCGGCGCAGCGGGCCCTCACCGAGGCCATCGCCTACACGTCGGAACGGATCGTCTTCGACAAGCCCGTCGCCACCTACCAGACGGTCCGCCATCGGCTCGTCGAGATGTTCCAGCAGGTCGAGATGGCGCGTGCCGGCTTCCAGTTCGCAGCCTGGGCGTCGGACACGGAGTCGCCCGAACGCGAACAGGCCGCGGCCATGGCTTCGAGCTACGCAGCCGACGCCGGTGTGCGAGTCACCGGGGACGACATTCAGCTGCACGGTGGCGTCGGGTTCACCTGGGCCAACGACGCCCATTTCCTGTTCAAACGGGTGAAGCAGAACGAGCTCCTGGCGGGCGGCGCCGGCGCGCAGCGCCACCGGCTGGCCTCGCTCTTCATCGAATCGGCATGACCACGTTCGAGTTGCGTCCGATGCCGCCGGCCTTGGCCGAGCGCTACCGGGCCGAGGGCGCCTGGGACGACCGCACGCTCGGGGAGTTCCTGCGCGACTCCCTCCTGGAGGATCCGACCCGGCGCTTCCGCATTTGGTCGCCGACGCACCCCTATGTCGGGACCGTCGGCGAGGTCTACGAGGAGTCGCTGCGCGTCGCGGGCGGCTTGCGCGCGCTCGGTCTCGGGCCAGGCGACGTCGTCGCCTTCCAGCTGCCCAACTGGGTCGACGCGGCGATCACCTTCTACGCCTGCGCCATGCTCGGCGTGACGCTGGTGCCGATCGTGCACTTCTACGGCCCCAAGGAACTCGGCTTCATCCTCCGCCAGAGCGGAGCCCGGGCCCTGGTGATCGTCTCGCACATCGGCCAGCGCGACTACCTGGCCGACCTGGCAACGGTGCGCGACGGGCTGGAGAGTCTCGAACACGTCGTGGTGGTGGGCGACATCGCGGGCGACGCGTCCGGCTACGTCCGCTTCGACGACCTGCGCGGGGCGGAGCCGATCAGCGGGCCCGAGCACGTCGATCCCGACGGCGCAGCGGTCATCGGTTACACCTCGGGGACGACGGCCGACCCCAAGGGCGTCGTGCACACGCACCGCACCCTGGGCTGCGAGGTGCGGCAACTGTCCGACCACCAGGCCATGCGCGATCTCCCGAGCCTGGTCGGTGCTCCGGTGGGCCATGCCATCGGCATGCTCGGTGGTCTGCTCTGCCCCCTCTACAGCGGGCGGCCCATCTACATGATCGACGGCTGGGACCCGCCCACCGTCCTCGATGCCATGGTGGAGGAGCACATCGCCGCCGGCAGCGGCTCGACGTACTTCTTCACCAGCCTGCTCGACAGCCCCGGCTACGGCCCCGAACACGTGGAGCTCATGCGCTATGTCGGGCTCGGCGGCTCGCCCATTCCCAACGCGGTGGCCGAGCGGGCGGACTCGCTCGGGATTTCGCTGGTCCGCTCCTACGGGTCGACCGAACACCCTTCCATCACGGGTTCCCAGCACGACGCCCCCAAGGACAAGCGCATCCACACCGACGGCCGGCCGATGGAATGGGTCGAGATCCGGACCGTCGACGAGGACGGTCATGACGTCGAGGCCGGGCAGCCGGGCGAGATCCTCAGCCGCGGACCCGACCGTTTCGCCGGCTACACGGACCCCGCGCTGACGGCCGAGGCGGTGGACGCCGACGGCTGGTTCAGCACCGGGGACATCGGCGTCATAGACGAGGACGGCTACCTGACCATCACGGACCGGGTGAAGGACATCATCATCCGCGGCGGCGAGAACGTCAGTGCCGCGGAGGTGGAGCAGCTGCTGGCGCACATGAAGGGCGTGGCAGAGGTCGCCGTGGTGGCGGCGCCCGACGAGCGGCTCGGCGAGCACGGCTGCGCCTTCTTCCGCATGCAGCCCGGGAGCGCACCCCCCGACATGGACGACCTCCGGGCACACCTCCAGGAGGCCGGGCTGACCCGTCAGAAGTGGCCGGAGGAGATCCGCATCGTCGGCGAGTTGCCGCGGACGCCTTCGGGGAAGGTCCAGAAGTTCGTGTTGCGCCAGCGCCTGCGAGAGGGTGGGTGAGCGCGCAGAGGCACCGCCTGCCGAAGGATCCTGCGCTCGGAGGTTGGGGGAGATACGCTCCCCCCGGCGTCCCCAGGCAGTTCACTCCGAGCGTAGGTGGTCACGTGCGGCAACGCATCCCCAAGCAGCAGATCGATCTCTTGAGGGCGGTCCCACTCTTCTCCGGTTGCTCGCAAAGCGACCTCCGGTCCATCGCGCAGCTCGGCACCAGCATCAGCGTCGAGAGCGGCGAGCTTCTGACCGCCCAGGGCTCCGCCGGCCGGGAGTTCTTCCTCGTGCTCTCCGGCATCGCAAGTTGCCGGGTGGGGAAGCGTGAGATCGCGGAGTTCACGACGGGGGGGTACTTCGGCGAACTGGCACTCCTCCATGGTGGGATCCGCACCGCTGACGTGGTCGCAGAGACCGACATGGAGTTGCTGGTCCTCGACGCGCGTGAGTTCAAGTCGATGTTGATGACGACGCCGAGAATCGGAGTGAAGATGCTGGCCCGACTGGCCGAGCGTCTGGCCGACGCCGACGCGCACTACAGCCACTAGGCGCGCCAGCCGGGCAATCAGGCAGCGCCTTCGAGGACCTGCTTCATCAACCGCAACTCCTTGCGGATCTGCTCCAGACTGCCGGCAGCGGCGGCGGCAACCACGTTCTCGGGAAGACCGTCGGGCAGGGTGACCCAGAGGGTGAGCGTGGCGTGGCACCCGCCGCCGAGCGGCTCCACGACGAACTCCTCGTAGGCCTCGCTGCCACCCGACATGCCGGCGGCCACCAGCGACGGGGCGACAGCCTCCACGGTCCACAACTCGATCGGTTGGTGCACGCCGGGCCGGCGCGGGTCGGCCAACCCGAACGTGTAACGGGCGCCGGGCCCGTGCACGCCACCCGCAGCGTCGCCGGTCCCGTCGGCCACGCGCGTCACGCCCTGCACGTCGGGGTTGTACTCCGGGAGGTTGGCGAAGTCGAGACGGTAGGCCCATACGGTCTCGGCCGGCACCGAAAAGGCGGCGGAGGCGACTGCGGTCGGCGCGGCGGTGGGGGTCGTATGGGGCACGGCGCCAGTGTGCGCCGGTCCGGTGGCCCCGGGCAAATGGTGCAGTGGCCCGGGCGGTCGACGGGGAGCCGCCGGCCTCTCAGCCCGGTGGCCGGAGGATGGAGGCCGCCTCGCGGGCCCGGTCGAGGGACAGGGCGGTGAGGTCGTCCCCCTCGTCGCCGAGCACATCGGCGGCGTGCTGAATGAAGATCCCGACCACCATGGCGCTGAGGAGCCGCGCCACCGCCGCCGCGCCGGGCCCGTCGTCGAGGTCGGGACGGTTCTTCTTCACCCAGTCCTCGATGCTGGACTCGAACGAGGAGAACAGGTCCACGCCCACGGCGCGGGCGGTCGCCTCGCCGCGCATCGCCTCGCCCACCATGAGGCGGACGAAGTCCTCCACCTCGAACATGGAGGTCATGATCTCGGCCAGGAGCTGGGCCAGCGTGAGGGGCTCGGCGCCGGGGGTCTCGCCCGGGGTGTCCACGCGCACCGGCCTGATCGGGAGGAACCCCTGCTCGATCAGGACGGATTCCAGCAGGTCCCGCTTGCTCGGGAAGTAGTGGTAGAGCGAGGCCACATTCAGTCCGGCAGCGGAGGCCAGGTCGCGCATGCTCGTCCCGTCGACGCCCCGCTGCGCCATGAGGGTCAGCGCGATCTGCAGGATGCGCCGCCTGGTCGCCGAACCTTCTCCGGCTGCAGATGGTCCTCGCTCTGCGTGCGCATCGCCCTGGGGGGGTGTGCCAACGCTCATCTTCGGTCCCATTCTCCGCTCTCCGACCTCGGGGCGGCGAAACGACGCCCGATAGTCCTCTCGCAGCACGTCGCCTCTGCGTGCTCTCGTCGTCTGACGTGTCCCTGTCCGGGTCGGAACCGGTACAAGAAGGGCGTCAGTCCGTGCTCGGAAACCCCTGTTCTGGACTCCCTAACGATCGTTTGCTATACATGCCATGGGAGTCAGGCCCGACCCCCTTTGTAGTACCCGGAATCTAGGGGGTTGTGGAAAAACATGCCAGGCCTAAATTCGACGGCTGACTCGGCGGCTGTCCCGTTCGATCCCTACGAGCTGAAGGACGTGGTCGGGGGCACCATCCGCGACCCGTATCCAGCGATGCAGGCACTGCGCCGCATCAGCCCCGTGCACTCCGGTCCGATCGACCTCGGCGAGGGCGCCGAGATCGCCGACCCGACCAAGCCGGCGCCCGTCACCGTGTTCGGTTACGACGAGGTCGTGCAGGTGCTGCGCGACAGCGAGACGTACTCGTCGACCATCTACGAAGAAGTGATGGGCATGGTGATGGGCCGCACCATCCTGCAGATGGACGAACCCGAGCACCGCAGCATCCGCACGCTCGTCGCATCGAGCTTCCGCTCCAAAATGCTGGAGCGCTGGGAAGAGGATCTGGTCGCCCGTGTCGTCAACGAGCTGATCGACACGTTCATCGACGAGGGTCGCACCGACCTCGTCCGATCGGTGACCTTCAACTTCCCCGTGCAGGTGATCGCCCGCATCCTCGGGCTGCCGCGCGAGGACTATCCGAAGTTCCAGCGCTGGACGCTGGAGCTCACGAGCGTCGCCGCCAACTGGGAGCGCGGCATCGCCGCTTCGGCGGCCTTGCGTGACTACTTCGCCGAGGTGATGGAGGAGCGCCGCTCCGCACCGGGCGACGACCTCATCAGCGAGCTCGTGCGGACCGAGGTCGACGGGGTCCACCTCACCGACGAGGAGATCTTCTCCTTCCTCCGGCTGATCCTGCCCGCCGGTGTGGAGACGACCTACCGCGCTTCGGGCAGCATGCTCTTCGCGCTGCTGCACGACCGGACGCAGCTCGACGCGCTCTACAACGACCGCTCGCTGTTCGCCCAGGCGTTCGAGGAAGTGGTGCGCTGGGAGCCACCCGTGTGCGTCATTCTGCGCCGGGCCACCCGCGAGGCGGAGCTGGCCGGCGTGAAGATCGAGAACGGGGCCGACCTGGCGCTCCTGATCGGCGCGGCCAACCGCGACGAGCGCAAGTACCCCGACCCCGACCGCTACGACATGTTCCGCGAGCAGCGCCAGCACGTGGGCTTCGGCTTCGGCGTCCATGTGTGCCTGGGCATGCACCTCGCCAGGATGGAGTCGCGCATCGCCATCAACACCCTCCTCGACCGGCTCGGCCCCTTCACCTTGGACCCCGATGCCGAACCGCCGCACATTGAGGGGATGGCCTTCCGGTCGCCGCTCTCCCTGCCGGTGGTGTTCACCCCCGGGGGGTAGTTTCTGGCCCATGGGCGGCAGAGTCAATCCGACTGACGACGCGGTCGAGCCGCTGCCGCTCGACGTGCAGATCGATTGGGACCGCTGCATGGGATCGGGCAACTGCGTCTTCTGGGCGCCCGAGACCTTCGACCTGAGCGACGACGGCCACGCCGTCGTCGTGTATGCCGCGGCCACCGACGAGGAGCGGCTGCGCACTGCCGCGCAGGGCTGCCCGGTCGGCGCCATCTCCCTCTGGCGCGCCGGCGCCGAGGTCTCGCTGGAGGAGAATACGTAATGCCGATCGCCGTCACGGAGGACCACGAGTCACTGCGGGCCACCGCACTGCGCTGGACCGAGACGCACTGCCCGCCGGCAGTGCCACGGGAGGTCGCGGAGGCGCCGCCGGATGCAACCGAGCTGGCCCCGGCCTGGGAGAAGATGGCGGCCCAGGGATGGCTCGGCCTCCACTTGAGCGAGGAGCAGGGCGGGCAGGGTTTCACGCTCTCCGAACTGGCTGTGGTGCTGGAGGAGCTGGGTCACGCCCTCTTCCCCGGGCCGGTGCTGCCGACGCTGCTCGTCTCCGCCGTCCTGGCCCGGGTGCCCCGCGGGCCGGCGGCCGTGCCCCCGGAGTGGTTGCGCGGGCTGGCCGACGGCTCCATCACGGCCGCCGTGGCGCTGGGCGCCGCGCTCCAACCGTGGCCGCCGGCCGATGACGGGGCCCTCTCCCTCCGCGGCACAGTGCGTCCCGTGCTCGGGCTGCCCACCGCACGCCTGGTCCTGGTCCCCCTCGACTACGGCACCGGCACCGGCTGGCTCCTGCTCGACCGGGAGGCGCTCGGTGATGCCGTCTCCGTCGAGGCGCTCCCGGCGCTCGACGCCACCCGGGCCGTGGGGCAGCTCACCATCGGCGGCGAAGGCCCGGTCACGTTGCCGCTGCGGCAGCAGGTCATGGTGTCCGACGACGACGTGCGCGGCCTGGCCCTGACGCTGGCCGCGGCCGAGAGCGCGGGCATCGCCCGCTGGTGCCTCCACACGGCCTCGGAGTACGCCAAGGTGCGCGTGCAATTCGGCCGACCCATCGGCCAGTTCCAGGCGGTCAAGCACGCGCTGGCCGACATGCTGGTCTCGGTCGAGCAATCGGCGGCGGTGGCCTGGGATGCCGCCGCCGCGTGGAGCGAAGAGGACCAGGCCGGCGCCGGCGACCTTGACGTCGAGGCGCGCGACCGGCACCTCAGCGCGCGCATAGCCGGTGCCGTGGCGTTGGGGGCGGCCGCGCACTGCGCCAAGGAGTGCATTCAGCTTCTCGGCGGCATCGGTTTCACCTGGGAGCACGACGCCCACCTCTACCTGAAGCGGGCCATGGCGAACCTGCAGCTCTTGGCCGGCGGCGACGTGGGCGGACTCGAGCACGAGGTGGCCGCGTTGGCACTCGCCGGCTCCCGGCGCAACCTGGGCGCCGACCTGCCGTCCGAGGCGGAGTCCTTGCGCGAGGAGATCCGCGCCGCCGTGGCTGGAGTGGCGGCGGCCGATGAGGCCGACCGGCGTGCGGCCTTCGCCGAGGCGGGGCTCATCATGCCGCACTGGCCCGCCCCCTGGGGCCGGGGCGCCTCGCCTCTCGAGCAACTCGTCATCGACGAGGAGCTGGCCGCTGCCGGCCTCCAGCGGCCCCACCTCGCGGTCGGGGCCTGGGCACTGCCGACGCTGATCGCCCACGGCACCGCCGAGCAGCAGGAGCGCTGGGTGCGCCCGACGCTCCACGGCCGGCTCAACTGGTGCCAGCTCTTCAGCGAGCCGGGGGCGGGGTCCGACCTCGCCGCCCTGAGCACACGGGCCGAGCCCGTCGAGGGCGGCTGGATCCTCAACGGGCAGAAGGTGTGGACGTCGCTGGCCCAGACGGCCGACTTCGGCATCTGCCTGGCCCGCTCGGACCCTCAGGCGGGCAAGCATGCCGGCATCACGTATTTCATCGTGGACATGCGCGCCGAGGGGATCGACATCCGGCCGCTGCGCGAGCTGACCGGCGCCGCCATGTTCAACGAGGTCTTCTTCAACGACGTCTTCGTCCCCGACGACGCCGTCGTGGGCGTGCCGGGGGACGGTTGGCGCATCGGCCGGACGACGCTGGCCAACGAGCGTGTCTCCATGTCGACGGGCGCCTCCTTCGGCCCCGGGGTCGAGTCGCTCACCCGGACCATGGCGCGCCGCAGCGAGCGCGGCGACCCCAGCCCGCCCAGCATGGAGGGGCGGCTGGGCCACCTGATCGCCGAGGCGCAGTCGATCGCCCTGCTCGGCCACCGCTCCACCCTGCGGACCCTCTCGGGCGTCGACCCCGGCAGCGGATCGAGCGTACGCAAGCTGCTCGGTGTGGAGCACGAACAGCGCGTGCAGGAGATGGGGATGGCGCTGTACGGCGCGAACGGCGCCGTCCTCGACGGCAAGGCGCAGCGCTGGGAGGAAGGCTTCCTCTCCACGCGCTGCCTCACCATTGCCGGCGGCACGAGCGAGGTGCAGCGCAACGTCATCGCGGAGCGCATCCTCGGCCAACCGCGCGACCCCGAGCCCGGTGCCTGAGCCCGGTGCCGCGCCGCGCCGGTACGATGACGACGCGATGACGACAGCCGAACACGACGAGACGTTCGACATCAACGTCGAGGAGGATGTCTGGCCCTTCCCGTCGGAGCGATTCCTGCACGATCTGGCCCCAGGCGTCCTGCAGGCCCAGAACGCGTGGATGGCCTCCATCGACTCGTTGCGCGCGCCCGACCGCAAGACCCACGAGCTGATCCGCATGGTGTGCACCGTCATCGCCCGGCAGCCCGGTGGCGTGCAACGCCACGCCCGGCTGGCCGCCGAAGTCGGCGCCACCTGGGAGGAGATCGCCGGGTCGATCCTCCTCACGCAGCCGGCCTTCGGGATCGTGCTCGCGATTCAGGGCTTTCCGGCCGCCCGGCGCGGCTACACGCAGGGCTCGGCGAGGGTGCAGGAAGAGGACGACGGCGAATCGCTGGCGGAATGACACCCGTGTCATAGTTGGCCATGCGCCTCGCCCCTGACGACTCGCTGACTGCGTTCCGCCGTGAATTCGAAGCATGGCTGGACGACCACCTGCCCTCGCCCGAGGAGATGGCCGACCAGCAGCGCCGCTCCTCGGCGCACCTGCCGGACTGGGCCCGCACCTTCCAGCGCGAGTTGTTCGAAGCGGGCTACCTCGTGCCGGGGTGGCCGCCCGAGCTCGGTGGCCGCAACGCCACTCCGAAAGAACAGATGGCCTACTTCGAGGTCATCACCGAGCGCACGGCACCGCGGTCGCTCAACCCGCAGGGTCTCTCCATCTGCGCCGCATCCATCGTCGAGTACGGCACCGACGAGCAGAAGGAGCGCTTCGTCCTCCCGACGTTGAAGGGGGAGATCACGTGGTGCCTGGGCATGAGCGAGCCGAACGCGGGGAGCGACCTGGCCTCGTTGACCACACGGGCCGAGGAGCGCGACGGCCACTTCGTGGTGAACGGGCAGAAGGTGTGGACGTCGGGCGCCCACGAGGCCGACTACTGCATGTGTTACGTGCGAACCGACCCGGAGGCCTCGAAACACCGCGGCATCAGCGTGCTCATCATCGACATGCGCACGCCCGGCATCACCTGCAGACCCCTGCCCGAGCTGACCGACCCGCATCACGCCGATTTCAACGAGGTGTTCTTCACCGACGTGGAGGTGCCGGTGGAGAACGTGCTGGGTGAGCTTCACCAGGGGTGGGCGGTGAGCCAGGGCTCGTTGCGCCACGAGCGGGGCATGCTCTGGATCATGTACGTCTCGAAGATGGAGCGCACGCTGAAGGGGCTGGTGCGCATGGCCGCACGTCCCGACGGCCGCGGGGGCACCCTGGGCGACGACCCCCGCCTGGCCGAGGCCATCGGACGGCTGGCAACCGATACGGCGGCCATGCGCTGCCTCGGCTACCGCGGCTTCGCCAAGGCGAGCCGCGGCGAGATGCCGCCGGAGCACATGGTGCTGAAGCTGTTCACGAGCGAGGCCGAGCAGCGGGCCTGCCTGCTGGGCCAGGAGGCGCTGGGACTGGAAGGCCTCGATCTCGACGGCCCGGGGCCCAACCGCTTCACCGAGTGGGACTTCGGCCACTTCGAGCCGGCCCGGTCGGAGGAGAGCGCGAACGGCTCGTTCTACGACGGCGCCTGGGCCCTGCAGTACCTGCGATCCTTTTCCGGCACCATCGCCGGCGGGACGTCGGAGATCCAGCGCAACATCGTGGCCGAGCGAGTGCTCGGCCTGCCCCGGGGGTGAGAGACCGGCACGCGTGTGCGTAGAGACGGCGGCCGAAGCGGGGTCGGCTGAACCGGGTCGGCCGATCACGTGAGAGTGTTGCGCGCACTCCAGCGCACCGTCTCGGGCTGATCCGAACCGTTCCCGCGCCGCTCACATCGCTGCACGGGCGACCCGTGGTGGCATCACGGGTGCAGGGTCGGTGCGGATGTTGTCCGTGCCACAGTCTTTGTCCTCGCGGGTGCCACTGCGTGCACCGGCGGGTCGTAGACCCTTGCTGCGCGCTGTTGTTCCAGACGACACCGGGGTGCAGGCAACGCACGGCAGCGTTGCCACAACGCCCGCACAATACGTGTGTCGACGAGACCGATACGACCTGGACCTGCGGGAATAGTTCCTCTCTCGTCAAAAGTCCTCTTCGTTTCCCGCCCCTTCGTTCCGATAGTCACTGCAACGAAGAGTGGAAAACGAGGGGGAATCCAACGTGCAGGGCAGTGCCGGTCGTTTCGCGACACTTCTGGTTCCCATGGGGGCCGCCGTCCTGAGCTTGTTCGGCGCCGCGATGATGACAAGTGCGCCCGCAGTCGCCGCCGGCATTTTGCCGCCCTCCAACCCTTCGGCCAACATCCCTCCGGACAGTTCCGACTGGCTCACCGCCATTGACGCCGCGCGCAGCCAGGAGAGTGTCGGCGACATGAACATCTCCGAATCGGCCTTCGACGCCCTGCCGCTCGACCAGCAGGTGTTCACGGTGGTGAACAACGAGCGCGTCGATCGTGGCCTGCCGCCGATTGAGTACCTCACCTCACAACTCGACGCGTACGCGCAGGGGGGTGCCAACGCCGGCGCCGACCCGTCATTTCCGACCGCGGTCACGGGCGGGGCCCCGATCACGTACGGCGGGTCGATCTGGGCCGGAGGTCTGACCTCGGTGCTCGAGGCCGACTACTACTGGATGTACGACGACGGCTACAGCGGCTCGTCGACGTCCAATTCGGCCTGCAGCGCGTCGACCGCCTCGGGCTGTTGGGGCCACCGCGACATCATTCTCCACGGTTTCACCAACTGCCCGAGCGGCGCGCCGATCCTGTCCATGGGCGCGGCGTTCTCCTCCGGCTCTTCGAGGGGCTCCATGTCGGCCATCTTCGTCAGCTCGTGCTCGCCGCCGACCGACATCACCGACACCTGGGGCCAGTTGGCCGACGCGGTCCAGTCCGGCTCGCGGACGGTGGCCGTCGCGCCGACCCCCGACGGCACCGGGTACTGGGAGACCCAGGCCAACGGCACGGTGGCCGCCTTCGGCTCGGCCCAGAACTACGGCTCCCTCAGCGGTCAGCTCAACTCGCCCGTCGTGGGTATGGCCTCGACCCCCGACGGCAGGGGCTACTGGCTGGTCGGTTCTGACGGTGGCGTGTTCAGCTTCGGTGACGCCACCTTCTACGGGTCCACCGGGTCACTGCGCCTCAACAAGCCGATCGTCGGCATCGCCCCCACGCCCAACGGCAGGGGCTATTGGATGGTGGCAGCCGACGGCGGGATCTTCAGCTTCGGCAACGCCCAGTTCTTCGGGTCAATGGGCGGCAAGACGCTCAACCAGCCCATCGTCGGGATTGCGGCCGACCCGGGCACCGGTGGCTATTGGGAGGTCGCTTCCGACGGCGGTGTCTTCAGCTACAACGCACCGTTCCTGGGAAGCACCGGCAGCATCCGCCTGAACAAGCCCATCGTGGGCATGGAGGCCTCGCCGAACGGGCAGGGGTATCGCTTCGTGGCTTCTGACGGCGGCATCTTCACCTACGGGCAGGCGCCCTTCGATGGCAGCACCGGCAGCATGAGCCTGGCGGCACCGGTCGTGGGCATGGCGTCGGACGGTGCCACCAACGGCTACTGGATGGCGGCGGCCGACGGCGGCATCTTCACCTTCGGCGGCGCCTCCTACTTCGGACGGGTCGTCAGCACGGAGGGGTGACCCGACGAAGCTACATCTGACCGTGGCCAACCGGACCGGCCGGCTCATAGGTGCCGAGGACGATGCCGAGGTCGGTCACGGTGACGTCGACAGGGCGCATGGTGACCGGGAGGAGTCCGTCGTTGAACAAGCGGCGACCGGAACCGAGCACCACCGGGAACGTCATCAGCCGGAAGCGATCGACGAGCTCGTGCTGCAACAGAGTCTGGAGGAGGTTGCCGCTTCCCCAGATCTGCAATTCCTCTCCGGGTTCGTTCTTCAGCGCCCGAACCGACGCCACGACATCACCCGTCACGAGATGGGCAGTGTCGGGGTGCTCGCCGCGCCACGTGGCATCGGCTTCGCGCAACGAGTTGGACGCGACGTACTTGGGCAGCGAGTTGATGGTTGTGGCGATGGGGTTGGCGGGGTCGGTCTGATCAGGCCAGTAGCCGCGGAAGATGTCGAACGTCCTGCGACCGAGCAAGAACGCGCTGGCGTGGCTGGTGAGCTCGGAGACGAACTCGCCGCCCGCCGCATCTCCGAAGGGGGCCTGCCAACCGCCCTGGGTGAAGCCGTCGCTGGGATCTTCCTCCGGCCCGCCGGGCGCCTGCATCACGCCGTCGAGGGTCACGAACGTCTGCACGGTGAGCAACATGTGCGAGGCAGGCTAGCGGTGAGGGCCGGAACGAGTCAGACCACACCACGGCTTCCCAGGTCGGCCAGTTCGTCGTCGCTGAGGCCCACGAGATCACACCACACCTCGCGGTTGTGCTCACCCAGGAGCGGTGCGCCTCGCGGCACCGGAGCAGGGCTGTTGGCCAGGCGCGGAAACGGTGCCTGTTGGCGGACCGGGCCGAGGACCGGATCGTCGACCGCGACCAGATCGCCCCGGGCCGCCATGTGGGGATCGGCGAAGATGTCTTCGGCGCTGTACGCGGTGCCGACCGGGACGTCGTGCTCGACGCAGCGGGCGGTGATCTCCTCCGCCGGAAGGCTCGAGGTCCAGTCGGCCACGATGCCGTTGATCTCGCCGCCCCGCGCCGCCCGCTCGGCCAGCGTGGCGAAGCGGGGATCCTCGGCCAGGTCGGGCCTGCCCATCGCCTTGCAGAGGCGGGAGAAGTTGGCGTCGGACCCCGCCACGATGCAGACGAAGAACCCGTCGGCCGTCGGGTAGTTGTCGAGCGGGGCCGAGTGCGAGAGGCGGTTGCCCTCGCGCTGGCGCACGATGCCGAGCTTGTCGTAGCCCGCGAGCGTCCACTCCAGGACGCGCAGGATCGAACCGTAGAGCGGTGCGTCGATGACGTCGCCGCCCCGTCCCTCCCGGTCCCGTCCGTAGAGCGCGGCCACGGCAGCGAAGGCGGCGAAGGTGCCCGTCAGGTAGTCCGAGATGGTGACGCCGGGCCGCACGGGCGGGCGATCGGGATCGCCCGTCAGGTTGAGCAGGCCGCCGAAGGCGATGCCGAGCCGGTCCAGTCCGGGGCGCGGGGCGTAGGGCCCGGTCTGCCCGAAGACGCTGATGCGCACATAGACGAGTTCGTCCGGCAGGTCGTCCGGGCCGAGACCCCAGCGTTCCATGGTGCCGGGGCGGAAGTTCTCGCACAGCACGTCGGCTGTCGCCACCAGCTGCTTGAAGAGCTCCTTGCCCTCGGGCTTGCGCAGGTCGCAGGTGATCCCCCGCCGGCCCCGGCCTTCGACGGCCCAGAAGAGCGAGTAGTCGGGACCGTCCTCCACCGGCACGAACGGTCCGATCGTGCGCATGAAATCGCCCTCGCCGGGCAGCTCCACCTTTATGACGTCGGCGCCGAGCTCACCCAGCAAACCGGCACAGAACGGCGCGGAAATCCGCGTTCCGACGTCGATCACACGGATGCCCGACAGCGGCCCCGGCGAGGGGTCGCTCATTCCGGGTGACCCTGGTCGCGCTCGGCCATGACCTCACGCATGGAGCCCTTGGCCTTGCGGGCCGCCAGCGCGTTCAGCGCGGTGGCCGAGTTGTGGACCCAGTGGTGCGCCATGAAGTGGTACTTGAGCGCGTCGCGCTTGCCCATCAGGGTGCCGGTCTGGTTGAGGCTGTCCTTGACTGTCTGGGCCGTGACCGGGGGGACGAGCGCGATCCGGTCGGCGAGCTCCCGCGTCCGCATCTCGAGCTCGTCCCGGGGGACCACCCGGTTGACCAGTCCCAGGCGCCAGGCCTCCTGCGCGTCGATGGTGTCGCCGGTCAGCAGGAATTCCTTCGCCTTGCGGATGCCCAGCTCCCAGGGTTCGACCAGGAGCTCGACGCCGGCACCCGTGAGCCGCAGGACCGGATTGGAGAACACGGCGTCGTCGGCGGCGACGATCAGGTCGCACATGGCCGCCAGCATCAGGCCCGCCGCGACACAGCTGCCCTGCACGGCGGCGATCGTCGGCTTGCGGAAGTCGTGGATGCGCATGCAGCGGTCGTAGTACATGGTCTTCTCGTGCTGGAACTTTCCTTCGGGAGTCTCCCGCAGGGCCACCCAGGGATCGGAGCCGTCGCCGCTCACGAGGGCCTTGAGATCGTGACCCGAGGAGAAGTGCTTGCCCGCCCCGGCCAGGATCACCACCCTCACGGCGTCGTCGGCGTCAGCCAGGTCGAATGCCGCATCGAGCTCGTCGATGAGCATGGAATCCTGCGCGTTGGCCATGTCCGGCCGGTTCATGGTGATGGTGGCCACCGCCCCATCGACCACATAGAGGATCGTCTCGAAGTCGTCTGCCATCTCATCCATCCTTGCCGAGGTGCCCATCCTGCCGCGTCGCCTGCCCGGCGCCGCTCAGCCCCGGGGGAGCCCGAGGACGCGCTCGCCCACGAGCGTGCGCTGGATCTCGTTGGTCCCGGCGAAGATGGAGGACGCCTGGTAATACAGCCAGGATCGCTGCCAGGCGCCGTCGGCGGGGTTTCCCTCCGCACCCTCCCACAACGGGGAGGCCGGACCGAGCACGTCGAGCGCCGTCTGGTGCAGCCGTTTGGACATCTCGCTCCAGTACAACTTCAGAGCACTGCCTTCAGGGCCCGGCGCCTCGCCTTTGGAGAGGCGGGTCAGCGAGCGCCAATTGTGCAGTTGGAAGAGCCGCACCTCGGTGGCGGCCTGGGCGAGCGACTGGCGGAGGCGCCAGTCGTCGAAGCTCCCGTTGGCCTCAGCCAGGCGGAGCAGCTCTTCGATCAACTGCGTGTGGATCACGAGCTGGCGGGGATTGATGCCGCGTTCGTGGGCCAGCGTGGAGCCGGCGACGCCCCAGCCTTCGCCCTCGGGGCCGACCCGCCGCTCTGTCGGCACGAAAACGTCGTCCAGCTCGACCTCGTTGAACTCGGCCTCGCCCGTGGACTGGACGAGCGGGTGCACGACGACCCCTTCGGCGTGCATGTCGATGACCAGCGCCGTGATGCCCTGCTGGCGTTTCGGTGCGGTGGGGTCGCTGCGCGTGAGGCAGAGGCCCCAGTCCGCGAACTGGGCGTAGGAGGTCCAGACCTTGCGCCCGCTGACCCGGTACCCGCCCTCGACCGGGACGGCGCGGGTGGTGAGCGAGGCCAGGTCGCTCCCGGCGTCGGGCTCGCTGAAGAGCTGGCACCACAGCTCGCCCGCCGAGAGGATCCGAGGGAGGAAGCGCTCCTTCTGCTCGGGCGTCCCGTGCGCGAGCAGGGTGGGTCCCACGAGGTTGATGCCGATGCGGCCCACCAGCTCGGGGGCCCGGGCCCGGGCCAGCTCCTCGATCACCACGTAATTCTCGAGGGCCCCCAGGCCGCGGCCGCCGTACTCCTCGGGCCAGGTGAGGCCGACCCAACCGTCGGCCGCCAGCTCCGCCTGCCACCGCCGTCCGAAGGCGACCGTCTCGGCCAGGTCGTCGAAGCGTGGCGGGAGCCCGACGCCGTAGGGCCACGGCAGGTGCTCCATCAGCCAGTCCCGGAACGACGCCCGGAGCGACTCCTGCTCAGCCGTGGCATGCAGATCCATCGGCCGCAGCATGGCACACACGCAGCACGAGGTGACACCCGTGTCAGTAGTCACCGTAGACTGCGCCGCCGTGGACTTCGACCTCTCAGCCGACCAGCAGGCGTTGCGCGAAGCCGCGGCCTCCCTCCTCGACGGGAAGGCCGGGTCCGATGCCCTCCGGGCCCGTGTCGGGACCGGAGCGATCGTCGGCACGCTCCCCGGGGCGGGTGCCGTCTCGGGTGGCACAGGGGTGGACGCGCCGCGGGGCTATGACGAGGCGGTGTGGTCCGCGATGGCGGAGCAGGGGTGGCTGGCCATCGAACTCCCCGAGGACGAGGGAGGCCTGGGGTTGGGAATGGTCGAGCTCGCCATACTCTGCGAGGAGATCGGCCGACGCCTCGTCGCGGCGCCGTTCCTGCCCACCATCGTTGCGCTCGGGGCGCTGTGCGGCGACGAGGCCCGGGGAGATGCCGGGACCAACGACTGGCGTGCAGCTCTGAGCGAGGGTGCCTCGGTGGGCTGCGTCGCGGCGGCGCCCGGACCGAGCGACCTGACGGTCTCCGGGCCCCCGGGCCGGCCCCGCCTCAGCGGGCGCACACCTCCGGTCGCCTACGCGCCGTCGGCCGACGTCGCCGTCGTGGTGGCCGGTGGTGCCGTCTACGGGGTGGACGTGCTCGCCGGGGGTCGCCCGGCGCCGCTGTCCGCCATGGACCGCACGCGCGAGCTCGGGGTCCTGGACTTCGACGAGACGCCGGCCGTGTTCCTCGGCGGTGAGGAGGCCGCCGTGCTGCTCGTCGACCGCGCCGCCATTCTGGCCAGCGCAGAGATGCTCGGTGCGGCCGACCACGTCCTGGCGGACACCGTCCAGTACGCCAAGGACCGCGTGCAATTCGGCAAGCCCATCGGCTCGTTCCAGGCCGTCAAACACATGCTGGCCGACGCGCTGGTCGATGTGGAGGGGATGCGCTCCACGGCGTACTACGCGGCCTGGTGCGCCGCCGCCGGTGACCCGGAGCGCTCGCTGTCGGCCAGCATGGCCAAGGCCTGGTGCTCCGACGCGTCGCGCCGCGTGATGGCGGCGGGCTTGCAGGTGCACGGCGGCATCGGCTTCACGTGGGAGCACGACATGCACCTCTACCTGAAGCGGGCGCAGCTCGACCAGGTGAGCTACGGGGATGCCGCGGCGCACCGCGATCGCATCGCCACGTTGCTGCGCGCCCGGTTGGAAGCGGGCCGGGACCTCTCCTGAGGCAGAGCGGGCGCTACGAGCCCAGCGCGGCCGTGCGAGTGCCGTTGATCTCGAGCAGGACCAGCGCCTGGCTCTCGGACCCGCTGGTCGCGTGCTGGCCGCCGGGCAGCATCTGTGGTGGCACGACGACGGTCAGGCGCACGCCCACCAGGTAGCCCGACCGCACGGCGGCCCTCTCCTGGACCGTTCCCTGCACGGTGGTCGACTGGGGCTCGCACGTCGTGGGCGTCGCGGTGGGCACTCTCGCCTCGTAGGTCGCCAGGGCCTCCGTCCGCACGAAGGCCGCGCCGCGCGCGGTCCAAGGGGTGGAGCCGCCGACGATGGCCGCGAAGGTGACAACGTTGCAGACCGCGGCCGAAGCGGGGAGGACCGCGATGTGTTTCGAATTCGAGCCGACCACCTGGGAGATGGTCATGCGGCTCGGCGGCTTGTAGGCGACCTGGCGTACCTGGCTGACCGTGCCCTTGGCTCCAGCGGCGGAGAGCGAGTTGACGAGGTCCATGGCGAAGGACGTCGACCCGGTCGGGGTGCCGAAGGTCCGGACGGACGCGTTCTGCACCGTGAGTGTCGCTCCGCTGGGGGCCGAGGACGCGCCCAACACGGCGAACCCGAGCGTGCCGATTCCGAGGACAGCCAGCAACGCCAGCGGGATCAGGTTGCGGCGAGGCACCGGCCAAACCTAGTGCGCGTCTCCGCCGCAGCGCCGCATCGGGTCTCCACGGCCCGCTGCACCCCGGTCCGGGTCAGGTCGTGGCGGCACGGCGCTGCAGGGCGGCACGGTCCGGTTTGCCGGACCCGAGCAACGGCAGATGGTCCAGCCGTTCGACCTTCTCGGGCGTCTTGAACACGGCCATCCCGCGGCCGGCGAACCAACGCCGGCACTCCTCGAGGTCGAACGGTGCGGCGGACTCGACGAAGGCCGCGACCCGCTCGCCCATCAGCGGGTCGGGATAGCCGACCGCCACCGCGTGCCGGACATCGGGGTGCGCCTCCAACGCAGCCTCGACCTCGGAGGCCGAGATGTTCTCACCACCACGGATGATCACGTCCTTGAGCCGCCCGACGATGCGCACCCAGCCCTCCTCGTCGATCGTGGCGAGGTCACCCGTGCGGAACCAGCCGCCCCGCGCGATCACGGTGCCGGTCTGCGCGGCGTCGGCGTAGCCGGCGAACATCTCGGGGCCGCGCACCCACAGCTCGCCCGGCGTTCCGGTGGCACAGCGCGCGCCCGTCTCGGGGTCCGAGACGCGGAGCTCGACCGCGCCGACGGCGCGTCCGTCGGTGTCGCGGGCTTTTTCGAACGGATCGTCGTCGGTGCTCGTGGTGACGGTGGGCGCCTCGGTCGAGCCGTACGTGCGCTTGACGCGGCAGGCGAACGTGCGCGCCGTGTCCTCCACGAAGGCCGGTGTCACCGACGCGCCGCCACTGGACACGAGCCGGATTGAGGACACGTCGATGCCGGGCCCTTCGGCGAGGGCGCGGGCCATGGCGATGAAGAAGGTCGGCGGGCCTGCCAGGAAGGTGATGCGCTCCCGCGCCACCAGTGCCAGGGCCTGCTCGGGGTCGAAGCGGCGAACCAGGACCGAGCGCAGGCCGGCGGCGCCCGGCACCAGGACCCCGTTGAGCAGCCCCGAGATGTGGGCCATCGGCGCCGGCATCAGCACCGCGTCGGCCGGACCGAGGCCGTGGACCCGCGCCATCAACGAGGCCTTCCAGCTCAGGCCGCGCTGGGTGTGGAGCACGGCTTTGGGGATCCCCGTCGAGCCCGAGGTGAACAGGACCAGGGCCACGTCGGAGGGCCGGCCGGGAAACGCGCCGGAGGGCACCGGTGCGCCTCCGAGTGTGTCGACAAGAGCGGCAGGGTCCGAGAGGGCCTCGGTGCCGACCTCCAGCACGAGGGCGGGGTCGATCTGGCCGAGGGCTGCTTCCACGTCCGCCGCGCCGAACGAGTGCAGGACGGGCGCCGCCACGGCGCCGATGCGCCAGCAGGCCCTGGTCAGGACGGCGGCCGCCAGGCTGTTGGGGACCTGCCACGCCACTGCTTCGCCCCGCCGGACGCCCCGCTCCCGCAATCCGCCGGCCACGGTGGCCACCAGTGCATCGGCTTCGGCCGCCGAGAGCCGGGTGGCACCGTCGACCACCTCGCCGCCGTGCGCGGCGAGCAGAGCGTCCAGGGTGGGCACGTCCCAGGGCCCGCCGGGACGCCGGTAGCGGCGGGCCTGGTCGGGAACCCAGGTCGGTCGGAGGCGGGCCGTCACGGCAGGGCACCATACCCGGGTCCGGCTTTGCGCCTTACACCCTCGATTCGGCCGAACAAGAGCGCGGGGGGCGTTCTGCAGGTTTATTGCCCTTTCGTCCGAGTCGTAAAGAACGATCAGCCCAAGCCGCGCCCCAACCCCCACCCCAACCCGCTCAACCCAGCACAGGATGCACCGTCTGGGCCAATGGACGCGACCGCCGGGCGCCCAGTGCGACGGCTCAAACTGCTGAACGATCCGAAGGCGCAACGGAGCCACCTGCCTCAGCCCGGTGACGTGGAATCGCAGCAGATGGCAAGCGGTGCTCTGGCTGCCGTGGGCTACGACCCAGCCACGCGCCACTTGGACGTTCTTTTCCGTGGGGTCGCCCGTCCGTACTACGGGCGTCGATAGTCAGTCGTCCACTTCACACAAAGCCCACAACGGTCCCTTTGCGGCACATCCGTCCATGGCCGTAGTCGAGCGCCATAGAGAATCTGGTTTCCACAGACAGCGATCGGGTCAAGCGGAGCCTCAACCATGTGCCAGATGCCGCTCCCATCCGGCGGCAGAACGCCATGAGGTCCGAGTTCTTCGTATGGCGTCATCATCATTAAACACTAAATGATTCTCGACGCACCAACTAGGGAGGAAGGTCCTCTGGGAGCGGGACATTGGGCGACAGATACCGCAGGTTGCGCCCAGCACATTCGCGCGCAGGACTGGACCAACTACAACAAGGCGCAGTGTGCCGAGGGGTGATCTGTTCGGCCCGATGCTCAAAGACTTGTGCGGCACCGTCGCGCAGCCTGAGCAAAAGGGTCCGGGCCGTCCACAGACGCCCCTGTCGAACATGGCTTACAACTGCGTTGGTGGGGTCTGTGCGGGACCCCTGTCCGCCGTTTCGACTCCGAGGTTCGTGAAGTTCACGAGGACGGCATGACCGACTCAGTCGCTCACTACGACACCATTTCGAGCAAAGCCCCCGGGTCCCGGTAACGTGACGCCGATGTCAGCGTGGTGGAGGGAGCCGGCGTGGATCTCGCGCTGAAGAAGGAGGACGAGGAGTTCGCCACCTCCTTCCGGTCGTGGCTGGGCGCGCATCTGCACCGCCCGCCTCCCTTCGCCGACCTGGCCGACGAGGTGGCGTGGGGCCGGGAGTGGCAGGCCACCCTCGCCGCCGACCGCTGGGTCGGTGTGCACTGGCCGAGTTCCTACGGCGGGCGGAGCGCCACGCCGGTGCAGGTCGCGCTGTATCAGAGCGAGTACGCCCGGGCCCAGGCGCCTCAGCCGGTGAACCGGGTGGGCATCAACCTGGTGGGCCCGACGCTGCTGGCGCACGGCACCGAGGACCAGCGCCTGCGCTACCTGCCCGCCATCCTCTCGGCCGAGGAGATCTGGTGCCAGCTCTTCAGCGAGCCGGACGCCGGGAGCGATCTGGCCTCGCTCTCCACGCGGGCGACGCCGGTCGAGGGGGGCTTCGAGGTCACGGGCCGCAAGGTGTGGACCTCCTACGCCCAGTTCGCCTCGTGGGGCCTCTGCCTGGCGCGCACCGACGCGGACGCGCCGCGGCCCCAGCAGGGGATCACCGCGCTGATCGTCGACATGTCCGATCCCGGTGTCGACGTCCGCCCCCTGGTGCAGATGACTGGTGACGCCGAATTCAACGAGGTGTTCCTGACCGACGTCTTCGTGCCGGCCGAGCACGTCGTGGGAATCGAGGGGCAGGGGTGGACCGTGGCCGGTTCCACCCTGGCGCACGAGCGGGGCACGAACTTCCCCTTCAAGGAGCAGGTCGTGCACGAGGCGTACCTGGCCCGGCTGTACGAGGAGGCGCGCGGAAACGGCTCGTTGGACGATCCGCTGGTGGCCGACGCGCTGGCGCAGGCGTACATCGATCTCAACGTGCTGCGCCTGCACAACCTGCGCACGCTCACGCGACTCGGACGCGGCGAGGAGCCGGGTCCCGAGTCGAGCTGGATCAAGCTCACGTGGACGACCATGACGCAGGATCTGTCGGACACGGCGTTGCTCGTCACCGGACGCGACCCGACGTCGGCCGAGGCGGGTCCCTGGGCCCGCCAGTGGCTGTGGAGCAAGGCGGCCGGCATCGCCGGCGGGACGTCGCAGGTGCAGCGCGACATCATCGCCGGGCGGATCCTGGGCCTCCCGCGCTAGCGGGACGGCGCCCCCGGCGCTCGGCCTCCACCCGGCGCGACATACCCAAGGTGCTCGTGACCGCGGCGTAACCTGTTCCATGCGCGGAAAGGAGTTGTTGTCCCGCCGGGCCGCCAACAACCTCGCCGCGGCGCAGATGGACCTTGCCGGCGCCACCGAGGACGCCGACGAGGACCGGATCACGCTGCTCGAGACGCTCCTGTCCTGCGGGGCCGACATCCTCGTGTACCGCCCCCAGCTGCAGCATTACGCACTCCTCTTCGGCGACCTCGAGGCGGCCGAGCACGTCGCGGTGCTCGTCCCCGGTGTCGGCGACGGATCGAACCTGTGCGCAGACTGGATCCCCGATGCCGTCAACCTCTACGAGGCGAGCACCTCGACGGCTGTCGTGTTGTGGAAGGGCTACGACAACCCGGCCGACGTCCTGGCGGCCGCGGCAGGATCGATCGAGTGCACCGAGGACCTGGCGACGGCGGCGCACGACCTCACTGAGTTCATCGCCTCGCTCTCCCTCGCTCCGGAGCAGTCGCTGACGGTGATAGCCCACAGCTTCGGGTCGATCGTCACCGGGGCCGCCCTGGCCGACGCAGGGTTGGTGGTCACCGACGTCGTGGTCGCCGGGAGCCCGGGCATGACGGTCGACGACCTGCGCCAGCTCCACCTCCAGCAGTCGCACTTCTTCGCGGAACAGGCACCGGGGGACGCCATCGCGGAACTCGGTGTCTTCGGTACGGCCCCGGCCTCACCGGAGTTCGGCGGTACCCGCATGAGCACGAATGCGCCGGACCATCCGCCGGTCGTCGCGCACTCGCGCTACTTCGAGCCGGGCTCCACCGCCCTGGAGAACATGGCCGATGTCGTGACGGGCCACTACTCGGACATCCTGCGACATCGAGCCGCATTCCCCGAGATCGCAGGCGGCCTGGTGGCCTGGGCGCTGCGCATGCCCGTGGTCCCGCTGCGGATGGTGGGGCGCCGTTACCGCGGCCCCGGGTTCCGGGTGCTGATCAACTGGACCCGATTGGTCGAGCTCGCGGCGAGCGAGACGGGCAACCTCGTGAGCGAGGTCCTCGACGAGAAAGAACGCGCCCTGCTCTGGATCGCCCACCGGGTGGGTGCGGTGCCGCATCACCCGGCGCACCCGGGCGCGGACCCGGGATCCGACGCCGACGTGCCCCCGTCCTCGGGCGACCCCGAACCGACCTGAGGGGCCTCCAGGAGCCCGCCGAAACCAGACACCCGTTGTGGCCGATCGGTCGCGGCGTCCGATCTGCTGAAGGACCTCATCCGCTCGCGGGTATCATCAAGAGCGCCACTCAACGAGATAGAGCAAGTGGTCGGCGGTGACAGCCGCTCCCAGCGGCCCTCCTCGTCCGTACGCTGACCGCATGCGGCGGTCTCTCAGTTGGTCGGTCTCGACGACCCTCCCATTCCCGGGATTGGAACCATCCGGTCCTTTGCCAGTGCACCCGTCGCTCGGAGCGCACATGCAACCGAGCAATCGGCCGCGTCACAGACTTGGATTGATCAGTGTTCCTGTCCAGGCGCACCCGAGACGAAGGAACGAAGGAACGAAGGAACGAAAGAACGAAGGAACGAAGGAACGAAAGAGTCCGATACGACGTCGGAGACTGCAATTGGGGGGTCGTCCCTTCGCTCAATCAGGAACGGAGCGGGGCACTCTTGGCCCCCGTGGTTCCAGCCTCATACTGTGGTGCCATGGACCGGGGGAATGGCCGGACCCGATGACTGAGCACACCGAGACAGCTCGGTAAGGACGTGGCTCATGAGTGAGTTGATGCCGGCGGCATTCCTGGGGCACGGGAGCCCGATGAACGCGTTGGATCAAAACGGCTACACCGAGGCGTGGCGTGCATTTGGGGACTCGGTACCACGACCCCGTGCGATCCTGGCTGTCTCCGCGCATTGGTACATCAACGCGTCGGCCGTCACGGCAATGGATCAACCGAAGACGATCCACGACTTCTATGGATTCCCTGATGAGCTCTTCGCGGTGCAGTATCCCGCTGCCGGCGATCCCGGCCTCGCCGAGGAGGTGGCCGAGGTGGTCAAGCCCACCTGGATCGGCTTTGACCACGACAGCTGGGGCATTGACCACGGCGCCTGGTCAGTCCTCGTGCACGCGTTTCCCAAAGCCGACATTCCCGTCGTGCAGCTATCGATCAATGCCGAGAGGCCACTCGAGTACCACTTCGAACTCGGGGCGAAGCTCGCACCTCTGCGTGAGCGTGGCATCCTCATCGTCGCCAGCGGCAACGTGGTCCACAATCTGCGTCGCATCGACTGGAGCCAGCCCGACGGCGGATTCAACTGGGCTCATCGCTTCGATGAAGATGCCCGTGCACACATGACCACATCACCGGCATCGATTCTCGGCCTGCGCGATCACCCTGATTTCCCGAACGCGGTCCCCACGCCCGACCATTTCCTCCCGCTCCTCTATCTCGCAGGACTGGCCGCGACGGCGGGATCGACCACCGAAGTGCTCGTGGATGGCTACGCCTATGGATCGCTGTCGATGACGGCCTTCACGCTCGACGCTGACTGCCCACAGCGGCTGCGTTCTGGCCACGCCGCCCTGCTCCCCAGTCCTGATTTGGTCCCGACCGACGACACCAATACATAGCGCTGCGCCCCGGACACAGGCCATTCATGCGTCGCTCCAAGTGAGCACTACCTCGCGCATGGGGATGGCTGAGCAAGGTCAACGACAAGAGAGATCCATGCGGGAGAGCATGAGCCTTTACGCTGGAGGGGTGGACGTCGTGGTGTCGCCCGAGGCCAGAAGGTTCGCCGTCGGGCGCGGCGGCATCGTCTACGTGCGCTCCCACTCGCATCGCTGCTGCGCCGGCCATGTGACCCTCCTCGACACGACCACGGAGGCGCCCACCGCCACGGGCGCTTTCGTGGATCTGCCCGCCGGTGACCTCACGGTCCGGTACTGCGGTGATCCCGCCGCCGGCCCCCATGTCCTGACCATTGCGTTGCGCGGGGCGTTCCGGCGGCGGCTGGTCTCGTATTGGGACGGCTGCGCTTTCAAGCACTGACCCCGGCTCCTGCACGGTGACGCCCGTCGGGGTCGGGCCGGGCCGACGGGAATGTGGGCACCCGACCCCAACCTGACAGCAGCGTCAGCAATTGGGCCGGCACCACGCTACGTTTGCCCGATGCCCATTTGGCTGAGTCAGCAGGAGTACGCCACGTTGCGGGCCGCCTGCGCGCAGATGTTGCCCTCCGGTCAGGGCGCGCCGGGGGCGGAGGAGGCCGGCGTGGCCGACTACATCGACGGGTTCCTCGGGGCCTTCTCGTTCGACCCGCCCCGCATTTGGGCCGGCGGCCCGTCCTCTGGGCGCAAGGGCGGCGTGGCCGGCTTCGCCACCTTCCACCGACTGTCACCCCTGGACGAGCTGGCGTGGCGCATGCGGCTCGAGGGTTCCCAGGGGCGGCCTGAGCGCGAGTTCAACGGGCCGGTCGTGGGCCTCCAGGAGCGCTACCGGGAGGGCCTGGCTACATTGGGCGCCGACTTCGTCGAGGTGGACGGGCGTGAACAACGCCGCCGGCTCCGCGACGACGAGGACTTCTGCACGCTGTTGTGGGAGCACTGCTGTGAGGGCATGTACGGCGCGCCTGAGTACGGGGGCAATCGGAATACCGTCGGTTGGGAGTACATCGACTACGAGGGAGACGTGCAACCACGGGGCTACACCGACGCCGAGGTGTCGCAGCCGTGAGCCCCGAGGCCATCGTCATCGGTTCGGGACCGGGCGGCGCAACGGCGGCCGAGGTGCTGACCCGGGCCGGCTGGTCCGTCGTCATCATGGAGAAGGGGCGCAACCATCTGCTCGATCCCGACGACCTGACGCGACCCTCGGGCGACTACTCGAACGACGAGATCAAGTTCATCTCTCGCTACTTCCTCGGGCCGGATCCCCTGGTTGAGCCCCGGGCCTTCCGTCGCTCGGCGGAGGAGGGCGAGCACACCCATGTCGGCGAGGTGAACTCCATCCCCACGACGGTCGGCGGAGGCGGCACGCACGCCGACGGCAAGGTGCCGCGCTTCCGCGAGGAGGATTTCCGGCTCCTCACCGCCTACGGACAGCAGGAGGGCGCCGCAGTCGGCGACTGGCCGCTCGACTACGAGGAGCTGGAACCGTACTACGCGGAGGTCGAGCGGGCAATCGGCGTGTCCGGCCGTGCGGGCGCCAATCCCTTTGCGGCCTGGAGGTCCGGGCCCTATCCGATGCCGCCGGGCGCCCCGATGTACGGCGCGGTCCTGTCGTCGGCTGCGGCCGAAAAGGTCGGCCTGCATCCCTACGAGGCGCCGACGGCGGCGAACAGCATCGCCTACGACGGCCGGCCGGCCTGCAACAACTGCGGGTTCTGCGCGTTCTTCGGCTGCCCCATTCACGCCAAGGGCGACCCGGTGGCGCTGCTGACCAAGGCACTGGCCACGGGACGTGCGGAGCTGATGCCCGAGACCTACGTGAGCCGCATCATCACCAATGGCCGGCGCGCCACAGGTGTCGAGTTCATCGGCCGGGATGGGATGACGCGCACCAGGGAGGCCGAGCTCGTGGTGGTAGCGGGGGGTGCCATCGAGACGCCGCGCCTTCTCCTCCTCTCGGGACTGGACCACCCGGCGCTGGGCAGGTACCTCATGGTGCACTTCCAGACCATTGTCGTGGGGCACTTCCCGACCATGCGGCTGCACCCCCACAAGGGACGTGCGGTCACCCATGTGCACGACGACGCCATGGTGCAGGACGAGCGCGCACGGCAGGCGGCGGCCGACGCAGGCCTCCCGTGGTTTCGCGGGGGCCTCGTCGAGCACAGCGGGGGAGGGCTCCCGATCATGGAGGCACGCCACTCACCGTGGGGGCGCCATCACGCCCAGGCCATGCGCGAATCGAACCTGCGCGAGCGCATGTGGGCCTTCATCATGCAGGGCGAGGATCTGCCGTACGCCACCAACACGGTCGACCTGAGCCCGTCCATCCGTGATGCGCGGGGCCTCCCCGTCGCCCGGGTCACGTACCAGCCGGGCCGCCACGAGCTGGCAGCCTCGAAGTACCACGGAAAGATCCTCCAGTCTGTGCTCGAGGAGATGGGCGCCGAATGGGTGATCCACACGTCCTCCCCGGGCGTCTCGTACCACGGGGTGGGTGCCACGCCGATCCCCGAGAGCCGCCACGTGATGGGCACGGTCCGGATGGGGGACGACCCGGACACCTCCATCGTGGACCGCTGGGGCAGGGTGCACTCGCTCGACAACGTGGTCGTTGCCGACTCCTCGGTTTTCGTCACCTCGAGCGGCTACGGGCCCACGCTGACCCTGGTGGCCCTGGCCTCACGGGCTGCACACCACCTGGCGGGAACGGCGCCCGCGTCGGCGGAGGGCATCACCTGAACCCTCGACCTCAACGTGACGTTCAGTGATTCGGAGCGCCGAAAGTCTCAATGTCTTTCTCTACTTCAGGTTGATGGTTCGGAGAGAAGCGCAGGTCGGAACGCCGTGATCAGCGGATGCCGCGCGTGAGCAGCATGGTGCCGGCAATGGGTCCACCCCCGTTGGCCACGGCGGCCACCTCTGGGTTCCGGCCGCCCGGACGGACCACCTGGCGTTCGCCGCCCTCACCACGCAGCTGCACACAGGCCTCGTGGATGAGGGAGAACCCGTGCAGGCGGCCACCCGACAGCTGGCCCCCCGCCGTGTTGAGCGGCAGGAGCCCGTCGCGGGCGATATTGGCGCCACCCTCAATGAACGGCCCGCTCTCGCCGCGACCGCAGAAGCCCATCGCTTCGAGCCACACGATGGTGAGCACGCTGAAGCCGTCGTAGAGCTGCGCGGTGTCGACGTCGGCCGGCGTGAGGTCGGTGCGTTCCCACATGGAGGCCGCGGCGTCGCGCGCCGCCATCGTCGTCATGTCGTCGAACTGGTCCCAACTCGGCCGACCGCGCAGCGCGGTGCCCAACGCATTGATCTGCACGGCGGGATGGTCGAGGTCGCCGGCCACGTCGCGGTGCGACACGATCACGGCCGTCGAGCCGTCGCACGGAGCGTCGCAGTCGAAGAGGCAGAGCGGCGTGGTGATGATGCGCGCCGCCAGGTAATCGTCCATCGACATCGGGTCCGTGTAGACGGCCTTCGGGTTGAGCGCGGCGTTTCGCCGGCCGTTGATGGCGATCTGGCCCAGCTGCTCGCGAGTCAGCCCAAACTCGTGCACGCGGCGCTGACCGACCATTGCGATCCAGTTTGCGGCCGACACGGCGCCGTAGGGGAGTGACCACTGCATGAAGCTGCCGAAGCGGGGGACCGAGCCCCCGCCGCCCGTGCCGCCCATCGGTTGCCGGCCGCCGGTTCCCTGGGCGGAGCCTTCTGTGACGGTGCGGTAGACGAGGACGTGGCGGGCCAGACCCGCCGCGACGGCCAGTGCCGCCGCCATGACGGCGCGCATTTGTGCCGGGCCCTCGCCTCCGCCGTCGTGCCAGTTCAACGACAGGCCGAGCGCGTCCTGGACCTCCGGTGTCGGTGGGCCCCCGAATCCCGGCGTCCCGGCGCCCATGCCCGGATAGGTCGAGATCCCGTCGATGTCGTCGCGCCTCAAGCCGGCGTCCGCAATGGCGGCCAGAGCGGCCTCCACGGTCAGGTCGAGATCGGAGCGCCCGAGCCGCCGACCGACGGCCGACTGCCCGATGCCAGAGATGATGGCCCGCCGTTCCAGCGGCTCCTCGGTCGGACGCGGGCTCACGACGCGTCCTCCGCCGGCGTGAAGAGGGGCAGCCAGACATCTTCGGCGTGCTCGAAGAGCACACGCACCGGCATGCCGATCCGTACGTCGTCGGGCTCCACGTCGACCAGATTCGTCGTCAGGCGCACATCGGGCTGCTCATCGATCGACACCCAGGCGATGATGTACGGATCACTCCCGGGGATCCACTGCTGGTAGTTGACCGTGAACGTCTCGACGTGGCCCCTCCCGCTGACGGCCTGGGGCTCCACGCTGTGCGAGAGGCAACGGGGGCAGACCGGGCCCGGCGGATGGATATAGAACCCGCAGTCGTTGCAGCGCAGGAAGCGCAGGACACCGTCCTCGCCAGAGGTCCAGAAGAACGCGACGTCGTCAGTGAGCCGCGGCAGGAGACGCAGCATCGGGCCATTGGCAACCATGGCGGCATGTTGGCACAGGGGCGGTGACCGAACCCAAACCGGCACGGCCGCGGCACCGTGTTCAGGTCCGGAGGACGCCCGCCGTCACGAGCGCGTCACGGGCCGCGTCGAGCCCGCGCACGTGCCCGGCGGCGAACCCGGTCCCCTCGGCCGCCTCGACGTTGACGGCGTTGTCGTCGAGAAAGAGCACCCGGTGGCGGGGGACCGGGAGCCGCGCCGCCACGGCATCGAAGATGGCTGCGTCGGGCTTGACCAGCCCGAGCTCGAAGGAGAGGAAGCGAAAGGCGAACGCCTCGGTCAGCGGTATCCCCTCGTAGTTGGCCGCCCACTGGAACGAATTCATGTTCGAGAGGAAGGCTGCTGGGACTCTCGCCCGCACCTCGTCGACGAGCTCGAGCGCTCCCTCGAAGGGAGGCTCGGGCCAGCTGCCGAATTGCTCGAGGAACGCGGCCGGCTCGAGGTCGAGCTCCCAGTCCGCCACCATGCCCGCGGCGAACTCCTCGGGGTCGCACTGCCCGGCCTCGAAGCGGCGCACCCATCGGCAGCTGAGCCAGCGGTTCCAGAGTGCCTCGTCACTGTCGATGCCGCTCAGTGCCCGCATGGACGCCACTCCGCCGGGCCGGATCAGCACTCCGCCCAGGTCGAACAGGACGAGGTCGATCCGGTCCCCTGTCACGGCTGCGATGCTAGGAGCTGTCCGGACGAGAGTTGAGTACACTCTTTTTTTCTCCGGATCAGGAAAGGGAGGGCCTCGTGAAGTTGTCCATGACGTTGAACTACGCCGGCGGATTCGCCGAGTCGGCCAAGCAGGCCGTGGAGTTGGAAAAGGTCGGGCTCGACGTCGTCTGGGTGGCTGAGGCCTACAGCTTCGACGCCCCGAGCTTCATGGGCTTCCTGGCCGCCAAGACCGAGCGGCTCGAGATCGGCTCGGCCATCCTGCCCATCTTCAGCCGCACGCCCACGCTGATCGCCATGACGGCCGCCGGTGTCGATGCCGTCTCGGGCGGGCGCTGCATACTTGGTCTGGGCGCCTCGGGCCCCCAGGTGATCGAAGGTTTCCACGGAGTTCCCTACGACCGACCGCTCGGCCGCACGCGCGAGATCATCGAGATCTGTCGCGACGTCTGGGCTCGCGAGGCTCCCCTCACCCACGATGGTGCCTCGTACCACATCCCCCTGCCGGCCGGTGAGGGAACGGGGCTCGGCAAGGCGCTGAAACTGATCAACCACCCGGTGCGCTCCCGCATCCCGATCTGGGTCGCCGCACTGGGAGAGAAGAACGTGGCCATGACGGCCGAGGTGGCCGACGGGTGGCTCCCCATCTTCTTCGTGCCCGAGAAGGCCAAGGAGGTCTTCGGCCCCTCCCTGGCGGCCGGGACAGCCAAACGCGACTCGTCGCTCGACACGCTGCAGGTCGCGGCCGGCGGCATCCTGGCGATCGGCGAGGAGTCCGAGGTGGCGAGCATCCGGGACCTCGGTCGTGGCGCCGCCGCCCTCTACATCGGCGGCATGGGCGCCAAGGGCAAGAACTTCTACAACGCACTGGCGTGCCGTTACGGCTACGAGAAGGAGGCGGCCGAGATACAGGACCTGTACCTGTCGGGCAAGAAGCAGGAGGCGGCGGCGCTGGTGCCGGCCGAGCTGCTCGAGGCGACGTCGCTGTGCGGCCCGGAGTCCTACATCAAAGAGCGCGTGGCTGCCCTGGCCGAGGTTGGGGTGACCCATCTCAACGTGACGCCGGTCGGCGCCGACCCCGTTGCCATGATCGAAAAGCTGCGAGGCTGGGTGTAGCTGGCGCGCCGGAGCGCGCCGGGGAGGAGCACCATGCACGACCTGATCATCCGGGGCGGCACGATCGCCGACGGATCGGGCCACCCGACATGGACGGGTGACGTCGCGATCGACGGCCGCATCGTGACCGCGGTGGGCCACGTCGAGGGACCGGCCCGGCGGGTCATTGAGGCCGACGGCCTTCTCGTCACGCCGGGCTGGGTGGACATCCACACCCACTACGACGGACAGGTCACATGGGATCCAGAGGTCTCGCCGTCGGGCTGGCACGGTGTGACGACCGTCGTCACGGGCAATTGCGGCGTTGGGTTCGCTCCGGCCCGTGAGTCCGATCGCGCCTGGCTGATCCAGCTCATGGAGGGTGTGGAGGACATCCCGGGCGCCGCGCTGGCCGAGGGCATGAACTGGAATTGGGAGACCTTCGGCGAGTACCTCGATGAGGTGGAGCGCACGGACCGTGTGCTCGACGTGGCGTCCCTCGTCCCGCACGGCGCGCTGCGCGCCTACGTCCTCGGGGAAGGCCGGGCCAACGACGTGGCCAACGGCGAGGAGATCGCCGAGATGGCAGCGCTGGTCCGCCAGGCCGTCCAGGCCGGCGCCATCGGCGCATCGACGACACGCACGATCCTGCACCGGGCCAAGGACGGCGAGCTGGCGGCAGGGACGACCGCGGCGGCCGATGAGCTCATCGCCATCGGCGAGGCGCTCGGCAAGGCGGGGCACCGGGTCTTCTCGCTGGCCAGCGACATGCGAGACCTCGACCACGAGTTCGCCTGGATGTCGGAGATCTCCATCCGGGCCGGCGTGCCGGTGACCTACCAGGTGCTCCAGGCCGACTTCGCGCCGGACCTGTGGCGTGCATGGATCGATCGCGGCGTGGCCGCCAACCGTCGCGGCGCCTGGCTGGTGCCCCAGGTCGCCGGCAAGCCGACCTCGCTGATGGTCGGCTTCCAGTCGGTGACGCATCCCTTCGCCCACCACAGGGCCTACCAGGAGATCGCGCAGCTCCCGTTGGCCGAACGGGTGGCCCGGCTGCGCACGCCCGAGGTGCGCGCCGCCGTCCTGTCGGAGGTGCCGCGCCCGGGAGGCTTCGTCCAGCTGCTCCGGGGCAACCTGCACAAGCTGTTCCCGCTGGGCGATCCGCCTGACTACGAGCCGGCGCCCGAGCGGAGCGTGACCGCCCTGGCCGCCGCGCAGGGTCGATCAACCGACGAGGTTCTCTACGACCTGATGCTCGAGCGCGACGGCAAGGAGCTTCTCTACCTCCCGCTGCTCGACTACTCCGCCGGCAATCTCGACGCTGTCCGCGAGATGCTCACGCACCCCGCCACGGTGCTCGGGCTCGGCGATGGCGGGGCCCACTGCGGCGTGTTGTGCGACGCCAGCCTGCCCACATTCATGCTGACCCACTGGGCCCGCGACCGGAGCCGGGGTGAGGGGCTGCCGGTCGAGACCGTCGTGCACCTCCAGACCCGCCGCACGGCCGAGCTCTACGGGTTCCGCGACCGGGGCCTGCTCGCACCGGGCCATCTGGCGGATCTCAACGTCATCGACCACGATGCACTGGCTCTCGAGTCCCCCGAAATGGTCTATGACCTTCCGGCGTCGGGCAAGCGCCTCGTGCAACGAGCGCGGGGGTACGTGGCGACGGTCAAATCGGGCACGGTGGTGCGTGAGCACGACGAGGCGACGGGGGAGCGGCCGGGCCGCCTTCTGCGCGGCCCGCAGCCCCAGCCAGCCTGACGCAACGCTGTTTCCCGCGTTCAGCGCTCGGCGGTCCGGAGGGCTTCTTCGAAGCCGCTGACGCGCAGCGCGGTGATGCGTGTGCCGTCCGTCTCGAACAGGTCGTGCACCGAGCTCCGGACGCCGCCCAGATCCACCTCGATGTCGACGTGGATGCGCGTGCCGTCGAAGATCGGGACCCCGGGGACGGGCCGGAAGTCGTCGAAGGTGAACGTCTTGGAGGTGTAATAGCCGCTGATGGCATCGAGACCCTGCAGCCGGACCTCGCCGCTCTCGAAGACGGCATCGGGCGTGAAGAGCGCACGCACGAGGTCGATCTCCTGTGCCGTGACAGCCGTGAAGTAGTCGTCGACGAGGCCGGGCAGACCGGACCGCCGCGACGGGAGCCGATAGAGACGGCGAGCGTTGAGCCCGAGCACGTGTACCTGCGCCGCGGTGCTGCAGGGCGCCACGGTGGCGCGGATGGCTTCGACCGCACCTGGAAAGGTGGCGTCATGATGCGGGTAGTCGCTGCCCCAGACGATGCGGCCCTCGCCGACGAAGGGCGCCAATGCCGGCAGCGTGCGTTCGCCGACCTCGAAGCTGACCGCGCACTGCCGGGCGAAGTACTCCGAAGGACGCAGGGCCATGTCCGGGCAGAAGCCACCGAAGGACTCCGCCTGCTCGTCCAGGCGTTCGAGCCAGAAGGGGACCCAGCCTCCGGAGGACTCCAGGAAGAGCAACCGGAGCCCGGGGTGGTGTTCGAACGTCCCGAACGCCATGAGCTGGGCGCAGGCGAGCATCGCCTCGAACGGGTGCGACACGGCGTGGAGCAGGAGCGCGTTGAAGGGGCGGTCCGCCCCGAGCGTGGGGACCGTCACCGAGCTGCCCTCGTGCATACCGATGGGCACAGTGAGCTCCTCGGCCACGTCCCACACCACGTCGTAGGCGGAGTCGGACAGGGCGCGTCCCAGGCAGGGGTTGGGGCGGACGAATCCGGCCACGAGTCCGAGCTCGGTGACCGCTCGACGGAGCTCGCGCGCCGCGGCCGTCGGATCCTGCAACGGCAGCATCGCCGCTCCGAAGAGCCGACGGGGATCGACGGCGCAATACTCGGCCAGCCAGTCGTTGTAGGCGGCGGCGAGGGCGACCGCCGCTGCCGGGTCATCCAGCGCCGAGAAGTACAGCCCGATGGTCGGGTACAGCACGGACTGGTCGATCCCCTCGCTGTCCATGTCGCGCAGACGGGCCAGCGGGTCGGACCCACCCGGCATGGCGTCGGCCAGGGGGCGGAACGACGCGGGGTTGTCGAACGTGGAACCAGGGCGGGCAAGGGTGCCCAGCGGCACGGCGAGGATCTCGGTGTCGCCGACGAGCACGTGTTCGTAGCCACCACGATCGGCACTGATGCGCGGGCGGTACCGCTCCGGCACGGCGGCCCAGGCCGACTCGGGCTCGACGACATGGCCGTCGGCGTCGACGACGGGGCCGGTGCGTGCCGGGTGCGGAAGGCCCCCGCTCTCGTTCACGGCAGCAGGGTGCGCCAGTCGTCCACGGATGGGAGCCGATGGCGGAAGAGACGGCTGGCGTTGCCGCCCGCCACGGCGCGCAGCTCGTCGTCGGGGAGTGTGCCCCACGTCGCGGCCAGCACGCGCTGGGTGTCGGGCCAGGACGAATCGGCGTGCGGGTAGTCGCTCTCCACCATGATGTGGTCGACGCCGATGATGTGGCGCTGCGCGACGGCGGACGGGTCGTCGATGGAGCAGAACCAGAAGTTGCGCCGGAGCACCTCGCTCGGCAGCAGGTCCGAGGGCCAGGCGGTGCTCTCGGTGCCCGACGCCGAATGACCCAGGACGTAGTCGGCCCGGTCCATCAGCATCGGGACCCATCCGATCCCGCCCTCTGAGAGCGCCACCTGGAGGTCGGGGAAGCGGAGCGGCACGCCGGACCACAACCACTCGCCGGCGGCGAGGAGGGCGTTCACGGGGAACAGGGTGGGCAGCAGTTCGAACGGGGGATCCGGCGAGGGCAGGGGGGCCCATGACGACGCGCCCGTGTGCAGGCACACGACAGTCGCAGTCTCCTCGCAGGCCGCGAAGAAGGGATCCCACGTGCCGCTGAAGATGGAGGGCAACTGCAACTGGGCCGGGAATTCGGGGAAGCTGACCGCCTTGAAGCCGCGGGCCGCGTTGGCCCGCACCTCGGTGGCAGCGACCTCCCCGTCGGCCAACCAGGGAAGCTGGAGTGGGATGATGCGGTCCGGGTACGTTCCCGCCCACACCTCGAGGTGCCAATCGTTGAAGGCGCGCAAGCAGGCCAGTCCGAGATCCTTGTCCGCCGCCCGCGAGTAGACCGCCCCGCAGAAGCCCGACACGAGCGACGGGAAGCACAGCGAGGCCCAGATGCCGGCACGGTCCATGTCCAGAACGCGGGCGTCGATGTCGAAGCAGCCGGGCCGCATTTCGTCGAAGCGGGCCGGCTCCATGCTCCACTCCGCGCGCGGGCGCCCCACGACTGCATTGAGCCCGACGTTGGGATAGTGCCTCCCCTCGAAGACCCAGCTCTGGGTCCCGTCCTCTTGCTCGACGACGCGTGGCGCCGCGGGTGCGAGAGCGGCCGGCAGGCGATGTTCGAAGAGGTCCGGAGGCTCAATCAGGTGGTCGTCGACCGAGATCACCGGCACCCGGATCGGCCTGGGCTCAGGGTCCGGGAGCAGGGTGGCTCGGCCCGGTGCGGGCCCTGTGTCGACGGTTCCCACGAGAAGGTGACACTATCGTCAGCAACGTTGTCCCGGCCCGGGGGTGTGCATGACCACATACGTCGATGACGTCAGCACGCGGGTGGGCCTGCTCATCGGCGGCGACGTGGTCGCCGGCGGCGAGGGCACCTATCCGGTGACGAACCCCGCCCGTCCGGCCGAGGTCGTGCTGCGGGCACCGTCGGCCGCTCCGGCCCAGCTCGACCTGGCGGTCGCCGCCGCCCGCCGGTCACAGCGGGCCTGGGCCATGTTGGCACCCGAGGGCCGCGCGTCACTCGTCGTGGCCGCGGCCGAAGCGGGCGTTGCGGCAGTCCAGAGCGACGACCTGGCACGTCTCCTCACCCGGGAGCATGGCAAGACCCACCTCGAAGCGATCTTCGACACCGCCACCCTCGGCGGTATAGCGGCGGCCTTCGCGCCTCTGGTGGCCGAGTCGCTCGCGCCGCGTGACATCAGTGGAGGGGCCACCCGGATCGAATGGGTCCCCCATGGTGTCGTCGCCGCTGTCCTGCCCTTCAACTGGCCCGTGTCCGTCATGGGCAACAAGGTGCTGCCCGCGCTGCTGGCCGGCGACACCGTGGTGGTCAAGGCCCCACCCTCGTGCCCGGGAACGGTGCTGCTCGTGGCCGCAGCAATGGCCGAGGTCCTGCCGCCGGGCGTCCTCAACGTCGTGAACGGACCTTCAGCGGCACTCGGTGCAGCGCTGGTCGGCCACCCCGACGTCGACATGGTCTCCTTCACCGGTGGCGTCGGCACCGGCCGGGCCGTCATGGCCGCGGCGGCCGCCACGACCAGGCCCGTCGTGCTGGAGCTCGGCGGCAACGACGCCGCCATCCTCGCTCCCGACGTCGCCGGTGACACTGCACTGGCCGATCGCATCTTCGAGGCGGCCTTTGTCACGAGCGGGCAGGTCTGCATGGCGATCAAGCGGCTCTACGTGCACCGGGACCGGTTGGACGAGACGGTCGACGCGCTGGCCGGCCGCCTGGCGACCGAGGTCGTCGGCGACGGCCTGGCCGACGACGTGACCATGGGCCCGGTGCACACGGCGGACGCACGCGACCGGGTCGAGGCACTCCTCTCCGAGGCCGCCGCGGCGGGGGCCGTGCTGGTACGGCCGGGCCGGATGCGCGCCGAGGACGAGGAATCGGGTGGTTACTTCGTTGCCCCGGCGCTCGCGGTGGCGCCGCCGGAGGATGCGGGCATCGTGCGGCAGGAGCAGTTCGCCCCCGCGTTGCCGGTGATCCCATACGACGACCTCGACCGGGCGGTCGATGCAGCCAACGACACCACGTTCGGCCTCTGCGCATCGGTGTGGAGCAACGACGACGCGCTGGCTGCGGACGTGGCTTCGCGGCTGTCGGCCGGGACGGTCTTCGTCAACGCCCACGGCATGTCGGCCATCGACATGTATGCGCCCATGGGCGGGTGGAAGCAGTCCGGATTCGGAGTCGAGCTCGGGACCGAGGGCATGCGGGCTTTCGCCCGCCAGAGGGTGCGGGTGCGCCGTCCGGGACCGGGGGAGCAAGGGGGGCAGGCATGACGGTGAGCATCCGAGGCGGAACCGTGGTGGACGGGACCGGTGCGCCGCCGGTCCGGGCGGACGTCGTGATCGAGGGAGCACGCGTCGCCGGCATCGGACCGGGTGGGGGAGGAACCGGGGCCGACACCGTGGTGGACGCCACCGGCATGCTGGTCGCTCCGGGGTTCGTCGACCTGCACACCCACTATGACGCGCAGCTCTTCTGGGATCCCAATGCCAGCCCGTCGCCGCTGCACGGCGTGACGACGGTGCTCGGCGGCAACTGCGGGTTCTCCCTGGCGCCCATGGCGCCGGAGCACGTCGACTACATCGCGCGCATGATGGCGCGGGTCGAGGGCATGCCGCTGGCGGCGCTGCGCGCCGGCGTGCCGTGGGACTGGAGCTCCTTCGGCGACTGGCTGGGACACCTCGACGGGCGCATCGCGGTGAACGCAGGCTTCCTCGTCGGCCACTCGACGCTGCGCCGGCTTGTCATGGGCGAGCGCGCCGTCGGCGGGGCCGCCACGGTGCACGACATCGACGCCATGGAGGCGGCGCTGCACGCGGCACTGGCGGAGGGGGCGCTCGGCTTCTCGACCTCGCAGGTGCACACCCACAACGACGGCGACGGCCAGCCCGTCCCGTCGCGGGCGGCAGCCCGCGAGGAGATGGAGCGCCTCGCGGCCGCCGTGCGTGCGCACGAGGGAACCACCGTCGAGCTCATCGTCGCCGGCTGCCTCAACGGATTCAGCGCAGAGGACATCGACTTCCTGGCCACCATGTCCTTGCTGGCGGACCGCCCGGTCAACTGGAACGTCCTGGGCGTCTCGGCCATGAACGCCGAGGCTGCCTGGAGCCAGCTGGCGGCCGGCAGCGCCGCCTCCGAGCGCGGGGCGACCGTTCTCGCCTTGACGCTGCCGCACACCATGCAGCTGCGGCTGAGCTTCGAGCACGGTGCCATCCTCGACGGCCTCCCGGGATGGCGGGAGGTCTTCGCCCTCCCGCCGCCGGAGCGCATGGCGGCGCTGTCGGACCCGGAGACCCGCGGTCGACTCGACGCCGGAGCGCAGTCGGACGAGGCGGGCATATTGCGGCACCTCGCGGTGTGGGAGCGGCTGATCATCGACGAGACCTTCGCCCCCGAGAATGCCGGTACCGAGGGCCACAGCGTGGGGGAGGTGGCGCGAGAGCGCGGCCTGGCACCTTTCGATGCACTGCTCGACGTCGTGGTGGCCGATGGCCTGCGCACGGGGCTCCGGCCGCCGATCCCCGAGTCCGAGGAGGACTGGGTGTTGCGAGCGGAGGTCTGGCAGGACCCGCGGGCGATCGTCGGTGGATCCGACGCCGGCGCCCACCTCGACACGATGTGCGGCGCCATCTATTCGACGTCCTTGCTCGGCGACGGGGTGCGGGCGCGCGGCCTGCTCAGTTGGGAGCAGGCGGTACGGCTGTTGACCGACGTCCCGGCCCGTCTGTACGGGTTACGCGATCGTGGACGTCTCGAAGTGGGCGGCTTCGCCGATGTCGTGGTGTTCGATCCGGCGACCATCGGCCACGGCGCCGTGCGGACCCGCGACGACCTGCCGGGCGGAGCCAGCCGCCTCTATGCCGACGCGGTGGGTGTCGGGCACGTGCTGGTGAACGGAACCGAGATCGTGCGTGACGGGGAATTCACCGGCGCCGTGCCCGGAAGCGTGCTCCGTTCGGGCCGTGACACCGACACCGTGCACGCGGGGTCGAACTGGGCGGGCGCACCGGCTTGACGCGCGACATGGCGCTGATGGTCGGTTGGGTCAGAGGAGCCTCGTGTCGAGCGGTTGTTCGCGGGTCACTGCGCCGTCCCGGGTGAGCGAGTAGGCCAGCTTGCCCTCGACCTCGGTGAAGGCGTCCACCAACTCGGTCCCGTAGAAGACGAGCCCTGTGCCGTTCTCCGTGGCGTAGCCGTCGGGCAGGGTCCCATCGGCGATGAGGCGGTGGATGAGCGGCCGCCGCTGCTCCTCGGCGTCGTGATGCGGGCTGTTGGAGTAGGGGAGGAACCCCAGAGCGTCGGTGACCGGGACCAGCGTGGGCCCGAAGGAGTCGGTAGTGCCGCCTACGTGCCAGCACAGCGAGCCGGCAGACACACCCTTGAGGACCACGCCGGCCTCCCAGCACTCGCGCAGCACGACGTCGAGTCCGTGCAGCCGCCACAGCGCCAGGAGGTTGGCCGTGCTGCCTCCCCCCACCCAGATGACGTCCTGCGCCAGCAGGTGGGCGCGTATGTCGGGCACGTTGGGCATCGGGAACAGGGTCAGGTGCGAGCTGATGAAGCCCAGCTTCGAGAACGCGTTGTGCGCCGCCGCCAAGCGTGCGGCGTCGTCGCCCAGCGCGGTGGCGATGATGCAGAGGCGAGGGTGTGCCCCGGCCGCGGCCAAGTCGGCCGCCAGGCGGTAGGAGGGTCCCGGTCGGAGGTTCGCCGGGTCGGGCCCTTCGGCCTGGAAGCCGATGGACGTTGCGATGATGGTCGGTTGGCGGGCCGCCACGTCAGGAGGGGAGAACCTCGGGGTTGACGATATTGAGGGGCCGGGCCCCGGCCATGAGCCGGCATAGGTCCTCCGCGATCGTTGCGGTGTGGTTGGACTCGGTGTCGTAGGTGGCTCCGCCGATGTGCGGTGTCAGGACGACCTGGGGGAATGTTGTCAACGGATGGTCCGTCGCCAGGAATTCGCCTTCGAAGTGGTCCAGGCCCGCCGCGGCGACCCTGCCCGACGCCAGTGCGGCCACCAGGGCGTCGGTGTCGTGGATCTTGGCCCGGGCCGTGTTCAGGTAGACGACACCGTCGCGCATGTTCGCGAAGGCCTCGGCGTTGATCATCCCGGTCGTCTCCCCGGTCACCGGCGCATGCACGGAGATGACGTCGGACTTGGCGAGCAACTCGTCGAAGGAGCTGGTGGCGTCAGGCGCGTAGGGGTCGTAGGCGAGCACGTCCATGCCGAGTCCGCGCAGGCGCCAGCGCAGGGCGCGCCCCACCGCGCCGAGACCGACCAGGCCGACGGTCCTGCCGGCCAGCTCCCAGGCGCGGTAGCGCTGGTACGGGATCTTCCCGTCGCGGTAGATCTCGCCCTCGCGCACGTCGCGATCGGCGGGGACGATGCCGCGGGTAGCGGCGAAGAGGAGGGCGACGGCCAGCTCGGCCACCGCGTCGGCGTTGCGTCCCGGTGCACGAAGCACGGGCACCCCGGCCGCGGTCGCCGCCGCCACGTCGACGTTGGTGGGATCGCCGCGGCAGCTGCACACGGCGAGAATCGGCTGTTCGTAGAGGTCGGCGCCACAGACGTCACTCTCGACGATCACGATGTTTGCGCCCTCCGCGGCCGCGCGCTCGGCCAGCTGGGCCGCGTTGTAGATGCGGAGAGTGGGCTGGTCCAGCCACGAATCGAGTACGAGATCCGCCAGCTGGTGCAGCAGGTCGAGGCCGGGACCGCTCACTGCGGCCGTCACCAGAGCCTTCGGGCGGGAACCTGTCATATCGGTTGAACTCTCCTTCGGGGGCGGACGTCGTCCATAATGTCGGATCATGACACGCGTGTCAGATTCATGAAGGCGTCCGGGGGCCCGGTCACCGTCGGCGTCGACGTGGGCACGACGTCGGTGAAGGCGCTGGCCGTCGACGAAAACGGCCAGGTCGTGGCCCGGAGCAGGGTGGCGCACAGCATCGTCGCTCCCGAGCCCGACATCCTTCGCCACGACGCCAAGCGGGCCTGGCGAGCCGGGCCCCGCAAGGCGTTCGAACAGGTGACCGAGCAGCTCCAGGCGGCGGGGAACCCGCTGGCCGGCGTGGCGGTGGCCTCCATGGTCCCGTCGCTCACCGCGGTCAACAAGCGGGGGGTGCCGGTGCTCCCTGGCCTCCTCTACGGGGACCGCGAGGGCCGGGCCGTCGGCGACGCCGCCGACGATGCCGTCGTACCGATGGGGACGATGCCCGACGCCGAAGGATTCCTGCGGTGGGCTTCCGCCCAAGTGCCCGACGCCCGCGGCTACTGGCCCTGCCAGGCCGTGGCGACCCACGCCATATCGGGCGTGCCCGCGATCGACACCGGCGTCACCGCATCGCTCGGAATGCTCCACACCCATGGGCGCTGGAACGCCGACATGCTGGCCTCCATGGGAGTGGCGGAGAAACAGATGCCGACGGTCGCGCCGATGGGCCAGGCGGCCGGCACGCTGCCGGGGAGCGACGCCGTCTTCGCGGGCGGGACCATCGACGCCCTGTGCGACCAGATCGTGTCGGGCGCCGTCCACCCGGGCGACGTCCTGGTGATCTTCGGGGCCACGCTCATCTGCTGGGCGGTGTGCGACGAGTGGCTGACCGTGGACGGGCTGATCAGCTACCCCAGCACCACGCCGGAGCGCTTCCTCGTCGGAGGCCCGAGCAATGCCGGCGCCCTCTTCGTGGACTGGGCCCGCCATCTGCTGCGCGGGACGCCGCGGCCCGGGCCCCGGCGTGAGCAGTTCGAACCCCGGCTCGGGCAGCCGGATCGGGTTCCGGTCTGGCTGCCATACGTGCGCGGGGAGCGCACGCCCTTCGAGGATCACACGCTGCGCTCCAACATCTACGGGCTCGACATCGGATCGGGAGCGGAGGCGCTCGAGCGCGCCGCCTACGAGGCGAGCGGGTTCGTCGTGCGCCGGATGGTCGAGCGCTCCGGCGTCAAGCCCACCCGGATTGTGGCCAGCGGAGGCGGGTCGCGGGTGACCGCGTGGATGGCCGCGGTGGCCGATGCCACCAACTTGCCGGTGGACACCGTCGCCGTCCCCGAGGGCGCTGCACTCGGTGCGGCGTACTTCGCTCGCTTGGCTGCGGGGCTCGAGGTGTCCCTGGACGACTCGACGCGTTGGTCGGCCGTGGGACGGACGATCGAGCCGGACCCGACCTGGGTGCGCGCGGCCGACGTGCGGTACGGAAAGTTCAGCGACTTGGGCACGGGCGCCTAGCCCCGGCGCCGTCGGGATCGCCATCCTGACGACCGTCCCCCTCATGGTTGTGCAGCGCCGGGCAGACCCCTCTCGCGCCGGGGACACTGCGAACTTTCGAGCTGCCGACTGGCGTCGCTGACGAGCTGATATTCGAGCCTCGGAGCGTCGTGCATGAAGCCGCGCGCAATGGGTTGGCCACAAAGCGCGCATCTGTCTTTCTTTCAATAGACGACGCGATTTCGACAAAGTACAAGTGACACTTTTGTAACTACGCCGCACACGGACCCTCAGTATTAAATGTCCCGTTTGTGCCTGCGTTGGCAGAAATGCAAGTCACAACTTTGTAACTACGAACGCCAATCTTCCTGGCGAACCCCCCTTGTCAGGGGGCTTGAGATGCATTAATAGTTGTTGAGAAGTTGTCACATTGTTCATTTGTTGTTCAAGTCAGCGAAGTGTGTACGCAGCTCTCATCGGTCGGGGAAATGGCGAAGTTCAGAGATGTAACGACCCAATAACCAAACAAAATAAGGAGACCAAACCGAATGAAACGACTACTGAGCAAGAAGGGTGCAGCGATTGCCGTCGCTGCAGGACTGGCCCTCAGTGCTGCTGGATTTGGCTTGGCGGCGGCCTTTTATTCCAGCGGCGGTTCGAATACCGGAAGCGCATCGACGGGTTTCCCGACGACCTTCACGGTCAGTTCGCCCATCTTCGTAGGTGGGCCCCTGTACCCGGGGACGGGTGCAGACACCATCGACGCCACGATCCAGAACGCCACGGGCAACCCGCTGGCTCTGAACCAGCTCGAGGTGTCGATCACCGGCGTGACCATGAATGCTCCTGGGAGTCTCTACGCGACCGGTGGGGATCCTGCATGCACCGCTGCTGACTACGCGCTCTCGGCACCGACATCTGGTCCGGGAAGCTTCTGGACGGGTCTGACCGTGAACGGTCCGACGAAGACCGGGCAGACGGCGACCTGGAGCCAGAACCTGCCGCAGAATGTCGGCGTCGGCGATTACGTGGCCGGCGGTCTGCCCGGCGGCAGCTCCGTGTCCCAGGGACTTCCGGCGGGCCTGACGCTGATCATGCTCAACACCACCGCGAATCAGGACGCCTGCCAGGGTGCATCGGTGCAAGTGACGGTCTCCGCGGGCTGACATTGCCGTGGAATGTGGTGAGGACGGACAATGCACGTCCGTCCTCCAGTGTTCCGGTCGGGTAGGCCGGGTCACGGAGCAACAGCTTCGCGGCCCGGCCATCCGCCGGAATGTGTAGGCGGGCCGGCGAGGGACGGCGGGGAGACGGCTCCCCTGAGGCCTTCGCAGGTCCCGTCCATTGCCGTAGAGAGGGCGAGTGGATGAAGCCAGAGCGGGACAGGGACTCGAGGGGGGTGGCACCGTCGCGCACGATGCCACCGACTATCGCTGCTTCCGTCATTGGCTTCTCGTCGATGGTGATCGTCCTTCCGTTCGCACCACCAACGTCGGTGACGGCGCCGCACGTCGTCGCCGAAGTGGTGAGGCCATGAGGCGCCGGGGCGGCACGGATGCGCCGGGCCAGATGCGGATGAACCGGACCCCCGCGGCCACGGTTCCCGCGGTGGCGTGTGTGAACGCCCCCCAGACCGCCGGATCGCCGGATGGCGAAGGGGAGGTCGTCCGGCTCGGAGGCGAGCGTGGCGAACACGTCATGAGGGATCAGGTCCTCGCGCTCGTGCCGCGGGGCGCCCATGTGAAAGAGGACGACCCCCTGCTCGCAGTCGAGCGGCGTGGTCTCCACGTCTCAGTCGAGCAGCGGGCTCTTCACGCCATGAAGGGTCAGGACCTCGCCACGCCGGACCTGGGCATGTCCCCTTCCGAGTCCACTCCTTTGGCCTACGCCGTCTCGCACTCGCCCTCGGCAGTCGAGCTCAGCGCCGCCACGCCCGCGCGCAGAGCCGCTCACGCCCGGGCGCGTAAGACCCGCCCCGTGCAGCAGGGCGCGCACAGGGCGGCCAGCCGTCGATGGGGGCTCGTTCCCGCTGCCGGCGCCGCAGGCGCTCTGGTGGTGGGCCTCGGCGGTGGGGCCGCCTTCGCCTTCTTCTCCGGCGGGCCTGCGACGGGTCACGTCTCGACTGGAAGCCCGGTGACACTCGACGCCGTCGCGACGACCGGACCAGCCGACCTGCTCCCGGGTGACGCCGGCGCCGTCTATTTCACCGTGCACAATGCCAATTTGTTCGGCGCCACCTTTTCCCAGGTTGCCTCCGGCGCGACAGTCGTTTCCGACAACACCGGACTTTGCCCCAGTGTCGACGTGAGCATCGCGCAGGCATTGCCGTACACCTTCTCGCCGGCGATAACGGTGAGTCCCGGGAGCACGAGCGGGAGTCAGTCCATTTCGGACTTCGTGGATCTCGCGCCGGACGCACCGGGTTCGTGTCAGGGAGTGACCTTCACGGTGACCCTCAAACTGTCCGGACAATCGTCGTGAGCCGGGGTCGCCACCTCCGGAGCCGACCGGCTCGGCCGAGGAGACCGGGAGGGATCGTGCCGGTCGCGCGGCGAGGTCGGGCCGAGACGGCGCCCACTCGTGGAGGCCCAAGCACGTCAGGACCGAAGTCCGCCGCATCCGCCGCTTCCGCAGTCCGATCGTCCTGTTCGTCTGCGCATTCATTGTCGCTTCGGGCACCGCGGCCTTCGCCTACAGCACGACCTCGCTCAGCGGGACCGGGCAGGCACAGGCGGTGACGCTCAACACCCCCGGTGCTGGCAGCGCCTCGAGCCCGACGCCCACGAGCTTGTCGCTGAGCTGGGGGGCATCATCGGGATTGCCTCCGCACGGTGGGTATCTCGTCCTCCGGAGCACGTCGTCGGGAGGACCGTACGCAAAGGTCTCGGGTGGGACGTGTGGGCAGTCGACAACTCTGGTGTCGACTGCGACCGCCTGCACGGACACGGGTCTGGTCGCCGGTACCACCTATTTCTACGAGGTGGAGGCTGCCTTCTACGACGTCAGGACCCTGTGGGTGAGTGCCCCCACAGCCCAATTCTCGGAAACGACCGGTGGTCAGGCCGTTACCAGCGCCGACAACACCACGTTCGCAGTGGGCAGCCCCGGCACCTTCACGGTGACCACGGCGGGGTTCTCGAGCCCGACTCTCGACGACGTCAGCTTCACGGGCTGCTCGCCGTCGACGCTTCCCGGCACCATCACCCTCACGGATGATCACAACGGCACCGCAACACTGGCGGGAACGCCGACAGCGACGAGTGTCGGGAGTTACACGATCTGCATCAAGGCCAGTGACGACACCGGCTCGGCGACCCAGACGTTCACGTTGACGGTGAATCAGGCTCCGGCGGACCCGGGAACTCCGGCAATCACAAGCGCAAATTCGGCGAGCTTCTTCGCAGGCACCGCGGCCAGCTTCCAGACAACTGCGTCGGGGAGTCCAGCGCCCACATTCTCGGACGCAGCGTTCAGCGGGTGCACGCCGTCCACCTTGCCCTCAGGCATCACCTTCTCCGACGACGGCCTCCTGTCCGGCACCCCTGGCGCTGACGCCGTCGGTACCTACACGGTGTGCATCAACGCCTCCAACGGCATCGGAGCGAACGTCACCCAGGAGTTCACGCTCACGATTGCGACCGAAACCCTCGTGATCAGCTCTCCAGCGGTTTCGGGAGCCGCGTCGAGCACTCCGAACCTCGGCCCGATCACGGTGCGGCGCCAGGCCGGCTCCGGCAACCCGATCACAACCGGCGGCGCCCTGTTGGTCAATCTGTCGAGTAGCTCGTCGAGTGGCGCATCCTTTGGAACGACTCAGTTCGCACCGGCACCGGTGACGAGTGTGACCATCCCGAACGGTCAGAGCAGCGCCACATTCTGGTTCGGGTCGGCGACGACCGGCACGCCCACTCTCGCGGCGTCCGCCCCGGGCTACGTGTCCGGTACTCAGTCTGAGACGATCACGGCGAGCCCGGCGGGACTGGGCATCGCGCTTGCCGCCGGAACCACCGGCAGCCCGGCGGTCAAATGCGGCGCAGTCAGTGCGAGCGACACCTGCACCGTGACGGGGGTCGGAGCCGGTCAGAGCGGCTCCTTCTTGGTGACGTTCTGGGACTCCAGCCAAGGTCCAATCGTGTACAGCGCCACGCAGGCGTCGACGATCGGCGAGACCGGCCAGGACACCGGGAGTGTGACAATCCAGGCCAATGCGTCGGGTTCGGGTCCTGTTCCGCTCTTTGGGTCTCCGGGCACTTCGACGCTGACCTTCGGTCCGTTCACGCTGACGGTCGTCGTCAGCTCATGACGCGGATGCGATGTGTTCGTGCCACGCTCCCGCTGTTCGGTAACCCATTCGGGACCGCCGTGCGGGCACCGTTTCGGAGGGTCAGGTGAGACGCCTGGTGAGCAAGAAGGCCGCGCTGATTGCCGTCGCCGCAGGGCTGGCTCTCAGCGCCGCTGCCTTCGGTTTGGCGGGGGCTTCGTTTTCCGGCGGCGGCTCCGGGAGCGGGAGCGGGTCGACGGGTTTCCCGACGACCTTCACGGTCAGTTCGCCCATCTTCGTAGGTGGGCCCCTGTACCCGGGGACGGGTGCAGACACCATCGACGCCACGATCCAGAACGCCACGGGCAACCCGCTGGCTCTGAACCAGCTCGAGGTGTCGATCACCGGCGTGACCATGAATGCTCCTGGGAGTCTCTACGCGACCGGTGGGGATCCTGCATGCACCGCTGCTGACTACGCGCTCTCGGCACCGACATCTGGTCCGGGAAGCTTCTGGACGGGTCTGACCGTGAACGGTCCGACGAAGACCGGGCAGACGGCGACCTGGAGCCAGAACCTGCCGCAGAATGTCGGCGTCGGCGATTACGTGGCCGGCGGTCTGCCCGGCGGCAGCTCCGTGTCCCAGGGACTTCCGGCGGGCCTGACGCTGATCATGCTCAACACCACCGCGAATCAGGACGCCTGCCAGGGTGCATCGGTGCAAGTGACGGTCTCCGCGAATGGCCCCGGAAGCTCGGTCGGCGGCATCGGCGCGGCCAGTTTCGTGGTCACCAAGTCGGCGTCACCTTCGGGCGTGTACGCGGGCTCGGCGACACCGATCACCTACACACTGACGGCAAGCAACAACGGCACAGCGCCCGGCGGCGTCACCATCAGCGACACGGCGCCGACAGGAACCACGCTTGTGAAGGGCTCGAACAGCTGCCCGGAGGTGACGCCACCCACGGCGTGTTCGACCTGGCTGACCGGGTCCAGCGCGTACTGGACGATGACCAACGTGGGCTCCGGCGAGTCGGTGGCGGTCACGTTCCAGGTGACGGCCAACTCCGGAGATCCGACGGGTGCCGTTTCCAACACGGCGTTGTGGAGCGGTCCGGGTTGCGCGGCAGATGTGACGTGCCCGACCAACACGACCACGACCTCGGTGACCGCCCCGACACCGCTCCTGATCACCGCTGCAGCCACGACATCGATGTACGGCGGAGCCACTCCGACGGTCACGCCCGTCTACTCACCCTCCATCGGCGCTCCCTTGTTGAGTCCGCCGACGTGCCAGACGACGATCACGGCCTCGACGGTCGTCGGCACCTACCCTGGTGCCAACACGTGCTCAGGGGCCTCCGACCCGGCGTACAGCATCACGTACGCTCCTGGCACTGGTGTCGTTGACCCGGCCCCGTTGAAGGTCACCGCGTCGAGCGGCTCCCTGACCTACGGAGGCACCGTGCCGGCCATCATGTGCGGCGTCACCGGCTACGTCAATGGTCAGACCGAGAGCGTGTTGACCGCGACGCCGACGGGATCGACGACGGCCACCGGATCGAGCCCGGCAGGTCCGTACGGGTCGACCTGCGCCGGAGCCGCGGCACCCAACTACGCCATCACCTACCTTCCCGGCACGGTCACGGTCGGGAAGGCGGCACTGGTCATCACCGCGTCGAGCGGCTCCTTCACCCAAGGGGGCACCCCGCCCACGATCACTGCGGGGTACTCGGGCTTCCAGAACGGCGACAGCGCATCCTCGCTGACAACCCTGCCGACGTGTTCGACGACGGCCACCAGCTCGAGCACGGCGGGGAAGTACCCGACGACGTGCAACGGCGCCGTCGATCCGAACTACGCCATGACGTACGTGCCGGGAAGTGTGACGCTGGCAGCAGGCCCGGTTACCTCACCGGCGACGGCCCCGCTGCCGGCCGCCGTCGCCACGACTCCCCCCGCGGCCCCGGCGAGCACCACGCCGGCGATCGCCTTCACCGGGGCGCTGCTGTCCGAGGAGTGGCTGGTGGGGATGGCGGCGCTGGTGCTGGGATCCGGTCTGGTGATCATCGCCCGCTGGCGTCGGCGCACACCCCGACACGCATCCAAATAGGTCGGGCGAGGTGTGGGCGTCTCTCGCCGATCAGAAGGGGGGAGTGCGCAAAGGTCGAGGATGAGGATCGCGGCGCTTTGAATCCGGGCGGGCAGGATCGGGACAGCGCCCGAGCGTCGGCTTCTGCAGCAAGACTCCGACCCAGGGCCGGCGCCATCACCCGTTGGGGGTGAAGGCCACCTTGAGCGCCCCGCTGTGGTCCTGGCGGGCCAGGGCCTTGAGGGCGGGCCACCACTCCTGGAGCCCGAAGCGGTGCGTGAGCATGGGCGTGATGTCGAGCCTGCCGTCACCGACCAGCTCGAGGTAGAGCGCGATGGCGTGGAGACGGCGTCCCTCGAAGTCCTCCATGCCGAACGCGTTGGACCCGGCGATGGTGATCTCCTTGAAGTAGATGGGGGTCGACTCCCATCGTTCGGGCGTGGCCACTCCCGTGTACACCAATCGCCCCCGCTCGGCCAGCACGCGGACGCCCACCTCGAGCGTCTCGGCCTTGGCGATGGAGTCGTAGACGACGTCGATGTGCCCCGGATGGGTGACCGGGAGCCCGTCCAGAGGGTTGTGCAGCACCGCGCCCGACCACGCGGCCAGCTCCTCGACCAGCTGGAGCCGCGGCTCGTGCGAGAAGACGGCGTCTGCCCCGAAGCGCAACGCCATGGCGCGCTGAGCTTCGAAGCGGGCGACGACCCCGACCTCGACGCCCGGGTAGAGGCCCTTGAGGATGGCCACGCTCGTGAGGCCCAGGGCCCCGGCACCGTAGACGAGCACCCGTCCCGACACCGGGGGTGGGTGCCGCACAATGGCGTGGAAGGACACGGAGAAGGGATCGGCCAGGACAGCCGCCTCGTCGGAGATGCCGTCGGGGACCGGGATCAGCATGGAGTCGTGCGCCGCCAGGAGCTCGGCCCAGGCGCCGGGCGCGCCGGTGATGACGCCCACATGCACTCCGGGACCCAGGTCACCCTTCGTAAAGCTCCAGCACAGGTTGAGGTCACCGGCCTGGCAGGGCGGGCACAGCGGCGTGATGCCGCGCGGCGCGCAGGTCAACCACGGATTGAGGACGACGCGCTGCCCGACGTCGAGCCCGCGGGCCTCCGGTCCGAGCGCGACGACCTCGGCCACGACCTCGTGCCCAGGGACATGGGGCAGAGACGAGAAAGCGGCCATGGGATTGTCGATGTCGCCGGTGTTGAAGTCGCCCAGCACGAGCTTGGCGTCCGACCCGCAGATGCCCGAGAGGATCGGCCGGGTCACGACCCAGTCGGGGCGGACCAGACGGGCGTCGTCGATGTCGTGGAGCCCGAAGGGGATGCCCGCCAGCATCCTCTCCAGCTCGTCCTCGGGGGTGGGCCGGACCTCCTCCTTGTCCGGTGGTGCGCCGAAGAGCAACGCCTTCACTGTTCCGTCCCTTCCCGGCCGCCCAGGCCACGCATGCCCACAATGAAGCTGTCGATGTCTGATGTCTTGGCCTCGATGACTGCCTTCATGTCGGGCAGGTAGTGCTCGAACTGTTCGCTGTCGATAGCGTCGGCGATGCCGGACGCGATCACATCCGGCGGTTCCTTTGGCCCGTCATAGAGCGGGGCGTCGTTGTCGGGCTGGTCCCAGATTTCGGTGTCGATGGCGCCCGGGATGATCAGCTTGACCGAGACGCCCGTGCCGTCGAGGTCGACGACCATGGATTCGCTCCAGCCGGCCAACGCGAACTTCGAAGCCGAGTAGGCGGCCTCCGCCGTGATCCCCAACCGCCCGCCGAGACTCGAGACGTTCACGATCGTGCCGGCGCTGCGCTCGAGCATCCGCGGCAGCACCGCCAGCGACATGGCGACGGGGGAGAAGTAGTTGATGCGCATGGTCCGCTCGACCTCGACCATGGTCAGGCGGGTGACGTGCCGGCGCATCGGGACGGCGGCGTTGTTGACGAGCACGTCGAACCCGCCGTAGTGGTCCCAGATCTGCAGGGCCAGGTGCGCGGCCGCCTCCGGTTCCGAGAGGTCGGCCGCCCAGATTTCGGATGCCGGCGACGTGGCGAGGCAATCCCCACGCACCGCCTCGAGCCGGTCGGCCCGCCGGGCCACGAGCGCCACCGTGTCGCCCCGGGCGGCCAGGGTGCGGGCCAGCGCGGCGCCGATGCCCGACGACGCGCCGGTGACGAGGACCGTCCGGCCACCTTGCGCAGCACTCACCTTCCGAACCTCCCCTGGCCGCGCCGACTTCTGTCTGCCGACCCCTCCGCAGGAGGGAAGACGGCCTCTTGGGGGTGAGCGAGGGGTCTCGAACCCCCGACCTCCAGGACCACAACCTGGCGCTCTAACCGACTGAGCTACGCCCACCGAGGGGCACAAGTGTGGCACACCTCCCGACCCCTTTGGGCATGTCCCAGCGCCTCTCGGGCGCTGCGGCAGGATGCTCACGTGCCTCCGACCAGCTATGTCAGGCTGGGAAGCGTTGCCCTCGTAGCTCAGCTGGATAGAGCGGCTGACTTCTAATCAGCGGGTCGCAGGTTCGAGTCCTGCCGAGGGCGCCGCGTGGTGTGTGCTGTTCCGGGTGAACCCCGACATCTGGACGTAGTTCCGGGGGTGGGTTCCGGTTCGCCCTGAACGGCTCGAATCCGTTCGCGCCCGCCCCCCCGCCGCCGTCGAGAGCGTTCTCGTACTCGGGCCGCGAGACCTCGAACCCGCACGACATCCCGCTCGTTCAGCCGGAGGCCCTCTCCAGGCGGATGGACGTCTGCGGTACGGTTCCGGTGAAACGGGTCGATCTTGCAGGGCTACTCGCGGAGGCAACCAGTGAACGTCACAAGGTTTCACCATGTGTCGGTGAATCGGAACAACGCGCCATTGGACCAAATGGTCTCCTTCTACGGCAACCTCTTCGGGTTGGACGCAAAGGAACGCCCCGAGATCCCAGGGATTCCTGGCCACTGGTTCAAGGTTGCTGATCAGGAGTTACATGTCGTCGGCGCTCCGCCCCGGGGTACGGAAATCGACTCGACAGGGAACCACTTTTGCATCGCCGTGGAGGACCTGGACGAGGCCGTTGCGGAACTCGAAGATCTCCAGATCCCCTACACGCGCGCCGTGCAGGGAGCAGGCACGGTGCAGATTTGGATCAACGATCCGGCCGGGAACACCATAGAACTCCAAGAGGACCGAGCGGGACGCTCCCCACGCTGATGATGGATTGCGGTTCCTGAGTCGCACTTTCGCCGGGGTCTCGTCGTCCCGACCTACGGGACGCGGGGGAAGTCCCTACCGCTTGATCTCGACCAGCAGCACCCAGCCGTTGATCGACGCCGAGACGAACGCGAAAAGAACGGCGGCCAGTACCCAATAGAGGCCACCTCCCTCGCCCGTGGCCAGGCTGACGCCTCCGATGATGAGCGCAATGCTCGGGAGCAGCAGGGTCACCAGGTGCTCGATCACCCAGGCCTTCGGCTCGTCGGGCCCCTGTTTTCCGTGAGTCACCCAGAGGGCTTGCGTGGCCACGACGACACCAGCGGCAGCGATCTCGATACCAAGGGCACGATTCGTTTGCCCTGGTGCCAGTGCGAACCCAGAGACAACCAGGGCACTCACCAGTATCCCGAGGGTTACCGCCGCTCGACCTGGTAGCTGTGGGTACTTGAGAATCTGTTCGAGATTGATCGAGATCGCCACGAACAGGAGTCCCGTCAGCGCCGCCGACGCTCCGATCGTCCCCACGAAGAAGTCATGCCAGACCGAGGGGCTGTATGAAGCCACGAATAAGTCTGGCACCTCTTGAAGCCGGATGCGGCCCGACCTGACGAATCAGTTGCCGGTCCGGGGACGTCATCGACGTCAACGATCAGCCGTCGAGGCTCTCGCCCACGATGGAGCGGCAGGGGGACGTCTCCGGCGCACGCTCCACAAGGAGCCAGACGGCGGGGGAACGTACACGCCAGGTGGCAGGGCTTTGACGGCTCCCGACGGCCGGGCACAGCGACGTTCGACGAACAGCGTGCGCGATGGGGCGGAGCCGCGAATTCGCAATCGAAGACCTCAAATGCTGTACCTGTATCTCCCGCTGCGATCAAGAACATGGCCGGCACGGCGGCGTAGCCGGTGGTGCTCCGGTTGAGGTTGGTCAGGAACACCACACGGTCAATCAGCACGGTCAATCAGTGATGAAACGGCGCAACCGATCATCGGCCCTTCATCTGACAAGTGCGGTGATCGCATCGCCGGAAGCGGGGACGAGGTCTCAGCCCGCCGGCTCGGCGTCGCGGGACACCAGCGCGGCGAGGTTCTCGACCGACTTCTCGAGCATGGCCAGGGGGACGATCGGGAAGTGCTGACGGGCGAAGGTGGGGATGTCGGGCCATGCGCAGTAGTTCGTGATCTCTGTCTGCCCGGGGCCGAGAGCGGTGATCTGCCAGCCGTAGACGTGGCCGTAGGGGCCCCGCTCCGCCGAGCCGACGTTCCATTCGAGGAGTTCGTCGGGGTCGATCCTGGTCACCGTGTTCAGGGACTTGTACTTTCCCATCGGCCGATCACCCAATGCATCTCGGTCCATGTCCATCTCGAACCTGTCCCCGGGGGGCCTCCAGGCGTCGCGCGCCGGGTGCTCCTTCCAGCATGCCCGACCCGTCGATCTCGACGTGCTTCGCCGGGTCGCTGACGATCCGGAAGACCTCGGCGGGGCTGGCCGTGACCGTCTGGCTGGTCGGCGATCCGATCGGCAAGCGACACAGCGGCTCCTCCGTTGGGTCGTGGACATCGACGCACTAGCGATCAGGGCTTCCGGTGAGCGGATACCGTTGCCAGAAATGGGCGAGCCGCACGACACCTGGCAGCACGCACGGCGGAAGCTCAAGCCGTGGCGCGACCGCCTCGTCCACGAGCTGGGCGGCACCATGCCGCAGCCGGCTCCGCGGGGCATCACCTACGACCAACTCGTGGAGTTGTTGTACCCGACCCTTCCTGTAGAGCTCCGCCCGGACGTGGACGAGGCGGCGACGGGCGACCTGGCCCGGGTCTCGACCATCCGCCGGATGCTGGGGACGATTGAGCACCAGGTCGCGCCGACGGCTTTCTCGGTACAGCTGGGGAACGAGGACGCCGTGCGCTGCATGGTGGGCGGCGTGGAGCTGTTCTGCGACGCCGCCGATGCTGCCGTCACTCCCGGGCTGCTCTCGGGTTCCTACGAGGTCCATCTCTCGTCCGTTTTCGAGAAGTACTGCACCCCGGGAATGACGGCGGTCGACGTCGGTGCCAACCTCGGCTACTACTCGCTGTTGGCCTCCAAATTGGTGGGGCCGTCCGGCCGGGTCATCGCCCTTGAGCCGAACTCCGAGAATTGCAGGCTCCTGCTGTCCTCGTTGCGACTGAACGACATCACCAACGTGCAGCTGTTCCCGGTGGCGGCGGACACTGCGACTGGCTGGGCGTACTACTCGACACATGTCGGTTCCAACGGAGGCCTGATCGAAGGGGGGGATCTCCTCTCGCATCCGGGCAACGTGGTGCCGACCTTCCGGCTGGACGACCTCGTGGACGGCCCGGTCGGCTTCTTGAAGATGGACGTCGAGGGAGCGGAAGGTCGGGTGGTGCAGGGTGCCACGCACCTCATCGAGCGCGATCGCCCGATCGTCACCACCGAGCTCAAGGACGAGATGCTGCGTCGCGTGTCGGGAACCACCGTGGCGGACTACCTCGGGTACTTCGAGAACCTGGGGTACACACTTTCCCTCCTGGAGAAGACCACGGGAGCGGAGAAGCCCTACGCCTCGGTGGCCGAGCTCCTCGCCGACTGGGGCGAAACCGATGAGCTGCGCGACGTGTTGTTGCTCCCGGGCGGCGCCTGAGCCGAGACCACGGTCGGCGGCGGAGCGGGCGTCCTCTACAGGGCCGGGACCTGATCCGACGACGAGCCGACGAGCCCGCTGAGCAGCTCTTCGACATCGTCGGAGATCACCAGTGCCTCGACCTGGCGGGCCTTGACGAAGCCTTGCGCGACTGCATGGCGCACGAAGACGAGCAGGTCGTCGAAGAAGCCATCCACGTTGAGGATGCCACAGGTCTTGTCGTGGATCCCGAGCTGCGCCCAGGTGACGGACTCCATGAACTCCTCGTAGGTCCCGAACCCTCCGGGCAGCATGACGAAGGCGTCCGACAGCTCGGACATCAGCGCCTTGCGCTCGTGCATGGTGCTCACCACGTGCAGGTCGCTGAGGCTGCCGTGGGCGATCTCATGGCCGGCCAGTGACTCGGTGATCACGCCCGTCGCCCGGCCGCCTGCCGCCAGAGCCGCATCGGCCACAACTCCCATCAGGCCTACCGAGGCGCCGCCGTAGACAAGCTCGATGCCGCGTGCGGCGACCGCGGAGCCGAACCGCTGGGCGGCCGCCGTGAAGGCCGGGTCGGAACCTGCGCTCGAGCCACAGAACACGCACACTGTTTCCACCGTGGTCACGCCGGGCTGCCCTCGGGTACCGGGATCTCGGCCCGTCGTGCGGTGGCACCTCGGCGGACTCGGCGCACGATTGTCTCGGCCGCGTCGCCGTCATGAATGGTGAGGGAGAAGCCCGCGGCAGCCAGGGCGAAGATCGCCGCCGTCAAGAAGGCGAACCGGTAGCCGGAGATGTCGGGGGAAACGGAGCTTCCGTGGCCGTGGGCCGTGCCGACGCTGATCAACACGGTCGAGAGGACGGCGACACCGATTGCGCTCCCGACCTGACGCATGGTGTTGAAGAAGGTGGATGCCCGGCCCATGGACTCGGGGCTGATCATGGCGAAGGCCGCCGCCTGGTTCGGCACCATCACCTGGGCCATCATCCAGCCCAGCACGAACATGAGGCCACGGATGAACCACAAGTTCGTGGTGACGCTGATCTGGGTCAGGATGAGCATGCAGACGGCCAGCCCGACCAGCCCGCCGGTGATGTGACGGCGCGGTCCGAAGCGCGGGTAGATGAGGCGGCTGGCGAACTGTGCGCCGATCATGACGCCGAAGGCCTCCGGGAATGTGGAGAGACCCGATTGCAGCGCGGTGAGGCCGCGGGCGTCCTGGAAGTAGAGCGGAATGAGATAGAGCAGCCCCAAGAAGGCCGCAGCGGCCAGGAACATCACGCAGTTGGTCGATCGGAACAGCCGTTCCCGCAACAGGTGCAGGTCCACCATCGGTCGGGTGGTGTGCAGCTCAACCAGGACGAACGTGATCAGCAGTACAGCGCCGCAGACGCAGGTCCAGATGACCCCGGTCGACGACCACGACTCGAGCGGGCCCTCGGAGATGCCGTACATCAACAGCCCCAGTCCGATGCCGCCGAGGACGAAACCTGGCACATCGAAGCGTCCGGCGTCGATGGCGTCGACCTTCTCCAAGACCAGCGCGCCGAAGACGACCGCCAGGATCCCGATGGGCACGTTGACGAAGAACACCCAGCGCCACGAAAAGTTCGTGACCAGAAAGCCGCCGAGCACCGGTCCCACGGCGGGGGCCACGGTCGTGCCGAGCGTCAAGATGCTGGCTGCGCGTACCCGCTCGGCCGGCGGGAAGACCCGGTAGAGCATGGCCATCCCGACCGGCGCCATCATGCCGCCGCCCGCACCCTGGATCACGCGGAAAAGCACCAGCTCCGTCATGTTCTGGGCCACGCCGCAGAGCGCCGAGCCGATCGTGAAAACGACGATGGCGGTCAGGAGGACCCGTTTGCCGCCGAAGCGGTCTCCCAGCCATCCGGACGCCGGAATGAAGACGGCCAGGCTCACCAGGTAGGCGATGACGACACCGTCGACGGCGGTGGGTGCGATGTGGAAGTCGCGCCCGATTGTGGGGAGCGCGACGTTCACGATCGTGATGTCCATGATGTTCATGAACATCGCCGAGACGAACACGATGCCGACGGCGATCTTTTGATTCATGCTGACGACGGCCATGTTCTCTTCCGGTTCTTCGGTGTGCGCGAGGAACGGTCAGGCCCCGTCCCGGTGACCGACGCCGCCCTGCTGCGCCCCACGACACTATGCGCTGGCCCGCCGCTCCCGGCCCCGGTGCTCGAGTCCTTCCCGGGCCCGTTCACGCGCTCCTATGGTGTCGGGTCATGAGGGGACGTGCCGCACGGGTGCTCAGGGCCGGGTGCCTGGCCGGGGCGATCGCTGCCGGCCTGTCGGCGGCGGGAGCGCCCGGCGCGGGGTCGGCCACGCGCCCGCTCCATGCCGCGTCGGGCACGGTGTGGCTGTGCAACCCCAACCAGGCGGCGGATCCCTGCGCCACCAGCCGGGCCGCCACCGCGGTGACGGGCCAAGGCTCGGCCAGCGCCTCCCTTGCCCCGACCTCGCCCACGGCGACGCGTTTCGACTGTTTCTACGTCTACCCGACGGTCTCGACCGAGACAGCCGTCAACGCCGACCTCACGGTGCAAGCCGCCGAGCGGGCCGCCGCCATCGTCCAGGCGTCCCGCTTCTCCCAGCGCTGCAGCGTGTGGGCCCCCGTGTACCGCCAGATCACGGTGACAGGTCTGGCCCGGGCGACGAAGGCAGCGCTGGCCATCGCGTACGGCAGCCTGCTCGCCTCCTGGAAGGACTACCTCGCCCACGACAACCACGGCAGGCCGATCATCTTCATCGGGCACTCGCAGGGCTCCGCCATGCTGATCAAGCTGCTGCAGACGCAGGTCGATCCTTCGCCGAGCCTGCGCAAGCGCATGGTGTCCGCCATCCTCCTGGGGGGCAACGTGCAGGTCCCGACCGGCCGCGTCGTCGGTGGTACGTTCCGCCACATCCCGGCGTGCGGCTCGGCTTCCCAGACCGGCTGCGTCATCGCCTATTCCTCCTTCGGCTCCCCTCCGCCGGCGAACGCCCTCTTCGGGCGCGCCGGCCAGGGCGTGAGCCTGCAGTCGGGTCAGGGCGGGAACTCGTCGCAGCAGGTCGTCTGTGTCAATCCCGTGACCTTCTCGTCCCGGGTCGGCAGCCTCCGGCCCTTCTTCTGGAGCGCAACCACCCCAACGCCCGGCGTCCGGGTGCTGACACCCTGGGTGACCTTTCCGGGGTTGTACACCGCGCAGTGTCGGCGCAGCGATGGCGCGTCCTGGCTCCAGGTGACGGCCACTCCCGTCCCCGGCGACCGGCGTCCGACCGTCTCGGCCTCCCTCGGTCCCCTCTGGGGATATCACCTGAACGATGTCAACCTGGCCCTCGGCAACCTCGTGTCCGATGTCGGTCTCGAGGAGGTGGCGTACCGCTGACCGGCCGTTCCCGGCGCGATTGCCCCTGGGAATGGTGACCGGGTCGGTCCTAGACTCCCAAGATGGTCAAGGTCATCGCTGTCGCGAATCAGAAGGGCGGCGTGGCCAAGACGACAACCGTGCAGTCCCTGGGTGTGGCACTCGCCCAACAGGGTCGCCGGGTTCTCGTGGTGGATCTCGATCCCCAGGCGTGCCTGACATACTCGCTGGGCTTCGATCCCGACGGGCTTGACTCGTCCCTGCACGATGTCCTCGTCCGCCGGGCCCGGCTGTCCGAGGTCGTCAAAGCCGTGCCTGAGGTCCCGGGACTCTCGCTCGTCCCGGCGACCATCGACCTGGCCGGTGCCGAGGTCCATCTGCTGAGCCGGACCGGGCGCGAGCACGTCCTTGCCCAGGCGTTGCAGCCGGTGCTGGCCGACTACCAGGCCGTGCTGATCGATTGCCCGCCGTCCCTCGGCGTGCTGACGATCAACGGCCTGACCGCAGCCGAGGCCGTCATTGTGCCGCTGCAGTGCGAAGCGCTCAGCCACCGGGGCGTCGGGCAGCTGCTCGAGACGATCGAGGACGTCCGCCAGTTCGCCAACGAGAAGCTGCGGGTGCTCGGGGTGATTCCGACGATGTTCGACTCGCGGACGACCCATTCCCGTCAGGTCCTCGCCGAAGTCGAGGACCGGTACGGTCTGCCGCTGTTCCAGCCGCCTGTTCCGAAGTCGGTGCGCTTCGCGGAGGCTCCGGGACTTGGTCGGTCGGTGCTGCAACACGCACCGACGTCTCCGGGAGCGGTGGCCTACCGGGCGCTCTCGATGCGCGTCTACGACGCGATGCAAACCGCCTGAGCGACATGACCGCCTCGCGGAGCGACAAAGCCCCGGATCCTCTGGGCAAGAGGGCCTTGTTCGGGGTGCCGTCGGCGGGGGAGTCCGAGCCGGGCGTCTCAGGCACCACCGTGGCGCTGCCGGTCGGAAAGCATGCGCTCTATTCGGGCGCCCTCCCCGAGCCGGACAGCCTGGCGATGACGTCCGGCAACCCCTTGGACGAGCGGGGCTCGTTCACGGTGGAGTGCGCACGGTGCCGGCAGACCTCGCGCGTCGGCGTCCTCGACCTGCTCATCTTCCAGTTCCCGGTCGCGGTGTGGCGCCCCTGGGGGCGTTTCGACCACCGCATGACCTGTCCCACCTGTCGCAAGCGGGCCTGGTGCAGCGTCACGCTCCGGAGAACCTGAAGAAAGAGCGGTGGGATCGGCTCAGGCCGGCGACAGGACGAGCTCTTCGGGCTCCGGCTTGTCGTCCCCGGGTTGCACTGTGGGGAGCCGGCTGGTGAGAGCCAGGGCGACCAGGGCCAGGAGGGCGAGCACCGCCAGCGCGGCCCGCAGCCCGCTGATCCGGCTCTGTGAATTCTCTTCGACGATGGCACTCGAGGTCGCCGGAGGGACGTCCGCCTTCTCCAGGCTCGTCTTGAGGTCTGCGTCGCTCACGAAGGGGATGCCGGCGGACAGCTCGACCTGAGCGCGGGCCGAAATTTCCTTCGGGATGGCGGGGTTGGCCGCAACGGATCCGAGGAACGTCGTCGTGAGGACGGCGATCAGAATGGCACCCGACAGCGCGGTGCCGATGGACGCGCCGAGGTTCGTGACGGTGTTCTGGACACCGCCCACCTCGCCGCTCTGGGAGTCGGGCAGGGCCGAGACGGTGACGCTGCCGAGTTGCGACGCCAGGGTGCCGATCCCGAGCCCGGCCAGGAGGAGCGGCCCGGTCACGACCTCCGCTCCCGCCCCGGAGTCGAGTGCGACCAAGAGCGTGACGATGCCGAGGAACAGCAGGCTGAATCCGACCCGCACGATTCTGCGGGGTGACGTGCGGGGGAAGATCCGGGGCACACCGGCGGCGCCGGCCAGGAGCGTGATGGAGAGCGGGAGGAGCCGCACTCCCGTCGCGACGGCAGAGAGCCCGAGGGCGACGGACAGGAAGAGCGGGATGACGAAGAAGAGGCCCGACTGCAGGAGGAACTGGAAGAAGAACGACGTCAGGCCTCCCTGCAGCCGGCGTACCTTGAGCATGCGGGGGTCGACGAGAGCGGCCCGGTGGTGCTGCAGGCGCCTGCTCTCCCACCAGGCGAACGCCAGGAGCACCCCGCCGCCTCCCAGCAGGAGCCAGACGACGGGGGACGTGCCCAGCCACTGGGGCGCATCGGGCTTGGGCCGCACGAAGCCCCATGTACCGGAGCGGATGACGCCATAGACGACCATCCCTAGGCCGGCGGCCGACAGCAACGTGCCGACCGGGTCGAGGCGCACACCCGGGACGGCCGGCGAGTCGGCGATCCGTCTCGACAGGACGAGGATGCCGAGCACGAGGACGACCTCGCCGACGAAGACCCAGCGCCAGCTGAGATACGTGGTGCACAGCCCGCCGAGCAACGGCCCGACCGCCACGGCGATGGCACCGGCGGAGGCTACGAGCCCGTAGACCCTCGGCCGATCGGATCGACCGAAGTTCGTCGCCACCAACGCGACGACGGCGGGCATGATCAGCGCCGCGCCCAGGCCCTCGAGCACCGACCAACCCACGATGAGGACGGGGAGGGATCTGGCCGCCGCCGTGATGGCCGATCCGCACCCGTAGACGACGCACCCGATCATGAAGGCGCGCTTGCGCCCGATGATCTGGCCGACCTTGCCGCCCGTGATCATGAACGCCGCCATGACGAGCGTGTAGAGCGTGATGGCGAACTGGATTCCGGTGACCGTCGTCCCGGCGTCCTTGGCCACCGTGGCGATGGAGACGTTCATCACCGAACTGTCCAGGGTCATGAGGAACTGCGCCGCCGCCAGCGTCACGAGAACAACCTGGCCGCCCGAGGAGGGCCGGGCCACGGCCTCTGCGGTCTCCGTCACGCCGTCAGTGTGACCCAGACTGCGCAACATGGGTGACGAACGAGGAAAAGGCTGGCTCGACCCCGCCGAAATGCGCCGAGACCCAGGTGGTCGGGATGCGGGGATTTGAACCCCGGACCTCCTGCTCCCAAAGCAGGCGCGCTGCCAAGCTGCGCTACATCCCGTTTTTGATGCCTATGAAGCTGATGAGAATTCTAGCGGGCTGACCAGGCCTTTTGGGGACCGGTCATCACTGTTCGGTTTCAATGCCTCCACGCAATGGTTTCCCCGTCCTACGTCGAGTTTCGGGGAGTTTCGGGGAACGATTCGGGGAGGCCGAACAAAGCTATCCGGCGCGTCAACGCAGCATGAGTTGGGGGTCCGGGAACAGCCCGAGGTCGGCGGGGCAATAGTGACTTGATGCGTGACGGCGGGACATTCTCGACCGATGTCGACGTGGTCGTGGCCTCTTGGGACGAGCCAAGCGCGTTCGCCGTCCTGTTCGATCGCTATGCCCGCGTGGTGCGTCGATTCGTGGCCGGGCGAGCCGGCAGCGACGACGTCGACGACTTGGTATCGGAGACATTTGTCGCCGCCTTCCGTTCTCGAGGCAGTTACGACCGCCGCTACGAGGACGCACGACCCTGGCTGCTCGGCATCGCGGCCAACATCCTGCGGCACCACTACCGCTCCGAGGCCCGCCGACGACGACCGCGGCCGCGGGGGACGCCGACTGAGCTTTCGGTCGACCCTGCCGAAGGCGTGGTCGATGGAATAGACGCCAAAGCGGGTTGGGACGTCGTCGCTGCTGCCCTCTCGCTCCTCGACGACCGCTATCGGGAGGTATTGCTCCTCATGGCGGCAGCTGATCTCACCTACGAGGAGATGGCCAGGGCGCTGGACGTCCCGATCGGCACCGTCAAGTCGCGCGTGGCGAGAGGACGTCGCCAGCTCAGGGAACTGCTCAACACCAGCGGGGAACAACTGGCGACGAACACGACCCTGTCGCCGATTGAAGAAGGAGGCTCGCGATGAGCGAGGAAATCCAGCTCCTACGCAGCTACCTCGACGCCACGGTCGACCCGGAGCACGAACTCGGAACGTTGCGGGACACCTTGGTGCGGGCGATTGACCTCGAAGTCGAACGACCGATGCCGCAGAGAGTGCGACCTGTCCGCAGGCCGCCGCGGCGACGCCCGAGGGTGCTCGTCGCCAGCCTGGCGGCTGCTGCCCTCATAGCAGCGCTGTTTGTTGCTCTCAACCCCGGGACGAATGGGCCGGCAAGCCGAACGACCGTCGCCCCACCGACGACGCCCGCGCTACCGGCCGGGGCCGTGGCCCAGCTGCGCCTCATCGCCGACCGTGTGGTCGACCAATCGATTCCCCGCCTCAGCGACGGGCAGCTCCTCCTTACCCGAGCCGACCTCTCGGTTGCCGCAAGCGTGAACAACGGAGCGGCTCAGGCAGTAATTCCGATGTCGGTCGAGAAGTGGTCGACGGCGGCAGGGCAGACCTGTGTGGCACTCACGGCCCAGTCTGCTCAGTTCGCCTCATTAAGCGCCCAGGCCGCCTGGACGGGCCTGGGCCTTCGAACGCTGCCCCAACCTGCGACGGCCTACCAGTGCCTCCAAGGGGGAGGAGCCGCGCCACCAGATGCCATCACGGGGGCGGGAGAGGCGATAGACGTGTCCTCGCTGCCCACAGACCCTACGGCCCTGGCTGAGGAGCTCGAAGCCAGCACGACTGGAATCGCTGCCCTTGACCAATTGACCCCGGATCTCGCCGCCCCGAATCTGGCTTTCCAGCGTGCGGCCATGATCCTGATCGGTCCGGTCGCCGGGGCCAGCGCCCAGTTCGATTCCGCCCTCTACAGGGCTATCGCCCTGATTCCGGGTGTCGTCGCTTTGGGGCCGACGTCCACTCATGACGGCCATAGCGGCCAGGGCTTCGCCTCAGGCGCGGGTTCAGGCCAGACGACGATCATCGTCGACCCGCTCTCGGGGCAGCTCCTCGAGGTGAGCGGCCTGGACGACTCGGACTCCCTGACGGCAATCGCCAGCAACTACCTCGGCGGTGGGCTGCTCCAAGTGAGTCAGTACTCCGACGCCCTCCAATGGCTCGACCCCGTGGGAACACCGTCTGTTGTCTCAGCGTCCCAGCTGCCGTCCGACGCGCCGACGTACGTCCTCGCCACGGCCAAGCCTGGGGTAGCGGGAACGCAACTTGCTCAGCTGGGTTACGAGCTAGGCCACGAGTTCTTCAGCAATGTGACATCGAACGGGGGAGGTGGATCCACGTCCCCACTCACCTGGGAATGGTCCCTCAATCTCCCGCTCTCCCGAGCGACGCCCTTCGTCGAGGCGGTCAAGGCCTCGGGGCTGATCCAATCGGTGACAGTCCTCTGACGCTCGTCGAGTCCGTCTTTTGGGAGGCCCTCTTTTGGGTGGCCCTCAAGACGGCACTGAAGCGGGCCGACCAAGGGGCCGCTCAGGTTGCCGTCCTGGACGCAGAGCCGTAATGGCGACGGGGCAGGCTGAGGACGTGATCTCAGTCCGCGGCCCCGGGTGGCCGCATTGAATGTCGAGTTCAGGAGGCATGTGACCCGCCTGGGCGCACCCCGGAGGTACTCTGATCCAGTAGAAAAACCTACTGAATCTCTGGCTAAGCCAGTAGAGTAAGCTACTATTATCGGAAGTAAGTAGTAGGAAAACCTACAGGGAGGTCCCATGCGAAGTCCACAAGCCCTCGCCCGCCGCCGGCTCGACGCCCGTCTCGCCGGCGTGGCTGCCGAAGTGGGGCCCCGGCCTGCACAGGGGTGGATCCGGGCCATCCGCACCGCTCTGGGTATGTCGACCAAGGAGATGGCCCAGCGCATGGGCGTGACCCAGTCGCGGGTCAGTCAGCTCGAGCACGCCGAAGCAGACGACTCGATCCACCTTGGGACGCTCCGGCGAGCCGCCGCTGCTCTCGGCTGCGAGCTCCACTACGTGTTCGTCCCGGCGGCCCCCCTCGAAGACGCAGTGCGTCAGCAGGCCCGGGCCAAGGCGCGGACCTTGGTCGGCGCAGCCTCCCACACCATGCGCCTCGAGGACCAAGAACCAGAGGCCTCCGTCGCGGCGGCCCAAGTCGACGAGATCGCAGATGACCTCGTTGACGCGCCCGGTCTGTGGGCCTCCGCCTGACGAGCGCGCTGTGAGCGATCCGCTTTTGGCGGTAGGCGACGGCCATACGCCCCTCGACGACGACGCCATGTTGGGGCTGAAACCGGCCTGGATCGCCACGCGCGCAGACCTCAACAGCGCCGAGCAAGAGAACATCCTCAAGGCGATGATGAACCGCCAACCGACGCGCCAATTGCTACTCACTGACAGCTACCTGCGAGACATGCACAAGGCGATGTTCGGGGACGTCTGGACTTGGGCCGGTTCCTACCGGCGGACCAACCCGATCATCGGCTGCGAATGGCCCCTGATCACGGGCAACGTCCGGTCCTTGGTCGATGACGTCGCCTACTGGATCGAGATGGCTACGTACCCGCTCGATGAGATCGCCGTCAGGTTCCACCACCGCCTCGTCGCGATCCACCCGTTTCCCAACGGGAACGGGCGTCACAGCCGGCTGGCGGCTGGCTACCTGGCGAAGGACCTCGGTGCGCGCCCCCTTACTTGGGGCGCCAGCCTGGGCTTGGCGACACCGGACCTGCGGCGGCTCTACATCGCGGCGCTGGTCCAGGCCGACCGCACCGATGACGTCTCTGCACTCGTCACATTCGCCCTGAGCTGAGTCGCCCGCTCCCGGCGATGCGACCGAGCCATCAAGCGAGCGCCTCGGGTTAGGACAGGTTGCTTCGGCCCTCGTGTGAAGAGCTTGGTCCACTACGACCAGCTCGACCCAGCCGCCCAGGCCGCCGCACGCGAACGCTGGTCACGCGACTTTGGCGAGACTATTGACGGTCTGGACTTGAGAGCGGAGTTCGAGGCTGCGGGCATCCCTTACAGCGAGCCAGTCGCAGATGATGCTCAGGCCAGGGCGGCCCCGAGCATGACAAGCCCAATGGTGGCGACGATCCCGATGGCGACCCGGTGGATTGCGTTCTGGAGCTTGTGCGCAGGGTCATCCGACACGGCCGCCGACCGTGCAGGGGGCAGGGCTCACAAATGAAGCCGATGCCTCTCTCAGAGCGTCGCTCCTGGTCACGCCTCTAAGGCGGGCGTGCAACGCATCGCCGGCTTTGGGAAACGCCGCCGCTGATACCTCCTAGCCTTGGCCGATGGGTGGACTGCTCGAACTCAACGAGCTGCGCCGCACATATGGCTCGGTCAAGGCCCTGGACGATCTCACGTTCAGCGTACCCTCGGGTCGTGTGGTCGGCTTCCTCGGCCCGAACGGTGCCGGCAAGACGACGACGATGCGTGCCATCTTTGGTCTGACCGACCTCGAGTCCGGCTCCGTCACCTGGAATGGGGCGGCGGTCGGACCGGCGGAGCGTCGCCGGTTCGGCTACATGCCCGAGGAGCGCGGCCTCTACCCGGGCATGCAGGTGGGCGATCAGATCGAGTACCTCGGCCGCCTGCATGGCCTCTCCCGGTCCGACGCCGCGGCCGCCACGGTGTCGTGGCTCGATCGGTTGGGTATCGCCGACCGGTCGCGGGACAAAGTCGAGACCCTCTCGCACGGGAACCAGCAGCGGGTGCAGCTCGCGGTGGCGCTTCTCCACACTCCCGAGCTCCTCGTGCTCGACGAGCCACTGGCGGGGCTCGACCCGACGGGCATCGATGCCATCAGTGCCGTACTCGTCGACCAAGCGCGGGCCGGCTGCTGCGTGTTGTTCTCGAGCCATCAGCTCGACCTGGTCGAGGACCTGTGCGAGGACGTCACCATCATCGACCACGGGCGACTCGTCGTAAGCGGAACGGTCGACGAGCTCGTGAGCGCTGGCTCCCAGCGCCTGGTGGTGCGGGTGGAGGACGATCGCGACGCCGCCTGGGCCCAAGCAGCACCTGGCGTCACCGTGTCGGAGGTGGCCGCGGGTGCGGCGCGGCTCGTCCTGGACGACGGCGTGGACAGCGATCTCGTCCTGCGCGCTGCAATGACAGCTGGCCGGGTGACTGAGTTCTCGTTCGGGCGGCGGCGCCTCTCCGAGGTGTTCCGGGAGTCGTTGCAGTGACGCACTTCGTCCTCTTGGGAGCCCTCTTGCTCCTCTTCGTCGCATTCCGCGTCTGGCGCCACAGGCGGCGTGCGGCAGGGGCGGGCCCGTCGCGCGCTTTGCGCCGGAGGACTGTCTCGTCCACCCGTTCACCGGGAGCGGTCGGGCTGGTCGCGGCCCGCGAGATCCGGGAGCGCGTGCGCGGTCGGATCTTCCGCGTCGGGACGATCATCATCCTCCTGGTGGTCGCCGGGGCGATCGTGATTCCGGTGCTCCACACGAGCTCGACGTCGGCAGAGAAGGTGGCTGTCGTGGGCGGGGACCGCGCCGCTGTCGAGCGCCTGGTGAGAGCCGAGGCGACCCGCGTCGGGACCACAGTGGATTTCGTCCCGCAGGCATCGGTGTCAGCCGCGGAGAGCGATCTTCGAAGCGGGGGCCTCGATGTGGCGGTTGTCGACGGAGACCGGATCGTCGTCGGACGGGCGATCCACCCGACAGACGGGTCCGATACGTCCAACCTCGTCGACGCGGTCTCTGTGGCGCTCGGGGTCGAGCAGTCCTATAGCGCGGCCGGCCTCACTGCGGCTCAGGTACAGCAGCTGAGCACGACCAAGCCGGCTCCGGTGGTGAGTCTGGAGCCTGCGGCCAAGACGCACGTGGTCAACGGGGCGTCGGTGATCGGGGTCATCCTCGTGTTCCTGATGCTGACCCAATACACGACCTGGATCCTCATGGGGGTCATGCAAGAGAAGGCAAGCCGGGTCGTGGAGGTGCTCCTCGCCACCATGCGCCCCATTCAGCTGCTCTCGGGGAAGGTGTTGGGTATCGGCCTGGTGGCGATGGGTCAGGCGGCGACCGTTCTCGTCTTCGCTCTGATCGTGGCCGAAGCGGTCGGGTCGAACGTGCTGCATGGTGCCGAACCGGTTGCGCTCGCAGCAGCACTTGTCTGGCTGCTCCTCGGATACACGTTCTACTGCTGGGTCTACGCGGCAGCTGGCTCCATGGCCGAACGTCAGGACCAGGTGCAGACGCTGGCGCTGCCTCTGAGCCTGCCGATGATCGTCGGGTACGTCGTCGCACTGACCGCTGCATCGTCGGGAAGCGCGAGCACGTTCGTCACGGCACTCGCCTACTTTCCGCCGACGGCACCGTTCGCCATGCCGGTGTTGGTCGGACTGGATCAGGTCCAGTGGTGGGAGTTCGCCATCTCGGTCCTCGTGACCCTCGCCTCCACGGTTGTCGTGGCCCGTGTCGCCTCGGGGATCTACCTGCGCGCCGTGTTGCGCACTGGTGCCAGCGTCCCCCTACGCGAACTCCTCAGGGGCGCTTCGGCATAAGCGATCGCAGCGCGCCCACGTGGGCGGCCGACGTCGGGTTGCGAGAGAAGCCCGGACCCGATGCCGGCGTGTCGTCGCGGGACCGACCCCGGTCGTTGGGTGGTTGCCGGAGCGGGCACGAAACCTCTAGCACGGTACTTTAGGATGTTTGGAGCCATGAAGCTGATCCCGACGAATCGCACGGACTACGGGCTTCGCGCGCTCATCTATCTGGCGAATGCCGAAAGCCAGTGGACCAAAGCCGCGGAGATCGGCAGTGCCATGAATATTCCGGTCGGGTTCCTGCAGATCGTCCTTCAAGACCTCCAGCGTTCGAAGCTGGTCACATCGCGATCTGGACCGAGAGGAGGCTACGCGCTCGGGCGGCCACCCGAATCGATCACCGTCTGCGAGGTTGTCGAATCCCTCGAGGGGCCGCTCGATGCCGGTGAATGCGCATTGCGCGGTGGACCATGCCACTGGGACGACGTCTGCGCGCTCCATAAGGTGTGGTCCTCGGCACGCGAAGCGCTGAGGGGACGGCTACAGTCGGCGACCGTCGCCGAAGTGGCGGCTGAGGACAAAGCGCTGGCAACGCGAACGGCTGACGTCCCAGCCGACTCTCACCGCCGCAAGGGGCGGACCACTGCGGGGCGCCGATCGCAATAACGAGGAACCCTCGATTCCCGCCATCACCGGAACCGGGCGACGTCCTCGACGATCTGCGTCGTCAGTGGTCCTTCGACGACCGTGGAGCCCGGTAGGCGACTGCGGAGGGACTCTGCATGCTGCCATCCGGTTACCACGGCGACATGCTTGTCACCATGGACTGCCTCGTCGACCGCGTGAGCCACGGCAGCACAACGGGCATCGGCCGTACCCAGGTCGTTGAGCACGAAGTCGGCCTTCTCCAGGAGATCGCAGTGGCCGGTCTCGACCAGTGGGCAGCGACGTCCATGGCCCTCACCGGGCCCAGGGCACCACATCGTGTCGACGTCCATTCTGTCGAGAACCCGTGAGACGGCCATGGCCTCGGCTCCATCGCCGCCCTCGAAGAGCGCGCTCCGGCGTGCAGTGCCCGAAGCGTGCGGCCAGTTGGCGACCTCGTCATGGCCCAGCATCTGCTTGTTTCTGCACATAGTGACCTCCTTCAGCCGATCGGTCCTGCCCTCCCCTTGAAGGGCTCTAATTGTCGATTCGTCAACTTGAGAATACCAAGGAGGGAGCGCGTCGAACAGGGACGAACGTCCCGAGATCGCGTCCAGGTGCCAAAGCCTGCCCCCGCTAACGGGGGCACATGGTGAGGTTTCTCGAGGTGGAGGAACCATCTGTCTTGCAGCGACCAGATGGGAAATTGGTCCTCTGGCAGTAGCGGCGCATTGGGCGCACACTGGGTGTGCGGATCCGAGGGGGTCCCGGAAGGAGGCGCTTATGCGATGTCTACATGAAGGGCCATCCTGAGAGCGGATGGACGGGGATTTACCGGTAGAGATCCCGGTAGGTCCAGTCGATGAAACGGCAAGCGGCTCGAAACAAGAGCGTTGCAACGCTGAGGGCAAGAACGTCTCCACTGGTTGCCATTTCCCCGTACGGTCCGCTCTCGGAGTACAAAGAGAGAAAAGCGCCCGATCCCCGTGAGTGCGTGGGACGGGCGTTTTCGCGTAGGGGCAGTCCCAGGCTTGCCCGGCGCCCGTCACGGTCATCAGAGAGGACCTTCGGCCCTGCCGCCTCGGCTCCATGTGTGGCGAGACTTGAGGTGAGGGCCAATGAGGTCGGACTACGCCGAGTAAGGGGGCTTTCGCGTGCACGCTGGCGTCGGAGACAAGATCGTCGTAAGGGGCCACCACACAGGACGGCCCGTCCGTGAGGCGGTCATCCTCACGGACGAGGGTGAGAATGGAGCCCCTCCCTACCGGGTGCGGTGGAGCGATGACGGACATGAAGGATTCTTCTTCCCAGGATCAGATGCCGTCGTTGAACACCACCCAGCGGAGGGGCCACGACCCCTATGACCGATTGCGGAGCCGACCCAAGTTCGGCCCTGAGCACGCCTCGCCTTCGAACCCACCCCGCTCGGTGACGGAGTCGGGCCGGGCGTCACCGGGACACATGGCGTCGGGGCGTGCAGCCGGCAAGGGCCCGGGTTCGGGGGGGCGGAGTAGGGCGGGACGTGAGAACAGGAGCTACCGGTGAGCGTCATCCCGGTCGAGTTCGACCTCTCCTTCAGTCATGACGGACACCGGCTCGTCTACGACCTCTACGGCTCGTCCACCGCCCCACTCGTCGTCTATCTGCACGGCCTGCTGCTAGATGCAGAACTCAACCGCGGCATCGCCCAGGCCCTCGCCGAGCAGGGGTACCGGGTCGCTCTGCTGGACCTGCTCGGCCACGGACGCAGCGACAAGCCGACCCATGCATCGACCTATCGCATCGACAGCTATGCGGACCAGGTGATTGCCCTGCTCGACCACCTCGGAGCCAAGCAGGCTGTGCTCGGGGGCATCTCCCTCGGGGCCAACGTCAGCTTGTTCGCTGCGGCCCACTACCCCGAGCGCGTGCGGGCGTTGGTGCTCGAGATGCCAGTGCTGGAGCGGGCCGTTCCGGCTGCGGCGATGATGTTCGTGCCCATGGTGCTCGCCGCCCACTACGGGCGACGAGTGCTCAACATCACCTCTTGGCTGGTGAGCCGTGTCCCCCGGACGAGGTTCGGCCCGTTCAACAGCGCACTGAACGCGCTTTCGTTGTCCCCGGACACGACGTCGGCCGTGCTGCACGGTGTGCTGGTCGGTCCGGTGGCCCCTACCCAGGAACAGCGTCGCGCCATCGCCGTCCCGACGCTCGTGCTGGCCCACCGCAACGATCTGATCCACCCCTTCGACGACGCCGTCAGCCTCGTGGCGCGCATGCCGAACGCGGCGCTCGTCCGGGCACGCTCACCGTTGGAACTGCGGCTCCAACCCGGGCGGCTCACCAAGGAGATCGTGGCGTTCCTCTCCGACGTTGAGAGTCCTTCGGTCCGCCGCCCATCAGACCGTTCTGCGTGACCCGCACTGGCGCTCGCCGGTGCGCAAGTCCGGGCGCCATCTCGCTGTAGTAGGCGGACTGCAGGAGGCCTTGCTCATTCGCCATGTCGCAACATCGGAATGTGAAGGTGCGCGCGCTTTGCTGAGCGGGTCGTTTCGAGCGGAGCCCTTCCCGAGCGGTGAGTTGGTCAGCTCGGACGCAACACCATCGGTGCCTGGCCAGGGCGCTCCGGTTTGGAAGCCATCTTGCATGTGGCGGCGCAGACGGATACCGTCGCGAGCAACGGTTGAGTAGCTAGCCGCCCGAAAGGTACCGGATGGTCCTGATGGAGGTTGCAGTGAGCTCCCGTAAGCCCTTCACCCGGTCGACAGTTCTGTTCGATCCGCCGGCATCGCCCTCGGACCCTGCGAAGGGCCTCTTCGTGGCATCGCCGATACCCCGGGGTGAAGACCGGTTCGATGCCGAACCCGACGCGGATGAGGGGGTTGAACCGGCCATCCCGGTCGACCACGTCGCAACCGGCGGCTGGCCTCATCGCAACCCGTGCCCACGTTGCTTTCCCCCTGCCTTCCTCGCTGAAGGTCCCTGAGCGGTGCCCTATCACTCGATTGACGACCCGACCAGGCTCCGCCGGGTCCTCGATGCCGTCCTCCTGATCGAGAAGGACCTCGAGCTTCCAGCGCTGCTGCGTCACGTGATCGAAGAGGCAGCCTCCATGACCGGCGCTCGCTACGCCGCCGTGGGGGTGCTCAACGACGACAAGACCGCGCTGGCCGAGTTCGTCACCTTCGGGCTCGCACCCGATCAGGTGGCCCAGATCGGTATCCTCCCGACAGGTAAAGGGGTGCTGGGCGCCCTCATTGTTGATCCGGAGCCATTGCGTGTATCTCGCATCGAGGATCATCCCGAGAGCTTCGGCTTCCCGCCCAACCATCCCCCCATGAGGTCGTTCCTCGGCGTCCCGGTCAAGGTGCGCGACGAGATCTACGGGAACTTGTACCTGACCGACAAGATCGGGTGGTCCGAGTTCACCAAAGACGATGTAGCCCTGGTCGAAGCACTGGCCTTGGCCGCCGGTGTCGCCATCGAGAATGCCCGGCTCCACCAACAAGTCCAGGTGGCCGCCGTCCATGAGGACCGAGATCGCATGGCCCGTGACCTGCACGATCACGTGATCCAGCGGCTCTTCGGCGTGGGGCTCAGCCTCCAGGGCCTGGCCATCCGCGCTGCCCCTTCGATCTCCGAAGGACTCCAAAAGCAGGTGGGGTCGATCGACGAGATCATCACGGACTTGCGAGCCACGATCTACGCCCTGGGGATGGCCGGTTCGAGTCGGGGTGTCCGTGACGACGTGACCATTCTCGTCGGGGACCTCCGCGACGCCGTGGGCTTCGAGGTAGCGGTCTCCTTTGACGGTGCCGTCGACACGTTGGTGTCCGAGCATGTGGCCGAACACCTGCTCGCCGTGATCCGTGAAGCGGTGACCAACATCGAACGCCATGCCAGGGCCACCCAAGCCCGCATCGCCATCAGCGCCAACGGCAACCACTGCGAACTCGTGGTCACCGACAACGGGCGGGGCATGGATGGCAAGGGTCATGACGGCGGTCGGGGGCTCACCAATATGCGGCGTCGGGCCGAGAAGCTCGACGGTCGATTCGAGGTGTCCGATGCTCCTGCGGGCGGCACAGTCCTCACCTGGCGGGTGCCGATTTCCCAGTAGCCCCGACGGTCAGCCTGTCGCGTTCCCGATGACCATCGAGGAATGATTGAGGAGGGGGTCGAGGGATCCGTCGTCTGGGGTGTCCTCAACGCTGCTCGGCCGGCATCATCCCTCCAGGCATTCGCTCAGGGTCACTTCGTGGCTGCCGTCGCGATGCTGGGGCAGATGCCTCTGGGAATACGCCTCCGCGTTGACCTTCACCGAATCCCGGGTCACCGTCCCCGGACGGATACGGGCTGGGACCCCGAGCGCCAAGGCGCCGGACGGAACCTCCGTCCCCGGCGACACGACCGCCCCTGCCCCCACGAGGGAACCTGAGCGGCAGATCACTCCTTCGAGGACGACGGAGCCCGAACCGACCAGCACAGCGTCCTCAATGATGCATCCCTCCAGATGGACGAGGTGCCCGATCACGCAATCGTCTCCGATCCGGGTCTGCTGCACGGCTTGGGTATGGATGACGGCGCCGTCCTGAATCGAAGTCCTGGCGCCAATGACGATCGGACCGTTGTCGGCACGGATGACGGCGCCCGGCCAGACGCTCGAGCCCGGGCCCAGATGGACCTCTCCGATGAGTACCGCTTCGGGGTGGATGTAGGCATCGGGGTGAATCCGCGGTCGTTCGTCGCGCAACGCATAGAGGGTCATGGTGGCCATTCAAACAGCGCGCTGCAGGCCTCGTTTCTAGTGGGCCGGCTCTCACGCTGACGAGCCGGCGAGGCCCGCATCAGGCCCGCTCCACCGCCAGCACCTGCCACTCGTCCGGCAGGCCCTTGAGGTTGTGCCGGCCCCGGTCGTCGAAGACGATGCCCGACCCCACGACCAGGTCCCGGACCGTCCCGGTGACCAGGACCTCTCCCGGGCCCGCCAGAGCGCACACGCGGGAGGCGATGTGGACGGCCAGGCCGCCGATGTCGTCGCCGCGCAGCTCAACCTCGCCGGCGTGCAGCCCCGCCCGGAGCGGCAGGCCGAAGCTATCGGCGGTCGCAACCATCGCCGTGGCGCAACGCACCGCCTGGGCCGGTGCGACGAAGCGCGCAAGGATTCCGTCGCCGGTCGACTTGACCAAGAGCCCGTCGTGGCGCGCCAGGAGACGCTCCACGTTGACGTCGAACTCGTCGAGGACACCGCGCCAGCTCCGGTCACCCACCTGGGCGGCGCGCACGGTCGAGTCCACGATGTCGGTGAAGAGCACGGCGGCGAGCAGGCGCGTCGCCGCGTGCACCCCACGGGACCCGGTGACGAATTCCTCCATCTCGTCGACGACGGAGTCGAACTCGCCGGCCCAGGGAAGGATGTCGGGCCCCGTGGTGGTGACGAGCCGGGCGTCAGCGATGTGCTCGGCGAGATACCGGCCGTGCTGGCTCAGATTGGCGTAGCTGTCAAGCCGCGCGAACACGAGCGTCGGGCAGGTGATCGACGGCAGGCACCAGCGGAGGTCGGCCGAGAAGGTGACGAGGTTGAACGCCATCGCGGTCGCCGGGCTGGCGCCCCGCCGAGCAGCCCGGCCCCACCACTCCTGGAAGCCGACCCGGTGCGCCAGGCTCGGGGCGAAGATGGCGATGTCCCGTGGGACGCCGTCCTCGGTCAGCGAGCCCTCGATTCCAGATCCGATGGCGATGTCCTCGTCGGACGCGCCGAAGCCGTAGTCCGCGGCCTGACCCACGCGGGCTGTCCCGTTGACGATGATGAGCGAGATCACACGCTCGGGATGGGTCGCCGCCAACCAGACGGCGGCCATGGTCCCGCCGGCCGAGGCGAGGACGACGGCGCGCGCGGCACCCGGCCTCGTCCATCACGGCCAGGGCGTCGCGCCCCCAGCCTTCGATCGAGGGCTGTGTGCCCGTCGGCAGGGGATCGGACAGTCCGAGTCCACCGGCGTCGAAGCGGATCAGGCGGGAGAACTCCGCCACCCGCTCCGTGTAGCGCAGCCAGTTGGGCTCGTCGACGGTCTCGTCGATGGAGATCATGAGGCCGCTGTTGAACTCGAGCACATCGACCCCGCCGGAGTCCTCCGCCACGCCGCCCCAGACCTGGTAGCCGACATGGACGCCGTCCCGGAGCGCGTACTGGGTCAGGGGCGCTTCCATACGGGGTGCAGTCTGCCGTGCCGCGGCCTCGGGCGGCGCGGCCTCCGACCGCGGAGGGCCGGCGGATGGATGGCGGGAGCGTCGAGTGCGGGGTCGGCCGGGCTCAGCGGGCGCCGCGCACCAGGCGGCCCGGCAGTTCGCCGGTCGGTTCCCCGTGCTCGAACGTGACGGTACCCGCCTTGATCGTGGCCACGTACCCCGAGGCCTTCTGCAGCAGCCGGCGCCCGCCTGCAGGCAGGTCGTTGGTCACGAACGGCGCACCGAGTGTGAGGGCGTCGTAGTCGATCAGATTGAAGTCGGCGAGCGCGCCGGGCTCCACCGTGCCCCGGTCCGCCATGCCGTAGAGGCGCGCCGTGTCGTGCGTCTGCTTCTTCACGACGTACTCGAGCGGGAGCAGCTCGCCCCGGCTCCGGTCGCGGGTCCAGTGCGTCAGCATGAAGGTGGGCATGGAGGCGTCGCAGATCGTCCCGGTGTGGGCGCCGCCGTCCGCCAGCCCGAGGAGGCCCTGCGGGTGCAGCATCATCTCTCGCACGTGGTCGAGGTCGCCCGTGGCGTAGTTGAGGATCGGGATGTAGAGCAGCCCCTGCCCGCCGTCACGGGCCATCTCGTCGTAGGCCACCTCCAGCGGCGACCGGCCACTCGCTGCAGCCACCCCGGCCAGTGACCGTTCGGGCCCCGGCTCGTAGTCGGGCGGGTTCCCGAGGATGAAGGTGCGCTCGTAGGCCTTGGCCATCGCGTCGGCCTGGGCCGGGGAGGTTGGGGTCCACGACACGATCGACCGCCGCACCTCGGGGTCCGCCAACGCCGTCGCCAGCTCGGCCGTCGATCCGCAGCGGGCCCGCAATGCCTCATAGGCCGGGAACTCGGAGAAGAGGCACAGCGTCGTGTGGTGCCCGGACAGGATCCCGGTCGGGCGCCCCGCGATCTGCGGGAACAGCCGTGCCCCCTCAGCGCAGGCTTCGAGCGACGCCGCCAGCTGCTTACGCCACAGCTCGGGGTCGTCGTCGGCCTGGAGCAGCACGTAGGACACGGGGCGGTCGATGGCGGCCGACAGCCGGCGCATCCAGTCGACTTCCTGCCAGGCGTCCTCGAGCATCTCGCCGGCCGAGCCCAGCGGCGCCAGCTCGAAAACGCCGGCACCGGCTTCGCCCAGCGCGGAACCGATGCCGAACAATTCGTCTTCGGCCGCGAAGGTCCCCGGTACGAGCTCGCCGTCGATGGCGCGGTGCCCCATGGTGCGCGAGGTGGAGAAGCCGAGGGCGCCGGCGCGGATGGCTTCCAGCACAATGGTGCGCATGGCCGCGATGTCCTCGGCCGTGGCCGCCTCGTTACGGGCGCCCCGCTCGCCCATGACGTAGGCCCGTACCGCTGCGTGGGGGACCTGCGTACCGACGTCGACCGTCCACCGGCGCCGTTCCAGCGCGTCGAGATACTCGGGAAAGGTCTCCCATTCCCACTCGATCCCCTCGGCCAGTGCCGTGCCGGGAATGTCCTCGACGCCTTCCATGAGGCCGATGAGCCAGTCGTGGCGGTCGGGCTGGGCCGGCGCGAACCCCACGCCGCAGTTGCCCATGACGAGCGTCGTGACGCCGTGCCACGAGGACGGGGCGAGCTCGGCGTCCCAGGTGACCTGGCCGTCGTAGTGGGTATGGACGTCGACCCACCCCGGGGTGACCAGGAGGCCGTCGGCTTCCAGGATCCGGGTGGCGCCGCCCTGGACGGTCCCCACTTCGGTGATTCGGCCGGAATCGACCGCGACGTCGGCTTCACGCGCCGTCGCTCCGGTTCCGTCGACGAGCTTCCCGCCAGTGATGATCAGGTCGTGCACGGCGAACATCGTTTCACGCCGGCCTGCGGCCCGCTCGCCGCGGCCGGCGTGCCCATCCCGGGGATGGGTTCAGACCTTGGCTTTGCCCAGGATCCGGTTCATCTTGGTGCCACACGTCGGGCAGGTGCCCTGTGCGGCGCGGCGCCCGTTGGCCAACTCGACTTCTTGGCCGTCGAACTCCCGCTTCTCTCGGCACTTCACGCAGTACCCCTCGTAGTTAGCCATGGCAACTCCTTCGGTCGGTGATGGCCTTGGACGGGAGTCGAACGTAGTGGGGGGGTTCCCGACATTGGGGGATGGTCGGGCGATTTCAGGCACGATCCGAGGCTAGGGTCGGCGTCGTGAGCGACAACGGTGCAGGTCAGAAGGGTGACTGGCGGCGGCGCGGCATGCAGGCCCGAAATGCGCTGGAGGAGACGTGGGGGGCCCTGGCCGAGGTCTGTTCCCAGCTTTCCGAGACCGAGTGGGCGCTGCCGACCGAATGCCCCGGTTGGGACGTCAAGGATCAGCTCTCCCACCTCATCGGGATCGAGCGGGCGATCATGGGCGAGCCGGTGCCGGAGTGGAACGGACCACTGGGTGAGCATGTGAAGAACGACTTCGCGGCCACCAACGAACGCTTCGTCGCGGTCCGCCGGGCACTGCCCGGGCCGTCGGTGCTGGCCGAGTTCGTCGAGGTGACGACGACCCGGCTGGCCCAGTTGGACGCACTGACGGAGGAGGACTGGGCCGCCGTCGGCTACAGCCCGATGGGCGAGGTGCCCTACGCCGAGTTCATGACGGTGCGGGTCTTCGACAGCTGGGTGCACGAGGAGGACGTCCGCCGCGCCCTCGACCGTCCGGGCGGGGACGGGAACGCCGCCTCGGCGATCTCCCTGGCTCACATCCAACGCGCCATGCCCTTCGTCGTCGCCAAGTTGGCGGGGTGCGCCGACGGCACCGCCGTCCGTTTCGACGTGACGGGTCCCGGACACGACGCGCGCGCCTTCACCATCGCCGTCGAGGGCGGGCGTGGCCGCCCGGCGGGCGACGAGGTGGCGCCGACGGTGACCCTCTCGCTTTCGAACATCGACTTCATGCGCCTCGGCTGCGGCCGGACCACGTCGGCCCTGTTGCAGGCGGCGGGCGCGGTCAGTGTGGACGGCGACGGCCCCGTGGGCGGGTCGGTCCTGGGCGCCATGAACTTCATGTTCTGACGCCCCTGCGTGAGCGGACGGCACCTCCCCGATGGACCGTGCGCCTCGGCCACGGGACGGCCGGTAGAGTGATCGGCTCGTGGTACGTGCGACAGCAGAGCCAATGGAGGGAAACCTCGTCCGCCTGAGTGTTGAGGTGGATGAGCCCGAATTCGATAAAGCGCTCGGCGACATCGTGCGCACGCTGGCCCAGCAGGTGCGGGTCCCGGGCTTCCGGCCCGGCAAGGTGCCGCGCAAGGTGCTCGAGGCCCGCATGGGCGGCGCGGGCGCCCTGCGCGCCGAGGCGCTCCGCGAGTCACTGCCGGACTTCTACGCCCGCGCCGTGGTCGACACCGAGCTCGACCCGATCGCCCAACCCGAGATCGACATCACCGGCGGTGAGGACAGTGGCGCGGTGTCCTTCGACGCCGTCGTGCAGGTGCGCCCGATCGTCGCGATTCCCGGCTACGACGGCCTGCAGATCACGCTGCCCGGACTCTCCGTCGGCGACGAAGAGGTGCAGAGCCAGCTCGACCGCCTGCGCGAGAACGACGCAGAACTCGACGTGGTGGACCGACCCGCCATCGACGGCGATTTCGTGACGATCGACCTCCACGGCAACGACGCCACCGGCGCCGAGGTGGTCGGCGTGGACGACTACCTCTACGAGGTCGGCTCGGCCTCGGTGGTGCCCGAGCTCGACGCGGAGCTGCACGGTGCCAAGGCCGGTGCGATTCTCGCCTTCGACGCGGCCAATCCGAACGATCCCGAGGAGAACGTCGCCTTCCGGGTCCTCGTGAAGGAGGTCAAGGTCAAGAAGCTCCCCGAGGCCACCGACGAGTGGGCCGCCGAGAGCTCAGAGTTCGCGACCGTGGCCGAGTTGCGCTCGGACATCGAGACGAGGATCGGCCGCGTCAAGCTCATGCAGAGTCAGATGGCGCTGCGCCAGAAGAGCATCGAAGCCCTGTCCGAGCTGGTCACCGACGAGGTGGTGCCCGAGGTCCTGGTCGATGCCGAGGTCAACGAGCGGCTCCACGACCTCCAACACCGGCTCGAGGCCCAGAAGCTGGGATTGGCCGAGTACTTCCAGGCCACCGGCACCACGCCGGACGAGCTCCTGGGTGCTGTCCGCGTGGACGCCCTGGGTGCGGTCAAGGCCGACCTGGCACTCAGGGCCCTGGTCGAGGCAGAGGAGTTGACCCTCAGTGAGGAGGAGCTCCTGGCCGAGATAGTCACCATGGCAGAGCGGATGGGAACCACCCCGGCCGAATTGCGCCGCCAACTCGACACGGCCGGCCGGACCGGCGCGGTACGCTCGGAGTTGCGTAAGGGCAAGGCGCTGGAGTGGCTGCTGGACCACGTGGAACTCGTCGACGAAGAGGGCACCCCGATGTCACGGGACGACCTCAAGGTGGACGCCTCGGGAGAGGGCGAAGTCGAGCAGAACGAGGAGAGCGAGTGAAGATGCAGAGTCCGGGGGATCCGATGAAGGCCTACAACTATCTGGTCCCGACCGTCATCGAGTCGTCAAACCGGGGCGAGCGAGCGTATGACCTGTATTCACGGCTGCTCCGTGAGCGCATCATCTTTCTGGGCACTCCTGTCGACGATGCGGTGGCCAATCTCGTCTGCGCGCAGATGCTGTTCTTGGAGTCAGAGGAGCCGGACAAGGACATCCACCTCTACATCAACTCGCCCGGCGGCGAGATCACCGCGCTGTTCGCCATCTACGACACGCTCAAGTTCATCAAGGCCGACGTCTCCACCTTCTGCTTCGGCCAGGCGGCCTCGGCGGCCGCGGTGCTGCTGGCGGCCGGGGCCAAAGGCAAGCGGTTCGCCCTTCCCCATGCCCGCGTCCTGTTGCACCAGCCGTGGGGAGGCGTGGAGGGCCAGGCGAGCGACATCGAGCTCCAGGCCAGGGAGATCCTCCGGATGCGGGACCTGCTTTCGGGGATGTTGGCAGAAGACACCGGGCAGACCCAGGAGAAGGTGGCCCAGGACACGGATCGTGACTTCATCATGACGGCGGAAGAGGCAGTGACGTACGGTGTGATCGACGAGGTCATCACAGCGCGGACGGTGGCGCCACTCGAAGCCATCGGCGCCGCGTAGGACGAGCTGGCACGGACGGGAGAGGCGATCTGGTGGCGAAGTTCGGAGAGGGCGGGGATCTCGTCAAGTGCAGTTTCTGCGGGAAGACGCAGAAACAGGTCAAGAAGCTGATCGCTGGTCCCGGCGTCTACATCTGCGACGAATGCATCGACCTGTGCAATGACATCATCGCCGAGGAGCGCGACGAGTCCACGGAGCTGAGCTTCGAGGACCTGCCCAAGCCGCGCGAGATCTTCGACTTCCTCAACGACTACGTCGTCGGCCAGGAATACGCCAAGAAGATCCTGTCCGTCGCCGTCTACAACCACTACAAGCGCGTGCAGGCGGGCCCACCCACGGCCGACGACGGTGTGGAACTGGCGAAGTCGAACATCCTCCTTCTCGGCCCGACCGGATGTGGCAAGACCCTGCTGGCCCAGACGCTCGCCCGCATGCTCAACGTTCCCTTCGCCATCGCGGATGCCACCGCGCTGACCGAGGCCGGCTACGTTGGCGAGGACGTGGAGAACATCCTCCTGAAGCTCATTCAGGCCGCCGACTACGACGTGAAGCGAGCCGAGACGGGCATCATCTACATCGACGAGATCGACAAGATCGCCCGCAAGAGCGAGAACCCCTCGATCACGCGGGACGTGTCGGGCGAGGGGGTGCAGCAGGCGCTCCTGAAGATCCTGGAAGGCACCACCGCCTCCGTGCCACCGCAGGGTGGCCGCAAGCATCCGCACCAGGAGTTCATCCAGATCGATACGACCAACATCTTGTTCATCTGCGGCGGCGCATTCGCCGGGCTCGACAAGGTGATCGAGTCCCGCATCGGCAAGCGCGGTATCGGTTTCCGCGCCGAGGTGCACCGCAAGGACAGGGACGACGGCGAAATCCTTCGCCACGTGCTCCCCGAGGACCTCATCAAGTTCGGCCTCATCCCCGAGTTCATCGGGCGCCTGCCGGTCGTCAGTGCCGTGTCCCCGCTCTTCAAGGATGCACTGGTGCAGATCCTCGTCGAGCCGAAGAACGCGTTGACACGGCAGTACGAGCGGGTGTTCGCTCTCGACAACGTGGAGCTCGAGTTCACGCCCGACGCGCTCGAGGCGGTCGCCGAGCAGGCGCTGTTGCGGGGGACGGGTGCGCGGGGACTGCGTGCCATCCTCGAAGAGGTCCTGCTGGATGTGATGTACGACCTGCCCAGCCGCGACGACGTGGGCAAGTGCGTCGTGGACCGCTCCGTGGTGCTGGACCGTGTGGCTCCGACGTTGGTGCCTCTCGGAGGTGCGCCGGTCAAGTCGACCCGTTCGCGCCGCGCTGCGTCCTGACCGAAACCGGAGCCGGTCCCCGTGGACGTTCAGGTGACCCTGCCCTTTGACGGGCTGGCGGGCGCATTGGCGTGGCTCGACAGCCACGTCGACTTCGAGTCGAACATGCCTCGGCGCCGCGCCGTGCCGACCCTGGACCGCATGCGGTCCCTCACCTCCCTGCTCGGTGAGCCCCAGGAGTCGATTCCGTCCATCCATGTCACCGGGACGAACGGCAAGGGTTCGACGACGGCCATGGCCACCTCGCTGCTCATGGCCAAGGGCCTCTCCGTGGGCACCTACACGAGCCCGAACCTGCACGTCGTGGCCGAGCGCCTGGCGCACAACGGGGAGCCGATCGACGAGGAATCCCTGACCAACGTCCTCACGGAGTTGGCCCTCCTCGAGCCACTGCTGCCCGAGCGCCCGACCCGCTTTGAGCTGCTCACCGCTGCCGCTCTCTCTTGGTTCTCCACCGAAGCGGTCGACGCCATGGTGGTGGAGGTGGGTCTGGGCGGGACGTGGGACTGCACCAACGTCGTACAGGGTGACGTGGCGGTGCTGACCAACGTGAGCTTCGATCACACAGACGTCCTGGGACCCACCCTCGAGGGGATCGCAGCGGACAAGGCGGGCATCATCGAACCTGGGAGCAGGGTGGTCGTGGGGGAGATGGCACCGGATCTGGCCGACATCATCACGGGCCGTGCCGGCGAGGTCGGGGCCGCGTCGGTGTGGGTGGCAGGGCGTGATTTCGGATGCGAGTCCAACCAGGTCGCAGTTGGCGGGCGGGTGGTCACGTTGTGGACGCCGGGAGGCCGCTACGAGGACGTGCTCGTCCCATTGCACGGTGCCCATCAGGGCGTCAACGCCTCGGTCGCACTCGCCGCAGTTGAGGCCTTCTTCGGGGATCCGCTCGATGCCGAAGTAGTGGAGGAAGGGCTGGCCGCCGTGCGCGTGCCGGGTCGCCTCGAGGTGCTGGGCCGGCGCCCTCTCCTCCTCGTCGACGGCGCGCACAACGCTGCTGGCATGGCGGCCTTGGCCGACGCGCTCGCAGAGGAGTTCGCAGTCGACGGCGCGTCCGTCGCCGTGGTGGGGATGCTGTCAGGCCGTGACCCCTCGGCCATGCTCGCACCGTTGGCATCGGTCGGCGCCGCCGCCATCGTCGCCTGCGAGCCGGACTCACCGCGCGCAATGCCGGTCGCGGCGGTCTCCGAGGCGGGCCGCGCACTCGGACTGACCGTCTACGAAGAGCACGATGTCAGTGACGCCCTGCGGGTCGCGCGCGGCATGGTCGACGCCGACGGGCTGGTCGTGGTGGCCGGGTCGCTCTACGTCGTGGGTACCGCCCGCGCCGAGGCGCTGGCCGCGTCGGTTCCATGGGAGGAAGCCGGCCGTTGAGGCGGTCAGACCGAGGCTCGGGGGTTGTGTAGTGTCCACTTTTCGTGGACCGCACCCTTGTCATTGTGAAGCCCGACGGCGTTGAGCGGGGCCTGGCCGGCGAGGTGGTCAGCCGCCTGGAGCGCAAGAAACTCCGTCTGGTTGCCGCCGAGCTCCGGACCGTCACCAAGGAGATTGCCGAGAGCCATTACGCCGAGCATGCCGAGCGGCCGTTCTTCGGCGACCTGGTCGCCTTCATCACCCGATCGCCCGCTCTTGTCATGGTCGTCGAGGGCCCGAAGGACACCTACGCCGTGGTGCGGCTGATGGTGGGCGCCACGAATCCGGCCGAGGCAGCTCCGGGAACCATTCGCGGCGACTATGGGATCGAGACGACCGAGAACCTCGTTCACGGGTCCGACTCGCTCGAATCGGCGGCCCGGGAAATCGCACTCTTCTTCCCGGACTTGGCGCCCGCGTAGCGCCCAGACCCCGCGGCGACCGGCCAACGCCGGTGTAATTGCAGGCCGGATGGGCGTATTCGTGCGTCCGCCTTGTGGACCCCCTCGCAGTCCCATAGCCTGTGGGCGCACCATCACGGATGCCGGCCCTTGCCGGCAGCCATCCGGAATTTCTCGGGAGAGCTCCAACTATGGCCGAAAATCGCCTTTCCCTCCTTGGTCGAGACATGGCTGTCGACCTCGGAACCGCCAACACGCTGGTGTACGTCCGCGGCCGTGGCATCGTCCTCAACGAGCCGTCCGTGGTCGCCGTCGACATCAAAGACGGGCGCCCGCTGGCCGTGGGGGCCGAGGCGAAGCGGATGATCGGGCGTACGCCGTCGAACATTCAGGCGATCCGGCCGCTCAAGGACGGCGTCATCGCCGACTTCGAGATCTGCGAGAAGATGCTGCGCTATTTCATCCACCGCGTGCATCAGCGCCGCTTCGCCAAGCCGCGCATGGTGATCTGCGTGCCGTCGGGTATCACCGGGGTGGAGCGCCGCGCCGTGATGGAGGCGGCCGAGTACGCGGAGCGCGCCGCGCCTACATCATTGAGGAGCCGATGGCGGCGGCGATCGGGGCGGGCCTCCCGGTGCACGAGCCGACGGGCAACATGGTGGTCGACATCGGCGGCGGGACGACAGAAGTCGCCGTCATCTCCCTGGGCGGCATCGTCACCAGCCAGTCGGTGCGGATCGGTGGTGACGAGCTCGACGAGGCCATCGTCTCCTTCGTGAAGAAGGAGTTCAGCCTGGCGCTCGGAGAGCGCACCGCAGAAGAGATCAAAATCACGCTCGGGTCGGCCTATCCTCTCGAGCAAGAGCTGCACGCCGAGATCCGTGGACGCGACCTCGTGAGCGGGCTTCCTAAGACGATCGTCGTCTCCACCGAGGAGATCCGGCGAGCGATCGAGGAGCCGGTGTCCGCCATCATCGACGCCGTCAAGGTGACGTTGGACCGGACGCCACCGGAGTTGGCGGCGGACATCATGGAGCAGGGGATCGTGCTGACCGGCGGCGGAGCTCTCCTCCACGGGCTCGAGTCACGGCTCCAGCACGAGACGGGAATGCCCATCGTCGTGGCCAGGGACCCCCTGAACTGCGTCGCCATCGGCAGCGGCCAGTGCCTGGAGGAGTTCGAAGCGCTGAAGCGGGTGTTGATCACCACTTCCACTCGCTGATCGATCGACCGGTTTCTCCTGGGTGCCTCGGTCCCGGCGGTCCCGCCGCACCCTGACGGTGGTCATTCTCGTCGTTCTCTCGCTCTCCCTCATCTCGCTCGACCAAAACGCACGGACCCACAGCCTGACGTCCGGCGTCAAGTCGGTGGCCAACGACGTGTATGCGCCCTTGCGTCAGGGTGTTCTGGACATCATCAGCCCCGTCGGGAATTTCTTCGCCGGGGCCTTCAACTACGGATCCGTCCAGGCCCAGAACGAGCGGTTGGAGCGGACCATCGGGGAGCTGCGGGCGGCGCAGCTGGAGCAGGCGTTCGAGAAGAACCAGTTGCGCGAGATCACCGCATTGGAGAACCTGCCGTTCTTGCAGTCGCTTCCGACCGTCACCGCGCAGACCCAGGACGAGTACTCGTCCAACTTCACCGCCACGATCACGCTGGACAAAGGTCGCGCCGACGGGGTCGACGTCGGCTATCCGGTCGTCGGTGCCGGGGGACTTGTCGGGAAGGTGATCCAGTCCTTCCACCACACCTCCGTCGTTCAGCTCGTCACCGATGGGCAGTCGAAGGTCGACGTGACGTTCGGGAACCAGCTCTTGGGGATCGTCGACGGTCAGGGTCCGTCGAGCACCATGACCGCAGACCTCGTGGCACCGCACACCCCGCTGAAAAAGGGCGAGCCCATGTTCACGAGCAGCCTGAATGCGGCGTCCTTCCCCCCGGGAATCCCCGTGGCCACCGTGCGGACGTTCCACACTTCGGCCGGAGCCAGCCAGGAGACAATCGACGTCGACCCGGCGGCCGACTTGAGCCAGCTGGCCTACGTCGACGTCGTGCAGTGGGTGCCGTCGACGTGACCGGGCGCTCCATGGTCCGCCTGGCGCTGGTGATCTTCTTCGTGCTGATGGTCCAGCAGACGGTGATGGTGGCGCTGCGCATCGGAGGGGCCCACCCCGACCTGCTCTGGCTGCTGCCCATCACGGCCGCTCTGCTCGATGGACCCGAAACAGGTGCCATCGTGGGGTTCTGGGCGGGATTGGCGTTCGACCTGGTGCTCCCGACCCCGTTCGGACTGTCTGCCCTGGTCGGGTGCGTGCTCGGCTATGCCGTGGGCGCCCTGACGGCGGCGGCGGACCCCCGTGCCACCTGGCTCAAGCCGGTGGCCGCGGTCGCGGGCAGCATCGCAGCGGACATGCTGTTCGCCGTGCTCGGAGCAATTCTCGGACAGGGTCAGATGGTGGAGGTGGACTTTCTCGCCCTCTTCCTGGTGATCGGCGTCTCGAGCTTGGTCCTCGTCCTCCCCGTCAGCCGGCTGATGCGGTGGGCCCTGGCCGGGGAGGGCCATCGCCGTTCGCTCGTTTCCGCCCAAGCCGACAGCAGGGCCTGGTGAAGCGGACCCTCCGCCATCCGATCCGCGGCGACCGGCTCCACCCCAAGCCGTCCACGCGCCCGGCGAAGCAGGGGGCGTGGCGGGGCAATGCCCGCGGACCGCGGCATGCGGCCCCGCAAGAGCGTCAACGTCGCCTCCATCGTCGGCTCACCCGAAGAGGAGGATGCCAGGCCCAATCTCCGCTTGCGGATCGTCGGGATCGTCGTGCTGCTCCTCTTCGGCGTGCTCGTCCTGCGACTCTGGACCCTGCAGGTGGTCGAGGGGAAGACCTATGCGGCGGCCGTGACGCGCAACCAGGTGCGCGTTGTGAGCGTGGCCGCGCCCCGGGGCGAGATCGTCGACCGCGCCGGCACCGTGCTCGTGAGCAACACCCCGCAGGAAGAAATCCTGTTGTCACGGGCAGAGGCGATGCAGAACCCGGCCATCGTCGGCATGGTCGCGGCGCTGGTCGGTCAGACACCGAAGCAGGTGCAGGCATCCATCAACAACGACCAGTACAGCCCGTACGAGCCGGTGCCCGTCGCTGTCGGCGTGTCGCAGGACACCGTCCAGTTCCTCGAGACGAACCAGTCGGAGTACCCCGGCGTCACTGTCCAGACCGTCGCGGAGCGCACCTACCCCCAGGGCGGGACCACCGCCACGCACGTCCTTGGATACGTGGGTGACATCACGGGCAGCTACCTCGCCGCGCACCCCAACGACGGCTACACCCAGGGCAGCCAAATCGGCGTGTCGGGGATCGAGGCCCAGTACGAGCAGTACCTGAAGGGCGTGCCCGGCCGCCAGGCGCTGTCGGTCGACGCCAGCGGCAACGTCGTGGGCACCTTGAGCTCCACGGCACCGCAGATCGGGGACACCGTGGTGCTCAACATCGACAACGGGCTCCAGCAGGCGGTGCAGAACGACCTGCAGGCGCAGATCCTGGCTGACCGCAAGACGCCCGACCAAGTCGACGGCGGGCGGCTCCCGTCGGCGCCCAACGGCGCGGCCATCGTGATGAACCCCCAGAACGGTCAGGTCCTCGCCATGGCCTCCTACCCGACCTACGACCTGAACGAGTGGGTCGGCGGGATCTCGTCGGCCGACTTCACCGCGCTCCAACAGAGTGGAGCCGAGAACAACGAGGCCATCGAGGGCCAATACACGCCGGGCTCGACCTTCAAGCTCATCACGGCCACCGCCGCGCTCCAAGACGGGCTGCTCTCTCCCACCACGCCGTACGACGACACGGGGACGTTCAAAATTCAGGGTTGCCCCGCAGCCGGTGTCAACAACGACACCGGGTGCACGCTGCACGACGACCCGGGTGACAGCGGTGGCGTCTACGACATCACCGGGGCGCTGACAGTGTCGAGCGACTCGTTCTTCTACAACCTGGGTGAGATGTTCTGGGAACAGCAGTCGAAGTTCGGGACGACCCCGATTCAGAACGAGGCGACCGCCTATGGCGAAGGGACGATCACCGGCGTCGACCTCCCCGGCGAGGCCCAAGGGCGGGTCGACAGCTATCTGACCCGGGCCAAGCTCCACGCCGAGGCGCCCAAGGCCTTCCCCTACGCCGCCTCCTGGTTCACCGGCGACAACATCGAGATGGCCTTCGGTCAAGGCGAGACGGTGCTGACGCCCATTGAGCAGGCCGTGGCCTACTCGACCTTCGCCAACGGCGGCACCCGTTACGCCCCGCAGGTCGCCTCTGAGATCGTAGATCCCAGTACCGGCAAGGTGATCAAGGAGCTCCAGCCGCAGGTGACCGGGCACGTCACCATTTCGCCGGCCGCCTACAGCGCCATGCTGCAGGGATTCGAGGGCGTGATCTCGAACCGGACCGGTACGGCTTACGCGGATTTCCAGGGATTTCCGGCCTCGTGGAATCTGGCCGGCAAGACGGGAACTGCATCGAACGAGGCGGGGGAGGAGCCGAACAGCTGGTTCGTGGCCTTCGGGCCCAATCCCAACCCCCAGTACGTCGTGCTCGCCGTCATCGACCAGGGTGGTTACGGCGCCGACGCTGCGGCCCCGTTGGTGCGCAACATCTTCGACTACATCCTCGCCAACCCCGAGACCTCCACGGTCAAGACGCCGACGCCGGCCAGCCCGGCCAGCCTGACGGCGCCGGCGAGCAACCCCCCGGCGGGAACGCCGACCACCACCACCACGACGGCTCCGACGGGTGGCGGTGCGAGCGCGAGCACGACGACCTCCACGACGACGGGCGGAGGCTGAGCGTCCCGTAGGGTTGCGGGGAATGGAGACCCTCTGGCCGCAGATCGAGCGCATCCTGCCCACGGTGTCCAAACCGGCCCGATACATCGGGGGTGAGCAGGGGTCGGTCTGTCCCGATCACTCTCCCGGCGCCGTTGCCTGGCTGCTCCTCTACCCGGACACCTACGAGATCGGATTGCCCAACCAGGGACTGCAGATCCTCTACGAAATCCTCAACGAACGTCCGGACGCCCTGGCCGAGCGCGCCTATGCTCCCTGGGTAGACATGGAGGCGGCCATGCGGGCGGCGGCGGTCCCGCTCTTCAGCGTCGAGCAGCATCTTCCGGCGGCCGCGTTCGACGTGTTGGCGTTCAACCTCTCGGCCGAGCTCGTCTACACCAACCTGCTGAACATGATGGATCTGGCGGGCCTTCCGCTGCGCGGAGCGGATCGCGGGGGATCCGATGCCCTCGTCGTCGCGGGCGGCCACTGCGTCTACAACCCCGAACCGCTGGCGGACTTCGTCGACGCCTTCGTCCTCGGTGACGGCGAGGAGGTGGTCGGAGAGATCAACGAGGTCATCGCAACCTGGTTGGACGGGTCTCCGCCCGAGGAGCGCGACCGCACGGCGCTCCTGCACGCGCTGGCAGGGTTGGAGGGGGTGTACGTGCCCGCGCTCTATCGCGCGTCGTACGAGGGCGGGCGCCTGGTCTCGACGCTGCCCATCGCTCCGGGCGTGCCCGCCGAGGTAGCGAAGCGGACCATCGCCGACTTGGCCGATTGGCCCTACCCGGCCCGGCCGCTCGTCCCGCTGACCGAGGTGGTCCACGACCGTCTCAACGTCGAGGTGTTCCGCGGCTGCACGCGGGGCTGCCGTTTCTGCCAGGCGGGCATGATCACGCGGCCCGTGCGCGAGCGCCCCGCGGCCCAGGTGCGTGAAATGGTGCAGCGCGGCCTGGAGTGGAGCGGGCACGACGAGGTGGCCCTGACCTCGCTGTCGTCCGCGGACTTCTCGGGCATTGAGGACACGGTGCGCGACATCGTCGATGACCCCGAGCACGGGGGGCGGGTCTCTGTGAGCCTCCCCTCACTGCGCGTGGATGCGTTCACCGTGGGCACGGCCGCGGAGATCCAGAAGGTGCGCCGCACCGGGCTCACCTTCGCGCCCGAGGGTGGCACGTGGCGCATGCGCACGGTGATCAACAAGCTGATCACCGAAGAGGACCTCTACAGTGCCGTCGACGCCGCCTTCAGCCAGGGCTGGCGGCGGGTCAAGCTCTACTTCCTGATCGGCCTGCCCACTGAGCTCGACGAGGACGTGCTCGGCATTGCCGAGCTGGGTGCGCGCTGCGTCGAGATCGGCCGGAAGTACCACAAGGCGGTGACGGTGGTCGCCTCCGTCGGCGGTTTCGTGCCGAAGCCGCACACGCCGTTCCAGTGGTTCGGCCAGGACACGGTGGCCGAGCTGGAGCGCAAGGTGGCCCTGCTCCGCGACGAGGCTCGGCGCACCCGCGGCCTCACGATCCGCTGGCACGAGCCCGCTGCCTCCGTGGCCGAGGGGCTGGCCAGCCGGGGCGACCGCCGTATGGGCGCCGTGATCGAGCGTGTCTGGCGGGCCGGCGGCACCTTCCAGGAGTGGTCGGAGCGCTTCGACCTCTCCCTGTGGGAGGCCGCATTGGCCGCCGAGGGGCTCAGCGTCGACGAGGTGTGCCATCGAGACCGTGATGCCGACGAGGCCCTGCCCTGGGATCACATCTCGGCGGGTCTGCACCGTGACTTCCTCTGGGGTGACTGGCAAGACGCGCTGGCCAGCGTGGCCGTCGAGGACTGCCGCTGGACCCCGTGCTACGACTGCGGCGCCTGCACCGGATTCGGACTCGAGCACGTGGTGGCGTCACCGGTCCCGCCGGCCGGTGGGAGCCAGGGCACCGGCCAGGACCTCAGTGTCGGGGACCGGATCCCGGTTCGCCTGGTCAGCCGTGTCCCCTGAGGGTCAGCGCCGCCTCCGCCTGCGCTTCACCAAGAGGGGGAAGGTCCGGTTCACCAGCCACCGCGACGTCGCTCGCATGTGGGAGCGGGCGTTGCGCCGCAGCCGGCTGCCGCTGGCGTACTCGCAGGGATTCGTGCCGCACCCCCTGGTCAGCTTCGGCCTGGCACTGCCCACGGGATGTGAGTCCCTCGGCGAGTACCTCGACCTGCGCCTCGAAGCGGCCAGACCGGGGGAGACCCCCGTGGCGGAACTCCCGGCCGCCCTGAGCGCGCTGCTGCCGGAGGGGATAGCCGTTCAGGCGGCGGCCCTGATCGGAGAGGCGGAGGGTTCGCTCCAACAGGAGGTAGCATCGTGCGATTGGGAGCTGGAGGTGCTCGGAGTGCGGGATGAGGAGCTGCAGGAGCGGATGGAACAGATGCTCGCTGCTCCCATGCTCACTGTCAGGCGGGAGCGGAAGGGTCGTCAAATCGATGACGACATCCGCCCGGCCATCCGGACACTGTCCCTGACCAGCCCCAACGGTCATGTCCGGGCGGAATTGGCCACGCACCCGCGTGGTGTCCGTCCTGGCGACCTGGTAGCGGCCCTGGGCACCCCTGCGGTGCCCGGATGGGCCTGTCGAACGCATCAATGGATCGAACGCGATGGCGCTCGGTTCGAGCCGCTCCCCGTGAGCGAGCCCGGGACCGATGGCGACGCGACACAGCACGCGAGGAGGGCTTTCCCTCATGTCCGAGACGGAATTCAGCCAGAGCCCGGAGGGTCACCCTCCGGAGCAACCGGGGGGCAGCGGCACCACTAGCCCCCCCGACGAGCCGCGAGCCGCGCCCAGACCGAAGCCCAAGATCGGGGACACCAGGCCGGCACCGGCCGTCGTTGCACCCCCACCGCCCAAGGCGGCGGCCCAGGTGGTGCCGCTCAAGCGGCCCGAGGCGGCCGCTCCCAAGGGGAGCGGTAGCGATGTGCAGGAGGCCGAAGCGCCCGAAGGCGACGGCAGGCGTTCGCGTGGCCGGCGTCGCTCCGGCCGGGATCGTAAGTCGAAGCAGGTGGGGCGCTACCTGGTCTGCGTCCACGTCCAGCCGGAGATGACGCAGATCGCCATGCTCGAGGGGCGCTCGTTGGTGGAGCACTACGTCTCCCGGTCGGCCGACGACACCAACCAGATCGACGGCAACGTCTACCGCGGCCGGGTACAGAACGTCCTGCCCGGCATGGAAGCCGCCTTCGTCGATATCGGTATCCCCAAGAACGCCGTCCTCTATCGGGGCGACGTGCGCTACGACCGGGACGACATCGAGGGCGGGGCCTCCCAGCAACCGCGGATTGAGGACGTGCTCAAGGCGGGTCAGACCATCTTGTGCCAGGTCACCAAGAACCCCATCGGGGCCAAGGGCGCCCGCCTGACCCAGGAGGTCTCGCTGCCGGGCCGCTTTGCCGTTTTGGTGCCCAATTCGAGCGCATTCGGCATCTCCAAGCGCCTCGGTGACAACGAGAGGCGCCGGCTGCGCCGCATCATCGACGAGGTCAAGCCCGCCGGCCACGGCATGATCGTGCGGACGGCGGCTGAGGGCGTCTCGGCCGAGGAACTCCAGCGTGACGTCACGACCCTGCTCGAGCAGTGGAACATCATTGAGGCCGAGGCCAAGCGGTCGGACGCCCCTGGTCTTCTCTACCGGGAGCCCGAGCTCTCGGTCCGGATCCTACGCGAGGAGCTCAACCCGGAGTACCGGGGCGTGGTCATCGACGATTTGGCGCTGTTCGAACAGGTGCGGGATTACGTGCGGGCAGTGAGCCCAGAACTCTCCGACCGGGTCGAGTACTACGACCCCGAGGTCGAGGGTTTGCCCATCTTCGAGCGGTACCACGTGCACGAGCAGCTGCACAAGGCGCTCGACCGCAAGGTATGGCTGCCCTCGGGTGGCTCGCTGATCATTGAGCGCACCGAGGCACTGACCGTCATCGACGTGAACACGGGGAAGAACGTCGGGAAGACCAATCTGGAGGAGACGGTCTACCGGAACAACCTCGAAGCTGCCGAAGAGGTGGCGCGCCAGCTCCGCCTCCGGGACATCGGCGGCATCATCGTCATCGATTTCATCGACATGGAGATCCGGGAGAACCGGGACAAGGTGGCCGGCGCCCTGCGCAATGCCCTGGCCCGGGACAAGACGCGGACCCAGGTCTTTGACATCTCCGAGCTCGGCCTGGTCGAGATGACCCGGAAGAGGGTCTCCGAGGGCCTGCTCGAGACGCTGTCGACCGAATGCGCGGTCTGCGCCGGCCGGGGCGTGACCCTGGACGACTCGGTCCTGCGCTAGGATCTCGCCCTTATGTATGCCGTCATCAGGTCCGGAGGAAAGCAGGAGCGTGTGGCCGAAGGCCAGCGGGTCCGCGTGGAGCTGCTCGGGCAGCCCGTCGGCGCGGAGGTGTCGCTCGAGCCCGTCCTCGTGGTGGACGGCGCAACCGTGCTGGCAACGCCTGAGCAGCTGGCCGGCGCATCGGTGACAGCCAAGGTCGTGGGCGAGGAGAAGGGTCCCAAAATCAACGCCATGACCTACAAGAACAAGTCCAACCAGCGTCGCCGGTGGGGTCACCGCCAGCACTACGCCACGCTGGAGATCACCGCCATCACGGCGGCCGGCTGAGATTCGGGAGTTCGAGACATGTCAAAGACCAAGGGCGGCGGGTCCACCCGCAACGGACGCGACTCCAACGCACAGCGCCTCGGCGTGAAGTGCTTCGACGGCACTGCCGTGACCGCCGGCTCCATCCTGGTCCGCCAGCGGGGGACGAAGGTCTACCCCGGCGTGAACGTGGGTCGCGGTGGCGATGACACGCTCTTCGCCACGGCACAAGGCGTCGTGAAGTTCGGGGAGCGCCGCGGGCGCAGACACGTCAGCGTCCTCACCGACTGAACTGCAGTACCAGCGCCCCGCTCAGGCGCGCTGGTGTAACTCGATCCCGTTGCCCCAGGGGTCTGCCGCGAACGCCTGCTGGCGACCTGTCGTCCCCACGGCCACCGGATCCGTCACCTTGAGGCCGCGGGCCCGAAGTTCGGTGATCGCCGCGCCCAAGTCCGCGAACGTGAGGGCGAAGTGCTGGCCCACGTTGTTGGGCACCGTGGCCTCGATCAGGTGCACCTGCTGCCCGCTCGCGGTGTCCAGCCACGCCCCCGGAAACCCGAAATCCGGACGCGTGTGGTTCTGTACCAAGCCCATCGTTTCGGTATAGAAGACCACGCCACTGGGAACGTCGGCGACGTTGATGGCGACGTGGTCGACACCGGCCGGTGCCACGGGATCGGTCATGGCGAAGAGCCTATGGCGTGGCGCACGATCGCAGCCACGGCGGGTACGGCGGCGGCACCCACCTCGGCGATGGCCGCGAACTGGATCGTCTCGTGTGCGGCCGCGGCAGGGTTGGTGACGAGCGCCAGGCCGAGAACCTCGGCTCCGGCCCGGCGGGCAGCGATGGTCTCGAGCGCCATCGACATGCCCACGACGTCCGCCCCCGCGGTGCGCAGCATCCGGATCTCGGCCGGCGTCTCGAACTGCGGCCCGGGGAGCTGCGCGTAGACACCCGGGCGGCTGGTCAGCACCGACGCTGCCGGTTCCGCCGTCGCCAGGGCGATGGCGCGGAGGTGAGGCGAGTAGGCGTCGGCCATGTCGACGAAGTCGGGGCCGATGAGGGGGCTGCGCCCGGTCAGGTTCAGGTGGTCCTCCACGACCATGACCGACCCGGTGGCGAGGTCGTCGCGGATGCCTCCGGCGGCCGCGGTGAGGATCACGGTGCGGCATCCGGTGGCGATGCCCGTCCGCAGCGGATGGACGACCTCTCCGGGGGTCAGGCCTTCGTAGAGGTGGCACCGCCCTCCCAGGATGAGGAGCCGGACGCCCCCGTGATCGACGGACCACGCGTGAGCGCGATGCCCGCCTGCCGTGTAGGGCGGGAAGAACGGCAGCGTGTCGAGCGGGACGGACTCCTCGCCCGCACCCAGGGCCTCGGCCGCCCCGGACAGCCCGCTCCCGAGGACCACGAGCACGTCGTGGTGGTCGATCCCCAGGCGCCGGACGAGTTCGCGGGCGCTGTGCTCCGCCCGGTCAGCGGCGGCCTCCATGGGTCGATCGTAGGGGGTCGACCACCGGCCGGCGCGTAACATCAGCCGGACATGCCCTCCTCGACTGCCCCCACCCTGCACCCGTTGTCACCCGTCACCGGGGACGAGATCACAGCAGCGCGAGAGATCATCTTCGCCAGCGGCCGGTCCGAGGTGCCCAACGACGTCCTTCGCTTCGCCTACGTCGGCCTGTTCGAGCCGCCCAAGGACGTGGTGCGCGCCGTGGACGCCGGTGAGGACGTGGCGGTTGACCGGCGCCTCCGCGTGGTGCTTCTCGAAGGCCCAGAGGCGAACGTGGTGGAAGCCACCGTGTCGGTGACCCGTGGGGAGATCGACCGCTGGGAGATCGTCCGTGACGTCCGGCCGCCACTCCAGATGGAAGAGTCGATCATGGTCCTCGCCGCCCTGCACGACCATCCCGAGTGGAATGCCGCCCTGGACCGGCGCGGCGTGGTCGACCGGTCATTGGTACAGATCGACCCCTGGCCGGCCGGCACCTTCGGGCTCGGGCACGAAGAGGGTCGGCGCATCACCCGCTGTCTGGCCTACCTCCGAGACAGCAAGGAGGACAACGGCTACGCCCGCCCGCTCGAGGGGCTGATGGCCTTCGTCGACATGGGTCGGGGCGAGGTGCTCGAGGTCGTGGACACGGGCGTGGTGCCGTTTCCCACCGAGCACGGGAGCTACTACCCCGAAGACAACGGGCCGCTGCGTACGGATCTCAAGCCGTTGGAGATCGTCCAACCCGAGGGTCCGAGCTTCGAGGTGGACGGCAACCTCGTGCGCTGGCAGAAGTGGTCACTGCGCATCGGCATGGATCCACTGGAGGGCCTGGTGCTGTGGACGGTCGGGTACGAGGACGGCGGCCGGATCCGCTCCATTGTGTACCGGGCCTCGGTCAGCGAAATGGTGGTGCCCTACGGGCACCCGGGCCCGATGCACGCGTGGAAGAGCGCGTTCGACGCAGGCGAATGGGGCCTGGGGCGCATGGCGAACTCACTGACCCTCGGCTGCGACTGCCTCGGTGAGATCCGCTACTTCGACGACGTCTTCGCCGATGAGCGCGGCAAGCCCCACACGCGGACCAACGCCATCTGCATGCACGAAGAGGACTATGGCATCCTTTGGAAGCACGTCGACATGGTCTCCGGGCGCGGCGAAGTGCGGCGGTCGCGTCGCCTGGTGGTGAGCTCCATCGCCACGGTGGGCAATTACGAGTACGGCTTCTACTGGTACTTCTACCTCGACGGCTCCATGCAGCTCGAGGTGAAGCTGACGGGGATCATGTCCACCATGGCCGTGGTCGACGGAGATGCGGGCGAGCACGCCCGCATGATCGCTCCGGGCCTGGCGGCGCCCTACCACCAGCACCTGTTCAACGTCCGGCTCGACATGCAGGTCGACGGCCCTGACAACGAGGTGTACGAGGTCGACGCCGTGCCCACCGGTGCACCGGGGAGCCTCGAGAATCCGTGGGGGAACGCCTTCGGGACAACGGCAACGCTGTTGGAGAGCGAGTTGGAGGCTCGGCGTGACGTCGACGCGTCACGCAGTCGCACCTGGCGTATTGCCAACCCGTCCCGACGGAACAAGGTAGGGGAGGCGACCGCCTACAAGCTGCTGCCGGGTGCCACGCAGACGTTACTGGCCGATCCCACTTCGAGTGTCGGTCGTCGCGCCGCCTTTGCGTCGCACAACTTGTGGGTTACCCCCTTCGATCCGGAGGAGCGACGGGCCGCGGGCGACTATCCCAACCAGCACCGCGGACACGCCGGTCTGCCGGCCTGGACAGCGGAGGACCGTCCCATCGTCGACACCGACATTGTGCTGTGGCACTCCTTCGGCGTCACCCATATCCCCCGGCCCGAAGATTGGCCTGTCATGCCGGTCGAGTACACGGGCTTCACGCTCCTGCCGTTCGGATTCTTCGATCGCAACCCGGCGCTCGACGTGCCGCCGTCCTCCGACCACTGCCATGACTGAGAAGGGCGGCACCGCCCACCAGCCCCAGGAGTACCACCCGCCGGTCGAGGAGTACCTCGAAACGATGTTGTCGTTGTCGGAGGAGGGCGTGCCGGTGATTCAGGCTCGCATCGCGGAACGGCTGGGGCGGTCCGCCCCGTCCGTCTCCGAGATGCTGGACCGTCTGCGTGAGGACGGGTATGTGGCGCGGGACGGCCGCCGGCTGTCGCTGACCGAGAGCGGGCAGGCCCTGGCGGAGAAGGTCGTGCGCAAGCACCGCCTGGCCGAGCGCCTTCTCGTCGATGTCATCGGACTCGAATGGCACAAGGTGCACCGCGAGGCGGGCCGCTGGGAGCACGTGATCTCCGACGAGGTCGAAGCCCGCCTCGTGGAGCTGCTGGGCGACCCTGCCACCTGCCCGCACGGCAATCCGATACCGGGATCTCACTCGCCGGCACCCTCGGCACCGGTGCGGCCGTTGGGTGAGGCGCACGCGGGTGAACGGGTGCGGCTCTTCCGCATCAGCGAGGAGGTCGAATCGAACCTCGGTTCGCTCGCCCTGCTCAATGAGGGGGGCTTCATCCCGGGTGTCGTGGCCGAGGTGGGCGAGCGTGATCCCCAGGGCAACGGGGAGGTGACGGTGGAAGGTGGTGGCGAGGCCATCCGGGTCTCACGCGATCTCTCCGACCGGCTGTACGTCGGCGCGCCATGACCCTGCGGCTCGAGGCCGACGCCGTCTTCACCGTCGACAGTGCTGACTCGGTGCTTGCGCCGGGCGCCGTCGAGATCGACGACGGTGTCATCTCGTGGGTCGGTGATCCCTGGCAGGTCCCGCCGGGGCCGGGGACCGAGGTCCGGCGGCTTGGTGGACTGCTCATGCCGGGCCTCGTCAATTGCCATGGCCACTCACCCATGACCCTCCTACGCAGCGCGGGCGACGGACTCCCCCTCGAGCGCTGGCTGTACGAGTCCGTCTGGCCGCGCGAGGCACGGCTCGAGGACGAGGACGTGTACTGGGGCATGTCGCTCGGGGCCCACGAGCTCCTGTGCAACGGGGTCACCACGACGTGTGAGCAGTACCGCCATCCGACGGCTGTCCTTGACGCGGTGCGTCCATGCCGGCATCCGCACCGTGTACACGCCTGCCATCTTCGACGTGCCCGATGCCGGCCCCGGGAGCACCTGGGACGCCCTGTTGGCCGACACCTGCGCGGTGGTCGATGCCACGGGCGGGAGGGACGAGCTCGTCCAGATGGGCTTCGGACCGCACGCCGCCTACACGGTGCCTCCGGAAGGGCTGCGGGCCATCGCGGCCGAGGCACGGGCGCGCGAATGCGTTGTTGCAGATCCACCTTTCCGAGACGGCGGCCGAGTGTCGGGTCGTTCAGGAGCGTTACGGCATGAGCGCGCCGGCGCTGCTGGCGTCCGAGGGGGTCCTGGAAGGCCGGGTGCTGGCCGCGCACGGAGTGTGGCTCGACGATGCGGATCATGTCGCTGCTGGCCGAGCACGATGTGGCGGTGGCGCATTGCCCCGGCTCCAATGGCAAACTCGGCTCGGGCATCGCCCCCTTGCGTGCGCTGCTCGACCGTGGGGTCCGGGTCGGCCTGGGCACCGACGGGCCGGCCTCCAACGACGACCTCCATCTCTGGGACGAGATGCGGTTGGCGTCGATCTTCGCTCGTGCCACCGCAGGCGATCCCGACGTTCTGAGCTCGGCAGCGGCACTCCGCTTGGCCACCCGCGGCGGTGGAGAGGCGCTCGGGTCTCGCCGTGGGCGCGCTCGAGGCCGGACGGCCGGCGGATCTGATCCGGTTGCGCACCGACGACGCCCGATTCACGCCGGCCTTGAGCCATGCCGAGCTCCTCGGTCACCTGGTGTGGGCGGGAGCCGGCTATCTGGTGACCCACGTCTGGGTCGGTGGCACGCACGTCGTCGTCGAAGGACGGTGCACCACGATCGACGGCGGACGTGCCCGATTCGGAGGTGGGCCAGCGGGCCCGCCGACTCCTGGCCGCCGTAGGACGGGATCGCCACGTCGATCCGCCACGTGGCGGCGGTCGCGCCGGCTTCTTGGGTCCCGGCGACTCGCTTCTGGCCCCGTAAGCTGGACCTTCATGCCCGGCTTCGTCGACCAGGCCCAACTGCACGCACGCGCCGGGGACGGGGGAGCCGGGGCGGTGTCGTGGCGCAGGGAGGCCCATGTGGACCGCGGTGGCCCCGACGGGGGCGACGGCGGTCACGGTGGGGACGTGTGGCTCGTGGCCTCGGTGAACGAGGCCTCGCTGCTCGGCTTCCGTGACCATCCCTTCCGTCGGGCCACCGACGGCGTACACGGTTCGGGTTCCAAGAGGCACGGGGCCCGCGGGAAGGACCTTGTCGTGCCCGTTCCGGTCGGCACGGTTGTGCGTGAGCGCACCGGCGCCGTCGTCTGCGACCTCGCCGTCGAGGGCGCCCGCTTCATGGTGGCAGAGGGCGGCCAGGGCGGCCGTGGGAATGCGCGGTTCCTGTCGAACCGCCGCCGCGCCCCCGCCTTCGCCGAGCAGGCGGAGAAGGGCCAGGAGTTCTGGCTCGACATGGAGCTCAAGCTCATGGCCGACGTGGCCCTGGTCGGCTTCCCCAACGCCGGCAAGTCGACGCTGATCTCGGCGGTGTCGGCGGCGAAGCCGAAAATCGCCGACTATCCGTTCACGACCCTCGAGCCGCACCTCGGCGTCGTCCGGGTCGGTGGTGTCCGCGACGGCACGGAGTTCGTCATGGCCGACATCCCCGGCCTGGTGGAGGGAGCAGCAGAGGGCAAGGGCCTGGGCCACCAGTTCCTGCGCCACATCGAGCGGGCCCGGGTCCTGGTCGTGCTGCTCGACCTCGGCGCGCCCGAGGCCGGCGGTGTCCCTCCGGCCGAGCAGCGGCGCGTCCTCCTCTCGGAGCTCGGCGCGTACCAGCCCGACCTCCTGCAACGCCCGACGATCGTCGTGGGCAGCAAGGGCGACGTGGGCACCGATGAAGATGGCGTGTGCGACATGGTGCTCTCGGTCGCCGCAGGCACCGGTGTCCGGGGCCTGGTGGAGCATCTCGCACCGCTGGTGCAACAGGCGCGGGCTGCAGGCGGTGGAGGCTTCCTCGAGCGACATCGTGGTGCACCGGCCAATCCCCGAGGGTGTCGCCGTGCATCGAGCGGGGCGGGGGAGTGGGTCGTCCAGGGCCGTGCTGCGGAGCGGGCCGTCGCGCTGTCCGACCTCAACGACGAAGGAGCGCAGGCCGAAGTGGTGCGGCGGTTGCGGCGCCTCGGGGTCGACCGCGCCCTGGCGCGGGCGGGTGCCCACGACGGCGACGAGATCACGGTCGGCGCCATGACGTTCACCTGGGGCCCGGACCGGTGATCGCTGTCGTCAAGGTCGGCTCCTCCTCGGTCACCACCGAGACGGTCAGACGGCTGTGCGGGGAGCTGGCTGCCGCGCGCGCTGCAGGCCACACCCTCGTCGTCGTCTCTTCCGGCGCGATCGCCGTCGGGTGGGAGACGCTCGACAACGGCAGACAGCGGCCGTCGGACCCCGCCGTGCTCCAGGCCGTTTCGGCCGTCGGCCAGCACCGCCTCATGCGGATGTGGCAGGAGGGCTTCGAGCCGCACGGCGTGCTGGCCGGCCAGGTGCTGCTGGCACCGCTCGACTTCGTCCATCGCACGCAGTACCTGCACGCACGGGAGACACTGCGCCACCTTGCCGCTCTGGGTGTCGTCCCGGTGGTCAACGAGAACGATGCCGTCGCGGACGAGGAGATCCGCTTCAGTGACAACGACCGGTTGGCTGCGCTCGTGGCGCATCTGGTCGGCGCGCAGCTCCTCGTCCTGCTGACCGACACGCCCGGCCTCCTCACGGCCGATCCTCGCCGTGACACCGAAGCGTCCCTCATCGAAGAGGTCGTGGAGATCGACCAGCAACTCGAGCGCCTGGCCGGCGGCCCCGGCAGCTCCGTGGGCAGCGGCGGCATGGCCTCGAAACTGGCCGCCGCGAAGATCGCCGCCTGGTCGGGCGTGCAGACCGTGGTCGCCGATGCCGGCCGTCCGGGTGTGGTGGCGGCGGCCCTGGCGACGAGCCCGGCGTCGGCACGGTGTTCCGGGCCCGGGAGAGCCGCCTGTCGGCCCGCAAGTTGTGGATTGCCTTTGCGCTGGGATCGAGCGGGCGCCTCACGGTCGATGACGGCGCACGGTCGGCGCTCACCGGCCGCGGGCGCTCGCTCCTGGCGGCCGGAGTCACGGAAGCGACCGGCACCTTCCGGCCCGACGATGCGGTGGAGATCTCCGGCCCCGACGGCGAGGTCTTCGCCAAGGGCCTGGTCCGGGTGTACGCGGAGCGGGCCACCGAGTGGATCGGCCGGCGGAGCCAGGTCGTCGTCCATCGTGACGATCTGGTCCTTGTAACCTGAACCGATGACCTCGCCCGCGTTGGAGCAGCTCGCGGGCCGCGTCCGGTCGGCTGCCCGGGTGGTGGCGAGGGCCCCGAGCTCGGTCCGCGACGACGCACTGCGGTTGGCCGCCGACCTCCTCGAGCAGGAATGGGCGTCGCTGGTCGAGGCCAACCGGGCCGATCTGGACCGGGCCGAGGCGGCCGGGCATGGTTGAGGCGGCCCGGGACCGGCTGCGCCTGACGGAGGACCGCGTGCGGGCGATGGCGGCCGGCCTGCGCAAGGTGGCGGGCCTGCCTGACCCCGTGGGGGAGATCACCGAGGGTTGGGTGCGGCCCAACGGCCTGCGGGTCTCGCGGGTGCGGGTCCCGCTCGGCGTGGTCGGGGTGATCTACGAGAACCGGCCCAACGTCACGAGTGACGCCGCCGGGCTCTGCCTCAAGGCGGGCAATGCCGCCTTCCTCCGCGGCTCCTCGTCGGCGATCGACTCCAACCGGGCCATCGTCGTCGCTGTTGCGCCAGGCGGCGGTGAAGGCGGGTCTGCCCGAACATGCGGTCGCCCTGGTGGAGGACACCTCCCACGAGACGGCCACCGCGTTCATGCGGTTGCGTGGCTTCATCGACTGCCTGATCCCACGCGGCGGGCAGGCGCTGATCGCATCGCTCATCGAGCACGCCACCGTGCCCTACGTCCTCGACGGGGACGGGAACTGCCACATCTACATCGACGGTGCGGCGGACCTGGCCATGGCGCACGAGCTGGCCGTCAACGCCAAGACGCACCGCTTCGGGGTCTGCAATGCGGTCGAGACGATCCTGGTCCACTCGTCGGTGGCGCCGGACTTCCTGCCCCGGCTGGCGGAGTCGCTCGGTGCGGCCGGCGTCGAGATCCGGGCCGACGAGCGGGTGCGGGCCTACGTGGTCGATGCCGTGCCGGCCCTCGAGGGCGACTTCGAGACGGAATTCCTGGGACCGGTGGTGGCGATCGGAATGGTCGACGACGTGGGCGAGGCGATCGAGCACATTGCGCGTTACAGCTCGGGCCACTCCGAGGCGATCGTCACCTCCGACGTGGCCGTGGCCGACCGCTTCGTGGCCGAAGTCGACGGTGCCGCGGTGTTGGTGAACGCGTCGACGCGCTTCGTCGACGGTGAGGAGCTGGGGCTCGGGGCCGAAGTGGGGATCTCCACCCAGAAGCTGCATGCCCGTGGACCGATGGGAGTGAAGGAGCTGACGACGTTGAAGTGGATCGTGCGTGGTGACGGGCAGGTGCGCCGGTGAGTGAGGGGAACGCAGCGTTGGGCCTGCCCGAGAGCGGTCCCCCCCGGTTCGAGTCCCTGGACGCGGTGCGGGGCGGTCTCGCCCAGGTCGGCTACCTCGCCGACGAGTCGATCAGCGGCGTCGTGTTCCTCGCCGACCGGCTGGCCAAGCCGGTGCTGGTCGAGGGCCCGGCCGGAACGGGCAAGACGCAGCTGGCCAAGTCGGTGGCGGAGCTCACCGGGGCCCGGCTCATCCGCCTGCAGTGCTACGAGGGTCTCGACGAGTCCAAGGCGCTCTACGAGTGGAACTACCGGAAGCAGCTGCTGCGGATCCAGGCCGGAGAGCACGGCAAGGGCGAGGACGAAGGCCCGAGCTGGTCCGAGCTGGAGGAGGACATCTTCTCGGAGGACTTCTTGTTGACGCGGCCGCTCCTCGAGGCGATCCGCGCCACCGAGCCCGTCGTGCTCCTGGTCGACGAGGTCGATCGCGTCGAGCTCGAGACGGAGGCGCTGCTGCTCGAGATCCTCTCGGAGTACCAGGTCTCGATCCCCGAGCTCGGGACGGTGCGGGCGACGCAGCTGCCCATGGTGTTCCTCACGTCGAACAACACCCGCGAGCTCTCCGAGGCGCTCAAGCGTCGCTGCCTCTACCTGCACATCGACTACCCGGACCTCGAGCGCGAACGCGAGATCGTGCGGACCAAGGTGCCGGGAATCAGCGAGGAGCTGGCCGACCAGGTGGCGCGTATCGTGCGCTCGCTGCGCACGCTCGAGCTGCGCAAGGCGCCCTCGGTCTCCGAGACCATCGACTGGGCCCGCACGCTCGTGCTGCTCGGGGTCGAGACGATCGACGCCGCCGGCGCCAAGGACACGCTGCACATCCTCTTGAAGTATCAAGCCGACATTGAGCGGGCCTCCAAGGAGCTGCTGTCGGCCTCGCAGGGCTGAGTCCGTGCTCGACCTCCTCTCCGGCTTCGTCACCGAGCTGCGCCGCTCCGGTCTGCCCGTCTCGCTGACCGAGCATCTCGATGCCGCCGAGGCGGTGAAGCACATCCCGCTCGAGGACCGCGAGGCGCTGAAGTACGCGCTGGCCGCCACGCTGGTGAAGTCGTCGTCGCACTGGCGGGCCTTCGAGACGGCCTTCGAGGTGTACTTCGCAGTGCGGACCGGCGGGCACGGGGGTGCCGGGGGGCAGGACGACGGGCTCGAGGGCGCGGAGTCCGACAGCGAGGATCCCTCCGGGCAGGGCGGCGCGCAGGGGCAGCGGCGCTCGTGGCAGGGCGGTGGCGGCGGCGAGGGCATGACCCCCGAGGAGCTGGCGGAAATGCTCTTCAAATCGCTGCTGTCGGCCGACGCCGGGCTCATGAACATGGTGGCCCGCAACGCGGTGGACCGCTACGCCGGCATGGAGCCCGGACGGCCGGTGGGTGGGACGTACTACCTGTACCGCACGTTGCGGAACCTGGATCTCGATGCTGTCCTCGAGCGCCTGATGGCCCAGGCCCAGGCGGGGGCGGCCGGTGGTGCCCTGACCGACCTGGAGGAGCGCCTGGCCGCCGACGAGTTCAAGGCGCGCGTCGACAAGTTCCGCCGCTCCGTCGAGACGGAGATCCGCCGGCGCCTGGTCGAGGACCGTGGGGTGGAGGCGCTGGCGCGCTCGGTGCGCAAGCCGTTGCCCGAGGACATTGACGTCATGCACGCCACCCGCGAGGAGCTGGCGACGCTGCACCGGGTGCTCCAGCCCCTGTCACGGAAGTTGGCGGTGCGCCTGGCCCGCAAGCGCCGCCATGGGCGCAAGGGCCCGCTCGACTTCCGGGCCACGGTGCGCCGTTCTCTGTCGACCGGTGGAGTGCCGATTGAGCCGCGCTTCAGACATCCGCGGCCCGCCAAGCCGGAGATCTTCGTGATCGCGGACATTTCGGGCTCGGTGGCGAGCTTCGCCCGCTTCACCCTGCACCTCGTCTACGCCATTTCGTCGCAGTTCTCCAAGGTGCGCAGCTTCGTCTTCGTCGACGGGATCGACGAGGTGACGCGGTTCTTCGAAGGTGTCGTCGACCCGGCCGAGGCGGTGGCCCGCATCAACCTGGAGGCGGACGTGATCTGGGTGGACGGGCACTCGGATTACGGGCACGCACTGACGGAGTTCCATCGGCGCTGGGGCGACCAGGTGACCTCGCGCTCGAGCGTCATCATCCTGGGCGACGCGCGCAACAACTACCACGCATCGGCGGCCTGGGTGGTCGAGGATCTGCAGGCGCGGGCGCGCCGGGTGTACTGGCTCAACCCCGAGCCGCGTGACTACTGGGGCTCGGGCGACTCCATCGTGGGGGAGTACGCCGCCCATTGCGACGACGTGGTGGAATGCCGCACGCTGCGTCAGCTGGAGCACTTCGTCGGAAACCTGGCGTGAGCGGGGACGCGCCCGAGGGCGAGAACGCGAGCGAGAGGTCGCGCGAGTTGGACGCCCGCGCCGAGGCCGGCGTCTTGCGGATCATCCCGCCCGAACAGGGCGCGAGCCGGATTGTGCTGGTTCGCCACGGTGAGGCCGAGTGCAATCTCAACCACATCATCGGCGGGCCGAAGGGTTGCACCGGGCTGACCAATCTGGGACGTGTGCAGGTGGCCGCACTGGCCGATCGCCTCTACGAGAGCGGTGAGCTGCGCCAGGCGACGGCTCTGTACTCCTCGGTGCTCCCACGGGCCACCGAGACGGCGGAGCGGCTGCGGCCCGTGGTGGGGCCGGGGCCGGCGGCTCTCGGTCCGGTGCGGGAGCTCTGTGACCTGTGCGAGTTGCATCCGGGGGACTGCGACGGCATGGAGTGGAGCGAGATGGTCGAGACATTCGGGGTGCCCGACTGGGACAAGCGACCCCACGGCTCCGATCGCGCCGGGTGGTGAGAGCTGGTCCGGATTCGTGGAGCGGGCCTCGCGTGCGGTGCGCGAGATCATGCAGGAGCATCCGGGTGAACTCGTCGTGGCCGCTGTCCACGCCGGGGTCATCGAGGCGACGATGATCGCCTTTCTCGGGGTGTCGCCGGACGTCTATCGGCGAGGTTGGGTGCGCATTGTGCATGCGTCCATGACCGAGTGGGAGTGGATGCCTTCCGAGGACCGCTTCGTCTTGCTGCGGTTCAACGACTCGGCCGGGGTGCCCCGGAGGACAGAAGGCGATCAGGCTCAGGTGCCGTCGAGGTAGCTGCGGGCAAGGGTCTCGGGCGCACAGGCAAGCCAGGCATCCTCGATCGCCTCACGCAGGGGCTTCTTGGCAACGGTCCTCAGCTGCACGAGGACGGCCGCGTACCCGTCGAAGTGCGGGATGGTGAAGAACCCCTTGGTGCCCGTGGCGAGGAGCGCCTCCTTGTCGGCCAGGTCGGCCGTGGCGAGGGCGACGATCGGCCCCTCCGGCGGGCGCGTGTCGCCGAATCGCTTGAGGTCGGCCTTCGAGAACGGGCGTTCCCACACGAAGGCCTTCCCCCGGACGAACCACGTCCGGTGGCCGTGCCGGGAGCCCTCGGTCACCTCGGGCAGGGACACCGCTATCTTCCCGACGTCGTCGAAGCCCGCCACCGATGCAGGGTACCGCCGGCGTTCCGGCGCATGACGCTCCCAAGACCGGGTGGCGCGACAGCACGGGCGCACGGGTGCTGGGGATCCCTGCTGGAGCGGGCCACGGGCCAGCCGCTCGAGACCTTCCTGCGGGAGCGCGTGTTCGAGCCGTTGGGGATGGCGGACTCCTCGTTCGGCGTGCCGGCGGAGAAGCAGGGGCGGTTCACCACGGCCTACATAGCGGACGGCGCCGCTGGCCTGCGCCTCTTGGACCCGCCGGCGGGGGGCTGGTGGAACGGGCCACCCGCCACGGCCAATGCGGCGGGCATGCTCGTCCTCGACGCCGGACGACTTCTGGACCTTCGTCTCCATGTCCGTGGCGAAGTGGAGGCATGACGGCCGGCAGCTGCTGTCGACGCGGGCGATGACAGCACCCGAGCCGCCCGCGCACATGGTGGACTTCGGGCAGGCGGCCCGTCGTGCGCCGGCCGGCTGAGCGAGGCGGATCCGGGCGACCCGAGTACGCTGACGTCGCCGACGAAAGGGGTGCACGCGATGTTCAAGACACTGGTGGTCGGCACGGACGGATCCCCGACCGCCGACAAGGCCGTGGAGGCCGCAGCGGAGCTGGCGCGTTCGTGGGGCTCCGAACTGCACATCGTGACGGCCTTTCGCCCTCCGCGGTCCGGCATGGGCTCGGCCGCCGGCGGCGAGCTGGTCGACAGCGGGGCCGGGCGCGCTCTGGCCGAGGAAGCGGCACTGGCCGTGGGCCAGGCCGCCATCGAGAGCTTCGGGGACGGGATCGCCGCCGAGGCGCACGGGGCGCAGGGCAATGCGGACGACGTGATCCTCGCCACGGCGGCCGAGGTGGGGGCGGACCTGATCGTCGTCGGCAGCAAGGGCATGCAGGGCGCCCGCCGGTATCTCGGCAGCGTGCCGAACTCGGTGGCGCACGGTGCGGACTGCGCCGTGTTGGTCGTCAAGACCGCCTGACCGGTCGGGCGCCGGGCCGCGCCGACCTGGCACAGTATTCCCGTGCCGAAGAACTACTTCGCCGGGGCGATCGCCGAGAACTACGACCGCGACTCGTCGTCCATGTTCGATCCGGCCGTGGTGTCGGCGACGGTCGAATTCCTGGCGGAACTCGCCGGGGACGGCGCCGCCCTGGAGTTGGGCATCGGTACCGGTCGCATCGCCCTTCCTCTTGCCGAGCGGGGAGTGTCAGTGCGGGGGATCGACCTTTCGCCCGACATGGTGGCCCAGCTGCAGGCCAAACCGGGTGCGGCCGACATCGGCGTGAGCATTGGCGACTTCGCCACGACCGTGGTGCCGGGAACCTTTCGGCTGGCCTATCTCGTCTACAACACGATCGAGAACCTGACGAGCCAGGACGACCAGGTGGAGTGCTTCGTGAACGTAGGCCGCCATCTCCATCCCGGTGGGTGCTTCGTGGTTGAGGTGGAGGTACCCCAGCTCCGTCGGTTGCCGCCAGGGGAGACGGCCTTGGCGTTCAACGTGACACCGGATCGAGTGGGTTTCGACACCATCGATGTCGCCTCACAGCGTGGGGTCTCACACCATTACTGGGTCGGTGCCGGACGTGCTGAAACCTTCAGCATGCCGTACCGCTACGTCTGGCCGGCCGAGCTCGACCTCATGGCCCGCATCGGCGGGATGCGTCTGCGTGAGCGTTGGAGCGGTTGGCGCCGCGAGCCGTTCACGAGTGACAGCTTCTCGCACGTGTCGGTGTGGGAGAAGCTGCCGGCCGGGTGAGGACGACCGGGCGCCCCTGGTGCGGTGCCACCCGCTCAGCGGGCAGCGGCGCCCGGTCGGGCCGATCTTGCGGTCACGATGGCCGCGACCAGGACCACCGCAGCGACAATGCCGCGGTGCCACAGTGCACGCAGGGCGACGCTCTGGATGGTCACGGGACCCCTTTCGCCGGCCAGGGGCCGGTGCCGTCCGAACCATGTCCACGCTAAGGGATCGGGACGGTCGGTTCATGGGCCAAAGGTTGCATTCGAGGCGGCGACGCCTCCACCAGACGTCTGAGGCAGGGGGTGGGATGCCGTGCTCGTGGTCCTGATCACCGGCCTGCAAGGTTCGGGGAAGTCGACCATGGCGGAGGTGGCCGGCCGGGCCCTGGGGGCGCCCGTACTCGCTCACGACTGGGTCATGAGCGGCCTGCGGCCGTTCCCCGAGATGCAGCAGGCGCTCGACGCCATGGGGGTGCGGGGTCACGGTGGCGTGGGCTGGTCGGTGCTGTGGGCTCTGGCCCGCTCCCAGGTCCGCCTGGGAACCTCGGTGGTACTCGACGGTGTGGCCCGGCAGCCCGAGGTGGAGGCGACCCTGGCGGTGGCGGCCGAGGAAGGTGCGGCACCTCTCGTCGTGATGACCACGTGCCGCGACGCCGCGCTGCACCGTTCCCGGGTCGAAGCCCGGCAGCGGCGGATCCCGGACTGGTACGAGCTGCACTGGGACCACGTTGAGCGGGCGCGTTCGTCGTGGGTCGCCCCGGGCGGGCTGGATCTCGTCCTCGACGCCGCTGCGCCGGTCGAGGAGAACGCCGAGCGGTTGCGCACGCTGCTGGCGGGGTGCTCCTGAGCAGGCTCCTCAGCCTCGGCGGCGAGTCAGCGCAGGGCGACGAGGCCGGCCGGCGTGGGCGCGAAGCCACACGCGCCGACGTAGAACTCCCGCAGCTCCTCCTCGAAGTCGACGTGGAGCCATTCGCAGCCGGCGGCGCGGCCTCGTCGCTGCACGACGTCCAACAGCCCGCGGCCGACGCCGGCGTGGCGGTGCTCGGGCGACACCAACGTGTCGATCACGAAGGCGTGGACCCCGCCGTCCCAGGCGACGTTGACGAACCCGATCAGGCGCTCTCCCGCGAAGGCGCAGACCCAGCCGAGGCTGTGCCGCTCGACCCGGCTCCGCCAGTCGCTGTCGAGCACCGCGTGGTCGAACCCCGCCGCATGCAGTGCGTTGACGTCGGCGTTGTCGAACGGGGCCCGCCACTCGTAGCGCACCGTCATGGACGACGGCCCTCCGCCGTCACGTGGTGACCTCGCTCCGCGAACCCGGCCGGACCCGCCCGCAGGGTGCTAACAGGCGTAGTCCTCGTCGTACTGCAGGCTGTCGTACTGGACGAGCTGCGGTGGGCCGGGGAGCTGGTCGCCCTTGGTCACCCAGTTCGGATAGTCGGCGCAGGACCCCGGTCCGCTCGGCGGGACCAGGTAGTCGGCCATCCAGTAGGGCACGTTGGGCTGCCAGCCGCCGACGATGCTGTTCCAGACGTCGGGGCTGGCGTAGATGCCGACGTCGGCGATGCCCTCGGACTCGTGCAGCGCATTGAGCGCTCCCTGCACGAACTGCCTCGTTCTCGCTCAGGTTCCCCGACCAGTTGGCGTTCGCCGTCTCGACGTCGAGCCACCAGGGCGTGGCCGTGGAGCCGGCTCCGGCGTTGAAGGCGTCGTTGTAGGCGTAGATCCCCGCCTGGTAGCCGGCATTGCAGGAAGTGTCGCCGCCACAGCCGGGCTCAGCTGGTCGTCGACGTGCCGTACGTCAGGTAGGTGTAGAGGTTGAGCCCGCTGCCGGCCCATGCCAGCTCCGTGGGCAGGCACGGGTTGGTGTTCCCCGACGAGCTCCCGTCCACCTGCACGATGCCGATCTGGTGGTCGCCCCCTGGCAGGCTGTTGCACTGGTACGTGCTGATGTCGTAGCCGTAGGAGCCCGATGGGAATGTCGAGCCGATGAAGGCACCGGTTCTGCCGGGCGCATCCGCCATCCCGACGATGGGTCGGAACAGATTCGCGGGCGCGGACCCGTAGTAGTCGGCGGACCCGAAGTTCGACACCAGCCCTGCGGTGTCGGTGAACCAGTAGCCGTTGCCGGACGGCGTGGCCGCCGCCGCCACGATCGGGTGCTTGAGGGGCAGGCCGCCGAGCGAGCCGTAGAAGGGTGCCGTGCCGAAGCTGAAGATGCCGCCGTCGGAGGCGACGAGGAAGTAGCCGGCGCCGGCCGGACCGGCCAGCATGCCGACGATCGGCTTGTTGAGCACGAGGCTGCCCGTGCTGCCGTGGAAACTCGCATCGCCGTAGCTGAAGATGCCGCCGTCGGCGGCCACCAGCCAGTAGCCCTGGCCGCTCGGGGTGGCCGCCATGCCGACCACGGGCTGGTTGAGGTGGATGCTGCCGGTGCTGCCGTAGAACGCGGCGTCGCCGTAGCTGAAGATGCCGCCGTCGGAGGCGACGAGCCAGTAGCCGCCGCCACCCGGCACGACCGCCATGCCGACCACGGGCTGGTTGAGGTGGATGCTGCCGGTGCTGCCGTAGAACGCGGCGTCGCCGTAGCTGAACACGCCCCCGTCGGAGGCCACCAGGTAGTAGCCGCCGCCGTCCGATGTGGCGGCCATCCCCACCACCGGCTTGTTCAGGACCGTGCCGCCGGTCGAGCCGTAGTACGGGGCGCCGCCGAAGCTGAAGATGCCGCCGTCGGAGGCGACCAACCAGTAGGCGGAGGCCGGCGTGCCGGCTGCGGCCGGCGGCGCCGTCGCGGTGACCGCCGCGGTGACCAGGGCCAGCAACGGCAGGGCCGTCACGAGCAGGGCGAGGACGAGGCGGCGGATCAAGTTCTGAGGAATTCCGCGACGCGGAAGGCGAGGTCGAGCGACTGGCGGGCGTTCAGCCTGGGGTCGCAGGTCGTCGTGTAGCGGGCATCGAGGTCCACCTCGAAGATCTCCTCGGCGCCGCCGAGGCACTCGGTCACGTCGTCCCCCGTCAGCTCCACGTGGACGCCCCCGGGCCAGGTCCCCTCGTCGCGGTGGACGTCGAAGAACGAGCGCAGCTCGGAGAGGATGTCGTCGAAGCGCCTGGTCTTGCGGCCACCCTCGCTGGTGAACGTGTTCCCGTGCATGGGGTCGCAGGTCCACACGACGACGTGGCCCTCCGCCTCGACCGCTCGCACCATGCCCGGGAGCAGCTCGGTGATGCGGTCGGATCCGAGGCGGGTGATGAGCGTCAGGCGGCCCGGCAGGCGGTCCGGGTTCAACCGCTCGCACAGCGCCACCACCTCGTCGGGGGCGCAGTCGGGCCCGACCTTGACCCCCACCGGGTTGTTGACACCCGCCAGGAACTCAAGGTGCGCACCGTCGAGCTGACGCGTGCGGTCGCCGACCCAGACCATGTGGGCCGAGCAGTCGTACCAATCGCCGGTGAGGGAGTCCACGCGGGTGAGGCACTCCTCGTAGGGCAGGATCAGCGCTTCGTGGCTCGTGAAGAAGTCGACCTGGTGCAGCCCCTGCTCGGCCGCGAGGTCGATGCCGCACGCCGCCATGAAGCGCAGGGCGCGGTCGATCTCCGAGGCGATGCGCTCGTAGCGCTGGCCCTCGCCGGACGACGCGACGAACTGCTGGTTCCACAGGTGCACCTGGGAGAGGTCGGCGAAGCCACCCTTGGTGAACGCCCGCAGGAGGTTGAGCGTCGATGCAGACTGCTGGTACGCGGCCACCAGGCGTCCGGGGTCGGGCCGGCGCGCCTCGGCCTCGAAGGCCTCGTCGTTGACCATGTGGCCGCGGAAGGACGGCAGCTCCACGTCGCCGACCCGCTCGGTGGCGGCCGAGCGCGGCTTGGCGAACTGCCCGGCGATACGCCCCACCTTCACCACCGGCACGCCGGCCGCGTAGGTGAGCGCGACCGCCATCTGCAGGATGATCTTGAGCTTGTCCCGGATGGAGTCCGCGCTGAACTCGGCGAAGGACTCCGCGCAGTCGCCCGCCTGCAGGAGGAAGGCCTCGCCGTTGGCCACCTGGGCCAGCTGCTCGGTCAGGTCACGCGCCTCGCCGGCGAAGACGAGCGGTGGCACCGTGGCCAGACGGGCTTCGGCCTTCTTGAGCGCGTCCGCGTCGGGCCACTCCGGCTGCTGCGCGGCGGGAAACTTGCGCCAGGACGCGGGGCTCCACGGGGAAGTCGCAGCGAGGCTCGTCACCGCAACAGGTTAACGCCGTAGGATCGCCTCCCATGGCCGCCTTCCGTTTCGCCCTCCAGGCGTCCGGTGCGGCATCCCCCGCTGCGTGGCGCGATCTGGCGCGGAAGGCGGAGGACCTGGGCTATTCGACGCTCTACGTGCCGGACCACCTCGACGACCAGTGGGCCCCCATGGTCGCGGTCACCGTGGCGGCGGAGGCGACCACGACCCTGCGGGTGGGCACCCTGGTCCTCGACAACGACTTCCGTCATCCGGTTCTCGTGGCCAAGGAGGCCGCGACCCTCGACATCGTCACCGGCGGCCGCTTCGAGTTCGGCCTCGGCGCCGGCTGGATGACCACCGACTACGAGCAGTCGGGTATCCCGATGGACAAGCCCTCGGTGCGGGTCGCCCGCCTGGCGGAGAGTCTCGCCATCATCCGCGCCATGTGGCGCGATGGGAGCGCGACCTTCGCCGGGGAGCACTACCGCGTCACCGACGCCGCCGGTACCCCGGTGCCGACGACGCCGGGCGGCCCGCCGCTGGTGATAGGCGGCGGGAGCCGGCGCGTCCTCGCGTTGGCCGGGGAGTTCGCCGACATCGTGAGCATCGTCCCGAGCCTCCACGCCGGCCACATCGGCCCCGAGGTGGCGGCGGAGTCCCTCGTCGAGAAGTACACCGACCGGGTGCGCTGGGTCCGGGACGCGGCGGCGGGGCGCGCCGGAGATCTCGAGCTGCAGTGCTGGACGGTGGCAGTGCAGGTCGTCCCGAACGCCGCCGAGGTCGTCGCCTCGCTGGCGCCGCTCTTCGACCTGACGCCGGAGCAACTCCGGTCCGCGCCGCTCGCGCTCATCGGCACGGTCGAGGAGATCACGGAACTGCTGCGCGCCCGCCGGGAGGAGCTCGGCTTCAGCTACATCGTCGTGCACGAGGCGGAGATGGACGCACTGGCCCCGGTGATCGCCGAACTTGCCGGCACCTGAGTCCCCTCCCCCGGTCCGCATCGGGATCTTCGGCGGCACCTTCGACCCGCCCCACGCCGGGCACGTCGCCGCGGCACGCGCCGTCATCGCGCAACTCGGGCTCGACCGTCTGCTGCTCGTCGTCGCCAACGATCCCTGGCAGAAGTCGGGCCAGCGGGCGGTCTCGCCCGCGGCGGACCGCCTCGCTCTGGTCGAGGCCATGGTGCCCGAGATCCCCGGCGCCGAGGCGAGCCGGCTCGAGATCGACCGGGGCGGCCCCAGCTACTCGGTGGACACCGCCGAGGAGATCCTGGCGGACGAGGGCGTCCACCCCGTGGACCTGTACCTGGTGGTGGGAGCCGACCTTGTCCCCGATCTCGATTACTGGCACCGCGCCCAGGACCTCCGGCGGCTGGTCACCCTGGCCGTCGTCTCCCGGCCGACCGGCCCCGCGGCGGCCGTTCCCCCAGGTTGGCGGGCCGAACGGGTCGACGGTCCGCAGGTGCCGGTGTCCAGCTCAGAGGTTCGTGACCTTCTGGCGGAGGGCCGTCAGGTCGAGGGCATGGTCCCCGAAGCCGTCATCCGTTGCATCAGCCGCCGCGCTCTGTACGCTGTGCTTTGAATGAGCGCCATGCCGGCCGGGTGGACGGAGCTGTCGGAAAGCCCCCGTGTGAACGTGGTACCCGACCGGGTGCAGCGACGCGTGGATCGTCGGGCGGAGCTGATGGTGGCGCGACGTTCCCGCCGGCGTTGGGCCGTGGCGGCCGGCGCCATCCTGGCCTTCGCCTTCGCCTTCACCGTCGGGATGCTGGAGCTGCTGCATTGACGCCAGAGGTGGACGTACAGGTGCAGCTCCCGCCGGCCGTGGCCACCGCCGCGGAGTCGGCGGACGCCAAGCTCGGACGCGACACGGTGGTACTCGCAATGACCGAGCTCTTCGGGGTGGTCGACGCCTTCGTGATCTCCAGCGCGCAGAACTCACGCCACGTGCGGACACTGGTCGAGGAGATCGAGCGCGGGGTGAAGGAGTCGCACGGGCTCACGCCCGTGCGCATCGAGGGACTGCAGGACGCCACCTGGGTGCTGATGGACTACGGCGATTTCATCGCGCACGTCTTCTTGCAGGAGACGCGCGACTACTACGACCTCGAGCACCTGTGGTCGGGCGCGCCGCGCGTGGCGTGGCGCCGCGACGTCGAGGACGCCGGCTGATCGTTGCCGGCCGATTGAGTACCCGGCTGGCGGACCGCTACACGAAATCGATCAGGTAGACGGGCCCCGACACCTGGGAGCCGTTCGCGATCGGCACGCTGATGTGCTGCCCTTCGATCTGGAAGAGGACACCCGTCGTGTCCCCCTGGTCGATCGCGACGGTGGCGACGATCTGGCCCACCGCCTCCTCGATGCTCTCGCCCGTGATCGCCTCGAAGGCGGCGTTCATGTTCACGGTGACGATGCCGGCCTGCTTGGTGGCCGACAGCACCCGGACGTTGCTGGGGATGGCGGTCGCGGTCCCCGGCGGATCGGAGCTGCTGGGCCCCTCGAGCAGGGCACCGAGCACGGCGGTCAGCGGGGCCGGCGCCGCCACGAAGCGCTGCACCGCCGTGAACGCGTTGGCGGCATTGAGGAAGAAGACCTGGACGGCGACGTACGAGGACGGCTTCGGCTGCGTCGTCGTGGTGGTGGTGGGAGGGTGGGGGTTCAGGAGGTCGAAGGGCACCTTCGACGGGGCCATGGTGCTGGGCGCGCTCTGGGTCGGGATGGCGCACCCTGCGGAAAGGACGGCCACCACCGCCAGGGCCGCCACTGCCGGCGCGGTCAGGCGGCGTCTCACCGGTCCCCTCCGCCTGCGCCCTCGGGGTCGTCCTCGACGACGGCCGGCAGGGTCAGGACGAAGCGGGCACCTCCTTCGGGGGAGGAGTCGACCCGAACAGCGCCGTGCATGACTGCCATGTGCTCTGCCACGAGGGCGAGGCCGAGCCCCGTCCCGGTGCCCGTGCCGCGCCGGCCCGATTCCGACCCGCGGTAGAAGCGGTCGAAGACCTTGGTGCGCTCGCGGGGGTCGATGCCGGGGCCGGCGTCGTCGACCGTGATCTCGACCAGCGCGCTGTCCTCCGGTGCCACGCCGACCCCGACCAGGGTGGCCCCGCCGCCGTAGTGGTCGGCGTTCTCCAGCAGGTTGACCATCACCCGCTCGAAGCGGCGCTTGTCCACACCGACGCGCCAGGACCGCACCGTCTGGTCGACCTCCACCCGCGGGGGCGTGCGGTTGCCGTGGCCGTCCATGTGCGCGAGCCCGGCCTCGACCGAGCGCTGTACCAGCTCCGCCACGCGTACCTCCTCGACGAACAGGTCGCCGGAACCGGCGTCGGCCCTCGACATCTCGAGCAGGTCTGCCACCATGCGCTGGAAACGGCGCAGATCGTCGCTCAGGAGCTGCAAGGCGCGCTGGGAACGCACCGGGAGATCGTCGCGCCCGGCTTCGAGCACCTCGACCGATGCGGCCAGGGTGGTGAGGGGGGAGCGCAGCTCGTGGCTCACGTCGGAATTGAAGCGCGCCTCGCGCTCGATCCGCTCCTGCAGCTGGTCGACCATGGCGTTGAACGAGTGGGTGAAGCCCTCGAGGTCCGGGTCGGCCGCTTCCAGGTCGAGCCGGGTATCCAGGTCGCCCGCGGCGATGGCGCCGGCGGCGCGGGACACGACGGCCAGCGGCCGCAACGAGCGCGTGCTGGCGAAGCGGCCGAGGGCGATCCCGAAGATGGTGGTGATGACGCCGGCGACAATGAGGGCGAGGGCCAGCACCCGCAGCGTGTGGTCGAGGTCGGACAGGTCGAACACGTCGAAGTAGTCAGCCTGCACGGAGGGGACCGGGACCCCGACCACGATCTCGGACGAGCCCTGTGGCGTGCGGAGGGTCTGCGTGGCCGCGGTGCCGCTGATGACCACGTCGCGCAGCTGGTAGGGGATGGCGGCAGCGGTGACGGTGAGGGAGGAGTCGTAGGTCTTGGAGCCGTGGAACAGCACCGAGTGGGCGTCGGTCCCGGCGTCGATGTTGCTGAGCAGCCCCACGTAGGCGGTGTTGCCCGACTGCAGATACGTGCGGACGGCGCTGGCGTTGAGGAAGGTCTGGTGCTGTGCCGCTGACTCCCGGCCGGCCACCAGGAAGTGGCGCACGGTGAAGTACGACAGCCCACCCATCAAGATGGAGAGGATCAGCGCCCCGAGTCCGAAGACGGCCGTGATGCGGGCGCCGATGCCCAGCTTCACGTCAGGGCACCAGCTTGTAGCCCATGCCCCTCACGGTGAGTATGTGCTGGGGCACAGCGGGATCCACCTCGACCTTGGTGCGCAAGCGGCGGATGTGCACGTCGACCAGACGACCGTCGCCGAAGTAGTCGTAGCCCCAGACCCGGTCGAGCAGCTGCTCACGGCTCAGCACCTTGTTGGGGCTGGCCGCCAGCTCGCAGAGCAGGCGGAATTCGGTCCGGGTGCAGTGCACCTCGTCCCCGTTGAGGCGCCGCAGGACCCCCTGTTCCGGCAGCAGCTGCAGGTCGCCGAAGGTCAGCGCGCCCGGCTCTTCCTCCGCCGGCCGGGCCCGGCGCAACAGGGCGCGGATGCGGGCGGCCAGTTCCTTGGCCACGAACGGCTTGGTGACGTAGTCGTCGGCCCCCGCCTCCAGCCCGGCCACGACGTCGTGGGTGTCCGAGCGCGCCGTCACGATGATGATCGGCACCGCGCTGCTCCGCCGCAGGGCGCGGCAGCATTCGAACCCGTCCATACCGGGCAGCATGAGATCGATGAGCGCGACGTCGGGGGGCGACTCGGCGAACATGTCGAGGCCCTCTTCGCCGCTCGCGGCGTCCCTCACCTCGTAGCCTTCGCCCTCCAGGGCCAGCCGCATGGAGGACCTGATGCGCTCATCGTCCTCGACGACCAGTATGCGCCCGCTCATCTGCCCCCAGCTCAGCTGATCCAGATCTGGGTCGGCCAGATGGAGCCACCGATCATGCCGAAGGCCGCCTGACCTTGCGGCGTGGTCGGGTTGTTGAAGTTCTGCACCGTGGGGTCCCCGATGACGGCCCAGACGGCCCGGTCCGTCCAAAGGTAGGGCAGGTCCAGGGCCAGGCGCTTGTTGACCGTCTTGTAGGCGGCCTCGCGCACCTCCTTGTCGGTGCTGGCGCGACCCTGCTGCAGCGCCGTCTCGATCTGCGGGTCGGAATTGCGGGCCATGTTGATGGACAGGGAGCCCGAGCTCACCGTGGTGGTGCTCCAGAAGATGTAGTTGAGGTCCGGGTCGACCGCGCCGAATTGGCGCCAGCCCAGGGCCTGGTACTTGCCGGCCAGCGCGTTGTTGATGGTGTCGTTCTGCTGCACGATGTTGGTCTTGCACTGGAAGCCCACCTGCTGCCACGCCTGCTCCAGGTACTCGGCCGCCCGGATGGCAGCCGGGGAGTTGGTCGATCCGTAGGAGAAGCTGATCGGGCCGCCCTTGGCCTTGGCGGCCGCCTTGACCAGCTTGGCGGCCTGGCTGGGGTTGTAGGCCGGGTACTTGGTGGCCGAGTAGTAGGGCGAGCCGGGGACGAAGAGGCCGGTGCTCACCGGGAGCACCCCCTCGTCGATGACCTTTGCGTACTGCTGCCGGTTGATGGCCATGGCGGCCGCCTGGCGGATGTTGGGGTCGTTGAAGGGCTCGGCGAGACAGTTGAGCTGCACGCAGTTCATGTCCGGCTCACCGGCGACGTGGGTGCTGTCGTCGATGTAGGAGTAGTTCTTGTTGCCCCGGAACTGGGTGATGATCTGCGGCGTGTCGGTGATCATCAGGTCGATGGTGCCGGACTTCAGGGCCTCGGCCCGGGCCGACTCGTCAGGGATGGGCTTGAAGGTGATCTGGGACAGGTACGGCATGCCCTTGCGCCAGTAGTTGGGGTTGGCCGTGGCGGTGAAGTGGTCGTTCGGGACCCACTCCTTGAACACGAAGGGGCCGGTGCCGACCGGGTGCGTCGTGCCGTTGGGGTTGGACAGCATGGACGGCGCCGCCACGTAGGCGATCTGGCCGCCGATGCCGCCGGCCAGGTAGTAGGGGAACGGGACCCAGGGGCTCTTGAAGGTGATCGTCACCGCCAGCGGCGCCGTCTGGGTGATCGACACGAGGGTGGGGCTCAGGACGACGCCGGTGAGCAGGGACTTGGACTGGGCCACGAAGTTGGTCTGCAGGGCTGCGCCATTGCAGGGGGTACCGTCGTGGAAGACGAGGTTGGGGCGCAGCGTCACGGTCCATGAGGTGTACGAGGCGTTGGGCACCACGGATTGTGCCAGGTAGGGCGCCCAGTCGCCGTTGGCCAGAATGATCGTGAGCGGGTCGAAGACCGTCCGGGCGTACATGACCCCGACCTCGTCGAAACGGGCCTGGGTCGGGTCGAAGCCCGACTCCTCGGCATCCACCCCGAACACCAGCGAGCCGCCGTGCTTCGCGGTCTTGGTGCTGACCCCGTTGCGGCCCGGGCCGTTGGTCGTGGCGCCCGCGATGTCGTCGAAACCCGGTCCGAGCGCGCCCGCCCCAGCCACGCCCGCCGCCGCGGCGGCACCGCCCAGCAGCACCGAGCGACGATCAAATCTCGAGACCATCGGACCTCCATTTCACCGAACCCAACGGACCCCCCGAAGGTTCTCGGGCGACGTTAGTGCCCAGGAAGCCCTGCGTGGGGGCGGTACGGTTGTCCCCGTGTCGGCCGACTGGGATCTGCCGGGGTTTTCCGCCTGGCTCGGCGGGCGCGCCGCGGCGACACGGAAGGCGTACGTGAGCGACCTCACCGCCTTCGCCGACTGGATGTCGCGCAGCGACATCGACAGCCCCGAGGGTGTCGATCGCTTGCACCTGCGGCGCTACCTCGCCTCGCTCGGGACGCGGAAGCTGGCCCGGGCCACCATCGCCCGCAAGGCGGCTGCACTCCGCTGCTACTTCTCCTGGCAGGTGCGGCAGGGTCACCTCGGCTCCGATCCGGCGCGTTCCCTGCGCGCCCCTTCCGGGGGCGGGCGCCTGCCCCGCGTGCTCTCGAGCGGCGAGGTGACGTCACTGCTGGACGCGCCGACGGGTTCTCCCGTGGACCGGCGCGACCAGGCTGTCCTGGAGCTGCTCTATGCCGCCGGCCTGCGCGTCTCGGAGCTCTGCGGCCTCGACCGCACCGACGTCGACCTGCGCGGCCGGACGGTCACGGTGCTCGGCAAGGGCAACAAGCAGCGGCGGGTGCCCGTCCACGACGCCGCCGCCGCCGCGCTCCGGGCGTGGCTGGAGGACGGGCGGGACGCCATGGAGGGTCCCCCGGAGGCGGCCTTCGTCAATCGCCGGGGCGCGCGGCTGGGGCCGCGGGACGTGCGGCGCATACTCGACCGCCGCTCGGCCTCGCCCACGCACCCGCACGCCCTGCGCCACACCTATGCCACCCACCTCCTCGACGGTGGAGCCGACCTGCGGGTCGTCCAGGAGCTCCTCGGGCATGCCAGCCTGGCCACCACGCAGGTGTACACGCACGTGAGCAAGGAGCGACTGCGCGCCGTCTACGGCGAGACCCACCCACGGGCCTGAAGGTCCGCTGAGCGGCTAGGCTGGACCGGCCCACCAGAGGGTGGGCGGCAGCACCGACCAACATCACCTGCGCGCATTCCACGGTCGTCGCCCCCGGGGCGGCGCGGCGCCAGGGGAGCAACCGACTGGAGGAGTCACACTATGGCCGTCGTTTCCATGCGACAGCTTCTGGAGGCCGGGGTCCATTTCGGCCACCAGACGCGCCGATGGAACCCGAAGATGAAGCGCTTCATTCTTGGTGAGCGCAACGGGATCTATCTCATCGACCTGCGCAAGACGCTGACCGGTGTCGAGTCCGCGTACTCCTTCGTACGGGACCTCGTCGCCGACGGCGGCACCATCCTGTTCGTGGGGACGAAGAAGCAGACCCAGGGCCCGGTGGCCGAGTACGCCGAAGCCTGCAACATGCCCTTCGTGAACCAGCGCTGGCTGGGCGGCATGCTGACGAACTTCGCCACGGTCTCGGGGCGGGTCAAGCGCATGCAGGAGCTGCGGACCATGCAGGCCGCCGGCGACTTCGAGGGCATGCCCAAGCGTGAGGCGCTGCAGCACACCCGCGAGCTCGAGAAGCTCAGCCGCAACCTCGGCGGCATCGCAAACCTCGAACGGCTCCCCAACGCGGTGTTCGTGATCGACACCAAGAAGGAGCACATCGCCGTGACGGAGGCCCGCAAGCTCGGCCTCCCGGTGGTGGCGGTCGTCGACACCAACTGCGACCCCGACGTGATCGACTACGTGATCCCCGGCAACGACGACGCCATCCGCTCGGGCTCGCTCATGTGCCGCGTCATCGCCGACGCCGTCGTGGAGGGGCGCTTCATCGCCGAGCACCGCCGCAAGATCGCCCCTCCGGCACCCGAGGACAGCGGCCCGTCGTCGGCGCCGCGTCCGCGCCGGGCGGCCCAGGCCGCAGCGGCCGCCGCTTCCGCTCCCGCTTCCGCTCCCGCCGCCGCTCCCGCCGCCGCCGCTCCTGCCGCCGCCGCTCCGGCTGGTCCGGCCGCAGCGGCCCCCACCGCCCCCGAGCCGGCCGAGGTGGCCTGATCGTGGCCAGCTACACCGCCAAGGACGTGTCGACGCTGCGCCAGATGACCGGCGCCGGCATCCTCGATTGCCGGAACGCGCTCGAGGAGACGGGGGGCGACATTGAGGAGGCCGCCAAACTGCTCCGTGAGAAGGGCCTGGCCGGCGCCGCCAAGCGCAGCGACCGTGAGGCCTCCGAGGGGGCCGTCGCCGTTGCCCGTTCCGGTGACGCCGCCGCCGTCGCCGAGCTGCGCTGCGAGACCGACTTCGTGGCCAAGGCCGACGAGTTCGTGAAGCTGACCGACGAGCTCGCGGCGCTGGTGGCCGCCAAGGGTGAGGATGCCGCGTCCGATCTCGACGACGCCATCGACGGCCTGCGCTCGACGCTCAAGGAGAACATCTCGGTCGGGCGGGTCCGCCGCCTCGTGGCCGAGCCCGGCCAGATCCTCGACACCTACCTGCACCTGCAGGCCGGACGCGGCGTGAACGCCGTCGCCGTCGTGATCGAGGGCGGTACCGACGAGTTGGCGCACGACATCGCGGTGCACATCGCCTTCACCAAGCCGACCTACCTGAGCCGCGACGAGGTTCCCGAGGCCGACGTCGCGGCCGAGCGGGAGACGCTGACCACGATCTCGCGCAACGAGGGCAAGCCCGAGGCCGCCATGGAGAAGATCGTCGAGGGCCGCATGACGGGGTGGTTCAAGGAGCGGGTGCTCCTCGACCAGGCCTACGTGCGGGACGAGAAGCAGACGATCGCGGGCATGCTCGGCTCGGCCCGCATCGTGTCGTTCGCGCAGGTCGTCATCGGCGCCTGAGCGCTGCTGCCCGTGGGAGAACCGCGTCGGATCGTGCTCAAGATGTCGGGGGAGGCTCTGGCCTCCGCCGCGTCGGACGAGACCATCGATGCCGCCACCGTCGAGCGCATGGCCAAGGAGATGGTCAGTGCCATGGACGGCGGCGGGCTGGAGCTCGCGGTCGTGGTCGGCGGGGGCAACATCTGGCGCGGCACGACGGGGGAGAGCGGGGGCATGGACCGCGCCACCTCCGACACCATGGGCATGCTCGGGACGGTGATCAACGCGCTCGCCCTGCAAGATGCGTTGGAGCAACAGGACCAGCCGACCCGTGTGCTGAGTGCGCTCTCCATGGCCGAGGTCGCCGAGCCCTACATCCGGCGCCGGGCCATCCGGCACCTCGAGAAGGGCCGCATCGTGGTCCTGGCCGCCGGCATGGGGAACCCGTTCTTCACCACTGACACCCCCGCTGCACTCCGGGCGGCCGAAATCGGGGCCGAGTTGCTCTGCAAGGGCACCCACTCGGGGGTGGACGGCGTCTACAGCGCCGACCCCAAGCTCGATCCGACGGCCACCCGCTACGACGAGATCTCCTTCATGGACGTCATCAGCCGGGACCTGCGGGTGATGGACCTCACCGCCATCACCTTCTGCAAGGACAACAACCTGCCCATCCGGGTCTTCGACCTCATGATCCCCGGCAATATCCCCCGTGCGCTCAGCGGTGAAGAGATCGGTACTCTGGTCCGCTGATGGACGATGATCTCGCCACCCTGGTCAAGGAGGACACCAGGGACAAGATGGTGAAGGCGATCGATCACGTTCGCCACGAGATGAGCAACGTGCGCACCGGCCGGGCCTCCTCGGCGCTCCTCGAGCCGCTGATGGTGGACTACTACGGGACACCCACGGCGCTGCGCCAGCTGGCCGGCTTCAGCGTCCCCGACGCCATGCTCCTGGTGATCTCGCCCTACGACAAAGGCTCGTTGGCGGCGATCGAGAAGGCCATCATGTCTTCCGACCTCGGTATCAATCCCACGAACGACGGCACCGTGATCAGATTGGCCTTTCCGCCACTGACGGAAGAGCGGCGCAAGGAGCTGGTGAAGGTCGTCCGGCACAAGGCCGAGGAGGGCAAGGTGGCTGTGCGCAACCTGCGGAGGGCGGGGCGACACGATCTCGAGGCGTTGCAGAAGGACGGCGACCTCTCGACCGACGAGCTCGAACGTGTCGAGAAGGATCTCGAGAAGATCACCCAGGACCAAGTGGCGGCGATCGATCAGCTGCTTGCTCACAAAGAGCAAGAGCTACTGCAGGTCTGAGGAGCGAGCCATGCCCGACGACACAGACGATTTCGAAGGTTTCGCCAGCCTTTTCGACGAGGAGGAGGGAGCCGGCCTCGACGATGCCGCCGGACCCGATGCGGAGGCGGGCGACGAGGACCCGCCGAGCTACCACTCCGGACGCGTGCGCATCATCGGGGCCGAGCCCGCGGGCGACACCGTCCGCGAGGTGACGGGGCCCGTCGTCGACGAGCATCCCGAGATCCCCCACTGGAACGACGCGCCCACCGGACAGGTCCCGGCCATCCTCGATTCGAGCGCCGGCGAGGAAGCGGCGGTCGCGCCGCCCATGTGGCGCGAGGAGGAGACCGACTGGGAGGCCCAGGAAGAGGCCTTCGAGCCCTCCATGCTCTCCGACGACCTGCCGGCCGTCGGCGCACTCCTGGGTGAGCAACCCGATGACCTCAACGACGTGGAGCGCCGCCCCTGGCACTTCGAGTCCGACGACACGCTCGTGATCCCGCCGGAGCCCGGCTTCGGTGCCGAGCCCGGCTTCGGTGCCGAGCCCGTGCCGCTCCCCATCCGCGACCTGGAGCTCGAACCCGATCTCGAACCGGTCCACCAGCCCGAACACGTCATGTTGCAGGAGCCCGACTACGAGCCGGAGTTCGAATCGGGTGAAAGCGGGCGGCGTGCGTCGGTTCCCGTCAACGCGGCGGCCGCGGCGGGCGCGGCGTCTCGCCTGTCCCCGCCCGAAGCGCCGGAGCCCAGGACGCGCGCCACGCGGAGCAGCCGGACCAACGGCAGCGTCCCGCGCACCGGCAACGTGCACACGGGGGGGACCGGAGGGCCGCGACATGCGGGTCGCCATCGGATCGGGCGTCCTGCTCGGTGCCGTCGCGCTGGCCTGCTTCGCCGCCGGCACCGTGGCCTCCATGGTCATCGTCTGCATCGTCGTCCTGCTGGCGACCGCCGAGGCCTATGCCGCCTTCCGGCGGGCCCAGTACCACCCCGCCACGCTGCTGGGATTGGTGGCCGTCCTGTCCCTCATGATCGAGACGTACAACAAGGGCGTCGCGGCTCTGCCGCTCGTGCTCGTCCTGCTCGTCGCGGGGTCCTTCATCTGGTACCTGGCCCGGGTGGAGCCCGCCGCCGAGCCCGTGTCCGGCATCTCCTCGACCGTGTTCGTCTTCGTGTGGGTGGGCGCCTTCGGGTCCTTTGCCGCGCTGCTGCTGAATCCCAATTTGTTCCCGGATCGCCACGGGATCGCCTTCGTCCTGGCCGCCGTCATCGTGACGGTGGCCGACGACGTGGGCTCACTGCTCATCGGTGCGGCCATGGGACGTCATCAGCTGGCTCCCTCCGTCAGCCCCAACAAGAGCTGGGAGGGCCTGATCGGCGGTGCCGTGGTGGCCATCGTCGTCTCGGTCGTCGTCGTCCACTTCATCCACCCCTGGACGTTGAGCAAGGCCGCGCTCTACGGCGTGGTTGTGGCGATCGTGGCCCCCCTGGGCGACCTGAGCCAGTCCATGATCAAGCGGCACCTGGGACTCAAGGACATGGGGCGGCTGCTGCCCGGCCACGGAGGCATCCTCGACCGGGTCGACGGATTGCTCTTCGTCATGCCCGCCACGTACTTCGTGGTCAAGGCGATGCATCTCGGGTGAGCTGACCCTGGTGCGCACAGTCAGCCTGATGGGCTCCACCGGGTCCGTCGGTACCCAGGCGCTCGACGTCATACGCCGGGAACCCGAGCGGTTCCGGGTGCACGCGCTGGCGGCCCAGCGCTCCGTCGACGAGCTCCTGGCCCAGGCGGCCGCCTTCGGGCCCGCGCTCGTGGTGATCGGCGACCCGGCCCGCTACCCCGAGGTGCGTGACGGGGTCCCGTCCGGGACCGAGGTCATGGTGGGCGAGGAGGGCATGGTCGCCGCCGCCCGCAGCGCCGACGTCGTGCTCAACGCGGTCGTCGGCTTCGCCGGCCTCCCGGTGACGATGGCCGCGCTCGAGTCGGGCAAGCGCCTGGCGCTCGCCAACAAGGAGTCGCTGATCGCCGGCGCGCCCGTCGTGCAGAAGGCCCGTCGCACGCCGGGGGCCGAGATCGTCCCGGTCGACTCCGAGCACTGCGCCGTGCACCAGTGCCTGGCCGCGGTCCATGCCGCCACCGACGTGGCCCGGCTCCTCCTCACCGCGTCGGGCGGTCCCTTCCGCGGTTGGACGGCCGAGCGTCTCCGCACCGTCACCGTCGACGACGCGCTGGCCCACCCGACCTGGTCGATGGGACCGAAGATCACCATCGACTCGTCGACCCTGATGAACAAGGGCCTCGAGGTCATTGAGGCCCACGAGCTCTTCGGTATCGGGTACGACCGCATCGACATCGTCGTGCACCCCCAGTCGATCGTGCACTCCATGGTCGAGCTGCGCGACGGGTCGACGCTGGCCCAGCTGTCGAACCCCGACATGCGCCTGCCCATCGGCTACGCACTCGGCTGGCCCGATCGCATGGCCACGCCGTTCGGGGCCCTCGACTGGTCCGGCGCCTTGAGCCTGACCTTCGAGCCGCCCGACCGCGACGTCTTCGGTTGCATCGGGCTGGCCTACGAGGCCGGCCGGCGCGGCGGCTCCGCTCCGGCCTGGCTCAGCGCCGCCAACGAGGTGGCCGTCGAGGCCTTCCTGGGCAATGCGCTGCCCTGGGGCGGCATCGCCGACGTGGTGGCCGAGACGATGGCGGGGTGGGTGGAAGACCAGGTGGACGAGGTCGAGGCGGTCCTGGCGGCCGATGCCGAGGCCCGGGTCCGCGCCCGGCTGGCCCTGGACCGACGCCTGGCACTGGGTGATGGCCGGTAGCGTTGGAGGCGCCATGACGCTCACCGAGAAGCAGGCGCCGCCGGCGCGACCGCCTCTCGACACGCCGGGACCGGTGCCCGACGACAGCAATCCGACGCGGGTGGTCCAGCTCCTCGTGGCCCTGGTCCTGATCACGGCCGTGTTCATCGCCCTCGGCTGGGGCTACCTGCTGCTCTTCATCGCCATCCTGTTCGCCATCGTCATGCTGCACGAGTTCGGGCACTTCATCACCGCCAAGCGCGCCGGTATGAAGGTGACCGAGTACTTCGTCGGCTTCGGCCCCCGGCTGTGGTCGGTCCGGCGGGGCGAGACCGAGTACGGCGTCAAGGCCATCCCCGCCGGCGGGTACGTGCGGATCGTCGGGTTCACCTCCACCGAGGAGGTGGCGGAGGAGGACGAGCCCCGGGCCTACCGCCAGCAGCCCTTCCACCAGCGGATCATCGTGGCGTCCGCCGGCTCGGCCATGCACCTCCTCATCGCCCTCGTGCTGGCCCTCATCCTGGTCTTCACGTTCGGGAAGACGACGAACAACTACAACGTGTCCGCTCTCGAGCACTGGCCGGGGCGGACGACGCCGGCGGCCCTGGCCGGCCTGCGGGTCGGCGACACCATCGTCTCGGTCAACGGCAAGAGCTTCACCAACCCCACCTCCATGACCGATGCCATCAAGGGCTCGACCGGCCGGCCCCTCCGCCTCGGGGTCGAGCGCGACGGCAAGCTCATCCACCTGACGGCCACGCCCGAGAACGGCAAGGGCATCACGGTGGCCGGCACGAAGCTGGCCGACCGCGGCTACCTGGGCGTCGACATTGCGACGGCGACCACCTCCATCAGCCCGGTGGACGCGCCCGGCGCCGCCCTGTCCACCATGTGGCAGCTCACCGATGAAGAGGCCCGGGGCATCGGGTCGCTGTTCTCGCCGTCGGGGCTGTCCGGACTGTGGCACCAGCTGTCGAGTCCCAAGTACGCCCAATCCGTCGCCAACAACCCCAACCTGTCACCACGCGCGTCCTCCATCGTGGGCATCGCCAACGTCGGGGCACAGGCGGAGCAGGCCGGGCTGGCGTCGCTCCTGCTCCTGCTCATCGCCATCAACATCGTGTTCGGGATCCTGAACATGCTGCCGATGATCCCGCTCGACGGCGGGCACGTCGCCGTGGCAGCCTACGAGTGGGTCCGCACCAAGAAGGGCCAGGCGTACTACCGGGCCGACATCACCAAGCTGTTCCCGGTGGCGGCCGTCTTCATCGCGATCCTGGCCCTCGTCTCGCTGTCCGCCCTCTACCTCGACATCACGCACCCGCTGCACCTGACGCACTGACCGCAGTGGACCTCTCCTCCTCGCTGCTGTCGCCCCGCCGCCCCACCCGCCGCATCACGCTGGGCGGCGTGCCCATCGGCGACGGCGCGCCCGTCACGGTGCAGTCGATGACGACGACCAAGACCGCCGACGTCGACGGCACGCTGGCCCAGATTTACGCGCTGGCGGCGGCCGGCGCCGACATCGTGCGCTGCACCTGCAACGAGGAGGCGGCCGCCGAGGGCCTGGCCCACATCGTCCCGCGCTCCCCGGTGCCGATCGTGGCCGACATCCACTTCCACCACGAGATGGCCCTGGCCGCGCTCGAGGCCGGCGTGCAGGGCCTGCGCCTGAACCCGGGCAACCTGCGCAAGGAGGCCGAGATCAAGCAGGTGGCCGCCGAGGCGCGTGACCGCGGTGTGCCCATCCGCATCGGCGTCAACGCCGGTTCGCTGCACCCCGATCTCTACAAGAAGTACGGCGGCGCCACGCCCGAGGCCCTCGTGGAATCTGCCCGCAACGAGCTCGCCTTCTTCGAGGAGGTCGACTTCACCGACGTGAAGATCTCCGTGAAGGCGTCCTCGGTGGCGCTCATGATCGCGGCCTACCGGCTCGCCTCGGAGACCTTCGACCACCCGCTGCACCTCGGCGTGACCGAGGCGGGTCCGCCACCGGCCGGGTTGGTCAAGGGCACCGCCGGCATCGGCGCCCTCCTCGCCGAGGGCATCGGCGACACGATCCGCTTCTCGTTGACCGCCGACCCGGTCGAAGAGGCACGGGCCGGACGGCAGCTCCTCGAGTCCCTGGGGCTGCGCGAGCGCAAGGGACTCGACCTCATCGCCTGCCCGTCGTGCGGCCGGGCCCAGGTCGATGTGATCGCCGTGGCCAAGGAGGCCCAGGAGGCGCTCGAGAAGCTGAACCTGCCGATCCAGGTGGCGGTGATGGGGTGCGTCGTCAACGGCCCGGGCGAGGCGCGCGAGGCCGACATCGGGATCGCGGCCGGCAAGCAGAAGGGCCACCTGTTCATCCGCGGCAAGATCATCCGCGTCGTCCCCGAGGCGGACATGGTGCAGGCACTGGTCGACGAGGCGGAGCGTCTGGTCGCCGAAGGTGTCGAGGCGCGCATCGCCGCCGCCGATTCGAACGCCGAGGCCGAGGCGGAGGCGGACCGGCGTGCCCTGCTGGACGCGACGGGCGCCGACCCCAACCACACGTCGGAGAAGATCGAGATCATCCGGCGTCGCAGCGAGGACGACACCGACCACTAGCCTGCGCTCCCATGGCCAAGGGTGCGATCGTCACGCGGGAGGAGGACTTCCCACGCTGGTACCAAGAGGTGATCGCCGGCGCGGAGATGGCGGACAACGGCCCCGCCGCCGGGACCATGGTCATCCGGCCCTGGGGCTACGGCATCTGGGAGCTCATGCAGGCCGAGCTCGACCGGCGCATCAAGGAGGCGGGTGCCGAGAACGCGTACTTCCCCCTCTTCATCCCCGAGTCCTTCCTGAAGCTCGAGGCGCAGCACGTCGAGGGCTTCGCGCCCGAGCTGGCCATCGTCACCCACGGCGGCGGCAAGGAGCTGGACGAACCGATCGTCCTGCGCCCCACCAGCGAGACGGTGATCAACCACTTCTTCTCCAAATGGGTGCAGAGCCACCGCGACCTCCCGCTGCTCATCAACCAGTGGGCGAACGTCGTGCGCTGGGAGCTGCGTCCCCGGCTCTTCCTGCGCACCAGGGAGTTCCTGTGGCAGGAGGGGCACACTGCGCACGCCACCCAGGACGACGCCCACGCCTATGCGCTGCGCATCCTGGACGAGGTGTACCGCTCCACCATGGTCGACGTGCTGGACATGCCCGTGCTCACGGGCCACAAGACGAAACGGGAGCGCTTCGCCGGGGCGATCCACACGTGGACCTGCGAGGCGATGATGGGCGACGGCAAGGCCCTGCAGATGGGGACGAGCCACGAGCTGGGGCAGAACTTCGCCCGTCCCTTCGACATCACCTACGCCAGCGCCGACGGTTCGCTCGAGTACGTGTGGCAGACCTCGTGGGGCGTGTCGACCCGGCTCATCGGGGGCCTGATCATGGGTCACGGCGACGACTTCGGATTGCGCCTTCCCCCGCGTTGGCCCCCGCGCAGGTGGTGGTGCTGGTGGTCAAGGACAGCCCCGAGGTGGGCGCAGCGGCCGAGGCGCTGGTCGCCGAGCTCAGGGCCGCCGGGCACCGGGTCCGGCTCGATGCACGCACCGACACCAGCTTCGGCCGGCGCAGCGTGGCCTGGGAGCTCAAGGGCGTCCCGGCGCGGGTCGAGATCGGCCCGCGGGACCTGGCCGAAGGGAACGTCACCGTCGTCACCCGCCACACCCGGGAGAAGCAGAACGTCCCGGTGGGCGCCGTAACAGCCACGGTGGCCTCCATCCTCCACGCCGCCGGGCCCGAGCTCCTGGCGGAGGCCACGGCGGCCCGCGACGCCAGGACGGTGGATGCCGAGTCACTCGAGGAGGCCATTGAGGCGGGCTCCGCCGGCTTCGCCCGTGTCCGTCTCGGGGCGCTCGGCCCCGACGGGGAGGACCGCCTGGCGCAGAAGGCACTCTCCATCCGGTGCCTGCAGCGGCCCGACGGCTCGCTGGCCGAGCCGGGGGACTCCGAGGACGATCTCGTGGCGGTCGTTGCCCGGTCCTATTAGTGCGGAAATTGCTATAATCCCTCTTGCTGTCCATTTTGAAGATCAGTACCTCGTTGAAGCGTGGGCTGCGGCCCACGCTTTCGCTTTGCGGGGCCGGACCAGGACGATGACCAGGACCAAGACCAGGAGAGGAGGTAGGGGCGGTGAGCACCAGTGCGGACACGTTGACGGATGCGCTGTCGCCCATCCTCCAGGCCCGGGGACTGGATCTCGTCGACCTGGAGTTGCGCGGCGCCCAGCTGACCGTCTTCGTCGACCGCGAGGGGGGCATCAACCTCGACGAGCTGGGTGAGGCCACCCGGGAGGTCTCGGCCGCCCTCGACGACATCGACCCCTTCCCGGGTCGTTACACGCTGTCGGTCTCGAGCCCCGGCCTGGAGCGGCGCCTCCGCACCCCGGTGCATTTCGCCCGGGCGGTGGGGGAGAAGATCACCGTCAGGGTCGACGGTGGGACGGCGGACGTCAAGCGCGTGACCGGGACGCTGCAGAGCGCGGACGAGTCGGGTTGCACCGTGACCGGTCCCGACGTGCCGGACGGCGAATTGCGCATCGGCTACGACCGGATCGAGCGGGCGCGCACAGTTTTTGAGTGGGGGCCGGAGCCCCGGAAAACGAAGAGTGAGAGGGTGAAGCGGCAATGAGCAAGACCAATTTCGAGTTCCTGGACGCGCTGGGTCAGATCGCGCGCGACAAGGGGATCTCGGTCGAGACGCTGCTCGACGCCCTGGCCAACGCTCTGGTGGCGGCCTACAAGCGCCGCCCGGATGCCGCGGAGGAGGCCGTCGTCACCATCGATCCCGACTCGGGTGAGATCCGCGTCTACGGGCAGGAGCTCAACGAGGAGGGTGAGGTCGTCCGCGAGTGGGACGACACGCCGGACGACTTCGGGCGCATTGCCGCGCAGACGGCCAAGCAGGTGATTCTGCAACGCATCCGCGAGGTCGAGCGCGACATGAAATACGAGGAGTACGCCGGCCGCGAGGGTGACATCGTCACCGGGATCGTGCAGCAGACCGACAACCGCTACACCTTGCTCGACCTGGGCAAGGTCGAGGCCCTGCTGCCCCAGGCCGAGCAGGTCTCCTACGAGCGCTACGAGCACGGGGCACGGCTCAAGGCGTACATCGTCGAGGTCCGCAAGACCACCAAGGGCCCCCAGATCGTGGTGAGCCGTACCCACCCCGGGTTGATCAAGCGGCTCTTCGAGCTCGAGGTTCCCGAAATCGGCTCCGGCGTGGTCGAGATCAAGGCGGCCGCCCGCGAGCCGGGCCACCGCACCAAGATCGCCGTGTGGTCCAACGACCCCAACGTCGACCCGGTCGGCGCCTGCGTGGGCGCCCGCGGCTCGCGAGTGCGCATGGTCACGAACGAGTTGCGCGGTGAGCGCGTCGACGTCGTCCCCTTCTCGGACGACCCCGTCGAGCTCATTCAGAACGCGCTGGCCCCGGCGCGCGTGCGCGAGGTTCGCCTCGACGAGGAGACGGGGACCGCCACCGTCATCGTGAGCGACTTCCAGCTCTCCCTCGCCATCGGCAAGGAGGGGCAGAATGCCCGCCTGGCGGCACGCCTCACCGGCTGGCGCATCGACATCAAGAGCGAGACCCAGCTGGCCGAGGAGGAGGCCGGCGGCTACGGCGAGCAGGACTGGGCCGAGGGCGAGTGGATCGAGGACGAGAAGGGCGAGCTGGTCTGGAAGCCCGCCGAGGGCGGCGAAGCCATGTCGGCCGAGGAGTGGACCCACCAGGCGGAGGATCCGACCGAGGCTCCCGCCGCGGAGTCGGGCACGTCCGACGGGGCGGTCGCCGAAGCCTCCGCCGAAGCCGCCGTCGACGAGGCTGTCGAGGTGGCAGCCGAGGAGGCCGAGGTGGCAGCCGAGGTGACGGAAGAGGCCGAGGCATAGCGCCGACACGGACCTGTGTCGGTTGCCGGAGCGCCCTGCCGGCCGACCAGCTGATCCGAATCGTCCGGCTTCCGGGCGGGGCCCTGTCGGTGGACAGGCACGGTGCGGGCCGGGGAGCCTGGCTGTGCCGGGACTCCATCGGCTGCCTGAATGATGCGGTGCGCAAGCACGGCTTCGAGCGGGCCTTCAAGGCGTCCATCGACGTCGGGGACCTGCAGCAGTTGCAGATGCATCTCGGTGAGGCGTGGGGGCGCCGTCCACATGATGTGCGAGGATAGGGGGCTGGGTTGACGCCGCGCCCCAACACAAATCAAGGACAAAGAGAACCACTTGCCGAAGAAGATCCGCGTCTATGAGCTGGCCAAAGAGCTCGGCCTCACCAATAAGGAGGGGCTGGAGCTGGCCCTTTCCCTTGGGATAGGGGTCAAGAGCCACTCGTCCTCCATTGAGGACGCGCAAGCCGACCGCGTCCGCCGGAAGGCCGACGCCGAGGGATTGCGCCGCCCGGTCCAGCCCGAGGAGCCCGCCCCGGCGAAGAAGGCGGCCAAGGCCGCCAAGTCCGCCGGGCCCGCCGGTGGGGCGGACTCGGACGGTGCCGGAGTCGGCGCGCCGGCGCGGCGTCCGCTCACCTCCGTATCGAGCAGCTCCGGGCCGAGCAGCGCGCCGGTCAAGAAGGCTCCGGCCCGTCCGCTGTCGGCACCGGCTGCCTCTGCCGGTTCCGCTGCCGCGTCCCCTGCTTCCGCCCCCGCCGCAGCGCCCGCCTCCGCTGCCGCCGGATCGGCTGCGGGTCCCCGGACCGACGTCCCGGCCGGCTCCGATCTGCCGGCTCCGCGTTCGTCGCGCCTGATCAGCAGCAGTCGCCCCACTCCGCCGGCCCCGGCCCCGGCTCAGGCCGCGCCGGCAGCGCAGTCCCCGGCCCAGGCCCCGGCTCCCACCCGGCCGGCACAGGCCCCGGCCGCCGCCGCCGCCGCCGCACCGGCACCGGCCCCGGCCCCGGCTGCACCGGCAGCGTCACCTTCGCCAGAGGCGGCTGCACCGGCACCCGCCGACACCGCCGCCCCGGCCGCACCCGACCGCCAGCGCGCCGCCCGGCCGCCGCTCAGCCCCTCGGGCAAGCCCGTGCCTCCGCCCCCGGGATCGCGGCCCCCGCTGGGCCCCAGCGGTCGTCCCATTCCGCCCCCGCCCGGCATGGGCGGGCGCAAGCCCAGCGCGGCTCCGTCGCGCCCCGGAGGTGCCTACCCGCAGCGCACCGGTGGCCGACCCGCAGGGGGCGCAGGCCGTCCCAGCGGTACTGGCGGCCCGTCCGGTGGAGGGTACGGCGGACGTCCCGCAGGCGGCGGCGGCTTCGGCGGCCGGCCCGGCGGTGGCGCCCCCACCGGCGCACCGCCGCCGGGAGGTCGTGGCGGCATGCCCGGGCGGCGGCCGCCGCAGCGACGGGCTCGCCGACGCCGGCGCAACCTCGAAGAGCTGGAGCCGACGCAGCTCACCACGTACCAGCCCTCGACCGCCCCCGTCCCTGACGGCGAGATCATCATTGAGCGTGGCTCGACGGCCCGAGACCTCGGGCCCAAGCTCAACCGCAGCGCCGGCGACATCGTGCGCTTCTTGCTGCTGCAGGGCGAGATGGTGATGGCGACGCAGTCGCTGACCGACGACATGATCGAGCTCTTCGGCGCCGAGATCGGCGCCGAAATCCGCCTCGTCGACCCCGGTGAGGAGCAGGAGGCCGAGCTCCTGGCCCGCTACTTCGAGGACGAGGACGAGGAGGACGACTCCGACCAGCGGCCCCGCCCCCCTGTCGTCACCGTCATGGGCCACGTCGACCACGGCAAGACGCTGCTGCTGGACCGCATCCGCTCGACCGATGTCGTGGCGGGGGAGGCCGGCGGCATCACACAGCACATCGGTGCCTACCAGGTCGTCTGGAACGACCACCGCATCACGTTCATCGACACGCCGGGCCACGCTGCGTTCACCGCCATGCGGGCCCGCGGTGCCGAGGCCACCGACATCGTCATCCTCGTGGTGGCGGCCGACGACGGTGTGATGCCCCAGACGATCGAGGCCATCGACCACGCCAAGGCGGCCGATGTCCCGATCATCGTGGCCGTCAACAAGATGGACCGGCCCGACGCCGACTCGACACGGGTGCTGCAGCAATTGTCCGAGCGCGAGCTCGTGCCCGAGGCCTGGGGCGGCGACACCATCGTCGTCGAGGTTTCCGCGCTGCAGGGCACCGGCATTGAGAGCCTGCTCGAGCAGATCGTGCTCGTGGCCGAGGTCGAAGAGCTGACCGCACGCGTGGAGGGTGAGGCGAGGGGCGTCGTGCTCGAGGCCAACCTCGAGGCGGGTCGTGGTCCGGTGGCCACCGTGATCGTGCAGCAAGGCACGCTCCGGGTCGGCGATCCGGTGGTGGCCGGGCCGGCGTGGGGCAAGGTCAAGGCGCTGGTCGACGACCGGGGCGACCACATCAAAGAGGCGCTGCCCTCGACGCCGGTGCAGGTGCTCGGCTTCTCGGAGCCACCGCACGCCGGCGACGAAATGCGGGCTGCCAAGGACCTGGCCCGGGCCCGCACGCTCGGTGAGGCCAGGGTCCAGCGCTTCCGGCTCTCGGGACACAAGCCGGTGGCGGCCGCGGCGGGAGCCAAGCTCGAGGACCTCTTCGAGCAGATCTCGCGGGGCGAGACGGCGACGCTCAACATTGTGCTGAAGGCCGACGTGCAGGGCTCTCTCGAAGCCGTGACGGACTCGTTGAAGCGCCTCGAGCGCGACGACGTGAAGCTGAGCTTCGTCCTGCGCGGTATCGGTGGCATCACCGAGAACGACGTCCAGCTCGCGGCGGCCTCCAACGCCACCATCATCGGGTTCAACGTGCGCCCCGACAAGCGCTCGCGTGAGCTGGCCGAGTCGTCCGACGTCGAGATCCGGACCTACGAGATCATCTACAAGCTGCTGGAGGACATCGAGGCGGCCATGCTCGGCCTGCTCTCCCCGCTCTACGAGGAGGTCGTCACGGGCGAGGCCGAGGTGCGCGAGGTCTTCCGTGTGCCGCGGGTCGGTGCCGTGGCCGGATGCTACGTGCGCGACGGCAAGATCACCCGCGGCTCCAAGGTCCGCTTCCTCCGCGAGGGCACCGTCATTTGGAAGGGCGCGATCAACTCGCTGCGCCGCTTCAAGGACGACGTGCGTGAGGTCGCAGCGGGCTTCGAGTGCGGCATCGGGCTGTCGGACTTCCAGGACCTCAAGGACGGCGACATCATCGAGACCTACGACGAGCGCGAGATCGCCAGGACCTGACGGTCAGAGTGCTCGAACATCACGAGCCGAGCCGAGTCGATTCCAGTTGAGTCCATTGGTGTCCAGTGAGGAGCTGAAGCGGTGAAACGGCGCACGGCGACATACCCGCGTGCGTTGCGGGTGAACCAGGTGTTGCGGCAGGTTCTGGCCGATGAGCTCGAGCGGCTGGCCGATGCCGACGAACTGCCCATGGTGACGGTGACCTCGGTCGACGTGGCACCCGACATGCGGACGGCCAAGGTCTATCTGGCCACTCTCGACGAGGCGACCGCGGTGGTGCTGGAAGAGCGGCGGGTGCATCTGCAGCGCACCGTCGGCGCGCAGATGACGATGAAGCGCACGCCCAGGTTGACCTTCAAGGCCGATCCCGCCATCGCTGCCGGCTCCCGGGTGGAGGAGCTTCTGCGCGGGCTGCACAAGGGGGAGTCCCCGGCCGACGAGTCGTGACGCGGAGCACGAGCCGGTGAGCGACACAGGTCCCGGCGTCACCGGCGTCGTGGTCGTCGACAAGGAGGCGGGCTGGACCTCGCACGATGTGGTGGCGCGCTGTCGCCGCATCTTCGGGCAGCGCCGGGTAGGGCACGCCGGCACGCTCGACCCCGACGCCACGGGCGTCCTGCTGGTCGGGCTGGGCCGGGCCACGCGCCTGATGCGGTTCCTGACCGCGTTGCCCAAGACGTACACGGCCGACATTGTGCTCGGCACGGCGACCTCCACGCTCGACGCATCTGGGGACATCCTCGCCACCTACGACATGTCGCACGTCACGCCGGACGCGGTGGCAACGGCCGCGGCCGGCCTGACGGGCGAGATCGAACAGGTGCCGCCCATGGTGTCGGCCGTGAAGGTCGGGGGGCGCCGCCTGCACGAGCTGGCGCGCGAGGGCATAGAGGTGGAGCGCGCGGCGCGCAGGGTGACCGTCTCCCGCTTCGACACCGCGCCCGACCCGGGGCATCCCGGCGTCTACCGCGCCGAAGTGGTGTGCTCCTCGGGCACCTACATCCGGGTGCTCGCCGAAGACCTCGGCCGGGCGCTTGGCGGCGGGGCCCACGTGGCCAACCTGCGGCGCACCCGCATCGGTTCCTTCGGCCCCCGCGACATGCACCAACTCGACGCCATCGGACCGGACCGGGTGCTCACACCGGCCCAGGCCCTGCGCGACCTCGACGCCGTCACGGTGGACGCCGACACCACTGCCTCGATCCGCACCGGGCTGCCCCTCGACCGGGTCCCCCTGGGCGCGGCCGGCGACGGCCCCTGGGCCATGCTCGACGAAGCGGGGGAGCTGCTCGCCGTCTACGAGGCGACGGGCAGCGACCGCATCCGGCCGGCCGTGGTGCTGGCCGGATCGGCCGGATCGGCCGGATCGGCCGGTCGGTGACGGACGCCGGACTACCCTCAATCGCGATGCCGCCGCAGCCGCCCTCCGGACAGGGAACCGCTGTCACGATCGGGGCCTACGACGGGGTCCATCTCGGGCACCGCGCCCTGCTGCGCGACCTGTCGGCACGGGCAGACGCCGCCGGCCTCTCCACCGTGGTGGTCACCTTCGACCGCCACCCGGCCGCCGTGGTGCGCCCCGAGTCGGCGCCCAAACAGCTGACGGGCCTGGAGCAGAAGCTGGAGCTCCTGGCCGACTGCGGCATCGATCGCACAGTCGTCGTTCCCTTCGACCTGGCCCGGGCCGAGGAGTCGGCCGAGGACTTCGTCAAGGAGGTCCTCGTCGACCAGCTGTCCGCCCGCCTGGTCGTGGTGGGGGAGGACTTCCACTTCGGACGCGGCCGGCGGGGCAACGTCGAACTGCTGCGGCGCCTGGGCGCCCGCTATGGCTTCGAGGTGGTCGGCGTGGGGCTGACCGGCGACGGCCGCGATGCCGTCTCCTCGACCCGCATCCGGGCGCTCCTGTCCGAGGGCGATGTGGAGGGTGCGGCCCGCCTCCTCGGGCGGCCGCACGAGGTGCGCGGCCACGTGGTGCACGGTGACGGGCGCGGCGGCCCTGAGCTGGGGTTCCCCACCGCCAACCTGGCCGTGGCCGACGACATTGCCCTGCCCGCCGACGCTGTCTACGCCGGGCACTACCGGCGGGCCGACGGTTCGCTCCACCAGGCGGCGATCTCCGTGGGGCGCCGTCCCACCTTTTACGAGCCGGGCACGGCGCCGGTCCTGGTGGAGGCCTACCTGCTGCACTTTGACGGCGATCTCTACGGGGAGTCGGCCGGCGTGTCCTTCGCCCATAGGCTGCGTGGGGAGCAGCGTTTCGACTCCGTCGAGGCGCTGATCGCCCAGATGCAGGCCGACGTCGAGGCCACAGAACGGGTGCTCGCCACGGCCGATCTCCCCTGATCACCCCAGATCAACGGGCGGCTGCTACGATATTTGGCGGCTGGGGAGGGTTCCCGCCATACTCCGACAAGCTCTTCGAGGTTCTTCCTACATGCCCGACACGCAGGCCACCATCTCCGAGTACAGGTTGCACGAAAGTGACACCGGCTCACCCGAGGTGCAGATAGCCCTGTTGTCGGGCCGGATCAACCACCTGACGGAGCACCTGAAGGAGCACAAGGGGGACCACCACACTCGGCGCGGCTTGATGAAGCTCATCGGCCAGCGTCGTCGGCTTCTCGACTACGTCCGCAAGAACGACGTCGAGCGCTACCGCTCCATCATCGGCCGACTCGGCATCAGAAGGTAGCGGCAGCAGCAGCACCACAGAACCGGGCGTCTTCAGCCACCTGGCTGCCAGTCGCCGCTCACTTCGGGTGCGAGGTGGTCGACTACTGGGAACCAGAAACGAGGATGCCCCCGAGACACGAGGAGCATCATGGCTGACGCCATTTCCGTGTCGGCCCCGATCAGCGGGACCGACCGAACCATGTCATTCGAGGCGGGGAAACTCGCCCAGCTCGCCGACGGGGCCGTCGTTGCCCGCATCGGCGACACCGTCCTGCTGGCCACGGCCACCGCGGCCCGGCACGTGCGGGAGGGGACGGACTTCTTCCCCCTCACCGTCGACATCGAGGAGCGGACGTACGCCGCCGGCAAGATCCCCGGCTCGTTCTTCCGTCGTGAGGGCAAGAGCTCGGACCAGGCGATCTTGACCTGCCGGCTGATCGACCGGCCCCTGCGGCCGTCGTTCCCCGACGGGTTCCGCAACGAGGTGCACGTCGTCGGCACGATCATCGGTGCCGACCAGGTGAACCCGCACGACGTGCTGGCGATCAACGCGTCGTCGGCGGCGCTGATGCTCTCGGGCATCCCCTTCGACGGCCCCATCGGCGCCGTCCGGGTCGCCTACACGACCGAGGGCGAATGGATCGGGCACCCGACGTTCGAGGAGGGCGAGGAGTCGACCTTCGAGCTCGTCGTGGCCGGTCGGGCGCTGACCGAGGACGCCGACAGCGAGATCGCCATCATGATGGTCGAGGCGGGCGGGACCGAGAAGTCGTGGTCCTACTACGACGCCGGCGCTCCCAAGGTGACCGAGGAAGTACTGGCATCGGGCCTCGAAGCAGCCAAGACGTGGATCCGTGAGGCCATCAACCTGCAACGCCGCCTCGTCGAGGACTACACGACAGCGCGCGGCCCCATCGAAACCATCGCTTTCTCCACGTTCAGCGACTACCAGGACGACGTGTGGGCCCGGGTGGAGGCGGTCGGGACCGACCCCATCGCCAAGGCCAACCTGGTCAGGAGCAAGGCCGAGCGCAACGCCGCACTCGATGCCGCCGGCGAGGAGATCCGTGCCGCTCTCGGCGACGAGTTCGCCGATCGGGCGGGCGAGGTCAAGGGGGCGATCCGCTCGCTCACCAAGAAGCTGGTGCGCAAGAGCATCGTCGAGGAAGGCGTGCGCGTGGACGGGCGGGGCATCGCGGACATCCGTCCGCTCTCGGCCGAGATCGACCTGCTGCCGACCGCGCACGGCTCTGCCCTCTTCCAGCGCGGCGAGACCCAGGTACTGAACGTCACGACCCTGGGCATGCCCCGCATGCAGCAGCAGCTCGACACCATCACCCCGGTCGACCACAAGCGCTACATGCACCACTACAACTTCCCGCCCTTCTCCACGGGTGAGACCGGCTTCATGCGCGGTCCCAAGCGCCGGGAGATCGGGCACGGCCTGCTGGCCGAGCGGGCGCTCCTGCCGGTCGTCCCGCCCGCCGAGGAGTTCCCCTACACCCTGCGGGTGGTCTCCGACGTGCTGGCCTCCAACGGTTCGACCTCCATGGCGTCGGTCTGCGGTTCGACGCTGTCGTTGATGGCCGCCGGAGTCCCGCTCCGGGCCCCGGTGGCGGGCATCGCCATGGGCCTCGTCTACGACGGCGGCACCTACGTTACCCTGACCGACATCTTGGGCTCCGAGGACGCCTTCGGCGACATGGACTTCAAGGTGGCCGGCACGGCAGACGCCGTAACGGCGCTCCAGCTCGACACCAAGATCGCCGGCCTCCCGGCCGACGTGCTGGCCAAGGCGCTCCTGCAGGCCAAGGAAGCCCGGCTCACCATTCTGGGTGTCATGGCCGGTGCCATCGCCGAGCCGCGTGACCACGTCGCCAACAGCGCGCCGAAGATCGTCTCCATGGAAATCCCGATCGACAAGATCGGAGAGGTCATCGGCCCCAAGGGCAAGGTCATCAACACGCTGCAGCAGGAGACCGGCGCGGACATCGCCGTCGACGACGACGGCGTGGTCGGCACGGTGACGATCGGTGCCAAGGACGGCAATGCGGTCGAAGAGGCCCGGCGCCGTATCTCGCTGATCCTGGACCCCCCCACCGCCGACGTCGGCGCCGTGTACGGGGGCCGGGTGGTCAACATCACCAAGTTCGGTGCCTTCGTCAACGTGCTGCCGGGCCGGGACGGCCTGCTGCATATTTCGAAGCTGTCGTCGCTGGCGGGCGGCAAGCGGATCAACAACGTCGAGGACGTGCTGACTCTGGGCCAGGCAATCGAGGTCCGGGTCGACGACATCGACCCGCAGGGCAAGGTCTCCCTGTCGCTGGCTTCGGCGCCCGAGGGCGGTTCGTCGTCGGGCGGGTCCGGCCCCTCCAATGGTGACGGTGCGGGAGCATCGTCCTCGCGCCCTTCCTCCTCGGCGCCGGCCTCGCCGGCCTCGCCGGCCTCGCCGGTCTCGCCGGCCTCGGCGCCGGCCAAGGTCGACGGGTCGTCCTTCGAGGACGCCTTCGAGGCTGAGCTGGTGGCGGACCTCGGCGATCTCGGCCCGGGTGCGGCCGAGGCCGGGAACGACCGCGGCGGGGACCGTGGCGGCGACCGCCGGCCCTCCCGTGGGCGGTCGCGCCGTCGTTGATCGAGACATCTGTCCTGCCGTGCGGCATCCGCCTGGTCACCGAGACCATGGCGGATGTCCGCTCGGTGGCGATCGCCTACTGGGTCGGTACCGGCTCGCGTGATGAACCCGGCGAGCTCGCCGGGGCATCCCATTTTCTCGAGCACCTTCTCTTCAAGGGCACCCAACGGCGCTCGGCCGCGGCCATCGCCGAACAGCTCGACGAAGTGGGTGGCGACTGCAACGCCTTCACGACGAAGGAATACACGACGTTCTACGTCCGCCTGCTCTCCGAGCACCTGCCTCTCGGCCTCGACATCCTCAGTGACATCATGTGGGAGCCGGCGCTGCGGCCCGACGACATCGAGGCCGAGCGCACTGTCATCCTCGACGAGATCCTGATGCACGCCGACGAGCCGGCGGACCTGGCGGGGGAGCGGTGGCAGGCGGCGCTCTTCCCCGGGCACGCTCTCGGGCGGGACACCCTCGGGACAGCGTCATCGGTGCAGCGCATCACCCGCGACGACATCCACGCCTTCTGCGACCTGCACTACCGACCGTCCAACATGGTCGTCTCTGTCGCCGGAGACTGCACCCACGAGGCGGTCGCGGCCGACCTGGAGCAGCGTTTCGCCGGCACCCCTGGTGGCGTCGCCCCCGAGCGCACCGCACCGGGGTCCGACACGGTCGCGCTCGACGTGGTCCGACGGTCCACCGAGCAGGCCCACCTGATCTACGGCATGCGCTCCGTCTCGCGGTTCGACGAACGGCGCTGGGCGTTGGCCGTGCTGAATCACGTCCTGGGGGGCGGCCTCTCGAGCCGGCTCTTCCAGAAGGTGCGCGAGCAGCGTGGACTGGCCTACTCGGTGTGGTCGGAGCGGTCGGCGTACGAGGACAGCGGATCGCTGGCCGTGATCGCCGGCACGGCACCCGAGCATGTCGACGAGGTGCTGGACATCGTGAGCGCGGAGTTCGAGCTGCTGGCCGCCGACGGCGTCACCGAACGGGAGCTGGCGGTGGCCAAGGGGAACCTGCGCGCCGAGATGCTCCTGTCGGGCGAGGACTCGGGTGCCCGCATGAGCCGCCTCGGTGCGTCGATGCTGCTGCACGGCGAGGTGCTCTCGGTGGACGAGGTGCTGGCCCGCATCGAACGGGTCGAGCGGGCCGACGTGTCGGAGGTGGCGGCGGAGCTGGAGCGGTCGCCCCGCACGCTGAGCGCCGTGGGACCCTTCGAAGAGCGGGACTTCGAGTCCCACCAGGCCGCCCTGGCCGCCCGGTAGCCTGCAGCCATGCAGAAGGTCGGTGTCGTCGGCGCCGGCGGTCGCATGGGCCAGGAGGTCTGCCGCACCGTCTCGGAGGCGGCCGATCTGGATCTGGTGGCCGCCATCGACCCCGGTCACGTCGGCGCCGACGCCTGTGGCCGCACGATCGTCGGCGAAGTGAACGCGCTCTCCGACCTCGGGGCTGAGGTCGTGGTCGATTTCACCATCGCCGAAGCGGTGCGCCACAACGTGACGCACTATGCGCACCAGGGCATCCACGCCGTCATCGGGACGAGCGGGCTGTCCGAGAGCGACCTGGCCGCCATGGAGGCCCTCTTCTCCGGCAGCGGGACCGGTGCCAATCTCGTCGTCGTGCCCAACTTCGCCATCGGGGCGGTGCTGTTGGTCCACCTGAGCCGGATCGCCGCGCCGCACATGGACGGAGTCGAGATCATCGAACTGCACCACAACGAAAAGAGCGACGCACCGTCGGGGACCGCCTTGCACACGGCCGCCGTGATCGCGACGGCGCGCCGAGTGGCCGGGAGCGACCCGCTACCGGCCGATCCGACCACCGATGTCGTACTGGCCGGAGCCCGCGGCGCCGAGGCGGCGGACGGCGTGCACGTGCACTCGGTCCGTCTCCCCGGCCTCGTCGCACACGAGGAGGTCATCTTCGGCGCGCCGGGCCAGAGCCTGAGCATCCGTCACGACTCCTACGACCGCCGCTCGTTCATGCCTGGCGTACTGCTGGCCGTGCGCGCCGTCGCCGGCCGGCCGGGACTCACCGTTGGCCTCGAGGCGTTGCTGGGGCTGTGAACCCTGACGTTCGTGAACGCCTGCTGCAGGCGACCTACGACTGCGTCGCCCGCTGGGGCCTGGCCAAGACCACCGTCGAGGATGCGGCTCGCGCGGCCGGCGTGTCGCGGGCGACCGTCTACCGCTACTTCCCGGGCGGCCGCGACGAGCTGCTCTCGGCCGTGGTCGGCTGGGAGTTCTCCCGCTTCTTCCTCCGGCTCTACCAGGAGGTCTCCGACGCCGACACCCTGGAAGAGGTGATGGAACGCGGGCTGATGTTCGCCCACCGGGCGCTGCTCGAGCACGAGGTGCTCCAGCGGATCCTGGTGACCGAGCCGGACATCCTTCTGCCGCGGCTGTCCACGGAGGCGGACCAGACGCACACGCTCGTGGCCGCATTCCTGGCGCCTTACCTCGTACGCCACGGCATGGCGGAGGGCACCGACGTCGACGCCGCGGCCGATTTCCTGGCCCGCATGGTGCTCTCCTACATCAGCTCCCCGGGACGCTGGGACCTCAACGACCCCGAGCAGGTGGCGCTGCTCGTGCGGTCCGAGCTGCTCGCCGGTATCCGGTGAGCGGCTCGGAGCTGCAGCCGCAGCCCCAGCCGGTCCCACCGCCGCCTTGTTACCGCCACCCCGACCGGGCGGCCTCGGTGCTGTGCGCCCATTGCGATCGACCCATCTGCACCGACTGCATGGTGCAGGCACAGGTCGGCTGGCAGTGCCCCCAGTGCACCTCCGAAGGAGCCAAGCGCTCCCGGCACGTCCCGGCGTTCACCCACACCAGCCGGGGTCGGACCGGAGTCGTCGGCGCGACCAACCCCACGCCGATCGTGATCACCATCATCGCCATCAACGTGGTGGTGTTCTTCCTCGAGGGTTTCGGCACCAACAACCGGGTCATCGACCGTTACGGCATGTGGCCGGACGGGGTCCACTTTCTGCACCAGTACTACCGGGCCTTCACCGCCATGTGGCTACATGCCAGCTTCGAGCACATCTTCTTCAACATGATCACCCTGCTCATCGTCGGCCCCGCCCTCGAGGTGCTCCTGGGCAAGGTGCGCTTCGTCGCCCTGTACCTGCTGGCCGGGCTGGGTGGGAGCGTGGGTTCGTACATCCTCGGCCCGCACAACGAGCTCGGGATCGGTGCCTCGGGGGCCATCATGGGCGTCCTGGGCGCCTATATCGTGGTGGGACTGCGCCGCAGGTTGCCGATAGCGCCGGTCGCCATTTTGCTGGCGATCAACTTGGCCCTCGGCTTCACGGGCAACACCGACTGGCGGGCCCATGTCGGTGGGCTTGCCGTTGGCAGTCTCCTGGGATTCGTCTACGACTACGCCGGCGAACTGCGGGACCGGAACACTGCCTTGGCGCTCACAGTGGGGGGGAGCGTGGCCGTGCTGGCAATCCTGGCCCTCCTCATCACCTCGATCGCCCCGGGGCATTTCGATCTCAATTGAGCTCGAGGCGCGGTCGGCGTCACCCCCGGTTGGTTGACAGTGAGACAAAAATCGCCATACTGTTTCATGAGTGAGCGCGACCGCGGCACAACCTGAAGCCGTCGAAACGGGTCTCGCGACCGGGGCCCGTGACAGCGTCGTCCGGCACCTGGGAGCGGACGATCGCTCGTCGACCCGGGTCCGGCTTGTCGACGGGGCGCTGGTCTGCCTCGCCCGCCAGGGCATCGCCAAGACCACGGTTGACGACATCGCCCGCGCCGCCGGCCTTTCTCGTGCGACCGCCTACCGGACCTTCCCAAGGGGCAAGGAAGGGATCCTGGCCGGCGTCGTGGAGACGGAAGTGGCCCGGCTCTTCTCATCCCTGGCCGTGGCCATGGGCGAGGCGGGCGACCTCGAGGACGTGCTGGTCGCCGGCATGGTGACATCGGCCCGCTGGCTCCGCCGGCACGAGCCCTTGACCTACCTGTTGGAGCACGAGCCCGGGGCCGTCCTGCCCTTCATCACGTTCGGGGGATTCGACCGGGTGATGCGGGTCGCCAGTGACCTGGCCGCGCCGTTCTTCGCCCGCTGGCTCGAGCCCGAGCAGGCGTCCCGGGCGGCCGAGTGGGGCGTGCGCATCGTCATGGCCTACACCTCGGACCCGTCACCGCACACCGACCTGACCGATCCCGCCGACGCCCGCGCGCTGGTGCGCACGTTCGTCCTGCCCGGCATCCTCGCCTTGCGGGTCGAGGCTGCGAGCACGGTTCCCAGTCCGGGACGATCCACGTCCACGTCATCTTCCACTTCCGACCAAGACCAGCAGTACGACCCAGACCTCGCATCACGTTTCACCGGAGCTACCACCAAGGGGGCGGCACAATGACCACAATCGATGAGAACACCGACACCGAGACCGAGGCGGAGCAGCTGAGGTCGAACCTCGAACTCATCGGGCGGGAGAACATCGACGATCTCGAGGCCGTCCTCAGCTTCGTGGGCCAGTACGACGTGGAGGGGTTCCATCGTGTCCCTGACAACTGCCCGGCCGAGTTCACCTGGGACTACGAGAAGGGCTCCAAGCCCCAGCTCGACAAGCTCTACGAGAAGGCCAAGAAGGCGCAGTGGAACGGACAGACCGACTTGGACTGGTCGATCGAGGTCGACCAGGAGCGCGTGGTCATCGCCAATGCCGAGGCGAACCCGGCGCAGATGCAGTGGGACGAGGCCGCCATCGCCGGCACGGTCTTGGAGAAGTGGGACGACCAGCGGTTCATACAGTTCGGGATCGAGAACCAGAACTGGCTTTTGTCGCAGTTCATGCACGGTGAGCAGGGAGCGCTGCTCTGCACGGCCAAGATCGTCGAGACCGTCCCGTGGATCGACGCCAAGTACTACGCCGCCACGCAGGTCATGGACGAGGCACGCCACGTCGAGGTGTTCTCGAAGTACCTGGACGAGAAGCTCTCGGGCCACTACCCGATGAACGCCCACCTGGGCCTGCTGCTTGACGACATCGTCGGCGACTCCCGGTGGGACATGACGTACCTCGGCATGCAGATCATGGTCGAAGGCCTGGCGCTGGCCGCCTTCGGCTTCATCCACGCGATGACGACCGAGCCGCTGCTCAAGAAGCTGTTGCGCTACGTCATGGCCGACGAGGCTCGCCACGTGGCCTTCGGCGTGCTCAGCCTGCAGGAGTACTACAAGGAGCTCGGGGCGGCGGAACTCAGGGAGCGCCAGGAGTTCGCGTTCGAGGCGGCCATCCGCATGAAGGACCGCCTTGTCATGCAAGAGGTGTGGGAGCGCATGGAGGTGCCAACCGCCGACGTGATCAAGGTCATGCAGGCGGCACCCGAGCGCGACGAGTTCCAGATCCTCCTCTTCTCCAAGATCGTCCCGAATCTCAAGAAGCTGGGCCTGCTCGATGCGGCCGACGGCTGGCTCCGCACCAAGTTCACCGAGATGGGGGCCATCGCGTTCGAAAACCTGACCGATTCCACAGAGGACGAGGATGCATTCGCCGACGGCTCGCCCGCCGAGCGCCAGGTCGTCTGAGCCCGGGCCTCAGTCCGAAGCTGCATCCGTCTGAAGCCCGCTGAAGCCCCTCCGGTTCTCAACACCTGAGCGCCAGGCATCGCTGGTAGCGTGAGGGAGCGATGAGCCCCGTGGAGTTTGACTCGCCCCGTTTCGGGCGGGTGGTCACGGCCATGGTGACCCCCTTCGACGACGACGGGGTGCTCGACGTCCCAGCCGCCGTCGACCTGGCCCGCTGGCTGGCCGCGCACGGCAGTGACGGGCTGGTGCTCAGCGGCTCCACCGGAGAGAGCTCCGTGCTGACCGACGAGGAGAAGGTGGAACTGTGGCGCGCCGTGGCGGAGGCCGTGACGATCCCCGTCATCGCCGGAACCGGGTCCAACGACACGGCCCACTCCATCGACATGACACGCCGGGCCACGAGGACGGGTGTCGACGGCGTACTGGTGGTGACGCCGTACTACAACCGGCCCTCGCAGGCGGGCCTGTTCGAGCACTTCCGTGAGGTGGCCGAAGCGGCGGGCGACCTGCCGGTCGTGCTCTACGACATCCCAGCCCGGAGCGGACGGCGTATCGCCACGCCGACCATGCTCCGCCTCGCCCGGGAGGTGCCGTCGATCGTCGCGCTCAAAGACGCAGCCGGGGACGCTCCGACGACGGCACACCTCGCGGCGCAAGTCCCCGTGGGCTTCGAGATCTACAGCGGCGACGACGTCATGACGCTGCCCCTCATGGCGGTCGGCGCGGTGGGCGTCATCAGCGTCGCCGCGCACTGGATCGCTCCGCAGCTCCGTCAGGTGGTCGATGCCTTCGTGGCAGGAGACCTGGCCGCCGCCATTGCGGGCAACGCCGAGCTGCTCGACTCGTTCGACTTCGAGTCTTCGGACGAGTTCCCCAACCCGCTGCCGGCGAAAGCCATGCTGCGCGCCTTGGGCCTCAAGGTCGGACAATGTCGCCTGCCGATGGGGTCGTCGACCCCCGAGCTCGACGCCCAGGCGCAAAAGATCCTGGCCGCCGTCGGGCCACCAGCCGTCACGGTCGCCCCGCTTGCCTGAGCGCGGCGAGCGCGGCAACAGGCCGAAGCCGAAGCCGGTCCGGATCGTCTTCCTGGGCGGTCTCGGGGAGATCGGCCGGAACTGCGCCTGCATCGAGGTCGACGGGCGCATCATCATCCTGGACTGCGGCATCATGTTTCCCGACCCGGACATGCCGGGCATCGACCTGGTACTCCCCGAGTTCACCTACCTGTACGATCGCAAGGACCGGGTGGACGGGATCGTCCTCACCCACGGCCATGAAGACCACACCGGCGGGCTGGCCTTCCTGCTGCGCGAGATCCACGCGCCGATCTACGGCTCCGAGCTGACCGTCGGCCTGGCCCGCCACCGCGTCGACGAGGCCGGCCTGGCGGGCAACACCAAGTTCATTTCCGTGGCGGACGGCGAGACGGTGAGGATCGGCGGCTGCGATGTCGAGTTCATCCCCGTGACCCACTCGGTGCCTGAGGCCATGGCCATCGCGTTCCACACGCCCCAAGGCGTGATCCTCCACTCGGGGGACTTCAAGCTCGACCTGCAGCCGGTCGACGGCCGCCGTACGGACATGTCGCGCATGGGGGAACTCGCCAAGACCGAGGGTATCCGCCTCCTCCTGTCGGACTCGACCAACGCGGAGGAGCCCGGCTTTACCGAGTCGGAATCCTCGGTGGGTGTGACGCTGCGCCGGGTCTTCGCGGCCCAGACCGGAAGGCGCATCATCGTGGCCTGCTTCGCCAGCCACATGCACCGGGTGCAGCAGATCATCGACGCCGCCGTGGCGACCGGCCGCAAGGTCGCCACCCTGGGCCGGTCCATGGGCAAGAACGTCGAGCTCGGCACGCGCCTCGGCATCATCAGCATCCCCGACGGTGTGCTGATCGACATCGAGGCCGTGGACAGCGTGCCTCCGGGGGAGGTGTGCGTGATCTCGACGGGCTCACAGGGCGAGCCGATGTCGGCGCTCTCGCTCATGGCCACGGGACAGAACAAGTGGCTCCGCATCACCGAGGACGACGTCGTGATCATCAGCGCGCACCCGATCCCGGGCAACGAGTGGTCGGTGGGGCAGGTCATCGACGACCTGTACCGCAGGGGGGCCGAGGTCGTGCACTCGGGCGCCGAGAGGGTCCACGTGAGCGGGCATGCCCGCCAGGGGGAGCTGCGGACACTGATCTCGGTGACCGAACCGGAATGCTTCGTGCCGGTGCACGGTGAGTTCCGCCACATGGTGCACCACGCCCGCCTGGCCCTCTCCATGGGTCTCGACCCCGCCAAGGTGCTCCTGTGCGAGGACGGGGACGTCATCCAGCTCGATGCCAAGGGCATCTCCCGCGACGGCAAGGTCCCCGGCGGCTACGTCTATGTGGACGGCACCGTGGGTGACATTGAGCACGGGGTGTTGCGCGACAGGAAGAAGTTGTCCGAGGAAGGCGTCGTGATGGCCGTGGTCACGGTCGACCGCCAGCAGAACAAGCTCAGCTGTCCGCCGGTGATCGAGACCCGGGGCTGGGTCTACGCGCCCGAGGCCGAAGCGCTGCTGGGGGAAGCGAGTGACGTGGTCGCCGCCGCGGTGACGCAGGCGCTGCGCGACGGGGCGCACGACATTGAGGTCCTCGGTCGGCACACCCGCAAGGCCCTGGGCAAGTTCGTCGGCGACCGCACGAAGCGGCGCCCGATGATCGTGCCCGTCGTCCTCATGGTCTGAGCGAGGGCGCTCCGACCCGCCTCACAGCGAGAAGTCGCCGAACGCAGCTGCGAGGAGGATTCCGGCCCCGAGGGCGGTGAGGGTGAGGGCGCCGACCGCGACGATCTGGGCCTGCGTGGCCGTGGCCGTGGCCGTGGGCTGCACCGACATGTCCATGGCTCCCGCGGCAGCCTGTACCGGCAATGGCGCACCACCTTCGCCGAGGACCCGGACGGTTCCCATGCCGTGCTTGAGATGTTTGGCGACGAGCCACACGTTCACCGGGTAGGCGACGACCAGCCCGACGAAGACTGCCAGCGACAGGACGATCCAGAAGCGCACCGAGCCGATATGGGTGGTGCCTGCGAAATCCGTGCGCAGGATGACCATTACCGGGATCATGCCCGCCATCACGCAATTCATGGACAGCCACTCCGGCACGACCGACGAGGCCACCGCTCGCCCGTAATTGCCACCCAGCATGTCCCGCATGAAGAGGGCCTGGAAGATCAGGAGACCGAAGGCGAATCCGAAGATGTACTCGACGATGGTGTCGCCCCACATGGGGAGACCCGCCGCCGTGGTCACGACCGAGGCGACAATGATGCCCGTCGCATCCCCGGCGACGCAGTGGATGGTGGATCCGAGCGACTGTTTCCACAACGGCGCCACGAATTCCTCGTGTGTTCCAGGGCTGGGTTCCTTGCAGGACAGCACGTAGAGCGCTGCACCGATCGGACCGATGTAGAGGGTCACGAGAACCCAGCCCCACTTCATGACGGTCAATTCCGGGTTCTGGGTGAAAGCGTCGTACGCGACGTAGCCGGCCGAAGCAATCGCAAGCACGATCCAGATCGCCCAGATCGCGTCGGCCGCGGTCCCGCCCAATGCACCCAACAGCGTCGGGATCACCACCGTCCAAACGGTAACAGCCAACGTGTTTTTGCAGCCCAGTGTCGGACGCTCAGAGAACGGTCCGGCTCGGGTCCCGAAGGGCGCGAGGGATCCACGCCGACCCCACCCTCAGTCGTCGACCTGGGTCCAGGCTGGATTCGATCGCCCTGCGACATGACTCACGCCGGCAACGACGACCACGATGGCCAATGCGATGATGATCGGTACCGCCGCGTGCACATGGAGGATCAAGGCCGCGCCGGCCAGCGCGCCCAGGAACATGGCGGCGATCGAGATCAGACGGCGTCCCGACTTGGACCCCATCCCGCCACCGAGCACGCTGTCCGCTCCGATCCCGGTCAGGGTCAGCGTCAGGACCGTGGTGGTGAGGTCGGGGACGGCCAACCGGCGCACACTCGAGTTCTGGACGCCCATGGCCCCGCCGAGCGCCACGATGAGCACATAGCGGACCCCGGGGCCGAAGGGCTGCGCGCCGGCCAGTGCGAGCACCATCGCCACGGTCAGGAGCAGCGCCTGGGTGGCGGTGGCCACTGCGACGTGATGACCACGGTGATGGCCGAAGTGCCGGGCGATCCGCCCTCCGAGCACCGACCCCAGGCCGAACGCCACCAGAGCCACCACCGAGGCGGGGATGGAGAAGCCGTGGGCTCCGGCGACGGCAAAGGCCAAGAAGACGACGTTGCCGGTCATGTTGGCGACGAAGACATGGCCGAGGAGCAGGTAACTGAACGAGTCGACCAGCCCGGTCACGACCGTCATGGCGACCAGGAGCGGGGGGAGTGGACCGAACTGCGCCGCCCGGTCCGGGATCAAGGTCTCGCGGATCTCGGTGATGAACGTGTGCATGTCCTGGGCTCCTGTCGGGCGTTCCGTCTCAGCGGACATCAAAGCGCCTCGGACAGCCCTCCGTCGAGGGACCGGAACACTAGGGTTCAGCGCCATGAACTACTGGGTCACGTATCCGCTCATGACGCACCCGTACAATCCCGAATTCACGACCAAGGCCGGGTTGACCCGCTTCTGCCACGTTGCGGAAGCAGCTGGATTCGCGGGGATCGGCTTCACGGACCACCCCGCTCCCACGCACAAGTGGCTGAACGCCGGCGGCCATGACGCCCTCGACCCGTTCACCGCACTCTCGTTCTGTGCCGCCGTGACGGACCGGCTGCGCCTGATCCCCAACATCCTCGTGCTGCCGTATCGCAATCCGTTCGTGGTGGCCAAGGCGGCGGCGACACTCGATGCGCTGTCCGATGGACGGTTCACGCTCGCCGTCGCCACCGGCTACATGCGCGGCGAGTACAAGGCGCTCGGCGTCGACTTCGAGCAACGCAACGCTCTCTTCGACGAAGCGATCGAGGTGATCCGAGGAGTCTGGAGTGAGGACGACTTCGTCTACGAGGGTTCGACCTTCAGCGCCAAGGGCCAGACCGCCAACCCGAAGCCCACGCCACACCCGCCCATCTGGATCGGAGGGAACAGCCGCCTCTCCCGCCAGCGCGTCGCCCGTTACGGCGACGGCTGGAGCCCTTTTCCGGCTCCGAGAACCTTGGCCAACACCGCAAAGACGAGGCCCCTCGAGACGGTCGACGACCTCCGCCCGATGCTTGATGAGCTCTGGCAGTTCATGGAGGAGGCCGGCCGCGACCCGGCCAGCATCGACGTGTCGTTCGGTACCGGTGCCGGCGGCAGCCCAGGCGACGACTCCTTCAACCCCGAGGCCCACCTGGCCGCGGCCGAGGAACTGACGGCGCTCGGCGTGACGTGGTCGGGCACCGGGGTGCCGGGCGACTCGTTGGCGCACGCCCTCGAGGCACTCGAGCGGTTCGGCTCCTCCGTCATTCCCTGAGGACCGCCCCGATCCCCACCCACCTTCCGAACCTCCCGAACCGCCCCGCCCTAGATTGTCCCCGTCTCGCCCACGGTGACGAAGGACGAAAAGGGGGCCCGGATGAGGAACCGTACGTTCGAACGCATCGGAGGATCGAGCGGCCTGGCCTTCGTGGTGCTGGCAGCCCTCTCCGGTTTCATCTACCCCCAACAGCCGAGGGTCGACTCCGCGCCGGCCAAGACGCTGGCCTGGGTCCACGACCACCACACGGCACTCCAGGCCGGCATGATCTTCGACTTCTTCGCGGCCGGTGCACTGCTGTGGTTCGTCGGCTACCTGCACCGGGTTCTCCGGCGCTCCGAAGGGGACGTCGAGTCGTTGTCCCCGATCGTTCTGGGCGCCGGCATCGGAGTGGCCATCACCACCGCTGTCGCGGCACTGCCCACCGTGCTGCTCGCGTTCATGGACGCCCAGCCCGGCGGCCTCGACGATCCGTCACTGGTCCGCGCCCTCGGCGATCTGAACACGATCTTCTTCTCGCTCACGTCCGTCATGACCGCCGTGTTCCTCGGCGCCCTCGGGTGGGCGATGCTGCGCGGGGAACTCGCCCGGCCGTGGCTGGGCTGGATCACACTCGTCGTCGCCGCCTGCAACTGCGTCGCAGTCTGGATCGGCGTCACCTTCAGCAGCTACCACGGCCATGCCTGGCTGATCATCGGCTGGGGTGCCTACGTCGGCTTCCTCGTCGTGACGCTGATCGCCAGCGTGTCACTGCTACGCCACGCAGGCGATATCCCGTGATCCGCGCGCGGGCGTCGTCGAGTCGGACCGTTCATCCGCATGGCAACCGCCGCCCGGAGTCCTCATCCGGCTCGCCCCGGCGGAGCCACGCCTACCCGCCGGACCCGACCCCTCAGCCGGAATTACGGCGGTGATTCCCGTTCGGCCGAGTTGGCGCAGAGCATCGACCGGCACCAACGCATCATTTCCGAGCACGAGGGTTCCATGCTCCTCGATATCGCCGAGTTCGACCAGAAGGAGGCCTGGCGCGGGGACGGGGCGCTGTCCATGCGGGACTGGCTGATCGCCCAATGCCACGTCAGCCGCGCCCGGGCCCGCACCCTCGTCGAGTCCGCGGCGAAGGCGAAGGACCTCCCGGCACTCTCGGGCGCGCTGTCCGACGGACGCCTGACTCTCGACGTGTACGCACCCCTGGCCTCGGTGGCCACGCCCGAGACCGACGCCGACCTCGCGGAGGCGTCGGAGCACTGGACGCCGAAGCAGGCCCGCGAGCTGGTCTCCGAAGTCAAGGGCACCACGGACGCGGACGCGGGCTCCCGGTTCCGACACCGCTTCGTCCGCTTCGACGACGCGCGCCGCCTCATATGGGCCCAGCTCACGGGGGATTCGTACGCCCTGGTCAAGTCGGCCGTTCTCGGGAGGGCCCGCCGCCACGACCATCCGAGTGCGAACGACCCCGATTACGTCCGCTTCGAGAGCCGGTGCGCCGACGCCCTGCTCCAGATCTGCGTCGAACAGGGCCGCAAGAAGGCCCCGATCAGCGCCACCGCTGCCGACCCGGTCCACGGCGGGGCCCAGACGACGATGGTGGTGCACACCGACCTCGATCGCATCCTCTACGGCGACGGCTACGGCCACGCCTCCATCGAAGGCGTCGGTCCGATCTCGGCCGAGGTGGCCCGACGCCTCGCCTGCAACGCGCACATCACGCTGTCCTTCGATGCCCCCGACGGCACCAGTCTCGACCAGAAGCAGCTCGAGCGTGACCCCACCCACGCGCAGAGGATCGAGATCCGGCGCCGGGACCAGGGATGTCGCTTCCCGGGTTGCGGCTGCAAGAACGTCACCGACGTGCATCACATCACGTGGGCTTCCAAGCAGGGGCCCACCAAGCTGTCCAACCTCCTGACCCTCTGCGTCGCGCATCACAGCCGGGTGCACGAGCTCGGTTGGAAGATGGACGGCGACGCCAACAGCGAAGTCCGCTTCATCAGCCCGCAGAAAACGGCGTTCGTGTCCTCGCCCTCGCCCACCTGGCGCCGGCCGCGGAAATGAGCGCCGAACCGTTCGCCTACCCCTACCCCTTGACGGCCCGCACGATCTCGTCGGAGACCGCGTCGGGGTCCTCGAGCGGGAGCATGTGCCCCCTGTTCTGCAGGGTGACGAGTCGCGCCCCGGGAACGGTCGCCACAATCTGATCTGCCTTCTTCGGCAGCGTCAGGGCATCGCGCGTGCCGACCATGACCGTCGTCGGCACCTCGATCGTGGCCAATCCCTCCAAGAGGTCCATCGTCGACATAGACCGCAAGAAGTCACCCCGCACGGCCCCGTGACAGCCACCGAAGAGACCTCTGGTCAGATCCATGTGCGAGCGGACCGGGCTCTGACCGAAGGCACCGCGGACGAAAACGTGACCATTCTTGGACCGCATCGCCCGCGTGACGAGCGCCGACGCCACCAGTGCGTTGGCGACCCGCGCCCCTTGCGCCGAGCTGCCGCCCAGGCTTGTTGCCGCAGTCGCCACCAGCACCGTCGCCTTCGCCGCGCTCCTTGAGCACCGTCGGGCCGGTGCGTGGCGAGCGACATGATCGTCATGCCGCCCATGGAGTGGCCGGCTAACACGACGTCGCGTACATCGGTGCCGTCCAGCACCGCCGTCAGATCGTGCGCAAGCGTCTCGATCGTCAGCGGGGCCGTGCCACGCGTGCTCGCTCCGTGACCGCGCTGGTCGTAGAGCACCACACGGTAGCCCTCCTCCCTGAGCCGGCGCGTGACGGGGAGCCAGACCTCGTGGCTGCAACCCCAGCAGTGGGGGAGGACCACCACGGGCGCATCCGCAGCGCCGCCCTCGAGGTCCCACACCGCCAACTGCGCGCCGTCCAGCGTCCGCACCACCGTGTGATCCGGCCGTTCGACGCCCTCGCCCCACCCGAGAGCGAGTCGTACGCCATCGACGGACCGATCGCCGCCCCGCCGTATGTACGCAACCCCAGCGGCACCCGCAGCGCCAAGCGTGGCGCCCACGAAGACCCACCGACCCCGACTCCGACCCCGCCGAGTGCCATTGCGAGGGACGCCGGCCGCTGTCTTCGCGGCCCCCGGCGAACCGGAGTGGGACTGAGAAAGAGAACCCATCACCCCGGAGCGTAGGTGGGGCATTTGCGGCGGGGCGACCCCACCCCCCGGGACCAGCCACGGGACCGACACGGTCCCCGTCATCCTCACCTCGGGCTGAACCGTGACCAGGCTCGATACAATCGTTTCTTCCTCCACTCGCGGGGCTGCGATATGCGGCAGAGCAGGGGGGTGGACCGAACCGCAAGGCCGAGAGCAGGAACGAGGGAACGATGTCGGGGCACTCGAAGTGGGCGACCACCAAGTACCGCAAGGGCGCCCAGGACAAAGCCCGCGCCAAGATCTTCGCCAAGTGCATCCGCCTCGTCGAGGTCGCAGCCAGGGACGGGGGCGGCGACCTCGAGGCCAACGCCACCCTGCGCACCGCGTACCAGAAGGCGAGAGCGGCCAGCGTCCCGCTCGACACCATTGAGAAGGCGATCAAGCGGGGGACGGGCGACCTCGAGGGCGTCAGATACGAAGCCATCAACTACGAGGGCTACGGCCCCGGCGGCGTGGCGATCATGGTCGAGACGCTCAGCGACAACCGCAATCGCACCGGCGCCGAGATGCGCAACGTCTTCAATCGCAACGGCGGCAACATGGCCGAGCCCGGCGCCGTGGGGTGGCAGTTCGAGCGCAAGGGCATCGTGACCGTCGCCCTGGACAACGACGAGGACAAGGTCATGGAGATCGCCATGGAGGGCGGTGCGGAGGACATGACGAGCAACGGGGCCGTGTGGGTCGTCACCAGTGCGCCCGCCGATGTCGAGTCGGTGCGCCAGGCGCTCGACGACGCCGGCATCGCGCCCGAATCGGTCGACCTGAGCCTCGAGCCCACCCAGCTGGTCCCCGTCCCCGACGAGGGCGAGGCCAAGAAGGTCCTGCGCCTCCTCGAGGCCATCGACGACCACGATGACGTGCAGGCCGTCCACTCCAACGCCGACATCTCCGACGAGGTCCTCGCCGCCTTCGAAGGCTGAGCTGCTCACTGTCCGGCGGCAGCCGGTGAGGCCGCCGCCCCGGCTCGGGCCGCATCGACCCGGCGGCCTCGCCCAGATCCGCCCCCTGGGCGGCACCCCCGACTATCCTGCGAACGCATGTTCGTGTTGGGCGTCGACCCCGGGCTCTCGCGCTGCGGCTACGGGCTGGTGGCCCGGGCGGAGGGCTCGTCCGCGTTGCGGGCCCACGCGGCCGGGGTGGTGGAGACCGATCCGGACGCGCCCCTGGCCGAGCGGCTGCTGATCCTGCACACCGAGCTGCGGGCGCTGGTCGGCGAGTTGCACCCACAGGCCGTCGTGGTGGAGCGGGTCTTCTTCCAGGTCAACGCCAAGACGGCCATGTCGGTCGGGCAGGCCAGCGGGCTGGCGCTGCTCGTGGCCGCCGAGGCGGGTTGTGAGGTGGTCCAGTACACGTCCAACGAGGTGAAGCTGTGCCTGGTGGGCTACGGCGCCGCCACCAAGGACCAGGTCCAGCGCATGGTCGCCGAGGTGCTGGGCCTGCCGGCGGTCGACGGCCCGCCCGACGTGGCCGATGCGCTGGCGTTGGCGGTCTGCCACCTGACCACCGTGCCCCTGCGGCGGGCCATGCACGCCGCACTCGTGAAGGAGGGAACTCAGTGATCGGACTGCTTCGTGGAGCGGTGGTGCTGCGGTCCGCTGAGGGCGAGGTGATTATCGACGTCGGGGGCGTGGGCTACCGGGTCGCCGTCACGCCTGCCACGGCTGCCGCGTTGGTCGTCGGCGGCGGGGCGGGCGCCGAGGCGACGCTGTACGTGCACACCCATGTGCGCGAGGACGCCATCGTCCTGTACGGCTTCGTGCACGACGACGAGCGGCGCTGTTTCGAGGTGTTGCTGGGCTCGCACGGGGTCGGTCCCGCGCTCGCGCTTGCCATCATGGCGGTCCTGTCGCCGGCGGCCTTGTCCACCGCCGTGTTGGAGGAGGACCTCGACACCCTGTGCACGGTGCCGGGCGTGGGGCGCAAGACGGCGGCCCGGCTGCTGATCGAATTGAAGAGCCGGCTGGACCTGCCTGACCTCTCGCTGTCCGGTGCCAGGGGGACGGGTGCCGATGGCGCCGGGACGTCCGGGACGTCCCGGACGTCCCGGACAGAGGCACGGGCGGCGTTGCTCGAGCTCGGCTACGCCCCCGACGAGATCCGCGGCGCACTAGACGGCCTACGCGACGATGTCGGGGTGGAAGAGATGCTCCGGTTGGCGCTGCGCGAGCTGGCCTCGCGGTGAGCCGCGCCCGGCGCGAAGTGCTGGCCGTGGACCCCGAACCCGGTCCCGATGCGGGCGAACGAGTCGTCGATCCGACCGCTTCGGACGGTGCCGAGGAAGCCGAGGAGGTCGGGCTCCGGCCCCGGTCGCTCTCGGAGTTCCTCGGACAGCCCGAACTGGTCGAGCATCTGGCGATCGTGCTGCAGGCGGCGCGTCAGCGGCGCCAGCCCGTGGACCACATCTTGTTCGCAGGGCCGCCGGGGCTGGGCAAGACGTCCCTGGCAGGGATCGTGGCGACCGAAATGGGCGCCGGGTTCCGCATCACCGCCGGCCCCGTCCTGACGAGGGCCGGTGACCTCGCCGCGTTGCTGACCGACCTCCAGGACGGTGACGTGCTGTTCATCGACGAGATCCATCGCCTGCACCGCTCCGTCGAGGAGATGCTGTACTCGGCCATGGAGGACGGCCGCCTCGACATCCTGATCGGCAAGGGTCCCACCGCCCGCTCCATCCGCCTCGAGCTCCCGAGCTTCACGCTGGTGGGCGCCACCACCCGGACCGGGCTCGTTGCCGGCCCGCTGCGGGACCGTTTCGGCTTCGTCGGGCGCCTCGACCTCTACGACCCCGCCGACCTGCGCGCCATCGTGGAGCGCTCGGCCCGCATTTTGAAGGTGCGCATCGACGCCGAGGGCGCCATCCGGATCTCGGAGCGCTCCCGGGGCACACCCCGGGTGGCCAACCGGCTCCTGCGGCGGGTGCGGGACTTCGCGGAGGTGCGCGGCGAGGGATTTATCGACGGCGCCATCGCCAGCGACGGACTGGAGCTCTTCGGCGTGGACGAGCTGGGTCTGGACAAGGTCGACCGGGCCATCCTGTCCACGCTCTGTGGTCGCTTCGGAGGGCAGCCTGTGGGCCTGACCACGCTCGCGCAGTGCGTGGGTGAGGAGACGGACACTATCGAGGATGCGTACGAGCCGTTCCTGCTGCAGAGCGGGCTCATCCAGCGGACGTCCCGGGGCCGGGTGGCCACCCAACGTGCCTGGACCCACCTCGGCTTGGAACGTCCGACCTCGGCCGCCGACGCAATGAACACGCCTCCACTCTTCTGACGGGACCCCCCGTGGTGCAGCGCAGGCGCCGCTGGCGCAATAACTCACGTTTCTTGCGCACGATGCGGTACTGATGGGTTACGGTTTCGTGGTTGCACCACAAGACGGAAGCGAGGTGACCACATGGCAGGAGTGACGCGTTCGACATGCTCGACGCTGATCACGTTCGCCATCGTGGCCCGGCGGCCCGTCTTGGCGCTTGGTGCCGTCGGAGGGAGGTCCCGGATGGCCGGGCCCGATCTCTGCCCCGCTGGTCACTGACGCCGACCACGACACCGCCGGGCTGACCGCCCGGACGCAATCCGAGGTCCGCCGTGCACGACGAGTGCGCCCCTTTCCTCGACCCCCTCGCTTCACCTCCCAACTGGAGATCCCCATGGGTGAACGCACCCTCTTTCCCAATGCCTCGACCAAAGAGACCCTGGCGTACTGCTGGCGCCAGATGCAGCCCGACCGCGCCGCTTTCACCGGCGCCTGTACGGCCATCGTGCTCGGCACGCTGGCCAATGCCGTGGCGGCGCCGCTGATCTTCGCGTCGCTGTTGAGCCGCATATCGCAGCTCGGACCGCACGCGCACGAAGGGCTCTGGCAATCCTTCGGACCCCTCCTGGTGGCCTATGCGCTCGTGCTGGTGGCCGCGACGGTCTTCGGGCGCATCGGCGGCTGGGTGAACTGGGGCGCCACGCTGCGCTCGTTCGGCCGCGCCATCACCAGCGGGTACGACCATTTGATGAGCCTGAGTCACTCGTGGCACACCGACCGGCCCTCGGGCGAGGTCATCGCCACGTTGGAGACTTCGACGTGGGCCTTCGCCGACATGATCGACGCCACCGTGTGGGGCGTCCTGCGCATCAGCGTCACGACGATCGGGGCCATCGTGGTCCTTGGGATCGTGGCCTGGCCGGTCGCGCTGGTGATGACCGGATTGGTCGGCGTGTTCGCTCTGGTGCTGCACCGGCGCATGGGCCGGGTGGTCGCAGCGGAGAAGGAGTTCTCCGACGCCCACTCCCGGGCCACCGGGGTCATCGCCGACACGATCGCCAACCTGACCACCGTGCGCTCACAGGCGGCGGAGGGTCGGGAGCAGCAGCATGTCGGCGCGTTGGTCGCTGATTCGCTGGCTGCGGACCTACGGGCGCGCAAAGTCTTCACCTCCACGCGGATCCAGATGGAGTCGGCCATGGCCTTCTTCAACTGGGCCGCGATCGTGGTCGGTGTTGTCCTGGCGTTGCACCATGTGGCGGCGGCCGGTGCGGTGTACCTGATCCTCTTCTACGCGACGTTCGTCGGTACCAGCCTCGAGGAGTCGTTCGAGTTCATCCGCTTGATTTCGCGCGCCGTCGGACGTTGTGCGAAGTTCGCCGGTATCGCCGCCACGAGGCCGGACATTGTCGACCTCCCCGGCGCGCCGGACATGGTGGTGCCACGCGGGTGCGTCGAGTTCCGGGACCTGCGGTTCGCCTACCGCGCCGGCGCTCCGTTGTTCGAGGGGCTGGACTTGCGCATAGAGCCGGGCGAGCACGTCGGCCTCGTGGGACCCTCCGGTTCGGGCAAGACCACGCTGACCAAGCTCATGTTGCGTTACGCGGACCGCGACGGCGGGCTGATCGAGATCGACGGCCAGGACATCGCGTGCGTCACCCAGCATTCGCTGCGCGGCCACATCGCGTACGTCCCGCAGGAGCCGCAGATGCTCCACCGCACCATTGCCGAGAACATCTGTTACGGCATGGAAAGCGGGCTCGGCGTCGGTGCCGTCGACATGGACCTCGTGCGTGCAGTGGGTCGTGCCGCCTACGTGGACGAGTTCGTGGAACGCCTGCCCGAAGGGTACGAGACCGTCGTGGGGGAGCGCGGCATGAAGCTCTCGGGTGGCCAGCGCCAGCGGGTCGCCATCGCCCAGGCCATGGCCAAGGGGGCCAAGGTGCTCGTCCTGGACGAGGCCACGTCGGCGTTGGACTCCGAGTCCGAGTCGCTCGTCCAGGAGGCGCTCTGGCACCTCATGGACGGCACGACCGCGCTGGTCGTGGCGCACCGGCTGGCCACCATCGCCCGGCTCGACCGGATTGTGGTGCTCGACCGCGGGCGCGTGGTCGAGCAGGGCACGCACGCCGAGCTCCTCGCTGCGGGCCGCGCCGGTGTCTACGGGCGGCTGTGGGCACACCAGTCGGGAGGCTTCCTGGCCGCCTGAGCTGTCCGGGCTGTCCGGGCTGCCGGCGTCCGGGTTTCGGCGTCGTCCGGCGGTTTACCCGGTCCGGACGACCGATGCGATCGACGCGCCGAGGGGGAGGTAGACCCGGAAGGTGGTCGACCAGCCCGGCGTGTCGACGATGTCGACGAACCCCTCGTGTGCTTCGGCCACGGATTTGGCGATGGCCAGCCCCAGCCCGGTCCCGGGCACACCCATTTCCGTGGAGGACGCGAGCCGGTAGAAGCGTTCGAAGAGCTGATCGCGCTCGCCCTCGGGGATGCCGGGTCCTTCGTCGAGCACCTGCACCCGGGCGTAGGAGTCCACGTTGTCGACGATCACGTGGACCCGGCCGCCGCGGGGCGAGAACTTGATGGCGTTGGAGAGGAGGTTGCCCAGCAGCTGGTGCAGGCGGGTGGGGTCCCCGAAGATCGGTACCTCGTCGCCGGGATCGATGGTCAGCACAATTCCGGCAACCGTTGCCGACGTCTGCATGGCGTGCACCGCATCCTCGGCGAGGCGGCTCAAGTCCAGTTCGGTGAAGGCGACCCGGAGTCCTCGGCCGGCGCCCGGGTCGGCCAACAGGTCCTCGGCCACCCTCTGCAGGTGCTCGGCGTTGCGCTCAATGGTCTGCAGCATGCGCATCTGGCTCTCGGTGAGGTCCGCGGTGGCGTCGAGCAACAACTCGACGAAACCCCGAATGGAGGTGATCGGCGTCCGAAGCTCGTGGGAGACGGTCGCCACCACGTCGTCCTTCATCTGGGTCAGCTCGCGCAGCCGGTTGTTCTGCTCAATCAGCGACTGCGTGACCTCCTTCTGAATGGCGTAGAGGCGCTCCCGGTCCGCCGCCAGTTCCTCGCGCTCGGTCACGTCGATTGCGACGACGACGTAGCCGCCCGTCGTCGGTGCCATCGCGTCGCCCTGGGGGACCCAGCCGTCCGCGCCCTTCTCGTCGAGATCGGCTTCCTCGGCCCGGTCCTCGTCCAACGCGAGGTCGGACGTCGGAACGGGCAGCGCCCGCACCCGCACGACGCAACGGCGCTGCTGACCGTCCTTGCGCGTCGCGGTCCACGGGACTTCGGCCGCCGTTTCCGCGTCAATGGGTTCCAATGCGGTCCGCATGGCGTCAATCGTCTGGCGACGTTCGTCGATCTGGGCGGGGTCGATGAAATCGGCGATGGAGTGGAACCCCACCACCTCCGCCGCCCGGTAGCCCAGCATCTGTTCCGCGCCGGCGGAGAAGAAGGTCACGGTGCCCGCCGGGTCGACGCCCAGAATGGCGCTCCCGGTAGCGGCCCGCAGCAGGGTCTCGAGCCGGTCGCGGGCATAGTCCGCCTCGCGGGCGTTCCGGCGGGCCATGCGCGACTGCTGGGCGAGATCGCTCAGGAACGCCCGGTCCCGCGAGACCATCGTGTACACGGTGGACGCCACCAGGGTGGTGACGGTCGCCATCACGGCCACCTGGCGCCATTCGATGGTCGGGTATGCAGGCGCGCCGATCAACAGGAGTGGGACGAGCAGCGCCAGATCCATACAGAAGAGCCCGACCAGCAGGTGCAAGCGCCGCCCGTAGAGCGAGAGCCAGACGATGGGCAGGAGGTAGACGACGACGAGGCCCGAGTCGGCTCCGCCCTGGGCGTCTCGGATGATGGCGATGACGGCGATGTAGCCGATCGGGATGATGAGCCAGGCCCAGTCAGGCAGACGCTCCCAGGGCAACAGGAAGGCGGCGGCGATGAGGACGAAGAAGATCACGCCGGCGATGGAGATCTCGCGGCGGGCGTCGTGGGGGAACGGGACCAGGGCGATCAGGACGGTGCCGATCGCCACCAGGGCGAAGACGGGGAGCCGCACCCGCATGGAGCCGGAGAAGCCGATAGGGAGGGTGGATCCCGGCAGTTGCGGATCGCGACGCCGATCGGCGTCGGTTTGGGGCTGGAACGACTCGCTCACCGGGTCCGCGAGCGGTAGCGGTATCCGAAGCCCCGGACGGTCTCGATCGGGCCCTCGTCACTCTCGTCCCAGCCGAGCTTGCGCCGGAGCCGCAGCACGGCGTACTTCACGCGCGAGGGTGCCAGCCCGCTCGGATCGTCCCAGGCCAACTCGATCAGCTGGTCCGACGAGAGGACTTGTCCCTGGTGGCGGGCCAAGGTGGCGAGAAGGCGGTACTCGGTCGGGGTCAAGATGATCGTCTCCCCGTCGACCGTCACCTCCTGGTGGGCGAAGTCGATGTGCAGGGTGCCATCGTCGAACGTCGTCACCGGTTCGCCCTTGGAGACCTGGCGCCGGCCGACGGCCTGCAGGCGGGCCAGGAGCTCGACTCGGCTGAACGGCTTGGTCAGGTAGTCGTCGGCGCCGGAATTGAGCCCCCGCACCTTGTCCCTCTCGGTTCCCAGGGCGGTGAGCATGAGCACCGGCACGTCGCTCATGTCCCTGATGCGCTCCAGGACCTGCCAACCGTCTAGATCGGGGAGCCCTACGTCGAGAATGACGATGTCGGGGTGGCTCTGGTGGAACTGGCGCACCCCGTCGCGGCCTTCGAGAGCCTCCGCGACCGAGTAGCCCTCGCGCTCGAGGAGGGTTCGGAGGAGTTGCCGGATGTCCGCCTCATCCTCAATGACCAGCACTGAGATATGACCATCTCGCATCAGGGTGCAACTGTACTGGGCAAATGGCCGATCCGAGGGATTAGGGACACTCGCTGGCGATTGGAAACGACCTGCTCACGCCGTGAATCGGGTCTCCGGATCGACAGAGGGAGTGTGCGAAGCGTGGCGCCACCGCACTGAACAGGCCTAAAAGGCCAGTTCGAGGGAGGGTTTGCGGTGATTGCGGTCCGGGCCCGAGAGTGCAGGAGGCCGTGCCGAGACGGTCGATTGCGGGTGGCCCATCCGATGCGCCTCAAGGGAGCGAAAGGTGCGCCGACCCGGGTCGTCGGTCCCCCCGGAGAAATCTCCGTCCGACGGCCTCATGGGGCCGGCGCACCACTTCGCTGCTCCTTGTCCCCCCCACGGTGTTCCCCCCTCGTGAGAGTCCGCTCCCCTCCGTCGGACTCGCACCGGTCGGCCTCCCCCAACGACCGTCACCGTGTGGTTGCTGTACTGATGGATGGGTACTTTGCACAAGATCTGTCGCAGCCCGGGCCACATTGGGTTGCAGTCGCGTTGCCCGGTGACCGCCATCGCCAGACGCCCGGCCAAAGGCCGTTGTCCCCGCCGGGAGGCGGCCACGAGGAACTGCGAGCCGGCCCTCCGTGGCGGGCCGACTCACCGGATCGTCTGGAGCAGGTCCCGGCCCCGCACCCCCTGGTCACCAGGGCGCCCACGTGCCTCGATCACTCCGACATGCCCTCCTACTGCCCAGGAGACTCGGAACCCACGCACTAGGGTGGCGCGTCGCACCCAATCCCGGTCCAAGGATCTCTCATGACATCAACCCTGGCGGCCTCCCACCTCGTTGTGGCCGCAACAAAGTCCAGCTCCAGCTCGCTGATCACACTGCTTCCCCTGGTGGCGATCGGTCTGCTGGGCTATTTCTTCTTCATCCGGCCCCAGCAGCGCAAGGCCCAGGCGGCGCGGCAGGGCCAGACTTCGGGGTACGAGGTCGGCGACGAGGTGCAGACCGTCGGCGGCGTCATCGGCACGGTGCTCGAGGTCCACGGCGATCGCTACACGCTCTTGACGGGCGCGTTGGGCGACGACGGCAACCTCGACGGCCCCCAGCCGACGCGCATCGTCTTCGTCCGCCAGGCCATTGCCAAGAAGATCGAGCCGATCGAAGACGTGCGGATCGACGACGAGCCCGTGCAGGACGTGAAGCCGGCGCGGCCGGCCGGCACCGGCGACGCCACGAGCGCCAACGGGAGCGGCGGCGCCACGGCCGGCCATGACGACATCGACGATGTGGGTGGGGACGGCGCCGCCAGCAGCGGCGACCTCGGTGGGGAGGCCGAAGAGGGGTGAGCCCGAAGGCAGGGGGTCGGGCCCAACGGCGTCAGCGCCGCAACCTCTGGATCAGCGTCATCGTCGTGGTGGCGATCTCGCTCGGTTCGTTCGCGGCCGTGTTCGCCGCCAAGTGGTCGCCCCGGCTGGGTCTCGATCTGGCCGGTGGGGTGTCTGTCGTCTACACCGCCGAAGGGCAGCATGTCTCGCAGGCGGACCTGGACGAGACCGTCAACATCCTGAACCTCCGCGTCAATGGTCTCGGCGTGTCGGGTGCACAGGTGCAGACGACGGGGAAGAACCAGATCTCGGTGTCCATTCCGGGTGTCACGAACGCGCAGCAGGTGCTGAACCAGATCGGGCAGACGGCGCGCATGTACTTCCGTCCCGTCGAGTGTTACGCGTATCCCGAGGCCGTCCCGAAGGGCTCGAAGAACAAGGTGTTGCCCCGGGGCATCGGGACGATTCCCGCCTGTTCGTCGGGATCCCAGCTCACCGCGGCCAACCTGGACATCAACACCAGCACCGGCGAGCCCACGAACAACATCCCGCCGGACACCCAGTACGAGGCGTACCCGTCCACGAGCGTCGAGAAGCCGAACTACGCCAACAGCACCGTCCTGTTGCCCGGACTCAGCGGGGCGTGCGACGGCGCCGAGGTTCGTTGCGTGCTCGGCCCCGCCCAGATGTCGGGCCATTCCATCGCCAGCGCCCAGGCCACCCAGAACCAGACCGGCGCCTGGGTCGTCGACTACACGCTGGCGGGCGAGGCGGGGTCGGCACTCTGGGACAAGGTGGCCCAGGAGAATTTCCACCAGTTGCTCGGGATCGAACTGGACGGCGAGGTCTACTCGGCGCCCATCATCCAGCCCAGCCAGTCGACCTTCACGTCCTTCGACGGCAAGGGTGAGATCTCCGGCGGCGGCACGAGCGGCCTGTCGGAATCGGACGCGCAGAACCTGGCGCAGGCCATGAACTTCGGTGCGCTGCCGATCACACTGAAGGCCGCGACCTCGGAGACGGTCTCGGCCACGCTCGGGCACTCCGCGCTCGTGGCGGGACTCGGAGCCGGCATCGCCGGGCTCGTCCTCGTGCTGCTCTACGTCCTGTTCTATTACCGCGGCCTCGGGTTGGTGGTCATCTCCGGTCTCTTGCTGACGGCCTTGATGCTCTGGGCCATCATCTCGTCGCTGGGGCACACCTCGGTTGCGCCCAGCTTCGACCTCGCCGGCATCACCGGCTTGATCGTGTCGATCGGCATCACCGTCGACTCGTACATCGTCTACTTCGAACGATTGAAGGACGAGGCCAGATCGGGCCGTTCCGTGCGCACGTCGGTCGACCGCGGCTTCAAGAGCGCCTGGCGGACGGTCTGGGCCGCTGACTTCGTCTCGCTGCTGGCGGCGATCGTGTTGTATCTCGTCGCGGTCGGCAACGTGAAGGGCTTCGCCTTCTTCCTCGGGCTGTCCACGATCATGGACATGGCGGTCACGTGGTTCTACACGCGCCCCCTCGTCATCTTGATGGGCCAGAGCCCGAGGCTGCAGGGCTCCGGCGCCTTCAGCATCGCGACGGGCCTCGGCGCCGGGCCGCAGACGCAGAATCCGGCACCGGGTCAGGGCGTGGCCGTCGGCGCGGGTGCGGGAGGAGGGTCGTGAGCGACGACGAGCGGTCGAACGGCGACGGCAGCTCCCTCGACGACGTCCCCGAGGAGGAGGTCGAGGAGCTCGAGCGGAGCGTTGACGCGGACACGCTCGACGAAGAGGAACTCGTCAGCCTCGATGACGCCGCCCGCGCCCTCCTGGCACGGCCCCGGCGGGGTCACGGCCCGATCTCCCGGCTCTACCGGGGCGAAACGCGCTTCGACTTCGTGGGCAAGCGCAAGATCTGGTTCAGCATCTCGACGGCGATCATCGTGCTCGGGATCATCTCGATCGTGTTGCGGGGCGGCCTGAACCTGGGCATCGACTTCAAGGGCGGGACCGAGTGGACTATCGCCGCCCCGGGCGTCACCCAGACCCAAGCGACCAATGCCCTGAGCGGCACCGGGTTGGTGGATCCCCAGGTGGAGCTGCTGGGGACCGGCAGCAAGCAGACGCTCAACGTGCAGTCGGACCTGAACAAGCTGTCGCAGGACCAGCAGGCCACCATCAACAAGAACGTGGAGAAGGCGCTCCTCGCGGTGACGGCGGCGAATGCGCCCAAGGCGCCGCCGACCACGACGACGACGGCCAAGCCGACCACCACGACGACGGCCAAGGCCGGAGCCGCCGCCGCTTCGGCCTCGACCACGACGAGCACGACCACATCGCAGACCAGCACGGTGCCCACGACCCCAGAGGACAAGATCAGCGTCACCAACGTCGGACCGACCTGGGGCTCCTCCATCACGGACAAGGCGATCGAGGCACTGATCATCTTCTTCATCGTCGTGGCGATCTACATCAGCATCCGCTTCGAGCCCAAGATGGCGCTCGCCGCCTTCGTCGCCATGATCCACGACGTCCTGGTGGCCATCGGCATCTACTCGATCTTCAACTTCCAGGTGACGCCGGACACCGTGGTGGCCATCCTGACCATCCTCGGCTACTCCCTCTACGACACGGTCGTCGTGTTCGACCGCGTACGGGACAACACCAAGGGCATCGGCAGCAGTGGTCGCCTGACCTATCCCCAGCTGATCAACCTGTCCATGAACCAGACCTTGGCCCGCTCCATCAACACGTCGATGGTGGCCATCCTCCCGGTCCTCGCCGTGCTGTTGATCGGCGCGCAGCTTCTGGGCGCCACGACGCTGCAATCCTACGGCCTGGCCCTTTTCGTCGGCCTGCTCTCCGGGGCGTACTCCTCGATCTTCATCGCCTCGCCGGTGCTCTGCATGATGAAGGAACGGGAAGACCGGTGGGTGCAGATCGCCACCCGTTTGGCCAAGCGGGGCGAGTCGAAGGGTTTCTACTCCGCAGCGGACGCCGCGAACATGAGCACCGCCATCAGCGTCGCCGCCTCGGGCCAAGTGCACCGGGGCGGCGGTGCCGCGGCGAAGAAGGCCGGCGGCAAGCGCAGCGGGCCGATCCGGCCGGGCTCGGGCGGCGGCAGCAGTGGCAGCAGTTCGAGCGGCGGTGGTACGGCGGTGATGGACAGGCAGCCGGCCGGGTCCTCCCCGTCCTCCTCGACCGACGGGGGAGCGGTGGGCCAGGGCGCGCGGCCGCCGCAGGGGCAAGGTCCCCGCCCGCGGAAGGGCAAACGGAAGCGCAAGCGCTGAACCGGCGCCCTGTGCGTTCCTGTATTTCCCCTGGCGGGTAGCCTGTATGGATGGTGGCCCTGACGCGGGTGACTCCATCCGGCCCCGACACAGACATCGAGACGAACGCTCGAGACCTCGAGCCGGGGCACGCCCACGACCCGGTGGTGCGCGACCTGCTGGCCCCGCTCCTGGCCGAGTTCGCCCGCCACCGCCCCGAGGACGACACGTCCATGATCGTGGCGGCCGGCCGGACCGCCGCCGGGGCGCACGAGGGCCAGTTCCGACGCTCGGGCGAGCCCTACATCACGCACCCGATCGCCGTGGCGACCATCGTGGCCGAGCTCGGACTCGACGAGCAGACCGTGGCCGCCGCGCTCTTGCACGACGCCGTGGAGGACACCGGGCTGACGCTCGAGTCCATTGAGGAGACCTTCGGCGAGGGGGTGGCCCGGGTCGTCGACGGGGTGACCAAGCTGGACCGGCTCCAGTTCAACTCCAAGGAGGCGCAGCAGGCGGCGACGATCCGCAAAATGCTCGTCGCCATGGCCGACGACTGGCGTGTCCTGCTGATCAAGCTCGCCGACCGGCTGCACAACATGCGCACGCTCGCCGTCATGCCCGAATGGAAACAGCGGCGCACGGCCCAGGAGACCTTCGACGTCTACGCGCCGCTGGCCCACCGACTCGGGGTCCAGCAGGTGCGCTGGCAGCTGGAGGACCTCGCTTTCGCCACGCTGCACCCGAAGCGTTACGCGGAGATCGAACAGATGGTGGCGGCCCGGGCGCCCCAGCGGGAGGAGTACCTGGAGCGGGTGCTCGTGCACGTGCGCCAGCGGATGAACGACATGGGGGTCGTGGCGGACGTGACGGGACGGCCGAAGCACCTCTGGTCCATCTACGAGAAGATGGTCGTGCGGGGCAAGGAGTTCGACGACATCAACGACCTCGTCGCCATCCGGGTCGTCGTCGAATCCGAGAAGGACTGCTGGGCCGCGCTGGGCGCCATCCACGCCATATGGGCGCCGGTGCACGGGCGCTTCAAGGACTACATCAACACGCCGAAGTTCAACATGTACCAGTCGCTGCACACGACGGTGATCGGGTTGGACGGCAAGCCGGTCGAGGTGCAGATCCGGACTTCGGAGATGCACCACCGGGCCGAGTACGGCATCGCCGCCCACTGGGGCTACAAGTCCAAGGAGGACCACTCCTCGGAGATGGCGTGGATGCAGCGCATCGCCGATGTCGACCGCCAGACTGACGACCCGATCGAATTCCTCGAGGCGCTCAAGCTCGACCTGGAGCAGGACGAGGTCTACGTCTTCACGCCCAAGGGCAAGGTCATCGCGCTGCCCGCCCGATCCACGCCGGTCGACTTCGCGTACGCCATCCACACCGAAGTCGGGCACCGTTGCATCGGGGCAAGGGTCAACGGTCGCCTGGTGCCGCTCGAGACCCAGCTGAGCAGCGCCGACACGGTCGAGATCTTCACCTCGAAGTCGCCGACCGCCGGTCCGTCGCGGGACTGGCTCCAGATCGTCGCCTCCACGCGGGCCCGCAACAAAATCCGCCAGTGGTTCTCGCGGGAACGGCGCGAGGACGCCATTGAGAACGGCCGGGAGGAGCTGGCCCGGGCGTTGCGCAGGGACGGCCTGCCGCTGCACAAGCTGCTCGGCTCGAGCGCCCTGCAGGAGGTGGCTGATGACATGCACCTCGCCGACCTCGATGCGCTCTACGCCTCCATCGGCGAGAACCAGGTCTCGGCCCAGTCCATCGTGCAGCGCCTCACCAAGGCACTGCGGGGCGGTGGCGAGGCCGCCGAGCAGCTGCCGACGATCGCCCTTCCGGGTACGACGCGGCCACGGCAGGGGCGCCGCACCGGTACGGGCGTCTATGTCGAGGGGCTCGACGACGTCATGATCCACCTCGCCCGCTGCTGTACCCCGGTCCCGGGCGACCAGATCGTCGGCTTCGTGACCCAGGGCCGGGGCGTCTCGGTGCACCGGGCCGACTGCGCCAACGCGGCGTCACTGGCGGATCGGTCCCGGGAACGTCTGATGGAGGTCGAGTGGGACCGGGGCAACGACGGGGTTTTCGTGGCGACGATAGAGGTGCAGGCCTTCGACCGGGCCCGCCTGCTGGCCGACGTGTCCCGGGTCGTCTCCGAGCACCACCTCAATATCGTCGCCGCCCGCACGGCCACGACGGCGGACCGGGTCAGCCGGATGGCCTTCGACGTCGAGCTGGCCGACCCGACACACCTGCATTCACTGATCAGCGCGTTGAAGCATCTCGACGGGGTCTTCGACGCGTATCGTCAGCTTCCTGGCAAGAAAGTCTGACCCCCGACGCATGAGGAGCCTTCTATGAGCGCGGGATCGTCCGCGCCCGGGCCCCGCACCCCCAAGGGCATGCACGACGTGCTCTGGCCCGAATCGGCGCGCTGGGAGGGAACGGTTGCCCGCTTCGCCGCGCTGGTCGAGGGCGCCGGCTACGGGCTGACGATCACGCCGATCCTCGAGCACGCCGGCGTGTTTCTGCGCGGCATCGGTGAGGGCAGCGAGGTCGTCGGCAAGGAGATGTACGTCTTCGAGGACCGTGACGGCCAGATGATGGCGCTACGCCCCGAGGGCACCGCACCCATCGCGAGGGCGTACGTGCAGCACCACCCCGTGCCGCCCTGGAAGGCCTGGTACGCGGCGCCCTCGTTCCGGCACGAGAACCCCCAGCACGGTCGCTACCGCCAGCACCACCAATTGGGCGTGGAGGCGCTCGGACCGGCCGACGCCGACCTCGACGTCGAGGTCGTCGCCCTGGCGCACGACTTCTTCGCCGGCTTCGGCCTGCGGCGGGTCACCCTGCGGCTGAACTCCATGGGCGACGGCGTCTGCCGACCCGGGTACGTGGCCCTCCTGAGCGGCTTCCTCGCCGAGCGGGCCGACCGGCTGTGCCCTGCCCACCGGGCCCGGCACCTGGAGAACCCGCTCCGGGTGCTGGACTGCAAGTCGGAGGAGTGCCGGGCCGCCACCGCGGACGCGCCGCACTTCCTCGACCATCTGTGCGACCCGTGCCGGGCCCACTTCGCACGGGTCCGCGCCGGCCTGGACGCGCTCGAGGTGCCGTACACCATCGACCACCGTCTGGTCCGGGGCTTCGATTACTACACGCGCACGACCTTCGAGTTCGCGGCGGGCGCCTTGGACGCGGCGCAGAACGGCGTCGGCGGCGGCGGCCGCTACGACGGCCTCGTCGAGCTGCTCGGCGGCGACCCGACGCCCGGCATCGGGTTCGGCATCGGGATCGAGCGGGTGCTGCTCGCCTGCGATGCCGAGGGCGCCTTCAGCACCGCGTCCGTGGTGGCGGAGCATCCGCTGCACGCCTATGTGATCGACACGGCGGGGGGGACTCCGCCGTGGCCCTGACGGCCGAGCTGCGCCGCGCCGGCCTGCGCGCCGACCGGGCCTTCGATGGGCGCTCCATGAAGTCCCAGTTCAAGTCGGCCGACCGCTCGGGTGCCCTGGTCGCGCTGGTGGTCGGCCCCCAGGAGGTGGCGGAGGGCACCGTCGGCCTGCGACCCCTGCGCAGCGACGCCGAGCAACGGAGCGTGCCGCGGGCTGCCATTGTGGACGAGCTCGAGGCGTTCCTGGCCGAAACGGCATCAGGAGCTGGGCTCCCCTGATTCTGCCGACAGCCCGTCGACCAGACGAAGACGAAACGACGAAACGACGAAACGACGAAACGACGAAACGACGAAACGACGAACCACCGCCCTGCCCCGACCGACCAGACTGAGCACCGAGACCTCCTGACCATGACGACCGAGCCCCGACCCACAGACCAGAACCAGCCCACCGCCCTGCGCACGCACCTGTGCGGCGTGCTGCGCCCGGCCGACGTCGGCCAGACCGTGACCGTGTGCGGCTGGGTGGCCCGCCGGCGCGAGCACGGCGAGCATCTCGCCTTCGTGGACCTGCGGGACCACACGGGGATCGTGCAGTGCGTCATCGATCACGCCACCGACGTGCGCTCCGAGTGGGTCATCGCCGTCACGGGCACCGTGCGCCACCGACCCGAGGGCACCGTCAACCCCGGCATCGGGACGGGTGAGGTCGAAATCGGGGACTGCCTCGTCGAGATCCTCAACGAGGCCGAGCCCCCTCCCTTCTCCGTCGACGACCGCGACGAGTCCGACGAACCCGTCCGGCTCAAGCACCGTTACGTCGACCTTCGACGGCCGCGCATGCAGCGCAACCTCCGGCTCAGGGCACGCGTCAACGCGGCGCTCCGCCAGGCTATGGACCGCCAGGGCTTCGCCGAGATCGAGACCCCGCTGCTCTGGGCCCCGACCCCCGAGGGCTCCCGGGAGTTCTCGGTGCCGTCCCGCCTGCACCACGGCTCCTTCTATGCGCTGCCCCAGAGCCCGCAGCTGGCCAAACAGCTCCTCATGGTGGGCGGCTTCGACCGCTACTTCCAGATCGCGCGCTGCCTCAGGGACGAGGACCTCAGGGCCGACCGCCAGTTCGAGTTCATGCAGCTCGATATGGAGTGCTCCTTCGCTTCCCAGGACGACGTCATGGCCTATGTCTCCGCAGCCGTGCTCGACGCCGCGGAGGCGGCCACGGGGGAGCGGCCGCCTCCGATCGAGCGGCTGACGTGGGCCGAGTCCCGGGACCGATTCGGCACCGACAAGCCCGACCTGCGCTTCGGCCTGGAGCTCGTCGACCTCACGGACGTCTTCGCCGGCACCGGGGTCAAGGCGTTCTCGTCGCCGACCGTCAAGGCGATCGTCGTCCCCGCCGGCGCCACCTTCCCGAGGAAACAGCTGGACGAGCTCACCGAGCAGGCCAAGAGGGCCGGCGCGGCGGGGCTGGCCTGGTTCCGTGTCGTGCAGGGCGACGACGGGAACGGCCGCGCCCTGGACGGACCACTGGCACGCCACCTCTCGGAACAGGAAGCTGCGCGCGTCCTGGAACGGACGGAGGCGGAACCCGGCGACCTCGTCCTGGGCGTCTCGGACGAGTACGCCACGGCCTGCGAGGTGCTGGGCACGCTGCGCGTGGCGATCGGGGCGCCCCCTGTGAGCGAGGGCCCGCATCGATACGTCTGGGTCGTCGACTTCCCCATGTTCGACGGCGTCGGGGCCGACGGCCACCCACAGGCGGCGCACCACCCGTTCACCATGCCGTATCCCGAGGACCTGCCGTTGCTGGCGACGGACCCGTTGGCCGTGCGCTCGCAGGCCTACGACCTGGTGCTCAACGGATGGGAGCTGGGATCGGGGAGCGTCCGTATCCACCGCCGGGCCATACAGGAGCAGGTGTTCGCCGCGCTGGGCATCGGCCCCGAGGAGGCCGAGGCGCGCTTCGGATTCCTGCTGGGTGCCTTCCGCTACGGCGCCCCGCCACACGCCGGGTTCGCCGTCGGGGTCGACCGGCTCGTGGCGATCCTGGCCGGCGAGGAGAACATCCGTGAGGTGATCGCCTACCCCAAGACCCAGTCCGGCGCCGACCTGTTGACGGGCGCCCCCACGCCGCTGCCCGCCGCCGCCCTGGCCGAGCTGGGCATCCGGGTCGTGGTGCCGCCCGGCTCGAGTGAGGGCACCCGCTGAGCCTCTTCGCCGACGCAGCCGACCGCCGCCTCCAGCGCCGGGCGCCCCTGGCGGCCCGTCTCCGCCCGCGCACCCTCGACGACGTCGTCGGGCAGGAACACCTCATCGGCCCCGGTGCCCCCTTGCGCCGGCTGGCCGAGTCCGACCGGGTCGGGTCGTCGATCCTGTGGGGCCCCGCCGGCACCGGCAAGACCACCTTGGCCCGCCTCCTGGCCGACGCCACCGCCAAGCACCTGATCACGCTCTCGGCCACGGCCGCCGGCGTGAAGGACGTGCGGGAGGCCCTGGCCGAGGCCCAGCGCCGCCTGGGCGAGCAGGGCCAGGGCACCATGCTCTTCATCGACGAGGTGCACCGCTTCAGCAAGTCCCAGCAGGACGTGCTGCTGCCGGCCGTCGAGGACGGGCTCGTCGTACTCATCGGCGCCACCACCGAGAACCCCTTCTTCGAGGTGAATCCGCCCCTGTTGAGCCGGGCCTCACTGTGGCGGCTGCACGCCTTGTCGCCGGACAACCTGCGCACGCTGATCCGGCGTGGGCTGGACTTGGAGGGGGCGGACGCCGAGGACGACGCCATCGACGCGGTGGTGGCGGCCTGCGAGGGCGACGCCCGTGCCGCGCTGACGACGGTGGAGACGGCGGTGGCCCTGGCGCGCGGCGCCGCGGGTTCCGACGACGCCCGGGTGGTGCTGACCATGGAGGACATGGCCCGGGCCCGGGACGGCCGCCTCTTCCACCAGGGCGCCGACGAGCACTACGACCAGATCAGCGCGCTCATCAAGAGTGTCCGGGGCTCGGACCCCGATGCCGGCCTCTACTGGATGGCCCGCATGATCGAGGCGGGCGAGGACCCGCGCTTCCTGGCCCGCCGCATGGTGATCCTGGCCAGCGAGGACATCGGACTGGCCGATCCGCAGGCCCTCCTGGTGGCCGAGGCGGCGGCCCGGGCCGTCGAGTACGTCGGCTTGCCCGAGGCCGCGCTCAACCTGGCCGAGGCCGTGATCTACCTGGCCCGGGCCCCCAAGTCCAACGCCGTGGTGGTCGCACTCGGCCGGGCCCAGGCCGATGTGCGTTCGAGCGTGAGCCAGGAGGTGCCCACGCACCTGCGGGACGCGCACTACAAGGGCGCCGCCACCCTGGGGCACGGCGAGGGGTACGTCTACCCCCATGACGACCCCTCGGGGGTGGTCCACCAGCAGTATCGTCCTGACGCGCTCGAGGGACGGGTGTACTACGAGCCCACGGCGCGCGACCCGGACCGGCGCAGGGAGGCTGATTCGTGAACCGAGGCTGGGCCGTGCTGGCCGCCGCGCTCATCGCGGGCGTGCTGGCCCCCGCCTCGGTGAGCGCCGCCGCCGCCCCGGGCCGGGTCGTCCTGCCGCAGGCCGTGCCCTCCGTGCCTGCGGGCTCCACCCAGTACGGCGCCCCACCCGCCGGCCAGGTGCTCGACCTCGACGTCGTCCTGGCCGGCCAGAACCCCTCGGGCCTCTCCCAAGCCGTCGACGCCGTGTCGACCCCCGGGTCACCCGACTACCGGAACTATCTGACCGCGGCGCAGTACGCGGCGCAGTACGGGCCGGCTCCGGCCGAGGTGGCCCAGGTGTCCTCCGCCCTGCGTGGCGAGGGGCTGACCGTCGGCTCACCCGTGCCGGGCAGCACGCTGTTGCCGGTCAGCGGCACGGCGTCGGTGATCTCGGCCGCGCTCGGCACGCCGCTGGAGTCGGTGCGGGCGCCCGGACAGTCCGCCCGGGCCATCGTCAACACGGCATCGCCGCAGGTGCCGTCCTCCCTGAACGGGGTCGTGACCGGGGTGGTCGGCCTCGACGGTCTCTTCGAGGAGCACGACATGCTCAAGCAGGGCCATGCGGCGGGGTCGACGACCGAGTCGCCGGAGTCCGGCTCCCAGGCCCACGCACGCACACCCCAGGCATGCAGCGGTGCCCAGGGCGTGGCATTCGGAGGCACGTACACCTCGACGCAACTGTCCTCCCTCTTCGGCCTCGACCAGCTCTTCGCTCAGGGGCGAACCGGGATCGGGCAGTCCGTCGCCATCGTGGAGTTCGAGCAGTACGCGGCGAGCGACTTCGCCGCCTTCGAGGCCTGTTACGGCCTCACCAATACCATCCGCAACGTGCTCGTCGACGGGGGCGCCGTCGGCCCGGGCCAGGGATCGGGCGAGGCCGCGCTCGATACGGAACTGGCCGCTTTCGACGCCCCCTCCGCCTCCCTCGTCGTCTACGAAGCGCCCAACGGTGACGACGCGCAGGCATTCGACCTCTTCGACCGGATCGCCAGCGACGACACCACACAGGTCGTCTCGACGAGCTGGGGCGTGTGCGAGGCGAGCATGTCCGCCACCGATCGGCAGACGGAGAACGGGATCTTCCAGCGCATGGCCCTGCAGGGGCAGACCGTCGTCGCCGCCTCGGGCGACGCCGGATCCGAGGACTGCCATCCGACGAACGGCTCGGGCGTGCTCGCCGTCGACGATCCCGGCTCGCAGCCCGATGTCGTGAGCGCGGGCGGCACGGCCCTGCCCACCACATCGGTCTCCTCGCAATCGGTCTGGAACGACTGCGAGGGCTCGGTGTCGCCGTCGACCTGCTCGGGCAACACCACCCTCGGCGCCGGCGGCGGGGGGTACTCCCTCGAGTGGCCCGCCAACCCGGGGCAACCCGTGGCGTCGGGGCCCGACACCACCCCGTGCCGGCTCAGTTCCTGCCGGGCGGTGCCGGACTTCTCCTATCCGTCGGACCCGTCCGCCGGCGGGGTGGCCGCCTACTGGAACGGCCACTGGAGTGGCTTCGGGGGCACCAGCGTGGCCGCGCCGACCAATGCCGGCCTCTTCGCCGATACGAACCAGGGCTGCTTCAGGGCGTTGGGCCGCGTCGCCCCCGCGCTCTACGCGGCGCAAAGCGCCGACAGCGACACGTTCACCGACGTCACGCAGGGCAACAACGACTTCACCGACACCAACGGCGGGCTCTTCGCCGCCACGAACGGCTTCGACCCGGCCAGCGGGCTCGGCACACCGGTCGACCAGAACCTGGCCCCCGCGCTGCAAGGCGCGGACGGATGCCCGTCGGTCGCCGCCGTGAGTCCCGACACGGGCCCGGTCAGCGGCAGCGGCGCCATCACGATCGACGGGGGTGGGTTCGGCAACGCCACCTCGGTGACATTCGGGTCGGTGGGCGGCGGTCGCATTGTGTCGCAGACGGCCACCTCCATCACCGTCGTCCCGCCGGACGCGCCGTCCGCGCAGTGCGTGGATGTCACCGTCGGCAACTCGCAGGGCGTGTCCGCCCAATCGGCAGCCGACCATTACGGCTTCGGCGGCAACCTCAACTGTGGCGAGGGCTACCGCTTCGTCGCTTCCGACGGGGGGGTCTTCGACTTCGGGGACGCCGGCTTCTGGGGCAGCACCGGTGGCATGCAGCTGAACGCACCGGTGGTGGGCATGGCGGACACACCGAGCAGCAACGGCTACTGGCTGGTGGCGTCCGACGGCGGCATCTTCAGCTTCGGCGACGCCCGCTTCCTCGGCTCAATGGGTGGGCGACACCTCAACAGGCCGATCGTGGGCATGGCCGCCACGCCCGACGGCAACGGCTACTGGCTGGTGGCCTCCGACGGCGGCATCTTCAGCTTCGGCGATGCACCCTTCTTCGGTTCCACCGGCGCCATGAGCCTGAACAAGCCGATCGTGGGTATGGCCGCCACGCCCGACGGCCGCGGCTACTGGCTGGTGGCCTCCGACGGCGGCATCTTCGCCTACGGCGACGCGCAGTTCTACGGATCGACGGGGTCCCTGCGGCTGAACTCGCCCGTCGTGGGCATGGCGGCGGGGCCGGGCGGCAACGGTTACTGGCTGGTGGCCGCCGACGGCGGCATCTTCACCTACGGCGGCGCGCAGTTCTTCGGCTCCGCCGGTTCCCTCCACCTGAACAAGCCGGTGGTCGGCATGGCCGCCAGCCCGAACGGGGATGGCTACTGGCTGGTGGCCGCCGACGGCGGGATCTTCACGTACGGCGACACCCTGTTCTACGGGTCGACCGGCGGCACGACCCTGAACAAACCCATTGTGGGGATGTCCTCGGCCTGATGCCGTGGCTGCCCCGGATCCGTTTTTGCCCCCGGTAAGCTGCAGTGATGGACGCCAACGGACTGCGGGCGGCCTTCACGCGCTTCTTTGCGGACCGGGGCCACGCCATCGTCCCTTCCGCCAGCCTCATTCCGCACGACCCCTCGGTCCTCTTCACCATCGCGGGGATGGTGCCCTTCAAGCCCTATTTCCTCGGAGAGGAGCAGGCGCCCTGGCCTCGGGCCACCTCCATCCAGAAGTGCTTCCGGACCCCCGACATCGAGATCATCGGGACCGACACCTACCACTGCACCTTCTTCGAGATGCTGGGCAACTTCAGCTTCGGGGACTACTTCAAGGACGAGGCGATCCCGATGGCCTGGGAGCTCCTCACGGAGGTCTTCGGCCTCGACGGCGACCGCCTCTGGATCACGGTGCACGAAGGCGACGACGAGGCCGAGCAGCTCTGGATCGACAAGGTCGGCGTGCGGCCCGAGCGCATTCAGCGCATGGGCGACGAGGACAACTTCTGGGCCATGGGCGATACGGGGCCCTGCGGTCCCGATTCGGAGATCTTCCTGGATCTCGGTGAGGCCTACGGGCACGACGGCGGCCCCAAGCACGGTGGCGACGCCCGCTTCGTGGAGATGTGGAATCTGGTCTTCATGCAGTACAGCCGCGACGCCGGGGGCACGCTCAGCGAGCTGCCCCGTAAGAACATCGACACCGGCGCGGGGCTGGAGCGGATCCTCCCCGTTCTGCAGGGACACGATTCCGTGTTCGACACCGACCTGTTCGCGCCGATCATCGATGCGGCGGCCTCCATCCTGGGCACCGGCTACGGGGCCGACCCGGCCACCGACGTCGCGCTGCGCGTCCTGGCCGACCACGGCCGCGCCTTCTCCATGCTCGTGGCCGACGGCGTGCTGCCGGCCAACGAGGGACGGGGGTACGTGCTGCGGCGCGTCGTGCGCCGGGCCGTCCTGGCCGCCCGCCGAACCGGGGTCGAGAAGCCGATCGGGCCGGCGCTGGTGCAGGCGGCCACCAAGGTGCTGGGCGAGGCCTATCCGGCGCTGCGGGCGCAGCAGGACCTGATCGTGAACGTGGTGGCGCGTGAGGAGGCCGGGTTCGATCGCACCTTGCGGGCCGGGTTGTCCCGGTTGGAGGAGGCGTTCGCCACCGGGGCGAAGGTGCTGGCGGGCGACGTGGCCTTCACCCTGCACGACACCCACGGCTTCCCGGTCGAGCTGACCGAGGAGCTGGCGCACGATGCCGGCGTGGAGGTCGACCGGACGGGTTTCGATGCGGCCATGGCGGCGCAGCGGGAGCGTGCCCGGGCCGCGGCCAAGTACTCGCGGGCGGGTGACGAGGCGGTCTACCGGGCGCTGCTCCAGGCCGAGGGGCCGACGCCGTTCGTGGGCCGGGGCCAGGAGAACTACGAGGTGCCGTCGCGCGTGGTCGCGGTGCTCGAGGGCGCCGAGGGCGCCGACGGCGCGGACGGCGCCGGCCCTGAAGACGGCAGCCGGGAAGTCGAGATCTTCTTGGACCGGACGCCGTTCTACGCCGAGAGCGGCGGACAGGTGGGCGACACGGGCACCATCGTCACCGAGTCGGGCATCGCCGAGGTCGTGGACACGGTCAATGCCGTGCCCGGGCTGGTGGTGCACCGGGCGCGGGTGACCGGTGAGGTGCGGGCCGGACAGGACGCGCTCGCCACCATCGACGGGGAGCGCCGGGAGGCCATCCGGCGCAACCACACGGCGACCCACCTCTTGCACTCGGCCCTGCGTGCCGTGCTCGGCGACCACGTGCGCCAGCAGGGGTCGCTCGTCTCGCCCGACTATCTGCGCTTCGACTTCTCGCATCATTCTGCGCCGACCCGCGAGGAGCTCGACGAGGTCTTCGCACTGGCCAACGAGGCCGTGTTGACCAACGTCGGTGTGGAGACCACCGAGACATCGCGCGAGGAGGCCGAGGACATGGGGGCCATCGCGTACTTCGGCGACAAGTACGGCGCATCGGTGCGCGTCGTGCGCGCCGGCGCCTCCTCGCTCGAGTTCTGCGGCGGCACCCACGTGGACTCGCTCGGGCAGATCGGCCCCATCACGCTGTTGTCGGAGGGCTCCACCGGGGCCAACACGCGGCGGATCTTCGCGCTGACGGGCCACGCGTCGCTGGAGCGGGCCGTGCAGCGCGAGCGTCTGGTGCAGTCGGCCGCCGAGCTGCTGCGCACCGAGCCCGACGAGCTGCTCGCCGCCATCGGCCGCCTGGCCGAGCGCCAGCGCGATGCCGAGAAGGAGTTGGCGCGTCTGCGCCAGCAGTCGAGCGACGCGGAAGCCACGACATTGGCCGCTGCGGCCGCGGCGGACGGCGGGGTGGTGGTGGCCCGCCGCGACCAGGTGGATCCCGACGCCCTGCGGACGCTGGCCCAGTCGATCCTGCGTCACGACGGCGTGCGCGCCGTCGTGCTCGGCGGGTCCCCCGACGGGACGAAAGTGGCGATCGTCGCCGCCACCGGGGGCAGGCCAGACGCCAGCCAGCTCGTGCGCACGCTCGGGCCGATGGTCGGCGGCGGCGGCGGCGGTTCCCCCGAGGTCGCCACGGCCGGTGGGAAGGACCCGTCCGGGATTGAGGCGGCGCTGGCCGAGGCGCACCGGCTCCTGTCCGCGTGAGCGACGACGGTACGTCCGGGCGCGGCCCGGGCCGGGTGGCCGCGCTGGACCTGGGGGCACGCCGCATCGGCGTGGCCTACAGCGACAGCCGGCGCAGTCTGGCCAGCCCATGGGGCACGATCCAGCGCAGTGGTGACGCGGCGCGCGACCGCGTCGCCGTGGTCGACGCCGTGCGCGAGGTGGAGGCATCGACCGTCGTGGTCGGGCTCCCGCTGAGCCTCTCGGGCGAGGTCGGGCCGGCGGCGCAGTCGGCGCTCAACGAGGCGGCGGCACTTCGGGAGCTCCTCGAGCCGTTCGGGGTGTCGGTCGAGACAGCCGACGAGCGGTTCACCACGGTCGAGGCCGAACGCTCGCTGCGGGCGGCGGGGCGGACCGGGAAGGCGGCGCGCAAGGTCGTCGACAGTGCGGCCGCCATGGTGCTGCTGCAGGCCTGGCTGGACAACGCATGAGCGGGCCCATCGATCCCTTCGACGGCGAAGTGGGTGGTGCCGGCCCCGATTCCGATTCCGATCAGGAACTGCCGTGGCCGGAGCCGGGGCCCGACGACCGGGCGGAGGCCGGGGCCGTTGCGACAACAAACGGGGAGGAGACGCCGAGCCGCACCGCACGCCGGGCGACCCGTTCGGCCCGGGTGCGTCGGAGGCGCCGCATCCTGCTCGGCATCGGTGGGGGACTGCTGGTCCTCATCCTGGCCTTCGTGCTCTGGTACGAGCTGGAGTCCCACGCGCTGGGACCACCCGGACCACAGGTGGTGGTCACCGTGCACCAGGGAGAGTCGACGGATTCCATCGTCGACGCCCTGAGCCGGCAGCACGTGATCGGGAGCTCACTGGCCTTCGAGGTGTCGGAGGTTTTCCACGGCACGCCGTCCGTTCTCCCCGGCAGCTACGCGATGCACCAGAACCTGGCCTTCTCGGAGGTGCGGACGCTCCTGGCGGCGGGTCCGAACATCTACCCGGTCGACGTGCGGCCGGGGTTCACGTTCTCCGAGGTGGCTGGGCAGGTGGACAGCCTGCCCGGTCACGCCGAGGGGGGTTTCGCGAAGGCCGAGGCCAGCGGTGCCGTGCATTCGACGATCACCGCGACCGATCCTGACAACCTGGAGGGCATGCTCGGCACCGGGACCTACCTGATCCTCCCCGGCGAGAGCGACACCGCCATTCTCACGGACATGGTGCAGCGCTTCGACCACGACAGCGCCGTGGCCGGCCTCACCAGCGCGTCGGCCGGCGCGCTGGGCATGACGCCGTACCAGGTCCTCATCGTCGCGTCGATCGTGGAGAAGGAGGGGTACATCCCGGTCAACATGCCCGATACGGCCCGGGTCATCTACAACCGCCTGGCCCAGGGCACGCCGCTCCAGATGGACTCGACCGTTCTGTACGCGCTGGGCCAGGACGGGGGAGCCGTGACCGCACAGGACCTCAAGATCCAGTCCCCGTACAACACGTATCTCACGAACGGTCTGACGCCGACGCCCATCTGCATGCCTTCCATGGATGCGCTCGAGGCTGCGGTCCACCCGCCGGCTGGCGCCTGGTTGTACTTCGTGCTGGTGAACAAGAACGGCACGATGGCCTTCTCGGACACCTACGCCGAACAGCTGGCCAATGAGCAGCTGGCCAAGAGCCGTGGTCTCCCCTGAGCTGGGCCCCGTCGTGACGATCGACGGCGCGCGGGCCGACGCCGGTCCCGACACGCGGCTGGTGGGAGTCATCGGCAGCCCGATCGCGCATTCGCTGTCGCCCCTACTGCACAATGCGGCCTTCGCCGCGCTCGGATTGGGAGCGAGCTGGCATTCGCTGGCGTTCGAGGTGGCACCCGGTCAGGCGGCGGAGGCGCTCGAGGCGATGCGCCGCGCCGACCTCAGCGGGGTCTCGGTCACCATGCCCCACAAAGCTGACGTGGTGGCCCTGGTCGACGAGTGCACCGAGGTGGCGCAGCGGCTCGACGCCGTGAATTGCATCGTGCGCACCGAGGGCGTGCTCCTCGGCACCAACACCGACGGCGAGGGCTTCGTCGCGTCGCTGGCCCGTGGCGCGGACTTCACCCCGGCCGGGCGGCGGTGCGTGGTGATCGGGGCCGGTGGGGCGGCTCGGGCCGTGGTGCTCGCCCTGGCTGACGCCGGGGCGAGCCGGGTCTCGGTCGTCAATCGGACACCCGAACGGGCCGTCACCGCGGCCGCATTGGCCGGCCGGGCCGGGTCGGTCGTGCCGCCCGGCGAACGTGCCCTGGCCAAGGCGGTCGGGTCGGCCGACCTGGTCGTGAACGCCACGCCGTTCGGCATGGCGGGTGCGTCGCCCGAGGGAGCGGCTCCGTGGCTGGTGGCGCCGCAATTGCTCCACGAGGGACAGGTCGCAGCGGACCTCGTGTACGCCCCCCGGCCGACGCGGTGGCTGGTCGAGGCGGCCGCAGCCGGTGCGCGCGGCGTCGACGGGCTCGGCATGTTGGTGCACCAGGCGGCGGCGCAGCTCGTGCTGTGGACGGGAGTGCCGGCTCCGGTCGAGGCCATGTGGGAGGCAGCCGAGGCCGCAGATCCCTCCGAGGGGCCAGAGGTCTGAAGCTCCTCAGGCCGCCGGCGTGGCGGGCGGCTCGACCGCGACCGGCCAGAGGGATGCCTTCGCCAGCGCCTCCAGCGTCGTTTCGCGCAGGGCGCGGGTCAGCGGATCGCGCTGTGAAGGAATGGTGAGCAGGGTGACGCGCAGAGTGATCGTGGTCGCGTCGGCGCGTTCGGACCCGACGAGGACCGGCGGTTCGGTGCAGTGCCCCGCAAAGGCTGGACTCGTTGCCACTTCGTGCGCCGCGGCGGCAATCACGTCGCGCACCGTGTCGATGTCGGCGGCATCGGCCCCCGGCAGGGTGAGGTCGACGATGGCGCGCGCCCACCCCCGTGAGAGGTTGCCGACGAGGCGGATGTCGCCGTTGGGGATGATGAAGACGGTGCCGTCGGCGCCGCGGAAGCGGGTGAGGCGCAAGGTCACCTCCTCGACGACCCCGGTCATGTCGCCGACCACGACCGAATCGCCGACGTTGTATTGGTCCTCCACCGTCATCAGGATCCCGGAGAAGTAGTCGCGCACGATCTGTTGCGCGCCGAATCCCAGCGTGGCGCCGATGATGGTGGCGCTGGCGAGCAGCGGCGTCAGGTTGATGCCGAGCATGCCGAGCACGATGGCGCCCGTCACGATGAACACGAAGAATCGCCAGACGTTGGCGACGACCCCGGACATGGTGCTGACGCGGGCCGCCCGGGCGGAACCGGAGCGGTTGGCCGCCTGGTTGGCCACGCGCTCGAGGAGGCGCCGGATGAGCCGGCTGCCCAACCGGGCCACGATGATCGCGATGATGACGACGATCAGGATGCCGAGCGGCCGCACGATCAGGTCGGTGACCGTCGATGCCGTGTCCGGGCTGACTCCGAGCTTGGTCAGCAGGTGGTACAGCCAGCCCCCGCCTTGGTCGACCTGATTGGTACTGCTGGACGAGCGCAAGGTGCCCACCAGGGCAGGGAGCGGCGCCAGGGAGGGTGGGGTCACGGCCGGTATTCTGTCCTCGAATCCGCGTTATGACCACACTCGCCCGAACCCACGTTGCCACCCGGCGCAACGTCCCTCCGTTCGACCTCATCCTTCTCGTCGCCACCCTGCTGGTCTCGGTCATCGGGGTCGTGATGGTCTATACGGCCACCCGTGGGTCCCTGCTCGCCCAGGGCGAGGATCCCAAGACCTTCTTGAAGAAGCAGGGGCTCTTCGTCGTGCTGGGGATCGTCGTCATGGTCGTGGTCGCCCTGATCGACTACCGGCGCCTCGAGCCGATCACCAATATCCTCTACTGGCTGATCATCCTGGCCCTGCTGGGGGTCTTCGTGGTCGGCAGCAGCGCCCAGGGCGCGGCGCGCTGGTTCAGCCTGGGCCCCCTGCAGTTGCAGCCGTCGGAGTTCGCGGTGCTCGCGCTCGTCCTGGCCGTGTCGGCGTACTGCGCGCGCCGGGAGGCGGACGGCTTGGCGTGGCGCGATGTCTTCCGGCTGCTCATCATGGCCGGCATCCCGATCGTCCTGGTGCTGCTGCAACCGGACCTCGGGACGGCGATGATCATGATCATCGTGACGCTCGTCCTGCTGGCGGTGGCGGGCCTGCCGATCAGGATCCTGGTCATGCTGCTCGTGGGCACGGCGCTCTTCGCGGTCGTCGCCATCGAGACCGGACTGCTGCACCATTACCAGATCGCGCGCCTCACCACGTTCTTGAATCCCAACTCCCACAGCACGAACCCCTACGTCCAGTCGGCGATCTACAACACGCAACAGGCGAAGAATGCCATCGGGTCGGGCGGTCTGTTCGGGTCGGGCATCGGACACGGGGTCGAGACCAACCTCGGCTACGTGCCCGAGCAGCAGACCGACTTCATCTTCACCGCGGTGGCCGAGCAGCTGGGCTTCGTCGGCTCTGTCGCCGTCTTGGGGCTCCTCGGCGTGATCGCGTGGCGGGTGCTGCACGCCGCGGTGGTGGCGCGGGACACCTTCGGCCGGCTGATCTGCAGCGGGCTGTTCGCGTTCATCGCCTTCAGCGTCTTCCAGAACGCCGGGATGACGATGGGGATCATGCCCATCACCGGCATTCCGCTCCCGTTCGTCAGTTACGGAGGGACCGCTGTGCTGGTGTTCTTCGGCGCTGTCGGCCTGGCGTTGAGCGTCGGGGCACGGAGAAAGTTCCGATGACCGACGTGCAGCCCCAAGCCGCGTCCGAGCCCGCTGCTGCGGAGGTGGCCCAGCCGCCCCTGCCGGTCTTGCCGGCGTTCCGGGTCATGGATGTCGAGGACGTCACGCTCGATCTGCCCTCGACCTACCCGTCCGTCACCCTGGTGGAGTCCGAACCCCCGATGCGGGCGCTCGTCTTCCCGGTCGGCCTACCGGAGGGCACCGCCATGGCCCAGGCCCTCCGGCGCATGGACTCGCGCCGGCCGATGACCCATGAGCTCTTCATGCACGTGCTGCAAGAGGCGCGCATCGACGTGATCGCCCTGCGCCTGGTCGGACGCGACGAGGGAAACCTCCTGGCCGAGCTCGACCTCATGACCCCCGCCGGCCGCGTGCGGGTGGACTGCCGCCCTTCTGACGGGATCGTGCTCGCATTGCGCATGCCGGTGCCGGCGCCGATCCTGGTCGACGAACGCCTCCTCGACGAGGCGGGCGACGTCGTGCCCGTCACCGGCGGGGGCGACCCCGGCCCCGAGCCGTAGGCCGCCGCCGTCGGGCCTCCCGCCCCCGCCCCCGCCCCCGATCTGATCTGATCTGATCTGATGGGGTCATGACCCTCACGGAGAGGGTCTCCCTTCCCTGACCGGCGTGCCGGGACACTGTGACTGAGAGTCCTCGGCGGGGACCCGCGACCTGTTCGCTTCGCCTGCACGAATCTGAGAGGAGCTATCGGTGAAGGTCGTTGTCGGGGAGATACTTCCCCTTGCGTTGGTGGTGACCATCTCGCCGATCAACGTCATTCCCGTCATCCTCTTGCTCTTCACCAAGAGACCCTTGGTCAACGCATCGTGCTTCTTCGTCGGGTTCATCGCCGGCGTCGCCGCCGTGCTCGTTGGCTTCGTGGCCGTCGCAGAGGCAGTCGATGTCTCTCCCGGCTCTGGGCATTCGACCTGGGTGGCCGTTCTGAAACTGGCGCTCGGGGCGTATCTCCTGGTGGCAGCCTTCCGAAAGTTCCGCGGCCGACCCCGAGCTGGTGAGGAGGGGGTGATGCCGAAGTGGATGGATGGGATCGTCGGATTTGGGCCCGGACGATCCTTGGGCACAGGTCTGGCGCTGGGATCCGTCAATCCGAAGAACGTGGTCGTGGGCCTTGCTGCCGCAGCCACCATTGCGGCTGCGGCCGTCTCACGCGGGCAGCAAATCGGCGCGATCACCATCTACGTCCTGATCGCCGCCTTGGGGGTTGCGGCACCGATCTTGGTGACGGCATTCCTCGGAGATCGATCACCCAGGGTTCTCCAGGAATGGAAAGTGTGGCTGGCTCAGAACAATGCGACCGTCATGTCAGTGCTGTTCCTGATCTTCGGTGTGGTCCTGATCGGCCAGGGCGTCGAAGTCGCATAGCCCCGGCCAAAGTATCGGATGTCGGCACCCACCCCGGTGGGCTGGAGCACCGTGACCAGACCGGACGTGCCAAGATCCCTACGTCTCCGATCCCCTGGTGAGGTGCCATGACTGCTGGTGAAAGACCGACGCTGATCAAGATCAACGCCATCACCGTGCCCGAGAATTTCGGGCGACGAGCTCGCCCGCCGCTTCGCGGCTCGCGCGGGCGCCGTCGACGACCAGGACGGCTTCGAAGGGTTCGAGCTGCTCCGTCCCACGGATGATCGCCTGCAGTGGCTCGTGGTCACCCGCTGGCGCGACGAGGAGTCGTTCAACAAGTGGGTGTCCTCGCCCGCCTTCGCCCACGGCCACGCCGGCGCCGACCGGCCCTCGCCGCACGGCGGCCCGGTGTCGGTCTCGTCCGAGCTCTGGTCGTATGAAGTGGCCGGCGGTTCGGACGGGAAGGCACCGGACGGCCCAGTCGGGACGCCGTGACGGCGGCCACGCGGGGACGAGGAGCGCGCGTCCGCCGAGCGTGACGCGCTGCCGGTGGCGCTCCGAACCGACCGGTGATCTGCCCTCAGCGAGCCGGGACCATCGGACGTTCGCCCGGCCCGGCGGCCGCCCCGGCGGACTGCATTTGCGCCTGGGCCACGGCGCCCTCGTCGGAAATGCGCAACATCAAGGCGATCAGGATGTAGTTGGCCAACAACGAGGATCCGCCGTAGGCCACGAACGGCAGGGTGATGCCGGTGAAGGGCAGCAGCCGCACCACGCCCGCCATGATGAAGAACGCCTGGAAGCCGAGGATCAGCGTCAGCCCCGTCGCCATCAGGCGTGAGAAGTCCGAGCGCGCCGTCTGTGCCACCCGGAAACCGGCGCCGACCAGGAGGACGAAGGCCGCCACGACGGCGGTACAGCCGATCAGGCCCATCTCGGTCCCGATGGCGGCGAAGATCATGTCGCTCGTCAGCTCCGGAACGGCTCCCACGAAGTGCGGGGCCAAGCCGAGACCCGTCCCCCCGACGCCTCCGGTCCCGAGGCTGAACCAGGCCTCGCTCAACTGGGTGTTGCCCGGATTCTTCGCCGTGGGCCATGGGTTCTGCCACTGGTCCACCCGCAGATGCACCTGGCTGAAGTATCGGGCCGCGACATACGCACCCACGCCGAAGAGCACCAACCCGAGCACCAGGTAGCCGACGCGCCCCGTGGCCACCCAGAGCAGGCCGATGAAGAGGACGAAGAGCAGCGCGGCGAAGCCGACGTCGTCCTCGAGGCCGATCACGGCCATGGCAGCGCCCCAGGCGACCAGGATCGGGATCAGGGGCCGGGGGTCGAGGTAGAGGCGGTTGCCGATCTGGGCCGTCGGGATCGAGAGCATCTCCTTGTTCTCCGCGAAGTAGGAGGCGAAGAAGATGCACAGGAGGATCTTGGAGAATTCGATCGGCTGGAATTCCAGGCTGCCGACGTGCACCCACAAGCGCGCGCCGTAGATCGGCGAGAAGAAGAGCGGCGCGACCAGGAAGAGTCCCGCTACCAGCAACAGCAGGTAGCGGTAGCGCTCCAGATCGCGTGAGTAGCGCACCACGAGCAGGGTGCCGATGTAGAGCAGCACGCCCAGCGCCGCCCAGGCCGCCTGACCCCTGGCCTGTCCGGGATCCCAGCGAGCGATGACGACGTAGCCGATCCCGTTGAGCAGGACGGCCAGGGGCAGGATCACCGCGTTGGCGTTGGGCGCCAGCCACCGGTTGGCCATGTGAGCCAGCAACGCCAGCCCGAGCACGATGCCCAGGAAGGCCCCGATGTTGTCGGGGATCTTCGACTTCTGCCCCAGGACCGCAATGACGTAGAGCGCCACGATGAGCAGCGAGCCGAAGAGCAGCAGACCCAGCTCGGTCCGCCGCTTGGGCTTGGGGCCGAAGACGTAGCGCGGGAAAGGAGTGCGGCGAGCGCGGCGGGCAACGGACGGCACCGGGCGAATCGTAGTGGTGGGGGGTAGGATTCTGGGTGACATCCCGCTTCGGACGTACCGGTCGCACCCCCTTCCATGACCCAGACCCAGCCTCAGCACCAACCCCAGGCGCAGCCGGAGCCCCAGGTCACGGGCGATGGTCCTGCCCCAGGCCAGGGTGTTGGACAGGTGGGGGCCGAAGTCGAGCACCCCACCGTGCCGACGTATCAGCAGATCGAGGCGTTCGGGTACCAGCGCTTCACCAACCGCGAGCAGTCGCGCCTCGACTTCGGTGCCCGGCTGCTCGACCTGGCCGAGGACGACAGCGTCCCCTTGTTGGAGCGGGCCAAGTTCCTCGCCATCTTCTCGGAATTGCTCGACGAGTTCTACCAAATACGGGTCGCCGCACTCGAGGATCAGGTGGCGGCGGGGGTGCGCACCCGTTCGGTCGACGGGCTGCGGCCCGGCGAGCAGCTCACCATGATCAGGGCCAGGGTCGAAGAGCTCGTGCGGCGCCAGGATCACATCTTCTTGGACCTCATCGTGCCGGGCCTGGCCGAGGCCGGTGTCCGCTTCGCCAGCTGGTCCTCGCTCGACAACGAGGACCGCCAGCACCTCGTCGAGGTCTTCCAGCGCCAGATCTATCCCGTCCTGACCCCGCTGGCCGTCGACCCCGGACACCCCTTCCCGTACATCTCGAATCTCTCGCTGAACCTGGTGGTCGAGGTGCAGGACCCTTCTTCGGGCGAGGGCCGCATCGCCCGGGTCAAGGTGCCCCCGGCCCTGCCCCGCTTCGTCGTCATGCCCGACGGGGAGCGCTTCGTCCCGCTCGAGCAGGTCATCGCCGCCCACCTGGACTCGCTGTTCCCGGGGATGACGATCGGTCATCACCACGCCTTCAGGGTCACCCGGAACGCCGACCTCGCCCTCGAAGAGGACGAGGCGGACGACCTGCTGGTCGCCATCGAAATGGAGCTCCGCCGCCGCCGCTTCGGAAAGGCGCTGCGGCTCGAGGTCGAGGCCGACATGGGCCAGGACCTGGCCGACCTCTTGGCCACAGAGCTCGAAGTGGGCACCGACGGCGTCTTCCGTGTCAGTGCGCCACTGGACCTGAGCGGGTTGTGGGGCGTCTACGCGCTGGACCGCCCCGACCTGCACGGCGAGACCTGGACGCCCATGACGCCGCCCAGGCTGGCTCAGGCCGCACACGATCCGGCGGAGTTCTTCGCCATGTTGCGCGAGCGCGACGTGCTGGTCCACCACCCCTATGACTCGTTCGCCACCTCCGTCGAGGCCTTCGTCGCGATGGCCGCCGAGGACCCGGCCGTGCTGGGGATCAAGCAGACGCTCTATCGCACCGGGGGCGACAGCCCGATTGTGGCGGCGCTGATCCGGGCCGCCGAGAACGGCAAGCAGGTGGCTGCCATCATCGAGCTCAAGGCGCGCTTCGACGAAGAAGCCAACATCGGATGGGCGCGCGCGCTCGAAGAAGTCGGCGTGCACGTCGTCTACGGCATCGTCGGCCTCAAGACGCACTCCAAGACCGCGCTGGTGCTGCGCCGGGAGGAGGAGGGCGTGCGGCCGTACTGCCATGTCGGCACGGGCAACTACAACTCCAAGACGGCCCGCATCTACGAGGACATCGGGCTGCTCACCTCTGACCCCGAGATCGGCGCCGATGTCGGCGAGCTCTTCAATTACCTGACGGGGTTCTCGAGACACGCCGACTACCGCCAGATCCTCGTGTCGCCGGTGACCGTGCGCAAGCGCATCATGGCCATGATCGAAGAGCAAGCGGACGCGGGACCGGCGGGCCGCATCGTCCTGAAGCTCAACGGCCTGACCGATGCAGCCATGATCGACGCGCTCTACCGGGCGTCGGGAGCAGGTGTGCAGATCGACCTCGCCGTGCGCGGCCTGTGCCGGCTGCGCCCCGGCATCCCGGAACTTTCGGAGCGCATCCGGGTCCGTTCCATAGTGGGCAGCTTCCTCGAGCATTCGAGGATCTACCGCTTCGGTGGCATCCCTGCCGACCCGGCGGCCGGACCTGGTCTGCCTTTGAAGATCTTCATCGGTTCGGCGGACCTCATGGGGCGAAACCTTGACCGGCGTGTCGAGGTCGTGGTTCCGGTGCAAGACCCCGAGTTGCAGGCCCGGCTCTTCGAAGTACTGGACCTCGTCTTCGCCGACGAGACCAACGTGTGGCAGCTCGGTTCGGACCGGCGCTGGCGTCGTGTGCCCAACCGCCACGGGGTGAGCTCGCAGGAACGACTCAAGGAGCTGGCGCGGGAGCGGGCCCGCCGTCGGCTCGACACGGACCTCCGCGTTGGAGAGGGTGACGAGGCCAGGCCGCCCGCGTAGCGAGGCCGAAATGCAGCAGCGTCGCCGGTCCCCACGTCAGCCCGGCGCGATGGCGGGCGATGCCTTGGCACTGCGCATGGGTGCGATCGCGTCCGGACGTGGTTGGGGCTGGCCCGCTGCCGCTGCGGTCGTGGCGTTCGTCGGGTCGACCATCCTGGCCTACTTCCACCAGCAGCTGGACCTCAGCACCTACCTGTTGGGTGGCGCGCACGCATCGTCGAACGACCTCTTCACCGTCACCTACCCGACCGACCATCTGGGCTTCACGTACCCGCCGTTCTCTGCACTGCTGTTCGCACCGTTCGCCCACTTCCCGGTGCGCGCCTGCGAGGTGGTCTTCTCCTGGGTGAACCTCGCCGCACTCTTCGGCATGATCGTCGTCAGCCTGCGCGCCGTGTGCAGTGCGCTCGACAAGCGGACTGTCCTGTGGTGGGGCCTCGCCCTGGTGTTGCCGGTGCTGTTCTTCGACCCGGTGCGGCAGACCCTCCTGCTCGGGCAGGTCAACATCATCCTGGCGCTCATGATCGTGGCCGACCTGACGATGGACCTGCCGTTGCCGCGGGGAATCCTGGTGGGGCTGGCCGCGGCCATCAAGGTGACTCCCATCATCTTGATCCCGTATCTCTTCCTCACCCGACAGGGGCGGGCCGGCGTACGGGCCATCGCCTCGTTCGTGGCGGCCGCCCTGCTGGCCGTCGCGTTCAACGCCTCCACGTCGTGGTCCTACTGGACGCACTACATCCATGACCCCCAGCGCGCCGGCATGCTGTCGTGGATCGGCAACCAGGGGATCCTCGGCGCGACCGAACGCATGCTCGGCCACACGTTGACGACGCCCACCACCTTCGTGATCGTCGCCACCGTCGGCGTGGTGGGCCTCCTGATCGCCGCCGGGGCCTACCGCCGTTCCTCGCCGGTCCTCGGACTGCTGGTGGTGGAGGCCACCGAGTCGCTCGCCAGTCCGGTCTCATGGTCGCACCACTTCATCTGGATCGTGCTCCTGGTGGCCTGGCTGGCGCTGGCCGAGGACCGGCCCCGCGCCGGCGAGTGGTGGGCCTTGGGCGTGGCCCTGCTCTTGTGGGCCGCCCCCTACTGGTGGGTCCCGCACGGGCCGGCGGTTCGCTTCGCCGGTCGGGGCTGGCTCCTCCCGCTGGGCAACGCCGATGTCCTGGCCTTCATCGTCCTGTTGATCGGGGCGGCGGTGCGCGTCGTGCGTGCACCGACCTGGAGTGTCCCCTATGCGTCCGCCGGCGCCGGCGCCGGCGGACGGTGGCGCCGTCGGACGCCGGCTCCTGAGCCCGGCTGACCAGCGGCGGGATCACCAGCCGGGTCAGCCCCCTCGTTCGGGGTCGGGCTCACAGACGAGGCTGAGCATGTGGGCGCCCGGGTCGAGGCGACTTTCCCCTGACGTTTCGGCGTGGGTGACCCGCCAACCCGTCACGACCATCAGCTTCTGCGGATCCCCGGGGCGGAACTCGTTGCGCCGGCGCTCGTTGGTGGCCTGACGCAGCAGGCCGCCGGCGGAGCGTACGACGCGTGCCAGCTCACCGGTTTCGGGCAAGACCGAGAAAGTGGCCACCAGCACGCTGCCCGGGGCCGCCCGGGCCCGCAGCGCCGAGCAGACGGATGCCGTCGCCTCCAGCGTCAGCGCGTCGAAGAGGTCCTCCGCGACGAAGAGCGACGGCGCGCCGGCATCGTGGCCGGCCGCGAAGAGCGCGACGGCCAGGTCGTCGGCGAGCAGGTCGAGTCCGATATACGTCGTCGAGGTGGTTGCGATGTCGAGCGCCTCCAGCCGGTGGCGCTTGGCCGCTTGCGCGGCTGGCCGATCCACCTCGAACCAGCGCACCGCTCCGCCACCGAAGCGCAGCCCGCGTCCGTCGTCGCCTGCACCGAGGAGGACGACCTGGGCCGTGCCGCGGCCGAGCGCACGCGCCACCTCGGCGTCGATCACCTGCGTTCGTTGCGCCAGTGCGGACGACGTTCCGACGGGGATGCCCACGCCTCCCGCGATGGCCCGGTAGAGGCGGCGCTCAGCCTCGACGTCGCCGCCGGGAGTGGACGGGCGCGTGCGGTCCAGTCGGAGCCGCTGTGCCGCGACCCAGCGTGCGTGCAATGGGTGGTGTTGACGGACGTCGCGCATCAACGGTGCGGTGTCAGGAGGTGATCGCTTTGGCCGTCGCCGTCCGCGGATGCCCGAAACGCAGCGACAGGTACGAGGCACCGCCGAAGGGAATGGGGAGCCAGAAGTTCACCAGGCGCCAACTCAGGACACCGGCCGCGGCGATCCCGCTGGGCACCCCGAAGCCCTTGAGGATCGCGATCACGGTGATCTCGATCACGCCCAGGCCGCTCGGCGTGATCGGGATGACGGCCAGAATGTTGGCGAGCCCGTAAGCGACGAGGACGTCGATCGGCGAGACGTGGGCGCCGAAGGCGAGGAGGAAGACGAAGAGCGACGCGCAGTCGAGCAGCCAGTTGGCCGCCGCCCAGATGCCCGCTTTCGTGAGCAGCTCCGAACTCGTGAACAGGATCTTCATGCGGTCCGCCACCTTCTGCACCAGCGAGGTCACGGTCTCGGCGCGGACGAAGGGCAGCCTGTTGGCCACCTTCTTCAAGAAGATACTGGCGTGCTTCTCGCCCCGGGTGAGGAAGAAGATGACGCCTGCGAAGATCGCCAGGAGGAGCACGCCCAGAATGGCGGCGAAGCCGTAGAGGGGGTTGTACCCCTGCAACGGGATGGAGATGAGCAGGGCCAACCAGAAGATCACGTTGAGGACGACCGCCGAGCCGATGCCCTGGGTGGCCAGCCCGAAGGCGGCCGTACTGCCCGACACGTTGGCATCGGTGAGCAGCTTGTAGCTGGCGGCGGTTCCCGGCACCTGGCCTCCGGGAAGCGTGTGGCTGATGGCCAACGCCCACATATTGATGCGGAAGATGCGCCAGCGGTCGGGCGCACCGGGGGAGAGAACCGTGTGTGTCAGCTGCGTATACGCCACCAGGGCCGCCACCTCGAGGAGCGCGCCGAGGATCAGCCAGATGACGTTGAGCTGGGACAGCTGATGTGCTTCCCGGCGGGCGCTGGCCAGCTCTGGGAGGAGGATGTACTCGCCGACGAAGAAGAGAAACAGCACCATCAACGTGATCTTCACGTTGCGCGGGAGGAACCTGCGACGAACCCGGGGCTGGATCGGCGGGGCGGCCGGGGACGCCGGGGACGCCGGGGATTCTGGGGCTGACGCCACGACCTGCGGCTGCTCCTCCGCCGGCTCCTCCTTTTCCATCCACGTCATGCTTGCACGTGGGCCACCTGGGGAAGCGCCTCTTGGCAGTCCGCAGCTGCCAAGCTGGGCGGCATGCCCCCGGAGTCCCGCGAGACCTGGCGCTCGAAATTTTCGGGAAGTGCGGATCGTCGCAACATTCCGCTGGGCACCATCGTGGTCTCGGTCGCCACCGTCATTCTGCTGGTCGACCTCAACGCCGCACTCATCCTCGGGCTGTGGGTACTGCGCACCATCCTCGTCTACGTGGTCATCGCCTTCTTCATCACATTGCTGTTGACACCGGCCACGCGGTTCCTGCACCGGAGGGGCCTGAGCCACGGTGGCGCCACCCTGCTGGTCTTCCTGTTGGGTGTCCTGGTCCTCGGCGGGCTGGTGTACCTGTTCGCCGAGCCCCTGGTCACGGCGGCCATCCATTTCGGGAACCAGGTGCCACACCTCATCAAGCAGACCAAGAAGGGACGCGGTCCGATCGGGCGCCTCGTCTACCGCCTGCACCTGCAGAAGTACCTCTCGGAGGATTCGTCCAAACTCACCTCGCAGATCACCAAAGTGCTGAAGCCGGCGACCGCGCTGACGGTGGGCGCCGCCGCGGCGTCGACCGTCGTGGCGCTGGTGACCATCGCCATCCTGACCTTCTTCACCATGCTGGAGGCCCCCCGCATGTGGCGCGGCTTCCTGAGCCTCTTCCGGCCCTCGACGGCGCAGCGCCTGCACCGTGTCGTCGACCTGTCGATCCGTTCGGTCACCGGGTACATGTTGGGGAACGCGGCAACGTCGGTGATCGCCGGCATCGTCGTGGGTGTCACGCTCGAGATCTTCGGCGTTCCCTTCGCCCTGCTGCTCGGCGTCTTCGTCGCCCTGGTGGACCTGCTCCCGCTCGTCGGTGGACTGCTGGCCGGCGTCCCGGTAGTGATCATCGCCGCCATCCACTCCGTCCCGGCCGGGATCACCATGCTGATCGTCTTCCTCGTCTACCAACAGGTGGAGAACCACCTCCTCAACCCGGTGATCATGAGCCGGACCGTGCAGCTGAACCCGTTCTGGGTGCTGATCGCCGTGCTGGTCGGTGCCACCCTCGGAGGCCGGGTGGCCGGCGGGTTGGGCACGTTCGTCGGAGCCCTGGTGGGCATCCCCGTGGGCGGGGCCGTTCAGGTGATTGTGCGGGAGCTGCGCCGGGGGCCCGAGGTGGCCGAGGACAACCTCCTGCTGGAGCCGGAGCGGCCGGTGGGCGATCCGGCCGATATCTGAGGGTCCCGCCGTGCCTGGGAACCCCTGCGGCGGTGGAGTGAACGGGGCAGAACCAGGCCCGTCCGCCGCTCCGACGGGCGAAGAAGGTGGCGCGGCAACCTCCCCTAGAATGCACTGTATGCGACCGCTGGTTGTCATTCCGACCTACAATGAGTCGGAGAACATCGAGCGGATGCTGCACCGGATCCACGAGTGCCTTCCCGACGCGGGCCTGTTGGTGGTCGACGACGGGAGTCCCGACGGCACCGCCGACCTCGTGAAGCGGGTGGCGACGCAACTGCCCGACGTGCACCTGCTGTTGCGCGCGGTCGAAGTCCGGGCTCGGCAGCGCGTACCGCGCCGGCTTCGCCTGGGGCCTCGAACGCGGGTACGACGCCTGCATCGAGATCGACGCCGACTTCTCGCACGACCCGGCCGCACTGCCGACGCTGATCGCGCCGCTCGACGAGGGCTTCGACGTCGTCATCGGCTCGCGTTATGTCGAAGGCGGTTCCATCCCCAACTGGGCCTGGCACCGTCATCTGTTGTCGCGCGGCGGCAACGCCTACGCGTCGGCGGTGCTCGGTCTCGGTGTGGCCGACGCGACGGCAGGGTACCGGGTGTACTCGGCCGGTATCTTGCGCCAGCTCGATCTCGACCGCATCCGCGCCGAGGGCTACGGCTTCCAGATAGAGATGACCTACCGGGCGGCTCAGCACGGCGCCACCATCACCGAGGTGCCGATCAGCTTCGTCGACCGCGCCGCCGGCGAGTCGAAGATGTCCTCGTTCATCGTCTTCGAGGCGTTGGGCCTGGTGACGTGGTGGGGCCTGGGCCGTATCGTGCATGGTGCGCGCCGTGTGTCCAGGGGTGGGCGCAGCGCCAAGGCTCCGCCGGCGGCGGGCCGGACCCGAGCCCCCACGGACACCGAAGACCCGGTCCGGGCGGTATGAGCGGCATGCACGGAGGCCGGCCCGCGTGACGGTCGAAGCACCGCAATCGCGCATCCTCGTCGTCGACGACGAACCCAACATCGCCGAACTCCTGTCCGCCGCGCTCACGTTCGAGGGCTACCAGGTGGGCGTGGCCTCGACCGGGGCCGAGGCGCTCGAGCAGGTGCGCACCTTCCGGCCCCATCTCGTCATGCTCGACGTGATGCTGCCCGACTTCGACGGCAACGAGGTCTGCCGGCGCCTGCGCCACCAGGGCGAGCAGATGCCGATCGTCTTCCTGACAGCCCGCGACACGACCCAGGACAAGGTCGAGGGCCTGAGCATGGGCGACGACTACGTCACCAAGCCGTTCAGCGTCGAGGAGCTCATGGCGCGCGTGGGGGCGATACTGCGGCGCGCCGGCGAAATGACGGCAGCCGACACCTCCATCCTGCAGTTCGCCGACCTGACCATGAACGTCGACACCCACGAGGTGTGGCGCGACGAGTTGGCCATCGAGCTGACGGCGACGGAGTTCAACCTCCTCCACTACCTGCTTGAGAACGCCCGCCGCGTGATCTCCAAATCCGAGTTGCTCGACAACGTCTGGGGTTACGACTTCCACGGCGATCCCAACATCGTCGAGACCTACGTCAGCTATCTGCGCAAGAAGATCGATCTTCGCGAACCGGCACTCATCCACACCATCCGGCGCGTCGGCTACACCCTTCGCCTCCCTCGGGACGGATGAGCCTCCAGAAGCGGCTCGTCGCGGTCGTGGCGTCGCTGCTCGTGATCGGCCTGCTGGTCGCCGATCTCGTGACGTACGCGGAGGTCCACTCCTTCCTCTACGGCCAGGCCGACAACACGCTCGCCCAGAACGAGTCCCTCGGCTTCCAGTACCTGACCTACGCCGCCGAACGTGGTGTCCCGGTCAACGAGGCCGACCTCTCGCGCCGCATCACCGCCGACGTGTACGTCCAGCTGTTGAACCACTCCAGGCACGTGATCCTCTCCCGCCCGTCGGGGCCGCTGGCGCGGCCCGATCCGGCGCCGATCCTCACGAAGGACATCCCCGTCCAGGAGGTGCCCGACATCGGCAGCCACGTGCGCGTCGGCCGCTACGCCGGCACGTTCCGCCCCGATCCCGACGCCGTGGTGTTGGGGAGCACCGGGGACCCTGACGGCCGCTACCGCACGGTCGCCGTCTCGGTCCCCCAGGGGACCCTGGTCACCTCTCTTTCGCTGAACCCGACCAACGACACGCTGGTCTCGCTGCGCAGGGTGGAGCTCACCGCCAGCATGGCCGTCCTGCTGGCCATGGGTGTGCTGGTCCTCCTGGTGGTGCGCCGGGGGCTTCGACCGCTGCGCCAGATGGCGGGCACGGCCGACGCCATCGCCTCGGGGGACCTGACCCGCCGTGTCCCCGAGGGCCGCCCGGGCACCGAGGTGGGCCGCCTGGGTTCGGCCCTGAACGAGATGCTGACCCAGATCGAAGGGGCCTTCGCCGAGAAGTCGGCCTCCGAGGAGCGCCTGCGCCAGTTCGTGGCCGACGCCTCCCACGAGCTGCGCACGCCGCTGACCTCCATCCGGGGCTACGCCGAGCTGCTCGGCCGGGGCGGCTTCTCCGACGAGGCGGGCCGGCAGAAGGCGCTCAAGCGCATTGAGGAGGAGGCGACCCGCATGGGCGGCCTGGTCGAGGATCTCCTCCTGCTGGCCGAGCTGGACCGGGGTCGACCGCTGCGGTCCGAGCCGGTCGACCTGCACCGCATCTGTGCGGACGCGGTGGACGACTCGAACGCGGTGCCGCACGCCCACCACCTCACCTTGGAGGCCGGGCCTCCGGTCGTGGTGGTGGGGGACGGCGAGCGCCTGGCCCAGGTCGCGCACAACCTCGTGCGCAACGCGTTGGCCCACACCCCGCCGGGCACCGAGGTCACCGTGTCGACGGGCGTCACGCATACCCTGGGCTTCATCCGGGTGTCCGACAACGGGCCGGGGATCCCGCCCGGCAAGGCCGGCCGGATCTTCGACCGCTTCTACCAGGGCGACCCCTCCCGCTCCGTGTCCGGGACCGGGCTCGGCCTCGCCATCGTGCGGGCCATCGCCGAAGCCCTCCACGGGACGGCGGTGGTGGCCACGTCCGCTCAGGGCGGGGCGACCATTTTGGTCAAGATCCCGTTGGCCGCCACACAGGTGACCGCGGCGGCGGACCCGCCGCCGCCGGTGCGCTCACCGCAGCTGCACTGAGGCTCCGGGCACCACCGCATCGAGCACGGTGGCCAGCTTCACGTCGGCCTCGGCGGCCTCGGCGTCCGGATCCGAGTCGGCCACGACGCCCCCGCCGGCCCGCAACAGCAGGGACGTCCCGTTGGCGTCGAGCTGCGCGCTGCGGATTCCGATCATCCACTCCCCGTCACCTCCGGCACCGACCCACCCCACCGGGCCGGCCCAGTAGCCGCGTTCCCCCGCCTCGTGGCCCCCTATGAAGGCCAGCGCCTCCGGGAGCGGCGTGCCGCCCACGGCGGGCGTGGGATGGAGCAGCTGGAGAATCTCGAGCACCCCCGAGGGCCGGCTCAGCCGACCCTCGATCCTCGTCCCGAGGTGCGCCACGGAGCGAAACGCCACCACGGAGGGCTCCGTCGGGACCGACAGCTCCTCGCAGAACGGCTCCAGGACCGTGGCGATGGCATCGACGACGTAGCGATGCTCCGACCGGTTCTTTGTCGAGGCGGCGAGGTCGCGCTGGGCGTCGGCGTCGGCCCGGGCGGTGTTGCCCCGGGGCACGGTGCCGGCGAGGGGATGGCTCGACACCCTGGTCCCGTGCCGTGCCACCAGGAGCTCGGGGCTGGCCCCGAAGAAGGATCCATCGGGGACCGGCATGGAGAAGATCGTGCAATTCGGCTCTGCGGCCCGCAGCCGGCGCAGGGCGGCAGCCAGGGAGAGCGCGCCGGTGAGGTGGACCTCCACGGGCCGGGAGAGGACCACCTTGCGCAGGGTGGCTCGCGGCTGGGCCATCTCCCGTACGGCCTCGGCGACCATGGCCGCATAGTCCGCGCCGTTCATGGCGGTGGTCAGGTCGGCCACGCCGGCTTCCGCGGGCTCCGACGGCGTGGTGCCGTACTGCCAGATGACGGCGTCGAAGAGCTCGCCGGTGTCGGGCAACGCCACGTCGGCCGGCCCGACCGCGGTGGCCCAGCGCCGGGTCACCCCGTCGGCGTCGCGCGACGTCCCCATGGTGAAGCGTGGCACGACGAGATGCCCGCCGAACGCGTCGGCGAAGGGGAGCGCGCCGAGGGCGACGGGTCCCGACCCCAGGGTCTCGACGGCGTCGTCGCAGGGGATGGCGGCCAGCGCGGCCGCCGCCTCGCCGGCGGGGACGAGCAGGGCGGTGCCCCACCCGACCAACGTCAGCCCGGGCCGGTCGAAGAGCACGGTCGGGCTGCCGTCGAACTCCAGCGCGTCGGGCCCGTAGTCGAGCGGAACGGTGCGGGCGTGGAACGCCGCGCCCGCCGCTGTCACGGTGCGCCGTTGCGGGTGGCCACCACCATCTGGCTCAGGCCGCCGGCCAGGGGTCGGATCCCCACGGCGGAGAAGCCCGCGGCGCGCAGCATGGTGCGCAGGACAGATGCCGGAGGCAGGTAGGCGACAGACTGCGGGAGGTACCGGTAGGCGTCCTTGTCCGAGAGTGCAGCCCCGAGAGCGGGTACGGCCTTGGTGAACCACAGGTCGTAGCCGGCGCGCCAGAGCGGCGCGGTGGGCGTGTCAACCTCGAGCACGGCCAATCGCCCGCCCGGGCGCAGGACGCGGGCCGACTCGGCCAGGGTGGCGGCCAAGTCGGTGAAATTCCGCAGGGCGTAGCCGCAGACGAGCCCGTCGAAGGCGCCGTCGACGAAGGGAAGGTGGCTGCCGTCCGCCTCGACGAGCGGGGTGGCCGCGCCGTTGGCGGCGAGCATGCCGGCACTGAGGTCGGTGCCGACGACCCGGTAGCCGCGGCGCAGCGCGAGCCGCGAGAGATCGCCGGTGCCACAGGCGAGGTCGAGCACCAGCGCGTGGGCCGGCAGCGCCAACGCGGCCACCGTGTTGCGCCGCCAGGCCTGGTCGAGCCCGAAGGTCATCAGGCGGTTGATCAGGTCGTAGCGCGGCGCAATGGTGTCGAACATGGCGCGCACGCGCGCCGTCTTCTCGTCCCCGGTGGGCAGCGACGGCGGCCCTGAGCCGGTCCGGCGACGCGGCATGGCGTCAGTGGGTGGCAGCGGGAGTCAGCGGTAGTAGCGGTAGACGACCTGGGCCACGCAGGCGGGCTTGGGCGCGTCCTTGACCTCCATGACGAGGTCGTAGGTGACCTGCACGCCACCCTCGGTCTCGTCGGCGGCGGCGATCGTGACGCCCATGCGCAGCTCCGAGCCGACCGGCACGGGAGAGGGGAAGCGGACCTTGTTGCAGCCGTAGTTGACGCCGAACTTCGTGTTGTCGACCCGGATGACCTTGTTCAGCAGGACGGGCGCCAGCGAGAGGGTCAGGTACCCGTGCGCGATGGCCACACCGAAGGGACCGCTCTTGGCCCGCTCGGGGTCGACGTGGATCCACTGGTGGTCGTCGGTGGCGTCGGCAAAGAGGTTCACCCGCTCCTGCGTGATCGGCTGCCATTCCGAGTAGCCGAGGTCCTTGCCGACGAGCTCGGCAAAGGCATCGACGCCGTCGATGATGGTGGTCATGGTGCGCTCCTCGCTGGTCAGGGTCTGATTCCGCTGCAGGACGCTACCCGCGTGGGAGCGCCTCACTACGCTGACGAGGTGAGTTCCCCGTCCGAGCACGATCCGACGCTTCCACACCACCACCGGGATTTCCGGGGCGGAGGGGCCCGAGCGGCCGTCTTCGGCGTCAGCGACGGCCTGGTGACCAACGTCTCCCTTGTCCTCGGGATAGCGGGGGCCAACCCCGGAGGTTCCATCGTGCGCCTGGCGGGGGTGGCCGGCCTCATCGCGGGCTCCTTCTCCATGGCGGCCGGGGAGTATCTCTCCATGACCGCGCAGCGCGAGCTGATGGAGCGCGAGCTCGATGTGGAGCGGCGATCCCTCCGGCACAGCCCCGAGGGCGAGGCGACCGAGCTGCGCGGGATCTACGTGCGTCGTGGCATCGATCCCGTGGTCGCGGGCGAGATGGTCAACGAGGTCATGCAGGACCCCGACCTCGCGCTCGAAACGCATGCCCGCGAGGAGCTCGGCATCACCCCGCACAGCCTGGGGTCGGCCTGGCAGGCCGCCGCCGCCTCGTTCGTCACCTTTGCCCTCGGGGCCTTCATCCCGTTGGCACCGTGGCTCTTCACCTCCGGCACGACGGCCATTGCGCTGTCCATCGTGTTGGGCGCGGTGGCCTCGGTGGCGGTCGGCATCGTGCTGGCCCGCTTCACCGAACGGTCCGTCGTGGTGTCGGCGTTGCGGCAACTGGCGGTGACGGTCGTGGCGGCGGGCGTGACGTTCGGGGTGGGCAAGGCCATCGGATCCGGCATCAGCTGAGCGGGCACCTGACCTGCAGCCCCCCGTTGAACGGCGGCGGTCAGGCGGTCGGGTCGCGGCGGTACGACCGGTCGATGTGGTCGACCGTGAAGCCCAGTGAACGGTAGAGCGCCACGGCGGCCTCGTTGGTGGCGTCGGTGTACAGCATCCCGACCGTGATCCCGAGAGCCGCCAGGTGCGTGAGCCCGGCCACGGTGAGGGACCGGCCCCAGCCCTGCCCGTGGTGCCGGGGGTCGACGTCGATCACGTAGATCTCGCCCAGGACGGGATTCCGGTGGCGGTGCACCTTGGTCCAGCAGGCTCCGATGAGACCGGGCCCGTCCGGGTCGTCGGCGACGAGGAAGTCGTCGACCTCGAACCAGTCGGCGGCCATCCGCTCCTGCAGCTCGGCGACTGTCCACGCTCCCTGTTCGGGGTGGCCGGCGAAGGCCCGGTTGTTGGTCTCGACCCACGGCTCCTCGTCGCCGCCGATCACGAAGGCCCGCGTCGCGAGTGGCCTGGTGGCAGCCACCACGTCGGCGTGCAGCGGGAGCGCGACGCGCATCTGGAGCAGGTCGCGCTCGGGGGCGAAACCCTCGGCGGCAGCGCTGTCGTCGTCGGACGCGGTGGCCTGCATGACCCACAGGTGGATCGGGGCGGACCTGGGCGCCTCCTCCACGGCCCGCTCGAGGAGCCCCTGCCGGAGCGCCGGTGCCGACGGGTCGACCACCACGTGCACGACCGTCGAGCCGTCGCGTGCGGGCGACAGCAGGGCGGTCCCGACGAGTTCGGTTCCCTGCCGGGCCAGCACGACGCGCTCGCCGTCCGGAGCCTGGGCGACCTGCGAGACGGCCAGTGCCTGCGGCTCGGGCAGGGGCGGGTGATCGCTCGCGGCGTCCGCCCGCTCGAGCAGCGCGCTCAGCGAGGCGCGATCGGGAGCGGACAACGCCCGCAGATCGGCCACCGCCATGTCCAGAGCGTCCACTGTCGCCAACGTAACCCGGTACCGTGAACCGGTGGCGCAGCCCAGGACAGCGAAAGGTCGGGCCCGGCTGACGGTCGAGCGCCTGGCCGAGGTCTATCCCGGCACCGCGGCCGAGCTGTGCGCGCTGGACTTCAAGGACCCGTTCCAATTGCTGGCGGCCACCATCTTGTCGGCCCAGAGCACCGACGCCCGGGTGAACCTGGTGACGCCCGCGCTCTTCGCGCAGTATCCCGACGCCGAGGCGCTCGCCGCCGCGAACCCCGAACACGTCGAGGAGCTCGTCCGTTCCACCGGGTTCTTCCGCGCCAAGACCCGGAGCCTCATCGGCATGGCGAGCGCAGTGGCCGACCGCTACGGGGGCGCCGTGCCGACCGCATTGGAAGATCTGGTGACCATTCCGGGCGTCGGTCGCAAGACGGGCAATGTCGTTCGCAGCGTGGCGTTCGGGCTCCCGGGGCTGCCCGTCGACACTCACGTCCTGCGGGTGAGCGAACGCCTGCACCTCACCGAGGGGCTTCCTCCACCGGCGCGGCGGGACGCCGTCAAGGTGGAGCACGAGCTGAATTCGTTCATCCCGGCCGACGAGCGTGGCGCCTTCAGCCTCAGGGTGATTCTGCACGGCCGAAACACGTGTGTTGCCCGGAAACCCCACTGCGACGCATGCTCTTTGGCGGATTTCTGCCCTTCGGTCCGGTAATCGGCGCGGCCGGGGGCATTCACCCCCGTTTCGGGCAATTCGTTGTAGTCAAGGTGTAATCGGAAAACCGAGGGGCTACCATTGTCGCCGGAACCGGTTCCCGCCACCTGGTTCCGCGAGAGTCGTCGCTGGGATCCGCCTCCTGGCCGACTCGCCCAATGCCGGCCTTCGGGCCGGCATTGGTGTTTCCGGCGCAGGTGGGACGGCTGGGAACGGTTGGTAGTACTCCAGGTGCTACCCTCGGACCATGGTCACCAAGCGCTCGGTGTCTCTCGATGACGAGGTGGCGTCGTCGGTCGAAGAGGCCGCGAAACAGGACGGCGTCTCTTTCAGCGCGTGGCTCTCCTCTGCTGCTGAGAAGCAGCTGAGGGTGCGTCAGGGCCTGCGCGGCGTGGCGGCGTGGGAGGGCGAAACGGGGTCGCTGAGCGCCGAGGAACTCGCCGCCGGCGAGGCTCTGTTGGCCCGCCTGCGTTCGGGTGTGTCCGGTGTGGCCTCGCGGGTCCGGCGCCGGTGAGCACGGCGCGCCGCGAGGGCCTGGTCTACGGACTCGGCGCGCTCCACGCGGCGGCACGAGGCGACCGCATGGTGTGGGCGCTGCACCGCGCCGCACTTTCCAACGGCATTGTGCCGGTCATCCCCGCCGTGACCGTGGCCGAGGGCTACCGGACCGAGGCGCGCAGCGATCGCATCGACGAGCTGCTGGCCGGGACCGAGGTGGAGCCCTTCGACGGAGAGGCCGCTCGCCGATCCGGCGAGATCGCGGCGCGCTGCGACACCTCGGACCTGAGCACCGTGGCGGTGGTCGAGGTGGCGGAGCGACGCAACTGTGCCGTGGTGGCACAGCGCCAAGCCGTGCTGCGAACGGCGGCATCCCTCCTGGGCCACGAGCTCGTCCTCTACGCGGTGTGACGGGCCCGTCCGCTCAGCGGCGCGGGCTGCGGCCCTGACCGAAGCGGCGGAGGCGACGGAGGGCCCCGCCGAGGGCGCGCTCGACGGCGATGAGCTCGTGTGCCATGTCTTCGTCGCCGGTGGCCAGTGCGCCTTCCGCGAGCGCCGTGACCCGGTCGTGCAATTCGGACAGGGTGGAGGAGAGCGAGGAGATCTCGGCGGCGGAAGTCATCCCGCGATGATGGCCCACCCCCGCAGTGGTGCGCCGCATGCCTCGACGGCGCACCGGCAAGGACCCTCGGGGGCCCACCGGTAGCCTGGTGCACTCATGCCCCTCCGCACCCTGGACCTGCGCGGCACCCCACCGCCCTACGAGGCGGTCCTGCCGCGCCCGTCGGACCCCGGTTCCGGTGTCCACGACGTCGTGTCCGACATCCTGCGCCATGTCCGGGCCGAGGGGGATGTGGCTCTCGTCCGCTACACGGCGGAGTTCGACCGAGTGGACGTGTCTGACGGCCTCCGGGTCCCCCAGGCCGAGATCGAGAAGGCCTGTGACGAAGCCGACCCCGCACTCTGGCGGGCCCTCGAGGTGGCGTTCGGACGCATCCTGACCTATCACGCACACGAAGGCACACCGCCCGGGGATCTGGTCGAAGGCGGCATCACGGTCGGGCACATGACACGCGCCGTGGGGCGCGTCGGCATCTACGTGCCGGGTGGGCGCGCCCGCTACCCCTCGACTGTGCTGATGTGCGCGGCACCGGCCCGGGTGGCCGGCGTGGGCAGCATCGCACTCTGCGTGCCGCCGGCCGAGGACGGAAAGGTCGACATCGCCACTTTGTGTGCGGCTTCCGTGGCCGGGGTGAACGACGTGTACCGGATCGGCGGGGCCCAGGCCATCGCCGCCATGGCCTACGGGACCGCTAGCGTGCCGGCCGTCGACGTCATCGCAGGCCCGGGCAACGCGTACGTGGCCGAGGCCAAGCGCCAGTTGTCGGGCGTCGTGGGCGTGGCGTCGGCCTTCGCCGGCCCCTCCGAGATCGTCGTCGTCGCCGGCCCCGATGCCCCCCCGTCGTTTGCCGCCGTCGATCTGGTCGTGCAGGCCGAGCACGGTCCCGACGGACTGGCGTGGTTGGTGACGTGGGATGCCGAACAGGCACGGAAGATCTCCGCAGAAGTGGACCGTCTTGTCGCCGCGTCGAGCCGGCGGGCCGATCTGGAGGCGACGCTGGCCACGGCGGGGATCGCCTGCCTTGTCGACGGACCCGAGGAGGCCCTGGCCGTCGCCAACGTCATCGCGCCCGAGCACCTGCAGCTGATGGTGCCCGAGGAAGAGGGGCGGGAGTTGCTCGGCCTCGTTCAGAACGCCGGCGCTGTCTTCATCGGGCCGTGGTCGCCGGCCAGCATGGGCGATTACATCGCGGGACCGAATCACGTATTGCCTACGCACCGGACGGCTCGCTTTGCGTCCGCCTTGCGGGCCGACGACTTTCGCAAGCACATGCACGCGGTCCGCGTGACACCTGACGCGATCCGCGTGCTGGGCCCGCTCGTCGTCACCCTGGCCGAGACCGAGGGCCTGCCGGCGCACGCCGAGTCGGTGCAGCGCCGCCTCGATGCACTCCACGAACGTGGTCCAACATGAGCGCCGTCCCACCCGTGCGCCCCGACCTCGTGCTGTCCGAGGGCTACCACTCGCCCCAGGTGGACGCGGAGGTGCGTCTCAATACGAACGAGTCCCCCTTCGCGCCGCCCGAAGCCTGGCGCGACGAGCTGCTGGCGGGGCTGGCGGAGATCTCCTTCCACCGTTACCCCGACCGGCCTGCCACCGAGCTCCGGCAGGCCGTGGCTGATCTGCACGGGGTGACGCCCGACGAGGTGTTCTGCGCCAACGGCTCCAACGAAGTGTTGCAGAGCCTGCTCCTGGCCTTCGGGGGCCCCGGCCGGCGCGCCCTCGTGTTCGAGCCGACCTACGCGTTGCACTCCCACATCGCGCGTATCACGGGCACCGAGGTCGTCGAGGGCGCACGTGACGACGACTTCCGGATCGACCCCCGGCACACGTTGGAGTTGCTGGCGGCACAGCATCCCGACGTCACGTTCCTCTGCTCGCCCAACAACCCGACGGGCCGGGCCGAGCCACCCGAGACCGTCGCTACGGTCAGCGCCGCCGCGCCGGGCCTGGTGATCGTGGACGAGGCCTACGGGCAGTTCGCCCCGTGGTCGGCCCTGGCATTGCGCGGGCCGGCCCAACCCGGCCTTGCCGTGACCCGGACCTTCTCCAAGACCTGGGCGATGGCCGGGGCGCGCCTGGGGTACCTGGTGGCGGATCCGGCCGTCGTCACGGCGTGCGAGTCCGTCGTGCTGCCCTACCACCTGTCGGCGCAGACCCAGGTGGCCGGCCTGGTCGCCCTGCGCCACGTGCCCGAGATGGAGGCACGGGTGGCCAGTATCACCGAGGAGCGGGGGAGGGTGGCCGCCGCGCTGGGCGATCTGCCGGTCGACAGCTGGCCCTCCGATGCCAATTTCATTCTCTTCCGGCCCCGGGACCGCGACGCCGACGACGTGTGGCAAGGCCTCCTGGACCGCTCGGTCCTCATCCGCAACTGCGCCAGCTGGGACGGCCTGCGCGGTTGTCTGCGTGTCACCATCGGCACGGCCGAGGAAAACGACCGCTTCCTCCACGCCCTCAAGGAGACCCTGTGACCACCGATGCCCGCCGCGCCACCAAGGCGCGCGCCACCAAGGAGACGACGATCGAGGCCGAACTGGTGCTCGACGGCAGCGGACGCACCGAGGTGTCGACGGGACTCCCCTTCTTCGATCACATGGTCGAGCAGCTCGGAAAGCACGCCGGCTTCGACCTCACCGTGCACGCCACGGGCGACCTGCACGTCGACGCCCACCACACCGTGGAGGATGTCGGCATCGTCGTCGGCGCCCTGCTCGCCGAGGCGCTGGGCGACAAGGCCGGCGTGCGGCGCTTCGCCTCCGTGCTGCTGCCCCTCGACGAGGCGCTCATCGAGGTGGCCCTCGACCTGTCGGGCCGGCCGTATCTGGCCTACTCGCTCGAGTTCGCCCCGGACACGCCCGGGCTCGGCACACCGCCCTTCGACCCGCAGCTGGCCGAGGAGTTCTGGCGCGCCTTTGCGACCGCGGCCAACCTGACCCTGCACATCCGCCGGCTCGAAGGGAAGAACACGCATCACATGCTGGAAGCCAGCTTCAAGGGGGTGGCGCGTTGCCTGCGCGACGCCGTGCGCGTGGAGGGGGGTGGCATCCCCTCCACCAAGGGCAGCCTGTGACGGGAGGGCCGCGCATCGCCGTCCTCGACTACGGCATCGGGAACCTCCGCTCGGCCGAGAAGGCGCTGCAGTACGTCGGTGCGGCGGCGCGGCTGGTCGATGACGCGGGGAGCGTGGCGGCCGCCGATGCCGTGGTGCTCCCCGGCGTCGGCGCGTTCGGCGCGTGCGCGCGGGCGCTGCACGACAGCGGGTTGGAGGACGCAGCCCGCGCCGCCGTGGCGGACGGCGTGCCGTTCTTCGGCGTGTGCGTCGGGTTCCAGTTGCTCTACGAGGGCTCGCGGGAGAGCCCGGGCGCAGTCGGACTCGGCGTCTTCCCCGGCGAGGTGGCGCCGCTGCCGCCGGGCGTCAAGCACCCGCAGATGCAGTGGAACACGCTCGAGGTGCGCGGCGCGGTGGCAGAACCCGAGCCATTGCGGGGCTTGGGCCCCAGGCCCTGGGTCTACTTCGTGCACTCCTTCGCCCCGCCCGTCGGGCCCGAGACGGCGGCGGTGTGCGACTACGGCGGCGACGTGGCGGCGCTGGCCACGCGCGGCACCCTGTGGGGGGCGCAGTTCCACCCGGAGAAGTCGGGCGCCACGGGCCTGACCCTCCTGGCCAACTTCGTGCGCCTGGCCGAAGAGGCGGCGTGATGGAGTTGCTGCCGGCCATCGACCTGCGCGGCGGCACCGCGGTGCGGCTCACGCAGGGTGACTTCGAGCGCGAGGAGCGCTACGGCGACCCGGCGGCTCTCGCGGCGCGCTACATCGCCGGTGGCGCGCGCTGGATCCACGTCGTCGACCTCGACGGGGCCCGCACGGGCGTGGCGCACGAGCGCGACGCGCTGCGCGAGATCGTCGGCCTCGCCGGCGCGGCCGGGGTCAGCGTGGAATTCGGTGGCGGCATCCGCTCCGAGGACGATGCCGCGGGCGTGCTCGGGTCCGGCGTGGCGCGGGTGGTCCTGGGCACCGCCGCGCTCGAGGAGCCTGCGTTGGCGGGCCGCTGCGCCCGCCGCTGGCCGGGACGGGTCGCCGTGGGGCTCGACTACCGGGTCGGCGGGGACGGGGTGGCCGAGGCGCAGTCGCAGGGATGGCTCGCCGGATCGGGGCACGCCGTGAACGATCTCCTCGAGCTCTGGGGGAAGGAACCCATCGGCGCCGTCGTGGCGACGTCCGTGGCGCGCGACGGCATGCTGTCGGGTCCGGATCTCGCCGGATTGCGGGCGCTCCTGGCGGCCACCTCGTTGCCCGTGGTGGCGTCGGGCGGCGTGGCGGGCGTCGACGACCTCACGGCGCTGGCTGGCCTCGCTGCCGCGGGCCGCCGCCTGGACGGGGCCATCGTGGGCAAGGCGATCGTGGAGGGCAGGCTGAGCGTGGAGGAAGGGATCGCCGCGTGCGCAGTGTCCGGCTGATCCCGTGCCTCGACGTCACGGGGGGGCGTGTCGTCAAGGGTGTGCGCTTCGTCGACCTGACCGACGAGGGCGACCCGGTGGAGCTGGCGGCCCGCTACGACGCCGAGGGTGCCGACGAGGTCACATTCCTCGACATCACGGCCTCGTCGGACGAGCGCGACACGATGGTCGACGTCGTGGCGCGCACGGCCGAACAGGTCTTCATCCCCCTCACGGTCGGAGGCGGCATCCGGGCGGCGGAGGATGCACGCCGCCTCCTCCGGGCCGGGGCGGACAAGGTCGCGGTGAACACCGCCGCGGTGGAGCGACCCCTGCTGGTGCGGGACATCGCCGAGGAGTTCGGCGGGCAGTGCGCCGTGGTGGCGATCGATGCCCGGGCCCGCACCGACGGGACGGGCGGGTGGGAGGTCCACACGCACGGCGGGCGGACCCCGGTCGGACGGGACGTGGTGGCCTGGGCCGTCGAGTGCGCGGCCAACGGCGCCGGCGAGATCCTGCTGACGTCCATGGACCGCGACGGCACGCGGGACGGTTTCGATCTCGTGCTGACGCGAGCCGTGGTCGAGGCCGTGGACATCCCGGTGGTGGCGTCGGGAGGCGTGGGCGTGCTGCAGGACCTGGTCGACGGCGCGGTCGAGGGGGGAGCCGACGCCGTCCTGGCGGCGTCGATCTTCCACCGTCGTGAGTTCACCATCGGCGAGGCCAAGGGCTACATGGCGGCACACGGGGTCACCGTCCGCCCCGCCTGAGGCGTGCCGCTGACCTGGGAGGGCGCGCCCGTGCGGTACCGTGCCTAGGTGCCCACGTCGACGACGAAGAACGGGTCAAGCAGCGCCGAGACCGAAACACCGGCGGTGCAGGACGACAAGCAGCCGATCTCGGTGCTCTTCGACCGGGTCATGGTGCAGATCTCCCAGAGCGACGGTGAACGGCGCTCGCGGGCCGGCATCCTGATCCCGGCCACGGCCCAGATCAGCCGCCGCCTGACGTGGGCGGAGGCGGTCGCGGTCGGACCGCACGTGCGCACCATCAAGGTCGGCGACACCGTCCTGTTCAACCCCGAGGACCGCTTCGAGGTGGAGGTGCACGGCGAGGAGTACGTGATTCTGCGCGAGCGCGACATCCACGCGATCGCATCGCCGCGCAACGACCGGGGCACGGGGCTCTACCTGTGAGCGCGCCCGGAGCCGGGACGGAGGCCGCCCCTTCGTCCGCCGCACCCGAAGGGGTGCCGTTGACGTTCGACGAGGCGCTGGCGCGCCTGGTCGACTTCGACAAGGCCGGGGGCATGGTGCCCGCCATCGTGCAGGACGCCGCCGACGGGACCGTGCTGACGGTGGCCTACATGGATGCCGAGGCGCTGCGCCGCACCCTCGAGACGGGCCGCAGCTGGTTCTACAGCCGCAGCCGCCAGGAGTACTGGCAGAAGGGCGAGACGTCAGGGGACCGGCAGTACGTGCGCGAGGTGCGCATGGACTGCGACGGTGATGCCCTGGTCGTCCTCGTCGACCAGCACGGCCGCGGGGCCTGCCACACCGGGGAACGGACGTGCTTCTACCGGACCATCGGCAGTGGCCCGGGAGTGCCCGCGCCGTGACCGCCGGAGGCGACCAGGGTTCCCGGCCATCGGCGGGCGCCCTGGACTTCCGCCCCGACCTCGCCGAGTTCGCCGCGCTGGCCAAGGAGCACACGATCGTGCCCGTCTCCTGCGAGGTGGTGGCCGACACGCTCACGCCGGTGACCTGCTTCGCCAACGTCGTGGGGGAGGGGGACGGCTTCCTCTTCGAGTCCGTCGAGGGAGGTGAGCGGTGGGGCCGCTACTCGTTCGTGGGCCGCCGGCCGCTGGCCACGCTGACGGCCCGTGGCCGACGTGTCGAGGCGGCGGGCCGACTGGGCCTGCAGAGCTCCGACGACGGCATCCTGGCCGCGGTGGAGACGTTGGTGGCGCGCTTCCAGTCGCCGGCGCTCGACGGGCTCCCGCCCCTGCACGGTGGGCTGGTCGGGTATCTCGGCTACGACGTGGTGCGCGAGGTCGAGCGGCTCCCCGATGTGCCGGAGGACGACCTGGGCCATCCCGACGCCGCGCTGGTCGTCATCGGCCAGTTCTGTGCCTTCGACCACTGGCGCCAGCGCATCGTCCTGATCGACAACGTGGTCGTGCCCGTCCTCTCCGATGGCCCCGACGCCCTGGCCGATCCCGCCGAGGCCGTGCGCGCGGCCTACGAGGCCGCCTGTGCGCGGCTCGTCGAGCTGGCGGCCGACTGTGCCCGGCCGGCCGACGGCTCGGACCCCCGGCCGATGGTGGCCGCACCGCGCCCGGGGCTCCAGAAGGCCGCGGCGGTGCGGACGGTCGGCGCGGAGGACTACAAGGCGTCGATCGAGGCGGCGAAGGAGTACATCCGGGCCGGTGACATCTTCCAGGTCGTGCTCTCGCAGCGCTTCGACCTGGAGCTCGAGGCGGACCCCTACGACGTCTACCGGGCCCTGCGCCTGCTCAACCCGAGCCCGTACATGTACTTCCTGCGCTTTCCCGAGGTCACCGTCGTCGGCGCCTCGCCCGAGCCCATGGTCCGGTTGCGCGACGGCGTGGTCATCTCGCGGCCCATCGCCGGCTCGCGGCCTCGGGGCGAGAACGAACAGCACGACCGGCTTCTCGAAGGCGAGTTGGCGGAGGACCCCAAGGAGCTGGCCGAGCACATCATGCTGGTGGACCTGGCCCGCAACGACGTCGGACGCGTCGTCCGCTTCGGGACCGAGAAGGTGGACGAGCTCATGACGATCGAGCGCTACAGCCACATCATGCACATCACGTCGCAGGTCTCGGGTGAGCTGGCCGAGGGCAAGGGACCCATCGACGTGCTGCGGGCCACACTGCCCGCCGGGACGCTCTCGGGTGCACCCAAGGTCCGGGCCATGGAGATCATCGACGAGCTCGAGCCGACCAAGCGCGGTGTCTACGGGGGCGTGGTCGGCTACATCGACTTCTCGGGCAACGTCGACACCGCGATCGCCATCCGCACCATGGTGGTGACGCCCGGTGGGAAGGCGAGCGTGCAGGCGGGGGCGGGCATCGTGGCCGACAGCGACCCGCAGAGTGAGGACGAGGAGTGCGCGCACAAGGCGGGCGCGCTCCTGGTGGCCGTCACGGCGGCGCGCGGCATGACGGCGGCCCGCAGGCGTTCGGGACCGGGCGCGCCGTGACGGCGGCGCAGCCGCTCCCACCGCCACCGCCACCGCCACCGCCGCTCGACGGCGAGACCGAGGCCCTGCGCCGCGGCGCCGGCGCCTTCCGCGCCGGCCGCGACGTGCTGGCGGTGCGCGGGCCGGACGCCGAGGCCTACCTGCAGGGCCAGCTGAGCCAGGATGTGGCCGCGCTCGCCGTCGGGGCGCCGGCCGACTCGCTGCTCCTCGAACCGGACGGGAAGCTGTCGGCCCTGCTGCGGGTGACCCGCACGGACGGCCAGGGGTTCGTGCTCGATGTCGACCGGGGCTACGGCGACGCCGTGCTGGCCCGCCTGCGCCGTTTCCTGCTGCGCTCGAAGGTCGAGCTCGAACCGCTCGCGTGGCGCGACCTGTCCCTGCGGGGGGCAGGCGTCGCCGAGGCTGCGGCGGGCCTCCTGACGGTGCTGGCCGAGCGGGGCGTGCTGGCTCTGCCCTTCGAGTGGAACGGCTGGACCGGCGTGGATCTGCTCGGTCCCGAGGACGTGGTGCTCGGGCCGGGCGACGCTGCCCTGCCCGACGGCGTCACGGCGTGTGGCGCCGACGCCGTCGAGGCCTGCCGCATCGTCTCGGGCATCCCCGCCATGGGCACGGAGCTGACGAACAAGACCATCGCGGCGGAGGCCGGTCTGGTGGAGCGCACGGTGAGCTTCACCAAGGGCTGCTACACGGGCCAGGAACTGGTGGCCCGGCTCGACTCGCGCGGCTCGAACGTGGCCCGGCGGCTCGTGGGCGTGGTGGCCCCGGCCGAGGACCCGTCCCTGGCCCGTGGTATGACGCTGCACGCCGGGGACGCCCCCGCCGGCGACACGCCCGCCGAGGACAAGGTCGTGGGATCGATCACCTCGGCGGCCTGGAGCGCCGAGCTCGGGGCCTGGGTGGCCCTGGGCTACCTGCACCGCAGTGTCGAGGCTCCCGGCCCGGTCCGGCTGCGTTCGGGCGACGGCACGGGTGGCTCGCGCCCGGCCCGGGTGGCCCTGTTGCCTCTCATCCCGATCCCGGCCCCGCGCTGAGAGAACGGGCCGCACCGGTGCCCGCATCGGAGACCCCGGACGGCCAGGAGCCGCACCAAGACCGAAACCCGCTCCGGCCCACTCCCCAGCGCACCGTCCTCGTGGTGGTGCTGGTCGCCTACGCCCTCTTCGCGGCGAGCACCACGGCCTTCACCCGCTCCGCCAACATCGCGACGGCGGTGCCCATCGTCGCCCTCGTGGTCCTGGTGGTGGCGCGCTGGCCCCTCCGGGCCCGCCCCCTCGAGCTGGGACCGGACGCGGGCCACCCCTGGCGTGCCTGGGTGTGCGTCTTCTTCGCGGTCGTGGTGTGGGAGGTGGCCGAGTACGCCGCTCGGGGCAGCCGCGCCGACCACCCGACGCTCAGCTCCATGCTCGATGCCGTGAATCGCTTCTACGGCCTCAAGGTGGTCGTGTTCTTCCTCTGGCTCTACCTCGGCGCCGCCATCGTGCGGCGTGGAGGGCGGCGCCAGCGGCGAGTCGGGGGGGAGGCGCAATGAACTCGGATCCCTCGTACGCGGTGTGGGCCCTCCTCGGCCTGGCTCTGCTCGGCATCTGGTTGCGGTCTTCGGTCCGAGGATCCTCGCCGGCCCGCCCCGGCCTGGTGCTGGAGCGCCTGGCCACGGGGCCCGTGCTCCGCATCGTGCTGGTCCTGGCCTGGGGCTGGACGGGCTGGCACCTCTTCGCCCGCTGAAGAGACCCGGGGGCACCCCGATTGCAACCGGACGTCACCGCCCGTGACACGACCGGGGCGCACCCTCTCTGCGTGGGGGACGACCGGGGTGCGAGCGAGCAGGTGGACGCCGAGGACGAACCGGCGCTGCCCGATCTCAAGCCGTGGCGCCACGCCGGGTGGATCTTCCGTGATGGTGACTGCGTGGCGATTGAGCGCCAGGCCGACGAGCTCGACCGGCGGGCCCGGATCCTGGCGGACTGATGGTGCGTTCACACGGCTCGCGGGCGCCGGCACCGAGCTGGCGGTCCTCGAGGTCGACGACGTCACCATCGGGGTGACCTCTGCGCGCGCGGCCGACATGCTGCGCCAGGCACGCCAGCGCCGCCAACGGGTCCTCAGCCGCACCGGCGACCGAGCCGGACCGAGGCCGAAAGGGCGCGCCGCTACGCTGAAGAGTCATGCCCACCTATCTGGCGGACATTCTCGCTGCTCATCGGGCCCGCGCCGAGGCTGATGGCCGCGCCCTTCCCGACCTGGTCGAACAGGCGGCGGGCACCCCGCCGCCCCGGGACTTCCTCGGCGCGCTGCGTGGCGGCGGCCTCTCGTGCATCGCCGAGATCAAGCGCCGGTCGCCGTCCAAGGGCGACCTGGACCCGGGACTGCAGGCCGACCTCGTGGCCAAGGACTACGTCGCAGGGGGTGCCGCCTGCCTGTCGGTCCTGACGGACGCCGACTTCTTCGGCGGGTCGGTCGCCGACCTGGTCGCGGCCCGCGAGGCTTCGGGCCTGCCCGTACTGCGCAAGGACTTCACCGTGCAGGAAGCCGACGTGGCCGATGCGCGCCTGATGGGCGCGGACGCCGTGCTGCTGATCGCCGCCGCGCTGTCCGATGACGAACTGGCGGCGTGCGCCACCCTCGCCGGGCGGCTCGGCCTGGCCGCGCTGGTCGAGGTGCACGACGAGGAGGAGCTGACCCGCGCGCTGGGCGCCGGTGCGGCGCTGGTCGGGGTGAACCAGCGCGATCTGCGCACGTTCCACGTCGACCACGAGCGTGCCTGCGCGCTGGCGGCGCGCATCCCGCGCGGGGTCGTCGCCGTGGCCGAGTCGGGCATCCGCGATGCGGCCGACGCCCGGCGGCTCGCCGAGGCGGGCTACGACGCCATCCTCGTCGGCGAGACCCTCGTGCGGGCGGCCGACCGTCCCGCCCGGCTCCGCGAGCTGGTCGGGTATCCCGTCGCAACACGATGAGCGAGGGCCTGTTCGTGAAGATCTGCGGCATCACGTCGGAGGCCGACGCCCTGCTCTCGGTCAGCCTCGGCGCCTCGGCCGTCGGGTTCATCTTCGCCCCGTCGCCCCGCCAGGTCTCGGTGCACCTGGCCGGTGATATCGCCAAGCGGTTGCCGGAGCACGTGCTGACCGTCGGCGTGTTTCGCGACGAGGCGCCGCAGCGCATTGTGGAGGCCATCCGCGTCGCTGGGCTGGGCGCGGCGCAGCTCCATGGGCACGAGACGGCCGAGGAGACGAAGTGGGTGCGGGCGCGCGTGCCCACCGTCATCAAGGCGTTCCCTGCCGGCGATCGCACCATTGTGCGCTTCGAGGACTTCGGGGCCGACTACCTCCTCGTGGACGGGGAGAACCCCGGCTCGGGCCGGGTGTTCGACTGGCGCCTGGCCGAGGGGGTGACCGACCCCAAGCGCATGATCGTCTCGGGCGGCCTGCACCCGGACAACGTGGCGGATGCGGTCGCCCACCTCCGCCCGGGCGGCGTCGACGTGGCCAGCGGGGTGGAGGCGGCTCCGGGCCGCAAGGACCCGCTGCTTGTCCGCAATTTCATCGCCAACGCGCGGCGGGCCGAGGCCGACCTGGCCGCGCGCCACCCCCTGGACGACCCTGTCTCCGAGGAGCCCTACGACTGGAGGGACGCGTGAACGACGAGAGCGGCAGCCTGATGGGCCGTCCGGGCTCTGACGGCCGCTTCGGCGAGTTCGGCGGTCGCTTCGTGCCCGAGCCCTTGATGCCGGCCTGCCTGGAGCTGGAGAAGTGGTTCGACGACGCCTGGGCCGACCCGGTGTTCCGGGCCGAACTGGACGGGTTGCTCCGCCACTACGGGGGCCGCCCCACTCCCGTGACCGAATGCGCGCGCCTGTCGGAGCGTCTCGGTGTGCGTGTCCTCCTCAAGCGGGAGGACCTGGCGCACACGGGCTCGCACAAGCTCAACAACGTGGTGGGGCAGGCCCTCCTGACCAAGCGGATGGGCAAGTCCCGGATGATCGCCGAGACGGGGGCGGGCCAGCACGGCGTGGCATCCGCCACGGCGGCGGCGCTCTTCGGCCTCGAATGCACCGTCTTCATGGGCGAGGTGGACACGCAGCGCCAGGAGCTCAATGTCTTCCGCATGGAACTCCTGGGGGCGGAGGTCCGGACGGTGAGGTCAGGGAGCCGGACGCTCAAGGACGCGGTGAACGAGGCGATGCGGGAATGGGTGGCGACGGTGGACAGCACGCACTACTGCCTCGGTTCGGTCATGGGGCCGCATCCCTTCCCCTACATGGTGCGCCAGCTGCAGCGCGTCGTGGGCGAGGAGGCGCGCGCGCAATGCGCCGATCTGCTCCATGGCGCGACCCCCGACGCCGTCGTCGCCTGCATCGGCGGCGGTTCCAACGCAGCGGGGACGTTCGCCGGATTCGTCGACACCCCCGCCCGGCTGATCGGGGTGGAGGCTGCCGGCGGCGCGGCAATCGCCAACGGCGTCCCCGGCGTCCTTCACGGCATGCACTCCCGGCTGCTGCAGGACGAGGCAGGGCAGATCCTCGAGGCCGAGTCGATCTCGGCGGGCCTGGACTATCCCGGTCTCGGGCCCGAGCACGCGCACCTGGCGGCCACCGGGAGGGCCGAGTACTCCATGGCGTCGGACGCCGAAGTGCTCGACGCCTTCCGGCTGCTCAGCCACACCGAGGGCATCATCCCCGCCCTCGAGTCGGCCCACGCCGTTGCCTGGGTGGCCAGGAGTGCCGGCACGGATGCGCTGCCGGCGGGGTCCACGGTTCTCGTGACACTGTCGGGTCGCGGCGACAAGGACGTGGCGCAGGTGCGCGAGATCTTCGGTCGCCGCCACGATGCCTGAGCTCGAGAAGGAGTTGCGGGCCGCCCGCGAACGCGGGCGCAAGCTGTTGATCCCCTACCTGATGGGGGGCATGAGCGACGACTGGACGCACAGCCTGGCCGCGGTGATCGCGGCCGGGGCGGATGCGGTGGAGGTGGGCATCCCCTTCTCTGACCCCATCATCGACGGACCCGTGATCCAGGAGGCGGGATTGCGGGCGTTGACGCGGGGCACGGTGCCCGATGCGGTCCTCGACGGCATTGCGCGGGCGGAGGCGCCGGTCCCAGTGGTCGTGATGACCTATTACAACATTGTGTTCCGTGCCGGGCACAGGCGCATGGCCCGCTCCCTGGCCGCCGCCGGCGTGAGCGGCGCCATCCTGCCGGACCTTCCTCCCGAGGAGATACGCCCGTGGGCCACTGAGGCCGATGCGGCGGGCATCGACACCGTGCTGTTGGTGGCGCCGTCCACGCCGCCCGACCGGGTGGCGCGCATCTGCGCGCGGGCGCGCGGCTTCGTCTATGCGGTCGCCCGTATGGGGGTCACCGGCGAACGGGTGGACCTCGGGTCTGACGTGGCGAAGGTCGTGGAGCGCATCCGGGCCTGCACCGACATGCCCGTCTGTGTCGGGGTGGGTGTGTCGACGCCGGACCAGGCCGCGCAGGTGTGCGAGGTGGCCGACGGCGTGGTGGTCGGGTCGGCCCTCGTCCGGCGCCTGCTCCAGGACGAGGGGCCCGACGGTGCGGCCGCCTTCATCGGGGCGTTCCGGGATGCCATCGATTAGACCCGCGGGCTGAGCTGTCGTTCCACCGCGGCAGCGATGGCGCGTTGCCCCGCCGCCGTAGGATGTGCGGCGCGCCACACGTAGTCCTCGAGGCCGTTCTCGGCCGCCAGCGCGGACGAGGCCAGGGCGGCACAGCTCGATGTCCGGTGCAGCACGTCGGTCCCGGAACAGGCCTTGGCGGCCACGATGTGCTCCGCTGCAGAGGCCAGGGCCGTGTCGGGCGCGGGTTCGCCCGAGAACACCCACGGCTGCGCCGTGCAGATCCCGTGGCCGTTGAACGCGCTCGACAGGTCGATCAGGGTCACGTTCTTCACGTGGTGGACGCGGGCCTCGGCCACGGCACCGGCCACGGCGGTGTTCAGTGCCCGCAGCACGGTCTGCGCTGCCGCGTAGGTAGCGCCTGCATTTGGCCTGAGTCCACTGCACACGAGGTTCGTGTCGTCTCCCGACGCGGCCGTGCCCTGCACGACCTGTGCCGGTTCCGGGATCGGTTGGTAGTAGTCGAGCACGGCGACCGTCGCCGCGTGGGGCGCCAGCGCCTCAATGGCCTGGGCCAGCGTCGCTCGGACGTTGGCCAGGTCCGCCGCGATGTTCGGCGTGACGGAGCCGTCGGCGACGCAGGAGTGGCCGAGTCCGATGCCGATCCCGAAGACGCGGGCCAGCTGGTATTCCAGGCAGGCGCTGAAGTCGATGTCGTCCGCCCCGTCCTGGAGGAGGACGAGGCGGGCCGGGCGATGCACCAGGCCGGTGGCGGCCAGCTCGTCGCTCAGGTTCCGGGTTTGTTGCGGCGGGACCGGGCACTGACGGTCCCGGTTGGTGTTGTCGCCGCCGTCGGCCACGGCCCCGCTGATGGCCAGCTGGTCGCCCGTCAGGCGGCAGTTGGTCGGCCGCACGGTCATCGTGAGCCCCAGCGCCCTCGCCACCAGGGTCGGGTAGGCCTCCGGCGAAGGGCCCTGCGAGAGCGCATCTGCGGGAAGGCCGATCTGGGGCGTCAGATACGGATTGGCCAGCCCATGGCCGTAGGGGACCGAATCCCCGAGGGCGACGGCCCTGGTGGACAGCGCGGGGGAGGGGGACGTCGTGGGTGGCGGGGGGCTGCTGCGGGTTGCCAGCACGACGCCACCGGCCACCAGGGCCACGACCACGAGGGCCACCGTGACCTGGATCCCGCGGGAGCGGCGCGCCGCGGCACCCCAGGTTTGCAGCCTTCCCATGGACGGACCTCACGAGTCGCTGCCCCAGCGGCAGCGGAGGTGCGACCTTACCGGCTGGTCTCAGCCAGGAGGCAGCAGGACGAGGCAGCCGTTGTGGCCGCCGAAGCCGAAGGAATTCGAGAGAACGGCAGAGGGTACCCAGGGCAGCGGCTCCCCGTGCACGATCGGGATCGTGATCTCGGGGTCGGGTTCGGCGTAGCCGGCTGTCGGAGGGATGGTGGCGCGGTCGATCGTGAGCACGGCGGCGACGGCCTCGATGGCGCCGGCCGCGGCCAGCCCGTGACCCGTCACCCCCTTGGTGGACGTGACGAGCGGGCCGGACTCGCCGAAGACCTTGGTGATGGCGCGTGCTTCGGCCAGGTCGTTGAGGGGCGTCGAAGTTCCGTGCGCGTTGATGTGTCCCACCTCGGACAGCCCGATCCCTGCGTCGACCAAGGCCAGCTCCATGCACGCCACCGCCCCGGAACCATCCGGGGCGGGCGCGGTGATGTGATGGGCGTCGGCGGTGCTCGCCGCCCCGGCCACCTCGGCAAAGATCGTCGCTCCGCGGGCGACGGCGCGGTCCCAGTCCTCGAGCACGAGTGCGGCGGCGCCTTCGGTCATGACGAAGCCGTCGCGCCGTGCGTCGAAGGGCCGCGAATTTCCCGAAGACGACAGCGCCGTCATGTTGGAGAAGGCAGCCATCGCCACCGGGTGCATGCTGGCCTCCGAGCCTCCGCCGATGGCCACGTCGCAGCGGCCGGAGGCCACCAGCCGTGCGGCGGCGGCAATGGCGTGGGTGCCAGCCGCGCAGGCTGTGCAGATCACTTCGGAGGGCCCACGCCAACCGAGGCGCATGGAGATGCCCGCCGCTCCCGCGTTGGCCATCATCATCGGAACCAGCCGGGGCGAGACCCGGTCGGGCCCCTTCTCGTTGTAGACGCCGACCTGGGTGGCCAGCGTCTCGAAACCGCCCACGCCGGTGGCGAAGACGACGCCCGCCTTGGCCGGGTCGACCGCGAGGTCGCCGGCGGCGCCGACGGCCTGATCGGCCGCCACCATGGAGAGTTGCGCGAACCGGTCGAGTTGGCGTACTTCCTTCGGGCCGAACCAGTCGGTGGGCTCGTAACCGCGCACCACGCCGCCGACCACGGTCGGGTGGACCAACCCATCCCACAACGCCTCCACGCCCACGCCGCAGCAGGTCACCGCTCCAAGGCCGGTGACGGCGACACGCCGACCGCGGATCGGGCCCTCGGCGCCAATCCCGATCTGCATCAGAGCTTGGTCGAGATCAGGTCGAACGCCTGCCCAATTGTGGTGATGTCCTCGAGCTCGGTCTCCTCGACCGTGACATCGAACGCCTCTTCCAACGCCATGACGAGCTCGACCAGGTCCAGGCTGTCGGCGTCGAGGTCGTCGGCGAACTTGGCTTCCTTGGTGATCTTGTCGGCCGGCACCTGCAGTACTTCCACGGCGCACTCGCGAAACTTCTCGAACGCTGCGTCGCTGTCCACAATCTGCTCCTTTGTCGTCGGTCCCCTGAACGCTACAGGCCCATGCCCAGGCCGCCGTCGACCGGTACCACGGCTCCGGTCACGTACGCGGCGGAATCCGAGGCCAGGAAACCCACCACGGCAGCCACGTCAGCCGGGCTCCCGGCCCGTCCCAGGGGCACCTGACCGGTCATCAGGGCGACCCGGTCCGCGCCGAGGGCGGCCGTCATGTCCGTGTCGATCAGGCCCGGGGCCACGACGTTGACCGTGATCTGCCGGCTGCCCACCTCGCGGGCGATGGCCCGGGCCATGCCCACCAGGCCCGCCTTGGAAGCGGCGTAGTTGGCCTGCCCGGGCAGGCCGACAAAGGCACCGACGGACGAGACGAAGATGATGCGCCCGGTGTGGAGCCGCAGCATCTTCGCCACGGCCCGCTTGGCCACCCGGAACGAACCGGTGAGGTTGGCGTCGATCACGTCGTGGAAGGCCTGGTCGCTCATGCGCAGCATCAGCGAGTCCAGGGTGATCCCCGCGTTGGCCACCAGCACCTGCACCGGCCCCCACCGTTCTTCGACGGCGGCGAAGGCGGACCCGACCTCCTCGGCGTCGCGCACGTCGCACCGCACGGCCAAGAAGCGCTCGGGGTCAGTCCCGACTGGCGGCTCGGGAGGGTCGGCCGAGCGATAGGTCGTGGCCACCTGGTCGCCGTTGGCCAGGAACCACGCGACGCAGGCTGCTCCGATGCCCCGGGTCCCACCGGTGACGAGAACGATCGCCATCAGCGCGTGTCGTGCACTCTGAGCCAGGCCAGCGGCTGGCCCTCCTGCACACGCTCGCCGTCGGCCGCCAGCCATCCGATCACTTGTCCGGCGAACGGCGTTCGGACCTCCGAGACCCCGACCCGGCCGACGAGCTCCCCCACGTCGATGGCTGAAGACTGGTCCGAGCCGACGCCGGTCCCGGGCAGCAATCCCGTGCCGGGCGCTTGCAGGGACGATTCGGGGCTGAAGATCCCGCTCGACGGGCTCACCACGACCCGCTCGGACATGTAGAGGTGTTCGCCCTGGTGCAGGGCAGGTTCGGCCCGCCACGTCCCGGCCGCCCCGATCTGGTCCATCAACGTGTCCAGGTCTCCGGGCTTGGAGACGGCCAGGGACTGGATCTCGGGCAGGCTGCGCTTGGCCAGCCCGCTCAACACCCCACCCGGCCCCAGCTCCACCAGTGAGGTCAGGCCGAGACCGGCGAACGTCTCGAGCGTCTGACGCCAGCGCACCGGGCTGCAGAGCTGGGCCGAGAGCAGGCCCGGCCAATCCGCCGGGTCGTCATGGACGTGCGCATCGACGTTGGCGACGACACGCACCTCGGGCGTCAGGAAGGTCACCTCGGCGAGCGCCTTGCGGAGGTCGGCGCGTGCGCCCTGCATGAGCGGCGTGTGAAACGCGCCGGAGACCTGGATCGGCATGACGCGCTTGGCCCCGAGAGCTTTCGCCAATTCGCCGGCCTTGGCGACCGCTTCGGCCGTGCCGGCGATGACGACCTGGCCCGGTGCGTTGTAGTTGGCGACCCACACGTCGCCCTCGGCGCGCATGCAGGCCGCCTCCGCGTCGTCGTCGGCGATGCCCAGCAAGGCGGCCATGGTCCCGGGCGCCTCCTCGCCGGCCCTCGCCATGGCCTCGCCGCGGGCGACGACGAGCTGGATCCCGTGGTCGAAGGCAAGCGAACCGCTGGCGACCAGTGCGGTGTACTCGCCCAGGCTGTGGCCTGCACACGCGGCCGGTGTGAGTCCGATGCGCTCGACCGCATCGAGCACCACGAGGCTGAGCACAGTGGTGGCCAGTTGGGCATTCTCGGTCTGCGTCAGCTCTTCAATCGGGGCGTGCAGGAGCAGACGGGCAAGGTCGCGGTCGGCAGCGGCGGATGCCTCCTCGACGACTTCCCACGAGGGGTGATCGACCCACGGTTCACCCATGCCGGCGCGCTGTGATCCCTGTCCGGGGAAGGTGAAAACCAACACGTGTCCGACGGCTCCCATCGACGGCGGGCTGAAGAACCCACAGTGTGGCATGTCGGCGCGCCAACAGCGCGCGTCAGGGGCGAGGATCGCACCGGTGGTGCGATCCGGCACCCACCGGGCCAGCGCAGTGCTGGTTACCGGGCGGAAACTCGGTAGGAAGCGCGGTGCGACCCGGGACGAGAGGAGGCCGCACTCGAATCTCTCGCTCGAGGTCTTCCCGGCCCGGACGCCGGTTTGGCCCGGGTCACTGCTCATATGGTGGCGGTACCCGACTCGGTCTTTCGCCGCAGGAGGTGACGAACGACGTCTCGGAGGGATGCTCCGGTCGGGAGTGGCACACATGGACGCGGACGCCGCAGGCCGCGCCGATCACGGGAGCGCGGCCGCGGCGCAGCCGATCCGGCACTTCTTCCACGAACTGCACTCCGCCCGCTTGTTCGAGGCGTTCCAGACCCTGGGCCCTGCGCGCCCTGGGCGCCGGGACGAACCAGTTCCTCCCTCGCACGATCCCGCTTTCTCGCCACGTTTCTCGCCACGGCCTCCGTCGACCCGGGGCCTGGGGAGGGCCGGGCTGAATGCCTAAGGCCCGAGACCTCGGGTGCCGACAACGAAGGGACAACGATTCGGCAAACGCCGGTGATACGCGTGCCACGGAGCACACGAACGCCGAGAATGGCCCTGGTGGAGGCGTGACCCTTCCCGACCCTGGGGGCACCTGTGAAGACGCACAGATGAAGGTGGATCGACGTGTCGTCGGTCGGCCGCGCTTCGTCGTCTCGTGCGTGCTCGGCTTCGCCGTGGTGCTCACCTGCGCGGCGGCATTCGGTGCCGCCACCGCGTCGAGCGCCGCCGCCGCCGGATCCGGACGCGAGAGGTTGCCGGGCCACCAGGGCCTGGTTCCCCCCGGGGCGACGCTGGTCGGTCCTGCTCCGGCAGCAACGACTCTGCCGCTCGACGTGACGCTCAAGCCCCGCGACCCGGCGGCGCTGGCGGCGGAGGTGCAGGCCGTCTCCGATCCGAAGTCGCCCGACTATCGCCACTACCTGACGCCGGCCCAGTTCGCGGCCGCCTTCGGTCCGGCCCCGGCCACGATCGCGGAGGTCACCGGCGAGCTCCGCCGGGAGGGCCTCACCGTCGGAAGCCCTTCGGCCACCGGGTTGTCCTTGCCCGTGTCGGGCACCGTGGCGGAAGTCCAGTCCGCCTTTTCGACCCCGATTGCGAGGTATCGCCTCGCCTCGGGCAAGACCGGGTACGACAATGCGACGGCCCCCGAGGTGTCCTCCTCGGTGGCACCGCAGATCGAAGGCATCCTCGGACTCGACACCCTCAGCCCCCCGCAGCCGTCGACGAGCGTTCCGCAGGCCAGTCAGGCCTCGGCTCATCCCGATACCGTTGCGGCGGCACCAGGACTAGCCCCGGGCCAACCCGCTCCGACAGGCTCCAGTTGCACCGGCCCAATCGGCGCCGTCGAGGGCAACACGGGCGCGCTCGACGCGCCCGACCTGGCCCAGGCGTACGCGTTCGGTCCGTTGTATTCCTCGAACCACTACGGGGCGGGCAGCACCGTCGCGGTGGTCGAGATGTCGGGGGCGGGATACTCGACGAGCGACATCGATCACTTCGCCACTTGTTACGACATCACGCCGGCAATCGGCCAGATCACGACGGTGTCGGTCGGAGCGGGCTCCGGCTCCACCGGAGCTGGCACGGCCGAGGCCGAGCTCGACATCGAGACCGTCCTCTCCTTGGCTCCCAAGGCCGACATCGAGGTCTACGAAGGCGGAACCTCGGACACCCTCTACGACGTCTTCAGCCGGATCGTCAACGACGACACCGCCAAGATCGTGAGTGCCAGCTGGACCAACGGCTGCGAGGCCTACGTCGGACAAGCGCTCGAGAATTCAGAGAACACGCTCTTCCAGGCCGCCGCCGCCGAGGGGCAGTCGACGCTCGTTGCCGCCGGCGACCAGGGAGCGCAAGGATGCAACATCAACGCCGAGATCGACGCCGCCACAGGCTCCGATCCGGTGGCGCAGGCGGTCGACCCTTCGACGGGGACCCTCTATATCGCCAACAGACAGAGCGGTACCGTCAGTGTGGACAGCGAGGGAACCACCAGCAGCCCGACCAACTTCGTGACCACCGGCTCGGTCTCGACCGGCTCGGGCCCCGACGCCGTCGCTCTCGACGCTCCGGACGCCAAGGTGTTCGTCGCCAACGCGGACAGCACGCTGACCGCTTTCTCCACGACGAGCTGCAACCAGTCGACGTCGAGCGGTTGCAGCACGCCGACACAGATCGCCTCCGGGGGTGATCTCAGTTCGCCGGCCGCGCTCGCCGTGAGCGGCTCCACGCTCTACGTGGGGAATGGCAACGGCACCGTGGCGGTCTACAACGCGAGCACCAATGCCTACGTGACAACGGTGACGCTCCCGACGCAGTCCGTGCCGACGGCGCTCGCCGTCGACTCGACCAACGGCTTCGTGTACGTCGCGGACGGGTCCAACAGCAGAGTCGAGTACTTCAGCGCAACGACGTGCAACGCGACCACGACATCGGGCTGCTCGGCCACTCCGAGCACCGTCCCCGTCGGACATGAGCCGGTCGCCCTGACCCTGGCCAGCAGCGCCGGCGACCTCTACGTCGCCAATGCCGGTAGCGGGGGAGGGATCTCGGTCATCAGCTTGAGCAGCCAGTCGGTGGTCACCACGATTCCGACGAGCCAGCCCTCGAACGGGACGGCAGAGGTCCAGTCCATCGGTCTGTCCCCGGACGGCAACGAGGTCCTGGCCGTCCTCAACGGACTGAGCTTCCCGGGCGACGTGATGGCGACCATCGATACCGCGACCCAGGCGATCACTTCGACCGTCTCCCTCCAGACAGGCACCGACTCCATGGGCCAGCTCGTCAGCGACGGCAGCCTCGGTTACGTCTGGGTGACCGACGCGACGCACGGGGGTGACGTCATTCAGAACCTGAACCCCGCGGTCTCCGACCCGGCCAGCCAGCCCTACGTCACGGCGGTCGGCGGCACCTCGCTGGGGCACGGGACACAGACCCTGGGACCTCCCCCGACGGAACAGGTCTGGAACGACGCCCTCTATTACTCGGAGGGAGCGGGAGGAGGTGGCATCTCGTCGACCTTCGCCATGCCGGCGTACCAGCAGGCGCTGGGCACGGTAACGGGCAGCAGCGGGACACCCTGCGCAGCTGCGAGCGGCGACTGCCGTGAGATCCCCGACGTGTCGGCTGACGCCGACCCGAGCAGTGGGTACGTCATCTACGACACCGTGAACGCCAATCTCGGTGGTTGGAACGCCTTGGGAGGGACCAGTGGGGCGACGCCCCTGTGGGCTGCAGTCCTTGCAGTCGTCGCCTCAGCCGATGGCAACACGGCCGGCTACGGCGCGCTCAACCCGACGCTGTACCTGTTGGCACAGCAGTCTCCGGGCACCTATCTCAACGACGTCACATCAGGGAACAACGACTACAACGCGACGGCCGGGGGCCAATACCCGGCGATGCCCGGCTACGACATGGCGACGGGCCTCGGCACGCCGGTGGCCGTGAGCCTGGCCGAGGGCTTCTTCGCCACCCCATTGGACGTGGCCGTGTCTGGCAGTCAGACCTACGGAGGTTCGCCGACCTTCACCGCATCGCCGGACTTCAACGGCCCCGGAACGCTGCCGCCCGGCGTCACGCTGCTCTCCAGCGCGCTCACCTGCACCACCGTGGGGACGTCCACGACGATCGTCCCCAGCCTCACGCCGGGCGGGTACACCATCGTAGGTTCCTCCTGCACCGGGCTCAGCCTGACCGGGGCCGACGCGGGCGACTATTCCCTCGTCTACACGACGGCCGCAAACGATTTCACCGTCGCACCGATTCCCGTCGATGTCGCGGTCTCGGGCACGCAGACCTATGGAGACACGCCCTCGTTCGCCGGCGCGGACAACCCGCCGTCGGGCATCAGCGTGAGCACGTCGGGGTTGACCTGTACCCAGACCGGGATCGTGACGATCGGGCCCACCATGTCCCCGGGGAGCTACACCCTGGCGTCCTCCTCGTGCAGCGGAGCCACCCTGTCGGGCACCAACGCGACGAATTACGGCGTCGTCTACACGAGTGTGGCCGAAGGATTCACGGTCACACCTGCGCCGATCGCCGTGGCCGTGAGCGGCGCACAGGCCGACAGCGGATCGCCGACCTTCGCCGGCACCGACGCCGCGCCCTTGGGCGTGACCGTCAACACCGGCGGGCTGCGTTGCAGTCAGGTCAGCCCGGCGACGGTGATCAGTGGCAATCTGTTCTCGGGCAGCTACACGCTGGTCCCGGGAAGCTGCACCGGGGTCACGCTGAGCGGGCCCGATGCGATGGATTACAGCCCGAGCTACACGAGCGCACCGAACGATTTCACGGTGACCGGAGGTCCGTCGCCGCCGGCACCCGCAACGCCGCCGACGCCGCCGACGTATGGCTACTGGCTGGTCGGTTCCGACGGCGGCATCTTCACGTTCGGTTCCGCCCAGTTCCACGGCTCCACCGGGAGCATCACGCTGCAGCGACCCGTCGTCGGCATCAGCCCCACGGCGACCAAGGCCGGCTACTGGCTGGTGGCGTCCGACGGTGGCATCTTCGCCTTCGGCAACGCCGGATACTTCGGTTCGATACCGGGGGTCGGACTCTCGCCCGCCGGCTCCGGTCTGCCGCACAGCCTCGACGCCCCCATAGTGGCCATGGTCCCGTCGTCGGACGGTGGCGGCTACTTCATGGTGGCCTCCGATGGCGGCGTCTTCGCCTTCGGAGACGCCAGGTTCGCGGGCTCGTGCCCCGGCATCGGCGGCTGCTCGGGCGCCGCAGTCGCGGTCGTGCCGGACGCCTCGGGCAACGGGTACTGGCTGATCACCCGGACCGGCAACATCTACGCCTTCGGCGATGCTCCGTTCTACGGCGCCCCGGGGAACCAGGGTTCACCCGTCACGTCCGCCGTCCGCACGGCCAATGGTGGCGGCTACTGGGTCCTCCTCGCCGACGGCGCCGTGTACGCCTACGGGGACGCCGTATCGCATGGTGATCCCATGGGCTCGACCGGGGGCCTCGATCCGGCCTCCGCCATCTTCTCCGATGCCGATGGCGGTGGCTATTGGGTCGCCTCCGCGGACGGTGGCGTCTTTGCCTATGGCGATGCCCCGAATGACGGGTCCATGGCCGGGAGCCACCTCAACGGCTCCATCATCGCCGCCACGGGGTTCTGACGGCCCACGCTGGCCAGGAGGTCGCAGATCGACACCAAGAGACCGGTATTCGCTGGTCTCGGGTGGTCCGGTGCGACCCGTGCCGTGCGCTTCGATCCGTCAGGTGCTGCCGGGGGGAGCGAACGTTGCGATGCATCCCTGCAGCGCCGCGACGCCGGTTGCCTCTGTCGGCGGCGCGGTCCCCGTCGCCGGCGTGGCTGCGAGGGGAACGGTCGTCGTTGTCGTCGTTGTCGGTGGCTCCGCCGGCTGCGTCGTCGTCGTGGTGGTGGTGGTCGGGGCAAGGGTCGACGTCGTGGTGGTCGTCGTCGGAGTCGCGGCCACCGCGCCCGAGGGGAAAGTCGTGGTGGTGGTCGTCGTCGGGGGAACGGTGGTGGCGGTGGTCGTGGTGGTCGTGGAGACCGTGGTGCTGGTGGATGGTGGCGCCGTCGTCGTCGTGGTGGTGCTCGTCACACCGGCAGCGTCCGTCCCACTGGACGGGGGTGGCGTGATGGTCACCGTCGCACATGCGCCGGCGTGCTCGAGGGTCCCGACGTCCTTGATGAGTTGCGTCAGGTCCTGGTTCTCCTCGGTCTCGTCCGACGTCAATGTGACGGCGGTTCGCGCGAGGGCCCTGGAGGCGGCGTCCCGGCGTTGCTCGGCGCCCTTGAGGACATCGTCCGCGGCCCCCTTCTGCGTCAAGAGATTGTTGGCCGCCACGCCGAGGTACTGCTGCACCACGACGCCATCTGAGTCCAGCGGCGTACTCAGGGGGAGAGGTTGGGTCCCTCCGTTGCTCACGAGCGGGGCGCCAGAGTACAACCCGCTGCTCACGTACTCGCTGACGGCGAATTTCTGGAGGGAGCGAGAGGCCGCGCCCAACTGGCTGCGGGCGGAGGCGACGTTGGAGCCCGCCGCCGCGAGCGCGAGATCGCGGATCCCCACCTCGTTCTGATCAGCCGAAACCGCCGCGATCGACCGCTGGTAGGCGTGGAGGTCCGATGTCACGTTGCCGTACACGTTCAGAGCGGACGAGACGGGCAACGACGCCGGCAGGCTCTCCGTCCCACTGAGCACCTCGTTGACGTAGCACGGCACTCCAGCCGGGGACACCGCGCACCAGGAACTCTGGTCGACCACGGCCAGAAAGGCGGACGCCGGAGTCACGTTCCCGGCCCGCAGTGCGGCCGTGATCACCCACATGTTCGGTTGGAGGAGCGTCGCCGCCGTCGCCGAGCATCCGGCAGCCCAGGAGGAGAATGCCGGGAAATTGTTGGAGGTGTCGACCCCGGGGATTTGGGCTCCGGTGACATCGGTGGTCCGCAGCGAGTTGAACGGGTTGAACGCCGCCGTGTTGTTGGTCGAACCGCCCTCGGCCGCCTGCCACTCGTCGAGGTCGGCGATATTGGCCGGGGTGGCCGGAGCGGCGACGCCTTGGAGGATGCACAGTTCCCATCCGGGCGGGAGGGGGGTGTCGGCGCCAGACTGCGCGGCTGCCGGACTGCTGGCCGTCCAAGCCAGAACGCCTCCGCCGAGGCCCACTGATGCCAGGGTCAGCACCAATGCAACGCTCCGAACAATGCGTGTCATGTGAGATCGATCAGGATCGGTTGCTCCGCCAATGGCGTGGTCGGGTCCAGGGTGTGCGCCCTGGTGGCGCCGCGGGACTGCACAAGGTTGGCACGTTCGACCACCCTTGTTCCGACGCCGTCCACCCCAGTTCGTCCGATTGGGCGAAACGCGTGACCCCTGTTGTGCGAAACGTGGGTTTTGCGGGGACGCAGGGCTCGGCCTTTCGGCGGCCCGTTTCCGGACACGAGCGCCGCCCTGATGCGCGAACCCGCTGGTGGAGCCGGTGTGCCGGTGTGGGAGTGACGGTGCCGGCAGATCTCCACGGGGCCAGGCGATTCTCCCTCGTGGGCGGCGCGCTGCCTTGTGTGATCACCGGGTAATTTTTCGGCAACCGTCCGGATTTCCGGCACAGCCGAGCGCGATCAACCGCCCAGCAGACCTACATCCCACCGATATTCATGGACCGTCAATGCAAACCCCGGCCGTAAACGGCGAGATGCCGAGCCGGCTGCATCCACCCCAGAAGTTTGGGTGGAGACAACCGACCCGGCATCGAGCCGAGTTCTGTATCCGATCAGGCCGGATTCATCCGATCAGGCCGGGTTTGCGCCCGTGCCGATCAAGCCCACGATGGGCTTGTTCAAGACGATGGATCCGGTCGAGCCATTGAACGGAGCATCGCCGTAGTTGAAGATTCCGCCGTCCGAGGCGACGAGCCAGTAGCCCTTGCCGGTCCCCGAAGCGGCCACTCCCACCACGGGCTGGTTCAGCTTCAAACTCCCGGTTGAGCCGTAGAAGCCGGCGTCGCCGTAGTTGAAGATCCCGCCGTCGGTGGCGACGAGCCAGTAGCCCTTGCCGGTCGGGGTGGAAGCAACGCCCACCACGGGCTTGTTGAGCTTCAGGCTTCCGGTGGAGCCGTAGAACTTGGCATCTCCGTAGTTGAAGATCCCACCGTCGGACGCGACGAGCCAGTAGCCGCCACCGTCAGGGGTGGCAGCAATACCGACGATGGGAGCGTTCAGCTTCAGACTCCCGGCCGACCCGAAGAAACCGGCGTCGCCGTAGTTGAACACTCCGCCGTCGGAGGCGACGAGCCAGTAGCCGCCACCGTCAGGGGTCGCTGCGATCCCGACGATGGGCTTGTTCAGTGTCAAGCTGCCCGCCGAGCCGTGGAACTGCGCATTGCCGTAGTTGAAGACACCCCCATCAGAGGCAGCCAACCAGTAGCCACCGGCGTTGGCCGTCCGGGCGATGCCCACCACGGGCTTGTTCAGCTTCAGGCTTCCGGCCGAGCCACAGAAGGGCAAGTTGCCGTAGGTGAAGACACCTCCGTCCGAGGCGGCGAGGTCGTAGCCGACGGGGTTCGCCGGAGCGACACAGGCTCCGGCGAACGTGATGGGCGCCGTCGCCTGGTCGCCGGCGAAGTCACCGAAGGCGATGAAACACGACGCCCCGGCCGCCTGCTGCGCGGGTGTGGGTGGGCAGGGGTAGTTGGCCGCATCGGCCGTCGCGTTGCCGCTGCCACCTGTTTCAGCGCCGGTCGTCGACGGTGGGCCGACGGTGCCCGTCGTGACCGTGAAGGACACTGGCCCGAGGTTGCCGGAAGCATTCGCCCCCGCCGCCAAGAAGTTTGGGGCCCCGGATGCGAGCGGGGGTGGCCCGCAAGAAACGGGAGCGGTGTCCCCGGGAGCGATTGTAACGGTCGGCTGCGCTGGGGTGGCGGCAACGCCACCGGGGCTGATCCCGTAGTCGTTGCACTCCAGGAGAGCACCCGGGCTGGCGGGGGTGAGGCCGGAGCCCGAGACGCTGACCGTCGTGCTGCCCTGTGCCTGCAAACCAGTGGACGGCGTCACCGTGATCGACGGTGTGGCGGCGCTAGCCCCTTCGGCGAAGCTGAGCGCACCGGCGCCCGCGATTGCAATAAGGGCTGCGACTGCCAAAGCGCCCCGTACGACAAGTCCCTTGTGTCTCTTCACACTTTCCTCCCCACTATCGCCCGGCATGACCCTGGCGGATTCGAATGGTCTCAATTGCCTATTGAGAACATGCGGGACCCTAAGAGTCGCAAAGGCTCACGTCAAGCACCTTTTGTCGCAGCGCTGCCCTCCGGTTCCATCGACCAGCATGCCGAGCCCGGCTTGATGGGCGAACCAGGCACGAGATGCGGATGCAACGAGCACGGAGAAGAGAGGGGAGGCCCGCTCGAGCAGCGCGGAGACGAGCGCACGGATGGGTGATTGATCTGACCGCTGGTGACACGCAGACGAGGTGCTGCACTATCGGAGAGCCCGTGCTCGGAGCGGTGTTCGCACCCTCGCGCTCCCCATCCGGTCCCGCCCGACGAGTCCGGAAGTCTCCAAGAGACCGGAAATGTCCAGGAGCCCTGAAGTCTCAAGGAGATCTCAAGGAGAACAGCCAACAGGCGATGGAGACACCACCTCTCTGGTGCTCCCTCCGGGGCAATCGCGAACAAGCTGTGAATATGCTGTGAACGCTCTAAGCAGCGAACTCGGCGGGGCCTGCATCTGGTCGCACCCGTGAGCCGGGTGCAAGCGACGAGCGGAGTTCCACGTTTGCTCGCAGCCGCGTCGATCACGCACCGGGCTGTGACGGACGCCCAGGCCGGAACTACGGTACTCATCATGAACCTTGGCGAATTAGGCTCACGTACTGCGCGTCGTCTCAGGGTCTGCCTCCTGGTTCCGCTGGTCGCGCTGCTCCTGGCGTTCAGCGTCGGGCAATCCGCAGTGTCGGGGGCGAACACGCAGTCACCGGCATCCAATGGGACGGACGCGGGTACCGCACCCTATGCCGCAACGGGTTACTTCCATGTGGCACAGAAGGGGAACGGCTGGACCCTCGTGACTCCTCAAGGTCAGCCCTTCTACGCTTCGGGCATCGACACGGTGGCACCGAACGGGTCCGGGACCGATCAGGTCACTGGGATCTGCCCCTACTGCGAAACCGTGGCGAACGACTTTCCGAGCACTGCCGCCTGGGCGGTGTCGACGGTCGCACAGCTCCGCTCGTGGGGCTTCAACACCCTCGGAGCGTTCTCCGACAACGCGGACGTCGGGGCACAGATGCCATACGAGGTGCAACTGACGATGGCAAGCGGCGACGACTGGTTTGCGCCGTCGTTCATCACCAATGCCGACCAGGTAGCGGCGACACAGGTGGCGCCCTTGGCTGACGATCCGAACCTCATCGGCTACTTCACCGACAGCGAGCTCGACTGGGGGGCGCTCACGGGCAGCGGCTATGGCGGCACCGAGACCGCCCTTCAGCAGTATTTGCAGCTACCAGCCGGCTCGCCCGGCCTGGCGGTGGCCGAGCAATACGTGGGCAACCCGAGCGGGTTCGTGACAGCACTGGCCACCCGCTACTTCTCCGTGACCACCGCCGCCATCCATATGTACGACACGAACCACCTCATCCTGGGCGTGAAGGCCGAAGGGCAGGAGATCGAGCCCGCTCTCATCAAGGCCGCAGCACCGTATATCAACGTGTTCAGCATCGAGGACTACATGCTGCAACCGGGATTCGATCAGGTGGTGGATGACGTCTGGCCCGCCTACCTTCCGCAGGAGCAGAACCTGGCCGATCTGGAGGCCGTGGCCAACATTCCCCTGATGATTGGCGAGTATTCCTTCATGGCCCCGAGTGCCACGGACCCGGCGACCACGGATCCGGAGTTGCTGGCGGCAAGCTCCCAGCAGCAGCGGGCCAACCAGTTCGAGAACTTCATCGCGCCCTTGTACGAGGACACGCCGGCTCTCGTCGGTGACGACTGGTTCCAATACGTCGATCAACCCGCCGGCGGACGTGTGCCCGATGGGGAGAACAGCGACTTCGGAATGGTCAACGTCGGCGGCGTCCCCTATGCGCCGATGGTTGGCGCCATGCAGCTCATGCACAATGTCGCCGCCGACCTGGCGGGGGACAACGGTCCGGTCTGCGACTCGTGGTCCACCAGCAGCGACGGGGTGACCTGCACTGCCAACATGCCGTCGCCGACGGTCACTCCCTTGACCATCGTCACCACCTCTTTGCCGACGGGTTACGTCGGCACCAGCTACAACAACCTGTCCGGAGGTGTCTATGCCGCCGGCGGCACCCCCGGCTACTCGTACACCGTCACGCAGGGCTCGCTGCCCAATGGTCTGACGCTCGACCCCACGAGCGGCATCGTCTCGGGGTACCCGACGGCGACAGGAACCTCGTCGTTCACGGTGCAGGCGAGCGACTCCGGTGGGTCCCCACCCGTCTCACAAGCGCTCTCCATCACCGTCGATCCCGAGGCGACTTTCTCCATCACGACCAAGTCGCTAGCGAACACGAGTCAGAATCAGTACTACCAGGAGAACTTGGGGGCGACCGGTGGTACGTGGCCGTACAGCTGGGCCATCACCGCCGGAGCATTGCCTGCGGGTCTGAACCTCTATTCGGACGGGGTCATAGTTGGTGAGGCCACCGTGTCGGGCACGTTCAGCTTTACGGTGAAGGCCACCGACTCGTCCAGTCCCACGCAGACGGCAACCAGCAAACTCACGCTGAACATCCCTCCGGCAACCAGCATCCTGCAGCCCTCGGCCAGCGCGACCGTTCAGGGAAGTACGTGGATAGATGCCGGCGCATCCAGCCAGAACGGGATTCAAAGTGTGCAGTTCGAGATTTCGGGTGGATCGTTCAACGACCATGTGGTCGGCACCGGAACCGCGTCCCTCTTGGGTTGGCTCAGTCAGTGGAACACGACCGCGGTCCCCAATGGCACCTACACCATGCAGAGTGTGGCAACCGACGCGAAGGGCCTCTCGAGTACCAGCGCGCCCGTCACCATCACGGTGAACAACCCTCCGCCCATGACGAGTGTGATCGTCCCTGCCAGCGGGGCCACCCAATCGGGACGAAGCGCGACCCTGGACGCCGGTGCATCGGCCAACGCGACCTCTGTCAGCTTCGAGCTGAGCGGCGGGACCTTGAGTGACGACGTCGTCTCCGTTGCCACGTCAACGATCCTGGGCTGGCTCGGTCAATGGAACACGACCACGGTCCCCAACGGCATGTACACCGTCCAGAGCGTGGCCAGCTATGCCGGCGGCGTCAGCGGCACCAGCGCGCCCGTCACGATCACGGTGAACAACCCCGCCCCAGCGACAACCGTCATGCTGCCTGCAAACAACGCCACGATTTCGGGCAACCAGTATCTCGACGCGTCCTCCTCGTCGGGCGTGAATGGTGTCACCTACGAGGTGAGTGGAGGCCCTTCTGATGTCAGTGACGTCCAGGTCGCCATCGCCACTCCCAACATCTATGGGTGGCTGGCGACTTGGAACACCGCCACCTTGCCCAACGGCACCTACACCCTGCAGAGCGTCGCCTCCTACGCGGGTGGGGTCAGCGGCACGAGTGCGGGCACCACCGTGACGATCAGCAACTGATCCTGCCGGGACGACAGGGATATCCCGAGAGGCCGGCGGCGGGCGGCACGGTGCGGTGGGTGCAACCCGAGCCGCCTGAGTCGTTCAGGGCGACCCGAGCTACGAGCGAGTAGGGCGGCGGGTGTTGCGGGTGGCGGACGTAGCGGGCCTTCATGGCCCGCATCGCCTCGGCAGTCGTCTTCGCCGAAGTGGTCAGCGGTAGTCGAGCGGGCGCCCGCAGGACTTCATCTGGAACGCTCATGACTCGATCCCTCTACGTCGGGCTGTGAGCAATCTGGGACCAAGCGGCCAGATCCGGCAGTGCACCTTGCTCTTGACCAGCCCAGTTGGTGTGCCCGGAGCGGGACTCGAACTCCCGACTGGTCCATCCGGCCCAGTCCGTGCAATCCGTACACGTCCAGGTCAGGGGGGTAATTCGTCTCGGTGGTCGAGGGTCTCATGTTGCCCAATCCGGGGCAATCCGCATGAGTCTGTGACCTCGTTGTGACCTGTGGCTGGCGCTGAAAGAGTGGCCCGGTGGAAAGGCCCTTTAACGCGACCCTCTTCTCAACAGTCGCTGTTGTGCTGCCCGTCATCTTCCTTGCGCTCGCCCTCCAATCGGACTATCTGGCGAGGACTTTCGTCGCGGCACGCCACTTCGACCGACTATCCAAGAGACAGCTCCGCGAGGCCAGGAAGAGCAAATCGAAGGTTGGAAGAGTTCGCGTCGTCGCAACCAATGCAACCACGTCGGCGTTACTCACGGCGGGGTTGGCTGTGATGATCTTCGGGATCTGGGGCGAAATCTTGTCTCTCCTGGCTCTCGAGCAACAGCAGGCCCTGCTGATGACTCAGACCACCGTTGTGGGCTCAGCCATTGCCCTCATCATGGCTGCAGCAGTTGCTTCATTGTGGCGGATTGGGGAGGCAGTTTGGCTTGCCGAAAAGGAGGCTCGAGCTAGCCGTTCAGGCGCACCGACTCAGGCAGCCGTGGCCCAGGCCATTCCTCCAGAAGAGCCCAGGACGGCCCCGCCTGACGAGTCAGTTCGAGCGTGACGTACGCGGGTGGCTCGCATCTCGCCCCAGGAGGTCACCCAGGCCCTTGAGAAGAGGTGCCGGCTACGGCCTGCTGCGGTCCCTCCTGCGGTCCAGGCCGTCGAGCTTCGCCTACGGGTTCTCCGCCTGTACTTCGGACTTACCGGCGGCCCTGAAGCTGGCCGGGGATGACCCCAAACCGGCGGACTGAGGCAGTCTCAATATCTGTGCGTTGGAGGACCCACCAAGCAGAACTCGTTCCCCTCAACGTCGGACATCACGACCACTGTGCCTTCGTCGTAAAGGTGGATCTCGCCGGTGGACCTTCCACCAAGGTCTCGGACCAGAGCAATGGTGGCATCAAGATCTTCGACCCACAGGTCCAGGTGGATTCGAGACTTGCCCATCTTCTCCTCTGGGACCGGCTGAAACGTAATAGCTGGACCACCGGGGGCGGTGGGTCCAATTCTGAACCAACCGGGAAGTCCAATCGTTCGCACCGGCGCTTCAAGGATGCGGCTCCAGAACTCGGACACCCTCTCTGTTTGGACGCAGTCCACAGTGACGGCCGCCCAAGCTGCACCCGATACGACCATACGCTCGAAACTACCCGGTGCCCGACGAGCCGCCCAGCGCTGCCCATCCGGCAGCGAGGATTGAGTTGGCCGCTGAGTGGTCCACCACTTCGGTGAACGGATTGGTCAGCGTGTGGGTGGGTGCCCAGGCCAGGTCTGACTCCAGTATTCCGGCTGACGTCCTTTCGGACTGTCTTGATATCGATACGTCGGCCTGGCCCGGTCACCCACTCGACACCTGCCGGTCGGACGGAGTGACCTAATAGGAGCCTGCCTCATACAGGCCCGTCGCTGTCGTGTCCGTCGTCCCGTTCGGTGCGGTGTCACCCCAACCCAATCCAACGAAGGGATGACAGTGACCAATTTGCCACGGAGCATTACCGGCGGGGTCGATACGCACCTCGACGTCCATGTAGCTGCGGCTTTGGACGAGCGAGGAGCTCTCCTCGGCGTGGAGAGCTTCGCCACTACAGAACACGGCTACAAGAAGTTGTTGGGGTGGCTGAGCGACTTCGGCCCTGTCGAGTTGGTCGGTGTCGAAGGGACCGGCTCATATGGCGCCGGGCTCACGCGGCACCTCCAAGACGAAAGAGTCCACGTCGTCGAAGTCGATCGTCCTAATCGCCAGCGCCGCCGGCGCAAGGGCAAGTCTGATCCTGAAGATGCGATCTCGGCTGCCCGGGCGGCCCTCTCGGGTGACGCCTGTGGTGAGGCTAAGACCAGGGACGGAGACGTCGAATCCATGCGGGTTTTGCGGGTCGCCAGGACATCGGCGCGCAAGGGTCGCACCCAGGCGCTCAACCAGATGAGCCTCCCCCGCTCCAGCGGACAGTTGCTGTTGATTGTTGATCATGCCGCGTGGGCGGCTTCGTAGTCCACGGGACTGAGCATCTGGCAGTAGCTGTGTCGCCGCCGTGGGTTGTACCAGGCTTCGATCCACTCGAAGATGGCCTGGGCGAGTTGCTGGCGGCTCTCCCAGTGGTGCTCGTCGAGCAGTTCGAGCTGGAGCGTGCCGAAGAAGCTCTCGGCCACCGAGTTGTCGAAACAATCACCGATCGATCCCATGGAGCCGAGCAGGCCGTTCCCGCGCAGTCGGCGACCGAAGGCCCACGACGTGTAGGTCGACCCGTGATCCGAATGGGCGATGGTCTGCCCAGCGGGTGGCCGGCGGCGCCAGATGGCCATCTGGAGAGCATCGACCACGAGCTCAGAACGCATGTGGTCGGCGATCGACCAGCCCACCACTCTGCGGCTGAAGGCGTCGAGGACCACGGCCAAGTAGGCCTTGCCGGTCTCGGTCGGATGCTCGGTGACATCCATCACCCACAGGCGGTCCGGTTCTTTGGGATCGAAGGCCCGCTGGACCAGGTCGTCGGAAGGCTGGGCATCGAGATCACGCCTCGTGCAGCCACCGCGACGGCGCCGGTGGATGCCGGCCACTCCGGCCTGGCGCATCAGGCGTTCCACGCGTTTGCGCGAGCAGCGGATGTCTTGACCGAGCCTGAGCTCGGCGTGGACCCGGGGGGACCCATAGGAACGGCGGCTCATGGTCCAGATGTCGACGATGGTGTCGCTCAGATACGCGTCGTCGAGGTCTTTCGGTCGCACCGGGTTGGCCCGCCAGGCATAAAAGCCCGAGGTCGACACCCTCATGACCCGACAGCAGGCCGACACGGGCAGGTCCGTGCAGGCCCGGGCGATGAAGGTGTAGATCATTTTGGGCCCGGCAGCGTCTCCTTGGCGAAATAGGCGGCCGCCCGCCGGAGGATCTCGTTCTCCATCTGGGCCGTGCGCAGCTCCCGGCGCAGGCGCACCAACTCGGCCCGCTCGTCGGTGTCGAGGCCGTCGCTGCGACCCCTGTCGATGGCGTCTTGTTTCATCCACCGCCGCAGGCACGAGGGGGCGATACCGAGGTCAGCCGCGAGGCGGGCTATCGGCTTGTCACCCGTTCGGGCCAGCTCGATCGCCCGCTGGCGGAACTCGTCTGGATAGCGCACTGGCATAGGGACATCCTTCCAAGAGACGCCTCTCGACGCCTCACGTTCGGTGTCCGCCAAGGCGGGGGAAGCTCAAGATGCGCAGTCTGATCTCGACCGCCCCCGAGCCCATCCGAGACGAGCTCAGAAGCCTCAACGTCTTCCACCTCCTCGAGCGGGCCTCGTCCTATCGACCCGGAGCCAAGCGCGACATCATCTCGCTCACCAAGCTCAGCCTTCGGATGCTGGCCCGGCGTGCCATCACCCTCGAAGAGGAGATCACCGAGCTCGACGCCATCTTGAAGCCCTTGGTCAAAGAGACTGCGCCCCAACTGGTGGCCACCCCCGGCATCGGGACCGACGCTGCCTCGGCGCTCCTCGTCGCCGCTGGAGACAACCCCGAACGACTGCGCAACGAAGCCGCCTTCGCCCATCTCTGTGGCGCTTCACCCATAGAAGCCAGCAGTGGCAAGCAGCACCGTCACCGACTCAATCGCAGCGGTAACCGTCAGGCGAACTCCGCTCTCTGGCACATCGTGATCACCCGCATGGTCTATGACCCCGCACCACCGAGTACATCGATCGACGAACCAAGGAGGGACTCTCCAAGAAGGAAGCGGTTCGATGTCTCAAGCGCTACGTCGCTCGAGAGGTCTACGGACTCCTCCCTCACCACAGACTGGGGGTTGACACCCCATAGGAGCATCGGTATGGGGCAGGGCAGCTACAGCTATGCCACGCCCCGAATGGTCGCAGCAGTGAACAACGCCGCTCTCAAAGAGAACGCTGGTAAGTCGCCATCCGTCGGACTCCGCTACGACTTGGCCAATCTCAACGACGAGCGAGCCGTCGGCCGCTCGCAGTGGTGATCGGCGTGTAATTCATCTCGAAGTGGTGATAGAGCTTTGATTCGTCGGCCTGTGAGAGTTCCTCGCCGTGCAAATCGATATCCGGACCAGTCTTAACCCGCTCCTTGGTTACGGAAACCTGTAAATCATCAGGACCGATTTGAATCTTGGCCAGAGGAACGAAGGTGAGGTGTCGGTCGATAAAGCCTTCCTTCACCGTGGCGAACTGCGGCTCGTCGGTCTCGACGTCAACATAGACATCTTGGAGCTTGCCGATTTTCTCGCCATTACGGTCGACGAGCATCTTGCCGTGCCACTCAGCCACATCCCATTGGGCCGCTTCCTGACCGTCGGTCATGACAGCCTCCTTCGTCGTCTCCAACCCAGCCTACTGGGGAGGTCTGGGAGCTATTCGGGCGGAAACTTGTGAGTCTCTACATAGTCGAACATCCTGTCGGTGATCTCACCGGCAACAGCGAGAAGGGCTTCAGCTGTATCGGTCGTGAGGACGGTCACTTCTGGAAACGCCTCCCGCACGACCAGTTCCGCCGCCGTCCTGTCGCCTAGTGGGCGAAAATATCGGGATAGTCCGCCGAGTACGTAGCAATCCAAAGCACCGGCGACGGCAAGCTCTTTGATTGCAGGCATGAACTTCTTTGCAGCCCGGTCTCGGTCGGCCTGTGGCAAGTTGCTGGTCTCTAGGTGCTCTCGAATCCACCCTTCGATCACCGCTTCGGCGTTGGCACCCGACACGATGTCCGGTATTCCGAGAGATCGCTTCAGGACGACGAACCAGTCCGTGTATGCCTCGTCTTCTGACACCAACTTCGAGACTATCTGAGAGGTGCAACAGATGGTCGGGTAGGGGGCGCGAAATCCCCCAAGCTCCCTTAGCCCCGGCAGCCCATCCAGGTGCCACGACAGACCCACACCCCGCCGCCAACGGTCCCCACGGGCCAGCACCGACGCCCGGCACATGAGGGCATCTGGGCGCAGTGCGTTGGCCGTGGCCGACGGTCATGCAACATGGCCCAGCATTGTCCTGGCTCGACGGTGAAGGCCTGAGCGTAGCGGTCGCCGGGCTGGGGCATGCCGTCCAACGGGTCACAGGAGTGCCGAGCTGTGCCACCTAATCGTCGATAGGGGCTACCCCGAGGTCGTCCGAGCCGATGCACGTATGGGGACACCCGTGGAGACATCGGCGAATCACCGCTACACAATCAGGATGTTCTGGCCACCACACTGATCGTTGATCGACGCCCGATTGTTGCCCGCTCCAGGCGAACTTCGCTGAAGGCGTGTTTGCTACATCGATCGGCAAAGGCTGCAGCTTGTTCGTCGGTCCAGCCATGGCTGCCATGCCCGTGGGCACCTGGTTCCACCTTCCGCTCCATGGCGATCAGGCAGCCTCCGGGGATGAGCACCCGCCGCACCTCTTGGAGTCCGGCGTTGATGTCCGACCAGTGGTGAACTGTCGCGATGGACCAGACGACCGAAGCAGAACCGTCTGAAAGCGGAACGTCCTCGGCGGCGCCCTTGACGTAGCGCACCTTGGCCGACCTGCGAGTAAGCAGTCTCGCAGTACGGAGCATGACGGGGGCAGGGTCGACTCCGGTGACCGTCGCACCCGATCGGGCCGCGTAGCGGACCGCGGCACCTGGACCACACCCGATGTCGACAACGACTTCGCTCGATCCCATTTCACTAAGGCGCGCGGCAAGTCGTGCATCGCCCTTGCGACCGAAGACCATGCTGAGCGCCGCGACAAGCCCTGCGAAACCCCTGAATCCGGGATAGGCCGCGTGGTGATTGGGTGGTGCTTGCTGCTCGCTCACATCCCCACCTTGACAGTTAAACCTAACTTCAAGTCAAGTGGCAGTTATGCCGGAAATCCTGCTGACCATCGGAGAGGTCGCCGAACGAGCTGGCGTTGCCACCTCCACGATCCGCTACTACGAACGCCTCGATCTGCTGGTCGCCGATGGCCGAACGTCCGGGCAGCGGCGGTACCGTGTTGCCACACTGCGAAAACTCGTGTTCATAGGAATGCTCCAGGACGCAGGGCTCTCCTTGGTCGACATTGCCGGCATTCTCGGCGCTGCCGACGTCAGCGAATGGAAGGCCATAGCCGCCCGACGCCTCGAGGCACTCGACAAAGAGATCGCCACTTTGGTGCAGGCACGTGCTTACCTCTCGGGTGCGCTGATGTGTCGCTACGACCACCCGGCAACGGACTGCAAGATCATGGGGGCTGAGATCGATCGCCGACTGTCGGTGGGCGACGAAACGAAGTGATGCAATTCCGGCGAACGGGGACACCCCGTGACCATGAGGCCCTAGACCAGCCGGACCTCAGAAGGCTTCCAGGTTTTGTCGAACCATGGTTCTAGTGGCCCATAGAGACGGAGCATTGGGAACCAACTCTTACCAGGAACCGTCTGGATCCAGTTGTGCTCGTGTCCCTCAGGCGGTTGCGGTCCGAACCAGATGGTGAAGGAACCATCTTCATTTGGAACAACGGTGTCGCCGAGGCTCATAACACTGGGGTAGGGGTTCTCGGTCTGGAGTAGCGAACGAGTCTGGGTGTCATAGATGTCGATGGACCAGAAATTCTTCGCCGGAGGATCGGGCGGAAGTGTCAGTGCGTAGGTCTTGGCCCCGTCGAAGATGTCGCCGTCGGCGTCATGAGCCGTGTACGCATAGGCCGAGCCAGCTCCAACTTGGGCGTGAGCCATAGCCGGCGTGATGACCGTGGCGAAATAGTGGAAGCTGGTTCGGGCATCGAGCAGGCGTGCACCGTCGCGAAGGAACTCGTAGCTGCCGCCGATGAACGCCTGGGACCAAGACGACCCCTCGAAGATGGCCGCCTCGGGATCCCGAGGTGAGTAGACCAAGGCACGGCTGATTGCTGCTGCTGCCCGGGCGGCATTGTCGAGGATCCCGCGCCGTCGCTCGTCGGGGGTGAAGGGCTGACCGTGCACGATGCCGATTCCCGCCAGTTGGCCCGCCCGCTCCGGGTCCAGGGCCGTCGTGGGCTCTTCTTGGACGATGGCGTTGATCTCTTCGTAGAAGGAGAAGTCGTTGGCATGCACGGTGTTGAATTGCCGGGCTGCGATGTTGATGAACTCGACCGGCGGGGGGTCAGCGGCGGCCGACAGTGGGTAGACCTTGGTCTCCTTCATTGCTGGAACCCCACCCAAGGCCCGAAGGACGACCCAGTTCGTGAAGGTGGGCGTGCGGCAGACGAAATACCCCTCTGGGATGTCGCCGTCGTAGTCGGGCGGCAGGAAAAGGTATTTGCCGCCTTCGCCCTTGTCGGGACCTGCGATACCCATGTCGGTGACGTAGCGGAACCAGAAGTCGTCGACCACGCAAAGGGACTGCTTGGGAGGCTCGATCACGAAGGGCCCAGTGGCCTTCAGGTCCAGGAACATGGACCCGTAGGTGGTCTCCGTGTTGGGGGTCAAGAAGTAGCTCCCCGAGTTGGCGCGCGGCTCGGTGTAGCCAATCTGGTTTGGTTCAGTCAGCCCGATGCTGTGGAACCCGTTGCGCATCGCAACCAGAGAGGCACCGGGGACGGCGTTGAGGAAGACCTCAACCCCCCGCATGAAGTCGAGGGCATCGTAGAGATCGGCGGTCGAGTCCGCCGTCGGTACTCCATCAACGAGCTCGAACTTGCCGAGGAGAGTTTCCAGGGTCCCCGGCATGCCGAGCGCTGCCATCGACTTTGCCAGCTCCTCAGGGGTCGGCTCTTGCGGTCCGTCATCAGGCATATCTCACCGCGTTTCTACGCTCGCTGTCCCATTCGGCGCCCTCGATCCTGAACTCGTGGGCACTCCCCAGCCTGCCTGTTCGAAGCTCTCCTGTGCCAAGTGAGAACGCTTCTGGCTGCCGTCGTCCCGGGTAGCCCCGAAGTGCCTGCTTGAAGATTCGATCGGGGCGACCCCTAAGCCGCCGGTAGGTCGTCATCCGGGGGCTCGGCGAGTTCCTGCGGTCGGGTCTGCGCCAGCGAGAGGGCGGACTGTCTCCTCGGTCGGTCCGGTACGTGCACACCGTTGTGCAGAAGGCCATGAGTGACGCGGTGCGCAAGGGCACGCTCGTTCGCAACGTGGCCATCATGGCGGACCCACCTCGAGCGAAGGACACGAAGCCCGCCGAGATGGCGTGGTGGACGCCCGAGCAGCTGCGCACCTTCTTGGACCTCATCGCCGGCGAATCCCTGGGTCCGTTGCTCCGGGCGGCGGCCACGACCGGCATCCGCCGCGGCGAGGTCTGCGTCCTCCGTTGGTCCGCGTAGCTGGTCGTGAAGAAGCTGTCGGCCCAGGCGGTCATGGCAGCTTTGACGCCCTTCAGGTGGGCCAGCGTTGACTGTCGGCGGTGGCGCCTCCCGCTCCTCTGTGTAGCCCAGTAGATCCCGATGGCGATGCCGAAGCCGGCGATCACGAGTGCGTCGCCCAGCCAGGCCGCGTCGTACCAAGGCGCCGGGGGCGGCTATGGGTGCAGCGCAAGCCAGTGCTGGAGAAACTCTCGTAGCGGGAGGGGCAGTTGGTTCATTAGACCAAGGATCTCACCACGGTGTAACCCACCCGCGAGCCCGTCTCAGAGGCGCTGATTGACGGGACCTGACCGTGAAGCGGTTTACCCGTCTGCTCCGTCTCGCATGTCAAGTGATCCATCTGCCTCTCCAGCCGCCTCTTGTTCCGCGGTAAGGCCAAAGATGATTGTCTTCTTGTCACTCGGAACGAGTCGGTCGCTGTCGGAGAGCATCGTGTAGCCACACTGGCCGCACGTGATCTGAAGCATGAAGAGGACGTTGTGTTCATTGTCGTTCGGGTTCGGTGTTGCTCCTCCCGGTAGACGTCGCCGATCGACCGGAACACCGGGAGCCTTAGGACCGTCATCTGGCCTGAACTGCAGACCGGGCAATCCTCAAGGCCAAGTTGCTGGATCCGTGTCGTCATCTCGTCGAGGTACCTCTGTCGCCAGCGCACGGGTGGTTCTCCCCTTTTGACTTGTGACCTACTTGTGACTTTTCGGTCGTCACCCGCCGTCTCTCACCGGCTCTGACCTGGGAATACGGCGT